>NZ_VXDB01000052.1 GCF_008711325.1 Roseibium sediminis
CCCGAAGGCGTCTGGGTATAGTATCTGGGCACGTATACATTTCCCTGTACAAACCGGAACAGGGATGGACGCAGAATTCTTCCTCTTGAAAGAAATCAAGAAGTTAGCACACTCTAAAGGGTGACGTAAGGGAATGGCGGAGAGGAAGTATGTTCCCCCCAACTCTCAGTACACCATTGATTCAATAGCGAAAAACCGACCTTACCGGGAGGTTGCTACAATCTGTACTATTTGAATGAATCTTAGCGATTTGACGCTTTGGGGTCAATTACCCGTAAACTCCAGATTTGACTTCTTCTCGAAGTTGACAGCCAAAGCTCAGTACTTTTGGAAGGGAGCTCGCTTATGTGAACAGCTTGCTTTTGCATAGTGCTGGTGGGCCCGGAGGGAGAAGGCAACACCCGAGAAAACAACATATATTTCAGTAAGATGAAATTCAGATGGGGTGACTTTTTGGAGTAGACGATCCGGAAATTTCCAATAGATCCATTTCGACCCTCCATCCTGAAGCAGCCACGTAATTCGCCCTCGACCTGTGTTTGGGTTTTCCGCTGAAGATGCCGGGCAATTAGACTATTCGTGTGCTGTACCCAAGGCATGCCGGACCATCGCGCAGTATGGGTAGCGCCTGAAAGCCGTCTATACGACAAGCAGCAAGTCTCCAACAGGCTAGCCGGAACGAGTGCAAGGCGCACTCAAATACCTCTTTTAAGAAATCGATCGTAATCAGATTTCACTATTTTTTCTCCGAAGACGCTCGGAGAGGATTGTCAACGACACAAGCGTCAGCAATCCGAGAATTGCAGAAATCGCCGATCCTGTAAGAATTCCGAGCTTTGCCGCACCCAGCATCTGCCGATCAAATGCGAGATTCGCGATAAAAAGAGACATGGTGAAGCCGATACCGGCCAAAAAGGCTCCAGCCGCAACAGATGGCCATGTCAGATCTGGATGCCTAACCGCCAAGCCCAATCGAACAGCGCCCCAGCTGAAGCCTAGTACACCGAGCGGCTTTCCAAGCACCAGACCAACAACAATGGCTATGGAAATCGGCTGAGCGATGTCATTCAAATCGATCACGACACCAGCATTTGCAAGTGCGAACACTGGCATCACAACAAATCCGACCCAAGGATGCAGCGTCAACTCAATCCTCTCGACAGGGGAAAGCGACTCTGCAACCGCCCGCCCAGCTTCACGAAGATCGTGGCGTTCTGGAGTATCTCCGCTCCAGTGCTCTCCCACCGGATAGGCAAGAACCCGCCCAAGGATTGTGCGCAGACGGGAATCATTCACCCAAATGTTTGTCGGCGTCATCAAGCCGAGGAGAACCCCGGCAATCGTGGCGTGAATCCCCGAAGCATCAATGCATAACCAAATTGCGATGCCAAACAGATAGTAGATGGGAATGCTTCTGATCCCGAGTCGCGCAAGTCCTGACACCAAACTTAGGCCAAGTATAGCAAACCCGGTCGCAGCCCAATTCACTGGCTCACCATAAAAGACAGCGACCACCAGTATCGCTCCTACATCATCGAAAATCGCCAGCGACAACAAGAACAACCGAAGTACGGTTGGAACACGTTGTCCGAACAGCGCCAAGCACCCGATAGCAAATGCCGTGTCGGTTGCCATGACCGTACCCCATCCGTGTGTCCCGGGCTGCGGGACGATCAATGCCAAATAGATTGTGACTGGCACGATCATTCCGCCCAGAGCAGCAGCCAGGGGCAAAGCGGCTATTTTAGGCTTCCTCAGTTCACCGAGGACAAGTTCCCGTTTGAGTTCCAGAGAAATCACGAAAAAAAAGAACGTCATCAAGCCATCGTTGATCCAATCCCGCAGGGAGCGGATGAAGTCCAACGGCCCAAATGTCAGACCGACCGGCGTCTCCCAAAAAGCAAGGAATGCTGATTCCCATCTTGAATTCGCTAGGAAAAGAGCCAGCAAAACCGCTATAAGCAATAGCCCACCAGCTGCGGATTCTATCTTGAGAAATCTCGCAACGGGTTGTGTGAACCTGTCTGCAATGCCGTGTGGTAGATCTGTGGTGTTCTGGATCTTCATTGCAAGATCGATACCCATTTTGTGGGGAGCGGATTGGTGTCTAGGAAGAAAGTGGGCGGGGGACAGTTATGTGTGGGGTCCACCCGGACTAAAGGCGCCTCACCGAGTTTCCGCCAGCGATGATCTGTTTAATAATATCTGAAACAGCCCGGTGGGTTTCCAAATCTGCCTCCTCCCCTTTAGCGTTGTCATGCGCGGCAGAAGCATCCAGCAAAATGCCCATTATCTCGCGCTCTGGAAGAATGTTGTGGTCGTTTAGCGCCAGCAAAAGAGCCTCACAGATCGAGAGTGCCGCTATTCCTGAAAAATTTGCTGGATCGGGCATTACCGATGTTCCTTCTCACTGAGAGGAGTTCAACATTGAGTGCGAACCCTTTTGAAACATCAACCTTGCAGAGATGGTGTTATGGTGTACTGATCTGAAGCAGTTCCGGGGCCGAGATTACGGGGTAAATTTCATCGGCGCTGGAGGTACTTTTGGACACGATCAAACCCAGTCTGCTCACACGCAAGCTTTCGGCTTTTGTCGCCTTGTCAGCGCACGAACTTGCAGCTCTAGAGCGATTGCAACTGCGCCGTCGGACGTTCGTTGTCGGCCGAGATCTCGTGCATCAGGGACAATCGAAGCAAGCTGCCTACATATTGGCTTCAGGTTGGGTATGCTCTTACAAAACCCAACCTGACGGGACACGTCAGATCGTAGACTTCCAGATACCTGGAGATTTTCTTGGATTGCGCAGCGTTCTGCTTCGCACCTCAGACCACAGTTTTGAACCGATAACTGAGATTCAGGCTGCGGAAGTGCAGGCAGCAGATCTGCTGGAGGCCTTCGCGACTGCTCCGCGATTGGCGACTGCCGTTCTCTGGGCAGCCTCGCGGGACGAAGCGATGGTGGTCGAACATCTGGTAAACTTGGGTCGCCGCGATGCGGACGTACGCATGGCCCATTTCCTGCTTGAAATGGGCTCCAGGCTGGCTTTGGTTGGCATGGGCAGCCAAGAGGGCTATGACTGTCCGCTAACACAGTATCACCTCGCGGACGCACTGGGGTTGAGCGCAGTGCACGTCAATCGTGTCTTGCGGCAATTGCGTGAAAGCGGGCTAGTCACCTTTCGAAGCGGCAGGGTATCGTTCGACAACTATAACCATTTGGTGAAACTTGCAGATTTCGATCCCGACTACCTAGACCTTACTGGCCCATTGCTGAAATAGAACAATTCCTTCTCGACTGTGTTGGCTGTATTGCGACCGTAAAATACAGAAGTAATCCCGTATAGCGCACCCGCAGAGTCCAATGCTTGCCTCTAAGGCAATCGTTCTGGAAAAGCCTTCACGCTAACATCGATCAGGATACATGGCATCAAGGCCTAGTAGAATTGTCCCAATGATCGGGCTCTCGCTCAATTTTTTGGTATGCGCGTTCTGGCCCGGCGGTCTGATCAAACGAGTCCATCAAATTTGAACAGACAACGTCAACAACAGCATTGGTCAGTATTCTGCATGCTCCGGGAGCAGCTTTGCTTGAAAGTCTAACGGCATGAGAACTGACAAAAGCCCAAAAGGGACCGAATATTCTATGGATATTGAGAAACCCTCTCCCAAATCGGAGGCTACTGATCTCGAAAGACGTGTGCTGGCGCATGAGAGGATCTTGCAGTCTCTCATCGCGTATATGGCGCGTTCAGAGCCTCGGTTTGTGGACCATCTCAAAACCCGCTTTGTCGACACAATGTCGATGGCCCGCCGGGAACAGGATTACCGAGATGTCGACGACTACGCTGAAGAGTTCATTCGCGCTGTTATGCATCTGGGCGAAACATACCTGCCTCCGAAATCCGAAATTCTGAAATCTGACGCAATTTTTGGACACCCTCTGGAAGGGCAGCTACATAAAAACAAACATGAACAGCCTGCCAAAATTAAGTTGGACAGGGTACGCGTCAGGGAAAGAAATGGGATATGGGAGGTCCGTGTTGATGGTGTCTTTTTGGGAGACTATCATAAATTGGAACATGCTCGAACGGCTGCAGCAGTAGCCCGGCTCTCACTTCAATGAGACGCGAGCCTTCATCCGAAATCTGTATGGCTGACCCCATCAGGGCCAGAAAACACAAGCTTCGAATTAGTTTGGGATGTCATCTGGAATATGATCTCCCGCGTGCAACTCCGATGCTTGCACTTCTCAACGTGCACAATTCCCGTTTTGCTGACATCCAAATATTGGACTATCTAAAGACCTCCCCCTGCGTGCCTATTCAGAGTTATAACGACGCATTCGGGAACTGGTGGGCGAGATTAACAGCGCCACCAGGCGCATTTACGATTGTGACAAACGGCATTTATCTGGACTCTGGAAAAAAAGATCCGGTATCCCGAGCTGCATATCAGCACGATGTTCAAGATTTACCATCCGACAAACTTGGTTATTTGTTTGGAAGTCGCTATTGCGATACTGATCTCCTTTCGGACAAAGCTTGGCAACTGTTTGAAAATACGCCTTCCGGCTGGGCCAGAGTTCAAGCAATCTGCGACTATGTGCACCAGCATGTGTCTTTCGGCTATGAATACGCGCGTGCGACACGCACGGCGTCAGAGACCCTTGCTGAGGGGCGAGGTGTTTGCCGTGACTATACCCATCTGGCAATCACCTTTTGCAGATGCATGAACATCCCAGCCCGTTATTGCACCGGTTATTTGAGCGATATCGGCGAGCCGGAGCCACATCCTCCTGGTGATTTCGCGGCTTGGATGGAGGTTTTTCTGGCCAAAAGATGGTGGGTCTTTGATCCGCGCAACAATATCCCTCGCAGCGCACGATTTCTTGTTGGCCGTGGAAGAGATGCAGCAGATGTGCCGTTGATACAGACCTTTGGTGAAAACACCCTCAAATCTTTCAAGGTTTGGACAGAAATAACGAGATGAGACTAACTTCAATCAGCACACCATTGTGGAAAGATCCCTAGGTTATCAGAACAGGGAAAGCCCTGAGCCAACACTTAGACTAGCGGAAACCTGTTAGTTTGATTGCGCCGCTCCAAAACAGTTCGGTGGACCTGAAGATGAAAGAAGGATCGACCAAGTCGACCAATTCAACGGTGGCATTTTCACATCCCTTCTCTCTCAAGGGGCACTCGGAAATCCTTCCAGCCGGAAACTACGAAGTAATTGTTGAAGAGGAACTTCTACAAGGGCTGAGTTTCCTCTCTTACCGGAAGACGGCGACCTATCTGATCGTCAATGAAAAAGGCAAAACAACGATGTGGGAGATTTTCGGAAACGATCTGGAATCCATGCTCACACGTGACAGCGCAATGTCTGAACGCATCGAAAAACCAAAATCGGAACACGGTACTCAGGAGGATTAGAAATGAACATCCCCGAATGGCTCAAACCTGTGACGCTCGGTATCCTGGTGGGCGCGATTGCAGTTAGCGTGGCGGGATTCTCCTGGGGGGGCTGGATAACCGAAAAAAATGCGGCAGCATTGGCAAACACACAATCGCACAACAAGGTTATTTCGGCTCTAGTGCCGATATGTATTGACATGTCCCGTAATGACGCTGAACGCATTGGCAAATTGGCTGAGCTTCGTCGGACCTCTACCTACCAACGCGGGACCGTACTCATGGAAACTGGTTGGGCCACCGTCCCGGGAACTGACACGGCAAACCGGGATTTAGCACAAGCTTGTCTTGCTGCACTTGAACTGGACAAATCCTGAAGCAGCAGCATCTCTGGTATACCGGCAGAATTGCCGACATGCCTTCAAGAATACTCCCCGTTAAAGGTTAAACCCTTGGGAGAGAGCTCTTCGGGACTGCCGACGAGACGCGGCACTATTTTGCCAGAAGCCACCACCAAATCGGCAAACTGCCTTCCCCCCATTGAGAGGCGCCCAAAATGAAGAGACGCCCGTTTTGAACACGCCATCTGGCTGACAATATACGCCTGCCAATTGAAATCTGCCTTACGCCAATGGCGCAACAGCTGTGGTGCGGCAGAGCGCCCGTGCGCCCAACACTCCACACTTTCAGATCGCAGCCTCGCTCACAGCAACTATCGATCCGGGGTCACCTGGACGCTCAACCTTCTCCTATGAGGCAAATCCATGAATTCCGAAAACGAAGGTCCAGTCAATTCAGGACCATGGGGGACAACTCCTCCAGACAGGTCATCGGACATAGAGGTATTTCTACGCAAGGGACGACAGCAATTTGTTGGGTCGTTCCCGGGTGGTCCACCATCAGTTCGTGGACTTCTGGTCGCCACCATCATTACGGTCGCAGGATTAGGGATCTGGTCTTCCTACTATACAGTCCCTAGTGACTCCGTGGCAGTTATTCAGCGTTTCGGAAAATTCGTTGCGGAAGTCGCGCCGGGGCTACACTTCAAGTTCCCTATGGGCATAGATACCGCAATCATTGTCCCGGTAAAGCGGCAATTGAAGCAAGAATTCGGCTTCACCACACCCGGTGGCAACGACCCCTACCAGAGTCCTTCTGACGGACGCCGTGTAACCGAAATGGTCACGGGCGACCTCAATGCAGCTCTTGTCGAATGGGTGGTACAGTACCGGATCTCCGATCCGGTCAAGTTTCTGTTCGAGGTGCGCCAGCCCGCCGCCACCCTTCGCTACGTCTCTGAATCCGTGATGCGTGAGGTCGTTGGTGACCGCACCGTCGACGAAGTTATCACGATCGGCCGACAGGAGATTGAAAGCGAAGCGCTTTTGAAAATGCAGGCTCTCGCCACAAAGTATGCCATGGGCATCAGCATCGACCAGGTTCAGCTCAAGAACATCAACCCGCCCGAACCTGTCCAGGCTTCCTTCAACGAGGTCAACCAGGCTCAGCAGGAAAAGGAACGTCTCATCAACGAGGCGCGCCGAGAATATAACAAGGTCATTCCGCTTGCCGAAGGCGAAAGGGATCAGCGAATACGCGAAGCAGACGGTTATCGGCTGAAGCGGATAAACGAGGCCGAGGGTGACGCTGCGCGCTTCACTGCACTACTTACGGAATATCTCAAGGCACCCGATGTGACACGTCGGCGGATCTATATCGAGACCCTTCAGGATGTTTTGCCCGGCATCCGGTCGAAGATCATCGTCGATGGATCAACAAACAGCATCCTGCCGCTTCTCAATCTAGACCAGCAAATGGAAACACGGCCATGAAGATCGTATGGAAGATTCTGGCCGGAATTGCAGCCATTACGCTATTCGCGGCTTCCAATGCCGTCTACTCAGTCGGTGAAATCGAACAAGCAATAATCACCCAGTTTGGCAAGCCCGTGCACGAGCCGGTCACCACGGCGGGGCTCAAGCTGAAACTTCCTTTCGTTCAAGAGGTCAACCGGATCGACAGGCGGGTTCTGGAATGGGATGGCAATCCGTCAGACATGCCCACGAAGGATAAGCTTTATATCTCCGTCGATCTGTTTGCTCGCTGGAAGATCACGGACCCCTTACAGTATTTTCTACGGCTGCGCGACGAACGCAGCGCCCAGTCCCGCCTCGACGACATTCTTGGAAGCGAAACGCGAAACGCGGTTGCAAAGCACGAACTGATTGAGATTATTAGGACAACAAAAGGACGTACACCCTTGCGAGACACGCTCCTGACTGACGAGGAACTTGCGCAGGATATTGGGTCGCTTGTTCCCATTCAAAAGGGGCGCGCACTTGTGGAGCAGGAAATTTTCCGGGCTGCGGCCCCGAAGGTGCAGGTCTTTGGAATTGCGCTGCTAGACATCCGTTTCAAGCGTATCAACTACAATGAAAGCGTACGACCGAAGATCTACGACCGGATGGTTTCGGAGCGGCGCCAGATCGCCGAGCGCTTCCTGTCGGAGGGCAATGGCGAGGCCGCACGAATTCGCGGCAACCGAGTTCGCGACCTAAACAAGATCCAGTCAGAAGCCTATCGGGAGGTGGAGCAAATTCGTGGAGCGGCCGATGCCGCTGCGGCCGACATTTACGCACGTGCTTACAACACTACTGTTCAAGCCGCAGAATTCTATGAATTCACGCGAACCATGCAGGCTTACAAGGACATGATATCAACTGGGACGACCCTTGTCTTGTCGACGGATAGTGATCTCTTCAAATTCTTGAGGGGTATGCGGGTTGAAGTCGGGAAACAGGATCGTCGCAGGCCGCGTGGCGGTAGCGAATTGGTCAGTGACCAGACGGAGCAGGCGCAATGACAAAGTCGGTTACGATCGAAAGCGCGGGGCTACAAAACTGGAAACAGTCCGAATCTGCGCCCATATCGGCGTCATATCCAGATCCGTTCAATTTCATGAATCGCGCGCTTGAGAATTGGGACGACGAGGGAGGAGCGCCCGCGCAGGATTCCATGCACAGTGAATATGGCAAACGTGTCGAAACGAACGGCTCTTGGACGATCTACCACGTCTTTACCGGCAGTCCGGCAACAATCGGCGGCAACCTGATGCAGAACATGGACGCCAATGACGCTCTGGATCAAATGAGAAAAACAAATGCCGACAATTCCATACGGAGGGCGTCGCACGGTAAGATCCTGAAAGTGCAGTATCTGGCGGCCTGGTGGGCCCGATTAACGAAATACTTCTAATCTCATCTCTTCCATACGTTTAGCGTCATCGACTTTCACCACCCAAGCTCCACCAAATGCCCATAGAGCGCATTGTGCTACCGCCATCCAGCCACTGTCTGATTTCATGTAGGCAGGAACGCCCGAAGGATAAAGAGATCGATCAGCCTGAAGATCACAACGATTTGCATCATCGGTTCGAAAATACACGAAGTCATAGCTTAACATCTGAAGGGTTGGATACGCCGAAACCCTTAGATATTGTCTGAGATTATCAATCCAGCGCCGACGAGGAGTTATCAGAAGTGTCCCCTGCCAGCATCGGACAAGACCAATCATCCAAGGTAAGGTCCAAGAATGCCTTGGGAAGCTGCTCATGTTCTTTCTGAAAACGCTTGAATTCCTTCAGTTGGTTGTTTCTCATTTCTCCATGCTGCCTGCGCCAACGAAAGTGGGTCTATTCGGTGTGACAAGAACCGACAATATGGCATCGACTTTAGCCATCCATTTCCCAACAGGGGCCTCAACTTGTCGAAACTGCCAGACAAGTTCCGCTAATTTGTGAAGCTTCGCGGACTTTCGAAATCCTCAGTTCCCCGAAATTCCACGGGGGGCCAATTCAAAGCCACAGAGATTAAGCGAGACACACAACCAAAAGCCCAAAACACAGCCAATCCACGTCAAAAACAGCTGATGGGATTGTGTAGTAGTAAGACCAACTGCAGCGTTTGCACCCGGGTTCAAAATCTCGAAAAACGCGGCTAGGGCAACTGGCTGCTGTGAACTCGGTTACCCCCAAGAAGCGCCAGGATAATCCGAGCTTGCTCCTTGGACATTGCCTTCCACCCACAAACTACGCGTCAGGTTCGAGCAGAGCCCGAAAGCCGCGTTTCAGGCTGTCTACGTGCTCTTGGGGAGCATCATGAATTGTGTAGACCTCGCGAGTGGCAATGCTCACTTTTTGAAGATGCTCATAGAGCTCCACCGGAAGTACCACCAACCGGTCAGCTCCGCCCTCTTCCAAGACAACTGGTTCGGTCAGAACGGCATTCAGCACTTTTCCCGGTCGTGCCCTGAATTCTGATATCGAAAACTTCTGCATCTTCCCCCCCTCCAGTTTCGTCTACGGCAGACTGCATTCGGATGCCTTTCTTGCAATCAACCCTACCGAATATTCGCTGGAGACACACCCGTTTCAGCATCAGACAGGGCTCTATAGACACTTGCTCTCCCGATACCCAATTCCCGAGCGATGGCGGCGGCCCCCATGCCGGATTGTTTCAGCGCTCTGACCGCATCAATGTCCACACAACGCTTGCGCCCCTTGTAGACACCCCGAGCCTTGGCCTTCGCGATGCCCTCCATCTGACGTTCGCGGCGCAGGTTGGTTTCAAACTCCGCGAAAACTCCCAGCATATCAAGGAACGCCTTCCCCGCCGCGTTCGAAGTATCGATCGGCTGTTCCGTCGCCTTCAAGGCAACCCCCTTCTTCTTGAGAAGCATAACGATATTCTGAAGATCACCGATTGAACGCGCCAACCGGTCGACGCGCGTAACATAGAGCTCATCACCCTCGCGCATGAATTCCATCAGCAGTTGTAACTCTGAACGACCATCGATCTTCGTCCCGCTCGCCTTCTCCTTTCGGACTTCGCAGCCTACAGCCTCAAGCGCTTCAATCTGAATGGAGAAGTCCTGATCTTCAGAACTAACCCGCGCGTACCCGTATCTCATATTGCCCCCAAATGTCTCAATAGGATCTAGAGGTAGATTAGCAAACGTCTCAAATATCGCAATACAATCCTAATGAGACAAATTAATAGCCATCACGAGGCGCCTCGCTGGCGTATACTCTATTGGGACATCGCGCACTGATGGGTTGATTGGCTGAAAAATCGACGAAGAATGAAGTCACGCCTCTGCCCTGAGCTGCCATTCGGCAAGAGACATGCAAACGGCCGGTCCCCCTTGAGCTGTCGTTGGTGAAACCTGCAGCAAATGACCGTTGCTGACCTGAAGCGGACGTTCGTTGCGGTCGGAACGAATGACCGGACAGGGGCCGGAAACAGACTGTCAGCTGCGCGACGCCGAACAGGGACAGCGGACATCGCAGTTCTTAACGCCTAGGTCTGAGTTCCAAAGCGGCCATCCACCATGGAGAGCGGTACAAGTGCGGTGCGGAAGAGGCGTTACTCAAGATCATCCGCAAACGGATGCCCACCCGTAGGCATGTGCGCAAACACCAATAAAAAGAGCGCCTGAATGGTCAAGACTTCCGGATGTGGCAATTCATTTCGGGAAACGGATCGAAGCGGCTGGTTTGGATAACGTTCTGTTGATTCGAGCGCCGATGTCGGCCGCAATAAATTGAAACGACAACTCTTAGCTGCTATGTATGAGACTGTGCAGATTTTTGTGCCCTGGCGCTTTGATTACGCCATTGGGAAGCGG
>NZ_VXDB01000053.1 GCF_008711325.1 Roseibium sediminis
TCTCGACACAGCGCAACGACGTTGTGAACGAGCGCGGCGAGACCCTGATGCAGTCTACTGCCAACAACGGCCAGATGCTCTCCGAAGACGTCTGGTTCGCAAAGAACTAATCAAACAAATGCGGGAGGGAACACGCCCTCCCGCAGACCGTTCCTCGACGGGGGTAGACAAAAAAGCGACCGGAAACGGTCGCTTTTTCCTTTTTCGGATGATGACTGCGAGGCCGAGAGCACGCCTCGCATTCGCTGAAACACTCGACGTGCTCTAGATATTTGATTTGGCGCATTTCCGGACGGCGAACCGGTATCCACTTCGCCTGTAAATGCTCTAGTTGAAGAGGGCCTGACGCTCTGATTCCGACAGTTTTTCCAGCGGGTCCGCATCGGAGTCGCCAGCTTCGATTTCCGTCTGCTCCCAGTCTGCGTCAGCTTCAGCTTCAATTTCTGCTTCGACGTCGTCCGCAGCATCATCTGCCGATTGTGTTTCCGCGTCGAACAGCTTGTCGATTTCGCTCTCATCCAGAATGTCGTCGCCGCCGAAGTCAGCGTCTGCCGCTTCTTCGGCTTCCGCTACGACTTCTTCTGCAGCTTCAACTTCTTCACTGGTTTCGTCTTCGGCGAATGCGTCATCTGCTGCCGCATCTTCTTCCGCATCCATGCTGGCAAACATGCTGTCGATGTCTGCCGCATCCATCGGTGCGCTCATGTCCATGTCGCCGGTGTCGACGGCCATGTCGTCTTCAGCCGGGGTCTCGGCAGGGGCATCAGCGCCGCCTGAGGCAGCATCGAGCGCGGCATCAAGGACGTCGGCGCTCACATTCATCAGCTCATCGATATTGTCCTGGGAGACGCCTTCACCTTCCATCTGCGGACCATTCAGCAGATGGGCATCGGGACGGGTGTCTTCCGGCGCGACCATATCTTCTTCGGACACTTCACCAATGCCCCAAAGGCCAATGATGTAGTTGATCCGGCTTTCCAGATATCCGAGAACCTGAACCACCTTGTTGGTTCTCTGTCCGGTCAGATCCTGGAACGAGCAGGCCATGAAGATTTCTGTGGCTTTCTCGTCGATGATGTCGCAAACGGCGTTGTCGGCACCATTTTCACGCAGGGTCCATGCTTGTTCCTGGATCTGTTCAGCAGCTTCCAGGATGGTCTGCGTCGCACCTTCGGTGTGCTTCACAATCGCATCAAGTTCCATGGAGGCGTTGGTAAAGCGGTTGCTGCTTTCGCCTTCGGCCTTGATGCTGGAGATTTCGTTTTTGGTGCGTTCAATGGCTTCGGCCATATCGGCGATATCGAGCTTGATATTGTCGATATTGGGAACTGTCTTGCCTTGGCCGACAGACTTCTCCAGACGCTTGATAGCCGCAAGGATTTCCTGGGTTTCCGGTGTCCGGTTCCGCCTTACGAATTCGTTAAGAAACCGACGGCCACGGTCGGATTCCAAGAGTGTCTGGGCCAGGGTCTGGTATTCCGCTTCGCCAATCTGTTCCGATTGATCCTGGGCAGCTTCACTTTGCATATGGGACCGTTTCTCAGCTTGCTTTGCCAAAAGAGATGCCGTACGTCGGGCGCCTTCTTACTCAACGTACTTCGAGAATCGTTAACATCCCTTTAGGTCGACGAACGGAATTGCAATTTATGGTTTCATTCGACCGTCTTTTATTTGCCGGAGTTGGTTCTCTATTCGCAAGCCACTTTCTTGCGTATGGCCTTTACTTGCCATTTTTACCATTGGTCCTCGAAAGCCGCGGCATTTCCTCAGAAGAGATAGGTTTTATTCTGGGGCTTTCTTTGGTGGCGCGAATTTTGGCCGGCCCGATCATGACGAATTTGTCTGATCGGGGCGGCAGAAGACGCCGATCCATCTTTTTCTACTCGGTGCTTGCAAGTCTGGTGCCCGTCAACCTGTTTTATCTGCAGGGCTATTGGGCCGCCGCAGTCTGCGTCATTGTCCTCACCATTCTCTGGGCACCGATTGTCCCGCTTTGTGATGCGTATGCGATTGATGCGGTGAAGAAGGCGAATGCCAATTACGGGCGCATGCGGCTTTGGGGTTCGCTTGCCTTCGTTGCTGCCAATATCGGAGGCGGGGTTCTGGTTGCCGAGGGCAATCCCGACCGTATCCTGCTCTGGATAGCCTTTGTGACCCTGCTAACCGGCCTTGTAGCTCTCGGCCTGCCGTCGATGGCCGGGGCGCGGTCTCCCTCTGGTGAAGAAGAGAACAGTGGCGAGAAGGCATCGGTCTTTCGCCAGCGCTGGTTCTGGGGTTTCATTTGCGTGGCTGGTCTGCTTCAGGGTGTTCACGCCGCATTCTACGGGTTTTCATCGCTCTATTGGTCGGCCAGTGGGATCTCTTCGCAAAGCATCGGGATTCTCTGGTCCATTGGCGTTGTCGCCGAAGTCGTCCTGTTTCTGTTCGCCAAGCAGCTGGATGCGAATATTCGCCCGTTGACCTATCTGGTTCTGGCCGCTGGTGCCGGTGTGGTGCGTTGGTCACTCTTTCCCTATGCGGAAGGGTTTGCGGCCATCGCGGCGCTACAGGTTCTGCACGGCCTGACCTTTGGCGCAGCCCATCTTGGCTGCATCCTCATACTCGGCCGGATTGTGCCGTCGAAATGGGCGGCGACGGGGCAGGGGATGATGGGAACCTCGGCGGGCTTACTTACCGCCATTGGCATGACGGTCAGTGGGCCGCTCTATGCGCTTTCGCCCAGCTATGCCTTCTGGCTGATGGCCGCGGGTTCCGTGGCTGCTTTGGTGAGTCTCTTGATCATGCGACCGCTTTTGCAACAGCGCATCAACGAAAGCCCGCAAACCGGGACCTAGAGCACGTCTCGCATTCACTGAATCACTCGACGTGTTCTAAATATTTGATTTGGCGGATTTCCTGACAGCGAACCGGTATCCACTTCGTCTGGAAATGCTCTAGAAAAAACGCGTGGCAAGGCCGTCCAGAGTGTCAGGCTTTGCCACGCGTGTTGCAGAAAGATCAGCCCCAAAGATCGCGGGGTGGGGGATAGAGTGTACTGCCTTCAAAACGAAGGGCAGGAGTACGATCCTCTTCCAGAAGCAAGGGGCCGTCGAGATCGACGAAGTCGGCGGGCTGGGCGACATAGACGGCTGGCGCCATCGCCAGCGATGTACCCAGCATGCAGCCGACCATGACCTTGAAGTCCAGTTCGCGGGCACGCCTTGCCATGACAAGCGCTTCCGTCAGGCCGCCGGCCTTGTCCAGCTTGATGTTCACCGCATCGTATCGGGCTCTGAGTTTTTCAAGGTCCGCGCTGGTGTGCAGGCTTTCGTCGGCGCAGATGGCCGCCGTGCTCGACAGGCCTTCCAGAGCATCATCTTTTCCTGCAGGCAGAGGCTGCTCGATCAGGGCAACGCCTGCGCGATCACAGGCTTCCAGATTGCTGTGAAAACAGCTCTCGTCCCAGGCTTCGTTGGCATCCACGATCAGTGTCGAATTCGGTGCAGCTTTGCGGACAGCAGCGATGCGCTCGACGTCGCCTGGACCGGCCAGCTTGATCTTCAACAGCGGGCGATGGGCCGCCTTCAGCGTTGCTGCCGCCATGTCTTCTGGTGTGCCGACACTGATTGTGTAGGCAGTGGTCAGCGGCGACAAGTCACCGGTGCCAGAGAGAGCCGCCACAGTCGAACCAGCAAGTTTGGCGTCGAGATCCCACAAGGCACAGTCTACCGCGTTTCGGGCAGCGCCTGCGGCAATTGCCGGCTGGAGACCTTGACGATCAAGTCCGGACGCCAGCTTTGCCTCAATCTCCCGGATCTGCCCCGCGACGCTTTCCAGACTTTCGCCATAGCGCGCATAGGGAACGCATTCCCCGATGCCGGAATGCTGGCCATCTGTGATCCGAATGGTCAGGACTTCGGCATGGGTGCGCCGACCGCGGGAAATGGCAAAGCCACCGCCCGCGATCTTGAAGCGTTGCGTTTCGATCTCGATGCGGCGTGTCATGGCGCGCCGTATTCGGCTGCGATCTTGTCGACCATCACATCCATGCCGAAGCGGACCGGGTCCGTTGCCGGAAGACCGAACTCTTCGCCGATCTTGGCAAGATATGCCCAGGCCTCGTCTTCATCGAGGGACGTGGTGTTCACTGCAACGCCGATGCACTGAATGTTCGGGTTGGTGAGTTTGCCGCACTGAATGGTCAGATCAATCACCTGACGGATGCTGGGAAGAGGCGTTTCGACGCCGCGCATTTTTGTGCGGCTTGGTTCATGGCAGACGATGAAGGCGTCCGGCTGTGAACCATGAAGCAGGCCGAGGGTCACCCCTGCAAAGGACGGGTGATACAGCGAGCCCTGACCCTCAATGATCTGCCAGTGGTTTTCATCGGTTTCCGGCGACAGCCATTCAGCAGCTCCTGCGATGAAGTCGGCAACGACCGCATCAAGCGACAAGCCGCGCCCGGAAATGAAGACGCCCGTCTGGCCGGTTGCGCAGAAGGAGCTGGAATAGCCGCGCTGGTTCATGGCGCGATCCATGGCGAGGGCGGTGTATTTCTTTCCGACCGAACAATCCGTGCCAACGGTCAGGATGCGCTTGCCGGCGCGCTTCGTTCCCTTGCCGGTTGCAAAGGTCTGGTTGCTGTGGCGCACGTCATGCAGCTTGCGGCCATTGCGCTCGGCAGCTTCCCGGATTGCGTCGATGCTTCCAAGACGAACGTGAAGGCCGGAGGCCACATCGAGACCCGCATCCAGAGCCTCGACCACGGAGGCAATCCAGTGATCGGGCAAGCGACCGCCTGCGTTCACTGCGCCAATCACGAAGGTCTTCGCACCGGCCTTTGCACCTTCGGCAATTGTGGTGTCCGGCAACCCGGTGTCGGCAGCACAGCCGTCGAGGCGAATCTGGCCAAGACACCATTCGCGGCGCCAGTCGACAATGCCAATTGCTGTCTTGGCGGCTAGGGCATCCGGAACATCGCCAAGAAACAAGAGATAAGGATGTGCGATTTCCATTTGTACTGATTCCTCCATGTGCCAACGGCTTGCGGCTGGACGGTATGTGTTCCCGTCAGATATACGGGGGATGTGATTTGTGCGGCAAGAGGGCTAATGCTCGGTTATGGCGTTTCTGGAAACCAACGCGCCCCCGGAATTCTGGGTTAGGGATGATGCCGGAAACCATCAGGTGTTATGCCTGAAGGGCGACTGGACGATCAGCACTTTGGCCGCTGCCGAGAAACTCGTCAATGATATCAAGGTCGATCTTCATCGTCTGACCTGTATCGACACGTCCGGTATCGGCGAAATCGACACGAGTGGAGCGTGGTTGGTCCACCGGGTTCGCGGCACTCTCGAGTTCAAGGGGCGCAGGGTCGAGCTGACGGGGCTGACAGATGTCCGAAAGGCGCTTTTCTGCCAGATCGAGACACACCATCCGCCGCGCTACAAGCCGGAAAAGCATCCGTTTTCGATCGTCGGGTTTCTGGAAGAGACGGGAAAGCAGGTAATCAACGTTGGCAAGGATGCCTTCGCGATGCTGCATATCCTTGGCTCGCTTGGTGTTGTTCTGACGACGGTTCTCTTGCAGCCGAAACGGCTTCGGGGCATTGCTGTTGCCGTTCAGTTTGACAAAACCTGCATCGGTGCTGTTCCGATTGTCGCCTTGATGAGCTTTCTCATCGGGGCGATCATTTCCCAGCAGGGCGGTTTTTATCTGAAGCAGTTTGGCGCGGACCTCTATGTGGTCGACCTCGCCGGCATCCTCGTGCTTCGTGAAATCGGGGTGATTCTGACGGCGATCATGGTTGCTGGCCGATCGGGTTCGGCTTTCACCGCCGAATTGGGCGCCATGCGGATGCAGGAAGAGGTCGATGCGCTGCACGTCATCGGCTTGAGTGTTACCGAAGTGCTGGTCCTGCCGCGTATTCTGGCTCTTATGATAGCGCTTCCCGTTTTGACATTCATTGCCGACATGTCTGCACTGGTCGGGGCGGGGCTGACGACCTGGGTATATCTGGATATTCCGCCATTGGCCTTCTTGAACCAGCTTCAGGCTGCGATCACCCCTCAGACCCTCTGGGTCGGTCTGGTCAAGGCACCTTTCATGGCCATGATCATCGGTCTGATCGCCTGCGTCGAAGGATTGAAGGTCGGCGGCTCGGCTGAATCCCTGGGGCGCCACACGACGATGTCAGTTGTAAAAGCCATCTTCCTCGTAATTGTGGTCGATGGTGCTTTTGCCATGTTCTTTGCGGCCGTCAACATTTAGGGTCTCGGGATGACGGTAGTGGAGACAATTGAAAACGAAGATGTGTCGGCTCCGGCTGAGGACGTGATTCTGGCGGTGCGCGATGTCTCGGTCAGTTTCGGGTCCAAGAAAGTGCTCGACAGCCTGGATCTGGACGTCCGGCGGGGAGAAGTTCTAGGCTTCGTTGGAGGGTCCGGCACTGGTAAGTCTGTGCTGATGCGGTCGATTCTCGGTCTTGTTCCGCGTCAATCCGGGCGTATCAAGGTCTTTGGATATGATCTGGATGGGGCAACGGAGAGCCAGCGACTTTCGATTGAGCGGCGCTGGGGGGTGCTTTTCCAGCAAGGGGCCCTGTTCTCGTCGCTGACGGTCAAGCAGAACATTCAGGTGCCGATGCGCGAGCATCTGGAACTTTCACCTCAGCTGATGGATGAACTTGCGACCTTGAAGCTGGAGCTGGTCGGTTTGCCGCAGGATGCTGGGGACAAATACCCTTCGGAACTTTCGGGAGGCATGGTAAAGCGCGCCAGTCTGGCGCGTGCGCTTGCACTTGATCCCGATCTGGTATTTCTTGACGAGCCGACGTCGGGGCTGGACCCGATCGGTGCAGCGGCATTTGATACGTTGATTGCAAATTTGAGCAAGCTGCTTGGTCTGACGGTCTACATGGTGACGCATGACCTCGACAGTCTGCATTCGATATGTGACCGGATAGCTGTCCTTGGCCACAAGAAGGTCTGGGCCATTGGCCCTATGGAAGAAATGATGGTGAACGATGACCCGTGGATCAAATCCTACTTCCGCGGTGCTCGGGCGTTGAAACGGGTATAGGAATCACGAGTTAGATGGAAACCCGCGCAAATTACGTAGCCATCGGTGCTGTCATGGTCGCCACTCTTCTGTTGGCGTTCATTTTCATCTACTGGCTGGCCCGAACCGCAGAAACGCGCGAGAACGTCTTTTTCGACATTGTTTTTCCGGCGCCCGTTACCGGCCTTCCCGTTGGTGGGCAGGTGCTGTTCAACGGCATCAAGGTTGGTGATGTCAGCAAGCTGAATTTCGACAAGACGGATCCCACGAAGGTGATCGCCACCGTGCGCGTCAAGCCGGACACGCCGCTGCGCGCCGATACAAAGGCGACCCTCAACTTTACCGGTCTGACCGGCATTGCCTATGTGGACATGAACGGCGGCAGCCTCGATGCCCCCATGTTGTTCAACGGGATTGATACAGATGAGGGGACCTATCCGGTCATTTATGCCGAAAAGTCCCTGTTTGATGACATCACTGGCGGCGCACGCGACGTTTTGCATCAAGCGGAAACGACACTTGCTGAAGTCGAGATGCTCATCTCTGAAAACAGGCCGGTGATCGTCAATACCCTGAAGAATGCCGAGACCTTTTCTGCAGCTCTTGCCTCGAACTCCGAAGGCGTTTCGCAGTTCATGTCGAGCATTTCAAACGCTACGGATGCTTTCGTGAAACTGTCTGCGCGCATGGAAACCCTCGTTGCAGAAGGCGAACGCATTCTGGCAGCGGTTCCGTCCGACAAGGTTCATGAAATCGTTGACGATGTCTCCGTCTTCACGAAGAGCCTTGGCGATGCAGGGCAAAAGATCGAGCTCATGATGGCCGATGCGCAATCTGCGGCCAAGGAGCTGGAGCAGTTCACCGTCAGTCTGAATGCGCAAATCAAGAGCGTGGATGCCATAATCTCAGCGGTAAATCCGGAAGATGTGCGACAGGTCGTGGCTGGTGCAGGGGCTCTTGGCAAAGTTCTGGAAGACCGCAAGGCGGAGCTGGACACACTTGTCGCGTCCACATCCACGACCATGGATAATCTGGCAGCTGTCTCCACGACACTGCGCGAGCAGGACAAGAACCTTGCTGCAGCGATCGAAAATGGCAAGGCCGTGCTTGAAAAGGCCGACGCCATCATGGCCCGGGGTGTTGAAATCGCAGATGCGGTTGATCCCGCCTCCGTCCGCAATACGGTCTCTTCCGCAGAGGCCTTTGCCAATAACCTCAACACCTCCCTTGGCCGGGTTGATGCCATTGTTGCAGCTGTTGATCCGGCAACGGTCCAGACCGTTGTCGATGATGCGGCGCAGATCGTGGCAAACTTCCGTAATCAGGAAAACCAGATCAACGAGATCATCACCGCGACCAAATCCTCTATCCAGAACATCGAGGCGGTCACTGCAACGGTTCGCGGTGAAGAAGATCGCATTGTCGGTCTCATTGATGATCTGAGGGTTGCTTCCGTCCAGTTCACCGAGACGTTGGCGAGTGCTGACACGGTGCTTGGAGCAATCAAGCCGGAGCAGGTTGCCAACATCGTTGGCTCTGTCGAGAGCGTCACAGGCGGGTTGGCCGGTCAGAAGGCGAATATCGACGAGATCATCCTTTCCGCGCGGGCAACGGCGGAGAATGTCCAGAAGATGAGCCGCGATCTGGCAGCGCGCACTCCGGATGTTGATCAGATCATCACCGATGCGCAGCAATTGACGGCCAACTTGAATGCCACATCTGTCCGCATTCAGGGGATTGTTGACAATGTCGGCACCATGGTTGACGCGGATGGCGAAGGCTTGATCAAGGAAGCGACCGCAGCCGCTGCAGCCATTCGCAAGGTGGCCGAAGCCTTTGAATCGCGTGCCGGAACAATTGCCGACGGGCTGGCGAAGTTCGCAAATCAAGGATCTTCCGACTTTGCGGCTGCCATGGAACAGGTCAATCGGACACTCATTTCCATCCAGCGCGCGGTGGAGAGTTTTGACCGCAATCCGCAGCGGGTGATATTCGGCGGCGAGCAGGTGCCGACCTATACGGGTGGAAACCGGCGTTAAATTGGGAACTGATCCGGGGCACCGGTCAGTAACGGGTAAAAGGTTCTTGGGTTGATGACGAGCAAATCCCGCATGATGGGACGGCGCAATGTGCTGATCGGGCTTGGAGCAGGTCTGCTTGTGTCCGGCTGTGCTGCCGGCGGACCTGCTGCCCTTTATGGTCTGAGTGCAGGCAGCGCCGAAATTCAGGGCCGTCCAAAAGGTCGTCAGGTGCTTGTTCCGCGCCCACGCGCAGTCAAGGCGCTTGATACCCAGTATATTGCAGTGGTTGATCGCGGGCCCGTCTACAGCTACTTTCCGAAGGTTTCCTGGGCGGATGCATTGCCGAGCCTTGTGCAGACCAAGGTCGTTGAGACCCTTCAGAACACAGGCCTTCTGCGCGGTGTCGGCCTGCCGGGTGACGGCCTGCTGATTGACTATCAGCTGCAGATGGAAATCCGGTCGTTTGAAATCCAGCTCGCCAATGCCGACAAGGCGGTGGTGGAAATCTCCGCGCGGCTGGTCAATGACCGGAATGGCCGGACCGTTTCCAGCCGGATCTTCAAGAGCGAAGTGGCAGCGTCAACGGCGTCGCCCGACAAGGCTGTCGAAGCCTTGAACCGGGCAGCTGATCAGGTGTTTGCCGATATTTCTGCCTGGACCATCCAGAACGTTTGAGCTGAAAGCCTTGTCGTAAAAGGAAATACTCGGGTCGAGGCGTAGATTTCACGCTCACGAAACCCTTTTCTCTTTCCAAGACACGGGCTAGTTTCATTTGAAACAAGACTCGATGCAGCCGGGAAGACATATGACAGGTTCGAAACTGGAGACGAGGTCAGAGGAAGCGGATCTGCCGAACTTCGACCTTCAATCATTCTTTCCATACCTTGTTCGCGTCTTTTACTCGGATGTTACCGCTGCCCTCGCTGAAATCTATACCCGCGACCACGGTTTGACGCCGTCTGAATGGCGCACGATGGCCATTCTCGCTGAAAGCGGGAAGATACCTGCAACGGAAATCGTCGAACGGTCGAGCATGGACAAGGTGTCGGTCAGCCGCGCCGTCAAACGCATGCACGAACGCGGACTGCTGGAAAAGTCCTGCAATCTGGAAGATGGCCGAAGCACGCTGCTTGCGTTGTCATCGAAAGGGCGCGGGGTCTATGGCGACATCGTTCCGAAAGTCCTGCAGGCGGAAAGCCGCATGCTGAAAGGCATCGGAGACAAGGAGTTCCGGACCTTCCTGCACGTGATGAGCAAGGTCCGGGATAATCTCTCCTAGCGCAGTCTTGCCTTTATTGGTTCGACCTAGCAGGCTGCTGAACAACGCCTTGCGTTTGCGCAATCTCAGTCCTGCGGTTTGATTTTGGACGGTTTGAGCAGCCGCGGGCGCCGG
>NZ_VXDB01000054.1 GCF_008711325.1 Roseibium sediminis
CGGAAGGCGAGGAGATCTATTGCGACGAGTTTGCCCGGGTGAAGGTCTGGTTCCCTTGGGACCGGCACGGGGAGAAGAATGACAAGTCCTCCTGCTGGATCCGCGTTGCCTCAAACTGGGCAGGCCCCAAATGGGGCCACATCGCAATCCCGCGCATTGGGCAGGAAGTGATCGTCGACTTTCTCGAAGGTGACCCTGACCAGCCCATCATAACGGGCCGCACCTACCACGCCCAGAACATGCCACCCTACAAACTGCCGGATCACAAGACCCGAATGACTATCAAGACTGAAAGTCATAAGGGGGAAGGCTTTAATGAGTTGCGCTTTGAAGATGAGTCAGGTCGTGAGGAAATTTTTGTTCATGCGCAGAGAGACATGAACATCGAAGTACTAAATGATCGCTCGAAGCGCATTGAAAGAGACCAGTCTGAAGTTGTCGGAAATGACAAGTCAATTGAGGTTGGGGGCGATCACGACGAGGTCGTCTCGGGAAACGTCTCGATAGCGGTTGGGAAGAACCCACTTGCTAGCACCTTGATGGAAAAGACCAAGGTCGCCTTCTCGAAGGCCGGTGAAATCATGGAGAAAATGAAGATTCCGGACCCTTTCAACTTTGGGAAAGGGAACATGCAAGTCTTTATCGAAAAAAACAAATCCGAGGTCGTAAACGTTGCTTCCTCTGAAATTGTTGGGGTCGTTAAATCAGTCGTCGCTGGGCAATCATTTCAAACAACGGTTGGTAAGGCGATGAGCACGATTGTCCGGGGACGCAAAGACATAGACGTCGGGCAAGTGATGAACATTCGAGTTGGAGACCAGTTTACAATCAAGGTTGGTGAAAACTCTGTCCTGACGATGTCGAAGGAAGGTGACATCTTAATTCAGGGAAAAAGGATCAAATTTAAAGCCGATACGATTGATCAGAACTGAGGTTGTTATGAAAGAACCTCGCACTCTCAATGGTCCACCCTTTGTTCTCCGACCTGAAAATCAGGCGGAGGATGTTGATCCAGCTACGAGAATGCTTGCGTCTGACTTGGCCCTACAGCAGAAATTTGCTGCGCTGCCTGGAACACCTGCAAGTTGGCAACCAAAATGTACCCCGCCAATGATTTGCGCGTTGGAGGATCCAACCGGTACTGAAGTTTCTGAAACGGCAAGTTTTGGGGCACAAAGTCCTGCAAATTTGCTACTGCCACCTCCGCCTGATCCACAGCCGGAAGAAAAATCATCCGATTCTAAGTATTCTCTGAGTGGTCCGAGCCTTGGTACGAAAGATGGCGGTATCGGGATAGAAGAGCGGCGTGATGTGCGTGAGTATATCCAGTCAGGTTACACCCGCACAAACCCATATGGCACGACCAAGGTTGATACGAACTTTGGAGGGAAGTGGAAAGACGATTTCACAATCATTCAAGGCGATGCAAAAACAGATCTGTTTGATGTTTCTGTAGCCGAAGGTAGTTTTGGAGACGGAAATGATGCGTTCACTGGTCAAGGAAAGGTCCTTAGCGCGGACGCTGGCGCAAGCGCCGGTTTCAAGGTCGATAGCGGTGGTGTTTCGGCACATGCCGGTGCCAAGGCGCAAGGGAGCATGGCACAAGGGTCGGTAGCTTCGACAGACGACCACGCCATTTCCGGTGCAGCAAGTGGTTCCGCGGTATCAGGTAGTGCAGAAGCCAAGGGGGAAGTTGTTCTTACACCAGAACAAGCCACGCTCGGCGGAAAACTTGGGGCAGAAGTAAATCTGATTGAAGGCAAGTTTTCTGGAAATCTGACAATCACGCCAAAACGGGTCGCCGACCCAATGATTCACCTCTGGAACTGGGCCGTCGATGATGATGTTGAACCATTGAGTGAAAATTGGGACATTGGAATTTCTATTGGCGGAGAAGTCTCAGGTCAGGTGGGTGCACAGGCTGGAGCTGAGGCGCGGGCGGGTTATGAGAAAGGGAAGCTGAGGGCAGAGGCTGGAGCCAAAGTTGGCCTCGGTGTGGGGGCTGGTGTTAAGGTCTCAGGCGGAGTTCAAGGAGCAGACAAGATTTGGAATGGAATAAAGTCGGCTTGGAATTGGGCTTGGGGCGATTAAATGGATGAGAAAGCATGCAATGCAACTGGCAAAAAGTTTTCATATTACCTCTCTTCTGCATGTTCAGTTTGGTGAGCATTTCAATGACTGATGCTACTATTCAGAAATTTGGCATAGTTGGTTCCGAAACCAAAGACGTTGAATTTGAGTTCGAAGCTGAACAACTAGGTTTTTCCAGCCTCTCGCCAGCCGGTTTTGTCTGGAACGAAGCCAAATCGGTTCCACCAGAGTTTATGGATGCCGGGGTGTTTTCCAGTCTTGTTCAGGAGCATATCGGATATGATCCACTTAACCGAGACCGATTTGAAATTCGTCTCTATTCGGCAAAAATCTTCCCGGCCCGGGTCGCTCTTGGAACGGGGTATGCAAGTCTGTTGGCGAGCCAATGGGGAAAAATGAATTTTGGCATTCAGGTGCATTCACCAGAATTTGGCGAAGTACTGGGTGGTGATAATTCGAGTGGCGTCATGATGGTCAATCGCATCTCAGTTATTCGTCGAGGTGAGAATGTATTGATCGTTCGCTCGAAATTTGATTCTAAGTATTTCGATAAGTATTCAAACGAAATCGCTTCGTTTGTCGGCAGTATAAAATTTAATGTTAGCGCTTTCGAGGATCCTGTCAAAGATAACTTCAAAGCCACAAGTCTGTATCCAAACGACATTGGATTAACTTTTGACTATTCGATGCCCGGAAACTGGGAAAGTTTGGGATTGTCGCAATCCAATCCACTTGATGGGCAAGCTGCCGCTTGGGTTGATGTTGACGACCCAAACCGAAATTCGGGAGCTCTGGTATTGGTAAGCAAAGCAGGAGAACCAGCAGAGCAGGGCGCGAAACCCAAATTTGATGAGCAGGCGATGGCGAACTTGTCGTCAGTCGTGCTTGGAGTGATGCTCGATAACTTGCTGCCCGGGCAAGCCTACAAATTCGAACCAAAAGAAATGAACGGTTTCGGTAACCTTGCTGAGGTTTCTGCGTTCAACAAAATGTATACCTACAAAGTAATTGTTGGGTCGGATGAAATCCCTGTTGTCGCGAATATTTTGATGACTTTCGGTCGGGATGGCGTCGCGATAATTACATCAACATTTTCTGCTGCAGGCGGCGGGCAATATCTTTTTGGTACTCGCAACCACACCAGCTTCGTTCAGGAGCTTCTTCTGAGCGCACAGTATGCGCATTGGAAATCCAAACACGAAAATTAACTCAGCGATTTCTCCGATTTTAGCGTGAGGCGCTGATGAAAACGGAATTGCCTCAGCCCCGAGGCCTTTGAACCCGAAATTTCATGTGTTTGTGGTCTGAATTGTAGCGCGGCCCAAATATTACAGGAGCGTGACGTATGAAAACCAAAGCCGACAACGTCTTATCTTTCGTCTCTATCGGTGAGTCAGTTAATCCTGTTGAATTCACTGCGGAGGAAATCGCCAAACTCAAAAATATTCTGCGATATATTGACGTTGACGAAAACCAGGACGCTCTCGTTATTAGGAATGGCAAGTCGCGGATACTTGTGCGTGAAGATGGAACCTTGCGTATTGAGGGGGAGAAGGTCACCCACACCTCCCAAGGCACATTGCATCTTTCTGCCGCGCTTATCGAGATCAACTGATGGCTGTTACGGTCAATATCAACGGGTTGAGTCTTTGCCACAAGAACTCTGATGGCTTTGTGCGATCAACCTTGCCTGATGTATGTCTTACACCTGCTGCTAAGAATGCGCCGATCCCGTACACCAATATTGCCTTTTCAAAAGACTTGGCGAAAGGGACGACTTCGGTGCGGGCTGACAAGGGCGCGATGTGCGCCATTAAAGGGTCTGAGTTTTCTAAATCTATTGGGGATGAGCCGGGGTCAGGTGGAGGTGTCAAATCTGGCGTTCATCTGCATAAGGCGACATGGCTCTCATGGTCGCCCAACGTCTTCATGGAGGGAAAGCCGGTCTGCCGTCTTACGGACAAGATGCTGCTGAACAAGGGCAACACGGTGTCTGTTGGTGGGGAGCAGCAGAAGTGGTTAGGTGGTGATGACCCCATCATGGACAAGCTGTGTGAGTTTGCCTGTGAATGTCGAAGTGTGAGTGCTCGCCAACAATGCATGGCCGACAAAATCAAAGATGAACTCTATGATGGTAAGTACCCAAAAGTTGACAGTCCAATTTGGCAAGAAGTGTCGATGAAGCTTGTTGACGGTGTTTGGCAAATTATAATGAACAAGGCAGGAGCCGGACCAACAAGTAATCCAATAACGCCGAAAGGCGGTATCAGACCTGATGTTGTTGTAAACAATAGCGGCAAACCATCGAAAATCATTGAGGTGAAATTCGAGGGAGATAAGCCGAATGCGAACCAAAGAGCTGGTGGTGCATATGACGAGGCTGCTGAAGATTTAGGGGTGGAAAGGGACAATCTAACAGTTGAAGATGACTGTGATTGTGGTGATGGCGGTGGAACTGCCCCGGAACCTGTGATGGTTCCTAGTCCGTCTGGCGCTGAAGATGAGGGACTATCAACTGCCCAGAAAGTGGGCTTGGGAGCCGGTATTGCTGCAGGGATTGGAGTGATTGCATGCCTGATAGCTGAGCCCTGTGGCGCTATTCTTGTTGGTGGCGCGGCGCTTGGTGGTGCGGCAGCAGCTTTGTAGAGAAAAAAATGACACAAGTTTTACCACCTTACTACCAGGTCAAAAATGAATATGAAAAACTGGACAACCTGATCATCAACCATGAGCGGACAGGTAAGGCATACATGAGGTTTGCCTTTACAGTTGAACTCTGGTTTATGGAAGGATGGACGCTAGAAAAACGACAAATACTGGTCGATTTGGCGCGGTACTATTTCAATCTTTTTCATGGTAAAATTACGCATTATCAAAAAGACGGAGCAACCAGATATAGTAAAATGCGGGATGATAAATTCCCAAACTACTATGAATTGTTGCCGAGTAGATTGGATGCTGATGAGTATTTTCATATTTATCTTCGGAGCTCAGAATCCGATCTCATGCTTTATGACTTCGCAGCACTTTCTGTTGCCGAAAACCGAAAAGAAAGGCGGCCTCTTTCTTACCTTCAGTTTAGAACGCCGCTGGCGTGGGTGAAGCAAGATATTGCGCAGGTTACGTTTGCCTTGCAGGAGATGTGTAGCAAGCTCAATCCCACAAACGGTGTTGCGGGACTTTCACCGGTTTTTGAGCCTGGCCGCGAGGACCCAAAGTATTATTTCCCGTATTTAAGAAGGTTTCCAGGGTTTGATTGGCCAAACGGTTCCTGGGGATTGGCTGTTGGTGCCGAACGCAAGATACGTGGGGTCAATTGGCTGACCATTCTTGACGAGGGCTATAGCCGCGATTTGGGCGGTCCTGCGGCGCTTGCGGAGCATCTGGGCGAGGACATTCACCTGCACGTCTATGACGGCGGAGTAATCATTCAGGCCGGGCCAGAACCATTTCTTGGAGACCGCAACGCGAACATCTGGCCTGAGCATTACCGCACTGTCAATAGAGCGCTAAAGCACCTGCGATTTGAAGCTTTCAAGCCTAGTCGGACATATCTGAAAGTTCCTCATGGGACAGCACTAGATGCCCATGACGAAAGCCTCAAGTGGTTGCGCCGATTTGATATTGTGGAGACGGAGTGATGTCGGAGCCAAGTTCCTTTCTACTCAAGTGCCAGATCAGTCGGAGCGCATTACACCAGTTCATGGCTTCCCCGATAATGCCTTTCGATACTTACAGCGACTGGGACACGATAAGCTTTGAGATATTGGATGAAGAACTTCGTTTCGTACGATCCCTTGAAGGCAAGCAGACATGGAACTGGCTCCGCCCTCAATTCCTCGGTGATGAAGTTGTCCATAGATTTCATCACCATGAAAATACCGATACACTCGTTTATTGCAATATGTTGTTGTCTGAGAGCTGGAGCTTTTTTCTGCCATTTCTCCACGTAATTCGCGGCATTGGAGCGTTTCTCGCGCAAGATGGCGGCTATGCAATTATTCATAACTACATCTACGCTCCAACCCTGACGCAAGCCCTCATTACTTTCTCTGGAAAATCTTCCACACTTGTGGATGTAGACAGTTTCACTCCCGAGATAGACAGCTATGTGAAGGATGCAAGCACAGTGTTTTCAGAGATGGTGAGTCAGTCTGACAAGAAATATGATTTGGGTGAGCCTTATGATGCATTCTACGAATTTGACCAGTATAAGCCGGGCTGAAAACTGCTATGTGGGAGGTTAAGAACAAGACGCCATTTGTTGCTGGAGGGGCATTTGAGCGCGATAGAAATGGGCGCGAGTTTTGGTGTGTCGCAATACGAGCGCGTTTCAATGTGGAGGCGGACGGTCTTTGTCGTATCTCAGATGATAGCCCTTGGATTCGGCTTGGACCGGAATATGCGGACGAAGAGGCACAAGAACTGGCAAGTGACACTGACATTGCTCCTTTCAAGCCCTCTACGGATATTCTGCTGAAAGGCACTGTGCAATCGGTAAAGTCGGGCATCGGCTCCCAACCAGTTCGAATGCGGGTAGGTCATCTTGAAAAAAGAGCCTTGGTGTTAGGCGCGCGTATTCTAGAAGTGAATGGAGGTAAGCCAAAGCTTGTCTCACAATTCGAACTTGCCAAAGAAACGCCTTTATCATGGTCAGGTGCTTATGGAGGACGTGATTTCTGTTCCGACGATGAAGCCGAGGTATGTGAATCTAATCCAGTCGGAACAGGGTATTGCTCCAGTCCACTGAAGGCGCTTCCAGACGGTTCTCGGGTCGCCCTGCCTCTCTTTGAAAATCCAGATGAACCGATTACCGGAGAGAGCGGACCTGTCAGGCCAACCGGATTTGGCGCCGTGCAGCGTTTCTGGAAACCGCGAAAGGAACATGCAGGCACATTCGATGAGACGTGGGAGCGTTCGCGCGCCCCGGTTTTGCCTGAAGATTTTGATGAGCGATTTTATCAGACGGCCCCTATGGATCAGATCTGGGACGGGTTTATCCGGGGTGGTGAAACCGTTGCGTTTGAGGGGTTTAACAAGGAAGGTGCCTATGAATTTAGGCTTCCCCAAATCATTCTGGAAGCTAAAACCCGATTAGGCGGCAGAGCTTATACGACGCGATTCAACTGTGTTAGTGTTGAATTCTACCCCGATAGAAAAGACTTCGAAATGGTATGGAACACACATGTTCCATGCAATGGGCAAGACCACCTTATCTCGTCGTCCCTTGTCAGGGTCAAGCAAATGGCAGGAGTACGGTGAGCGGCGATACACACCCGCAGATTTACGGCTGTGGGCTTGCGAGTGTTGCTGGGGCCACGACACCCGAGGCGGCCAAGGCTATCCTGAAAGGGCAGCCCTTTTTTCATCGCGTTCGGGAATGCGTTGGGGCAGATGGCCAAGACCAGATAATGGCCGCCAAGATACCGTACTTTGAAGAGCGGGATATCATCACGCGTTTACGCCGTTTGTTTGACGAGGCATATCAGGAGTGCCTGCAGTCCCTTGATGGAAAAATGGCGACAAGCCAGAAGGTTACACTCCATCTTGCTTTGCCGGTTTGGATGAACCAGTCAACCGACCTCAAACAGGCGTTTCAGGATAGATTCAATCAAGATACGCCGGAGCTTGTCTTAAATGTAATCTGTTATTTTGAGGGTCCCACTGGAGGGCTGACGGCGTTTATCGAGGCGTGCAAGGAAATCCGCGAAGGAAAGAAGTCCGCCGCCCTTGTATGCGGGCTTGATAGCCACATTGCACCATGGCTGATCGATGCCATGCAGTTCACAACAGGTGTGATTGGTAAGGGAAACCCTTATGGAACCGTGCCGGGTGAGGCTGCTGCTATGGTGTTTTTATCCTCAAAGTCACACATGGGAGCCGCGAAAAGTCTCGGTACGATCCGCACACTTGCTACACTGGAAGAAAAGCAGCAACCCATGGACGTAAACGGTTCGATCATGGGCGCTGCACTTTCCAGCTGTTTTCGTGGCGTTATAGAGCGTCTGCCAGAAGGTGTTCACCCAGAATTGGTTCTCGGCGACCTGAATGGCCAGCGGCATCGTGCTGAGGAATACGGCTACGCCCTTTCCAGTTTGAAAGACGCTGGGGAAGCGTTCTTGGACCCGGTTATTCTGCCCGTGAGCATTGGCGATGTTGGTGTGGCATGCGGTCTATTAATGATTATTGTAGGGCTGTACTACGAATATCAAGAATACCCAGTTAGTATATTATGGGGAAGCTGTCCCAGTGGTATGCGTTATGCGGCCAGCCTTGAGGTGACTCAGGAGAAAAATAATACGTTGTGATATGAGGTTGGAGTAGCTTGAGATTTTACTCAAATGAATAAAATGAAATACTTATGTCGTTATGATGAATTTTTATACCCTCTATGGGCCGATTTTGTGGAAACACCTTTGAACACCTGAAGCGCTTGGCTGTATTGGCGATCAGCTGTATTCCAAACGCAGACTTTCAAATGTCTGGCCCGGATATTCAGCGCCAGTGCGGCAGTCGGTCCGATCCTCTCGCGGGTTGCTCGCAAGAGCCGAACGTGGAAGGCCGCGTTTACAAGAGCGAGGCCGAATGCGTCTCCGATACCTATCTTGAAGACGGCAGCTGTTCCGACGTGTTCGAGATTGGCCAGAAGGTCCATCAGGAGTCCGGGCCGCGTTATGAATCGATGTCCCTATGCCTTGACCAACATGGCAACCAGTGCACGGAAACACCTGCACCAGGATATTCCTATTTCACGCCATTAGCTGGACACCCGCAAAAACCTCGCGCTGTTGGATGATTTCTGATTCACTGGCT
>NZ_VXDB01000055.1 GCF_008711325.1 Roseibium sediminis
ACCACTGTATCCTGGCGCCGGGGCCAGCGGAACTTGTCCTCGCTCAGTTGCTTCATGTCGCTGATCGGGGTGTTCTTGCGGGAGGGGAATACAAGAGGTGTATCAGGAGAAGCCGCGCTCTGCAGATGCTCAAAGAGGCTTACCAGATAGTGTGATAACGGAACGCGATGGAGAGCTTTTGCCTTTATGCGCTGGGCAGGCAATACCCAGACACCATTTTAAGGAACCTCTCCTCTCCCTACTGAATTTGAGCAGATCCCACCCTATCGATGAGACAAAAGAACATGCAGCCCGACACTGCCTGAATGCTTTTCCTGTACCAACGGAACATGAAGGAGGCGCAGGGCTCAATGACAAGACCATTGATTCGCGCATGCGGCATTGTCCGTCGTCAGGGATTTTTGGACAAATTGCACCCCAAGATACGGACTGCCCAACTTAAACTTGTCACTGTATTCTCAAAGCATCAGAAACAGACACCACGAGAGGTAAGGCTCGGCATACAAATTCGTTTTCGTCAGTACCTGCAATTGGTACATGAACTGAGACGCCAGCTACTGCCTCAGATGCCCTGCGGATAGGGCACGCGAGCGTCAATGTGCCGGAGGTTGCTTCCTGCCTAACAACTGAAAATCCGTTTTTCCGGCATTGGGCAATTTCTTCCAATAGGAGTGCTGGATCAGTGATGGACCAAGGCGTGAGAGGGGCGAGACTAGCAGACGCCAGATAATGCCGAACGCGCTCATTTGCCATCAGCGAAAGGATGCATCGCCCACTAGCAGACAAGTGGATTGGGACTTTCTTTCCAGGCAGTGTGTTTTCGAAGTTACCAGAATATCCAGGTAGCCGGTGAACATAGACCATCGTGCCCCCCGATGGCACCGACAACGAAACATCAAGCCCTAGGTCTTCTCTCAATTTCACAAGGTGTGGCCAAGCACGCTTTGCGAACTGGTTTCGGGACAAATAACTGAAGAGCAGATCGACTGTCTTTACGGTGGAGCTATATCGTTTTGAACCACTGTGTTTTTCAAGATAACCCGCTTGAATCAAATTACCAGTCAGACGTTGGAGAGTTGGGACTGCCAAGCCAGTTGCTTTTGCGATTTCGGTGAGGGACATCGGCCCAAGACTATCCGACAATGTGTCGAGTACGAGGAAGCCTCGTTCAACAGACGTCAAAAATCTCGGATCGTCCCGTGGAGATGCCTGATTTTTTACCTCTGCCATCAGATAAGTGCCCCAATAGCTTGAGCCGCTTTAATCACCGCAACTCCAAAGCCATGTCTTTTATCTCTATCTTGGAATGCACCAACCGGCCCTCCCAATATAATTGCCCCATGTACCCTGCCGTCCGTACCCACAACAGCCGCACTAACAGAAGCAGCGCCAATCAGGACTTCTTCGCTTTGAAAGGCATATCCCATTTTTCGCACCTCTTCGATTGCACTAGTTACATCCTGGATGGTGTCGAGAGAGTGAATGGTCGTTTTTTTAAACGACGTGGCGCTCAACACCTCTGCCATATGTTCATCCGTCATGGCGGCCAGAATTGCGCGACCCGAAGCCGTATGGATTGCAGGCCAACGTCTCCCTAGCGGGGCGAGATTCAAGAGTTCATCTCGACTTGGGATTCGAGACAAGTAGACGATATCAGCACCGTCCAGAACCGATAAATCTGCTCTAGAAGCCAGCCGCTCGGACAGGTCGATCAGATAGGGCGTTGCGTTTTCCAGAAACCGATTGTTGCGTAGGTACCCATATACCGGTCGCAGGCAGCCACGCCCTGGAACAAATCTCTTTCCGGTTTCTTCTCGCTCCAAATATCCAAGCACTTCAAGGGTGTAAACGCTTCTTTGGACGGAACTCAGAGTTTCTCCCTTTTGTTCCGCGATATCCCTGACTGATAGAGAACCAGCAGTATTTTGAAATGCTTCAAGAGCCTCAAAGGCTTTTAGCAGCGCACTCGAACTCATTCATCCCACCCTTATCTTATCACAGGATACTGCATCTCTGGATCGATTAACGCAATGATGGATTCAAAATTTGCGGTTGACTATGCGTAAATTGGATTCAATAATTTAATAATGAGCATAAAAATCGATATACGATAACTTGAGAGGCAATATGAAGAAGTATCTGATATCCACCATGCTTGGCTTGCTCTTTTTGTCGGGCCCAACCATCGCTGGAGACTGGCCGTCAAAAGGCATCAATTTGACTGTTGGTTACGGCGCAGGGGGAACAACTGACTCAACAGCACGCGTCCTTGCTACTTTGCTTGAAAAAGAGCTGGGCACAGCAGTCACAGTAATCAACAAACCTGGCGGCGGCGGCTCGGTCGCAGCGGGGCTGGCTGCCGCTCAAAGACCTGACGGCTACAATATTTTCACTTTTACCACTGGAGCTGCGGTTCTCTCCCCACATCGTCAGGACTTGCCTTACGACACCCTTTCCGACTTCACTTTCATCTCGCAGTACGGGGCTTGGAACGTTGGGATCGTAGTTCCGGCTGATGCGCCCTATCAGACCTTTGAGGAATTGGTGAACTTCGCCAAAGAGAACCCCGGCGAGATCAGTTATGCAATCGCCGGCACCGGCACACCTCAACACCTGGCGATGGAACGTCTGGCGATGGAAGAAGGGCTCGAATGGAAAGCCGTACCGTTCAAGGGCGGTGCTGCGTCGGTGACCGCTCTACTCGGTAACCATGTCGATGTCATGGCTGGAGCAACCGAATGGCTTCCGCAGGTGAAATCAGGAGAGTTCAAATTGCTCGCCATTATAACAGACGCGCGCATGGATCAGTTCCCGGATGTGCCGACTTTGAAAGACCTCGGCTATGACATCGCTGCACCGTCCATACTGGGCATCGCAGCCGCCGACGGTGTGCCGGAAAACGTGGTCGCAAAACTTGACGCCGCAATCAAGAAAGCAACGGAAAGCGAGGAGCTTCAGGCCATCATCGACAAACTAGCAATGAAGATGACCTATCGCAACAGCGCCGACTTCGAGCAGAACGTCCGCGAAAACTACGAGATCCAAGGTGAGATCATTCGCGCCGCCGGTCTGGGCAAATAGTTCCATAACAATGTGAAGGCCCGGTGCATTCAACAGCGGGCCTTCGATTCCCGAGGGAGGTGGGAATGGCACAAAAATTTTCAGATACGATTTCAGGTATGGTGCTGCTGTTTTTTTCCGCAGTGCTCTATTTCTACCTGATCCCGAATTTCGTCGGCTCCAGTGAGGCTGGCGCCATGTCACCTCGATTTTTCCCGCGCCTCGGGACTGTCTTGATCGGAATTGGTGGTTTGGCATTAATTACCATTTCTGTGTTGGCGAAATCTCCAAAATCTCCTGAAGACATTCTCAATACAAGAAACGTCGACACTTCAAAGACGTTTATCGCACTGCTTGTTGCCGTATCAATGGCTGCGTTCATTCTGTTGTTCCAATGGCTCGGGTACTTCTATGCCGCCCCACCGGTCATCGTCGTCCTGATGGTTCTTTTTGGCGCTCGGAACCCGCTGGTTATTCTCCTGACAGCCGCAATCACAACCGCCGCACTGTTTGCCGTATTCAACCTCGGCTTAAACCTTCCGCTTGTTTGAGGTGTAACTATGATTGCCGACCTCTTCTCTGCCTTGGACATGCTGCTTTCAGTTCAGAACCTGATCGCCATCTTTGCAGGCGTCGCCTTCGGTGTCTTCATGGGGGCCGTGCCTGGGTTGACGGGAACAATGGGTATCGCTCTAATAATTCCGCTGACGTATGCATTTGAGCCGATCACCGCTTTCGCTTTGCTCCTTGGAACTTACAAGGGCGCTCTCTTCAGCGGATGCATCCCCGCAATTCTAATTAATACCCCAGGAACTCCCGCGGCTGCCGCCACAGTTCTTGATGGGTACCCATTGACTCAAAAAGGCCGTGGCGGCGAAGCCATGGGGATGGCGCTTTGGGCATCAGTCATCGGTGATGTTGTATCGACCATTGCACTTATCTTTGGTGCAATCTTGTTGGCTCAGCTTGCTACCAAGTTTGGCCCGCCAGAGTTCTCCATGCTGGTTTTGTTTTCATTGACAATCGTCGCCGGAGTGTCAGACGACTCCATGATAAAGGGCCTTATTGCAGCAGCCGTCGGTTTTATTTTCGGAACAGTGGGCCTTGACCCAATGATGGCGACACCTCGGTTCACTTTTGGCGAGATAACCATGTTGAACGGTATTTCGCTGATGGCAATGTTGATCGGTCTCTTCGCCGTCTCGGAGCTTTTCATTCAAGCGGAGACGTCTACCACCTCAATCACCAGAGTAGTCGTTCCCAAAGCACAAATTGGCTGGGCAAGGATTCGAGAAAAGTTCCCCACAATAATGCGGGGGTCAGTAATAGGGATAGTATTGGGCTCCATACCCGGTCTTGGGGCAACACCGGCCGCTTTCCTTTCGTATTCCGAGGCCAAACGGGCTTCGAAAACGCCGGAGAAATTTGGAAAAGGGTCGTTGGACGGCGTAGCCGCCGCCGAATCCGCCAACAATGCGACTGCGGGGGGCGCGCTGATTCCGTTGATGGCGCTTGGCGTACCAGGTGACGTAGTAACTGCCGTTCTGTTGGGCGCTTTCCTAATCCACGGACTGGCGCCTGGACCGCAACTTTTTGCCGAAAACCTTGATCTCATCTATGCGATCTTCATTGCATTGTTAGTCGCGGCATTGATGCTGCCGGTCATAGGTCTAGCTGCGATCCGGCTCTTTTCCCACATCGTGGTAATCCCCCGTTACGTGCTTTATCCAATCATCGCAACACTATGCTTGCTGGGCGTATTTGGCTTCAATTCCAATCCAACCGACCTTTGGGTCATGTTGGGTTTTGGCTTCCTCGGATATACAATGCGGAAACTAGCCTTTCCACTCGCACCAATGATGATTGGTTTTGTCCTGGAACCGATCGGCGAGCAATCCGTTAGACAAGCTCTCACAATCTCCTCCGGAAGCTGGTGGGTGTTCGTCTCAACACCCATTTCCATTCTATTCCTCTCCCTGACCGTTCTCTCGGTCGCATTCATCACACACAGAACGTTTAAAGACCGAAAGGTGGTAAAGGCATGAGCCGGGCAGCTAGTCAATCAATCCAAATTCGGAAACCCGCTATCAAGTCTAAGAAGGGAGTAGTTACTTCGCAAAACCGAATTGCATCCGAAATTGGTGCGGAAGTTCTACGGAGCGGCGGAAACGCAATTGATGCTGCTATAGCCACTTCTTTCGCACTTGGCGTGGTGGAGCCTTGGATGAGCGGGATTGGTGGAGGCGGTTATATGGTGATCCGTCGTGCTGGAGACGCTGGGGCTCAAGTTGTGGACTTTGGTATGCGCGCGCCCGCCAAGCTACAGGTTGCAGATTATCCAGTAATTGGGGGTACTGCCAGCGACCTCTTCCCTTGGCCGGTTGTTAAAGAGGACGCCAATGTCTTCGGCGCGAAGGCAGTTGCAATTCCTGGCCACGTGGCTGGAATGGCTGCAGCACATAAAGCTTTCGGTTCCGTACCATGGGCTGAACTTGTGACACCCGCTGCAATAGAGGCCGAGAAAGGGTTAGTAGTTGATTGGTACGCGCAACTGATAATTGCAGGCGCCGCGAAAGGACTTGCCAAATTTCCCGCTTCGCGCGCATTGTATCTTGACGAAGAGGGGTTCCCAAAAGCGTCTGCATGGACTGCTCTTGGTCACAATCGCCTAAATCAGACCGCGTTATCAAAGACTTTAACCTCGATCGCCTCGTTAGGCCCGACGGAATTTTACCAAGGATCGGTCGCAAAATGCCTTGTAGATGAACTGCGGTCGGCGGGTGGTCATCATACACTACACGATTTCCAGAACTACCAAGCGAAAATCGTTCCTGCATCAGTGTTTAACTACAAAGGTCATCGTGTTTACGGAACTCCCGAGATGACTGCAGGAACAACACTGGAACGGGTTCTCCAATTGCTTGAAGACTGGTCACCGAAGAAGAAAAAACCCACGGCTGAAGACTTTTTGATGTTCAATCGGGTAATCCGGCAGGCCACCAAAGAGCGTCTGGAAACCATGGGAGACGTCGCTGACGAGCTTGTTCCAACTTGTACTACACATTTCAACGTGGTGGATGAAGCTGGTACTATGGTTTCCGTTACACAGACACTCCTGTCCATCTTCGGCTCTCGAATGACACTTCCATCAAGCGGTGTATTGATGAACAACGGCATCATGTGGTTCGACCCCGAGCCTGGAAAGCCGAACTCCATTGGTGCGGGTAAACGATGTTTGGCGAACATGTGTCCAACTTTATTGGAACGTTCTGATGGAACTCGTTTCGGCCTAGGGGCAGCTGGCGGACGAAAAATCATGCCAGCGGTTGCCCAACTAACGTCCTACCTTCTGGATTTTGGAATGGATGTCGACACCGCTATCCACGAACCAAGAATAGATGCAAGCCTTTCAGGAACAACGATTGTTGATAACGCCTTGTCAGAAATGGTTCGGGCTGAACTTTGGCAAGAACTTCCATGCGTCACCGAGGCCCCACGCACTACATACCCTTACAACTTTGCCTGCCCATCTATAATAGGACGCACCGGAACAACTAATGTAGGTGCGACCGAGATAATGGCGTATTGGGCCGATACGGTGCCCGCGGATAACTAGTAAAATGAATAGCTTCATAACAGAAATTGACTGGCTAGATCGGTTCGCCTTAGCGACGCTGATTGTCACTTTTGCGCTCTATAGCCCGTTAAGTGCTCGGGTGCTGGGCGGAAACATTTCCTCACGGATGCTGGAATGGCGGAAAAGTTGGACTCGTCAAATGATGTGGCGGGAAGAACGCATTACCGATGTTAGCATTGTCAGAGGACTAATCGGCAACGTTTCATTCTTTGCCACCACAACTGTCTTCGTAATCAGTGGATTGATTGCCCTCATCGGATCAAGCGGACTCATCGCAACAAAGCTCAGAGCGTTACCTCATTTCGACACCGTTACCGAAGAAACAATAATCATGAAGCTCTGCGCGCTCTTGACAATGGCGGTCGTAGCATTTTTCAAGTTTGGCTGGGCGATGCGTTTACATGCGAACGCATTGCTGATGGTCGGCGCAGCTCCTGAACGCACGCAAAGAAACAGCGCGCTAGCTGAATATGTAGGTTCCAGGTTGGCTGAGATGAGCGCGTTGGCGTCTTCACATTTTCAAGGCGGCGTGCGGGCATATTACTTTGGTTTTGCAACGCTTCCCTGGTTCATCTCCGCTTGGCTTTTGTTTCCTTCGTTAACTCTTATGATCGGGGTTGCAATAAGGCGAGAGTTTTTCTCAAACGCCTTCCGCGCAACGATGCCACCTAATTAATTAAATTTGGAACATCAGGAATGCACTCCTTCTGAATTGGTCTCAGCTTGAGAAGGAAGGCGATAGCGTGGCGGTTGCTTCCTTACGGCGGGAAATGAACTCGAAAGTTCCGTATCAAGCACCCAAAACCCACCGTTTCCACTCGAGCATCATCTCCCGGCGTTGTTCGAGTAGATCTGTCCGATGATAAGCCGCTTCGGTGGAGTTTCTTATGGTGTGAGCTAGTGCGCGCTCCGCCAAGTCGCGCGGGTATCCATTCTCAGACGCCCAATCCCGAAAACTGGATCGAAACCCATGCGCTGTTGCAAAACGCCCCGGCGTGTCACTGGCCACTTTGTGATCCCGCAAACACTTCGTCAGGGTCATGTCGCTGATCGGGGTGTTCTTGC
>NZ_VXDB01000056.1 GCF_008711325.1 Roseibium sediminis
CAGATGCACCGCCGTCATTCAAATCCCACAAACACCAGATTCAGTCATAGCTCGATCACACCGGACAGGCAGCAAAGGCCAACGACAAATCGGAAAAAAGCACCTCTATTCATACGCCATTATCTGGCGCGCTTTCCCCCTTCGGACCAGTCACATCTGCGGGAGGAGCAGCTTGCTAGATCCTTTTGTTTCCGAGTGGAAAACTGAACCCAAGCAACTTACATTTCACACACCCAAGTGTTCGAGGCATTTTTGGCAACCTATGTCTTTTCTGTTTTGGAAAAAGAAAACCAGCCCACAGCTTCATATTGGAGATGTCGAAGTGCGCTTCGACAACAATCTGCTTGGGCTTCTTCTATGCGCACATGAGGGGGTTTTTCTGACTGGAACGCGCTTACAGCAAGATCTCCGGAGCCAAATTTCGACCCTACTTTCGAGGCCTATTTTCAACTCAGTACATGAACACGGCAAACATGACTGTATATTGCATATTGCAATCACCGATCTTCGAGGTGGGTCCGTCCTCAATGTCCCTGCACCGATAGTTGATTTTGATCTCCTCGTTCCGTTCAGGCCGTCAATCACCTTACAAGGCTACCTGGTTTCCCTAGAGAGCCATGAGGTACTAGCGGAACGAAAACTGACTGAAAAACCCAGTTGGTATCTGGTTGGTCGGGCCGGTGGAAAGATTCCTTTGAGAACCGCCGCAGCTGCGATGGGCCTAGCTTCGATTTGGACCAGCGAGCAGGTGCAAGCCCTGTTCGAACATGCGACGATCCGACTGGTGAAAGACCTGTGCGCAGACGCCAAACGAAGTTTTTAGAACCAACTACCTCGGAGGGATGGAGTAAGTGGCCGTGGCATGGGCAACAAGGTCGTCATGCCCCTCGCCCGTAATCCCGCATTCCACAACGGCAAGCCGCTTGCCGAGCTTGATCAGGCGGCAAGTTGCGATCAACGGTCCCGGCTCGGGTTTTCTGAGGAAGTTGATATTGAGATTGGTCGTCACGGCCAGCGCTTGCGGGCCGATATGTCCAAGGATAACCACATAGGCTGCGAAATCGACAAGGGTCATCAGCGCCGGGCCGGACACGGTTCCACCGGGGCGCAGATGGCGCTCGTTGGCTGTGAACCGCATGACCGCTGTTCCGGAGGATATCGAGAGGATTTCGTGAACCCGGCCATCCTGATGGATTTGCGGGAACACCTTGTCCAGAAGGCTCATCACCTCCTCACCCGTCATGACCGGCTGCATTCATTTCCCTCCCGAACCCTCAATCCCTTTTACGTAAACGTCAAAACAATGGAAGGGCAAGAGGGAACATGCGGATCAACCCTCCCCCTTCCCTCGCTCATCTGTTAGAAAGCCTTCAACAAAGATTTTCAGGAAGGTTCCATGTCCGACGCAGCAGCCACCGCCCATCCCACTGACAAGCCGATGCTCGGCACCCTGCTTCATCAGGGCGTTTTGCGGATCGTGATGCAGCGACCGGAAAAGATGAATGCCCTGTCCTCTGAAATGATGACAGCGCTGAGCAACGAGCTGTCAGGCGCGGCAGAGAACCCGGACGTGCGGGTTATCCTGCTGGGCGCGGAAGGCAAGGTCTTCTGTGCCGGGCATGATCTGAAGGAACTGACGGCGGCACGTGCGGAAGCCGATGGCGGCCGCGCCACCTATGAGCGGATCATGCGCCAGTGCTCTGACCTGATGCAGCAGATCGTCCGCCATCCCAAGCCGGTCATCGCCGTCGTGACAGGTGTCGCAACAGCCGCAGGCTGCCAGCTCGTCGCATCTTGCGACCTCGCTCTAGCAACGGACACGGCCACATTCTGCACGCCGGGTGTGAATATCGGCCTGTTCTGCTCCACGCCAATGGTCGCGCTCTCTCGCAATGCCACGCGCAAACAGGCCATGGAAATGCTTCTGACCGGCGAGAGCATCGACGCATCCACCGCCAAGGATTTTGGCCTGATCAACCGCATCATCCCGCGCGATTATCTGGAACAGGTTGTCCAGAAATACGCCGAGAGCATCGCCTCGAAATCCGCGCACACGCTGAAGGTCGGCAAGGAGGCGTTCTACCGCCAGCTCGAGATGCCGCTTTCCGAGGCCTATGGCTATGCCGCCAATGTGATGGTGGAAAACATGCTGGCCCACGACGCCGAAGAAGGCATCAACGCCTTCCTGCAAAAGCGCAAGCCGGAATGGACCGATAGCTGACTGTCTGAGATTGAGAATCGCAGCAAGCTTGGTTTATGATCCCAGAAGGCCTTCCGCTCGGGCCTCCCCCCTCCAACAATTGGGGCAGCAAACGACATGCAGGGCTCGATATCTTGATTGACCTTGAAAGGCTAACGCATAAGGAGGGACTGCGTTCAATGCCTGAAACCAAGGTTCAGTCATGACATTGACCATTCCGATATTTCGATTGAAGCGGTTGGCCCGGAAATATGCCAGAGAGGCACGGATTCCGCTTCATTCAGCGCTAGACCAAATTGCCCAGAACGAAGGTTTCAGAAGCTGGAGCCAGCTCGCCGAATGGCACGAAAGCATAGCCTCACCCAAATATCTTTTGAGCCAGTTGACCAACGGTGGCCTCCACCTGCTCGCGGCGCGGCCCGGCCATGGAAAAACGTTGCTGGGTTTGGAACTGCTACTCGCCGCGATTGAAGGTGGGCGGCGCGGATATTTCTTCACATTGGAATACACACCAGCAGATGTTTTGCAACGTTTGAAAACGCTAGGTGTCAATCCCGTTTCGCTCGGAGAGGATTTCATACTGGATACGTCCGACGACATTTGCGCGGACCATATCATACAGACTTGTTTTTCAGCTCCGACCGATAGCATCGTCGTCGTCGATTACTTGCAGCTCCTCGACCAACAAAGATACAAACCACCGCTAAATCACCAACTGAAGGCATTGAAGAAATGGGCCCAAGGGAGCCGCATGACTGTCGTCTTGATTTCGCAAATCGACCGCAAGTTCGAAACTTCAATGGATCGTCACCCAGGACCAGAAGACATCCGTCTACCCAACCCTCTGAATTTAGGTTTGTTTGAAACAGGTTGTTTCCTTCACGAGGGCGAGGTTCGAATTCAGCAACTGGATTGAAACTGCACACCAAACACATCTAAGGCTGGCTTGCGACAAACCAGCCTACATCCTAAAACGTGGTCCAAGACCATTCAGTGAAAAGCGGGTTGGCGCAAGAACAAATGAACCACGGCAGCTATTCAGACAGCTACATTCGCGACATTCTTGATGGTGTGAAGACGGTCGCAATGATCGGCGCCAGCGCGAACAATGTGCGCCCATCCTATTTTGTCCTGAAATACATGCTGTCCAAGGGCTATGACGTCTGGCCGATCAACCCCGGTCAGGCAGGCAACGAAATCCTTGGCCAGAAGGTCTATGCCTCGCTGGGCGATCTGCCCGACACACCCGACATGGTGGATGTCTTCCGCAATTCGGAAGCGGCAGCGCAAATCGTGGACGACATTATCGCCTCCGGAAAATTGCCGAAAGTGATCTGGATGCAGCTGACGGTTCGCCATGATGAAGCCGCCCGGCGCGCCGAAGACGCTGGCATCAAGGTGGTGATGGACCGCTGTCCCAAGATTGAATATGGCCGCCTGTCCGGCGAAATCGGGTGGGCGGGCGTAAACTCCCGAATGGTCTCCTCAAAGCGACCGACCCTCAAGGCCGGGTTCCAGCACCGGGGTCTGCGGGACAAATAGTCAGTCGGACAGACGGACAAGTCGAAAGTCCGGATCACAACCGCTCAACTTGCCGGGAAGACCAGTCTCAGCGTTCTGGGCTGCCCCATTTCGTCATGATGGAGGATCGCACGCCCCTTGCCGGCAGCTTTTGCCCCATAGAGGGCGATATCAGCGGATTTCAACACGTCTTCCGAAGTCAATTCGCTTTCAAAAGCCGCGCATATCTTGATGCCCGCGCTAGCGGACACGGAAACATTTTCCCTTGATTGGAGCGTAACCGGGATCTCAATCTGGCGGATCAGGTATTCGGCGTATTTCTGACAATGCTCACTGCTGTCGGTATCATCGAGAAGAACAACAAACTCGTCGCCACCCAGCCGCGCAACGAACGCTCGGCGCTCAAGCGTGGACATCATACGCTTCACGACCGTTTTCAGAACCAGATCGCCTGCATCATGACCGTGGTCGTCGTTTACTTCCTTGAACCCGTCGAGGTCAAACAGAAGCACCGCGAAGGGTTTGTAGTCCTCTTTCAATCGGGATCGGGCTTCATCCAGCTTGATATGCAGGGAAGCCCGGTTGGCTGCATTGGTCAGAACGTCCGTATATGCGATCTCGCGAAGCTGGTTCTCGGCATTGAATTGTTCGGTCACGTCATTTCCGACAACAATCTCCAGATCCGCCAGTTCCGTCTTGTAGGCAATCTTGCGCAACTCTACCCGGCGCTCCCGCTCCTCCGACTGGCGCCAGTCAAACTCCAGCGTAACCGGAAAAGCTTGGGAAGCGTCCTTGTTCAGAAATTCGCTCACCTTGTTGTAGTTGCCGGGAGACATCAATTCGCTCAAGGGCCGATCAATGATCGCATCCGGATTGGGGTCGATGTTGAAGTCATTTGCCCAGGCACTGTTCACATTCACAACGACGTGATCAGTCTTTCTCACAACGATCACCGGAGCCGGAATAACGGACAGCAACTGAAGGATCCGGCTGTGCATGGTAGTCACTGCGCCAAGCAGACCATGATTGGTAAGATAATTTACTTCGGGCGCAACCTTGGGCCGCAGGTCACCCTGCGCCACCTTGTTCGCCATCTCGATAACCAGCTGGTTCTGATAACCCTCGCGCCGGAATGCGATCGCAAGGTATCCCATCATGCCGACAAAGGGCAGGAAATAAGCGACATGAAGGAGGAACGTGGTCCAGAACAACGGATTGTCGAACACAAAGACCGGCATGCCAAATGTCTGGCTCAAGCCGACGATCAGATGGTGAAAATAGATGAAGACCGTCGCAGCGACGATCACTCTCCAGTCACGATAATAAAGAAGGATGCCAATCAGGCCAAAGGCTGAGAAATGTGCCTCGATATCCCCACCGGACAAATGAATATACAGCCCGGTAAAAGTCATGAACGCGCACCCCATAAAGAGCCGCGTTACCAGTTGTCCGTTGGCGCCATGAGCGAGAAAAATTGACAGCAAAAGTGTGGGGAGCCCGATCAAGAATGTCGGCAGCCACTCCCCGGAATACCAGGAGAACGGCAGGCAGATGAGAAACAGAAACACATTTGTGCCGACCATGATGTGATCGGCGCTTCGCCGATAGGTCGCAAGACGGTCATCAAACTGCTTCTCGTGAGCAAACGGATTGGTTAAAGGCAAAACAACCCTCCAATTGCGGAACTTCGCCCGAGCACGGCAAAACCGATGAAAACAGCGAGACACCATGCACCGCAAAGGAGCCAGATCTCGCGCACGCCGAACATTCCATTCGCAGAGAGGTCCCCCGCTTTTTTATCCACCACCTTCAGCTCAGCCCCCACTCTCGCCAACGCCACAGGAAAACCACACCCGCAGGATAACTTCTGCGTGCATTTGCGTCATTAAAAAGTAACAAACCGCGATTAATTTCGCGTACTTTCAGGCAGAAAAAACAACTAAAATTTTTGCGAAAAAGTAAATTCAACTTATACGCTTGTATTTCCCCAATTCTATATTGCCATTTTGTCACGAGCACTACCAACGGCGTGAACCAGTCGTTTCTGAAAAGGTTGGAAGTACCCTCCAATCAATGACTAACCCATTGGCAACATTACCATTGAGATTGATAAGCACGAATTATTTGAAATTTGCGAAACTTCGCACCATCTAAGGAACTGCACCACTTTGGGTCAGGAAACCTTCATGAAGTACCAGAAAACCGAAGAAGCCATTCAACGGCTGACCAGTGAGCAGTTCCGGGTCACTCAAAAGAATGGTACCGAACGCCCGTACACAGGTGAATACACGGATAACAAGGAACCCGGCATCTACGTAGACATCGTGTCGGGAGAGCCCCTCTTTGCCTCGTCCGACAAATTCGACAGCGGCTGCGGTTGGCCGAGCTTCACAAAACCGATTATTCATGACCATGTGACCGAGCACCGGGACATGACGCATGGAATGATCCGCACCGAAGTGCGCTCGCTCCATGGCGACAGTCATCTGGGACACGTGTTCCCGGACGGCCCGCAGGATCGTGGCGGCCTGCGCTATTGCATCAACTCGGCCTCGCTTCGCTTCATCCACCGGGATGAGATGGAAGCAGAAGGCTATGGCGACTACATCGACCAAGTGGAGGACATCGGATGACTGAACGTGCTGTACTTGCAGGTGGATGCTTCTGGGGCATGCAGGACCTGATCCGCAAACTCCCGGGCGTCGTGAAGACCCGCGTTGGCTATACTGGCGGCGATGTACCAAATGCGACCTATCGCAATCATGGCACCCACGCCGAAGGCATCGAGATCATCTTCGATCCGGAAAAGACCAGCTATCGCGCCCTTCTGGAATTCTTCTTCCAGATCCACGACCCGACCACGAAGGATCGTCAGGGCAACGACCGGGGCAAATCCTATCGCTCCGCGATCTACTACGAGAACGAAGACCAGAAAAGCATCGCTCTCGATACGATCGCGGACGTTGATGCCTCAGGCCTGTGGCCGGGCAAGGTCGTGACCGAAGTCGAGCCGGTCAGCGACTTCTGGGAAGCCGAGCCGGAGCATCAGGATTATCTGGAACGCTATCCGACCGGGTATACATGTCACTTCCCGAGGCCAGACTGGGTTCTGCCCAAACGGGAAGCCGCCGAATAAGCCGTAATCGGAATTTCGACCCGGAACTTTGATCCAAGGCGCGGCAAGGTCGCGTCAGGCGGGCGGCTTGAACAAGTCGCCCGCACTGCTTTCCTGCGTCGGCATTGATGTCAACTGGACAAGGCAAGAAGCCATTCGGACGGCTCGTTGCCTTGGTCCGGATCGCCTGGTCGACGCAATACTTAAAGGAGAATGCCATGCAATTCGGTTCCCTCCATCAAACCGCACCCGAGCTTCGCGTCGCCAGCTGGACACCCGCAAAAACCCAATGATTTTGGCTTGGCCTTTTAGGAGCAGC
>NZ_VXDB01000057.1:0-2500 GCF_008711325.1 Roseibium sediminis
GTTGAAGAGTTATATCTGTTCTTTGCAGGCCTGGCGGCGACCTACTCTCCCGCGTCTTAAGACGAAGTACCATTGGCGCTGGGGCGTTTCACGGCCGAGTTCGGGATGGGATCGGGTGGGGGCGCCCCGCTTGGGCCACCAGGCCGGCGAAGGACAGATATTCGTGAAGTACCATGCCCCTCACGCCTGTCGCAGCGAAGCTGCTTCGGCTCCGGGAGGGCGGCGAAGTATCGCCGACGCACGCTTGTGCGCTTGGAACCTTTGGTTCCATTCCTTTTCCCTTGAGGGTCATGTCTGGTCTTATATTTTTTTGTCTTGGCGTTTATTCCCTTGTTTCAGGGGAGCCAACTTACTGCGCTCAAGTAGGCCAAGGGCCGATAGCGCACTAAGAATGATCTTTTTAAATGCGCCTGAAGCGCTTTTAAAAAGATGAACATAGAGTAATGAGAGTGATCAAGCCGAACGAGCTATTAGTAAAGCTAAGCTTCATGCGTTGCCGCACTTCCACACGCTTCCTATCGACGTGGTGGTCTTCCACGGCTCTTCAGGGAGAACTGGTTTTGAGGTGGGTTTCCCGCTTAGATGCTTTCAGCGGTTATCCCTTCCGTACATAGCTACCCTGCAATGCGGCTGGCGCCACAACAGGTCCACCAGAGGTACGTCCATCCCGGTCCTCTCGTACTAGGGACAGATCCTCTCAATTCTCCTACACCCACGGCAGATAGGGACCGAACTGTCTCGCGACGTTCTGAACCCAACTCACGTACCACTTTAATTGGCGAACAGCCAAACCCTTGGGACCTGCTCCAGCCCCAGGATGTGATGAGTCGACATCGAGGTGCCAAACAATGCCGTCGATATGGACTCTTGGGCATCATCAGCCTGTTATCCCCGGCGTACCTTTTATCCGTTGAGCGATGGCCCTTCCACGAGGGACCACCGGATCACTATGGCCGACTTTCGTCTCTGCTCGACTTGTCAGTCTCGCAGTCAGGCAGGCTTATGCCATTGCACTCGACGAGCGATTTCCGACCGCTCTGAGCCCACCTTCGCGCGCCTCCGTTACCATTTGGGAGGCGACCGCCCCAGTCAAACTACCCGCCACACACGGTCCCGGATATTGTTGTACCGCGGTTAGATATCCATAAGGACAAGGGTGGTATTTCAAGGGTGACTCCACAAGAGCTGGCGCCCTTGCTTCAACGTCTACCACCTATCCTACACATGTCATTACGAATACCAGTGTGAAGCTGTAGTAAAGGTGCACGGGGTCTTTCCGTCTGACCGCAGGAACCCCGCATCTTCACGGGGAATTCAATTTCACTGAGTCTATGCTGGAGACAGCGGGGAAGTCGTTACGCCATTCGTGCAGGTCGGAACTTACCCGACAAGGAATTTCGCTACCTTAGGACCGTTATAGTTACGGCCGCCGTTTACTGGGGCTTCAATTCGGAGCTTGCACACCTCCTCTTAACCTTCCAGCACCGGGCAGGCGTCAGACCCTATACGTCGTCTTGCGACTTCGCAGAGCCCTGTGTTTTTGATAAACAGTCGCCACCCCCTGGTCTGTGCCACCCCTTCATGGTTGCCCACAAAGAGGTCTCCCTTCTCGCGAACTTACGGGAGCATTTTGCCGAGTTCCTTCAGCATAGTTCTCTCAAGCGCCTTGGTATGCTCTACCAGTCCACCTGTGTCGGTTTCGGGTACGGTTTATAAGGTGGAGCTATTTCCTGGAACACCTTCGCTGCACCCCCAATCCAGTAAGGGGATACAACACACGGCATCCGTCACTACCACCAAGCTGCAGAATATTAACTGCATTCCCATCGACTACGCCTTTCGGCCTCGCCTTAGGGGCCGGCTAACCCTGCGCCGATTAGCGTTGCGCAGGAACCCTTGGACTTTCGGCGAGGGAGTCTCTCACTCCCTTTATCGTTACTCATGTCAGCATTCGCACTTCTGATATCTCCAGGATCTCTCACGAGTATCCCTTCGCAGACTTACAGAACGCTCCGCTACCGCGTGATCCGAAGATCACACCCGCAGTTTCGGTGTATGGCTTGAGCCCCGGTACATTTTCGGCGCGGAGACCCTTATTTAGACCAGTGAGCTGTTACGCTTTCTTTAAATGATGGCTGCTTCTAAGCCAACATCCTGGTTGTTTTGGGATCTCTACATCCTTTCCCACTTAGCCATAACTTAGGGACCTTAACTGGCGGTCAGGGTTGTTTCCCTCTCCACAATGGACGTTAGCACCCACTGTGTGTCTGCCGGATAGTACTTCTCGGTATTCGGAGTTTGGTTAGGATCAGTAAGGCGGTAAGCCCCCATAGCCCATCCAGTGCTCTACCCCCGAGAGTATTCATCCGACGCTCTACCTAAATAGATTTCGCGGAGAACCAGCTATTTCCGAGTTTGATTGGCCTTTCACCCCTAGCCACAGCTCATCCCCGACTTTTTCAACAGGCGTGGGTTCGGTCCTCCAGTGCGTGTTACCGCA
>NZ_VXDB01000058.1 GCF_008711325.1 Roseibium sediminis
TTCTCGCCTCTGTCCAACTCGCTTCAATCCGCATCTGGCTGCGAACTTATGAGTCTGTTGCATAAAGTTGCAATTGCGGTATGACTTCCGGCGAAGATGGAGGCCTCCCGCAAATCTTATATTGGCCAGTTCCGTGACCGACTGGGCAAAATTCCTACCGCCAAGCCGGTATAAGTTCTTCCAATTTTGAAGAATTCTGTACAGTTTTGGTTGAGATGGCGAGCAATATTGTGACCGAGGTATGGTATTGCTCGATTATGGCATAAGCGCAATGGCCCCAATGATGATGATCTAAACGCGCTATTGAGGACTGTGCCACATCCACATCGTCTTCGACAACGCCTGTCACAGGCCACAAAGTCGGTATAGAAGTAATTGTTTAGGCTAGAAATCCGCATCGGAATGTTTTAATCCCAACGTATTTGCCCCAGAGAATTTTAGGTTGCCAAGTCAATGAGTTATAGCGACAAGAATAACAAGGAGAGAAGTTGAATGCGTGTACTGGTCACCGGCGGCACCGGGTTCATCGGCTCAGCTGTCTGCCGTTATTTGGTCGGCACCTGCTGCGATGTTGTGCTGAATATCGACAAGCTGACTTATGCCGCCCATCCAGCGTCACTCGCCGAGGTCGACGGTTCTCTTGGCTATCAATTCATCCAAGCCGACATCTGTGACCGGGCCGCAATGGATCGTGCCTTCGCTGAGTTCCGCCCTGAGGGCGTTATTCACCTAGCGGCTGAGAGCCACGTCGACCGATCGATCACCGGCTCGGCTGAGTTCATGCAAACCAACATTATGGGCACCTTTACTCTGCTGGAAGCGGCACGGCAATACTGGCTCGCGCTAGATCCCGATGCAAGGGCAGCATTCCGCTTCCTGCACGTCTCTACCGACGAGGTTTATGGCTCCCTAGGCGCTGACGGTTTGTTCGAGGAGACTACCGCTTACGACCCATCCTCGCCTTATTCGTCCAGCAAGGCGGCGAGCGACCATCTGGTAATCGCTTGGCACCGCACATATGGTTTCCCAGGTCTGATCTCGAACTGCTCTAATAACTACGGACCTTGCCAATTTCCGGAGAAGCTGATCCCGCTTATGATCCTTAACGCCCTGCACGGCAAGGAGTTACCGGTTTACGGCGACGGTGGCAACATTCGTGATTGGCTCTATGTAGATGATCACGCCAAGGCACTGCGACTCATACTGACCAGTGGCAACTTGGGAGAGAAGTATAACGTTGGCGGTCGCAATGAGCGCACCAATTTGCAGGTCGTGAAAACCATCTGTGCGTTGATGGATGAGCTTCATCCTGCAGGTGCGCCGCACGACCGACTGATCACCTATGTCATCGACCGACCGGGCCATGACCGACGCTACGCGATCAATGCCGACAAGCTGGAGCGAGAGCTTGGCTGGGTAGCAGTGGAGGATTTCGACAGCGGTATCCGCAAGACCGTCGAGTGGTACCTAGGGCACCGCGACTGGTGGCTGCCGCTAACCGATACAGTTTATCAGGGGCAGCGCTTGGGACTACTCAATAGCATTGTTAATGGTCGGAGCTAACGGCGGGCGAAAGCAAACATGAAAATTCTGGTTACCGGTCGCGATGGACAGTTAGCGCGCTCCCTCACCGAAATAGCGAAGGGCGAAGCCTTTGAACTTGTCGCGGTTGGACGCCCCACTCTCGATCTTGTGGGGCATGACACAATACAGAAGGCATTGGAAGTGCTGCAACCAGACCTTGTCATAAATGCCGCCGCTTACACCGCTGTCGACACAGCCGAGAGCGAGTGCGCCACAGCGGTCGCTGTGAATTGCAATGGTGCCGGTGCATTGGCGGCACATTGCGCCGAGCACGACATTCCAATCATCCATATTTCTACGGATTACGTCTTTGATGGCAGCAAGACCATGCCATACATCGAGACCGATCCGGTCAACCCACTTGGTATATATGGTCATTCGAAGCTCGAAGGCGAGCGTCAGGTGGCAGCCGCAAATCCTAGGCACATCATCCTGCGGACTGCTTGGGTTTACAGTGCTTTCGGGAGTAATTTCGTCAAGACCATGTTGCGGCTCGCTGTGACCCGCGAAGAGATCAGCGTTGTTGCTGATCAGGTCGGCAACCCAACCTACGCCCCGCATCTCGCAACCGCAATTCTAAACCTTGCGACGCATTTGAACATACACAATGATGAGGACCGCTGGGGAATATATCACTGCGCCGGAACAGGCGATACGACTTGGTATGCCTTCGCCCGCGAGATATTCGAGCGATCCACCGAACAGGGTCTCAAGGTTCCGCGCGTATGCGCAATCACCTCAGCCGACTATCCAACGTTGGCAAGGCGACCTGAAAATTCACGCCTCGATTGCCACAAGCTCGAAGCGGTGTTCGGCATTCGACTACCCGAGTGGAAGCAAGGTGTACGGGAGTGTCTCGCACGCCTCCTCACAGCGACATAACCGGAAATATATATTTTCGTGCGAGAAGCCAAAGCGATAGTATAATTGTCAATATTTGAGATGCACTATCCGCAGTTGCGTAGCATTCATACCTTCCTCGACAGGGCCCACTCCTAACATACTAACCCGTCTTATTCATGAGCTGTCAGGTTTCTGGTGGGCAAGACCGGGACATGGTGGACCGTTTCGTCTGTTTCACCGCGGTTGATCTGGAACTTTGTGTCACGCGTTTGATGTTGAAGGGGGTGGGCTTGGGGGCGTCAGCGTCCCGGCTTTCATGGTGAGCCGGTGTTAAGGCGCCCGCGAGGTGTCGGAAGATCTCGGCTTTGCGCAGTGTGAGCATCAACCAGTAGGCTGCGGTGTGCAGGATAAGGCGGACCTGGTTGGCTCTTGTGCATCTTGATCAGGTTCTCGGCCTGACCGCGAGCGCAGACGCGGCGTTCCACCTTCCAGGATTTCGCCCCGTACCGGGTGTCGGCATAGCCGCGCAGCACCGGCTTATTTTCAAGGGCGCGGCGTGTGCGGATATCGTCGGCGGTCTCTTCGACGAGACGCTTGAGAATCTTGTTGCCGGCGAAGCCGAACAGATAGTCGATGCCGTTTTCTCGCACCATTGCATGACTTGGGTCTTGCCATAATGGCTGTCACCGCGGATCAGGATGCGGGTTGTCGGCCACACGCGCCGGATCATCCGGATAAGGCGGCACAGATAGCTGCGGACCTCCTTGCCGGACGGTGTCTTGCCGGGACGCAGGATCACGGCGAAGGGCCGACCTGTGTCGTCGATGTCACCGCTGTCCGGTTTAAATTGGGTTTAGGGTAAGCGTCCGGTGACACTCTCTTTTCGATTTTGTGTCTTTGGCTGAAGTTACGGAATTAGATATGCCATTAATTCGGTAGCGAAGGTGACCGATGGGTCGGGTTGAGATTTTAACGGGCCGAGAGCGGCGGCGCATTTGGTCGGATGATCAGAAGCTGACCATTCTTGAAGAGGTTGCGACCAGCGGCCTAACGGTTGCGGATGTTGCTCGGCGGCATGATGTTCTGCCGCAACAGATTTACGCTTGGCGCCGCAAATTTGTGCAAGACCAGAGGGAGCATTTGCAGGAACCGTGTTTTCTGCCGGTGACGCTGGTAGCAAGCGAGGCCGAGAGACATGGTCAAGCACTGGAAGAAGAGGCTGTCCGGAAGCCGGCTCTGAAGAAGGCTGCACGAATGGGGCGGATTGAGATCCGCTGCAAGGGCGGCCGTGTGCTGAAGGTGGATTCCGGGCTGGACCCTTTGATGCTGCAAGGACTGATCCGCTCGGTGGAAGAGGCACGATCGCGCCTGGATCGAACGTGCGGGTGTATCTGGCCTGCGGGGTAACAGACATGCGCAAGGGGATTTCCGGCCTATCGGCCCTGGTGCAGGAGGTTCTGCGTCAAAAGCCGGCGTCGGGCGCGGTGTTTGCCTTCTGGGGGCGGCGTGGCGACCGGATAAAACCAGCTTTTCCATGAGGATAAGGTTGGCTGAACTCAAGCAAATCAGCTAAGAAATTGGCCATGAGTTCCACTGTTGCCAGCCTTCCCGACGACATTTATGCCTTGCGTGCGCTATGTGCCCGGCAGGCGGAGGAATTGGCCAGGCAGAGCGGGCAACTTCAAGCGCGCGACAGCCTGATCGACAAGCTGAAGGAGCAGCTGGCGGTTTTACGCCGCGCACGCTTTGGTAAGTCTTCTGAGAAAATCGACCGCGACATCGCGCAGTTGGAACTGGCACTGGAGGAAATCGAAGCGGCTGAGGCGGGACTGCCTTTTGAGGCTCCAGCCGGTCGCGTCGAAGCGCCGAAAACCAAGCCTGTACGTCAGCCGTTGCCGGACCACCTGCCGCGACACGAGATCGTCCACGATCTGGGGGAGCGTTCCTGCCCATGCTGTGGCGGGCGTGACTTCCTCAAAAGCGGAAGGGGCGTGACCGAGGTTCTGGACTACGTCCCCGCGTCCTTCCGTGTTGTGCGCCATGTCCAGCCGCGCTTTGTGTGCAAGGGTTGCGACACGGAGATCACCGCGTCCATGCCGTCGTTGCCGATCGAGCGCGGCAAGCCCGGCCCAGGCCTGATCGCACATGTGCTGACGGCTAAATATTGCGATCAACTGCCGCTCTATCGCCAATCGGAGATTTACGCCCGCGAAGGCGTTGAACTAGCCCGCTCGACCATGGCTGATTGGGTCGGCAAGGCGAGCGTATTGATGGCACCGTTGATCGAGACCCTGCGCGATCATGTCTTTGCTGGAGACCGTTTGCACGGGGACGACACACCGGTTCCGGTGCTGGCGCCCGGCCCGCGTGCCAAAGGCACGCAAAACGATAGATCTGCCGGTTTGACCGGCAAGGGCAAGACGAAGACCGGCAGATTGTGGACCTATGTCCGCGATGGGCGGCCCTGTGGATCCGAAACACCGCCGGCAGTCTGTTACTTCTACAGCCCGGACCGCAAGGGCGAACATCCTCAAGGACATTTGAAGGACTTCCGTGGCGTACTTCATGCCGACGGTTATGCGGGGTTCTAGGAGCTCTATGAGGCAAAGGAGCCGGAAGGACCGCCGAAGGTTCTGGAAGCGGCCTGTATGGCTCATGTCCGCCGCAAGTTCTTCGACCTTACGGGGAATGGTCCGGCACCGATCGCCGAGGAAGCCTTGCAACGGATCGGGGCTATGTACGATATCGAAAAAGCCATCCGGGGATCACCGCCTGACGAACGTCTGAACATCCGCCGGTCGAAGAGCAAACCGGTGTTCGAGGCTTTGCAAAAGTGGCTGATGGCGCGCCTTGCCGAGGTATCCGGGAAGTCCAGTACGGCGGAGGCGATCCGCTATGCCCTGAACCGCTGGCAGGCCCTCGGGCGGTTCCTTGAGGACGGCACCATCGAGATCGACAACAATGCGGCTTAGCGTTCCATCCGCCCGATTGCGCTTGGGCGCAAGAACTGGCTGTTCGCCGGATCGGACAAAGGCGGCGAACGGGCCGCCGGCATCCTGTCGCTGATCGAGACCGCCGGGACTATTCTGAATTTTGTGCTCTGGCGTGTTAGCTCTCGGATGAGGAGACCCG
>NZ_VXDB01000059.1 GCF_008711325.1 Roseibium sediminis
GCAAGAACACCCCGATCAGCGACATGACCCTGACGAAGTGTTTGCGGGATCACAAGGTGACCAGCGACACTCCAGGGCGCTTTGCGACTGCACATGGCTTTAGATCCAGTTTCCGGGATTGGGCGTCAGAAAACGGATACCCGCGTGACCTGGCGGAGCGAGCACTAGCTCACACCATAAGAAACTCGACAGAGGCGGCTTATCATCGGACAGATCTACTCGAACAACGGCGGGAAATGATGCGTGAGTGGGAAAGGTGGATTTTGGCGGTTTAGCCAATTATGGGCAGTCGGGCTGTTTTAACGTTCTTAGTACTACAGTTGCGTATTTTGACGATCTCTGATTCAACTCTTTTCGAGAGAATTGGAGGTTGGATCATGACTGTATCTGATTGGGCGGGGTCGGTTTCAGATTGGCGTGAGGTGCTTGAAGGGTTGAGGGCCTTTATCGCCCCTGCGTTCAAAAGGTCCGAGCAACGAGTGTCCGCCGGAGCCTTTATCGACGGGTTGCTGTGCGGAGTTGAGCGCAAGACTGGATGGATGCTGGCGGAGGAAGCCGGACTGGAGCGGCCTTATCGTATCCAGTCCCTGCTGGGCCGATCATCCTGGTCCGCAGATGCGCTCTGCGAGCGGGTTCGGAGCTATACGATTGAGGCGCTTGGTGATCCAGACGGCGTGTTGGTCGTGGATGAGACCGGTTTTCTGAAGAAGGGCGTCCATTCCGTCGGCGTAGGCCGCCAGTATTCTGGCACGGCGGGCCGGATTGAGAACTGCCAGACCGGTGTGTTCGCTGCCTATGCGAGCCGCTGGGGTCATGCGCTGATCGATCGGCAGCTTTACTTGCCGAAGACCTGGGCCAATGACCCGGAGCGGCGCGCAAAGACGCATGTGCCGGAAGACGTTATGTTCGCCACTAAACCAGCCATAGCCTGCGAGATGGTTGCGCGGTTTCTGGATGAGGGAGCACCATGCGCCTTTGTGCTCGCCGATGCGGTTTATGGCTCTGACCATCGGTTCCGGCGCATGCTGGAGGACCGTGATCAGCCCTATGTGCTGGCGGTGCGCTCGAACCATACCTTGCGCTTTCTGGAGGAATGGGCGCTGGTGCAGTCCGATCCTGCAACGATGATTTCCGAATTGCCCACCGAGGCCTGGCAACCTCTGTCCGCTGGCGAAGGCTCCAAGGGACAGCGGCTCTATGATTGGGCTTGGGTCCCGCTCAGATATCAGACCGCAGAGGGGTTTTCCCGCTGGCTGCTTGCGCGTCGTGGCCTGCGTGACCCGCAAAACATCGCCTATTACTTCGCTCATGCGCGCACTGGAACCACACTGGCAGAACTTGCTGCGGCTGCTGGGCTGCGCTGGACCGTTGAGGAGTGCTTCCTGCGCGCCAAGGACGATCTTGGCCTCGATCATTGCGAGGCCCGCTCCTGGCATGGCTGGCACCGCCATATGAGCCTCGTGATGGCCGTTGCTGCCTTTCTGACCCGGGTCACCGCCGATCAGCGCCGCGCGGCATACGGAAAACGGAACGAAACGAGTCCGCGGCGTCAAACAGCAACGGCATAATTGCCAGACTGGCGCAAACCCTGACCACTCCGGAACTACGCCGCCTGATCTCACGCCTGCTGCCGCGCCCCATACTCACCTCCGACTTCATATGGAACTGGTCGCAATGGCGACGCGAGCATCAAGTCGCCGCAGCCATCGCACATCGAAAAACACGCTACAATACGCAACTGTAGTATTAGGCTGTGTGGACGGATTGGCGGCGCATTTCGTGGGTCAAACGGCTACAATCTGGCAGAAAAGATCCTTTAAACGCATGTCTAATGCGTTCGGCAAACTCACTTCTATCATATGCTGCCGTTTGAACCAACCGAAGGGCCCGGGCCTGCCCCGCCCTATGCCAAGGCAAAATTGGCTCGGCGATGCATCACATCGCCTGCGCCAGTTTCACCTTGCCTTGGACGCCGTATATCCCGGCGACATACGTCGCCAATCCGTCCGCATAGCCTAATTCACTGTAATATTTAAATATCTGGCGATGCAGAAAATATAAAAGGGTGCAAAACCAATAATAGCAAAAAAAATATGAGCAACTTATAGTAGATATTATTCGATTGTACCTGCTCAATATTGACTGTTAGTAGCAATTTGTATTTGATGAATACTTTATTTCAATTATTTGGAGAAGGTTATGGCTGAAGACTATGTGATCCTAAAATTCGAAAATCTTTCTGCTTTTGATGACGATGGTTTTGCGGCGACTTTGGCCGCTGATGTTGCTGAAGCCGATAGTGAGACTTCCGGGGCCACACTTGTGAGTCGCATTACAAAAGCGCGGGACGATGTTGCCCCAAAACTAGAAAGGGCATCTCTTTCCGAGGCCGAAGCCAGGCGGGAAAAGGCGCGAGGCGGACAATTACTCGTCCCGCAAGAACTGCCTTTGGCACTCACGGACCCCATAAGCAACGGTGCTGAATTGGAGGCGGCCAATGATAGGGCAATTGCCGCAATTGAAGGTTACGGAGTGTCTTGGGGGGTTGAGGAGGTGCTCGGCCCTAACCCAGACACATCGATAAGCGGCGCTGGGGTAAGGCTTGCTATTCTGGATACTGGCATAAACGCGGAGCACCCTTCCTTCGAGGCGGTGAGAGAAGGGCTCGAACAGAGAGACTTCGTTGCGCCGGGCAGTACCTCTGCAACCGACGAAAATGGACACGGAACGCATTGTGCCGGCACAATTTTTGGACGGGACTACGATGATATGCGCATTGGAGTTGCTCCAGGGATAAAAGATGTCATCGTAGGGCGGGTTCTTGATGCAGATGGACGGGGAACGATCCAGAATCTTCTGGAGGCCATGAATTGGCTTTATTCGCTGAAGCCACAGGTCGTATCCATGTCTTTAGGTTTTGACTTCCCTAGATTATTTGAAGTTTACTTGAACCGGGATTTACCTCCGAAATTTGCTGCGTCCAAAGCCTTGAAAGCCTATCGCGAGGGAATAGAAGCTTTCCAGGCATTGGCGACTGCGCTTAGTACTCCCAACCATGTGAATAGAGGGGGCGCGCTTATTATCGCGGCATCCGGTAACGACAGTAAGAGAAATATCGATCGGGATCTGGTGATTGACGTCAGTGTTCCTGCCGTATCGTCCAGAGATATCGTATCTGTCGGAGCGTTGCAGAAAGCAGGCTCTCAGCTCGATATAGCTTATTTCTCCAACAACAATCCGGTTGTTGCCGCTCCCGGCGTTGGGATTTTTTCAGCTTCTTTGGATGGCAAGTTAAAATCTAGCAATGGAACCAGCATGGCGTGTCCTCATGTCGCTGGAGTGGCGGCGCTCTGGTGGGAATGGCTGGAAAGGCGAGACGGACCTACAGACGCGGCGGCGGTAAAAGCAAAGTTGCTGGGAACCGCGGCGACGGACCATCTTTTGTGTGGCCGTATTGATCGTGGAGCCGGTATGCCCCGGGCGCCCCAGGCTCGGCAGGTCAGCTAGAAAACGTATTTGGACTAAGTATTTGAGGGGAGGAAATTATGAACAGGAAACAACTTGGACAATCCTTGAATCTGAAAATTGAAATGGTTGCCCCCGGGAGACCAAACAGATCGGGAAAAAAAATCAACCCGCAATACATCACGATCCATAACACCAGCAACACCAGCAAAGGTGCGGATGCCGATGCTCATTCGAATCTGATCCGTAACAAGGGTTACTACATGTGGAAAGGCGAGAAACGCTATGTTTCGTGGCACTACACGGTAGACGATAACAAGGTGATCAAGCACATCCCGATCTGGGAGCGTGCGATACATGCCGGTAAGGGGAATGGCCAGAGTATCGCCATTGAGGTCTGCATGAACCAGGGCATCAATCAACAGGCGGCAAATGATCGGGCTGCTCGTCTTGTCGCCTGTCTGTTGCATGACCTTAAATTGAACAAGAGCAGAATTGTTCCCCACAAACACTGGACCGGGAAAAACTGCCCTATCCTCTTGCTTCCGAACTTTGCCAGCTTTTGCTCTCAATGCGAAAGTCATTTGGATGCGATCGACCTTTCCAGCTCTGGGAGTTCGACCGACGAACCGCAAGATGGCGATATGCTCCTGGTTACTGCCGAAGAAATGGAAATTATCAAGGCTTTGGATGAGGAGCTGCTTGGCGGAGCTATGGCAGAAGATGGGCCGGAAGACGAAGACCCGGATGACGAACACACCCTCATCGCCCAATCACTAAGTGAACTTTTGAGCGAAGAAGAAAATAGCGGCAAATAAAGTCAGATTTTGATGGCTGTTCCTCGCGCGCTCAAGCCAGAGGAATGGCCATCAAATTGTCCTTCATGCTGTCACCCAGTCGGGTTTTGATCAAATCCCTATATTCCGCATAGCTTTCGTGATTGAGAAGCATCTGGTGAATGCAGGTGGACAACGAAAGATTATTGCGCCCCCAGGTGACAAAAAGAAAATTGCGCTTTCTGTCATCTGACCTATAAAAGAAAGCTCCCAGCGACATTTTTGACACTCCGGTTGCGGCAGTTTCTACCGTTCCAATTTGAAATGTGCCACCCAGTTCGACGGATGTCGTAAAATCAAAGAGTTTGATTTCCTTACGGTCCTTGGCCAGACCCGCCATTGTATCGAGAGCCTGTCGGATAATGCCGAGTTGATTGGCTGACGCCACAGCTGAGAGAAGTTTGAAGGCTTCTTCACCAATTGTCATGTTGTCCCGGTCGAAGGTTTTCGTATCCCAGTTCTCTGCACTGGTTGTCCAACCCAGTTGGCGCAGAACACGAATATAGAATTGATACCAATCCTCAATCCGCTCATTTCGGTCAAATTGAGCATCAGCAGCACGCTCCGCAAAGCGCAGGCTTTGAAGAACATCTTGAACGGCCGGGGCATCAAGGTTTTGGGAAAAGGAAAACAGACCTGATCCGCTTATGCCAGCTGAAAAGCTTGATCGATCACTTGGGCTCTGTCCCGCACTCTCCTCCCCACTGGACGCAGCGCGTCCAACCAACACATCTTCGCTGCTCTCAAATGCACTAGGCGTCGCCAAAGGAGTCGTTGAAACGTCTATATCCAGATTACTATGAGTCATAAATCTAATCCTCTTTCAAAGAGCTGCTTGCCAAGAAGCTACAGTCGACCTGCCTGTAAAGCTGCTTGCAGCTTTCTTCAGATATTCCTGTTTTAGTTTTCTTCCATAAGCTAGTGTAATTTTCAGAGCTAAGCGGATGTGAGTGTCCAACAATCCATCGCCCGGATTTGTATTTGTACGATGGAGCTAAAATCCATAGCTTTGCCGTGTTGTCATCTGAGGCGGTCAGAACGAGTGTCTCATCCTTTGAAAAGACGGCGGACCAGACGTAGCCTTCATGCCCCTCGAAAGATTTGACGAGATTTCCGGTTTCAACGCTCCATAGC
>NZ_VXDB01000005.1 GCF_008711325.1 Roseibium sediminis
AGTTCTCAGTGACAATTTATGGGGCCACCGGGTCAGTTCTCAGTGAAAATCAACAGCCTTGGGGGCTTAAGCGAGGCGTTTGACTTTTTCAGCCACCACCCCGAACAGATGCGAAAGTTCTTCCTGTCTGACGACCTCCATTCCTTTGAAGTATCGAAGATGGAGTAAGCCATGGCCGGAATGTCAGATGCCGCATTGGGCCTCGATGACCGTTATGGCACCCATGCTTATGACAAGTGCTCCTATGCGGGTTATGTGGCGGAGCAATTCTACCAGTATGCCGCGGCAATGAAGATGGTCTATGTGCTGGCCACCGATGAGGCAGCACGATCCCAACTCATTGATGCCATCAACGAAGGAATTTCCGGGTCATCTGTTGTTCGCTTTTTGAGTTCTGCTTCGAATGAATTCGCAGCGCAGCGCCTGCAAGATCCACTGCTCATCGAAATGGTCACAGGTGCGTCGTCTGACGCTGTCGCTTCCGCTCTGGGGCTGCCGGGTTCCCGGCCTGAATCCGACTTTGACCTTGATGAAATAAATTCCATTCATTCGCATCTTGCCAAACAAAGATTGAACTCAGCGCGCTATCAGGCCGAAAAGCAACGAGCCATGAGCGACCTGAAAAATGGCGCAACGTCATACTGGAGGGAAATCAAGCGTCGGCACTCCGAATGCGGCTTCATGTATGCAGCGCTAACGGTCAGCACAGATGGAGCCTTTGTTTTGGGCGGGCTGGCACTTGGGGCAGGTCTGGGGGCGGCTGCGATTAAGGCGATGCGCTCCATCAAGTTTTTCGCAGCTCGCGTGGTGAACGGAAAAATCAAGGTCACAGCAAAACATGATCTGACCGGGGGCAAGATCGAACGCGAATTCACCACGAAGGAGCTTGAAGAGGATTTTGGGACGCCGGACAAAAATCATGCCGGAACATCAGACAACGAAGCAAATGTACCAACCGGTGAAGGCAAGAAAAAGAACGGCGGCAGTGACAGGGATCAGGATACAGAAAAGACCGACGAATGGCCTGACGGGTCCTACCGCAATCCTGACGATGTGCAGGGAATGCGCCGGGCTGAAGATGGCGAGGCCATGATCAAGGACCGAAACGGGGATTGGACCCGTGTGTCGCAAATCCCGAAGACGGACAACGTCTGGAAAGGGCAATGGGGGGAAGCGGTTGCCGATCAAAAGGCACGTCAGGATGGTTGGGAAAAGATCAACGGGCCGGATACGCAGATAACAGGCAAGGACTTTCGCGGGCGCGGCATTGATGGCATTTATCGCAATCCAAAACCGCCGCCAGACTATTTTGTCACTGATGCCAAAACGGGTAAAAGTGGTCTCAATACCACGACAAACGGTAAGCAACTTAGTGACAAATGGATTAAACACCACTTGCAGGAAATGGTTCGCAATAAGCAGCTTACCAAAGACCAAATGGATGACATTCTTGAAAGCAATCAACCGCTTGTTCAGCGTGTCACAGATGATGGCAAGGTGAAGCTTGAGACCAAGGATAAGACACCCTTTCGAAGTGAAGACTAACCGCGCGCAGAGAGTATGATGAGAGATACTTACAAGGACATGGCCTATTTTGAGGCTCAATTACAGAATGATCTGCCACGAAAACAGAAATCCATCGAAAAGCTTGCAAACCCGGACATCACCGATCAAGCGAAGCAAGCTAGATTAGATATTCTGTTTGATATACAGCTAGACCGTACATTGACCTTCTACAATATAGGAAAGCCAGTTGATGAGGTGATTGGCGAGCTTAATGCTGCGTGGCCTCTGTTCATTGAAGCTCATAACTTCTCCGCTTCTAACTCCAGAGAGCCTTCAGGAAAGCTTCAATTGACGCCTGCTGAAAAAAACAAGATCTTTCCGCTTCTTGTCCTGTCCAATGCGCCAAAGGCAATCACCGACACCATTTTTGACTACACGAACTCTATTCTCAATTATGAAGTCGATGTCGCCCGTGAACAAGAACTGGATGTAGGGTTTGATCCGTTCACATATGAGTTCGCCAAATACCTGAACTATTTGTCGGCCCGGGTTCACGATGAGCTTACGTGGCCTGCTTTATACGGCAAGCTTTATGAGTGTTTCACGCGCCATGAAGGCCACCGTCCTGATATCCTCAAGGAGTATGTCGATAACTGGCAGAAAATTGCCACCAAGGAAGAGTGGTACCTCAAGGACGAACACAAGATGGATACCAATGACGAGTTCCGTGGCTATTGGTGTTTTCTTGGAGCTGCAGTGGCGAAGATGCTCAAGATCGATGATCTCGCACTGAAAGATCATCCGCATTACCCTTACGACTTGGTCCACTACATGCCATCGTAAAGACCGAAGGAGCTCAACATGCCAGCAGCGCATAGAAAAGGGGATATAGGGTCCGGGCACGGGTGCCATTTTCCGCCATCTTCTGCGACCGGTGGGTCGCCGAATGTCTTCGTCAACGGTATTCCGGTGATGCGGGTAGGCGACAGTTATGCGCCCCATGGCTGCCCGGCGTGTCCAGTGCCGCCTCATGGACGGGCTTTGGCCGCCGGTTCGCCGACTGTTGTTGTCAATGGCAAGGCGGCTGGTCGCGTCGGCGATGCGATCAATTGCGGTGGATCTGCTGCTGCAGGCTCCGGTGACGTGTTTTTTGATGGCTGATCCATTGTATTTGCCCGTCATTGTCGGGGTTGATTGAATGGCTTCTCCCAATCTGCCGATAGATCTCGGCAATGGCATTACCGCGCTCGATATCCTGCAGGGGATTTGGGCCAGTGAACGGGTAAGGTCTGCGCCGGGCGAGGGAACTGAAGAGCTGGAATTCAGTGAATACAAGCCTGGCTCCGACCAGCAGTTATTGGCAATGCTGGGTACCTTTCCGGCAAGCCGCTGGAGGGAGCTGTGCAACGGAGCGGGTTGGACGCCAATTGCCGCCTCGGCCTTGACCTGGTGCAAGGATGGAGATCTTTCCGACGCGCTGACCGTTTACCGCGAACTTGGGCAGATCCCTCAACCCGCCGGTGCTTTGGAATGGGCCGCCACCATGCTGAAACCCGATCTGCTTCCCGAAAACCGGTTTTCGGTTCTGATTGAAAATGGAGAGGATGCGGTCGGCCTCGGCGTGCTGATCGCCGCTCGCCACGAACCGCCCATTATGGACATAGACGCCGCTCTTGAAGCACGGTTGAATGTAGATTTACGCGCTCTTCTTGATGCAAGAAGTCATGCTAGCGATTTTAAACCGGAGCTGGTTGTCGGATAGGGCATCCTTAGATAGTCCGCCCAGAAGAACCTCTGGAAGCCTTGCATCGTGTGGTAGTATCCATATTTTTTCGCCCATTTGTTTTCAGGCGACGGCTCCGTGGGTTTGGTTTTGCTCCTGATAGAGCGGTGCCATGTTGATGTATTTTTGCGCTGACCATTTGCCCACTGCGATGAGCGCGACAATGACAGAGGCATTCAAACTAGCAGCTTAACCTGAGCAGATTCCGCTGGGTCGATACACCCAAGGGGAGTGGGGCAGAGATGCAGGCAGGGCTTGATGCGCCTACACGGCAACACGGAAGCGGCCTGACTGTTTGCGCTCGGTTTCCATTTTGCGCAGCCGCGCCACTGCATCGCTCACCCGCGGGTGTCGATAGCGCAGCAGCGACTTGATATCGACGTGGCCGGAAAAGTCCATGACTTGTTCTGCAGTCCATCCGTTATCGAAACAGCGTGAAATCGCCTCATGTCTGAAATCATGCCAGCGCCAATGGACAACACCAGCCCGCAGCCGCGCCCGCTCGAACGCGTCCTTCAGGGCATCGGCGGTAATGGGGAAGATATGCCCTTGCCTCTTCTCGGCGCCGGCAAGCTCTTCGACGATTGTCTGCGCGGCGCAAGTCAGCAGGATGTCCCGTCCGCGCCCGTTCTTGGCGTCGTGCAGGTAAATCGTTCCCCCGTTGTGGCTGTAGTCTCTCCAATGAAGGCGCAGCATTTCGGACCGCCTGCACCCGGTTTCCAGAGCGAACCGGGCGGCCGGTAGAAGAAGACTGTTTGTGGAGCAGGCGAATGCATGGAAGAGCCGGTCCTCTTCATCAGCTTCAAGCCGGATAATGCGCTCGTCCCGTACCTGGGGGCGGCTGACCTGGTCCAACGGAGAGCCAAGCATAGCTAGGTCAATCGCGGCCTGTCTCATGACCGGCATCAGCAAATTCATTTCCCGGCGGACGGTGCTGGATTCCACGTCTTCCAGTCGCAGTGACTTCCAGTCCTCCCAGTCGTGGCGGGTAATATTCGCCATGCTCATCTGGCAGAATGCCGGATATCGTTTGATGAAAGCGGAAAGGCGTGCGGTTTCGCCGTCTTTGCCCTTTTTGTCGCTTCGCTGGACTTCCCTGATGGCATTCTCCAGCACTTCGCCGAGGGTGATCCGCTCTGGAGCACGGTGGTCGCGACGGCTGCCATGGTTGCGGTCATTGAGGACCTGGACGACGGCGGCATCGGCATCCGCCAGCCGGTCGAACGTTTTTGTGTAGTCGGGAAAGCCTTTCTTGCGAATCTTGACCTGATAGCCGGTCAGGCGCCCGTCTGAGGAAATGCGCTCATATACGTGAGGATGGTCGTTGAGTTTCTTGGTCGGCACGGGACATTGGTTCCTTGGAATCGGATTTGTCCCAAATTTGTCCCAAACCCATGAAAGGAACAAATTTTCAGCGTAGAAATTTCGCTAAGCCATTGAAAACATTGGCGCACCCGACAGGATTCGAACCTGTGGCCTTTGCCTTCGGAGGGCAACGCTCTATCCAGCTGAGCTACGGGTGCTTGGCCGTGCCATGATAGGCAGGCAGACAGAAAGTCCTGATACCTGATTGCCGAAGATCGGGCAATGGCTTTCTTTCAGTTTTATCCGCCCGGCCACCTTCATGAAGGCAAAACGGAGCAGGGGTTCTCGACACGAGCCCGAGGAGCTCAAAAACGACTGCACTCCATTTGAAGTGATACGCTTTGGCCTGTCACACGTATTGAAGAAAAGACTTTTCCAACAGAGCGTCTCAGGCATGCCCGTTCGTCATCTTGTTTTGGTCATGGCCGACCAATTGTCGACCACGATCTCGTCCCTTCGCAATTTCGACCCCGTTCAGGACCATGTGTTGATGGTCGAGGTGATGGAGGAGGCAACTCATGTGCCGCATCACCGAAAGAAGATCGTCTTCCTGTTGTCCGCCATGCGCCATTTTGCGACGGAGCTCGGAGGCAGGGGCTGGCCGATCAGCTATGTATCCCTTGATGACCAGAACAATACGGGCTCATTTACCGGTGAAGTTGCGCGAGCCGTCGAGCAGCTTTCACCCCAGACGATCGTTCTGACGCGTCCTGGCGAGTGGCGGGTCTTGCAGATGGCCGAAGCATGGACCCAGCTGACCGGCTGCCCGATCGAAATTCGCGAGGATGATCGGTTCATTACCTCTCCGGATGAATTCCAGCGATGGGCGGAGGGGCGCAAGCAACTTCGCATGGAGTATTTTTATCGTGAGATTCGGCGCAAAACGGGATTGCTGATGGAGGCTGGAAAGCCCGCAGGCGGCAAGTGGAATTTTGATGCAGAAAACCGCAAGCCGGCGTCCGGAGACCTGTTTCGTCCGCAGCCCGCCCGCTTTGCTCCCGATGAAATGACTCTGGAAGTCCTTCAGCTGGTGAAAACCCGATTTGCCGACCGGTTCGGTGACCTTGAACCGTTCTGGTTTGCGGTGACGCAAGAGCAGGCGACACGGGCATTTGATCATTTTGTTAAAGAGGCATTGCCGCTCTTTGGCGACTATCAGGACGCCATGCTGCGCGGCGAGCGCTTCCTTTATCACTCAGTCGTTTCCGCCTATCTCAATGTCGGTTTGCTGAACCCGCTGGAGATGTGCCGTCGGGTGGAAGAGGAATATCTGGCAGGGCGGGTGCCGATCAACGCAGCCGAGGGGTTCATCAGGCAGGTCATTGGCTGGCGCGAATATGTCAGGGGCATCTATTGGATGAAGATGCCCGGCTATGTCGACGAAAACCACCTTGCAGCGCAGAGACATTTACCCTCGTTCTACTGGACGGGGGAGACGGACATGATGTGCATGGCCGAAGCGATCAGCCAGACCAGAGAGGAGGCGTATGCTCACCACATCCAACGCCTCATGGTGACGGGTAATTTTGCTCTTCTTGCCGGTCTGTCGCCGAAGGGCGTTCATGAGTGGTACCTGAGCGTCTATGCAGATGCATTTGAATGGGTCGAACTGCCCAACACGCTCGGTATGAGCCAGTATGCGGATGGCGGCATTCTCGGTTCAAAACCCTACGCGGCAAGCGGGGCGTATATCGATAAAATGTCGGACTATTGTTCCAGCTGCTCCTATGATGTGAAGCAGAAGATGGGTGAGGGCGCATGCCCCTTCAATCTGCTCTACTGGCACTTTGTAGACGGGAACCGCGGCCGATTGAACGGCAATCCAAGGATGCAAATGGTCTACAGGACCTGGGACAAGATGTCTGGGGATCGACGTGGACAAGTCATCGCAGATGCTGAAAAAATTTTAGAGAAACTGGATGCAAACGAGCGGGTCTGAAGGCGTGTTTCACGCAGATAGCTCAGCGTTTCATGGGCTCGATTCGGGTACAAAGGCTCATGCATCCGGGAGTTTGCCGTCCGATGATGCGGGCGCGCAAAGGAAATTTCGATCTTCCTCAAGGGGAGTTGAACTGCGCCGCGACCATCCTGAGAGAAGTCAAAATTACTGTAAAGTCAGGTACCTGCAGCGGTTTGCATAGAATTTAACATCAGAAAATAGTATTTGTTTACAATAATTTACAAAATACACGCCGATGGATTACCTCAAGTCTGTATGATTTTGTCATTGTGCATTATATCATGGAGTAGTCTTGCAGGTGAAGCGAGGTGTTTTTGACCCGTTCCTTCAGCTCAGGATGGCAAAAGCCAAAAAAAAGCGCGGCCAGAACGACCGCGCGAATAAAGTTACTGTGCACGTGGCCCCATCGACCACAAATGCATACTACTTCGATTGTTTCGATTTGTCATTACCGTAATCTAACTTATTTTCATGAGAGTGAAGTTCCGCGACGAAAGTCAGTCTCGATTCAACAGGCGTTTTTGATCAATCAGCGCGTGCAGAGCGTCCATTAACCACCAACCGGAACGCTTCTGCCTAGTTCGGGCATTTGAAAGGTCGTTTCGGCAAATAGCCGGCCGGTACCTCTGCGGTTACCTCTACCTGCGTCAGTCCCCGGCCCTTGAAGCCAAGACGGCGGGCGGCCTCGCGGGTAACGTCAATGACCCGCCCCTTCACGAACGGACCCCGATCGTTGATCCGGACCGTAAGCGTTTTCCCGTTTCTCAAGTTGCGCACGGTAACATTTGTTCCGAAGGGCAGGGACCTGTGCGCGGCATGCAGACTGTCCGGGTTGGCGCGTTCACCGCTGGCCGTCGTTCCGGTCAGTTCGTACCAGGACGCTTTCCCGCATTGTGTAATGACCTTTGTGGTTGGCCATGCGGGAGAGCTGAGGGTCAGGCCGCATAGAAACAGGCACAGACGGGCGGCGCTAAGGCGCATTGTAGTCTCCTTGGTCGATTTTCGGCACAACGTATGAAGCCGTTCGAGCATCCCGTCCGCATTACCCAAGCGGAGGGTATGTATTGCTTATGGACCGCAAGTCGAAAATTGTAAATGCAAAATTAAGAATTCGTTAAGCATACGAAATCATTAACCTGTGTGCATATTGCGACCCGGAATTAGCTGATAGTTAATCGTGTTAATCTTGCTTCGTCGGTGAGGGCGCGGGCTTCCGACAGAAAAACAAATGAAACGCGGCAAAGAGGGTGCGACTTCGTGCGGGGTGGAGACAGCTTTTCAAGGCAAATACATGCCGATCCTTCGGTCGTGCCTGAGCGCGCCCGTGTGGTTGTCGCGCCCTCTTCGCAAGAGGCGACGATTGAGGCGATCGGGGCCATCTTGCGGCTTTCGCACGAGCCTTTGGCCCTGTTGTCCGTCTCGTCCGGTGTGCTTGCCGCAAATTCTGCCTTTACGGCCCTCACTGGTGCATGTTCCGGAACTATTCTGGGCGAAAGGATTTCGCCCACAAGCTGGTCCCGTTTATCTGCTCTCCTCACAACTGCGCCAAAGGGGATACAAGCAGAACTTCAAGCAGAGTTGCTGGACTGCAATGGGCGCCGAATTGCCATGGCAGCAAAGGCATTGCCTCTCCCGGCCTTCTTGCCGGGTGAAGCCGGACAAGTTGTTCTGCGTCTGGTCGGGAAAGAGCGAGGAGCTACCCTTGGCGACCCCGGGTTTGCGCTCTGGAACGAGCATTTTCCCGACCGCGTGGTCTTTATCAATTCAGCTGCAACTGAGAATGAGCTGTCGGACAGGCTTGAAAGGCTGGCGCAAGGGGCGATCGTTCGAAGCCAGCTTGCAACCGCTCTGGAGATCGTGCGGACCGAGGGAGCGGCAGTCCTGTATCCACGCACCGGCGATCATGAGGAAAATTGCAGTCTTGGAGATGTTGCGAATGCGACAGAGCTGAGGCTTGTGGCTGTGGCTTCAACGCCACAACGAGAGAGCGGAATTCTCGCGATCGCCCGCGACGGGGTGATTGATCCGGTTGCCGCAAAACGCAATCAGCAATTGGCTCGTCAAGATCCGTTGACGGGCCTTGCAAACCGGAGAGCCTTCGGTGCGCTGGTACAACGTGATCTGGAACGCTTCAAATCCGGCAATAGCGAGTGTCTCGCCCTGATTTACGTTGATCTTGACGGGTTCAAGACGGTCAACGACCAAGGAGGGCATGAGACCGGTGATCTCATGCTGCGTGAGGTTGCCAATGTACTAAGGCGGTCCGTTGGCGAGTTGGGCCACCCTGATGCGCCGGTCGGCAGACTTGGCGGAGACGAATTTGCAGTTTCTTGCACTGTAGCCTGCCACGAGGATGGGCTGGACATGGCATGGCGTGTTCTCAAGGGTATTGTCGACATCAGGCTTGAACGAAACGGGTCAATTTACAGGATTGGTGCATCGATCGGGGTGGCCGTCATTCAGGCTCGCGATTGTATGGCCGGAACAAAGGCATCAGATATTCTGCATCAGGCAGATATCGCCTCGCTCGCCGGCAAGAATTTTGACGAGCCAACCGTGTTTAATGCGCCGTGGCCCGCAGCCGAACCGGTTCGGCTCGTAGCGCCTCGTGGTGTATGCACCGGCCCCAAGACGCCGAAAGCCGGAGAGCTGGAGCTGTTTGTGCAACCGATCCGCCTGTTCGCAAGCGGAAGGCTGGCGGCAGGAGAGGTATTGCTCAGGACGCCGGAAGCAGGGCGCGGCAGGCGATCGCCCCGAGAACTGGTCACGACCGCAGTGCGGCGTGGATATATATCGCGGATCGACTGCTGGGTTCTCGACCAGATAATTGACCGTCTTGCCTCTGCGCCTGCGCGCATGCTGCTGTCGGTCAATATCTGCGGGCAATCCGCCGTATCAGGGGACCTGTGGCAAATGTTGCGGACGCGGGTTGGCAAGGACCCGGTTCTCGCAAAATCCCTGTGCCTTGAATTGCGCGAAACGGATTTGCTGTCCGATATCGACGGGGTAGGCACGTTCATGAGGCGGGCATCCGGGTTGGGATGTCAATTGGCGATAGACAGTTTTGGCGGAGGATGGGCTGCTGTTTCAGCAGCGCTGGACTTGAAGGTGGACTGGCTGAAGCTGGATGCAAGCCTGACAAAACAGCTTGCTGGAGGGCCGGTGCTGGCGACGATCACCAGACCGCTGGTTCACCAACTGGCGGGGGCAGGCATTCGAACCATCGCCAAGAACGTCGAAACAACTGAGGAATACCGGTCACTCAAGGCTCTGGGGGTGACGGCGGTACAGGGCTACCTGATCGGGCGGCCGCAAAAAATGAGCGCAGAATGCAGGGTGCTGCGATAAGTTTCTTGGCTTTGCTGCAAAACGGAAAAGGCCTCCGGCGTGGTTTTCAAACGCCGGAGGCCTTTTCAAAGATCGTGCAGAATAGTGAGATCAGATATCCAGATTGGCCACGCTAAGGGCGTTGTCCTGGATGAACTCGCGCCGCGGTTCTACCTCATCACCCATCAGCTTGGTGAAGATATCATCGGCATCATCAGCCTCCTTGATCTTCACCTGAAGCAAGGAGCGGACATTCGGGTCGAGCGTCGTTTCCCAAAGCTGCTCAGGGTTCATCTCGCCAAGGCCCTTGTAGCGCTGCAGAGAGATGCCTTTTTGGCCAAAGGAGAAAATCTGCTGCAACAAGGTGCGTGGGCCGCGAATTTCCTGCGTCGTGTCCTTCCGGCGAAGGGTTGCTGCCTTGCCGTAGATTTCCTGAAAATGAGCAGCTTGCGCGTCGAGGCGACGGGCGTCTGCCGAGCTGAGCAGGGCGGGATCAATGACCGCAACTTCTTCTACGCCGCGCACCGTGCGCTTGAAGATAAGGTTGCCGTCTTCCCGAGACTCTCCTGTCCAGCCACGTTCGAATTCGTCAGCGAGAATGTCGAGGCGGCGGGCGATATAGGCTGCCGCTTCCGCAGCCTTGTCCCTGTCGTGCAGAACCTCAGGGTTGAGGGCGCCGGCAATGGCCGCCTGCTCCACGACATCCCGGCTGTATCGGGAATGAAGACCATCAAAGATCGAATTGAGTGTCTGTGCGGTTTCGATCACCGAGCGAAGATCCTGCCCACTGCGAACTTCGCCATTCGCCAGCGTCAGCGTGCTGTCTTCCAGACCGCCGGAAATCAGATAATTCTCGAGAGCTGTCTGATCCTTGAGGTACTGTTCCGACTTTCCGCGTGTCACCTTGTAGAGCGGCGGCTGGGCGATATAAATGTAGCCATTCTCGATCAGCTGCGGCATCTGGCGGAAGAAGAATGTCAGCAGCAGCGTTCGAATGTGCGCACCGTCCACGTCAGCATCGGTCATGATGATGATCTTGTGATAGCGCAGTTTTTCGACGTTGAATTCTTCCTTGCCGATCCCTGTCCCAAGCGCCGTAATCAGAGTGCCGATCTCGTTCGATGAGAGCATCTTGTCGAAACGGGCGCGCTCCACGTTGAGGATCTTGCCTCGCAGCGGAAGAACGGCCTGATTCTCGCGGTGGCGGCCCTGTTTCGCAGAGCCACCTGCCGAGTCACCCTCCACCAGGAAGAGTTCGGCCTTGGAAGCATCGCGCTCCTGACAATCGGCAAGTTTGCCGGGAAGGGACGCAATGTCGAGTGCGCCTTTGCGGCGGGTCAGCTCACGCGCCTTTCGGGCGGCTTCACGCGCCGAGGCCGCTTCGACAACCTTCGAAACGACGGCTCTTGCCGGGGTCGGATTCTCTTCCAGCCACTCGGAAAGTGCCTGTGAGATCAGGTTCTCGACAACGGGGCGGACTTCCGAAGAAACCAGTTTGTCCTTCGTCTGGGACGAGAATTTCGGGTCAGGAACCTTGACGGACAGGACGCAGGTCAGGCCTTCACGGCAGTCATCACCGGAAAGGGAAACCTTTTCCTTCTTCAAAAGCCCGGCAGATTCCGCATAACCGGTCACCTGACGGGTCAGCGCCGCCCGGAAGCCGGCTAGGTGCGTACCGCCATCCCGCTGCGGGATGTTGTTCGTGAAGCACAGGACGTGCTCGTGATAACTGTCGTTCCACCACATCGAGGCCTCGACGGTGATGCCGTCGCGCTCCGAACGTGTCGTGATGGGAGCTTCGATCAACGGGTGCTTGGCCCGATCAAGATAGCGCACAAAGGCTTCAAGGCCGCCTTCGTAGAACAGCTCTTCAACCCTGGGCTCAACACCGCGCTTGTCGGTAAGGATGATACGCACGCCGGAATTCAGGAAGGCGAGCTCGCGAAGGCGGTGCTCCAGAGTGGCGAAATCGAATTCGATCCGCGTGAAGGTTTCAGGAGACGGGAGGAACGTAACTTCCGTGCCCTTCCGGCCATTGGCGGCTCCAATGACTTCAAGCGGCGCTACTGCTTCGCCATGGGCGAAAGCCATGTAGTGTTCCTTGTCATTGCGCCAGATGCGCAATTCAAGCTTGGTCGACAGCGCATTCACCACCGACACACCTACGCCGTGAAGTCCGCCGGACACCTTGTAGGAATTCTGGTCGAACTTTCCGCCCGCATGCAGCTGGGTCATGATGACCTCGGCAGCTGACACGCCTTCTTCGGGATGAAGATCCGTCGGAATGCCGCGACCGTTGTCGGACACGGTAACCGAGCCTTCGGCGTTCAACGTGACAGTGACGTGATCGGCATGACCGGCCAGTGCTTCGTCAATGGCATTGTCGACCACCTCGTACACCATGTGGTGCAGACCGGACCCGTCATCGGTATCGCCGATATACATGCCCGGCCGTTTGCGAACCGCATCAAGGCCTTTCAGAACCTTGATGGAGTCGGCGCCGTACTCGGTATTTGGGGTCGGCTCACCGGAAGGGGTCTCGTCAGGAAGGGAAGTGTCGCTCATGCGAATCAGTCACCGATCGATTTGAATTGATTACCCCCGTTATAAGGGGTCTGGGGGATGGTTCAACCATGGGGGCTTCCCACAGGGCCGGAAACGGCGTTAGTGGTGGAAAACCTTGGAATTATGCGGGATTGAATGCCTTTTCAGACCGACAGCATCCGCGCTGCTCCATCCTCGATTGCAAAAAGTCTGGAGGCGTCTGGAAGACTGGCAAACAGGCTTTCATCCGTGCCGGTCATGAATGTCTGGCATCCGAGCGCTTGCAGGCGGGCAAACAACGCTTCTCGGCGGCCCGGATCAAGGTGCGCGGCAACCTCATCGAGCAACAAAACTGGTGTCATTCCACTAACTGCTGAACTGAGATTTGCATGAGCCAGTATGAGGCCGATCAAGAGGGCTTTCTGTTCGCCGGTAGAAGATTGCGAAGCCGGCATGTCCTTTGCGACATGATGCACACACAGGTCTGTCAGATGAGGTCCGCAGAGGGTGCGACCAGCCGCCCGGTCACGTCCGCGCCCGTCCTGAAGCAAATGGCGATACCGGTCTTCCTGATCGGAAGCCGCCTGATCGGCAGTTTCCGCTTCGAACTCCCCGACAAGCTCAAGCGCGGCAATGGGAAACGGCAGCCCGAGTGAGGCCTGTGCCTCAAGTGTCGTTTTCAGGAGGCTGACAGTTTCCCGCCTTGAGAGGGCAACAGAGGTACCAAGCTCTGCCACCTGATGTTCTATGGCCGACAGATACTGCGCCGAGCCCCCTTGTTCCAGAAGCCGGTTGCGTTGGCGCAGCGCCTTTTCAAACGACGACACCTGCCGCCCGTGGGCAGGATTGAGGGACAGTGTCAGTCGGTCGAGGAAGCGCCGTCTGTCGGAGCCGGGACCGGTAAAGAGGCCGTCCATAGCGGGGGTCAGCCAGAGAATGCGCACATAATCAAGCAGGCTGTCGGATGTCCGCTGATCAACCCCGTCGATCCTGACCCGCCGGCCTGCATCGCCCGGAAGAAGGCCGGTGCCGAGGGAGACGTCCATTCCGTCCTGCTCGACCCTTGCTGCAACGCTCCAGCTTGTGTCGCCGTCGCGCCGTGCAACGTCCCCGAGGGCCGCTCTTCGCAACCCGCGGCCAGCTGTCAGATAGGACACAGCTTCAAGGACATTGGTCTTGCCCGCGCCATTGGCACCGACAAGGGCAACGAGTTGCGCCCCTGGATCGAGTTCCAGAGACGCATAATTTCGGAAATTGGTCAGGCTCAGGCGTTTCAGCCGGGAAGTCCGAACGTCAGCCATGGCGCCTCAGCAAGAAGAGGGGTCAGACCCGCATCGGCATGAGGACAAACAGGCAATCTTCAACCGTGTTGTCCTGAATGAGGGTCGGAGAGCCGGAATCCGCGAGCCGGAACAGGGCCGTGTCGCTGGACAGCTGGTTCGCGATGTCGAGGAGGTAACGGGAATTGAAGCCGATATCCATCGCGTCAGATGCATATTCGACAGCCAGTTCTTCCGTTGCGCTGCCTGAATCCGGATTGTTGACGGTCAAGACCATGCGCCCTTCGGAGAGCGACAGCTTCACGGCGCGCCCGCGTTCGGAAGAAATGGTAGAGACGCGGTCCACGGCTTCCTTGAATTCGTCGCGGTCAACGCGCAGTTCCTTGTCATTGCCTTGCGGAATGACACGGCCATAGTCAGGGAAAGTCCCGTCGATCAGCTTGGAGGTGAGGACGATCGAGGCGGTCGTGATACGGATCTTGGTTTCCGACAGCTCGATACGAACTTCCGCAGCCGGGTCTTCCAGAAGCTTCTGGATTTCGCCGACAGTCTTGCGCGGAACAATTACGCCTGGCATGCCCTGGGAACCGCTTGGTGCGGCAACTTCGGCCTGCGCCAGACGGTGCCCATCCGTGGCGACTGCCCGGAACCGTTGTCCGCCTGCAGTATCCACCGTGTGCATATAAATGCCGTTCAGATAGTAGCGGGTTTCTTCTGTCGAAATCGCGAACTGCGTCGCGTCGATCAGCTTGCGAATATCGCCTGCCGTCAGTGTGAAGCCATGGCTGAACTCCCCGGCTGTCAAATCGGGGAAATCGGATTCCGGCAGCATCTGAAGCGTGAAACGTGAGCGGCCGGCACGGATTTCCAGCGTGCTGTTGTCGCCAGTTGTCTCCAGAACCACTTGCGAGCCATCCGGCAGCTTGCGGACGATGTCATAGAACATGTGGGCCGGGACGGTGGTTGCACCACCCATCTCGATCATCGCGGGAATGGTCTCGATGATCTCGAGGTCAAGATCTGTTGCCTTGAGATTGAGCGAGCCGCCATCAGCCCGCAGGAGCACGTTGGAAAGGATCGGGATCGTGTTCCGGCGTTCCACGACCCGGTGAACGTGGGTCAGGGACTTGAGAAGGTCGGTCCGCTCGAGGGTCGCTTTCATACGCAAGTTCCGTGCTGATACTGCCATGAGCCCGGCGAAAAGCCGGGATAGGCGATTGAAGTTGTTGGCTCCGGTTAACAGAGCGGGGCAACGAAACTGCCCTCTACAGCGCTGAAATGCAAGAGGGGCGGCCTAGTCGCCGCCCCTCAAAACAGGATTTTTTGTGATTACGCGTCCAGCATGCGCTTCAGGAGTTCGATTTCCTGCGCAAGGGCATAATCCCCGCGGGCCAGTTCCTCGATCTTGCGCACGGCATGCAGCACCGTTGTGTGGTCGCGATTGCCGAAGCGGCGACCAATTTCCGGCAGCGAGCGCGGCGTCATCACCTTTGCCAGATACATAGCGATCTGGCGCGGGCGAACGATGGTGCGTGTGCGGCGCGCAGACAGCAAGTCGGCCTTGGTCACGTTGTAGTGCTTGGAGACAACCCGCTGGATGTCTTCGATCTTCACCTTGCGCGGCTCGCTGGAGCGCACCAGATCGCGGAGCGTCAGCTCGGCCATTTCCTGGGTAATCGGCTGATTGGTCAGCTGATTATGGGCCACGAGGCGGTTGAGAGCACCTTCCAGATCGCGGCCGGAAGAGGCAACATGGCGTGCGATATAGTCAAGAACCTGATCGGGAACCTCGAAGTTCGGATAGGTCTTGCGCGCCAGGATCACGCGGGAGTCCAGAATGCTCCGGCGGAGCACGAAGTCGGGCTCATGGATGCCAACAACAAGGCCGCCGGACAGACGGGAGCGGACGCGATCGTCAAGGCTGTCGAGTTCGGACGGTGCGCGGTCTGCAGCAACGATCACCTGACGGGCACCATCGATCAGGGCATTGAGCGTGTGGCAGAATTCCTGCTGTACCTGCTTGCCGTGAAGGAACTGCATGTCATCGATCAGCAAGAGGTCGATCGTGCGCAGGGTGTCCTTGAACGCGAGGGCCGACTGGGCCTTGAGTGCTGATACGAACCGGTACATGAAATGTTCGGCGGTCAGATACAGAACCTTGCGGCCGGAAGCGCGGGCCTTTGCAGCAACGGCCTGCATCAGGTGTGTCTTGCCGAGGCCGACCGATGCATGAAGGAACAGCGGGTTAAAGGTCACCGAGCCGCCGGAGGCAACCTGACGGGCTGCAGCAAGCGCCAGCTGGTTGGACTCACCTTCAACAAAGGTCTCAAAGGTATATTTGGGATCAAGCGCTGCGCCCTGAAGAACGTCACGCGAGGATTCATTGTTGGTTTCACCGCGGCCAAGCGCAGCTGTTGCCGCTTGCGCTGCCGCCACGCGGTTGGGTTCACTTGCCGGAGTGCCAACGCGAGCGTCGGAAATGGACGGCATCACTTTCTTTGCAGAACCAAGCGCCGGTTGACGCGGCGCTGTCGCCACCTGACGCGGACGAATAGCGCCGCGAACAGTCAGTTCGATACGATGAACGTTCTCACACTCACGCTTCCAAAGCCCGATCAGCTGATCATTGTAGTGAGACTGAATCCATTGCTTGAGAAACCGGGTCGGCACCGACAGGCGAACCGTGCCGTCGGAATGTTCTTCCAGATCTACTCGCGCAAACCAGCTGGAAAAGACATCATCGCCAAGCTCGGCTCGCAAGCTCTTCTTGACACGATTCCAGTGTTCAGAGCCAGTGGTCTCATGAACCTGCATATACGCCTCCTGTCTTTTCGAAGAACGGTCCGCCACAGCCATTCTTCTGCCACCGCGCCGCATGTTACGGCATTATATTGCCCTTGTTGGGCGCTTATTTATTTGGGCACCGATTTCGCGCCGCCCCGATCCGCCCGAAGGCGGAAATTCATACTTCGGCCCAGGCTGTTTCGAGAGTGAAACAACACCCAGAATTGACCGGTCTGGTGAACTGGTCCGGATTTGCCCGTGGGAAACCCTCTGCAGACAAATATCTGTCTTGCAGCTGATCGGGCGATGCCACACAGGGCATCTGTCCGCTACCGTTGGAGCGGCACAAAAAGTCTATCCCGGCGTCCGGGTCAAGCCCTTTTTCTGGGCATCTGTTCGACCGGTGCAGTTCCCGTTTGGTCAGGTCACGCAAAGCGCGCAGGAGTGGGCCTTCAAAACCCGAAGCGACACCAGAGAGATCGCCGGAAAAATCAGATAAGCCATCACTGCCTGATTTTTTGGCACTGCGGCAAATGTGCTTGAAGACAGAAGACGAAAGCGGAAGAGTTCCTGCAGTTGTATTTTGATAGCTTGCAACCTCAAAAAGCACAGCAGAGCTCCTTTCAATGACAAGGTCATTGATCTTATCGAATTCCAAATTCAGGGAAGAAACGCGACTAGTATTCGTATGGGGCTAATACAAAAATGTATTAGTTGTATTGCGTATTCGTCCGTGCACACAACTGGATTTGTTTATTTCAAACTTTGTCATATTCAATCCAGGTAGTTCGATTTCTTGTTTTCTTACGGCTTGTTTCGCCGCTGACAAGAGAAAGATATACAGGCGCGGCGCCGTGGGCAACAGGGGGTTCCTAACAAAAGGTTAACGACCCACAAAGCTACCCTGCGTCACTGTTGCAACCTAACTGGCACTGCCGGGCGCAAATGGTTTTTGTGATAAGCATTTTTTCAAATGCATACATTGGCAGGATTTCAAAAGCTGGGGTTAGAAAAAAAACTCATGAGAAAAAACTTGACAGCTACAGAATCCCGGAAGCCGTCGTATCGAACCCGTAACGTATGTGTAAGTTATTGAAAAAAATAAGAAAACCGTGACAAGCGAGCTCTGGTAAAAATGACATATTGGTCGTTATACATTTAGCCGGGTCATGGGGTGATTTGCTTGCAGGGCGAAAAAAAACCCGGCTCGAAGGCCGGGTTTATTTCTGTCAGGAATGACAGGTTTTTATGCGCCGAGTGCCTTGATGCGGGCATTCAGGCGAGACACCTTGCGGGAAGCCGTGTTGGCGTGCAGTACACCTTTGGTTGCTGCGCGCATGATCTCCGGCTGAGCGGATTTCAAGGCTTCGTTAGCTGCGGACTGGTCACCGGAAGCGATTGCTTCCTCAACCTTGCGCAGATAGGTGCGAACGCGGCTGCGACGAGCTTTGTTCGTGGCCGTCTGGCGGGCAATCTTGCGGGCCGCCTTCTTGGCCGAGGGTGTGTTGGCCATGGGCTCAATCCTGATCCGTGAGTGGAACACTGTCCGGTTAAGACCGGGGGAACCATTCGCACCATGGCGGGAGGTGAACCCGATCAAAAAACGACGGCGGCGAGGTTATCGCCACCGGTTGAGGGGTGCTTATAGTCATCTGCTTTCCTCCCGTCAACGGGTTTGAGCAGATTAAAACCCACTTACTTGTTTTCGAACTGGGGGGACCGCTTTTCGAGAAACGCGGTCATGCCCTCGTTCTGGTCGTGCGTGGCAAAGGTTGCATGGAAGACCCGGCGCTCAAAGCGGATGCCTTCGGCAAGCGTTGTCTCATAAGCCCGGTTCACGCTTTCCTTGGTCAGCATGACGACCGGGAGCGAGAAGTCCGCGATCTTTTCGGCCGCCTTCAATGCCTCGTCGATGAGATCGTCGGCCGCCACCACGCGGCTCACAAGACCGCAACGCTCGGCTTCCTCCGCATCCATCATTCTGCCGGTCAGGCACATTTCCATGGCCTTCGACTTGCCGACAAAGCGGGTCAGGCGCTGGGTGCCACCAGCTCCCGGCATTGTGCCCAGGGTAATTTCCGGCTGGCCGAACTTGGCGGTGTCTGCTGCAATGATGAAATCGCACATCATCGCCAGTTCGCAGCCGCCGCCGAGTGCGTATCCAGCAACCGCTGCAATGATCGGCTTGCGGTTGCGGGCAACCCTGTCCCATGGAGTGATAAGGTCCGTCAAATAGGCCTGGGTGAAGTCCAGCGGCTGCATTTCCTTGATGTCAGCGCCGGCAGCAAAGGCCTTGGCGGAGCCGGTCAGCACCACGCAGCCGATCTTCTCGTCTTCTTCAAAAGCATCGAGCGCCGTGCTGAGTTCGGCGACAAGCGCGGCGCACAGCGCATTCAGGGCTTTCGGGCGGTCGAGGGTAATCAGGCCGACCTTACCGCGCTTTTCGACACGGATGTTCTCATATCCCATCGGGTAACTCCCACTTCCAGAGCAAATCAGTTGGCAAATGGGTACCTGACGGTTGCGGCCGCGGCAACCGCACCCTTTGGACATTTCAGCAAAGAAAGGCCGCTATCTCTGGCATTTTGGACAGAAAAATGTCGAGCGACCTGATTGAACAATCCGCTCGATCGTGCTGGTGCACCCTTCACCGCGACACTTTTCACCTTCGCGGCCATAAACGTCAAAACTGTGCTGGAAATACCCCAGAGAGCCATCCGCCCTTGTGTGATCCCGAAGGGTGGAGCCACCCGCCTGAATCGCATCAAGAAGGATCTGGCGTATCATCTCGGACAGAAGGATTGCCTTTTCGGTGGGCTTGCCGGTCTTTGTTGCGAGGGTCCCGGCGGCGCGCTTCGGATCGAGGCCGGTGCGCCACAGTGCCTCGCACACATATATATTACCGAGCCCTGCTATCAGTCGCTGATCAAGGAGTGCAGCCTTCAAGGGTGTTTTCTTGCCCGCAAAGAGATCTGCAATGCGCTGCCCGTCCAGATCATTGCCCAGCGGTTCCATGCCCATTTTTGCAAAAAGCGCATGGCCAGCGAGTTCAGGGCGAGGGATCAAGGTCATGAAGCCGAACCGGCGCGGGTCATTATATATGACACGCTCGGAAGCGCCGGTCGCCGTGGTCAGATGAAAAATGACGTGGTCGTGTTTGGGGTCCTTTGAGCGCTCGTGGGCGAAGTCTCCGGGAGTGTGGGACGGCAAATCGCCTTCAACTCGGAAGGATCCCGACATGCCAAGATGCATGACCAGAACGTCGCCGTGATCCGTGTCGGCCAGAAGATATTTCGATCGGCGCGACAGGGCTGCAAGGGTGCTGCCTTCGAGCCGTTTGACAAAATCCAACGGAAACGGAAACCGCAAGTCGGGGCGGTTTTTATCGACCTTGACGATCCTCGCGCCTTCCATACTTGGGGCAAGCCCGCGCCGGACGGTTTCCACTTCTGGTAATTCTGGCATGGAAACACTGGCCTCCTGACTAGAGCCGCGCTATAGCCCTGCGGCATATGGCAGTTTCGAACCCGATCAACATGGTGCTCGCCGATAGCTTGGTCTATGGTTCGCTGCAAATTTGCAAGTTGAAATGGCAAGGCCGCGCCCTTTTGGAGCGTTGCAAGGCCAACCGCTGGGGCGGACAGGAGACGAGAAATGGCGCAGGACATCAACCGGGGACACCGCACCAGCAGCCGTTCGCCGGAAGACATGCCCACGAGCTTCGGCTTCACGACCGTTCAGGAGGGGCAGAAGCAGGCTCTTGTCGATGACGTCTTTCACAAGGTGGCCAACCGCTACGACATCATGAATGACCTCATGTCCGGTGGGCTTCATCGGGTGTGGAAAGACGCGATGGTGTCTTTCCTTGCTCCGCCAAAGACAGCCTCCGGCAATTGGCGGCATCTGGACGTGGCCGGCGGAACAGGTGATGTGGCAACGCGCGTCGTTGAAAAATCCGGTCTGACAGTGTCGTCCGTTGTCTGCGACATCAATGAATCCATGCTTGGCGTCGGCAAGGACCGTGCAGAAAAGGCTGGGCTTGGCCATCTCATCGAGTTCACGCAAGGCAATGCCGAAGACCTGCCTTTCCCGGACAAGAGCTTTGACGCCTACACGATCGCGTTTGGCATTCGTAACGTGCCGGATATTCCAAAAGCTCTGCGTGAGGCACGCCGGGTTCTGAAGCGCGGCGGACGGTTCATGTGCCTGGAGTTTTCGGAAGTCGATGTGCCCGGCCTCGACAAGATCTATGACGCCTTCTCCTTCAATGCGATCCCGGCCATGGGCAAGATGGTGACCGGAGACGGAGAGCCCTACCGCTATCTGGTCGAATCCATTCGCAAGTTCCCGCATCAGGAGCGCTTTGCGGAAATGATCCGCGAAGCCGGTTTTGAGCGCGTGTCCTACCGCAATTATTCCGGCGGTATTGCCGCCCTTCATTCGGGATGGAAGCTCTGATCCATGGCGTTTGCGGTAATGCCCCTGTTCCGGTTGGCCCGGGCCGGTTTTGTCATGGCTCGCGAAGGCGTCTTCGGCCTTGCCAACCTGCCGGATTTGCCAACTGGCCCGCGAGTTGCGATTTCCCTTGCGCGGCTGCTTGAGCGCCGGTCCGTCAAGAACAAGAGCGCCGAACTGCGCCTGTCCGATGCGCTTAACCGGCTTGGACCGTCTTACGTCAAGCTGGGTCAGTTTCTGGCAACCCGTGCCGATGTTGTCGGCAAGGAAGCTGCACGGGATCTGTCCGCCCTGCAGGATCGTCTGCCGGCGTTTGATCATCAGGAAGCCCTTCGCGCCGTCGCCGATCAGCTCGGCATGCCGGTTGAAGAGGTATTTGTCGAGTTCGGAGAGGCCGTGGCTGCGGCTTCCATTGCACAGGTCCATCCGGCCATCGTCCGCGACAAGGACGGCACGGAGCGCAAGGTTGCAGTGAAGGTGCTTCGCCCTGGTGTTCAGCGTCGTTTCAAGCGGGATCTGGAGAGCTACTATCTGGTCGCAAGGTTGGCCGAGCGCTTTCATGAGCCTTCACGGCGCCTGAGGCCGATTGCCGTAGTGGATACGCTTGCCCAGTCTGTTGCCATGGAAATGGATTTCCGCCTGGAAGCCGCCGCTTTCTCCGAAATGGCGGAGAACACGGCGCAGGATCCCGGCTTTCGTGTACCGGGCATTGACTGGTTGCGTACCGCCAAGGGCGTCTTGACCATGGAGTGGATCGATGGCCGCAAGATGTCCGATCTGGACGGGTTGGCGGAAGATGGTCACGATCTGGAGGCGCTCGGAAATGCGGTGATCCAGAGCTTCCTGCGGCACACGTTGCGCGACGGCTTCTTCCATGCCGACATGCACCAGGGAAATCTCTTTGTCGAACCTGACGGCACGTTGGTCGCCGTCGACTTCGGCATTACCGGCCGGCTCGGCAAGCTGGAGCGCCGGTTTTTGGCTGAAATCCTCTTCGGCTTCATCACCCGAAACTATCGACGTGTTGCGGAAGTGCATTTCGAGGCGGGCTATGTTCCGGCCAATCAGGATGTCGACATGTTCGCACAGGCGATCCGGGCTATCGGTGAGCCAATCCACGGACACGACGCCAGCGAAATTTCCATGGCCCGACTTTTGACCCAGCTGTTTGAAGTGACGGAACTCTTCGAGATGAAGACCCAGACCCAGCTCATCATGCTTCAAAAGAACATGGTGGTGGTGGAAGGTGTTGCCCGCTCACTCAACCCGAAGCTCGACATGTGGAAGACGGCTGAACCGGTTGTGGGCGACTGGATCAAGGAACATCTCGGACCTGTCGGAAAGTTGAGGGATGCGGGCGATGTGTTCTCCGCGCTTGGCCGCATGGCCAACGATCTGCCGCTCTTTGCCGACCGCATCGGGCGCATGTCGGAAGAACTGGAAAAGATGACCAACAACGGTCTTCGCTTCGACGCGCAAACAGCTGAAGCCATCGGCAAGGCAGAGGCCCGCCACACCCGTTCGGGCCGCATTGCCCTTTGGGTCATAGCCATTGCCATGACGGCAGTTGTGTTCAAGCTTTTCAGCTGAGGGCCTTACGGTTTGGTCACACGCCTCAAGGTCAGGTTGACGCGCCCGCCGTTGCGCATGAGCGTCGAGGTATTTGGAAGCACACGGTCAATCCCGTGATAGGCAAGGCGGGATTCACCCCCAAGAACCACGACATCGCCCGAGCTCAGTTTCATCGAGCGGGTCGGGCTCTTGCGATCTGAACCGCCAACACGGAAAACGGCCGTGTCTCCCAGCGAGACTGAAATGACCGGCGCTTCGAAAAACGCTTCATCCTTGTCCTGATGCAGCCCCATACGCGCCGTGTCTTCGTAGAAATTGATCAGGCAGGCCTCCGGTGGCGGTGCTTCCGGAGCAAGCTCCGACCAGAGTGTTGTGAGGATTTCTGGTATCGGCGGCCATGGAGCGCCGGTTTCAGGGTGCGTCGGCTGATACCGATAGCCGTTCGTATCCGATACCCAACCCAGCACACCACAATTGCTCATGCGCACGGAAAAAGGTTTGCCGGTGCGCGGCATCACAGGTTGAAAAAGCGGTGCGGCCCGAAGGCAGTCGCGGATGATATCGAGGAGATTGTCCTGCTGGTCCCGGCTGAAATAGTCGGGAAAGAGCTGGAAGCCGGTTGGGAAATCGTCTGGCTTTGGCGTCACTTCAGTCTCCACCTCCGCACCCGCTGCATCCCGAGCTGCCGCTGTCTCCATCGCTGCTGCTTGAACCCGCGGAAGAGGACGAAGAACAGCCGCTAGAACCACGATCACTCCCCTTGCCGCGTTTGTCGCGCATGCTCGTGAAAATGCCCCACAGCAACGCAAGGACAAGAAGCGTTACGGCAAGAGTATTGACCGTGTGCTCAGTAAACCAGTGATGCAGGCGATTGAACAGCCGCTCAAGCCCGGTGTCCCCGGCTGGTTGACTATGGGCAAGGGCCGCGCCGGTTGCACTGATCAGCGCGGCGGCAGCCAGAGCCGGTCGGGCTCTTTTCCTGCCATCGTGCGAACGAGTTATGTGGGGTCTTCCGTTCAAACTTTTCAAAAACTCGGGTTTTGGAATGACCCAGGCGTCTTCTGCGTTGATCCGTTTCGCCTTGAGGGGGCGAGTGAAGCGGATTTTCGCGCTGGGCCAGATATCTTGCGGGGGCTCGCCAAACTCACGGCGATATAGCGCAAGCGTTTTGGCATAAAGTTCCTCGAACCGGCTTGCCTGCGCCGAACCGCCAAGTGTCGGGCCATGGTGGAGCGGGGCTCCCATGGCTTGTGTGAATGGCCCCCAATAGTGGCGGGTATAAGTGAGATGCAGATGCCAGACCTGATCCACTTCGTCGCTCGGGGTGACGGGGCCTTCGTCCAGTTGACAGAGATAGACGAACTTCAGGTATTCGGTGATGACGCGCCGTGCAAAGGGATGGGACCAGCCATTTTCCCGGGCCAGCCGCCTTGAAAAGGGGAACGAGGCGTCGGGATTGTCCAGTTCGCAAGCCTGCAGCCTTAGCCACAGGTTCGTCTGCGTCAGGGTTGCTTTCGTGGGGCATGTGTCGGGATTGTGCAAATTTGCCATGGAAATCGGTGGATGCTCGCAAAAAAGGGCAGGGTAAGGTAACGCTCCAACAAGGTTTTACCGAAATATAGAGCCATGCAAGCAAATCACACCGTGTTCGTGACTTGCGAGTGAATTCTCCTCCACCTATATAGCGAGTAACCGCTGGTGAGGCTGACATGACAGTTGGTCCGCCGGTGTCCGGAGCCAAGTCCGGAAATCATGTGAGAGGAGCCGAAAGGATGCCGTCTCGGGTCTTTTCGGTTTGCTAGAAAGAGAGGCAGATATGGCAAAGGTCATTGGTATCGACCTCGGCACGACCAACTCGTGCGTCGCCGTCATGGACGGCAAGGATTCCAAGGTAATTGAAAACGCAGAAGGCGCCCGGACGACCCCGTCCATGGTGGCATTCACTGACGATGGCGAGCGCCTTGTCGGTCAGCCGGCCAAGCGTCAGGCGGTTACAAACCCCACAAACACCCTTTTTGCAGTCAAGCGCTTGATCGGTCGCCGGTTTGACGACCCGACCGTTGCCAAGGACAAGAAGCTGGTTCCGTTCGAGATCGTCAAGGCGGACAACGGCGATGCATGGGTAGAAGCCAGCGGCGAAAAATACTCTCCGTCCCAGGTGTCTGCCTTCATCCTGCAAAAGATGAAGGAAACCGCCGAAAGCTATCTCGGCGAGACAGTGACCCAGGCGGTTATCACCGTTCCGGCCTACTTCAACGACGCTCAGCGTCAGGCGACCAAGGACGCTGGCAAGATTGCCGGTCTTGAAGTCCTGCGCATCATCAACGAGCCGACCGCTGCTGCGCTCGCTTATGGTCTCGACAAGAACGATGGCAAGACCATCGCTGTCTACGACCTTGGTGGTGGCACGTTCGACGTCTCCATTCTGGAAATCGGCGACGGCGTCTTCGAAGTGAAGTCGACCAACGGCGACACGTTCCTCGGTGGTGAAGACTTCGACATGGTTCTGGTCGACTACCTTGCTTCCGAGTTCAAGAAGGAACAGGGCATTGACCTGAAGAACGACAAGCTCGCCCTTCAGCGCCTCAAGGAAGCTGCTGAAAAGGCAAAGATCGAGCTGTCTTCTTCGTCCCAGACCGAAATCAACCTGCCGTTCATCACGGCTGATGCGTCCGGTCCGAAGCACCTGACCCTGAAACTGACCCGCGCCAAGTTCGAATCGCTGGTCGATGATCTGGTCAAGCGCACGATCGCTCCGATGCAGGCAGCCCTGAAGGATGCCGGTCTCGCAGCCGGTCAGATCGATGAAGTGGTTCTCGTCGGCGGTATGACCCGCATGCCGAAGATCCAGGAAACCGTGAAGACCTTCTTCGGCAAGGATCCGCACAAGGGTGTGAACCCGGATGAAGTCGTGGCCATGGGTGCTGCCATTCAGGCAGGCGTCCTGCAGGGCGACGTCAAGGACGTTCTCCTTCTCGACGTGACCCCGTTGTCGCTCGGCATCGAAACCCTCGGCGGCGTGTTCACACGTCTGATCGACCGCAACACGACGATCCCGACCAAGAAGAGCCAGGTGTTCTCCACCGCGGAAGATAATCAGACCGCTGTGACGATCCGTGTCTTCCAGGGCGAGCGCGAAATGGCTGCGGACAACAAGATGCTCGGCCAGTTCGATCTGGTTGGCATTCCGCCCGCACCGCGCGGTGTGCCGCAGGTCGAGGTGACCTTCGACATCGACGCCAACGGCATCGTGAACGTGTCTGCAAAGGACAAGGGCACGGGCAAGGAACAGCAGATCCGCATCCAGGCATCCGGTGGTCTGTCCGATGCAGACATCGACCAGATGATCAAGGACGCCGAATCCCATGCGGATGAGGACAAGAAGCGCAAGGAACTGGTTGAAGCCAAGAACCAGGGCGAGTCGCTGTATCACTCCACCGAGAAGTCGGTGAAGGATTATGGCGACAAGGTCGGAGCCGACGAAAAGGCGGCGATCGAGACCGCAATGGTCGAGCTGAAAGCCGCGCTGGACGGCAGCGATGTCGAGGACATCAAGGCCAAGACGCAGGCCCTCGCCGAAGCTTCCATGAAGCTTGGGGAAGCCATGTACGCGTCTGCTCAGGCTGACGCCGATGCCTCCGGCGACGACGCTGATGCATCTGCCAAGGATGACGACGTTGTCGATGCCGACTTCGAGGAAGTTCAGGACGACGGCAAGAAGTCGGCCTAATCCTTCTGCAATCGATGCAGCCTGCGCGGAACCTGCGCAGGCTGTCATGCAATATCGAGGCGTCGGCATCCGTGGAAAGTCGTTCTTCCGGTGTCAGGCGCCTTCGCCTTATCTCACTGACCCGTTCGATCAGGTGAGAGGCAAGACGAAATCGGGAAACCTCGATGGCCAAACGCGACTTTTATGAAGTCCTGGACGTAGCCCGCGATGCGGATGAAAAGGCGCTCAAGAGCGCCTACCGCAAGATGGCGATGAAGTACCACCCGGACCGCAATCCGGGCGATGCTGATGCCGAAGCGCAGTTCAAGGAAGTCAACGAAGCCTACGACACGCTGAAAGATCCGCAAAAACGCGCTGCCTATGACCGTTTCGGTCATGCAGCCTTTGAAAATGGCGGTTTTGGCGGCGGCGGCGCGGGCGCGCATGACTTCGGCTCGACCATGTCCGATATTTTCGAGGAATTCTTCGGCATGGGCGGCGGTGGGCGTCGCTCCGGTGGCCGGGAGCGTGGCGCGGACCTGCGCTACAATCTTGATGTGACCCTTGAAGAAGCCTTCCACGGCAAGACCGTGGAGATCGAGGTGCCAACCTCAGTCACCTGTGACAATTGCTCGGGAACCGGCGCAAAACCGGGCACCAGCCCGTCCGCCTGCCGTACCTGCGGCGGGGCGGGACGTGTACGCGCCGCGCAAGGGTTCTTCACGCTGGAGCGGACCTGTCCGACCTGTCAGGGTCGTGGTCAGGTGATCACGGATCCTTGTGGCGGCTGTAGCGGTTCTGGCCGAAAGACCCAGGAACGCACCTTGTCCGTGAACATTCCTGCCGGCATTGAAGACGGCACCCGGATCCGCCTATCCGGAGAAGGCGAAGCAGGGTTGCGCGGAGGTCCGTCCGGCGATCTCTACATTTTCCTGACCATTCGTCCGCATGAATTGTTCCAGCGCGACGGCGCGGATCTGTACTGCCGCGTGCCGATTTCCCTGTCGACCGCAGCGCTGGGCGGCCAATTCGATGTGCCGACCGTTGATGGCAAGACCAGCCGCGTCAAGGTTCCCGAAGGCACCCAGACCGGCAAGCAATTCCGCCTCAAGGGCAAGGGCATGCCGGTGATGCGGTCGTCGCAGGCCGGCGACATGTATATTCAGGTGACAGTCGAGACGCCGACAAACCTGACCCGTCGCCAGCGCGAGCTGCTTGCGGAATTCGAGAAGGAAGCCTCCGGCGAAAATCACCCGCAATCCGCCGGTTTCTTCTCCAAGGTCAAGGACTTCATAGACAACTTGGGCGCGTAGGCGTATTCCTGCCTTATTATTTGATTCTATTGGGACTGTGCTTCTGGTACCGTCTGCCTTGGTAGGGTTGTGAGGAATAAAGATGCTGGAGTTGCCGCGGTCCCATGTCCGGAGTTTGAAGGACAAGTTCCAGCGTCTGAAATCTGACAAGCTGAACTCCATCGAGGAGCTGCAGTTCTTGCGCACCTGGGTGGAAAATCCGCTCAAGACGGGTGCCGTGGCGCCGTCCGGTGCCGATCTCGCGCACAAGATGGTGTCATTTGTCGATGTTGGACCACATACACGCGTTCTGGAACTCGGCCCGGGCACCGGCTCGGTCACCAAGGCGCTTCTGGAGCGGGGCATTCGTCACCAGAACCTGACCACAATCGAATACAGCCCGGAATTTTGTCGCCATCTTCGTTCACGCTTCCCCGGCATTCATGTGGTGGAAGGCGATGCCTATTCCATCGGCAAGACCCTCGGTGCGGAAGATGGCACTTTGCACTTCGATGCGATCGTATCTTCGCTGCCGCTGCTCAACCGGCCGGATAATGTCCGCGCCGACCTGCTTGCCGAGGTCTTTCAGATCCTTCCGTCCGGCGCTCCCTTCATCCAGTTTTCCTATGGCCTGCTGCCCCCGGTAAAACCGAGTGGCGACATAAAGGCAATGGCATCGGGCTGGATCTGGAAAAATCTTCCCCCCGCCCGTGTCTGGGTGTATCGCCATTGCAAGGGGCCGGTTGTCGGCACAACCCACGGACGCTAGTTTTGCGGAGTGTGGGCCGTTAGACAGGTCGATCTTTTGGGCGAATAAGGGATGATCATGAGCAATCCGAAAATCATGGTGATGTCCGGGTCCTCACGGGCTGGATCGGTGAATACGAAGCTTGCGGCTCTTGTCGGCAAGAAGCTGGCTCTTGCCGATGCGGACGTCACGATAGTATCCCTCAAGGACTACCCTCTGCCCCTCTATGACGGTGATTATGAATCTGCCAGCGGTGTTCCGGCGCCAGCTCAAAAGCTGAAGAAGCTGATGCAGGCGCAGGACGGCATTTTCATTGCCTGCCCGGAATACAACGCCGGCATCACCCCTCTCCTGAAAAATACTCTGGACTGGGTGAGCCGCATCAACGAGCCGGGCGAACCGCAAGGCATCGTCTACAAGGGTCGCGTTTTTGCCATCGGGAGCGCCAGCCCGGGTGCAATCGGTGGATTGCGCGGCCTGATCGGCATGCGGACAATTCTGGAAGTCGGACTTGGAGCGCTTGTCCTGCCGCAGATGGTGTCCGTTGGCGGCGCCATGGCCGCATTCGACGAAAAGGGTGATCTGACCGACAGCCGACTGGCAGGCATGCTGGATGCGATGGTGGCGGCCCTTCTGAAGCAGGTTCGCCTGCAAAAGCGGGATTGATCAGAGGTCGCCCGCTTGGATTCCTTCAGTCCGGCGCCTACATAGGGGGCCGAAATGCAGACGACATGAGGACAAGATGAGCGACAGCCGAAACCCCGAAGTATGGCATGGCACCACGATTGTGATGGTGCGCAAGGGCGGCAAGGTCGTCATTGCGGGTGATGGTCAGGTGTCGCTCGGCCCAACGGTGATCAAACATACCGCACGCAAGGTGCGGCCACTGGCCAAGGGCGACGTGATCGCGGGCTTTGCCGGGGCAACTGCTGACGCCTTCACCCTGTTTGAACGCCTGGAAGCAAAGCTGGAACAATATCCCGGCCAGCTGATGCGTGCCTGCGTGGAGCTTGCCAAGGACTGGCGGACAGATCGTTACTTGCGGCGTCTGGAAGCCATGATGCTTGTCGCGGACAAAACGACCTCGCTGGCCCTGACTGGAACAGGCGATGTTCTTGAGCCGGAAGGCGGCATCATGGGGATCGGATCTGGCGGAAACTATGCGCTTGCTGCCGCGAAGGCTCTGGCAGACAGCGATCTAGATGCCGAAGCCATAGCCCGCAAGGCCATGGCGGTCGCCGCCGATATTTGCGTCTACACAAACGAGAGTGTGACGGTGGAGATGCTGGAGTCTGCGACTTGAGCCTGAACGAGGGCCAAAACAGAGCACCCGAACTCGATCAGACCCGTCTGCGGCTGGCGGTCGACGAGGGAATTCTGACAGATGCGCAAGCCGACAGGTTGGCCGAGTTCTGGCCACATGCGGGTGGAAATCGCGACCCGCTTGAAATCAACCATGTGGATGCGGAAGAGGTGCGTTTCGCCCGCGGGTTCCACGATGTCTTCATTACCATGGGCATCGGAATCCTGCTGCTGGGCCTTGTCTACGGTCTCCAGTCCGTCGCGTCGGCCAAGATTGCCGCTTTCGGCGGAGCCGCCGCAGTCTGGGTTCTTTCCGAGATCTTTGCGAAGAAAATGCGGTTGGCCCTGCCGTCCTTTGTCCTGACGGTGACCTTCACTCCCATGTTTCTGGTGGCCTGCATGCTGGGCCTGTCAGGACCTGATCGTCATGGAGACGACGTTCTGGCGAACAAGGACAGCATTGCCTTGCTCTTGCCAGCTGTGGTGACGCTTGCAGGGGCAGCCCTCCACTATTGGCGCTTCAAGGTTCCGGTCGGGCTGACAGGCGTCACGGGTGCGGGTCTGTTTCTGGTGGCGCTGGCGATCGACGTGGCAAGTCCGGGATCTCTTGAACGAAATCTGGTGGTCTTTGCCCTTCTTGCGGGTCTGGCCAGCTTCGCCACGGCCATGGTTTTCGACAGTCGCGACCTTCAAAGAATGACAGTCAACAGCGACAAGGCTTTCTGGCTTCATCTCATGGCGGCGCCGCTGCTGATGCATTCGGTTTTCCAATTGGTGACCGGTGGCAACTCGGTTGAGGGGGCAGGGAATTCGATCCTGGTGATCGGCTTTTTCCTCGCGCTCGCCTTTGTGGCCATTGTTGTCGATCGGCGCGCCCTGCTGGTGTCCGGGCTCAGCTATTTCGGCTTTGCCATTGCCTCGCTCATGAACACCGCAGAGATTTCCAACGAAGCCTCCTTCACAGTGACGCTGGTCTTGCTTGGGTGCTTCATCCTCCTGCTTGGTTCGGCCTGGCGCAGTGTGCGCCGCCTTCTGCTGACGCCGTTCGCCTCCTCCGCTCTCATGCGCTTCGTGCCGGCGGTCGGGTGAACCTGAATTGAAAGACGACACATGACTGACTTTTCACCGAGAGAAACAGTATCCGAACTGGATCGGTTCATTGTTGGCCAAAAGGATGCCAAGCGGGCCGTTGCCATTGCCCTGCGCAATCGCTGGCGCCGTCAGCAGCTTGAAGGGCAGATGCGCGAGGAGGTTCTGCCGAAGAACATCCTGATGATCGGCCCGACCGGGGTCGGCAAGACCGAGATCGCCCGCCGTTTGGCAAAATTGGCAAATGCGCCCTTCACAAAGGTTGAGGCAACCAAGTTTACCGAGGTTGGGTATGTCGGCCGCGATGTAGAGCAGATCGTCCGCGATCTGGTTGAGGCCGGCATCTCTCTGGTTCGTTCCGAAAAGCGCGAGCAGGTCAAGGCCAAGGCGCATGTTCTGGCCGAAGAGCGCGTTCTCGATGCGCTGGTCGGGGCCAATGCAAGCCCTGCCACCCGCGACAGCTTCCGCAAGAAGCTTCGCGAAGGCGACATGGACGACAAGGAAATCGAGATCGAGGTCCGGGCGCAGGCCCAGATGCCGAGTTTCGATTTGCCAGGCATGCCAGGTGCAAGCGTCGGCGTCATGAACATGTCCGATCTTTTGGGAAAGGCCTTTGGCGGCCAGACCAAAACCAAACGCACGACCGTTCGCGATTCGCACGAAATGCTGGTCAACGAGGAGTCGGACAAGCTTCTGGACGAAGACAAGATTGTCTCCGAAGCTGTCTCACTGGTCGAAAACTCCGGCATCGTGTTTCTCGACGAGATCGACAAGATCTGTGCCCGGGAAGGCCGCTCCGGGGCCGATGTCTCCCGCGAGGGCGTGCAGCGGGATCTGCTGCCGCTGATCGAGGGAACCGTTGTCTCCACCAAGCACGGGCCAGTGAAGACCGACCACATTTTGTTCATTGCTTCCGGTGCCTTCCATGTGGCCAAGCCCTCCGATCTCCTGCCGGAATTGCAGGGCCGTTTGCCGATCCGTGTGGAACTGAAGGCCCTGACCAAGGAAGACTTCCGCGCGATCCTGACCGAGCCGGAAGCCAGCCTGATCAAACAATATGTCGCTCTCCTGAAGACAGAGAATCTGGACCTGTCTTTCACCGAAGATGCCATTGACGAACTGGCGCAGGTGGCCGTCGATCTCAATGCGTCAGTCGAGAACATTGGGGCTCGTCGTTTGCAGACCGTGATGGAGCGTGTGCTGGACGAAGTGTCCTTCACGGCACCGGATCGCTCGGGCGAGAGCATCGAGATCACGGCGGCCTATGTGCGCGACAACATTGGCGAGCTCGCCAAGAATGTCGACCTTTCCAAGTTTATTCTGTGACAAGTGAAACTGCCGTATCGAAACTCTTGCGATACGGCAAACCCGATGGCAGCATGCGCGAATGGTAGCGATCCGTAAAAGTAATGAAGAAGGTCACCGTCGCAAGTTTCTGGTTGTCGTTGACGACACCCCGGAATGCGATCGGGCCATTGTCTATGCGGCCAAGCGTGCAGCACGCACCGGCGGAGTGGTGACGCTTCTCGCGGTCATCACCCCGGACGACTTCCAGCACTGGCTGGGTGTCGAGAACATCATGCGCGCGGAAGCAACGGAAGCCGCCGAGGCGACCCTTGCAAAGGCTTCAAACCGCGTGCGGTCCGTTGCGCGTACCGAGCCGGAAACAGTGGTGCGCGAAGGCAACATGTCGGAGACCATTCTCGACCTGATCGACACCGATGCAGACATTGCCATTCTGGTGTTGGCAGCTGGCATGAGTGCGGACGGTCCTGGACCTCTCGTGTCTTCGATTGCTGGCAAGGCTTCTGGCAGCTTCCCGATTCCGATCACAATCGTGCCGGGAAATCTGGACGACGATTCCATCGCCGCACTCGCCTGAGTGCGCGGAATTTGCAGATCGGGCATCAACAGGTCTTGTTTTACGCCAAGGCCGCATTAGCTAGTTTATAAAAATTCCAAAGTAGTTGGCTTTGCACTCTGGATTTTGCATCGCCAATCTACGATAATTGTCAAAACAGGAAGGGCGAACGCACGCTTGGCGAGGGCAGCGTTCGAACCCGACAACCTCAAGGCGATCCAGATCGCGCAAGGAAGAGCACCATGTTTATTCAGACAGAGGCCACTCCGAATCCGGCCACGCTGAAGTTTCTGCCGGGCCGTGTGGTTCTGGAAAGCGGAACTTATGACTTCACCTCCGCAGCCGAGGCCGGGGCATCCCCCCTTGCCGAGAAGCTGTTTCAGGTTCCCGGCGTGACGGCCATTTTCTTCGGCTATGATTTCATCACCGTGACGAAGCAGGACGGATCCGACTGGCAGCACATGAAGCCGGCGATCCTTGGCGCGATCATGGAACAGTTCATGTCCGGTCAGCCGGTCATGGCGTCAGGCGAAGCCGAGGATACCGAGGAAGGTGAATTCTTCGAAGCGGAAGATCAGGAAACGGTCAACACGATCAAGGACCTGCTTGAAACCCGTGTCCGCCCCGCTGTCGCGCAGGATGGCGGCGACATAACCTTCAAGGGGTTCAAGGAAGGCATCGTCTATCTTTCCATGCGCGGCGCCTGCGCCGGATGCCCCTCTTCCACGGCGACATTGCAGCACGGCATTCAGAACCTGCTGCGTCATTTTGTTCCCGAGGTTCAGGAAGTGCGCCCGATCTGAGGGTCGAATTGCCATGAGTTCGGTGAAGAACCCGGCGTCCGCGCCGGGTTTTTTGCCAACTATGGCGTTTAAAAGATCACAAGCCCAACCTTCGGGTTAAGTCGAAAGCGCGGCTCGACAGATCCGGTCTTTCAGGTGTAGCCATTTCCCATGCGTGTTCTTGCCATCGATACGGCCTTGGCCAATTGTGCGGCCGCTGTCCTGGACGACAATCCGGGCGCTGTCCGCTTGACCGAACGCGGCGAAGAGATCGGCCGCGGTCATGCCGAGATGCTGATGTCGATCATCTCGGAAGTCATGGCGGAATCCTCGACAGCCTTCAACGAGCTGGATCGTATCGTTGTCACCACCGGGCCGGGCAGCTTCACTGGTCTGAGGGTCGGCCTCTCGGTGGCGCGGGGATTCGGTCTCGTGCTGCAAAAACCGGTTGTTGGGGTAACCACGCTGGCAGCCATTGCCCTTGCCCATAGCGGCCCGGATCACGATGGACCCCTGCTTGTCGCTCTTGATGGCAAGGGAGACGAGGTCTATTGCCAGCGCTTTTCTGTGGAGGGGCAACCGATTGATGACGCAGGTGTCCAGACAATAGGTGAGCTTGCCCGTACCCTTCCAGATGGGATCCGTCTTGCGGGATCGGCAGCCGAGCGTATCGCAGTGGCTTGCGGTTTCGACATGGATTGTGTCCGCTCGTCCTGTGGCTATCCGGCCATAGGCGATGTGGCGCGATTGGGCGTGATCACCGACCCGAAATCGGCTGCGCCGGTGCCGCTCTATCTGCGGGCACCGGATGCAACTCCCGGCAAATCTGGAAGGATCATGCGGCAATGAATTTTTGGTGGTTCTGGACATCGCCACCCGTTGTGGAAGAGGCGCTGGACGAGGATTTGCCAAAGCTTGCCGAGATCCACGGGCTTTCCTTTCCTCATCAGTGGGATGAAGACGAACTGTCCCGGCTCAAGGGCCAGGACGGCGTGATGATTCTGGAGGCCCGCCGGGCAAGCCCCTATGGCACCCGTAATCCACTGGGCTTTATCATCATTCGGTCGGTTGCCGGTGAGGCCGAAGTCCTGACCATTGCGGTTCATCCGCGCAGCCGCGGACGGGGCGTTGGAAAAAAGCTGATGCAGGAGGCGATCTTTCGCCTCTATTCCGACCGCTGCGAGTGCCTGTTTCTTGAAGTTGATTCGGCCAATGACCCTGCGGTCCTGCTCTACAAGAGCCTTGGATTTCGCCAGATCGGCGAGCGGAAAGGTTACTATCGCAATGGCAAGGGGGACGGAACCGCGCTTGTCATGAGGGTCGATCTTCGGTAATCGCTGCTGTCAGGGCAAAAAACGGCGAGCATTGCACCGATGGACGAGGAACAGCCAACGACACTGGCGGAAAAATGTGCGGCCAAGGGCATGCGCATGACCGGCCAGCGCCGCGTGATTGCCACAGTGCTGGAAGAAGCCTCAGACGATCATCCCGATGTCGAAGAGCTTTATCGCCGTGCCTCTGCCATAGATACGGGGATCTCGATCTCGACCGTCTATCGAACCGTGAAGCTGTTCGAGGACGCTGGCATGATAGAGCGTCACGATTTCCGCGATGGTCGTTCCCGCTACGAGACTGTTCCCGACGAACATCATGACCACCTGATTGATCTGCGCAGCGGCGAGGTGATCGAATTCCGCAATGAGGAAATCGAGGCTTTGCAGGAGTTCATCGCAAAGCGCCTTGGCTATCGTCTGGTTGATCATCGTCTGGAGCTCTATGGCGTTCCGCTGGATAAACGGGACGATAAAAAGAGCAAGGATGGCGAGCCCGATGGCTCGGATTAAGGCCATCCTCACCATCGGGGTGCTGGGCCTTGTCACCCTGATCCTCATCCCTCCGCAATGGCTGGCGGTGAAAGCGGGATGGAAGGTCAGGAAACAGCTTCCCATGATCTGGCACAGGATTGCAGGCCGGCTCGTTGGCTTCAAGGTGCAGCAGATTGGAAAGCCGGCAACGGGTCGTCCGCTTCTGATCACCGCCAATCATGTTTCGTGGGTCGACATACCGGTCATTGGCGCTCTCATGCCCCTGTCCTTCATTGCAAAGTCCGAGGTCGCGGGTTGGCCGATATTCGGCCTGTTTGCCAAGTTGCAGCGAACGGTCTTTGTCGATCGGCAGCGGCGTTCGGATACCGGGCGGGTGACAAGCGAAATCGCCGATCGCATGGCTGCCGGAGATGCGATGGTTCTCTTTGCGGAGGGCACGTCGAATGACGGAAACTGCGTGCTGCCCTTCCGCTCCGCCCTGCTTGGCGCGGCAACGCGGCAATTGGGTGAAACGCAGGTGGATGTCTGGGTCCAGCCCCTGTCGATCGTCTACCGGAACCTGCACGGTTTCCCGATGGGCAGGCAATTTCGCCCGCATGTCGCCTGGTATGGTGACATGGAACTGCCTGACCATCTTTGGGGCGTTTTTTGTGATGGGGCGCTTGATGTCGTGATCACATGGGGCGCTCCCGTCCTGATAACGAAAGATACGGATCGCAAAAGCCTCTCCCGGCATCTAGAGGAAGAAGTGCGGTCGCTGACCGTTCATGCACTTGCCGGGAATTGACCGATCAGGCGGATTTCAGGCTCCCTTGCAGCAAACAGCTATTCTCAAGACCGGAAAAAAGCGCTAAAGCAGGCGCAAGACTGCCGTAGCAGCGCTCTGGCCGTTGGCCTTTTAGCCGCACTGATTGAGTGCTGGCCCGCGCTGCCCAGAACCACCGAAACTGATCGGCCCACAAGGGCCCCGAGGAGCGCATGACCGGTCGCCCGGAACACCAGATCAATAAAGACGAGACCCTCTCCAAGGACGGTGAGGCTGTACCTGCGCCACGCAAGGTCTTCGTGAAGACCTATGGCTGCCAGATGAATGTCTATGACAGCGAACGCATGACGGATGTTCTGGCACGTGAAGGCTATACGGCAACGGATTCTGTCGATGACGCCGATCTAGTTCTGCTCAATACCTGTCATATCCGTGAAAAGGCTGCCGAAAAGGTCTATTCAGAGCTTGGCCGTATTCGCAAGATCAAGACGGAACGTGCCCGCGAGGGCAAGGAAATGGTGGTGGGTGTTGCCGGTTGCGTTGCTCAGGCGGAAGGCGCGGAAATCTCGCGCCGTGCGCCGATCGTTGACCTTGTTGTCGGCCCGCAAAGCTATCACCAGTTGCCGGACCTGTTGAGGAAGGCAAAGGGCGGAGAGAAGGTCGTCGAGACCGAATTCGATATCGACGCCAAGTTCGACCATCTGTCCGAAAAGGTCGAAAAGCCCAAACTGCAGCGTGCTCCGTCTGCGTTCCTCACGGTGCAGGAAGGGTGCGACAAGTTCTGCACCTTCTGCGTCGTGCCCTACACCCGTGGTGCGGAAGTTTCGCGCTCGGTGTCCCAGATCATCGATGAAGCCGAACGCATGGCGGCAAGCGGTGTTCGCGAAGTCACTCTGCTCGGCCAGAACGTCAACGCCTATCATGGGGACGGGCCGGACGGTGAGACATGGGGTCTTGGCCGATTGCTGCGCCGCCTTGCCGAAATCGAGGGGCTGGACCGGCTGCGCTATACGACCAGCCATCCGCGCGACATGGATGATGAGCTGATTGAAGCCCATCGGGACCTCAAATCCCTGATGCCCTATCTCCATCTGCCGGTTCAGTCAGGCTCGGACAAGATCCTGAAAGCAATGAACCGCAAGCACACGCGCGACGACTATTTCCGTCTGATCGACCGGATCCGGGAAGCTGCTCCCGACATTGCCCTTTCCGGTGATTTCATCGTCGGCTTCCCCGGCGAATCGGATGCGGATTTCGAAGACACCATGGATCTGATCCGCCGAGTGGGATACGGCTCGGCCTTTTCCTTCAAATACAGCCAGCGTCCCGGAACCCCCGGTGCGACCATGGCAGATCAGGTGCCAGAGGACGTGAAGACAGCCCGTCTTGCCGAGCTGCAGGCGCTTGTGACTGAGCAGCAAAAGGCTTTCAACGCCTCACGTCTGGGCATGACCTGCGACGTTCTGTTTGAGAAAAAAGGCCGTCTTCCGGGGCAGCTTGTCGGCAAGTCACCATGGCTTCAGCCGGTCCAGATTGATGCACCAGACGTACTGATCGGTTCTGTACAACCGGTGGAAATCGTTGAGATTGGAAGTAATTCGCTGTTCGGACGCCTGATTGAAGGGCACAATGAAACCCTGTCTCAGGCCCCGGACCTCAAGGAGGTGGCATTTGACGCGTGATGGCCAGTCTTCGGTACGAAAAGTGGCGGCTGTAAATCCTTCCGCAGCTTCTGATCTCACTCACATTGTCCTGGCATTTGAAGATAACCGATTGATCGGGGATCTCTTTGGCCAGTTTGACCAAAATCTGGCGCTGCTGGAGCAGCGATTGTCCATTGACGCAATCGCACGTGGCAATCAGGTCACCCTGAAAGGCTCGCAAACAGCCTGCAATCAGGCACGGGCCGCCCTTGAATCTCTTTATCAGCGCCTGTTGCAGGGACACGAGATTCATCCCGGTGATGTGGAAGGGGCGTTGCGCATGGCAGCTTCTGCAGACGCCCAACTTCCGTTGCCGACACTGGAGCCGAAATCACGGCTGGCCTTTGCGCAGATCTCCACGCGGCGCAAGACGGTTGTCGCTCGCACTCCAACACAAGATGCCTATATCCGTGCAATGGATCGTGCCGATCTGGTGTTCGGAACCGGACCTGCCGGTACGGGCAAGACTTATCTTGCGGTTGCCTATGCTGCCGCATTGATTGAACGCGGAGACGCATCACGGCTGATCCTGTCGCGCCCTGCAGTTGAAGCAGGCGAGCGTCTGGGCTTTCTGCCCGGCGACATGAAGGAGAAGGTCGATCCCTACCTGCGTCCACTTTATGACGCGCTATATGACATGATGCCGCCGGAGAAGGTGGATCGTGGCCTGCAGTCGGGCATGATTGAAGTGGCTCCACTGGCCTTCATGCGCGGACGTACCCTGTCAAATGCGGTTGTGCTGCTCGACGAGGCGCAGAACACGACATCCATGCAGATGAAGATGTTCCTGACCCGTCTTGGTGAGGGGTCCAAGATGATCGTCACCGGTGATCCCAGTCAGATTGACTTACCTGCCGGTCAGACATCGGGACTTCGTGAGGCACTCGGTCTCCTGACCGATGTCGAAGGGGTGGCCCATGTCCGCTTCACCGAAATCGATGTTGTCCGTCACGAGTTGGTGGCACGGATCGTGACGGCATATGACAACGCGTCGCGTGAGGCATCGGAAGAGCGTGAGCGGCGGTACAATGAACGGCGCAACACCAACGCAAGGGGAGCCGGTGAACGAGCCGACCAACCGAGCTGATCCGGCGCTACCGGAAGACTTCACGATCGACCTCTCTGTCGAGGCCGGTGCATGGGGAGATCAGGACGCGCTCTTGCAGCTTTGTTCAAGGGCGGTTGCTGTTACTCTGGCTTCCGGTCTGGAGATTGTGCCGAACAGCGAGCTGTCGGTGGTCCTGACCGACGACAGCGCCATTCAGGTGCTGAACCGCAATTGGCGGGAGAAGGACAAGCCGACAAATGTGCTGTCCTTTCCCGGAAGCGATCCCGAAGGTGACCGTTATGGGCCACTGCTCGGTGACATAGTTGTCGCGCATGAAACGGTTATGCGCGAAGCTGAAGAAATGGGAATTGAATTTCCCGCTCACCTAACCCATTTGTTTGTTCACGGTTTGCTTCATCTTTTTGATTATGATCATCTTGATGAAGAAGAGGCCGAAGTCATGGAAACCAAAGAAAGGCAGATCATGGCTTCCCTAGGGTATGAAGACCCTTATGTGGATCGACCTCTGCTGGTTGAAGGAGAATAATACGGGTCACCCCGTGTCTATTGCATACTGATGATGATGACCGCTACGAATACAGCAAGCTCGGAGAACGCCGGTGCATCGGCCAGTCCGGCTTCGCAAATGGGGCAGGACGGCGAAGAGCCCCAGCCGAGCAAGCCGCGGGAAACCGCGGCTGTCTGGACAAGACTTAAAAACCTTTTTGGCCTCGGTCGAGGCGCCAATCTTCGTGAAAATCTGGAAGTCGAGCTCGCGAATGGCGGCGGCGGTGCCAGCTTCTCGCCGGAAGAACGGATGCTTCTTGGAAACATCCTTCGCTTGCGGGAGCTGCGCGTGGATGACGTGATGATCCCGCGCGCCAACATTGACTCCGTTGATAGCAGCACCTCGCTTGGGCGGGTGCTCGACCTCTTCCGGGAAAGCGGACACTCCCGCATGCCGGTCTATCATGAAACACTGGATGACCCGCGGGGCATGGTCCATATCAAGGATCTCATGGCCTATATCGCGGAGTGCGGTGGTCATTGCAAGTCGGACAAGAATGAAGACGCCTCCGATGCCGAGGAGAAAGCCGATCCCGCTGGGCGTGGACACAACAGCCGCGAGATTGATCTTGGTTCGGTGGACCTGACGACAGAGCTCAAGGATACGGATCTTGTCCGGGATCTCTTGTTCGTACCACCCTCAATGCCGGCAACCGACCTCATGGCAAAGATGCAGGCAGTTCGCATCCAGATGGCTCTGGTCATTGACGAATATGGCGGAACTGACGGGCTGGTTTCCCTGGAGGATCTGGTCGAGGAAGTTGTCGGTGATATCGAGGACGAGCACGACGAGGATGAAGAGGCCATGCTCACCCCGACAGGTGACGGGGTGTGGAATGCCGATCCGGGTCTGCCGCTTGAAGAGCTTGATGAAGCCTTGGGCAGCGACCTTGCCAAGGGCGAGTTGACAGAGGACGTCGATACGCTCGGTGGACTTCTCTACGTGACGGCGGGCCGTGTTCCGGTGAGGGGCGAGCTGCTTTATGTGGCAGAAGTGCCCGGCTATGAATTTGAAGTTCTTGATGCCGATCCGCGGCGGATCAAGCGCCTGAAAATTCGACGCCGACGCGTAGAGCACAGGACCGGCGATCTTCGCAGGCGCCAGAAGCGAACAGAAACCCCAACGGCAGATGACGCTGCGTCTGCTAAGGCCGGCAAGGGAGAGTCCGCAGAAACAGCTGCCATGGCAGGTACAGAGGCCAAGAGCTGACGGGTCTTTGCACTCTGACCGGGATATCCTGAATTCTCCCCATGTATATGGCGGCGGCTCGCCTTGACCTTGTCGGGTGGTTTCGACAAAGCTCGGTACATGCAAATCATCACCGGATTGTCATGAATACCAGCTCGCTCGCCGCCATTTTCATGGTGTTTCCCAACACCTGCCTTCTGGCCTGGGGCTGGCGCCGGTCCGGTCTGGCGCTCGTCGCCGGGGTGGCGGCGGCCTTTTCTCTTCCGCCCTATCACCTCATTCCGCTGCTCCTGATCGCGTTTCCCTTTCTGGTTTGGCTCATGGACGGGGCTATGTCTTCGCACACCATGTCCGCTGCCGGGCGCATGTGGAAAGGCTTCAGACTGGGCTGGGTCTTTGGCTTCGGCTATTTCCTGGCGAGTTTCTGGTGGATCGGATCGGCCTTCCTGGTCGAGGCTGACAGGTTCGCCTGGATGCTGCCTTTTGCCGTGCTGGCCATGCCCATCGGGCTGGCGCTTTTCACCGGCTGCGCTGTCGCTGTAGCCGCGCTTTTCTGGCACGAGGGGTGGGGTCGGATATTCCTGCTTGCTGCGAGCCTTGCCGTCTTTGACTGGCTCCGTGGGCATGTACTAACGGGTTTTCCCTGGAATGCGTTCGGCTATGGCGTGTCAGGTAGTCTGGTTTTGAGCCAGACAGCGAGCCTTGTCGGGATCTATGGTCTCGGATTTTTGACTGTTCTCCTCTCATGCGCCCCGGCCATTTTGTCTGATCCCGCGCGCTTGTCGCGCAAGCTTCGGCCATTTGCTGTTCTTTGTCTTGTTGGCCTGGGGCTGGCGGGCTTCGGATACCATCGGCTCAATGTGGCCGAAGACCCAGAGGTTTCGGATGTGGATGTTCGCATCATCCAGCCGTCGATCCCGCAAGACGAAAAGTGGCTGCCCGAAAACCGGGATCTGGTATTCAACACGCTATTGGACATGTCGCAGCAGCCGCTTGGTGGCAATGCGAGGGTCGGCCAGCGACGGATTATTGTTTGGCCGGAATCTGCCATACCTTTCCTGTTGACGCGCGAGCCCGGTGCCCTTTTCAGGATCGCACAAGCTTTGAACGACCAGACGACGCTTGCGACTGGTGCAGTGCGTGCGGACATGACCGGAGACGCAGCCCAGTTCTTCAACAGTATCTATTTCATCGATCATACCGGCGCCGTGCTGGACGTTTACGACAAGGTCCACCTTGTCCCTTTTGGCGAATACCTTCCTTTAGAGGAGCTTCTGGAGCGCTTCGGAATTTCCGCACTTGTTGATGCTCCGGAAGGGTTTCAGGCTGGATATCGGCGCAAGGTGCTCGAACTGGCCGGGTTTCCGCCGTTGCTTCCGTTGATCTGTTACGAAGCGATTTTTCCCCAATATGGGCGCGGTGAGGCCAACCGCCCGGATTGGTTGCTCAATGTCACCAACGATGCCTGGTTCGGCAAAACGCCTGGCCCGTATCAGCACTTGGCACAATCCGTCATGCGATCAATCGAACAAGGAATACCTCTGATCCGGGCGGCGAATACTGGTATTTCTACTGTTGTCGACTCTAAGGGGAGGGTTGTAAGTCGTCTTGAAATATACGAAACAGGGGTTGTAGACGAAAAAATCCCCGGAAAAATGCAGTCGACACTCTACGGCAGTTATGGCGATAAACTATTTGTTTCCCTTGTATTAATTGCTGCAGTTTTTGCAATGGTTGGAAAATACAACCTGAGCTCCCGTCCTAGTTGATAAAATTGCTTTGGTATTGTGCAACCGTTGTGGTACAACCAAATCATCGCTCAGGTGAGGCGAGTTTAATGAGCCGGTGGCGGATGTATTTGGGGCATGTCCGCAACGGGCCAGCGAATGTGGGAATCGCACGGTTTACCGGTTTAGGGAACACGGAAGGCGTGAAGGCGCCCAGAAAAAGAAAGTAAATGCGATATGCCCAGTAAAAAGGCTCCCAACCCAATCGACGTTCACGTCGGTAGTCGAGTTCGTCTTCGTCGTATGATGCTTGGCATGAGCCAGGAAAAGCTCGGCGAAAGCCTTGGAATTACATTCCAGCAGATTCAGAAATACGAAAAAGGTACCAACCGCATTGGCGCAAGCCGTCTTCAGCATATCGCTACGATTCTGAAGGTTCCGGTTGCCTTTTTCTTCGAAGATGCACCAGGAACCCCGGAAGAGGCAGAAGGTTTCGGCGAATCCCAGCCGACATCCTATGTCGTGGATTTCCTGTCTTCGTCGGAAGGCCTGTCCTTGAACAAGGCGTTTGTCCGCATTGACGACCCGAAGGTTCGTCGCCGGATCGTCGATTTGGTTCGTTCGCTGGCTGGCGAAGAGCTATAAAATCGATTTCCCGACTTGACGGGAACACGTTCTTCTTAGATTGATGCGCGGGAAGCGGCGGTTGTAACCGCCGCTTCTTCTATATTCATTCCCAGAAGGACGTTCGCCAATGGCCCGTCAAGATTACCTGTTTACCTCCGAATCCGTTTCCGAGGGGCATCCGGACAAGGTTTGTGACCGCATCTCTGATGCTGTGGTCGACGCATTTCTTTCCGAAATGCCGGATGCGCGCGTGGCGTGTGAAACGCTCGCGACCACCAATCGTGTCGTGATCGCCGGTGAAACCCGGGGACCGGCTACCGTTACTCATGATCTGATCGCCCACCTGGCGCGCATGGCCATCAAGGATATCGGCTATGAGCAGGAAGGCTTTCACTGGGAGAATTGCGACATCGCAGTTCACCTTCATGCGCAATCTGCCCACATCGCCCAAGGTGTTGATGCTTCGGGCAACAAGGATGAAGGCGCGGGCGACCAGGGCATCATGTTCGGATATGCATGCCGCGAGACCCCGGAGCTGATGCCGGCTCCGATCCTTTATTCCCACAGAATTCTTCAGCTGTTGGCAGAAGCCCGCAAGTCTGGCCGTGAGCCGGTGCTGGGCCCGGATGCCAAGAGCCAGGTCACGGTTCGCTATGAAGGTGGCAAGCCTGTTGCTGCGACTTCAATTGTTCTGTCCACCCAGCATCTGGATGCGGGTCTTTCTTCTGCTGATGTGCGCCAGATCGTTGAGCCCTACATCCGTCAGGCCCTGCCGGATGGCATGATCTCCGATGAAACCATCTGGCACGTCAATCCGACGGGCGCCTTCGTGATCGGTGGTCCGGACGGCGACTGCGGTCTGACCGGCCGCAAGATCATCGTTGATACCTATGGTGGTGCGGCGCCCCATGGCGGCGGTGCGTTCTCCGGCAAGGATCCGACCAAGGTTGATCGGTCTGCAGCATATGCTGCCCGCTATCTTGCCAAGAACATCGTTGCTGCTGATCTTGCTGACCGGTGCACCATCCAGTTGTCCTACGCCATCGGCGTTTCCGATCCGCTTTCCGTCTATGTCGACCTGCATGACACGGGCCGCTGCGATGTGGCGAAGCTGGAAAAGGGCCTGCGGGATGTCATGGGCCTCAGCCCGCGCGGCATTCGTGAGCACCTGAACCTGAACAACGCGATCTATGAGCGTACCGCAGCCTATGGTCACTTTGGTCGTCAGCCGGACGAAACCGGCGGTTTCACTTGGGAAAAGACCGATCTGGTTGACGCGATGAAGACGATTGCCGGGTAAGGCTTCGACTTGGTTCAAAAGGATGAGAATGGGGAGCGCCGACCAATTGGTCGGCGCTCTGGTTCAAGATGACTGATTACTACGACGGTTCTTTTTTCGGGCGCCGAAAGGGCAAGCCTCTCAGCCCTAGCCGCAGTGCGCTGCTTGAGGGCGAATTGGCGCGCATCGGCATAGATGTCGCTGAGCCTTCGCCCGAAGAAATCAGAGCCCTTTTTCCTCAGGATGTCAGCGCAGTCTGGCTGGAAGTAGGGTTTGGCGGCGGGGAGCACCTGCTTCACAGGGCTCGGGAAAATCCGACCGTCGGCTTCATCGGCGTGGAGCCGTTTGTCACGTCGATGGCGAAGGTTGTTCATGCCGTGGCCGAGGAAGGCATGACTAACATTCGTCTGTTTGACGATGATGCGATCAAGTTGCTCGATTGGTTGCCTGCAGCGTCCATCGATCTGGCTTACCAGCTTTATCCGGATCCCTGGCCCAAGAAGCGGCATTGGAAGCGGCGGTTCATCAACCAGCAAAATCTCGATCGTTATGCCCGTGTCCTCAAACCGGGCGCCGAATTTCGTTTTGCCAGCGACATTGACACCTATGTGGACTGGACCCTTCGCCATTGCCGGGAGCATCCTGCCTTTGAGTGGAAGGCGGAATGCGCTGCGGATTGGCGCGCGCCCTGGAACAATTGGCCCGGAACAAGGTATGAGGCGAAGGCCTTTCGCGAGGGCCGGGTCCCGCGTTACCTCACCTTTGGGCGCAGTTCAGTATAAAATCCGACAGGTTTCGCGGAAATCTGGCTCTTTTCCCGTCAGGGTATTGCCTTTCCGGGTGGTTTGGAAGTATACAGCCGTTGTTTCACCTCAAACGGCTTTATAAGGCAGCTTGAGAGTGGGCCCGAGAGGGACCCGCTCTTTTTTGGTTAGCTACTCGCCAGTTTGCTGCGGATTTGGGGTCGAGCAACGAAATTGATGTGGCCCGTACAGGAGCATTTTTTTGAGCGCAAACGAAGCAAGGATCGTAACGGAGCAGGGGCTTGACGCCCGCGTTGCAGCCATTGTGGAACCCGTGATCGAGGATCTCGGATATCGTCTCGTGCGCACAAAGATCAGCGCCGCCAATGGATGCACCTTGCAGATAATGGCAGAGCGTCCTGATGGCACCATGACCGTGGAAGATTGTGAAACCGTCAGCCGCGCCGTTTCCCCGGCGCTGGATGTGGAAGATCCGATCAACCGTGCCTACCACCTTGAAGTGTCGTCCCCGGGTATTGATCGCCCGCTGGTTCGTGAGAGCGACTTTGTGCGTTGGTCCGGCCATGAAGTGAAGATCGAGATGACGGTTCTGCAGGCAGGCCGTAAGCGGTTCCGTGGCCAGTTGCTCGGAGCTGAAGCGGGTGTCGCGAAAATACGCCTGCCGGACGTCAAGGCAGATGAGGAAGATACGGTTTCGCTGCAGATCGCGGAGATCGGCGAGGCGAAACTCGTTCTGACCGACGACCTGATCACCGCCGCCTTGAAGGCGGAAAAGGCCGCACTGGCAGCCCGCGGTGAGGATCAGGACTTCGTTCAGGACAATGATCCGAATTGAGCGGCACCGCTCGCGAACAGGAATGGCAGACAGCGCGCCAAGGATCCAAGAACAAGCGGCGCCAGAGGAGTGAAGTGAATGGCTATCAGCGCTAACCGGCTGGAGTTGCTGCAGATTGCTGACGCAGTTGCGCGGGAAAAGTCGATAGATCGCACCATCGTTATCTCGGCCATGGAAGATGCGATTCAAAAAGCTGCCCGTTCGCGCTACGGCACGGAAACGGAAGTTCGCGCAGAGATCAATCCGAAGACCGGAGAGATCCGCTTGCAGCGTCTTCTTCAGGTCGTGGATGAAGTGGAAAACGTTTCCACTGAAATCGCCCTGCAGGATGCCCGCAATCGCAATCCGGAAGCAGCTCTTGGTGACTTCATTGCCGACCCGCTGCCCCCGCTGGATTTTGGCCGAATTGCTGCCCAGTCCGCAAAACAGGTCATCGTTCAAAAGGTTCGTGAAGCTGAGCGTGATCGCCAGTACGACGAATTCAAGGATCGTATTGGCGAAGTCATCAACGGTGTCGTCAAGCGCGCCGAATATGGCAATGTCATCATCGATCTTGGCCGCGGTGAAGGTATCGTGCGCCGGGATGAGCTGATCCCGCGCGAAATCTTCCGCACCGGAGACCGCATTCGCGCCTATATCTACGATGTTCGCCGCGAACAGCGCGGTCCGCAGATTTTCCTGTCGCGTACTCATCCGCAATTCATGGCAAAGCTGTTTGCTTCCGAAGTTCCGGAAATCTATGATGGCGTAATCGAGATCCGCACCGTTGCTCGCGATCCGGGGTCGCGTGCGAAGATTGCGGTCATTTCCAAGGACAGCTCGATCGATCCTGTTGGTGCCTGCGTTGGTATGCGTGGTAGCCGTGTGCAGGCCGTTGTTGGCGAATTGCAAGGCGAAAAGATCGACATCATTCCGTGGAATGACGATCCGGCAACTTTCATCGTCAATGCCCTGCAGCCAGCTGAAGTGGCCAAGGTTGTTCTGGACGAAGATGCCGAACGCATCGAAGTGGTTGTTCCCGACGAGCAACTGTCACTGGCGATCGGTCGCCGTGGCCAGAACGTGCGCCTTGCTTCCCAGCTGACCGGTTGGGCGATTGACATCATGACGGAGCAGGAAGAATCCGAGCGTCGTCAGAAGGAATTCCTTGAGCGCTCGCAGCTCTTCATGGAAGCCCTTAACGTTGACGAGATGGTCGGCCAGCTTTTGGCAACCGAGGGCTTCACATCCGTGGAAGAGGTCGCGTATGTTGAGCCCGACGAGATTTCGATGATCGAAGGCTTCGACGACGAGACTGCTGAAGAAATTCAGGCTCGTGCTCGTGACTATCTTGAAGAGCTGGAAGCAAAACTTGACGCAGAGCGCGTTGAACTGGGTGTTTCCGATGATCTGCGGTCCATTGACGGTATAACCACCGCAATGATGGTGGCGCTCGGCAAGGACGACATCAAGTCTCTGGAAGACCTCGCCGGTTGTGCAGCTGACGACCTCGTTGGCTGGTCCGAACGCAAGGACGGTGAGACCAAGCGCTTCGAAGGTTCGCTGAGCGAGTTCGATCTGTCTCGCGCTGATGCAGAAGCCATGGTAATGGCTGCACGTGTCGCCGCAGGATGGATTTCCGAAGAGGATCTGGTTCAGGACGTAGCTGACGAAGATCTCGAGGACGAAGCTGAAGATGAAGCTGGTGAGGAAGTGGCGTCAGACGACGTCATCCTGAACGGCTGAAATGTTACAGGCGGTGGAGCGTGTCCGAATTGACAGACGGAGGGCGCCATGCCGCGAAAGAATGAGCCTTTGGAGAGACAGTGTGCTGTCTCTCGCAGGGTTTTGCCAATTGACCTGCTGATCCGGTTCGTGCTCGACCCGGAAGGGCGGGTTGTCCCGGACCTGAAGCGCAAGTTGCCAGGTCGGGGTGTATGGGTAACCGCAGCCAGAGAGGCAGTGGTTGCCGCTGAAAAGGATCGGAAACGGGTTTTTGGTCGTGGCTTCAAGACAGAAGTTCATGTAGAGCCGGGACTTGCGGACCAGATCGAACTGCTGATGGAGCGCTCTGCTCTTCAGGCCTTATCGATCGCGCGCAAGGCTGGCGAGCTGACAACCGGTTTTACGAAAGTTGAAGCTGCACTTCGTGCCGGACCTGTTGCAGGACTGGTGCACGCTTCCGATGCAGCGGAAGACGGAGTGCGGAAGCTGGCGGCAGTGGCGGCGAGCGGACAAGAAGTTGCAAACGGGTGTCAGGTCGTCCGTTTGTTCGATTCGACTCAATTGGATTTGGCATTGGGTCGGTCAAATGTGATACATGCTGCACTGCTTGCGGGTTCGGCGAGCGAAAACTTCCTCTCGCGGGTAAGCGAACTGGAGCTTTTCAGATCGAACACGGCACTTGAAGAGACAAGCAACGCAGCCGATGCGGTTGCGCAGGACTGAAGGCAATATGAGCGATACGAAGAACCCAGGCGATAAGACAATCAGCGTAGAGCGCAAGACGCTCGGCCTCAAGCGAGGTGGCGGTGGCGACCAGGGGACCGTTCGCCAGTCCTTCTCGCACGGCCGTACCAAGGCCGTTGTGGTCGAAAAGAAGAAGCGCCGCGTTGTTGTGCCGGGTCAGGAGCCCAAGCCCAAGCCCGAGCCGGTGACCCAGCGCCTTGAGCGCCCTGCCGATGCGCCACACAAGCCGGCGGAAAACGTTGGCAAGCCGTCCGGCGGAAATCGCCGTGGTGGTGGTGGCCAGCGGCAGCAAAAGGGCGGTGGCAATGTTCTTCGCACACTGACGAAGGAAGAAGCGGCAGCTCGTGCAGCAGCGCTTAAATTCGCTCAGGAACGCGAAGTCGTGGAAAAGGCACGCCGCGAAGAGGAAGCCAAGATCCGCGCCGCTGAGGAAGCAAAGCGGAAGATCGAGGAAGAAGCACGCCTGAAGGTGGAAGCCGAAGAGCGCGCTCGCCGGGAAACCGAAGAAGCGAAAGCTGCGGCTGAAAGACCGGCGGAAGCGCCTGCCGCTGAAGCTGAACCGGAAGCTGTTCAGGAAGAAAAGGCTGCAAAGCCTGCTGTCATCCGCCAGCCTAACGGTGCACGGGGCAGCAACAAGCCGCCGCGCATCGAGCGTCCGGCTCCGGCAGAAGCGCCAGCAGCTGAAAAGGCCGCTCCGAACAAGGCAGCGCAGAAAACAGCGACCCGCGACGACGACGATGAGGACGGCAAGAACAAGGGTCTTCGGGCGGTCAAACGCCAGAAGCCGGCGCCGACGCCCGCCCGCACTCGTGGTGGCGAGGATCGTCGCCGGTCCAAGCTGACCATTTCCACGGCAACCGGTGGAGAAGAGCAGCGGTCACGCTCGCTTGCGTCCATGCGCCGCCGTCAGGAAAAGGCCAAGCGTGGCCAGCAGCAGGTGGTTCGCGAGAAGATCTCCCGTGAAGTCACTCTGCCGGAAGCAATCACTATTCAGGAACTCGCCAACCGTATGGCAGAGCGTGCTGTTGACGTGATCAAGCTGCTGATGAAGCAGGGCCAGATGCTGAAGATCAACGACGTGATCGATGCGGATACCGCCGAACTGATCGCTTCCGAACTCGGCCATACAGTCAAGCGTGTCTCTGAATCGGATGTTGAAGAAGGTCTCTTCTCCATTGATGACGATACGTCCACGCTGAAGGCGCGGCCGCCAGTCGTGACCATCATGGGTCACGTCGACCACGGCAAGACGTCGCTTCTGGACGCGATCCGCAAGTCCAAGGTTGTCACTGGTGAAGCTGGCGGAATTACCCAGCACATTGGCGCCTATCAGGTCGAGCAGGACGGGAACAAGATCACGTTCATCGATACCCCCGGCCACGCAGCGTTCTCGCAAATGCGTGCTCGCGGTGCAAAGTCGACGGATATCGTGATCCTCGTGGTTGCTGCTGACGATGGTGTCATGCCGCAGACCAAGGAAGCCATTGCCCATGCAAAGGCAGCCGAAGCCCCGATCATCGTTGCCATCAACAAGGTCGACAAGCCGGGCGCTGATCCGAACCGTGTTCGTACCGAGCTCCTGAGCGAAAGCCTTGTCGTGGAATCCATGGGCGGCGACGTCATCGACGTGGAAGTCTCTGCAAAGGCGGGAACAAACCTCGACAAGCTCTTGGAAATGATCCTGCTGCAGTCCGAAGTTCTGGAGCTTCAGGCAAACCCGGACCGGACCGCAGAAGGTGTCGTGATCGAAGCACAGCTCGATCGTGGTCGTGGCCCGGTTGCGACCGTTCTGGTCCAGAAGGGTACCTTGAAGCCGGGCGACATCATCGTTGCCGGTAGTGCCTGGGGCCGTGTTCGTGCGATGCTCGACGAAAATGGCCAGCAGGTGAAGGAAGCAGACCCGTCCAAGCCGGTTGAAGTTCTGGGCTTCCAGAGCACTCCGGAAGCTGGCGATCTGGTTGCGGTTGTCGAAAACGAATCCCGCGCTCGCGAGATTACGGATTATCGTCTGCGCCAGATCCGCGAAAAGGCGTCTGTCGTGGCAACCGGTGCCCGTGGCTCTCTGGAGCAGATGATGAACCGTCTGCAGGAAACCGGCCGGAAAGAGTTCCCGCTGGTCCTCAAGGCAGACGTTCAGGGTTCTGCGGAAGCAATCACCCATGCCCTCACCGAACTCGGCAACGACGAAGTAGGTGCGCGGATCCTGATTTCCGGCGTCGGTGGCATCACCGAAAGCGACGTTACGCTGGCGACGGCCTCCAAGGCTCCGATCCTCGGCTTTAACGTTCGTGCCAACAAGCAGGCCCGTGAAGCAGCTGGCCGTGAAGGCATCGAGATCCGCTACTACAACGTGATTTACGACCTCGTGGACGACATCAAGGCGGCCATGTCCGGCCTGCTGTCTCCGGAACGCCGCGAAACCTTCCTCGGCAATGCCGAGATCAGGGAGATCTTCCATATCTCCAAGGTTGGCAAGGTTGCGGGCTGTCTGGTCACCGAAGGTGTCGTGGAGCGCGGCGCACAGGTTCGCCTCATCCGCGACGACGTGGTCATTCACGAAGGCGAACTGGGCACGCTCAAGCGCTTCAAGGACGAGGTCAAGTCCGTCGAATCCGGTCAGGAGTGCGGCATGAACTTCGTGAAGTATCAGGACATGCGCCCGGGCGACATCATCGAGTGTTTCCGGGTTCAGGAAATCGCCCGTACGCTCTAAGCAGGCGGCGATTGAAAACAGTCTGTCGCGCCGGCGGGGTCCTCAACGGATTTCGTCGGCGCACTGTTTTTGGCGCGGGTGTTGATCCGGGTCGATCTACAGGAAATGGAATATGGCCAAGCATCATGGACAAGGGGCCAAGGGCCCGTCCCAACGCCAGTTGCGTGTCGGGGAAACCGTTCGCAAGGAACTGTCGGACATCCTCACACGCGGGGAATTTGCCGATCCGGCCCTTGAAGGCGTGATCATCACCATTCCGGAAGTCCGCATGACGCCGGACCTGCGGATGGCGACATGCCTTGTCATGCCGCTTGGTGGCGGGGATGGAGAGAAAGTCGCTGCAGCGCTGAACAAGAGCGCGAAATACCTGCGCGGTCAGGTCTCCCGCCGTCTCACCATGAAATACATGCCGGATCTGCGCTTCATTCTCGACACCCGGTTCGACGATGACGACCGTATCGGATCGCTGCTGCATTCGCCGGATGTTGCGCGAGACCTTGGCGAAGACGAAGACGGCGAAGACTGACGGAACGAGAAGACCGATGTCGCGGCAAAGACAAAAGAAAAAGAATAGAAACGCGATCAATGGCTGGCTTGTTCTGGACAAGCCCTATGGCATCACGTCCAACGACGCGCTGGGAAAACTGAAGCGCATCCTGCACCCCGAAAAGGTTGGCCACGCCGGTACGCTCGACCCGCGTGCGACAGGCTGTCTGCCGATTGCCTTTGGCGAGGCGACCAAGACCGTCCCCTTTGTCATGGACGGGCGCAAGGTCTACCGGTTTGAGGTGACATGGGGCGCTGAAACCAACACCGATGACACGGAAGGCGAGGTTGTCGCAACGTCTGACAACCGCCCGACCGTCGACGAGATCCAGTCGGTTCTGGGTGAATTCACCGGTACGATCCTGCAAGTGCCGCCCATATTCTCCGCCATCAAGGTGGATGGGGCTCGGGCTTATGACCTTGCCCGCGAGGGGGAAGAGGTCGAACTGGAAGCCCGCCCGATTGATGTACACCGTCTGTCCCTGGTCGGGTGTCCGGACGAGAACCGTGCGGTGCTTGAGGCCGAGTGCGGCAAGGGCACATATGTGCGCGCGCTGGCCCGCGATATTGCCCGTCGATTGGACACATGCGGCCATGTCACGGAGCTGCGTCGTCTTCTCGTCGGTCCCTTCGGCGAAGAGGATATGGTGGAGCTCGACGAGCTGATTGAGGCTGCTGGCGAACTGGAAGAAGGTGCGCCAGTCGACGGTCTGGTCGAGGATTTCATCCTGCCGGTCCGTGATGCCATGGAAGAGATCGAGGAAATCCTCGTTTCCGACGAAGATGCGGGCAAGATCCGCCGGGGCATGGCAGTGTTGCTGCGTGGACGCTCGGCTCCGCTCAATTGCGAATTGGCCTTTGCCAGCCATGCAGGCGTACCGGTTGCCTTCGGTTCGGTCGAAAAGGGGCGCTTTCAGCCAAGCCGGGTGTTCAACCTTTGACATGAAAAGGGCCGCGTGATGCGGCCCTTTGTTTTTGCATCAGCCGTCTTTCGGCATGTAAAGATCGCCGCCTGCGCGATACTTTGCGGCCATCGCCTCCATACCTTCCTTCTGCGCTTCTGTTCGAATGTCGTGCGAGAGCCGCATGGAGCAGAATTTCGGTCCGCACATGGAACAAAAATGCGCCACCTTGTGCGCTTCTTTCGGCAAGGTCTGATCGTGAAAGGCGCGGGCTGTTTCCGGATCCAGTGACAGATTGAACTGATCTTCCCAGCGGAATTCGAACCGGGCGCGCGACAGGGCATCATCGCGCACCTGCGCCGCCGGATGACCCTTTGCAAGATCAGCTGCATGAGCGGCGATCTTGTAGGTGATCACCCCGGTCTTGACGTCATCGCGATCCGGTAGGCCGAGATGCTCCTTCGGGGTCACATAGCAAAGCATTGCCGTTCCAAACCAGCCGATCATCGCAGCGCCGATGCCGGACGTGATGTGATCATAACCCGGTGCAATATCCGTTGTGAGCGGCCCGAGCGTATAGAACGGAGCCTCGCCGCAGGTTTTGAGCTGCTTGTCCATGTTGGCCTTGATCTTGTGCATCGGAACATGACCGGGGCCCTCGATCATCACCTGGCAATCCTTGTCCCAGGCGATCTTGGTCAGTTCGCCGAGGGTTTCGAGTTCGGCGAACTGCGCAGCGTCATTGGCGTCGGCGATGGAGCCGGGGCGCAAACCGTCCCCCAGAGAGAACGTCACATCATAGGCACGGGCAATGTCGCAGATTTCCTCGAAATGCTCATAAAGGAAACTCTCCCTGTGATGGTGCAGGCACCACTTGGCCATGATCGACCCGCCGCGTGACACGATGCCGGTCACGCGTTCCGCCGTCAGTGGCACATAGTGCAGGCGCACACCCGCGTGGATGGTGAAATAATCGACGCCCTGTTCAGCCTGCTCGATGAGCGTGTCACGAAAGACCTCCCAGTTCAGGTCCTCAGCGATACCGTTGACCTTTTCCAGCGCCTGATAGAGTGGCACGGTGCCAATCGGTACTGGCGAATTGCGGATAATCCATTCCCGGATGTTGTGAATGTTTCGGCCCGTTGAAAGGTCCATCACCGTGTCAGCACCCCATCGGGTTGCCCACACCATCTTGTCGACTTCTTCCGCCATGGAGGAGGTGACGGCGGAATTGCCGATATTGGCGTTGATCTTCACCAGAAAGTTCCGGCCAATGATCATCGGCTCGGCTTCCGGGTGGTTGATGTTGGCAGGAATGACTGCCCGCCCGCGTGCCACTTCTTCGCGGACAAAGTCCGGGGTAATGAAATCGGGGATGACAGCGCCGAAGCTCTCGCCGTCACGCTCCAGCTTTGCTTTCAATTCGGTGCGGCCGAGGTTTTCCCGAATGGCGATAAACTCCATTTCCGGCGTGATAATCCCGGCCCTCGCATAGGCAAGTTGTGTCACCGGGCGGTTGCCAATGGCGCGGCGCGGGGCATGGGCCACAGGAAAAACCGGCGTAAGACGGTCCCCGGTCGCAAAGCCGTTGTCTTCCGGCTTCACCATTCGGCCAGAATAACGTTCGGTATCGCCCCTCGTGCGAACCCAGTCTTCGCGAAGACGTGGCAGTCCGGCCTCAATCGAAATTTGTGCGTCGGGGTCTGTGTAAGGGCCTGAAGGATCATAGACGGTAACCGGCGGTTCCCCGGCTGTCGGATGCACGGAAATCTCGCGCATTGGAACCTTGATGTCCCGGTGAAGGGCACCCGCGTGATAGACCTTCTTCGAGGCCGGTAGCGGCCCGGTGGTTACGGAAAGGGAAATGTCTTTTTCTTTCGGCAATGCCATGCGTGAGCCTCCGGATCTCTCCACTGTGATCCGGTTCAAATGCGAAAAAGACGAGGATTTGCGCGCAGGCCCGGGCGCAAGCGTGCGTCCCATGCCCATCGTTGCAGCTTACCGTCCCTACGCCAGTGTGAACTGGATCAGGTTCATAGGGTCACTGCGCCGCTTTCAAGCATGGCAGACTCTCAGCCCCTTGCCGGGACACCCCTGGTAGGCGCAAATGCATACGGGCGACTGCGCAAATGATCAAGAGGCAGATTCATCCGTTGTCCCTTCTCAAGCCCATTGAATGCATCTTCGATGTCAAAATTTCAAAACAATAAACCATTGTGTATTAGAGAAATGGAAGGGGTTTTTGGACGTGGGGGGTAGAATGATCTATTTGGATCTTTTTGTTTTGTCTTTAGTAGTTTTTGTATTTTGCTTCATATTGATTGCAAGAAGGTACAAGAATAAAGATCAATCAGTTCCGGCCGACATTCGCGAGGTGCGTGAGAAAACGGCACAAAATGAGCCGAATCCACTCTCACCCGCTGATGAATTTTTATTGATGGGTGGGCATGAAACACGCGCAAGCGAAGTGCCCGCTTGGGCTATAGTGTTACGCTCACCATTCGGCGATCTGGACAATGTAACTTCATGGATCGGTGGTGCGCCGGTCGCCCCCAAAGAATTCAATTGGCCGCTAGGGAGCGATGGTCGTCCTTTGAACTTCTTGTGTCAGATTGACCTTGCGAAGCTAACTACATCTGATGATAGAGGCGGTGTGCCCGAAGGCTGGCCGATAAAAGGTGCGCTGCTAGTATTTTTTGGGCGACCTGATGGCGGACATCCCTATGTGTATCGCTGTATTTTTTTAAAAGAAGACCAACTAGAACAAGGAGAGATCATCAACCCTCCTGAAAATACCGGAGAGCTTTCAAAGTTAGGTTTTACCATTGCCGGTTTGTCCTTCAATTATTGGCCAGTTGATTTGATTTATTTTCTGGATCGGTTTGAACAAGAGCCGCCTCTTGAAATCAAAGGACAGCCGCAGGATCCGTTATCCTGGATAACCAGCTGGGATATTGCAGAACTTGAGGCTCGCATAACCGCTCGAGCATTGCGTCCTTATATCCACCCCCATAACACCTCTTTGGAAGCTCGGCTAAAGAGTTTGCGTAGGGAGTTGAAACTAAAGCCTTCAAACGAAAAAATCGCTGATGATGTCACACTTACGGAGGTTTTGTTGAGCGATGGTCGAGCTGTTCTTAACGCAGTTGAGAAATGGGAAAAACGATGTTCTGAAGAAAGTCCTGACACGATTTTGGACACCTCTGCATTAAGGGAGCTTTTCCAGCTAAGGCGCTCGTTGGCAGAAAAAATCAATAATCACTATATGAAGGCAAACTTAGTTGGGAAACCACACGAGGTGTGGAGGGGCGTGGAGGATGTGATTCTTAATGGGCATTGCCGAACATTGGAGCACTTTAAGGATTTGCCACAACGCTTCCATCCTCTAGCAAATGCACTGCTAAGTGGCTGGAAAAACCACAGGTTGCTCGGGTTAGAGCCGCCCTTTGGTAACAATTTTGAAGACCTACGCGGGCAAGATTGCCTTATTAGCATTTCTGCGGATCCATTTTTGGGAACCGAGACGGAACATGAATATGGTATGTCGATATGGTGTTTCCGCGACAAATTGGTCCAAGGCGAGTTAAATGGAGGACAGTTTGTTATGCATTGTGCTGTCTGATTACTCCAAGTCTCAAGTGAAATTGCCCCTTTCCTTTTTTCCGGTTTTCCGTCATATTCCGCGCCCATCGGGCCCTAGAGTCTGATCGATCCAATCCCCCTTTGCTGACCGACATCTCGGCTCTGGATACGGAGTGGTTCGGCTGCGCAAGCAGCGTCTTTTAAAAAACGCCGGGTTCGCCCGGCACAATGACGAAAGGACACACGATGTCGATTACTGCAGAGCGCAAGGCTGAGCTCATCAAGGAATACGCCATCAAGGAAGGCGACACCGGTTCTCCGGAAGTACAGGTTGCTATCCTGACCGAGCGTATCAACAACCTCACCGAACACTTCAAGGGTCACGGCAAGGACAATCACTCCCGCCGCGGTCTTTTGAAAATGGTTGCGTCGCGCCGTTCGCTTCTTGACTACGTCAAGGGCAAGGACGAAGCACGCTACAAGACGCTGATCGAGCGCCTGGGCGTTCGCCGCTAAGGCTGGTCCCGAAAGGGATGATCACTTCGGCACGGCAAGGGCAACCTTGCCGTGCCTTTTTATTTGTTCGTTTGATCAGGCTTTCGCGCAACAATCGGTCGGTGGCTCGGTGAAACTGCCTAAAAGGCAAATTTTCTCGCTTTTTGCCCCCTTGCGAAGGCACAGAACTGTTTCCAATTCACGGGGAAAACCTCTATAGGAGGTTGCGTGACAGTCATGGGGCAGGATTGCCGGTCGCTTCAAGTAGCCTTGAAAGCGTCTCGTTGTCTTGCCCGTGGCTTGTCCAACCGGTAACCGGCCCATCCGGGGCCGACCGGTCTGTAGGGTCTGCGCATATGTTCATGTATCCGCGCGCAGACAGACGAAGCTGTAAGGAACAGACATGTTCGACATTCATCGTGTGGAAGTTGATTGGGGCGGGCGTCCGCTTGTCCTCGAAACCGGCAAGGTTGCCCGTCAGGCTGATGGCGCTGTCATGGCCAGCTACGGCGAAACCAAGGTTCTGGCAACCGTTGTTTCCGCCAAGTCCCCGAAGCCGGGTCAGGACTTCTTCCCGCTCACGGTCAACTATCAGGAAAAGGCCTTTGCGGCCGGCAAGATCCCGGGTGGCTACTTCAAGCGTGAAGGCCGCCCGAGCGAGCACGAAACGCTCACCTCACGCCTGATTGACCGTCCGATCCGCCCGCTCTTTGCGGACGGATACAAGAACGACACCCAGGTCATCATCACCGTGCTGTCGCACGACATGGAAAACGCTCCGGACATTCTGGCCATGGTTGCAGCGTCTGCTGCCCTGACCCTTTCCGGCGTTCCGTTCATGGGCCCGATCGGCGGCGCTCGCGTTGGCTACATCAACGGCGAATACGTCCTGAACCCGGCTGTTGACGACATGGCCGAATCCGCTCTGGACCTCGTTGTCGCAGGTACGGGCGATGCGGTTCTGATGGTCGAATCCGAAGCCAAGGAACTCGACGAAGACACCATGCTCGGTGCCGTCATGTTCGGCCACAAGGGCTTCCAGACCGTCATCGACGCGATCATCAAGCTGGCGGAAACCGCTGCCAAGGAACCGCGCGATCTGGTCCTGCCGGATCATTCCGCTCTCTTTGCCCAGATCAAGGGCATTGCCGAGGACGACCTCAAGGCAGCCTACAAGATCATCTCCAAGACCGACCGCAAGAACGCTGTTGATGCAGCCAAGGCGAAGGTCGTGGAAAGCCTGATCACCAACGGTGGCGACGAAGCTCCGGAAGCAACGGTTGTTGGCGAGCTCTTCAAGAAGCTTGAAGCTGAAATCGTTCGCGGTGGCATCCTCGACACGGGCACCCGTATCGACGGCCGTGACCTTTCCACCGTTCGCGCGATTTCTTCGGAAGTCGGTATCCTGCCGCGCGCTCACGGCTCTGCGCTCTTCACCCGTGGTGAAACGCAAGGTCTCGTCGTCGGCACGCTGGGCACCGGCGAAGACGAGCAGTTCATTGACCTTTTGGAAGGCACCATGAAGGAACACTTCATGCTGCACTACAACTTCCCGCCTTACTCTGTCGGTGAAACCGGCCGCATGGGCTCTCCGGGACGCCGCGAAATCGGTCACGGCAAGCTGGCATGGCGCGCGGTTCATCCGATGCTCCCGGCTCACCATGAGTTCCCGTACACCATCCGCGTTGTCTCCGAGATCACCGAATCCAACGGTTCGTCCTCCATGGCAACCGTCTGCGGCACCTCTTTGGCGCTGATGGATGCCGGTGTACCGCTCAAGGCTCCGGTTGCCGGTATTGCCATGGGTCTGATCAAGGAAGGCGACCGGTTTGCGGTTCTGTCCGATATCCTTGGTGACGAAGATCACCTCGGCGACATGGACTTCAAGGTCGCTGGCTCCGAGAACGGCATCACTGCCCTTCAGATGGACATCAAGATCGACGGTATCACCGAAGAGATCATGAAAGTCGCTCTGGCTCAGGCCAAGGACGGTCGTATCCATATTCTCGGTGAAATGGCCAAGGCCATCACTGAAGCCCGCTCCGAACTGGGCGAGCATGCACCGCGCATCGAAATGATGAAGATCCCGGTCGACAAGATCCGTGAAGTCATCGGGTCTGGCGGCAAGGTCATTCGCGAAATCGTCGAAAAGACTGGCGCGAAGGTCAACATCGAAGACGATGGTACGGTCAAGGTTGCCTCTGCTGATGGCAAGGCTATCAAGGCTGCGGTCAACTGGATCAACTCCATCGCCGCTGAGCCGGAAGTCGGCGTGATCTACGAAGGTACGGTTGTGAAGTGCGTTGATTTCGGCGCATTCGTGAACTTCTTCGGCGCTCGCGACGGTCTGGTTCACATCTCTCAGCTGGCTCCCAAGAAGGTTGCCAAGGTCACTGACGTGGTCAAGGAAGGCGACAAGGTCTGGGTCAAGCTCATGGGCTTCGACGAGCGTGGCAAGGTTCGCCTGTCCATGAAGGTTGTCGACCAGGAAACCGGCAAGGAACTCGAGCGGGAAGAAAAGAAGGAAGAAGCCTGATAACGGCTGACCTTTGATCTGCTTTTCAAGGCGCCGGGCAAAATTGCCCGGCGTCTTTTCTTTTTGGCGCCCTGTTTTATGCGATGGGTCAGTTCAGTCTTGCCTGTGCGGGAATGGCCATGGAGTTTGCCGTGAGGAAGCGGATGAATTCCGATCCGGGCATCGGACGGGCGATGTGATAGCCCTGTATCAGCTGACAGCCCAGATCTGACAGGATCCTGCATTGCGGGGCGGTTTCCGCCCCTTCGCAAATCACTTCGATGCCGAGGCTTTCCGCCATGGAGCGAATGGCCCGAATGAGGATCTGGTCGTCTTGATCCTCTTCCAGATCCAGAATGAATGAGCGGTCGATCTTCAGGATGTCGATCGGCAATCGCTTCAGATAGCTCAGCGATGAATACCCGGTTCCAAAGTCATCCAGCGAGAGTTTGACGCCCAGATCGCGCAAGGCGTCCAGTATCATGGCCGGATCGACACGGCTGTCGTCGAGCATGACGGTTTCAGTGATCTCCAGATGAAGATCAGCAGGCGAGATGCCGGTTTCCCCGATTACCTTGGCAACTTGCGCGACGAAGGTTCCATCCCGACATTGGCGCGGGGATACGTTGACGCTGATACATTGCAGGTCGAGCCCGCGTTGACGGCAATCCATGAAAAAGCTGCAGGCTTCGCTCAGAACCCACTCGCCCAAGGGAACGATCATGCCGGTATCTTCCGCGATGGGGATGAATTCAGACGGCGTGATTTCTCCCAGATCTTCATCAGTCCAGCGGAGCAGAGCCTCGCAGCTGATGATGCGCCCACAAGAGTAGTCGACAATCGGCTGATAATGCAGTCGGAAGAGCTTCTGTTCGATTGCCCCTTTCAGGGCAAACTCCAGCTTCATCGTCCGAGCGGTCGCCTCATTGGTCTGCGTGTTGTAGAACCGGCAGCAGTTTCCGCCCTCGGACTTTGCCTGAAACATGGCAAATTCCGCATGGCGCAGCAGGACAGTCTCGCAGTCACCATCATCCGGTCCAATCGCTATACCGATGCTGGCTGTGACAAGCTGGCGGCTTTCCGACACGGATGGACGGGCTCCGGCGACGGCTTCCAGGAGGCCGAGAACCTTCTGCTCCACATCCCATTCGTCCTCGATCGAGTTCAGGATGATCGTGAACTGGTCACCGCCAAACCGCGCGGCCGTTTCGCTGGGGCCAATCACCTCCTGAATGCGCCAGGCGATGTTGGCAAGCAGCTGGTCCCCAAGCTCCTGTCCGAGGGACTCGTTCACGCTCTTGAACCTGTCGATGTCGACAAACAGGAGCGCGCATTGTTCGCTGCCCGTGCGAATACGGTCCAGCGTCTGTTTCAGGCGATCCTGGAAGAGATGCCGGTTCGGCAACCCGGTCACAGGATCATAGTGGACATGAAGGGCAGCCTGTTGCTCCTGTCTCTTGCGGTCGGTGATATCGAGAACGGTGGCATAGAACGCCTCCTCCCCGTTCCAGGAGATCATGCGCACATGCTGCTCAAGCCAGATTACGGACCCGTCTGCCCTTTGAGCCTGCGCCTCGTAGATTTTCGGTGTAGAGCCGCCTTCCTGTCGCAGACGATAGACCTGATTGAGATTGCGATGCTCCTCCTTGGCGTAAAGATCGAGAACCGGTTTGCCGATCAAACGCGTCTGGCCTTCGGCGCCATATCCCAGCATGTCGAGCAGCGCGTCATTGGCATAGAGTATGTGCTTGTTTGCATGCACGAAAACGCCTTGCAACGAGCCATCGATCAATTCACGAAACTGGGCGTCGGTTCTGCGATTGGCCTCGAAGGCATCGGTAAAGAGCGTGGCCAGTGTGTTGAATTCCTGAATGGTGCTCGGGGTGCGGTTCATGGCTGGTCGGCCCTGCCGAAGGTCCCGTGCATAGGCAATGAGATAGGACAGGGAAGGTGAGACCATCTTGTTCAGGAAAAGAGAGACCAAGGCGCATGCGGCCAGAATGACGAGCAGAAACGGCAGCAGAAGGTCCGCATAGGCCTTCCGTACGGCGTGTTCCGGCCGGTTGGGTGTTTGAACGACGGCGACCAGCGGCGGCGCGCCGATGCCGTCCATCAGCACGACTTCGTCCGTTGTGGTCCCGTCTGCTTGTGGGTGCGAAGACATCGCTGCAGAGGATGCAGTTCTCGACAAAACGGTCGAGCCGATTTCTATCTCAACGTTGTCCGCATCAAGAGCGGCCGCAATTATCCTCGAAATATCAGTGCCCCGGCTGAGATTGATCCCGCCGATCAGGCGGTGTTCATGCCCGCCCCTTTCACCGTCATGATGAATGGGAATGGATATTACGGCAAAAGCCTGTTGCACATTGTCGATTGATCCCGTCCGCAGGATCCAGAGGTCTGGTAACATTGAGACTCTGGTGTCCGGTGGCAAAACCATATCGGCGGCAGAAGGGACAGCGCTCAGGTTGATGCCGTTTGCCTGTCCGTCAACATCGAGCAACAAGAGGTCGAAATGGTGCCCCGACATGGCATTGTTGAGATCATCCAGAATGGCTTCCGCAAGATCATGATCCTTTGTGGCCAAAGCCGAAAGGAGATGCCGATCAACCGAGGTGCTCCTAAGCCGCGTTTCGAAGTCCGACAAGTGGTTCTCGAATGCAAGCTTGGCGATCGACTGGTTCTGTTTTGCTGCCCCTTGCGCCTGAATTGCGGACAGGGAGAGCGACGAGAAGTAGGCCAGTCCAAAAACCACCAGGGACATGCCGATGAGTCCCGTGCAAAAAAGGCCCAAGACAAACCAGTTAAAACGAATTCCTTTTGGAGACGTCATTTGCCTTCCCTCACCTGAGCGCTTGCCGATTTGACTGGGATGGCACAAGTTACATTGCGCGGTGCGCTTAACATTGTGAGAATGAAGGGGTTTTTGTTAAAAAGTACACTACAGATTACGCGTAGCATGACTTTTGATCATTCGGTAAATGTTACAAATACTATTTATGTATAAATATAATTGGGTTGAATCGATTTATTATTTGTGAATTACGGGAATTATACTTTTTGGATTGAGTTGCGTCCATGGTCGGTAATTTGATTTCGAGCATTTGCCCCTTTGGCAGGAACTGGTATACCCGGCGCGAACTGGACTTAAGGGAATTGCCATGGGTGAAATGCGGGTAGCAGTTGTTGGGGCCGGTGGCCGGATGGGCAAGGCCTTGGCACAGGCGGTATCGTCAACTCCCGGCATGCGCCTTTCCGGAGGCGTCGAACGGAGCGGGTCGCCCGCTTTGGGGAGAGATCTTGGGGAAACGGCCGGTGTGGGGCATCTTGGTATTCCCATTACCGATGACCCGCTTACCGTCTTTGCCGCAACGGATGCGGTGCTCGATTTCACGGCGCCTCAGGCGACACTCGAATTTGCCGAACTCGCGGCGCAGGCACGTATTGTCCATGTGATCGGGACGACGGGCTGGAGCACAGGGCAAGATGAACCGCTCAAGGCAGCTGCCCGGCACGCTCGGATTGTAAAGTCGGGCAATATGAGCCTTGGCGTCAATCTGCTGGCGAGCCTCGTGAGGCGGGCCGCAGCTGCGCTCGATTCCGATTTCGATATCGAGGTTCTGGAAATGCACCACCGGCACAAGGTGGATGCGCCTTCTGGCACTGCACTTCTCCTCGGTCAGGCCGCGGCAGACGGTCGTGCGATCAGCCTTGAGGAAAAGTCCGTGCGTGTGCGCGACGGGATCACCGGTGCGCGCGAGGAAGGCACAATCGGCTTTGCGACCTTGCGCGGTGGCAGCGTTATTGGCGAACATTCAGTGATTTTTGCAGCGGAAGGCGAGCGGATCGAGCTGTCTCACAAGGCTGAAGACCGGTCGCTGTTTGCCAAGGGGGCGGTCAAGGCGGCCCTTTGGGCCTTTGACAAGAAACCCGGACTTTACTCGATGGACCACGTTCTGGGGCTGTCGGACTAACTTCTTCTGTCCAATCAAGTGGAGAAAGACATATGGATCGCCTGCTGGTGCTTGTGCGTCATGGTCAAAGTGAGTGGAACCTCAAGAACCTGTTCACCGGCTGGAAGGACCCCGGCCTGACCGAACAGGGCGTCTCGGAAGCAAAGAATGCAGGTGAACAGCTCAGGGATCTGAAGCTGCAGTTCGACATTGCCTTCACGTCGGACCTGAGCCGCGCCCAGAAGACCCTTGCCCTGATCCTTGAGGAAATTGGCCAGCAGGATCTGGAAACAGTTCGCAATCAGGCCCTGAACGAGCGGGATTACGGCGACCTGACCGGTATGAACAAGGATGAGGCTCGCGAGAAATTCGGCGAAGAGCAGGTTCATATCTGGCGCCGGTCGTTCGATGTTCCTCCTCCGGGCGGCGAAAGCCTGAAGATGACGGCTGAGCGTGTTCTGCCCTATTACCGCGATGAAATCCTGCCGAAGGTGCTTGGTGGAACCCGCACGATTGTGGCTGCGCACGGCAATTCCTTGCGCGCTTTGATCATGGAACTGGAGGGCCTGACCCCGGAGCAGATCCTCAAGCGTGAACTGGGCACAGGCACGCCGATCATCTACCGTCTGGATGAAGAGGGTAAGGTCGTTAGCGTTCAGGACCTTGCGGCCTGAGGCTCCTTCTTGCTGACATGAAAAAGGCGGCCAGTGGCCGCCTTTTTTGTTTGCCCGCTCCTGCAGCTGGTCAGACTTCGAAGCCTGCCTGCTCGGCAATGGTGCTCAGGCGCTTTTCAGGGCGCGCACCGACATGGCTGATGACGTTTGCCGCACACAAGCAACCAAGTTCGCAAGCGGCCTGATGATCATAGGACCGGGCCAGCCCGAAGAGGAAGCCAGCGGCAAACAAGTCACCGGCGCCGGTCAGATCGACGACGTTATCGACCTTTTCTGCCTTCACCTTGATCTGTTCGTCGCGGGTGATCGCCATGGCGCCTTCGCTGCCAAGGGTCAAGGCGGTCAGCGCACCGCTTTCGCGGGCGGCAGAGATGGCCGTTTCGATATCGGCTGTCTCGTAGAGCGACTTCAGCTCATGCTCGTTGGCAAACACGAGGTCGACCGTGCCGTTGCGGATCATGTCGTGGAACTCGCTGCGATAGCGGTCGACACAGAAGGAATCCGACAGGGTGATGGCTACCTTGCGGCCGTTCTTGTGGGCAATGTGCGCAGCCGCCAGAAACGCCTTCTTGGCTTCTTCCGGGTCCCAGAGATAGCCTTCCATGTAAGTAACAGCAGAGGCCGCGACCACATCCGGGTCAACATCGGTCGGTCCGAATTTCGTGCAGGCGCCGAGATAGGTGTTCATGGTCCGCTCGCCATCCGGCGTGATCAGGATCATGGAGCGTGCTGTCGGAATGTCGTTGACCAGCGGCGGCGTGGCAAAATGAACGCCTGTTGCCGTCATGTCATGGGCGTAGGCATCGCCCAGCTCATCCTTGGCGACCTTGCCGAAATAGGCAGGTTTACCCCCAAGAGAGGCGATCCCTGCGGCGGTGTTCCCGGCACTGCCACCGGAGATGCGGACCGTCTGGCCCATCTTGTCATACAGGCGCAGCGCCTCGTCCGTGTCGATCAGGCGCATGGAGCCCTTTACGAGGCTCTCCTGAACCAGGAAGTCTTCTTCCACATGGGCAAAGACGTCACAAATGGCGTTGCCGATGCACAGTGCATCAAATTTCGTATCGGACATGAAATCCTCTTTTTTGCTTTTATACCTGCGGAGACGGGCGAAGGGCCCGGTTTGCATCCGGCTCGCGAATTTTCTCCCGGAAGGGGTTGGCGCGGTATACACCGAGAATTTTCAGCTCGGCACAGAAAAATGCCAGTTCCTCAAGGGCGAGTGCCACGGAGGGATCTTCCGGGTGCCCCTCGACATCCGCATAGAACATGGACGCAAAGAACTGTCCTTCAAGCTGGTAGGATTCCAGCTTGGTCATGTTGACGCCATTCGTCGCAAATCCGCCAAGCGCCTTGTAGAGCGCTGCAGGAACGTTGCGAACGCGGAAAATGAAGGTGGTGATCGTGGACTGGCCACTATGGGCAGCTTCACGCCGTTCCGGTGAGAGGATCAGGAAGCGCGTCGTGTTATGTGCCGCATCTTCCACATCGCGCCGCAGGATATCGAGACCATAGGCTTCCGCCGCCATCTCCGGTGCAAGCGCTGCGGCGGTCATATCGCCGGCTTCCGCGATTTGACGGGCCGAGCCTGCCGTGTCGGCGCCAACGATTGGCCGAAGCCCAAGTTCGCGAATGATCTTGCGACACTGCCCGAGGGCCATGACATGGCTCTGGACTGTTTTCAGGTTCTCGATCTTCGCGCCGCGTGGAGCAACCAGCTGAAAGCGGATCGGCAGGAAGTATTCGCCAATGATATGCAGGCTGGATTGCGGCAGGAGATGGTGAATGTCGGCAACGCGTCCTGCGACCGAATTCTCGACCGGGATCATGCCGAGATCTGCGGCTCCGCTTTCAAGGGCAGCAAAACAATCCTCGAACGTGTGGCAGGGGACGGCTTCATAATCCGGATAGGCGTCCCGGCAAGCCATGTGCGAATTGGCGCCAAGCTCCCCTTGAAATACAATTTTCCTACGGTCAGTCATTGAGATGTCTCTCGTTCGAGTATCAGTTACTTGATTGCGGCGCGTGCCCGTTCCAGATCTTCCGGCGTGTTCACGTCCATCGGTGCGCTGTCGATGATGGAAACATCAATCCGCATGCCAGCTTCCAGCGCACGCAATTGCTCCAGCTTCTCCCGCTGCTCGAGGGGAGAAGGGGGCAACTTGACGAAGTTTTCAAGTGCAGATCGGCGATAAGCGTAGACACCGATGTGTTGGTAGAGCGGGCCGTCGCCTGTCGGGGCCGTCGCGCGGGTGAAATAGAGCGCACGGTGTGTGCCATTCCCCGTTGGTGTGGTGACGGCCTTCACGAAGCTCGGGTCGTCACGGAATTGAGGATTGCGGATTTCCGTCATGATGGTTCCGATGGATACCTCGGGCGTCTCCAGTGGTTTCAGCGCCGCGTGGACGGCCTCTGGCTCAATCAGCGGGACATCCCCTTGCAGATTCAAGATGACAGAGTGGGCCTTGTCGGGATCGACCAGCCCTGCCGCCTCGTGGATGCGGTCCGAGCCGGACTGATGATCAGTGCGTGTCAGAACGGCTTCTCCGCCATGGTCGCGGACCGCATCCGCGATCATTTGATGGTCGCATGCAACCACCACGCGACCTATGTCGGCGTTCTGAGCCTGTTCCAGAACGCGGACAATCATCGGTTTTCCACCGATATCGGCCAGAGGTTTCCTCGGGAGTCTTGTCGCCTCCAGTCGGGAAGGGATGATCACCAGCACTGATTTCACGGTTTTTCCGGTCCTTTTTGCACGCGAAAAGAGCCCGAAATGCGGGCCGCGTCCTAATGTCGTATGGAACTGTCTTTTAAACCTATGGACAGCAAGGTCAAAAAATTTGTAGTTTCCGGCCAAATTGGAACACACACTGGGTTCGCAACCTCGGTTGCGGGCCTTGACGCGCATATGCTCAAGCCGGAGAGAGGAGCCGGAAAAATATGGACTCGTTCACGTTGAACAAGATCGCTGGTGCGGTTTTGCTGGTTCTTGTTATGACGATGGGTATCGGTATTGTCTCCGATGTCATCTTCCATCCATCCCATCCTGAACAGCCGGGCTACATCATTGAAGTCGCGGAAGCCAGTGAAGGCACAGACGCGGCCGACGAACCGCAGGTCGAGCCGATTGCCTCTCGTCTTGCCTCCGCCTCCGCAGCTGATGGCGAAAAGGTCGCAAAGAAATGTGCCGCCTGTCATTCCTTCGACCCGAGCGGTGCCGACAAGGTTGGCCCGGGTCTCTATGACATCGTCGGTCGCAAGCCGGGCGGCCACGCCGGCTTCGGCTACTCCTCCGCCATGGCCGCCTATGGCGAAGCCAACCCGGAGTGGACCTACGAAAACCTCGACAACTTCCTGGCAGCTCCGAAGAAGTACATGAGCGGTACGTCCATGGGCTTTGCAGGTCTGCGCAAGCCGGACGAGCGGGCAAACATGATCGCTTACCTGCGTGAACTGTCTGCCAGCCCGAAGCCGCTGCCAGCGCAGTAAGGCAAATCCCATAGGCAGAAATGCCGTAGGAAATTCAAGGCGCTGGGGCATATGCCTCAGCGCTTTTTCTTTTTTCCGACTCTGATTGTTGCTAGTGAGTACAATTTTAACAAACTGGACCTAGGGCTGGAACGATAAGAGCCGAGGTATAGTAATGTTGTCCGCCTTGACCTATCTGCCGCCGCGCCTGCGATCTCTGTCGATCAGCAACGCACAATTCTATGCTGCGGGTGTTGCCTCCATCCTTTTTGTTCTGGGAACCGCTGTCATAGCTCATGTGAGTGATCTGGTGCGCGATGTTACCGCGGCCCGGCACAAACAGCAGGCAGTTGCCAGCTTGACAGAGGCACACGCCAGGCTGGAAGGGCTCATCGGCGAGGCTGTCGCAACCGGGCGCGGGGTTCGTTCTCACGTGATCGCCTATCCTGAAACCTATCTCGATCAGGACCGCTTCACATCAATCGTCACGGATCTGGTACACGGCAATCCGCTCATCAAGCAGGTCGGTATTGCACCCAACAACATCGTGTCTGCGGTCTATCCGTTTGAGGCAAGCTACAAGTCCATCGGAATGAACTATCGTCTGGCGGGCGATCAGTGGTCCTCCGTACGTGAGGCCATGATCCGGCGGAGCGAAGTGGTGTCCGGGCCACATGAAACCGGGCAAGGCGGGCATGTTGTCATGGCCCGTGTCCCGATCTTCCAGCCAACGCAGCCCAACCAGCCTCTTGTCGAGCAACGCTACTGGGGAATGGTGACGGTCGTGCTGGACGAGGCGAGCCTGGTCAGCGCTGCAAAGTTGTCAGATCGCAATGGCGAATATCGGATGGCCATCGTAGCCCAGCGAACGGAAGCCAACCGGCCGAGTTTTATCTTGGGAGATGAAACCATTTTGCTGGATCAGGCTGTGTCGCTGCCCATGGATATTTTCGACACATTGCACTGGCGGCTTGTGGCAGCACCGATCAATGGCTGGAGAACCGAAGGCGGTGAGGTGTGGCTGACATTGATCGTCGGGTCGGCGCTGACGCTGGTTTTTTCGATGATGTCGTTTTTCCTTGTGCAGGAAATCCTGAAGACCCGCACCATGGCGCTCCATGATCCCATGACCGGCCTTGCCAATCGTCGTCTTCTGGAGGACCGCATGTCCCAATTGGTGACCATGTACGATCGTCATGGAACCGGGTTCGACATTTTCTATCTCGATCTAAACGACTTCAAGCCGATCAATGACACCTATGGACATGCAGTGGGTGACCAGCTTCTGATCGAGGTTGGAGAGAGATTGAAGGGTCAGACGCGCGAAATGGATACGGTTGCCCGTGTTGGTGGAGACGAATTCATCGTTCTGGCGCCAGGGGGCATGTCGTTCGAGCATCGCATGGCATTTGTCGAACGTCTGGCTGCGCGCACCAACTCACCCTTCAAGAGCGGAGCCGTTGAATTCGGCGTGCGTGTCAGCATTGGCAGCGCGAATTTTCCGGGGGATGCGGCCAGCGTGGAAGACCTGCTCCGGGTGGCTGATGCCCGCATGTACTCGCACAAGGCAAAAGGCCGTCGGTCAACGGCTACGGCAATCAGTCAGTCGCTTGTTCAAACAGGTTAAAAATCTGTCATTTTCCGTCTGGAAGGGTGACGTTTCGTTTCGAGGGCCGTAGAGTCTGCGCAGGGTGTGCAGACAGCGATTCCGCAGCTGCAGCCGATGCGGCTTTGAGACGGAGGTCCTTGAATGACGGGATGGCTTTGGGTGCGCAGGTCCGGGAAGACACTTGTTGCTTCGGCGGCTCTTGCGATCGCTCTCCACGGCAATGCGCTGGCGGATCATCCCGGATGGCATCATGCCACGGCTCTCAACGGCACTCCGAAATACGCCGCCGACGTCGCCCATTTCGATTATGTCAATCCGGATGCCCCCAAGGGTGGCACGGTACGTCTGTCCAGCACCGGCGGTTTTGACAGCTTCAATATCGTCTTGCCCAAGGGCAATCTCGCGCCAGGCCTTGGTCTGATCTACGACACGTTGATGGAACAGGCGCTGGATCAGGCGGACATCAGCGGCCAGTATGGTGTCATCGCCAAGGAGACGCGATATCCGGAGGACTATGCCTGGGTCGAGTTTCGCCTGAACGAGAACGCCCGCTGGCATGACGGGCAGCCGATCAGCGCAGAAGATGTCGTCTGGTCCTTCCAGACGATCACCGAGCTCGATCCGCGCCAGAAATTCTATTACCAGAATGTGGTCAAGGCCGAGGATATGGGCGGGAATATCGTCCGTTTCACCTTTGACACGACCGGCAACCGCGAGCTCCCGCATATCATGGGGCAGCTTCTGGTGTTGCCGAAGCACTGGTGGAACGGGAAGGATGCGAGCGGCAACCCGCGTGATGTATCCAGAGGAGCCCTTGAACCGCCTCTTGGCTCCGGGCCCTACCGTATCAAGGATTTCGCAGCCAACCGGCAGGTGACCTATGAGCGGGTAGCTGACTATTGGGCTGCTGAACTTCCCATCCGGGTGGGCACCAACAATTTTGACGTCATCCGATACGATTCCTATCGGGATACCGATGTCCAGCTGGAAGCCTTCAAGGGAGACCAGTTTGACTGGCGCTTGGAAAATGTCGCGAAGAACTGGGCAACGGCCTATGACATTCCTGCGGTCAAGGACGGCCGCATTGTTCTGGAAACCTTCCCGGACAAGTCCAGCGGTATCATGCAGGCATTCGTGCCAAACCTGCGCCGCGACAAGTTCAAGGATGAAAGAGTGCGCCAGGCGCTCAACCTTGCATTTGACTTTGAAAGCCTGAACAGAACCGCCTTCTATGATCAGTACAAACGGCTGACCTCTTTTTTCGCCGGAACCGAACTGGCGTCGCGTGATCTGCCCAGTGGGCGGGAACTTGAAATTCTGGAAAGCGTCCGTGACCTTGTGCCAGCGGAAGTCTTTACCGAACCGTACAAGAATCCGGTCGGCGGGGATCCGCAGGCCATGCGCGGCAATCTCAAGGCGGCGTTGGAGCTGTTCAAACAGGCCGGATACAAGTTTGAAAACCGGAAGCTTGTAAACGCGGCCGGCGAACCGTTTACCATCGAGTTCATTGCCCAAAGCCCGACCGCCGAACGCTATGTGCTGCCTTTTGCAAACAATCTGCGCCTGATCGGCATCGATCTTCAGTTGCGGATGCTGGATACCCCTCAATATATCAACCGCATCCAAAGTCGGGATTTCGACATGGCGACTTTGCTGTGGGGACAGTCCCTTTCACCGGGCAACGAGCAGCGGGATTATTGGGGCAGTGAAGCGGCGGATCGGGATCAGTCGAGGAACTATGCGGGCATCAAGGATGCCGGCGTTGACGCCCTCATCGACAAGGTGATTTTCGCAAAGGATCGCGATGAGCTTGTAGCGGCAACGCGGGCGCTCGACCGCGTGTTACTGTCCAACAATTATGTGATCCCGCAATGGTATGTGGATTTTGACCGAACCGCACGCTGGAACCGGTTCGGCCATCCCGCGAAAATGCCGGAATTCTCGATCGGGTTCCCGACCATCTGGTGGTACGACGAAGCCCTTGCAGCAAAAACCGACGCCAAGAAGTGAGGCAGCCTGTGAAGACCGACCGCAGAACGTTCCTGAAGCTCGCCGGAGCTGCGTCTCTCTCGCCTTTATTGCCCGGACTGACCGGGCAGGCCGCAGCAGCTGCTGCAGTTCACGGGCTCTCGGTTTTCGGCGACCTGAAATACGGTCCCGACTTCACCCATTTTTCCTATGTTGATCCGGAAGCTCCAAAGGGCGGCAAGTTCTCGTTCCGGGTGCCCTATTGGTACTACAATCAGAACACCCAGACCTTTAATTCCTTCAACAGCTACATCCTGAAGGGGGATGCGCCGCCGCGCATGGAGATGTGCTTTGACAGCCTCATGGTGCGGGCCTGGGACGAGCCGGATGCGATTTACGGGCTTGTTGCGGAAAGCGTGGAGATTTCGGAAGACGGCAATTCATACGTCTTCAATCTGCGCCCGGAAGCCCGGTTTCATGACGGGTCAAAGCTGACGGCAGAGGATGTCGCCTTCTCCCTGATCCTCCTGAAGGCAGACGGACACCCGCTCATCAGCCAGACGATCCAGGAACTGAAGGATACGGAAGTGCTGGACGAGCACCGCGTTGCCGTTCACTTCACCGGCAATCAGACCCGCCAGCTGCCGCTGGAAGTGGCGCAGTTGCCGATCTTCTCCAAACGCTACTACACGACCTACGACTTCAAGCAGACGACTCTGACGCCGCCGCTCTCCTCCGGCCCCTACAAGGTCGGCAAACACGCTGTCGGTCGCTTCATCGAATACAACCGGTTGCCTGACTATTGGGGCAAGGACCTGCCGGTCATGGCCGGTCAGTTCAACTTCGACGTCATCCGCGTGGATCTGTTCCGCGACTATCAGGTGGCGTTCGAGGCCTTCAAGAAGGGCGATGTCACCTATCAGGAGGAATTCAGCTCCAAGATATGGTCGACCGAATATACGTTCCCGGCCATCGAGGACGGGCGAGTGGTGCGCACGACCTTCCCGGACGGGCGTCCTTCCGGCGCGCAGGGCTGGTTCTTCAATACGCGCCGCAAGAAATTTTCCGATCCGCGCGTGCGTGAGGCGATCGGGTATGCATTCGATTTCGAGTGGTCCAACAAATCGCTCTTTTACAGTCTCTATGAGCGGACCCAGTCCTTCTTCGAGAATTCGGTCATGAAGGCGAATGGGGTGCCGGATGCCGCAGAACTGGCGCTGCTCGAACCCTATCGCGGCAAGGTGCCCGATGAAGTCTTCGGCGAGCCCTATCTGCCGCCTGTGTCGAATGGTTCCGGTTTTGATCGCTCCATGCTGGCCAAGGCGAACCAGTTGCTCAAGGACGCCGGGTATACGCGAAAGGGCGATGAGCTGGTCGATCCGGACGGCGTGCCGCTTACCATCGAGTTCTTGAACAACTCGCCGTCCTTTGAGCGGATTGTTCTTCCCTTCATCACCAATCTGGAGCGGTTGGGCATCAAGGCGAACTTCCGCGTGGTCGATCCGGCCCAGTATCAGTCGCGGTTGAACGAATTCGACTTTGATGTCTGCACGCGGCGCTATTCTCTGGATTCGACCCTGTCGGATGCCATTCGGACCTACTGGTCATCTGCATCAGCTCAAACGGCCGGGAGTCGCAACCTGGCCGGGATTGCTGACCCTGTTGTCGACGAATTGATCGAAAAGGCGCTGGCGGCCGAAAACCGTGAGGACATGGTCATTGCCGCGCGTGCTCTCGACCGCGTGTTGCGGGCCGGGCGCTATTGGGTGCCGCAATGGTTCAGTGGCACTCACAAGATCGCCATGTGGGACATGTTTGGCGCGCCGGACAAGAAGCCGGATTACTTCTTCCCGGTCGAATCCACTTGGTGGTTCGACGCGGAAAAGGCGAAAGCCATCGGAATGGCAAAGTAACAGGACGGAAACGACACCTCCATGGGCGCCTATATTCTCCGCCGTCTGCTTTTGATGATCCCGACACTTGTCGGCATCATGGCAATCAATTTCGTGATCATCCAGTTCGCGCCCGGCGGTCCTGTCGAGCGGGTTATAGCCCAGCTGCAGGGAACCGACGTATCGGCAACCGCACGTGTCAGTGGGGGAGGTGGTGATTTTGGCGGTGGCGGCGCTGACACGACGGGGTCGGGTCTGGGTGCAGATGCCGGATCTTCGAAATATCGTGGGGCGCAGGGCCTCGACCCGGAGTTCATCAAGCAACTGGAAGCTCAGTTCGGCTTCGACAAGCCGCCGCTCGAGCGGTTCCTCACGATGCTGTGGGACTACGCGCGTTTTGACTTCGGCGAGAGCTATTTTCGGGATATCCGGATCCTGGACCTGATCGCCGAGAAGCTGCCGGTTTCGATCTCCCTCGGGCTCTGGATGACGCTGTTATCCTATCTCGTGTCGATCCCACTCGGGATCAAAAAGGCGGTGAGTGACGGCTCCCGTTTCGACGTATGGACCTCCGGGGTCATTGTCGTGGCCTACGCTATTCCCGGCTTCCTCTTTGCGGTGCTTTTGATTGTTCTCTTTGCGGGCGGATCGTTCTGGGACTTCTTCCCGCTGCGCGGACTGGTGTCTGAAAACTGGGAAAGCCTGTCCTGGCCGGCACGGATTGCGGACTATTTCTGGCATCTGGCCTTGCCGCTGACAGCCATGGTGCTCTCCGCTTTCGCCACGACGACCCTTTTGACCAAGAATTCGTTTCTCGACGAAATCCGCAAGCAGTATGTCGTCACCGCCCGATCCAAGGGGCTGACAGAGCGTCAGGTTCTGTATGGCCACGTTTTCCGTAACGCCATGCTGATCGTCGTGGCGGGGTTCCCGGGCGCATTCATCTCTTCTTTCTTTGCCGGCTCCTTGTTGATCGAAACGATCTTTTCGCTCGATGGCCTTGGGCTGCTCGGCTTTGAATCCGTGATCAATCGAGACTACGCGGTGGTCTTTGCAACGCTCTATATCTTCTCGCTCATGGGACTTCTGGTGAACCTCATTTCGGACCTGACCTATACCTGGATCGATCCCCGGATCGACTTTGAGACACGAGAGGTCTGATCCGATGAATGTTTCGACAGACACCCCACTTCCAGTGACAAGCGCAGCTCCGAAGCGCCCTTGGCTCAGCCCGATCAACCAGCGTCGCCTTGCCAATTTCAAGGCCAATCGGCGCGGCTTCTGGTCGCTTTGGATTTTCCTGCTGCTGTTTTTTCTGGCCATGGGAGCAGAGTTTTTGACCAATGACCGGCCTATTCTCGTCTCCTACAAGGGCGAGCTCCTGCTGCCGGTCTTTATTGAATATCCGGAAGAAAAATTCGGCGGGTTTCTCGCGGTGACCGATTACCGAGATCCCTACATTCAGGAAGAAATCAATGCCGACGGCTGGATGCTCTGGCCGCCGGTTCGCTATTCCTATCGCTCGGTGAACAAGGAAATCCCGGTTCCGGCACCAGCTCCCCCATCCTGGACGATGGACAAGGAACAGCGGTGCTCGCGCTATCCGCAGGGCGTCGAGGATCCGAATTGCGTCATCGGCAACTGGAACTGGCTCGGGACCGATGATCAGGGCCGGGACGTTCTGGCCCGTCTGGTCTACGGCTTCCGGATTTCTGTTCTGTTCGGCTTGGCGCTTACGCTTGCCTCGTCCGTGATTGGTATCGCAGCAGGGGCCGTTCAGGGCTTTTATGGCGGCTGGGTAGACCTGATCTTCCAGCGCTTCATCGAAATCTGGACCGCGATCCCGACGCTTTATCTGATCCTGATCGTCTCGTCCGTGCTTGCTCCGGGCTTCTGGACCCTGTTTACGATCCTGCTGGCCTTCTCGTGGGTGGCGCTCGTTGGCGTGGTTCGCGCAGAATTCCTGCGTGGCCGAAACTTTGAGTATATTTCCGCCGCCCGGGCGCTGGGCGTCTCCAACCGGGTGATCATGTGGCGGCATCTCCTGCCGAATGCCATGGTGGCAACACTCACCTTCATGCCCTTCATCCTGAACGGATCGATCTCGACCCTAACCGCACTGGACTTTCTCGGTTTCGGCTTGCCACCCGGCTCGGCCTCGCTTGGCGAATTGCTGGCGCAGGGCAAAAACAACCTTCAGGCCCCGTGGCTTGGCATCACCGGATTTATTGTCATCTCGCTGATGCTGAGCTTGTTGATTTTCATTGGTGAAGCGGTGCGCGATGCCTTCGACCCGCGCAAGAGCCTGGCCTGAGGAGGTGTTGATGTCTGAAGATACGCTCCTTGAAGTCAAGGATCTCTCCGTCGCCTTCACCCAGGGCGGCAGGACCGGCACAGCGGTGAACCGTATTTCGTTCAACATCAAAAAGGGCGAGACAGTTGCCCTCGTTGGCGAAAGCGGCTCGGGCAAATCCGTCTCTGCGCTCTCTGTCCTGAAACTGTTGCCATATCCTGCGGCTTCTCATCCCTCCGGCGAAATCCTGTTTCGCGGGCAGGACCTGCTGTCGGCCAGCGACAACGAAATGCGCAAGGTTCGCGGCAACGAGATCTCGATGATCTTTCAAGAGCCGATGACCTCGCTCAACCCGCTCCATACGGTCGAACGGCAGGTGTCGGAAATCCTCAAGATCCACCGGGGCATGAGCGACACGGCCGCCCGTGAACGGGTGCTGGAGCTTCTGACCCAGGTTGGTATCCGGGAGCCGGAAACCCGCCTTGCTTCCTATCCGCACCAGCTGTCAGGCGGCCAGCGCCAGCGCGTCATGATTGCGATGACGCTCGCCAATGAGCCTGAACTCCTGATTGCTGATGAACCGACAACCGCACTTGATGTCACGGTTCAGGCCCAGATCCTGAAGCTTCTGAAGGAATTGCAGGCCGAGCGGGGCATGGCCATGCTGTTCATCACCCATGATCTGGGCATTGTGGAGAAATTCGCCGACCGGGTCTGCGTGATGACCAAAGGCGAAATTGTTGAGCAAGGCTTGGTGCGCGAAATCTTCGACAATCCGCAGCACCCTTATACCAGGCACCTTCTGGCTGCCGAGCCAAAGGGACAGCCACCGGTGCAGGACGAAAGCCGTCCAGTGGTCATGGAGGCAGATGACCTCAAGGTCTGGTTCCAGATCAAGCGCGGGTTTCTGCGCAAGACCGTTGGTCATGTGAAGGCGGTCGACGGGATCGATGTGAGGGTTCGCGAAGGTCAGACGCTCGGGATCGTGGGGGAAAGCGGGTCTGGCAAGACAACTCTTGGCCTAGCGCTCCTGCGCATGATTTCATCCACCGGCCGGATTGCTTTCAAGGGGCAGGAGATTCAGGAAAATTCTTGGAAGGAGATGCGCCCGCTGCGACGGGACATCCAGATCGTGTTTCAGGATCCATTCGGGGCGCTCAGTCCCCGCATGTCCGTGGCCGACATTGTCGGCGAAGGCCTGCAGGTTCACTTTCCGCAGCTGAGTGCCGAGGAACGGGATCGAAAGGTTGCAGGCGCGCTGGAGGAAGTGGGTCTTGATGCTGAAACCCGGCACCGTTATCCGCACGAATTTTCCGGCGGTCAGCGTCAGCGCATTTCAATCGCCCGTGCCATGGTGCTGGAGCCGAAATTCGTCATGCTGGACGAGCCAACCTCCGCGCTCGACATGAGCGTTCAGGCTCAGGTGGTGGATTTGCTGCGTGATTTGCAAAGAAAGCACGGCCTTGCCTACCTCTTTATCTCCCACGACCTGAAAGTCGTTCGGGCGCTCGCCAACGAAGTGGTCGTGATGCGGCAGGGCAAGGTGGTGGAAAGCGGACTGGCAGCAGATGTCTTCGACAACCCGCAAACCGACTATACCAAAGCCCTCATGGCCGCGGCCTTCCGCCTGGAAACAGCGGAAGAAGGCGTTGTTAGCGAATAGAGCTCAATGGGCTGTGGCTTGTCGAAGATCGGCAACCGGATCTGCACGCTTGTCAGATGCAATCATGTGTCGCAACTGCATCGGGGCCTGTGATCACCTTGCGAATATCATAATTGCGAAGCAGCGTGATGTATTCTCCAAGTTCAGCAGTCTTGATGAACGTTGAAACCGGGATCGGGCCCGCCGGCGGGGTTGAAGATTCACATCCTGCAAGGCTGACATCCATGCTGCCTTTCACGGCTTTCCCTTTTGTTTGTTTTAGGGCTGTCAGCCTCCGCTGGATCGAACGCATGTCTTGAACATCCCTGTTTGAAAGGCGGAATATTTCCAGCCGTGTTCCCGGCTTTAGCAAACCGGCAAGTTCAGCCCTTTCGCTTTCTGACCGGTCGGGCACCAGGGTAAAGGTCTTTTTTACCAGATCATTGGTCGCGTTTTCCACTCGAGCCGCAAATTCAAGCTTTGCACCCTGTCTGGGCACGCGAAGGGCATCTGGGTAAGCTACGGCTATGCGGATCGCGGCAGGGTCTGTTTGTAGCATGTCCACTTTGGAAAGGCGTTCAATGCTTGCCATAGGGACGTGCCCACAAGCGGCCAGGAAGGCAAGTGTCGCAAAAAGGGCCATGGTCCTTGAAAGGAGCAGAGCCCGGTTTTCAATTTTGCACAAAAACATCATTTTGCTCCAAAAAATTATCGCAAAACAATAAGAAATTAAAATTATGTCAGAATAATGACGCTATAAGCTGTGTGAATAATACGTGCAACCGAGACGGCGTCATGCCACAGTCCTCGCGATGGGGCTGTTCCGGGCGCTTCTTCGATCTGAAGAAGCCGTCGGATTAGAAGTTGGAGAATATGTAATCTGTCTCGCCCTTGGAATCCTGCGCTTCCTTGACGATTTTCGGGTTCAAAGTCGCCACATCGATAAAGGGAATGTCAAAAGCATCAGGGTTGGGATATTCACCTTACGGCAACCATAACAACTGTTCTTCTGGCAGTTGAATTTTTAATGGACTACCCGATCCAGCAGGTCGCAAAATAGCCACCGGCTTCCTGATCCTTGCCGATGGAGCGGCGGGTCTTGAAGCCGATCAGGCCGTCGGCTCCGCCGACATCATGTCCCTTGGCTTCCAGCTTTTGCTGTAACGTGCGAACAGCGCCGCGTGTTGTTGCCTTTGTGGGCTTCCATTCGCCGACGAAGCCGGAATTGCTGCCATAGCGGTCGGCGAGATGGCCAACGAACAGGGCGTAGGCGTCGGACTCGTTGTATTCCTTGATCACATAGAAATTCTCGGTCGCGATGAAGGCCGGGCCATAGCGTCCGGCGGGCAGCAGGATGTTTCCGGGTTGATTCACCTCGTTGGAGGGAAAGGGGCGGCCACTGACCCGAGTGACACCTTCGCCCACAAACGCGGAGATCGGTTGCCGGTTGTCTGGTCCTTCCCGCGTGCAGGAAACGCTGTTCGGCAGATTGATTTCAAAGCCCCACTCCCGGCCCTTCACCCATCCGTGCAGGGAGAGATAGTTGGCGATGGAGGCCATCGTATCGATCTCTGACCGCCAGATATCACGGCGCCCGTCGCCGTCGAAGTCGACTGCATATTTCAAAAAGCTGGACGGCATGAACTGGGGTTGTCCCATGGCTCCGCCCCAGGAGCTTTTCATTGACGAACGTGAGATATGTCCGTCCTGAAGGATCTTCAGCGCGCTGATCAGCTCCTGTTTGAAGAAGTCTCGCCGCTCGCCCATGAACGCGCGCGTTGCCAAAACCTCAACGGCGTCATGCGGTATCTTGGCACCGCCATACCCCGATTCCCGCGCCCAGATGGCCAGAATGATCCCCTTGGGGACGCCATAGGTTGCCTCGATCTTCGCCAATGTTCGGGCGTGCTTGTTCATCAAGGCGCGTCCGGGACCAACAAGGGCGTTGAATTGGCTTTCGCGAAAATAGTTGGCAGGCGCGCGAAACTCGGCCTGAAAGTTGACTTTTGGCGGGTTGCCCTTGCCATAGGGACCGATCAGGCCGGGGAGCTTGGTGTTCGGGGTCAGACCGCTCAGCTCCCTTTTGAGCACGCTGTCTGAAATCCCCTGCGCCTTGGCTGCCGGTATCACTTCGTTCGTCAGATACCGCTGAAACTCGGCATCATGCGGCCCGGCAAAGGCAAGGCTTGAAACAAGCGAAAAACCAAGGGCAACAAGCAGGCGGCGGATCATGTCCAGCTCCGAAAAGGCAGTATTGATGTCTTCTCCCAGACTAACATGGCGTCGGGATGGCGGGGGCAGAGGCTTCCCTCAAGTCACAGGCGAATCCAGTCGAGCGCCTCTGCAGATTGGGTCGCCAGATCAGTTTTCTTGAAAACGAAATAGTGTCCGCCGCCATTTTGGTCATGGCGCCTGGAGATGGGAACCCCCAGCAAATGGCACTTCAACAAGGTGCCGACACCACCGTGGCCAGAAAACAGAACGGGTTCCTCTTCCGGCAAATTGGCGACTGTCTTTGACACAGCATCAACAATACGCGCCTGTGCATCTCTTGCTCGTTCCCAGCCACGGATGGACTCGTCAGGATTTGAAAAAAACAGATCCGCAACGGCTTCAAATTCCTTTGGTGGAAGAAACCCTGTCGCGGACCGGTCGTTTTCGTGAAATTCGTGGCGTATCTGGACAGGAATGCCGACAGGCGCAGCAAAGATCTCTGCCGTTTCAATCGCCTTGCGTTCTTCGCTTGAAAAAACATGTCCAATACTGCTTGCCCAACCCAACTCCCGGGCTTTCTCAGCCCGGAGCCGCCCGATCTCGGACAGGCCCCACTCTGGAACCGGGATGTCAGGATCGATCCGCACTTCCGGATGCGTGAGATAGACGCAAAAGGTCATGTCAGATGCGCTTCTCCAGCCAACCCATGATGAGGTCGTGAGCAATGGAGATGGATGGGGGAATGATGTGCCCTTCCGGGTGCGTGCCGTTCACCATCTGGCGCACTTCCTCCCGGTCGCACCATTTGCAGGCTTCCAGCTCGTCATCCTCGATGTGGATGTCGAAGGACAGGGCTTCTCCAACACAGCCAAGCATGAGGTTTGCCGGAAACGGCCAGGGTTGGTTGGCGATCAGTTCAACCTTGCCGACGCGAATGCCGGATTCTTCCATGGTTTCACGCCGCACGGCTTGTTCGATGGTCTCTCCCGGTTCCATGAAGCCGGCAAGCGTGGTGTAGACGCCCTCCATCAGGCGTGGGGGTCGGCCAAGGAGCGCGCGGTCACCATCGGTGATCAGCATGATGACACAGGGGTCGGTTCTCGGGAAATGTTGTCCCTCGCAGGAAGGGCAGTCGCGTCGATAGCCACCTTCCGCCATATGGGTCTTGTCCCCGCAGCGCGAGCAGAACTGATGCGTGCGGTGCCAATGGATCAGCGCGCGTGCTTGCGCAAGAATGCCAAGGTGGTTGGGGGAGAGTTCGGCCTGAAGGGCGAGGGTACGCAGGTCAATCACCTTGAACCCGTCGAGGAGAGCAACTTCCTCCTCCTCAAGGTCCACCGTTGTCGCGAAATAGCTGGTGCTGCCGTCCGGCAATTGGCCGAGAAACACCATCTCCTCGCGTTTGGCGCCAAGGCTCAAGGCGATATCCAGGCGATGCCCGATGGCATCTTCCGACCCCTCCGGCAGGAACAGCTTGGTCGGGGTGGAAAGAACCACCCGCGCGGTGTCTGCATCCAGTTGAGCTTCCAGAAAGGCCTTGTCCGGGCGCCGGGTGGCCATGCGGTCCAGCGTATTTTCCAGAAAACTCATGGCGGACTGATCAAGGCCAGTCGGGGACATACGGGATGAAACCGTCATTGTGCATCCTTGCGGGCAGCGGAAAGAGGGGAGGGGGCCTGGAGCATCGGGCGTTTTGTTGGAAACGTCCAAAGATGCTCGTTCATTGCTGGATCGACCAGCTTTGGGCGCTCAATCGATTCCGATTTAGCGCCCGCCGATCTAGAGAAGCTCACGAAGCTTTCGGATCAGGTGAGACTGGGCTTCCTCGGCATAGGCGATGGCCGGAACGACACCCCAGACGGGCCCGGGCCAGGCCGCATCTTCCCGGAAGCGCGCTATCACATGAACATGAAGCTGCGACACCTGATTGCCAAGCGCACCAACATTCAGTTTTTCGCAATTGGTGGCGGATTTCAGCGCTTCGCTAGCCAGCGCGATTTCGTCCATCAGTTGGTGCCGGTCGTCCGCATCCAGATCGATCAGTTCGATCAGGTCGTTCTTGCGGGGGACAAGCAAGAGCCAGGGATAATTGGCGTCCTTCATCAGGCGCACCGTCGAAAGGGGAAGGTCGGTGACAAAAAGGCTGTCACCTTCAATGCGGGGATTTAGGTCAAAGGACGACATGGAAACTCCGAGAACCAAGTGTTCCGCACGCTACACCGCTTGGCGCTGCCTTGACCAGTTCATCGGGACAAATGGCGAGTAAAATTGGATGTCATCCTGAAAGGGGCAAAGAAACTGGGCTGGCCCCCTTGCCAAGACCCCACCTTGTCCTGATATAAGGCCCTCGGGAGGTTGGTGGTGGACGAGCCACTCGCCAACCGGGTCAGGTCCGGAAGGAAGCAGCCCTAACGAGTCCCGGCACGGGTCATCGTGCCAGCCTCCCACCTTTTCATTTCATGACATGACCCTTGTGCATCTGTCTCCGTTGACAGCGGGGACAAGTTCGCATGCGCCCGATTTGGTGCACAAAAAAATCAAATTGCCTCGCGACATAGGCTTCCAATTCAAGCTAATGTGCCGCCATGGATGAAATGGCCTTTCCCGATACACCGCAAAAAGAAAAGCCTGCCAATGGCGGCGCTTATCGTGTTCTGGCGCGCAAATACCGACCAAGTACCTTTGAGGATCTGGTGGGGCAGGAGCCCATGGTGCAGACGCTGGAAAACGCGTTTGACACGGGGCGCATTGCTCAGGCGTGGATGCTCACCGGGGTTCGCGGCGTCGGCAAGACGACAACCGCCCGCATTCTGGCGCGCGGCCTGAACTACGAAGTTCCGGGCGAGGCGGACAAGCCGACGGTGCGCCTGACACAGGAAGGCACCCATTGCCGCGCCATCATGGAAGGTCGCCATGTCGATGTGATCGAGATGGATGCCGCCTCCCATACGGGTATCGGAGACATCCGCGAGATCATCGATGCGTCGCGCTACCGACCGGCGACGGCGCGATACAAGGTCTACATCATCGACGAAGTGCACATGCTCTCGAATGCTGCCTTCAACGGCCTGTTGAAGACGCTGGAAGAGCCGCCCGAGCATGTGAAATTCATCTTTGCGACGACCGAAATCCGCAAGGTTCCGATCACCGTGCTGTCGCGCTGCCAGCGCTTTGACCTCAGGCGGATCGATCAGGCCAAGCTTGTTGGCCTGCTGCGCCGGATTTCTGCCGCCGAGAACATTCAGATTTCCGACGAGGCGCTGCTGCTGATTGCACGCGCAGGCGAAGGCTCGGCCCGTGATTCTCTGTCGCTGCTCGATCAGGCCATGGCGCGGGCGTCCGGTCCGGTTGAAGCCGGGGATCTGCGACAAATGCTCGGCCTCGCTGATCGGGCGCGGGTCATTGATCTCTTTGAACATGTCATGGCCGGGCGCGTTGCCGAAGCGATGGACGAGCTGCAGGCGCAATATGAAGTCGGTGCCGACCCGGCAATCGTGCTGACGGATCTGGCTGACTTCACCCACCTCGTCACCCGCGTGAAGGTGGCTCCAAAGGCGGCGGATGAAGCTTCGGTAACCGAGGTGGAGCGTGTTCGCGGGCGTGAATTTGCCGAAAAACTCTCCATTCGCATCCTGTCCCGAGCCTGGCAAATCCTCTTGAAGGGTGTTCAGGAAGTTCAGGCTGCGCCAAAACCTCTGGCGGCTGCCGACATGGTTCTGGTGCGACTGGCCTATGCCGCGGATTTACCGGATCCTGGCGAGGCGCTTGCTCTGCTTCGCCAAGGAGGAGCTGCCCCATCCGGCGGCGGTGCGCCAATGACGGGCGGCGGTGGTCCAGGTGGTCCGGTTGCCATGGCGGCAGGCGGCGGAGGTGGACGGCCTGCACTGAAGGCAATCGCGGGCGGAGCCCCTCAGCCCCAACCGGTGATGGATGCTGTGGCGCAGGCCCGTCAAGAGCCGTTTCAGGCCCCTCCCGTTCAAGCTCCCCCCGTTCAAGTCCCCAAGGTGGCGTTGCATTCCCTGCAGGACTGCGCGGTTCTGGCGTCTGAAAAGCGCGACATTCCAATGAAGGTCGCCATTGAGCGCCAGATGCGGCTTGTAAAGTTTGAAGTCGGGCGGATCGAAATCCAGCCAACCGAAGATGCGCCGCCAGACATTTCCGGCGAGTTTGGCCGGAAGCTGACCGAATGGACCGAAATGCGCTGGATCGTATCGGTCGCCAAATCGGGCGGGCGGCCCACAATCCATGAGGAACGCGAGGCCAATCAGGCGCAGCTCGTCTCGGATGCCAAGTCCCATCCGACGGTCGCTGCGCTGCTCGGTCAGTTTCCCGGTGCCCGGGTGGTCGACGTGCGGGTTCAGGAAGTCGAGGAGGATGTCGCACCCATCATCGATCCGCTGCTGCATGAAGCCGTCGGGGACGACGACGACGATTGATCGGGAACAGTCGATTTCTTCCCTCGGATCTTGCTGATCCGGCTGCAAACCCGATATGTAGGCGCACATTTTGATTTCTTGCGCCCAGGCGCAGCAAAACAGGAGTGAGGTCCATGGACTTCCTGAAGATGATGAAACAGGCCAAGCAAATGCAGGAACAGATGGGTTCCCTGCAGGAGCAGATCACCGAGATCGAGGCTGAAGGCACGTCCGGTGGCGGTCTGGTGAAAGTGGTTCTCAACGGCAAGGGCGAGCTGAAAAGCCTCAAGATCGATCCATCCCTTTTCAAGGAAGACGACGTTGAGATCCTCGAAGACCTCATCATCGCCGCTCATACCGACGGCCGCGTGAAGATCGATGCAGGCATTCAGGAAAAGACGCAGGCCATGATGGGTGGCCTCGGCCTCCCGGCGGGCATGAAACTCCCGTTCTGAGTTCCGTTGGTCGTTCGCCACATTTTACCCCTCACCCGGGCTAAAACCCGACCTCTCCCCAAGGGAGAGGTGGCGGATCGAGCATCCCTTCTCCCTTGGGGAGAAGGTGGCCCAAAGGGCCGGATGAGGGGATATCAATTTGGGAATCAGGCAGGCAAGCATGGCGCAGAAGAAGGTTGCGGGACCGGAGATTGAACGTCTGATCCAGCTGCTGGCCAAGCTGCCGGGGCTGGGGCCCCGGTCTGCCCGCCGCGCTGCCTTGCACCTGATCAAGAAAAAGGATCAGTTGCTGGTTCCGTTGGCCGAGGCCATGGGCATCGCGGTCGAAAAGATCGGCATATGCTCCCATTGCGGCACGGTTGATACGTCCGACCCCTGCGCCATTTGCTCCGACCCGCGCCGCGACCCGAAGGTTCTGGTCGTGGTGGAAGATGTCGCAGATCTCTGGGCTCTGGAACGGGCAGGCGCGATCAACGCCTGCTATCATGTGCTGGGCGGGACTTTGTCACCGCTCGACGGCATTGGACCGGATGATCTCAATCTTGCAGCTCTTATTACCCGCTGCGAGGCGGAAGAGCTGGAAGAAGTCATTCTGGCGATCAATGCCACGGTCGAAGGGCAGACGACTGCCCACTACGTGATGGACCAGCTTGCCCATTTGAACGTCAACGTCACACGGCTGGCGCACGGCGTTCCGGTTGGCGGCGAACTGGACTATCTCGACGAAGGCACGCTTGCTCAAGCCCTTCGGGCCCGGACGCGATTTTAATCCCCTCGGGTCTTGCTCAGATGATAGGTCAGTGCGGCCTTGATCAATAACCGGAGCTTGTCTGTCGGAAGCTCTTCTTCTGGCTGGAAGTGGATTGCGCGGTTTCCTTCAAAAACGAAGTCGTCAGGAAACAGGGTCTGGAAGTCCGACATCAGGCTGGTTTGGCAATGGGTGTAGAGGGCATACCCGCCCGTTTTTGGCAGTCCCAACCTGATCGTCGAGCCAGCCTTGGTCTTGGAAGTCAGATAGGACGGTTGCCCCCATTTTAACGTTTCTTCCAGCGGTCCGACCCCTTCAGTCTCCGCTGCCGTTTCGAATATGAGGGCACGCAATTTCAGAAGTCCTTCGCGCTCTTTGGAGGGAAAGACTTCGAAGGCGCTCGCGACACTGGTGTTTTTTATAGAGGTGACCAACTCAAAACCTCGCGGGTCATTTAGGATTGAAGATAGCAAAGGCAAAGTCGCCTTGCGAGTGTTCGGCTATCTCTCCTGACACGGGGAGTTCTATCGTTGGCCCAATCCAAATTTGACCGAACAGGTTGTAGTTCGCGAAACAGAAACTTATCTCCCCTTTCAGTACAGTTTGACAAAGGCCCGTTATGCTCTCCTCCGCTTCTCGCGCATTTCGTGAAGTTTTCGAACCGCCATTTCGGGCGATCTTCTGGAAGATGCTGGGGTTCACGCTGGCGATCCTGCTGTTTATCTGGATCGGCTTGCAAGGGTTGGTCGCCGGGTTTGTGGCGCTGCCTTATCCGTGGCTGGAAACGGCTCTCTCGATCCTGACTGGTGTTGGGGCGGTGATTGGTCTCGGCTTTCTGATTGCGCCGGTCTCTGCCCTTTTTGCTGGCCTGTTCCAGGACCAGATTGCCGACATTGTGGACGCGCAGGACTATCCGAATGACCGCCCCGGAACAGCCCTGCCACTTGGTCAGTCGATCACGCAGACGATCAAGTTCACCGGCGTGGTGATTCTCGGCAACCTGTTTGCGCTGTTCCTGCTTCTTATTCCCGGTATCAATCTGGTCGCCTTCTTTCTCGTCAACGGCTATCTGCTCGGGCGGGAGTTCTTCGAATTTGCAGCCATGCGGTTCATGTCGGCAGCCGAGGCGCGTCGTTTCCGCAAGGCGCGCGCCGGAACGGTCTTCATGGGTGGTCTGGTGATCGCAGGCGTGCTTGCCGTGCCGATCCTCAATCTGATTACCCCTATTTTTGCGACCATTTTCATGATGCATGTCTTCAAACGGCTTGAATCGGGACGCCCGATGTGACGTTCTGCAGCCCCGCAGGGTAAGGCAGGGGCCAATGCAGAAGATTCTCGATGAAATTGCCGCAAACGCGCTGAAGGCGACGGATCTGGGGAAGGTCGCCGACTATATCCCGGAATTGGCGAAGGTTGACCCGAAGCAGTTTGCCATCAGCATTGCCACTGCCGATGGCGGCCTCTTTTCGGCAGGCGATTGCGATACGCCGTTCTCCATCCAGTCGATCTCCAAGGTCTTCGTTCTGGCGCTGGCGCTGGGCAAGGTGGGGGATGCCTTATGGAAGCGGGTCGGACGTGAGCCGTCGGGATTGTCCTTTGATTCCGTCTTGTTGCTGGAGCGCGAGAACGGAGTTCCCCGCAATCCCTTCATCAATGCCGGCGCTCTGGTCACCACAGATACGTTTTTGAATTGTTCGACGCCGCGTGAAGCCTTGGGTGCCCTGCTGCGGTTTGTGCGTGCGGCCTCTGATCGGGATGACATTCATATCGACGAGAGCGTCGCCCATTCAGAGCTGGACACGGCACACCGGAATTTTGCGCTGGCGCATTATCTGGCCTCCCACCGCAACCTTACCAATACACCCGAGCACGTGCTGGGAACCTATTGCCATCAGTGCGCCATCGAAATGACGACTGTCCAGCTGGCGCTTGCAGGTCGCATTCTGCTGGATGCCGAGGGTCTGCCTTCGCTTTTGTCTCACCAGCGCAAACGTCGCATCAACGCGCTCATGATGACCTGCGGTCACTATGACGGGTCCGGCGACTTCGCGTTCGAGGTGGGCCTGCCGGGCAAGAGTGGTGTAGGCGGAGGGATTCTCGTCATCGCGCCGGGACGCGCCTCTATTGCGGTCTGGTCGCCGGGGTTGAACGCTTACGGCAATTCCAAGCGGGGCACCGAAGCCATGGCCGAACTAGCCCGGAAGACCGGCTGGTCGGTTTTTGGTTAAGAGCCGGAAAACGCGGCGTTAACTGGAGATTCCGATATTCGCGCTAGTGTCCGCGGCATTGCGATAAAAGGCAGTGCAGTGTGATCGTCAAAAGTTTGTTTCAGTCCTTTTCGGCCATCGGGGTAGGTACCGTCGGACAGACTCTCGTCTGGGGGTTCAGGACCATCGCAATCGTCAGTGTTCTGGGGCTGTTGTTCAACCTCTATTTCAACTATGGGGCCTTTCCCCAGCGTGACTGGTTGGAAACCGCGGTCATTTTTGTCATCACCCTGCTGATGAATTTCATGGGGTTGATTTCCATCGGGTTCGTGTTCGGTTATGCGTTGCTCCCGGCTTCAATCCTGCTGGCTGTTCTCTATTCCGCCGACCTCGCAGAAGGGTTCGAGCGCAAGTATTATCCGGATGTTGCTGGCAGCAGACTGCCAGACACGCGGTCAAAGGTGCTGCGCGCGGTTGGTGCCATCGTCATCACAGGCATAATGGCGCTGATAGGTGTGTTTGTGACACTGCTGGCAGGGCCATTTGTCGGGGCAGGCGTTTTTGTCGCGATCAATGGCAGGCTTCTCGGCAAGGAGGCATTCCTGCTTGTTGCCCGGCGCCACCACTCGCAAGCAGATGCGGAAGCGATCTATCGCCGGAACCGCATGGTGACCCACTTCTATGGAAGCGCGGCCTCAATGCTGTTTCTTGTGCCTTGGCTCGGTCTGTTCGCGCATGTCTATGCGGTGAGCCTGATGGTGAACTTTTATCATCAGCTTGCCGAGAAGGCTTGGGCAGCAAGGCGCGAGCGGGAAGGCATGGTGTCGGAGGCAGTAGAAAAAGAAGATGCCCCGCAGCGGGATTGGGTTGAAGGACCATGGGACAGGCCCCGGTCCGGCTCCTGAATGAAAAAAGCCCCGCGGCCGGAAGGTCGCAGGGCTGAGAAGATCGAAGATCCGTCGGTATCAGTCGTCACTTGCGTCCAGAACGCCGCCTTCACGGAAGAGGACGCCGGCCAGCGCTCCGCCGATAATTGGCGCGACGATAAACAGCCACACTTGTGCAAGTGCGCCCGGATTGGTGGCGGCGCCGATGATCGCCGGGCCGATGGACCGAGCCGGGTTGACCGACACGCCGGTCACGTTGATACCGACAATGTGGATCACGACGAGCGTCAGGCCGATGGCAAGTCCTGCAAGGTGAGCCGGAGCCCCCTTCTGCGTCACACCGAGGATACAGACGAGGAAAAGGAAGGTCGCGACGATTTCGAACACAAGGGCCGACGTCATGTCATATTCGCCGAGATACCCGGCACCCCAGCCGTTCTGTCCGAGGCCGCCATCCCATCCGCCAGCCTTGCCGCTGAGAATCAGATAGAGGATCGCTGCGCCTGCAATGGCACCCAGCACCTGGGCAATCACATAGGTCACGAGGTCACCGGCGGACATTCTGCCTGCCATGAAGACGCCGACGCTGACTGCCGGGTTGATGTGGCAACCGGAAATCTTGCCGATCCCGTAGGCCATCGCGACGATCGACAGACCGAATGCGAAGGAAATGCCAAGTATGTCGATAGAGGTAGCCCCTGTTCCCATTCCGGCTATTACGGCTGCTCCACAGCCGAACAAGACGAGGGTCATGGTACCGATAAATTCTGCCACTGCTTTTTTCATGGCCTAGCTCCGTTGTTATTTGCTTGATCGAAGCGGCCCGCCAGAATTTCCGTCGATCGAGGCGATTACGCATGGTAAAAAAAGGCATAATTCGGGCAATGTGAAAAGAGCTATATCCAGCGTGAAAACAATCAGCGGTGGATATGATCCTGCTCAAATTCGCAATTGGGAAAGGAAACCAACCATTTTCCTATGCCAAGAGCTTTGACGAAGCGGGTTGATAGCGCTAGAACCCTTCCAGACAACGCCTTGAACTTCTTACCATTACGTAAACGGAAGTGGGCGTCGCACGGGAGAGATCATCCATGTCGAACGCGGACTTGCGTGGCAACCGCCCGCTCTCGCCTCACCTGCAGATTTACAAGCCGATCCTGACCATGGTCATGTCGATCCTGCACCGCATTACCGGTGCGGCATTGTATTTCGGCACCCTTCTTTTGGCCTGGTGGCTGATCGCAGCTGCTGCCGGCCCGGCTTACTTTGATTTCGTCAATGGCATCTACGGCTCGTTCCTTGGTCGGCTTGTGCTTTTCGGCTTCACCTGGGCACTGGTGCATCACATGCTCGGCGGCATTCGCCATTTCATCTGGGACATGGGAGCGGGCTTTGGGCGCGAAACTCGTGAATGGCTTGCCCGGGCAACGATTATCGGTTCTGTCAGCCTGACGATCCTGCTCTGGATCATCGGCTACGCGGTTCGCTGAGGGAGACGACCATGAAAGACATGCGCACACCCCTTGCCAAGGTTCGTGGCCTTGGTTCCGCAAAGGACGGTACGGAGCATTTCTGGCGCCAGCGGGTCACCGCTGTGGCCAACGTTTTCCTGATTTCCTTCTTCGTCATTCTGGTGATTTCCCTGCAGGGCAGCAGCCATGAAGAGCTGGTGGCAGCCTTGCAGAACCCGCTGGTGGCGATTCTCCTGCTGCTGGTCATCCTCTCCGGCGTCTATCACATGAAGCTCGGCATGCAGGTGATCATCGAAGACTACATTCATTCCGAGGGAACGAAGGTTCTGGCGGTTCTCGCCAATATCTTCTTCTGCTCGATCATCGGTTTCGGCACGGTATTTGCCGTCCTCAAGATTGGCTTTGGAGGCTGACCCGAATGGCCAAGACCTACGAATTTATCGACCACACTTATGACGTGGTCGTGGTCGGTGCCGGTGGTGCTGGTCTGCGCGCAACCCTCGGCATGGCCGAGCAGGGCCTGCGCACGGCGTGTATCACCAAGGTGTTCCCGACACGCTCCCACACTGTTGCGGCTCAGGGCGGTATTGCCGCTTCCCTGAAGAACATGACGCCGGACAGCTGGGAATGGCACATGTACGACACGGTGAAGGGCTCCGACTGGCTTGGAGACACCGACGCCATGGAATACCTTGCCCGTGAAGCTCCGGCCGCCGTTTACGAGCTGGAGCATTATGGCGTTCCGTTCTCGCGCACCGAAGACGGCAAAATCTACCAGCGCCCGTTCGGCGGTCACATGCAGAACTACGGCGAAGGCCCTCCGGTGCAGCGCACCTGTGCGGCGGCCGACCGGACCGGTCACGCCATCCTGCACACGCTCTATGGCCAGTCGCTGCGCAACAACGCGGAATTCTACATCGAGTATTTTGCGCTCGACCTGATCATGTCCGATGATGGCGTGTGCCAAGGCGTGATCGCGTGGAACCTTGACGACGGCACGATCCACCGTTTCGCCGCCAAGATGGTCGTTCTGGCGACCGGTGGTTATGGCCGCGCCTATTTCTCTGCAACGTCGGCCCACACCTGTACCGGTGATGGCGGCGGCATGGTCGCTCGTGCGGGCCTGCCGATGCAGGACATGGAATTCGTGCAGTTCCACCCGACCGGGATCTACGGCTCCGGCTGTCTGATCACGGAAGGCGCTCGCGGTGAAGGCGGTTACCTCGTCAACTCCGAAGGTGAGCGTTTCATGGAGCGCTACGCACCGTCTGCCAAGGATCTGGCATCCCGCGACGTTGTCTCACGCTGCATGACCATGGAAATCCGCGAAGGCCGCGGTGTCGGCAAGAACAAGGACCACATCTTCCTGCACCTGGATCACCTTGATCCGGCCATGCTGGCAGAGCGTCTGCCGGGCATTTCCGAATCGGCCAAGATTTTTGCCGGCGTGGATGTGACCAAGGAACCGATCCCGGTTCTGCCGACCGTTCACTACAACATGGGCGGCGTGCCGACCAACTACTGGGGTGAAGTGCTGAACGCGGACGGCAAAAACCCGAACCGCATCCAGCCGGGCCTGATGGCTGTTGGTGAAGCTGGCTGTGCCTCGGTACACGGCGCAAACCGTCTTGGCTCCAACTCTCTCATCGACCTTGTGGTGTTTGGCCGTGCAGCGGCGATCCGCGCAGGTCAGGTGGTTGATCCCAAGGAAGCCACCCCGCGTCCGAGCGAAGCGTCCTGTGAGAAGATCATGGATCGCTTCGATCGTCTGCGGAACGCAAACGGCGGAACTCCGACGGCCGATCTTCGCGACAAGATGCAGCGCACCATGCAGGAAGACGCAGCCGTTTTCCGGACACAGGAAAGCCTGGAACAGGGCTGCAAGCGCATGAGCGCGATCTGGAGCGAGATGAAGGACCTGAAGGTTTCCGACCGGTCCATGATCTGGAACTCCGATCTCGTCGAGACGCTGGAGCTGGAAAACCTGATGGCAAATGCCATCACCACCGTCTATGGCGCGGAAGCCCGCAAGGAAAGCCGCGGTGCCCATGCACGCGAGGACTACAAGGATGGTCCTCTGGGTGGCCGAAACGACGACGAGTGGCGCAAGCACACCCTCAGCTGGGTAGACGAGGCTGGCAACGTGAAGCTGGACTACCGTCCGGTCGTTCTCGACCCGCTGACCAAGTACGAGGATGGCGGCATCGATCCGAAGAAGATCGCGCCTAAGGCGCGCGTCTACTAAGGAGCAGCCGGGAGTGAGCGTGAGCAGTACCCTTCTTGATACGACAAGTCCTTTCGGCACCTACCGTGCCGAGGGGCTGGTTCGCGCGGCCTGGCGGCTGGCGGACCGGCATGACCTGTCCAAGGGACTGCGCAAGCGCATCCGGTCGCTGGTTGCCCGCCTCTTTCAAGGTCCCTACGACGCGGAAGCGGACGGTCTCAAATTCCGGCTCTATCCGGGCCAGAACTATGATGACCGGAAGATCCTCTCCAAGGGCCGCTTGCCGGAAAGGGCCGAGCACAAGCTGCTGAGGCCCTACCTGTCGGCTGGCAAGGTCTTTGTGGATGTTGGCGCCAATATCGGTTCCTACACCCTCTTTGCCGCGAATGCCGGTGCAAAGGTGGTGGCCGTGGAGGCCAATCCGGAGACCGCCAGCAAGCTGGCCTTCAACATCGCGGCGAACAGCCCGGTTGATGTCGAGCTGGTCAATGTGGCGGTCGGGGCCGAAGAAGGCACGCTGTCCCTTTGGCTGGAGCCGAGCAATTGCGGCTTCGCAACCCTTGTCGAGGACCTGACAACCGGTGAATGGGCCGGCGACTGGTCTCCGCGGGATGTGGAGGTCAAACCGCTGCAGTCGGTTCTGGCGGATAAGGGACTGGACCGGGTCGATATCCTGAAGGTGGATGTCGAGGGCTTTGAGGACCGTGTGCTGCTGCCCTTTCTGCGCAGTGCAGACAAGGCGCTCTGGCCGAGGGTTATCCTGATCGAGACGAATTGCCGGTCCCATTGGGCCGAGGACTGCCTGCCCGTTCTGGCGGACCTTGGATATGGGCTGGCAGGTGAAACTGAAGACAATATGGTGTTCGAGCTGCAAGGCTGACACTTCATGCATTGGCCCGGACGCGAAGAAGGGCCCAAACGCGGAGCTTTGAAAAATGGTTCAGCTGACGCTTCCCCGGAATTCCCAGGTGACGGAAGGTAAGGTCTGGCCGAAGCCGGAAGGGGCCACCAACTTCACCGAATACCGGATCTATCGCTGGAATCCGGACGATGGCCGAAACCCGCGCGTCGACACATATTTTGTCGACAAGGATGATTGCGGCCCGATGGTTCTCGATGGCCTCATCTACATCAAGAACAAGATCGATCCGACCCTGACATTCCGCCGGTCCTGCCGTGAAGGGATTTGCGGTTCCTGCGCAATGAACATCGATGGCACAAACACCCTCGCCTGTACCAAGGGCACGGACGAGGTTGCCGGTGACATCGTCAAGATCTACCCGCTGCCGCACATGCCGGTGGTCAAGGATCTTGTTCCGGATCTTACCCGCTTCTATGCGCAGCACCGTTCCATCGAGCCGTGGCTGAAGACAACGACGCCGACCCCGGAAAAGGAATGGCGTCAGTCGCATGAAGACCGGGCAAAGCTCGACGGACTCTACGAGTGCATTCTCTGCGCCTGCTGCTCCACCTCCTGCCCGTCCTATTGGTGGAATGGCGACCGCTATCTTGGCCCGGCCATCCTGCTGCAGGCTTATCGTTGGCTGATCGACAGCCGTGACGAGGCTACCGGCGAGCGTCTGGACGATCTGGAAGATCCGTTCCGCCTCTACCGCTGCCACACGATCATGAACTGTTCCCAGGCCTGCCCGAAGGGCTTGAACCCGGCCAAGGCAATCGCCGAAATCAAGAAGATGCTGGTCGAACGCCGCGTTTGAATTTTTTCGACCTTCGCACCAACTATCGAAACCGCCCTCCGGGGCGGTTTTTTGTTATGGTGGTAAGTCACTGTTGGAGGGGTTGGTGCGAAAGTTAGTAATTTTTGTTTTTCCCGCGGCAGCAATTTATGTGTGCATCGCATTGGTATTCCAATTCAACGCACCAATCGCGCGAGATTGGGATGAAGACTATATTTATACTCGCTGTGAATGGTTGAATATCGAGCCACTCTTCCATGATGTTCAGTTGGACATAACCATTTATATGGCCAGAAGTCGTCACGACCCGAAGACGATACTGGATGTCGGTACGCGGGATATTTTTACAGCACTAACTTGCTTACCCATAGTCGGCTGTTTCATTCCGCCGTACGTGGCAAATGAATGTAAAAGATAAACATTCCAACAAACGATCGGCTCCAAACTTCCGCCCGGATAACACCTTCAAGAATTCAAAAAATCTGCAGAAAAACTGCTCATCCATGTCGTGAAATTCCCCTGGGTAAAAAGAGAGGGAATATCCATGTCGGATACACATGATGAGAGCAGCGAGACTGTGGCTTCCAGCACGGTCAGTTCGGTGCAAAGGAAGGTGGGGGGATTCACCAGCCTGCCATCCGTGAAATTGTTTCTCATCGGCGTCATCGGGATGCTGTTGCTGATTCCGAGCACTTTCGTCTGGGTGCTTGTGGAGGAACGGGCGGACCGGGCGCGCGATGTTGCCGGTGACATAGCCCAATCCTGGGGCGGGACGCAGACCGTCAACGGCCCTTATTTGATTGTTCCGTTCATCGAGACGAAAATTATCGGAGAAGGGCGCAAGCAGGAAGAAAAGATCTGGCGTCGGACGGCGGTCCTCTTTCCCGAAACACTCGATTTCTCGGGCGATGTTGCTGTGGAGGAACGCAAGCGCTCCATCTACACGCTGCCGGTCTACAAGCTGGATGCAAAACTTGCAGGCAAGTTTGCACCGCCCCCGCCGGGAACCTTCGATGCCGTGAATGGCGGGACCATTCAGATCGAGGGTGACAAGGCGGCCTTGGTGGTCGGCATCGGGGACATTCGGGCGCTGAAGAACGAAGTCTTCCTGAAGTTTGCGGGCAAAACGGTGCCTTTCGAGCCGGGTCTGTATGGGATGACGTCCGAAGACAGGATGGCCTACAAGCATCCGTCCCAGAACCTTGGTTCCTCCGGTATGGGGGTTCCGATCCCGCAGGAAAACTGGCAACGGGGCTTTGCCTTCACTCTTGATCTGAAGCTGAATGGCTCCAGCGCGCTGTATGTCGCTCCCGCCGGTCAGACCACGAAACTGACTCTTTCCTCCGACTGGCCGCATCCGGGGTTTACCGGAACATATCTCCCCGACACCCGCGAAATTTCGGACAAGGGGTTTTCAGCTGATTGGTCCATTCCGTATCTGGCACGCGGCCTGCCGAAGGTTGTCGAGACGACCAGTCTGCCGCTGACAGGCCGACTGATGGGCGTTGAGTTTGTCGAACCGGTCAATTTCTACCAGACAATTTCAAGATCGCTCAAATACGCGGTCGGCTTCATCGGCCTCACATTCATGGCTGTATTCCTGTTGGAAATGCGCTCCGGCTGGAGCATGCACTGGATCCAGTATGGCCTGACCGGCATGGCGCTCATCGTGTTCTACGTCATGCTGCTCGCCTTCTCCGAGCATATTGGCTATGCGAAGGCTTATGTCGTGGCCGCCGCTGCAGCTACCGGACTGATCGCGGCTTATGTGGGGTCGGCGCTGAAAAGCAAGATGGCTGCCGGGATCATGGTGTTGGTCATCGGTGCGGTCTATGGGGTGCTCTATGCCATCATGCGCGAACAGGACTACGCACTCCTGATCGGGTCTGTCATCGCCTTCATCGCCCTCGGTGTAACCATGTTCGGTACCAACCGGGTCGACTGGGCCGGAGGGCGAAAGGCACCACAGGGCGCGCTGGCGTAGTCTGGCCTCGCCGAAACCTCACATAGTTGTGCTTACGGGCGGGGGTGAGTTGAGTTGCCTCCCGCCCGTTCTGTACTAGGTTTGTGGAAAGAGATCAGATCTTGGAGAAAGACCGATGAAGACGCTGGCAGTTCTCATGGCCGGATTGGCGTTGGGCACAACTGGACTTTCCGTAGCCGCAAAGGCAGAAACGGCGATCTTCGCCGGTGGTTGCTTCTGGTGCGTTGAGTCGGATCTTGAAAAGCTTCCCGGCGTTCGGGATGTCGTTTCAGGCTATGCGGGCGGCAAGTCCCAGAACCCCACCTACAAGACCTATATCGACGGTGGCCACCGCGAAGTGGTCAAGGTGGATTTCGACGAAAGCAAGATCAGCTACAAGGATCTGACAGCCGTCTTCCTGCGGACCATTGATGTAACCGATGCGGGTGGTCAGTTCTGCGATCGGGGTCGCGGATATTCTTCTGCAATTCATTCGCTCAATGATGCTCAGGCCAAAGCGGCAAAAACAGCTGTGGCCGACGCTGAAAAGGCCCTTGGCCGCAAGATTGTTACACCGGTGGAGGGCGCCGGGAAGTTCTGGCCCGCCGAGGATTATCATCAGGGCTATTACAAGAGTGAGGAGCGTACGTTGACGCGCTTCGGCTATGTCACCCGGGCGAAGGCCTACAAGGGCTATCGCAAGGCTTGCGGGCGTGATCAGACAGTCAAACGTATCTGGGGCGGGGAAGCCTACAAGGGGCTCCCGAAAGCAGGCTCCTGAAACAAAAAAAGGCCGCCCTTGAGGCGACCTTTTCCATAAATAGTCTACTGATCAGAAGTGATAGGAAAGTCCAGCGCGGACAATATCCATCTGGCCGTCGACCTTATAGTCGATTGTGTTCGTATTGTATGTTTGCTCATCGAACCAGTGATGCTGGTATTCGATGCGAGCAGTCAGGCTCTCGGTGACAAAGGCTTCGAGGCCACCGCCTACTACAAGACCGGTATGAGTATTGGTTGACTCTTTGTTCCCCTTGAGGCTGGCTTCGGCCAGACTGACACCTGTAGTCGCATAAGCAAGAAACTGATCGAAAATGAAGCCGGCTCGGGCCCTTCCTGCGAGCATCCAGTTAATTTCTGCATCAAGGCCAACAGAAGTGCGGCCTTCGATAGCCGACAGGTTGCCTTCAGCCTCAATGCCGATCAGAAACTGCCCAAATGTGTGATTGTAGCCGGCATGAAGGCCGCCGACTACGTCACTCAAATTGGTGCCCGGGTTTCCGAGGTTATCTTGTCCTCTGAACCATCCATAACCAAACTGCCCGCCAGTATAGAACCCTTGCCAGCGGTTAGTGGTTGGTTCAATTGAGCCGCGGAGGTCGATTTGAGGTTCATAGGAAACTGGCAGGTCAGCGGCAGCCGCAAAACCGGACGTAGCAGCAAGCAATGCGAATGCAACGGGGGAAATTTTGATCATCGTGGCTCACAAAGTGTCTCGAGACGGAATTCGATGACCCATCAATGAGCGATTAAGGTAAATATAAAATTGCACCCGTCAAAATAGCATGACGAGTTGGTCCTTGAGGGCAGTATCGATTGCCATCCTAAATCCCTGCCTCGAACTCCGCGACCAGCGATAAAACTTCTTCGCCGTAGCGTTCCAGCTTGGATTGTCCCACACCCGAAACCGATAGCAGGTCATCGGCCGTTGACGGGCGGAAGCGGGCGATGCCGGCGAGGGTGGCGTCCGGGAAGACCACATAGGGCGGGACACCTGCATCCTTTGCCAGCTGCGTCCGCAGGCGGCGAAGGCGCTCGAACAGGTAGCGGTCTTCCTCGTCCAGTTCTTCGGCAATGGAGGATAGGCGGGCACCACTTGCCTTGCGCAGACCTTTGGTCGTGCGATCGCGGCGCAGTTCCACGGTTTCTTCCCCGCGCAGAACGGGGCGTGCAGCTTCGGTCAGGATCAATGCGCCAAAATTCTGGTGGTCGACATCAAGGCGCCCCGAGGCAACCAGCTGGCGCGTGACCGACTGCCACGCCTTGGCCGCAAGATCAGCGCCGATACCGAAAACCGACAGGCTCTCATGGCCAAACTTGGCTGTCTTTTCTGTCGACTTGCCCAGAAGAACGTCGATCACATGGCCTGCGCCAAAGCGTTGTCCGGTCCGGTAAATGGCGGACATCAGTTTTTGAGCAGCTTCCGTGCCATTCCATGTTTCGACCGGTGACAGGCAGGTGTCACAGTTCCCGCAAGGCTTCGGGTAGGTTTCCCCGAAATGGGCCAGAAGCGCCTGACGGCGGCATCCGGCTGTCTCGCAGATACCCAACAGAGCATTCAGTTTGGAATGCTCGGCGCGCTTGATTTCCTCTGGCGCATCCCCTTCAGCGATCATTCGCCGCCGCTGGACCACATCCGCCATGCCATAGGCCATGAAGGCCTCTGACGGCTCGCCATCACGCCCGGCGCGCCCCGTTTCCTGATAATAGGCTTCAACCGAGGACGGCAGGTCCAGATGGGCAACAAAGCGGACATCCGGCTTGTCGATGCCCATGCCAAAGGCCACAGTTGCGACGAGGCAAAGCCCTTCTTCCAGAAGAAAAGCATCCTGATTGGCCGCGCGGGTCTCGGCAGGCAGACCTGCATGATAGGGAAGGGCCTTTATGCCCTTCGAGCACAGCCACTCGGCAATGTCTTCAACCTTGGCACGGGACAGGCAATAGACAATCCCGCTCTCGCCCTTGTGCCGGGTCAGAAAGTCGAGAAGCTGCTGGCGCTGGTTGCTGCGCTCCACGATCTCGTAGCGGATATTCGGGCGGTCAAAGCTGGTGGCAAAGACTTCCGCCTGTTGCAGTCTAAGCCTGTCCTGCAAGTCGCGCTGGGTATGCGGGTCTGCGGTTGCTGTGAGGGCGACACGCGGCACACCGGGATAACGGTCTGGCAAAAGCGACAGCGACAGGTACTCGGGCCTGAAATCATGTCCCCACTGGCTAACGCAATGAGCCTCGTCGATTGCAAACAGGGAAATGCGGATATTGTCGAGAACCCGCCGGAACCCTTCCGTTGCCAGTCGCTCGGGCGTGACATAGAGAAGATCAAGTTCGTTTGAGCGCAGCTTGCGGTGAATGTCGTCGCGCTCTTCGGGGGCAAGCGAGGAATTGAGTGCCGCAGCTCGCACTCCGGCAGCTTGCAGGGCACCGACCTGATCTTTCATCAAGGCGATCAGCGGAGAGATGACGATGCCAAGGCCATTTCGGCAAAGGGCAGGGATCTGGTAGCAAAGGGACTTGCCCGCACCGGTTGGAAACAGAACCACCGCGTCGCGCCCGCTCACCAGAGCATTGATCACGTCTTCCTGTTTGCCACGAAAACTTGAATACCCGAACACCGTCCGCAGAATGTCATGCGGGTCGCGCGGAGCATGTCCTCTGGAGGAGCCGAACAGCGGTTCCACTCTCTCGTCAAGAGCGGGTGGGGTGGAGGTCATGAATAGAGGTGTCCCTTGGTCGGGTCCACATTCCCCTATTCGCGAATCGGGCGCAATCGGAACCGGTCGGTTGATTGGCCCGAAGGCCAATTAACCTGCGGAAAACCGAAGCATCAGCTCCAGAGCGGGCTGGTGAAGATGCCGATGACCGACAGATAGGCCATGGCCCAGGCAACAGACCGGGGTGTGGCGCGATCGGTCCAGTAGCAGAGCGTGTAGATCACGCGCAGACAAATGAACAGGACCGCAAGCTTGTCGATCCAGACCGGATCGCCTCCATGACCCAGTCCGACAATGACCGAGATTGCAAAAACGGGAAATGCCTCGAAGCCGTTCGACTGGGCGTTTTGGGCGCGTTTGCGGAAGCCGTCCGCCCAAAAGGCAGGGTCTCGCGGATTGGAGTTGTCAAACTCCTTGTTCAGTTTGGCCGGAAAGGCGGCGAGCATGGGCAGGATGGCCGCGACGAGAATGCACCAAATTGCAATAGACAAGGTCAGAACCTCTAGTGGTCAGGGAAGATGGACCGGACATTCTTTTGGAAAACCGATCACCCGCTGCACGTCGCGCGGGCGTGTCACAATGCTGTACCAGAACCATTATCAAATCTGACAGGCCTTTGAACCGCGAAATTGGTCAGAAAGGATTGACCCGCTCGGGATTTGCCGTCGCAGCGGCATCAATGCCGCATTAAGGCGGGGATATGCAGGGGAAAAGAAAATACACTTATTGGTTGCTGAAAATAAATTGATCAAATTTTAGTATACGTAGCGTAATCGAGTGCGGGGCCGGAATTCAGGCAAGGAGGGGTAATGCAAGGCACAACGATTTTGTTTGTATGTCCGGACAATACTTTTTTCAGCCTGATCGCCGAGGCGTACTTGAACGCAGAGTCCAAAGGTGTGATGCGCGCATTTTCCGCAGGCCACGTTCCCGGCTCTTCCATCCATCCCGCTGCGGGCAAGTTGCTTAAATCTGTACAAATAGGTTCCGATACCTTGTCGCCCAAGAGCGTCGAGTTCTTCATGTTCCCTCATGCTCCGGTTCCTGACCGGGTGATCTATCTGGCGGGAGCAGAGATGATCGAAAGGCCGGAACACTGGCGCAAGAAGGTTGTTTACAACGTCTGGCCGGTCGGCCTGCGCGAAGATGGTAGCCTTTTCATGACCGCGGACAGTTTTCGCGATATTCGCGATCGGGTTTCAGAGCTGCTTTATCCGTTGTCGGACAATTCAAACCGTCGGCTTGCCAGCTAGGCTATGTGGGCCATCAATTCCAGAACGCAGAATAGATCTGCCGCACCCACCCCATGCTGGATGGCTGATTAGCGGTCTTCGGCACATCAAGACGTGGATCGATCTGTCCAACTACGTCCATGTCATCCAGGGTCATGTCTGTCGTGAATTTTGCAGCCAGGCCCTTCATTGCAAGGTTTCCGGCGAGGAAGCGGAAATAAATCAGCCGGACACGCTGATCCTGTGCTTCCCCGATGATCCGGCGAAGCAGAACGGTGCCAAGGCCGCGCCGCCGCCATGGCTTTTCAACGCTCAACGCAATTTCGGCCACGCGATGCCCTGCCATGGGCCGAAGTTCTGCAGTACCGCGCACCACACCGTTTTCGAGATGAGCAACAATCGAGGTGCTGAGAGCGCGGGTTGTGTTCACATACTGCCGGATGAAGCGGTCTCCCGCCTCCATGCTAAAGCGGTCCTGGCGACAGGACGGAGCCAGGCGAAGCAGATGATCCTGAAAAAGGCCGAGTTGATCCGCGCCGAGCGTTCGAACCTCGGATTGCAAAGAAGCTGTTTGATACTGGCCCAAAGGCTCAGCAAAGAGGGGTGCAACTGTTCGAGCCACGGCCACAAGGATCCCAACAACACAGTAGCCAGCCCCCCAAACCGGCAAGAGAAGAACGCTCTATACTGAATAATGTAATCAGGTTTCAATACTGCTAGTCGAAACACGTTGTAGTTTTTGGCATTCACGCATGATCTGGGTTAAGACGTCTGGTGGCGGACATGCGGAATGAGGATTGATTCGAAATGCGACAATACTGGAAGGTGGCCTTGGCGGTCGGGCTGGTTGTGACCACGGCGGGATGCCAGCGTCTGACCGGCGGGGGAAACTACGCGGCACCACTTCCTGCAACACCGACCACTCCTGTTGGTCAAGGCACCTTGCAACCGATTGACGCCGGTGCTCCGCCTCCGGGCCAGATTGTCAGCGAGCCGACCACTGCCGAGCCGGTCAACCTTGCAACCAATCCGGTGCCAGAGCCCTCTGCCGCTCTGGAAATTGGTCGAAGCGACATGTTGGGCGGCTGGAAGCTGGCGGCCGGCGGAGACAACTGCATGGCATTCATGACGCTGACTTCATGGGAAGGTGGCTATCGCGCCAATACTCGTGGTTGCAATTCACCCTCCCTCAAGGGCATCTCTGCATGGAGCCTGACGGGAAAGCAGGTTGTTCTGAAAGCAGCCGGCGGCGATGTTGTGGCGCAACTCTACGCAACTTCCCCCACTCAATTTAATGGGCAGATGTCCACTGGTGGTCAGATTTCTCTGTATCGTTAGCAACTTTAGGTAATTATATCTGGACGGCGCTCTCGCAAGCTGTAAAACTACAGCATGTAAAAAGAGGCTGTGCAACATGTCTAAATATGACCCATTGCGAGAACACCTGGCCCGCCTGGATGATGTCGTCTGGGCAGCCAAGCTAACTGATGTGGAAGAAATACTGGGTTCCAATCTGCCGCGTAGCGCCAGGGAACACAGGACATGGTGGGCCAATTCCGGCGGAAGCCTGGTCCACCAGAATGCCTGGCTGGATGCCGGGTGGCGCGTCGAGCGCACGGATCTGCCCCGTAACGTTGTCGTCTTCCGGCGGTTGCGGATCGGTGGGACCCCGCTGGCAGAAATGAATGGTCGGGCCAATGGCGGTGCCCGTGACAACCGGTCTGCCTCCGAAAAACAACTGTCCAGAACGATGGCCACCTTGCGGCAACCGGTGACGGTCACGCTGCGGGCCGAGTGGACGGCGATGGGGGAAGTGCAGAAGGTTCCGTGCTCCGAAAGCTCCGTTCCTGCCTCCTCCGGCATCATTCGCCTGACGACGCTCAAGGACAATGTTCCCACGACAACCATTCTTCCTGCCAGTGCGGTGCAATCCGTTTATCGGAAAATCCGCATGGCGATGAAGGGGGCGGATGGTGCCGATTGCGGCCAGCTCGATGAAGGTTTCGCGAAAATGCTGAACCTGTCTGAAAGCATTCCCGCCGAATGCGACGTCGTCAAACCCGGCAATGCCTGGATCCTGACCGATGGTCGCGGCCGAAAAGCCAACTTCGATGACGCTGCCGAGCGGGATCTGGTTGCCCAGCTGCTCTACATTCAGGAGCTTCAAAGCGGTCGTGAGGCCACTTTGATCAGGACCTGATCATGATGCGTATGGATTGCTGTGCTGTCGGTCGGCAGTGCAGCGATCTGTAGTTGCGCGGATCAACAGCAAGGTGCGCGTGAATTCATGCGGGCATCCACGACGCTGTCTCTTGTTTGGGGCGACTTGAATCGAAGTTCAGTCCGAGCAAGAAGTGATTCGTTTCGCTGGCAAACTGTTCACGAGTCCAAAGCGATGCTGCCAATTTGATTGGCTGTCACCATGCGTATCGCGTTTTTTCCGTAGTTAGTGAAACCGGTTCATGTCGCGTCGGGAAACGCCGGGCTTTTCGGTCAAGTGACTGAATGGTCAGGAAAAAGGTGCTCTCGAGCTTTTCTGGACAAGGTCACAACATGACACCTGTGCAGGCCAAATCTATTCTTGCATCTGCGACGTTTTGACCTTATTTCGCCGGTAAATGGCAGCGGGCAAGCCTTGGCAATAAGGCGATTGTCCCACTCTGCCAGAACGGGAGCGGTTTCTTGAAGATGGACCTACCGGTTAATCGCGCACTTGCTGCCCGCTACGCCGCTCTGGTGTCTGCGGGTGAAATAACGGAAGATCCCGCTCAACTTGAGGCCGTTTACCAGCTGGACCTGTTGAATACGACGCTTGGCGAAGTTCGCCTTGCCTCCAAGTCCAGTTCTCTCGGATGGATTTTTCGGCGCAACAAGGATCTGTGGAAGACCGTTGAGGGTCTCTACATGTGGGGCGGCGTCGGGCGTGGCAAGACCATGCTCATGGACCTCTTCTTCGAAATCACTGTCATTCGCCGCAAGCGCCGCGCGCATTTCCACGAATTCATGGCCGATGTTCATGATCGCATTCATGACTATCGGCAGCGCTTGAAGCGCGGCGAGGTCAAGGGTGACGATCCGATCCCGCCGGTCGCTGCGCAGATTGCCGAAGAAACACGTCTGTTGTGTTTTGATGAATTCGCGGTGACCGATATTGCCGACGCAATGATCCTCGGTCGCCTCTTTACCCAGTTGTTCGACCGCGGTGTCATTGTCGTCGCAACATCCAATCGCGATCCGATTGATCTCTACAAGGATGGGCTCAATCGGCAACTGTTCCTGCCCTTCATTGAGCTTTTGAAATCAAAGACCAAGGTCATCAAGCTGGATTCGGAGACAGACTACCGGCTTGAGAAGCTCGCTGGAGCGCCGATCTACATCACTCCGCTTGGTGATGAGGCCAAGGAACGGGTCGACGATCTGTGGGCGCGGCTCACTCATGGCGTGAAGCCGCATTCCGAGGAGCTGGAGAACAAGGGACGGAAGATCCCGGTTCGCACGGCCGCAGCCGGTGCGGCGCGGTTCTCGTTTTCCGAGTTGTGCGAACAGCCGCTCGGGGCCAGCGACTACCTGCGCATTGCCCATGCCTACAGCACCGTCTTTCTGGAGAACATTCCGGTGATGGATCGCACGCGGCGCAACGAGGCCAAGCGGTTCATCAATCTCATAGACACTTTGTATGACACGGGAACCAAGCTTGTGGTTTCTGCCGATGCCGAGCCGACCGGTTTGTATATCTCCGGTGATGGCACGGAAGCGTTTGAATTTGATCGCACGGCATCCCGCCTCATCGAAATGAGGTCCGAGGCTTATCTTGCGGGTGAAACGAGGCGAGAGCAATCCAAGGTATAGTTACCGTTAAGGGAATGTACCATGAAGGGAATTTTATAAAAAGTATGACAGATCACGCGCAATATCCTTTTGACGAGGTTGCGCGCGGGAAACAAAGGGAGTAGTGCCATCTGTAGTCATCTAAAGATGGCATAAGTTCCATCTTACGTAAAGGGAAACTTTCGGACATGGCGCGGAACAAAATTGCCTTGATCGGCTCTGGTCAAATCGGCGGCACGCTTGCTCACCTGGCGGGCCTGAAGGAACTCGGGGATATCGTTCTTTTTGACATCGCGGAAGGCGTGCCTCAGGGCAAGGCGCTCGACCTCGCCGAAAGCTCCCCGGTCGATGGCTTCGATGCGAAGCTCGGCGGCGCGAATGACTACGCTGCGATCGAAGGCTCCGACGTTGTTATCGTAACCGCAGGCGTGCCGCGCAAGCCGGGCATGAGCCGCGACGATCTTCTCGAAATCAACCTCAAGGTCATGGAGCAGGTCGGCGCAGGCATTGCCAAATACGCACCGAACGCGTTTGTCATCTGCATCACCAATCCGCTCGATGCGATGGTTTGGGCCCTGCAGAAGTTCTCCGGTCTGCCGAAGAACAAGGTTGTCGGCATGGCCGGCGTTCTGGACAGCGCCCGCTTCCGCTACTTCCTTGCCGACGAGTTCAACGTCTCCGTTGAAGACGTCACCGCATTCGTTCTGGGCGGTCATGGCGACACGATGGTTCCGCTGACCCGCTACTCCACCGTTGCCGGTATCCCGCTGACCGATCTGGTCAAGATGGGCTGGCTCACTTCCGAGCGTCTGGAAGAAATCGTCCAGCGCACTCGTGATGGCGGCGCGGAAATCGTCAGCCTGCTGAAAACCGGTTCTGCATTCTATGCTCCGGCTGCAGCTGCAATCACGATGGCGGAAAGCTATCTGAAGGACAAGAAGCGCGTTCTGCCTTGTGCAGCAGCTCTTGATGGCCAGTATGGCCTGAAAGACACCTATGTGGGTGTTCCGGTTGTGATCGGTGCCGATGGCGTCGAGCGCATCATCGAAATCGACATGAACGGCGACGAGAAGTCCATGTTCGAGAAGTCGGTTGCCGCCGTCGACGGTCTTGTCGAGGCCTGCAAGAAGATCCAGCCGGCGCTGGCATAAGCGCCGCCGCCAATTCTTAGTCGGCCGCCCCTTGAGGGGCGGTCCTCCGAACAGAAACGGGGGAACACATGAATATCCATGAATATCAGGCCAAGGCGGTTCTGAAGGAATATGGCGCACCGGTTGCTGAAGGTGTTGCCATCTTCTCCGCCGATGAAGCCGAGGCAGCTGCAAAGAAGCTTCCCGGACCGCTTTGGGTCGTGAAGTCCCAGATCCACGCAGGTGGACGCGGCAAGGGCAAGTTCAAGGAACTGGCCGCTGACGCAAAGGGCGGTGTCCGCCTTGCATTTTCTCTGGAGGAAGTAACCTCCCATGCCAAGGAAATGCTCGGCAACACGCTGGTCACCAAGCAGACCGGTGATGCAGGCAAGGTCGTCAACCGTCTCTATATCGAAGACGGCGCTGACATCGAGCGTGAACTGTATCTCTCCATTCTGGTCGATCGCACCGTTGGCCGACCGGCTTTCGTCGTCTCGACCGAAGGCGGCATGGACATTGAGGCCGTTGCCGAAGAGACACCGGAAAAGATCCATAACCTGCCGATCGATCCTGATACCGGCGTTACGGAAGCAAACGCCAAGCAGCTTTGCGACTGGCTGAAGCTGGACGGCGTGGCTCGTGAAGACGGCATGAAGCTGTTCCCGATCCTGCACAAGGCCTTTGTCGAAAAGGACATGGCGCTTCTGGAAGTGAACCCGCTGATCGTCATGAAGGATGGTCGCCTGCGTGTTCTCGATGCCAAGGTCTCCTTCGACGGCAACGCCCTGTTCCGCCACGATGACATCATGGCGCTGCGCGACGAGACCGAAGAAGACGCCAAGGAAATCGAAGCGTCCAAGTACGATCTCGCCTACGTTGCTCTCGATGGCGACATCGGCTGCATGGTCAACGGCGCAGGCCTTGCCATGGCAACCATGGACATCATCAAGCTCTACGGTGCAGAGCCGGCAAACTTCCTCGACGTTGGTGGCGGTGCTTCCAAGGAGAAGGTGACGGCAGCGTTCAAGATCATCACCTCCGATCCGAACGTGAAGGGCATCCTGGTCAACATCTTCGGTGGCATCATGCGCTGCGACGTGATCGCGGAAGGCGTGATTGCAGCGGTTCAGGAAGTCGGCCTCAAGGTTCCGCTTGTTGTGCGCCTGGAAGGCACCAACGTGGAACTCGGCAAGAAGATCATCAATGAAAGCGGTCTGAACGTGATCGCAGCAGATGACCTCGACGACGCCGCCCAGAAAATCGTGAAAGCCGTGAAGGGGGGCGCATAATGTCCATCCTCGTCAATAAAGACACGAAAATCATCGTTCAGGGCCTGACCGGCAAGACCGGTACGTTCCACACGGAACAGGCTCTCCAGTACTACGGCACCCAGATGGTGGCCGGCGTTCACCCGAAGAAGGGTGGCGAAAGCTGGACGTCCGGTCTTGATGCCGATGCCAAGCTTCCGATCTTTGCCACAGTTGGCGAAGCGCGCGAGGCAACTGGTGCAGATGCATCGGTGATTTACGTTCCGCCGGCAGGCGCGGGCGCAGCGATCATCGAAGCGATCGAAGCGGAAGTTCCGTTCATCGTCTGCATCACCGAAGGCATCCCGGTTGCCGACATGGTCAAGGTCAAGGCGCGTCTGGAGAAGTCCAAGTCCCGTCTCCTCGGTCCGAACTGCCCGGGTATCCTGACCCCTGAAGAGTGCAAGATCGGCATCATGCCGGGCTCCATCTTCAAGAAGGGCTCTGTGGGTGTTGTCTCCCGCTCCGGCACGCTGACCTATGAAGCCGTGTTCCAGACGTCCAATGCTGGTCTCGGCCAGACAACGGCGGTTGGCATCGGCGGCGACCCGGTCAAGGGAACCGAGTTCATCGACGTCCTGGAAATGTTCCTGGCCGATGACGAGACCCAGTCCATCATCATGATCGGTGAAATCGGCGGCTCTGCGGAAGAAGAAGCAGCCCAGTTCCTGAAGGATGAGGCCAAGAAGGGCCGCAAGAAGCCGATGGCTGGCTTCATTGCAGGTCGTACGGCGCCTCCGGGCCGCACCATGGGTCACGCAGGTGCCGTGATCTCCGGTGGCAAGGGCGGTGCTGAAGACAAGATCGCAGCGATGGAAGAGGCCGGCATCAAGGTTTCTCCGTCTCCGGCGAAGCTTGGCGAAACCCTTCTGGAAGTCCTCAAGGGCTAACAGTGGACTAAATTGGCAGGGTGGTCGTTAGATGTTTACGATTGCCCTGCCTTGATGACAGGATGCGAATGTGGCGCGCAATGGCGTGCCGCGCTCGGAAGTTGAGGGGGTCGGCGTCCCTCGGACGTTGGCCTGAAAAGGAACCGGGTGCGGACAGTTTCTTGTTGTCCGCCAGAACATAAGGGCGGAGCAAACCTCCGCTGGAGAGACATGGCACGGCAGGAAGCGAACCAACAATTCGCACTGACGTCGTTGCTTTACGGCGCCAACGCAGCCTATATCGAAGAGCTCTACGCAAGTTATAAAACCGATCCGAACTCGGTCGATGCCGAGTGGCAGGAGTTTTTTGCGGCTTTTCAAGATGAAAAGGACGCCGTGCTCAAGGAAGCACGCGGCGCTCCGTGGAAGCGCAAGGACTGGCCGGTCGAGGCAAGCGGCGACCTCGTCAACGCGTTTGATGGCAACTGGGGTCCAATCGAGCAGAAACTCGGCGACAAGCTGAAGAAGAAGGCCGAAGGCAAGGGCGCACCCGTATCCGACGCTGAAGTGCATCAGGCAACGCGCGACTCCGTCCGCGCTCTCATGATGATCCGTGCCTATCGCATGCGCGGTCACCTGCATGCCGATCTCGATCCCCTCGGACTGAGCACCAAGGGTGATCACGAGGAACTGCATCCGTCTTCCTACGGCTTCACGGAAGCTGATTGGGACCGCAAGATCTTCATCGACCATGTTCTCGGGCTGGAATATGCCACGCTCCGGGAAATGCTGGACATCCTGAAGCGCACCTATTGCTCGACCCTTGGTGTCGAGTTCATGCACATTTCCGATCCGGCGGCAAAGTCCTGGATCCAGCAGCGCATCGAAGGTCCGGACAAGCAGGTCGCATTCACCGCGCAGGGCAAGAAAGCGATCCTCAACAAGCTGATCGAGGCTGAAGGCTTCGAGAAGTTCCTGGATGTGAAATACACCGGCACGAAGCGTTTCGGTCTTGATGGTGGCGAAGCGCTGATCCCGGCGCTGGAGCAGATCATCAAGCGCGGCGGTCAACTCGGCCTCAAGGACATCGTTCTTGGCATGGCGCACCGTGGCCGCCTCAACGTTCTGACACAGGTGATGGGCAAGCCCCACCGCGCTGTCTTCCACGAGTTCAAGGGCGGCTCCTATGCGCCGGACGAAGTGGAAGGTTCCGGCGACGTGAAATATCACCTCGGTGCGTCCTCTGACCGCATCTTCGACGAAAACAAGGTTCACTTGTCTCTTACGGCAAACCCGTCGCATCTTGAAATCGTCAACCCGGTGGTGCTCGGCAAGGCCCGTGCAAAGCAGGACCAGCTCTCCGCAAAGGATGGCCGTTTCATCGAAACGACCGAAGTGGACCGCACTAATGTTCTGCCGTTGCTGCTGCATGGTGATGCGGCTTTCGCCGGTCAGGGTGTTGTTGCAGAGTGCTTTGGCCTGTCTGCGCTGCGCGGTCACCGTACCGGCGGTTCGATCCATGTGATCATCAACAACCAGATCGGCTTTACGACGAACCCGCGCTTCTCGCGCTCTTCTCCGTATCCGTCCGACATGGCCAAGGTGATCGAGTCTCCGATCCTGCACGTCAATGCGGATGATCCGGAAGCAGTGGTATTTGCGGCCAAGGTTGCCATCGAATACCGCCAGACCTTCGGTCGCCCGGTCGTCATCGACATGATCTGCTACCGCCGCTTTGGTCACAACGAAGGCGACGAGCCGGCGTTCACGCAGCCGATCATGTACCGCAAGATCCGCAAGCACCCGACCACGCTGCAGCTCTATTCCGACCGTCTGGTCAAGGAAGGCGTCGTTACGGCTGATGAAGTCGAACAGATGAAAGCCGCATGGCGCTCCCATCTGGATACGGAATTTGATTCCGGAAACGCCTTCAAGCCGAACAAGGCCGACTGGCTCGACGGCAAATGGGCCGGCATGAAGCGCGCCAAGGATGAAGATGATCCGCGTCGTGGCCAGACCGGTGTGCCGATTGATGAGCTGAAGGAACTGGGCCGCGCCCTGACACACGTTCCGGAAGGTTTCAACATTCACCGCACGATCGACCGTTTCATGAAAAATCGTGAGCGCATGATCGAAACCGGTGAAGGCATCGACTGGGCAACTGCAGAGGCTTTGGCCTTCGGCACCTTGATGAGGGAAGGCCATCCCGTGCGTCTGTCCGGTCAGGACTGCGAACGCGGCACCTTCTCCCAGCGCCATTCGGTTCTGTATGATCAGGAAAATGAAACCCGCTACATTCCGCTGAACAACCTCGGTGAGGGAGCCGAGCGGTATGAAGTGATCAACTCCATGCTGTCGGAAGAAGCGGTTCTTGGCTTCGAATACGGCTATTCGCTGGCGGAACCGAACGGTCTGACCATGTGGGAAGCCCAGTTCGGTGACTTTGCCAACGGCGCACAGGTCCTCTTCGATCAGTTCATCTCGTCCGGTGAACGCAAGTGGCTGCGCATGTCCGGTCTCGTCTGCCTCCTGCCGCATGGCTATGAAGGTCAGGGACCGGAACACTCCTCCGCCCGTCTGGAGCGTTTCCTCCAGCTGTGTGCGGAAGACAACATGCAGGTTGCCAACTGCACGACCCCGTCGAACTACTTCCACATCCTGCGTCGTCAGCTGAAGCGTGACATTCGCAAGCCCTTGATCCTGATGACGCCGAAGTCGCTGCTCCGCCACAAGCGGGCGGTGTCCAAGCTGTCGGAACTGGGCGCGGATTCCACCTTCCACCGTCTCCTTTGGGACGATGCGGAAATGGGAACCTCGGAAACCAAGCTGGTTGCCGACGACAAGATCCGTCGCGTCGTCCTGTGCTCCGGCAAGGTCTATTTCGATCTTCTGGAAGAACGCGAGAAGCGCGGTATCGATGACATCTACCTGATGCGCGTCGAGCAGCTCTATCCGTTCCCGAAGAAGGCCCTGACCCACGAACTGAACCGGTTCCGGAACGCCACAGACATCGTCTGGTGTCAGGAAGAACCGAAGAACATGGGCAGCTGGTTCTTTGTGGAGCCTTACATCGAGTGGGTCCTCGACCAGATCGGGCACAAGATCAAACGTCCTCGCTACACGGGGCGCGATGCAATGGCGTCGACCGCAACAGGTCTGATGTCGGCGCATTTGGCGCAGCTCCAGGCGTTCCTGGACGACACCCTGTCCGATTGATGATCAAGTGGGGGCGAACCCGCCCCCAACCGTTTTTGGCCAAGGCTAGATTTTAAGAGAAGGCAACCATGGCAACCGAAATCCGCGTCCCTACCCTGGGCGAATCCGTATCCGAAGCCACCATTGCTCAATGGTTCAAGAAGCCGGGCGACGCGATCACCGCCGACGAGCCGATCGTGGAACTGGAAACCGACAAGGTGACCGTTGAGGTTCCGGCCCCTGCTTCCGGCGTTCTGGAAAGCATTGTCGTGAACGAAGGCGATACCGTTGAAGTTGGCGCACTGCTCGGCCAGATCGCTGACGGTGCAGGTGCAGCAGCTGCTCCGGCCGCTGCCAAGCCAGCACCGGCTGCCGCTCCTGCAGCAGCATCTGGCGGTAACGTTGTTGACGTCGTAACCCCGAGCGCAGGCGAGTCCGTCACTGAGGCGGAAGTCGGCGAGTGGAGCGTCAAGGTTGGCGATGTGGTCAAGGCCGACGACACGCTCGTCGAGCTGGAAACCGACAAGGCCGCCCAGGAAGTTCCGGCCCCGGTTGCCGGGACGATCGTCAAGATCGCCGCTGCCACTGGCGCAACAGTTGAGCCGGGTACTCTGCTCTGCCAGATCGACACGTCTGGCGCTGCTGCTGCTCCTGCCGCAAGCGCACCGGTCCCCGCTGCTACCCCCTCAGCAAGCGCTGGCACATCCATGCCGCCGGCACCGTCTGCCGCTCGCATGATGGCGGAAAAAGGCATTGCGGCTGATCAGGTTGCCGGTTCGGGCAAGCGCGGTCAGGTGCTCAAGGGTGACGTTATTGTAGCCGCTGCTGCGGGCATCTCCGCTCCGGCGCCGCAGGCAGCTGCTGCCCCGCGTGGCCCGGTTGTCGCCGCTGACGAAGTGCGCGAAGAGCGCGTGCGCATGACCAAGCTGCGCCAGACCATCGCGCGCCGCCTGAAGGACGCCCAGAACACGGCTGCCATGCTCACCACTTACAACGAAGTGGACATGGGCCCGGTCATGGAACTGCGCAAGCAGTACAAGGACCTGTTCGAGAAGAAGCATGGCGTGAAGCTCGGCTTCATGGGTTTCTTCACCAAGGCTGTCTGCCACGCTCTGAAGGAAATCCCGGCTGTGAACGCCGAGATTGACGGCACGGACATCATCTACAAGAACTTTGCGCATATCGGCGTTGCCGTTGGCACGGACAAGGGTCTTGTGGTTCCGGTCGTGCGTGATGCCGACCAGATGTCCATCGCAGAGATCGAGCAGGAAATCGGCAACCTCGGCAAGAAGGCTCGTGACGGCAAGCTCGGCATGGCCGACATGACCGGCGGCACCTTCACCATCTCCAACGGCGGTGTCTATGGCTCGCTGATGTCTTCGCCGATCCTGAATGCACCGCAGTCCGGTATTCTGGGCATGCACAAGATCCAGGAACGTCCGATGGCCGTGAACGGTCAGGTCGTCATCCGTCCGATGATGTATCTGGCCCTGTCCTATGACCACCGGATTGTCGACGGCAAGGAAGCCGTGACCTTCCTTGTTCGCGTCAAGGAAAGCCTGGAAGATCCGCAGCGTCTGGTTCTCGACCTCTAAGGTCGGGACCTCCGGGAGGACGTCCGCATGAGCATCGAGTTCCTGATCGCCGCCTTCATCGTCGTGCTGATACCCGGCACCGGCGTGGTCTACACGGTTGCGGTCGGACTCGGGAAGGGGCGGCGGGCTTCGCTCGCCGCAGCCCTTGGATGCACCTTCGGCATTCTCCCGGCCATGCTCGCATCCCTTGTCGGTCTGGCAGCCTTGATGCATACCAGTGCACTGGTGTTTCAGACCGTCAAATATGCCGGCGTTGCCTATCTGCTCTATCTGGCCTGGCAAACCCTTAAGGACAGTGGTCCTATGGATCTGAAGGCAGATCGTGGCGGCCCCTCCGGCTTCCTGAAAGTCGCCACAACAGGCGCTCTCATCAACGTGCTGAACCCCAAGCTCACCGTCTTCTTCCTTGCCTTCCTGCCGCAGTTCATCGTGCCGGGAAGCGGGAGTGAAACCAGCCAGATGGCGGCCATGGGTGCGGTTTTCATGGCGATGACCTTTGCCGTGTTTGTGGTGTATGGGCAATTTGCGGCAGCGGTTGGAGACAAGGTGCTTTCCAATGAGCGGGTGCTCACCTGGATGCGTCGGTCCGTTGCGGCGGCCTTTGCAGGGTTTGGCCTGCGTCTGGCGCTGAGCGAGCGGTAACGAGTTTGAATTTTCCGCGGCTTTTGCCGCGGTTCCTTTAGGTGGTTTTGCCCGCACTGCCGGGCGAAAAACGAGACAAGAACAAAGGCGATAAAATGGCCCAATATGATGTTGTCGTCATCGGAACCGGCCCCGGGGGCTATGTGTGCGCGATCAAGGCGGCCCAGCTCGGATTGAAAACCGCGGTCGTTGAAAAGCGGGCAACGCTCGGCGGCACCTGCCTCAACATCGGCTGCATTCCCTCAAAGGCGCTTCTGCATGCGTCCGAAATGTTCTCCGAAGCCGGTCACGGTTTTGAAAAGCTCGGCATCAAGGTGTCCAAGCCCAAGCTCGACCTTCCGGCCATGATGCAGCACAAGTCCGACGTGGTCGACGCCAATGTCAGCGGTGTTGCCTTCCTGATGAAGAAGAACAAGATCGACGTGCATCAAGGCGCGGGCAAGATCCTTGGTCAGGGCAAGGTTGAAGTGACCGCCGAAGACGGCTCCGTCTCCACCATCGAGACGAAGAACATCGTCATTGCCACCGGCTCTGATGTCATGCCGCTGCTGGGCATCGAGATTGACGAAAAGCAGGTGGTGTCTTCCACCGGCGCGCTGGAACTGGAAAAGGTTCCGGGCAAGATGATCGTCGTTGGCGGCGGTGTCATCGGCCTCGAACTCGGCTCCGTCTGGAACCGTCTTGGCTCGGAAGTCACCGTGGTCGAGTTCATGGACAAGATCCTTGGCCCGATGGACGGCGACGTTTCCAAGAACTTCAACCGCATGCTGAAGAAGCAGGGCATGTCCTTCAAGCTCTCGTCCAAGGTCACGGGCGTTGAAAAGAAGGGCAAGGGTCTTGCAGTCACCGTTGAACCGGCCAAGGGCGGAAATCCGGAAGTGCTGGAAGCCGACGTGGTGCTGGTCGCCATTGGCCGCCGTCCCTACACCGAAGGCCTCGGCCTTGATGGTGCCGGCGTTGCCCTCGACGAGCGTGGCCGCGTTGCCATCGACGCGCATTTCAAGACCAATGTCGACGGCATCTACGCCATCGGCGACGTGGTCGCAGGCCCGATGCTCGCTCACAAGGCGGAAGACGAAGGCGTTGCGCTGGCCGAAATCCTCGCCGGACAGATCGGTCATGTGAACTACGACATCATCCCGGGCGTGGTTTACACCCAGCCAGAAGTCGCCTCTGTCGGCAAGACGGAAGAAGAACTTAAGGCCGCCGGCGTTGCCTACAAGGTCGGCAAGTTCAACTTCTCCGCCAATGGCCGTGCGCGCGCCATGAACTACACCGACGGCTTTGCCAAGGTTCTGGCCGACGCGGAAACCGACCGCGTTCTGGGCGTTCACATCGTCGGCTTCGGCGCTGGTGAAATGATCCACGAAGCGGCCGTCCTGATGGAATTCGGCGGCTCGTCCGAAGACCTCGGTCGCACCTGCCACGCCCACCCGACCATGTCGGAAGCCGTGAAGGAAGCCGCCATGGGCTGCTTCGCCAAGGCGATCCATTCCTGAGTTTTCAAGGAACTTCAGGACGTTTCAAAACCCGGGGCTATGCTCCGGGTTTTTTGTTTCACTTTTGAAGTGTTTCCCGCGGTGCCGTCCCGGCCTTGCGCCGGGACCCGGAGACCCAGCCCGGTGCCTCGAGTTGGTCCCGTCTCAAGGCCGGGATGCCAACCGCGTTCGTTTGCTATCCCACATCAACTGCCCCAAGCTCCATCTCCACTTGGCTCCATCGTCATCCCCGACTTGATCGGGGATCCATTGAATTCCGGAGCACAACGAAGGGAGCAAACAGTGCTCTGCCACATAGCAATCCCCGCTCCATGGCGCCGACCTGAGTGGCATATTGGGTCCCCGATCAAGTCGGGGATGACGCTCTGTGCGAGGGAGGGTTTCTCAGAGGGCCATGACACCGACCAGTGCCTTTCGGGCCCCTCAACCGATGAGTTCAACATGCCGATGGTCATCACCGGACTTGATCCGGTGATCCATTCCGTGATTCAGCCAGCCCCATGTCTCGCCGATAGATTTCGGTATGGATCCCACGGTCAGGCCGTGGGATGACCAATCGCGGGATGATAAGAAACGCGTGCCGTGATCACACGCCCCTCAATGCTCTCCCTTGCACAGCCCGTGATCCCCGAATGCCTTCAGGACATTGCAGTCGGCGATGGCGTGGGTGCCGGTGCAGCTTTGGGTGATGCGGGTGAGTTCGGCTTCCAGGCTCTGGAGCTGGACGATGCGCATGCGGATGTTTTGAAGCTGTTCGCTCGCAATGCGGTCCGCGTCGGCGCATGGGGCGTCCGGGTGGGCGCTCAGGTCTAAAAGTTCGCGGATCGCGGGCATTGGCAGGCCGAGGTCGCGGCCATGGCGGATGAAGGTCAGGCGCTCCAGATCCCGTTCCGTGTAGCGGCGCTGGTTGCCTTCGGTGCGGATCGGTTCCTCGATCAGGCCTTCTTTCTCGTAATAGCGGATGGTTGGCACTTTCACGCCGGTGCGCCGGGAAAGGTCTCCGATTGAAAAATCCATGCTTTTCTCAGATTTGCTCTTGAACCTATAGTCGCTATAGCAATTACAAGATGGGACAGTCGAAATTGAAACACAAGACTGGAGCCCGAAATGGGAGCAAGTTGCGGACACAATCACAACGCCAGCTTTGACGGCGTGTCTGCCGATTACCGCCGCCGCCTGTGGCTGGTGATCTTCCTCAATGCCGCGATGTTCGTCGTCGAAATGGTGGCGGGTCGCGCGGCCGGATCACAGGCGCTGCAGGCCGATGCGCTGGATTTCTTTGGCGATGCGGTGACCTATGGCATTTCTCTGGCCGTGATCGGCGCGAGCCTGAAGGTTCGGGCAAGCGCGGCGCTCGCCAAGGGCGTCAGCCTGCTGCTCATGGGGCTTTGGGTTGCCGGGTCGACGATCTATCAGGTGCTGGTTCTTGGCCTGCCGCAAGCGGGCGTGATGGGGGCCATCGGCTTTCTGGCGCTGGCCGTCAATGTCGCCAGCGTGCTCATTCTGGTCCGTTACAAGGATGGCGATGCAAATGTGCGATCCGTCTGGCTGTGTTCGCGCAATGATGCCATCGGCAATGTCGCCGTCATGCTGGCAGCGCTCGGCGTCTGGAGCACGACGACAGCCTGGCCGGATCTTGCGGTCGCTGGTCTGATGTCTGTTCTGTTTCTGCAGTCCGCCAGCCAGATCCTCATGCAGGGCTATCGCGAATTTCGAAGCGGCGGGGAGGGCGAACACAGCCACGACCATGCCGATCACCCGGGTCATTCGCATTCTTGACTAGCCAGATCAGGCCATCAGGCGATCAAGTCTGAGCCGAGCTCAACAAGTGTGATCTCCGGCGGAACGCCGAAGCGGACCGGCAGGATCGAGCAGCCGAGGCCACCTGAAACAATCAGGTGTCTCGGTTCGCTGATCACACCCAGATGTCGCGATATCCTGGTCCCATCCCGGTCGATGACGTGACCATAGGAGCGGTGCTTGCCAAGTGGCGTCGGTTTCACCGGGCGATAGCCGAAGACATTGATTTGCCCGCCATGGGTGTGCCCGCTCAAGGTCAGGCTGACCCGGTCAGGCACCTCGCGAAAGATGCGCGGCTCGTGGGCCATCAGCAGGATCGGCCCATCATCTGTCACTTGAGCCAGTGTGCCGGACAAATCGTCCAGTCCGCGCCAGCTTCGGCGCTTGGCCCGCTTGCTCGGATACAGCGCGAGCTGATCGTCGAGTCCCGCAAGCCAGAAGGAATGGCCGCCCTTGGTGATGCGTGTTGCGCGGTTCTGATAGAGCGGAATTCCGGCATTGATCAGGGCCTTACCGTATTTGGTCGGGCCGTTCCCGGTCAGCTGGGCTTGTGCATCATCCCACCAATCGTGATTGCCAAGGATCGCATGAACACCGAGCGGAGCGGACAGGCCCCCGAAAATGTCGGCCCAGGCTTGCGGCTCAATCGGGTCATATTGCCATTTGTGGCTGGCCACATAGTCTCCCAGCATCAGGATGATGTCCGGCTTCAGCGCATTGGTCTGGTCAACGATGTACCGAACGCGCTCCAATCCCATCCACGGGTCGCATATATGCGGGTCGGCGATCAGGGCGGCACGCAGTTTCAGATCCTTCGGCCAACGTGGAGGCGTCAGGGCATAGCGCTTGATGTTCAGTCGAAAAGGTTCGATGCCGACCGCATAGGCTGGTGCGCTCAACGCCCCCAGCGCCGCAATGCCCAGTCCTTTCAGGAAAGTTCGTCGTGTGAACATGTGCCCCTCACATGATGTCTGCCGTTTCATGAAAGGTTAGGCGGCGTTTTCGGCTCCAGAATGATGCTTAAACGGAGTTTTGAGGGCGATTCGAAGGCGCCTGCCTTATTTCGGTGCCGGCCGGTTCGCCCGACAACGTCACTTCTTGGCCCGCGTGAGGGTATAGGATTCCTGCTTCTGGTCTTCATTGTGGTCGTGCGGAATTTCGATCAGCCGGACATCCAGAAGGCCGTTCATGTTGCGCACGAACAGCGCCTTGGTACTCAAAAACCCGATCAGATAAGAGCGAATACCGCCGTATTCCCGAAACTCGGCTTTTTGCCAGCCCCATTTGCAGTCTCTGGGGGAGCATTTGGTGAAGGCGCGCAGGCGCATCTGCACGTCATTATCAACGCATTTACTCTCAATCTCGATCCGGGTGATTTCCTTTGCCTTGGCAGACTTGTTCACCCAGATCCCGTCCTCAGGGATCGGACAATAAATGCGGTCCTGCGCATGAGCGGGTATCAAAAGCAGAAATGACAAAAGAAAAAATAAAGTGGTGCGCATAGCCCTTACTCCGTGCAATTCACCTTGCCTCGTGCCGGGTTAACTCCTGACTAATACACTTTTTTGGCGAGCCGTGTCGGAGAACCTCATGAGCATTCAGAAGTTGGAGATCCCGAGCCTTCAAGGAGACCGGATTATCCTTCGGGCACCACAGCCTGCGGACTTCGGAGCTGTTGAAGCGTTCTTTGCCGATCCGAAAGCGTCCCGGTTTTATGGTGGTCCCCTGTCACGCCTGCAGGCATGGAGAAGTTTCGCTGCGCAAATCGGACATTGGGCGCTGCGTGGCTATGGCGTCTGGATGATTGAGGAAAAGCAGAGTGGGCAAGCGCTCGGCGCCTGCGGGTTCTATTGGCCGGAAGGGTGGCCGAGGCGCGAACTCACTTGGTGGCTGTTGCCCGAAGCGCGCGGCAAAGGCATCGCGAGCGAGGCCTCTTGTCTTGCGATCCGTCATGCCTATGACGTTTACCGCTGGGACCTCGTTGAAACACACATGAAGGATGAGAATGAAGCTGCGCGGGCCCTGGTTCACCGGCTTGGCGGAGAACTCATGGCCCGCGAAAGATTTCCGGACGGATTCGCCCGGAACGTATATCGTCTGCCAAACGGGAATTGACGGATATTAGCGCTTCTTGCCTGCGATCAGGCCTTCGCGCTGAGCCAGCTTGCGAGCGGCTTTACGAGCGCGGCGGACAGCTTCTGCCTTTTCACGGGCACGCTTTTCGGAAGGCTTCTCGTAGTTCCGGCGCGCTTTCATTTCGCGCAGAACGCCTTCACGCTGCAGTTTCTTCTTCAGTACACGAATTGCTTGTTCTACGTTGTTATCGCGGACGAGGACTTGCAAGTTATCTCCTGACATTTGCCGGTGCGGTCAGCCAAACGACGGGCACCGTTGATGGCGGCCGAGAATCCCGACCGCAGATTGGGAACGCAAAATAGCAGCTTTCCGCGAAAATGCACCCCATATTTCGCAGAAAATCGGCAAAGCTCATATTTTTTATGCCGATGTCGGCCCCCTGTTGGCCTCGTTTGGTCAATCACGACCGAGAGCGAGGATGGGCGCGATCAAAGGCGGTTAGCAGGGCTGCACTATCGATCTGGGTATAAATCTGGGTGCTTGAGAGGCTCGCGTGGCCCATCAACTCCTGAATGGTGCGAAGGTCACCGCCACCAGCCAGAAGATGCGTGGCAAAGGAATGGCGCAGGGCGTGAGGTGTCGCGCTCTGTGGCAGGCCAAGCGCGGAGCGCATCTTTTCCATGGCCTTCTGGATCAGGCGAGGGTTGAGTGGCCCGCCGCGCGCGCCGACAAACAGCGGCCCGTCTGGCGAAATCGCATAAGGGCAGACCTTGAGATAGGCTTCCACGGCTTCGGTCACAGCGGGAAGCAGGGGGACCAGCCGCTCCTTGCCGCCCTTGCCCTTGATCCGCATGGTGCGGGCTCCTGCTCTGGGAGCGGTCTTGCCGGTCAGGGAGAGGGCTTCGGAAATGCGCAAGCCGCAGCCATAAAGCAAGGTCAGCACGGCGATGTTCCGCGTCTCCAGCCAGGCTTCGCTTTCAAGGCCAAGGTCGCCGGAAATCACCTCTTCAGCATCGGGAACGGTCAGCGGCTTGGGGAGAGATTGTGCGATTCGTGGCGGACGAACCGCGCCGATCGCAGCTGCGTTTATGTCGCCCCGCCGTTCCAGGAATTTCAGGAAAGAGCGAGCTCCGGAGAGCCCTCGCGCCAGAGAGCGGCTGCCAGCCTTGTCGGCCTGTCGGCGTTTGGCAAGAAAGCTTCTGAAGTCTGCCGGGCGCAGTTCGCCAAGGTCCTTGATGCAAGGCGCGCCGCCAAAGTGTCCGGTCAGGAATTTCAGGAACTGGCGCACATCCCGCTCATAGGCAACCAGCGTCTTGTCCGAGAGGCGGCGTTCGTCGGACAGGTGGTCCAGCCACTGATTGAGAGCGGCATTGAGGTCCGGTTGCGCGTGGACGAGAATCAGGTCTTCGGTCGAATTTGCCATAGGGCCGAAATGTACCAGCGCCGGGAAACCGACGGGTTAACGACCCAAGCAGGCTTGCAAAAGCTTAATATCTGCACAAAAAAACACCGGGCGATGCGCCCGGTGTCTTTGCAGATCGTGAATGCGGAACAGCTTAGAGGATGCTCTGACCAGTCTTTGCCCAGTCGGCGAGGAAGGCTTCGAGGCCCTTGTCGGTCAGCGGATGCTTGACCAGCGCCTTCAGCGTTGCCGGCGGAACAGTTGCCACATCTGCGCCAATGATCGCGCAGTCGCGCACATGGTTGGCGGTGCGGATGGAAGCCGCCAGGATTTCCGTGTTGAAGTCGTAGTTGTCGTAGATCACGCGGATTTCGCGGATCAGTTCTAGACCATCAAGATGGATATCGTCGAGGCGGCCAATGAACGGAGAGATGTAGGTTGCTCCAGCCTTTGCAGCCAGCAGCGCCTGGTTCGCAGAGAAGCAGAGAGTGACGTTGGTCTTGGTGCCTTCGTCGGTCAGATGCTTGCAGGCCTTCAGTCCGTCAAAGGTCAACGGAAGCTTGATCACGACATTGTCTGCGATCTTCTTCAGTTCGTGGGCTTCCTTCATGATTGTCGCGAAATCGGTTGCCGCGACTTCGGCGGAAACATCACCATCGGTAATCTCGCAGATCTCCGCGATGACTTCCTTGAACTGACGGCCGGACTTGGCGATCAGGGACGGATTGGTTGTGACACCGTCCAGCAGACCGGTTGAGGCCAGTTCCTTGATTTCGGCTGTGTCGGCGGTATCGACAAAGAACTTCATGAGACGCACTCCTTGGGGGCAAAGGCTCGAATGGGTCGCCAAACAGGTTTCAGTCTGGCAATTAAATCCCGTATCGGCGCCTCTTTACCTTAGGATGCGGCGAAGCAGAACCCCGATTCGAAAAATTGAAAAGACTGGATGCCGGCAGACGAGCCGATCCGAGGATATGAGCGTTGCTGTTTGACGAGCTGGAAGACGACACGGAGACCATCGCCAGCGTTCTGGTTCCTGTCGCTGTGCCGACGGCCTATACTTACCGGGTTCCGGCAGGCTGTCATGTGGTGTCAGGCACAATCGTGAAGGTTCCGCTCGGCACGCGCGAGGTGGTTGGAGCTGTTTGGGATGTTCAGCCCGATGCGGGTATCAGTCCGAAGAAACTGAAACAGATCAGCCGGGTCTTCGATGCGACGCCACCTATAGATGCCGAACTGCGCCGCTTTGTTGACTGGGTGGCGGGTTGGACGCTTGCAGCTCCCGGCATGGTTCTGCGCATGGTGCTGAGGTCCGAGGAAGCATTGGAGCCGGAAGCCCCTGTTCCCGGTGTTCGCAGGATCGAGGGGCAAGAGCCGGATCGGAAAACACCAGCCCGGGCTCGCGTGCTGGCCACCATGGAAGACGGGTTTGCGTGGACCAAAAGCGGGCTGGCTCATGCAGCTGGTGTCAGTGCGTCCGTCATTGACGGTTTGATCCAGCAGGGCGTTTTGGAAGTTGTCGAAATGCCGGCGGCCTTGCCATTGCCGAAACCCCAGACGGATTATCTCAAGGTGGATCTGACGCCTACGCAAAAGGTGGCGGCTGACGGGATCCGGGCGTCTTTCGACAAGGGCGCATCCGTCTCGCTGATCGACGGCGTGACCGGCTCGGGAAAAACGGAAGTCTATTTCGAGGCGATTGCAGAGGCGCTTGATCGAGGCAGGCAGGCACTGATTCTGGTTCCGGAAATCGCCCTGACCGAACAGTTTCTGCGCCGATTCGAACAGCGTTTCGGAGTTTATCCTGCCGAGTGGCATTCCGAAATCACGCCGAAAAACCGGGCACGGGTCTGGCGCGGCGTGGCAAGCGGAGATGTCCGGGTTGTGATCGGTGCCCGCTCCTCCCTGTTCCTGCCCTTTCTCGAACTTGGCCTCATCGTGGTCGACGAAGAGCATGACGGGGCCTTCAAGCAGGACGACCGCGTTCCGTACAGCGCCCGCGATATGGCCGTGGTGCGCGGACATATCTCGAAGTTTCCGGTCGTCCTTGCATCAGCGACACCCTCAGTGGAAAGCCGCGTGAATGCCGAGCAGGGCCGCTACAATCGATTCGTTCTGCCGGATCGAGCGTCGGGCGCCGCTCTGCCGGACCTTCATGCTGTCGATATGCGTCAGAAAGGGCCGGAGCGCGGGCGCTGGATCGCGCCCCCCTTGCTCAATGCGATTCGCCAGGCCTATGCGGACGGGGCCCAAACCCTCCTCTTTCTGAACCGACGTGGATATGCGCCGCTCACCCTCTGCCGCACATGTGGCCATCGTTTCCAGTGCCCCCACTGCAGCGCATGGCTGGTGGAGCACCGGTTTCAAAAGCGCCTGACCTGTCATCACTGTGGTCATTTCGAGAAAGTTCCCGACGCCTGTCCTTCCTGTTCATCCACGGATTCGCTGGTCGCCTGTGGACCGGGTGTGGAAAGAATCGCCGAGGAAGTCTCTGATTTGTTTCCTCAGGCCCGCACCCTCGTGCTGTCCTCCGACATTCAGGGCGGACCTGATCGACTGCGGCGGGAAATGAAGGTGGTCGAAGAGGGCGGCGCGGATATCGTCATTGGCACCCAGCTTGTGGCCAAGGGGCACAACTTCCCGAAAATGCGGCTTGTCGGGGTGATAGACGCCGACCTTGGTCTCGCACACGGGGACCCAAGAGCCGCGGAAAAGACGTTCCAGTTGCTGGCGCAGGTAACCGGGCGTGCAGGCCGTGTAACTGGCGGCGGAGCGGGGTATCTCCAGACCTATGCCCCAGATCACCCTGTCATTCGGGCGCTGATGTCTGCAGACCGGGACGCCTTTTATAGTGCCGAGATCGATGCGCGACGGGCGGCAGGTCTACCCCCGTTCGGCAGAATGGCGGCCATCATTATTTCTGGGCCCGACAAGGCCTTTACCGAAGGCTATGCCAGAGCCGTTCTGCGTACGGCTCCTGTTGACGCCGCTGTGACGATCCTTGGACCGGCAGAAGCAGCGCTTGCCATGGTGCGAGGGCGTCACCGGTACAGATTGCTGGCGCTTGCGCCCCGCAATGTGGATCTTCAAGGCTATCTTCGGTCGTGGCTTTCTGTCGCACCCAGACCGATGAAGGGCCTTCGGGTCCAGATAGACATTGATCCGCAGCACTTTATGTAGCGCAAAAAGCAGAACTTTCTTCAAAAGGGCCTGGAAACATAGACGAAAGAGACTCTGTCCCTGATAAATCTACCGATTTTGGGAGATTCAAACCGTCTCAGCCCTAAAAATCGCACGAAATCGCGCATTCCAGCCATTTGGTGAAGTTGCACACTTCAAAACCCTGTGCTAATGGAGGCGCGGCTTTGGGGGAACGGTTTAACCGTCATACCTTCTGACCCTGAAATCATTCATTTTTTCAATGCCTTGCGAACACTAGCTGTTTTGCGGGCCTGAAAAACGTCAGAGAGCTCGGACCTGGTGACTGACAACGTATCTCTCGTATCCGGCGTGGCATTGCGATATGCGTCCGCCCTCCTCGACCTCGCTGAGGAACAGGGTGTGACTGCCGACGTGGAACGGGATCTTGCTAAATTTGAGGGCCTCCTCAATGAAAGCACGGATCTCGACCGTCTCGTGAAAAGCCCCGCTTTCAGTGCTGAAGAGCAGCTTGGTGCGCTCACGGCACTTCTCGCCAAGGCTGGAATTTCCGGCCTTGCTGCCAATTTTGTGAAGCTGACCGCCAAAAATCGGCGTCTCTTCGTACTTCCCGGCATGATCAAGGGCTTCAAGGCCCTGCTGGCAGAAAAGCGCGGTGAAGAAACCGCCGAGGTGGTTTCGGCCACTCCTCTGTCGGACGAGCATGTCGCAGCCCTGAAGGAAGCGCTGTCTGCTTCCCGCGGGAAATCGGTAAATATCGCAGCTTCGGTTGATCCTGCGCTGATCGGTGGCCTCGTGGTCAAGGTCGGCTCCCGCATGATCGACACGTCGCTGCGGACCAAACTCAATTCACTCAAGTTCGCGATGAAAGAGGTCGGCTGATGGATATTCGGGCCGCGGAGATTTCCGCCATCCTCAAGGACCAGATCAAGAGCTTCGGTCAGGAAGCCGAAGTCTCGGAAGTCGGTCAAGTGCTTTCCGTCGGTGACGGTATCGCCCGTGTTTACGGACTGGACAATGTTCAGGCCGGTGAAATGGTCGAGTTCCCGGGCGGTGTCCGGGGTATGGCTCTGAACCTGGAAGAAGACAACGTCGGTATCGTTATCTTCGGTTCTGACCGTGACATTAAAGAAGGCGACACCGTCAAGCGGACTGGCGCGATCGTGGAAGTCCCGGTCGGCAAGGGCCTGCTGGGCCGCGTTGTTGACCCGCTTGGCAACCCGCTCGACGGCAAGGGTCCGATCGAAGGCGCTGAAATGCGCCGCGTGGACGTCAAGGCGCCGGGCATCCTGCCGCGCAAGTCCGTTCATGAGCCGATGTCCACTGGTCTCAAGGCAATTGATGCCCTGATCCCGGTTGGCCGTGGTCAGCGCGAGCTGGTCATTGGTGACCGTCAGACCGGCAAGACCGCAATCATTCTGGACACCTTCCTGAACCAGAAGCCGCTGCATGCAGGCAATGACGAGAGCAACAAGCTCTACTGCATCTATGTGGCCGTTGGTCAGAAGCGTTCCACCGTTGCCCAGTTCGTCAAGGTTCTGGAAGACAACGGCGCTCTTGAATACTCCATCGTCGTCGCTGCGACCGCTTCCGATGCGGCTCCGCTGCAGTTCCTTGCACCCTTCGCAGGCTGCGCAATGGGCGAGTATTTCCGTGACAACGGCATGCATGCCGTGATCGGATACGACGACCTTTCCAAGCAGGCTGTGGCATACCGCCAGATGTCCCTGCTTCTCCGCCGCCCGCCGGGACGTGAAGCTTTCCCGGGCGACGTTTTCTACCTGCACTCCCGTCTGCTGGAGCGTGCAGCAAAGCTGAACGAAAACCACGGCTCAGGCTCGTTGACCGCACTTCCGGTTATCGAAACCCAGGGCAACGACGTGTCGGCCTTTATCCCGACCAACGTGATCTCGATCACAGACGGTCAGATCTTCCTTGAAACGGACCTGTTCTACCAGGGTATCCGTCCGGCCGTTAACGTCGGTCTGTCGGTGTCCCGCGTGGGCTCGTCTGCTCAGATCAAGGCGATGAAGCAGGTTGCAGGCCCGATCAAGGGTGAGCTGGCTCAGTACCGCGAAATGGCGGCCTTTGCCCAGTTCGGCTCCGATCTCGATGCGACCACCCAGCGTCTGCTGAATCGTGGTGCCCGCCTGACCGAACTCCTGAAGCAGCCGCAGTTCTCGCCGCTGAAGACCCAGGAGCAGGTTGCTGTCATTTACGCCGGCGTGAACGGCTATCTCGACAAGCTTCCGGTCGATCGCGTGGGTGATTTCGAAGAAGCTCTGCTGCTCTTCCTGCGTGGGGAACATGCTGACCTTCTGGACGCCATCTGGGAAAAGAAAGCCCTGGATGACGAGCTGACCGGCAAGCTGAAAGCTGCGCTGGATCAGTTTTCCAAGAACTTCGCTTAAGACCTCAGTCGGGATAAGGAGCAGGGGCGGCCATGCCGAGCCTGAAGGACCTACGAAACCGCATCGCTTCTGTTAAGGCGACGCAGAAAATCACCAAGGCCATGCAAATGGTGGCCGCGGCGAAGCTGCGTCGTGCTCAGGACGCTGCGGAGGCCGCCCGGCCCTATGCGGAACGCATGGGTGAGGTGTTGGCCAACCTAGCCGTGGCCTTTGAAGGCCGCGACGATGCGCCGAAGCTGATGGCTGGTACAGGCAAGGACGACGTGCATCTGCTCGTCGTCGCTACTGCCGAACGTGGCCTGTGCGGCGGCTTCAACTCGAACATCGCAAAACTTGCGCGGGAACGGGCCAAAACCCTGATTGCGCAGGGCAAGACGGTGAAAATTCTCTGTGTCGGCAAGAAGGGATACGACTCCCTCAAGCGTGACCTTGGCGAGCATGTCATCAAGACGATCGAACTGCGCGGCGTGAAGAACGTTGGCTTCGATAACGCGGATGAAATCGGCCGGGAAGTGCTTTCCATGTTCGATGCAGGCGAGTTTGACGTCTGCACGCTGTTCTATTCCGAGTTCAAATCGGTGATCAGCCAGGTGCCGAGTGCCCTGCAACTCATTCCGGCTCACTTTGAGAGCTCGGAAGGAGAGGCAGGCGGCGCGGCGGCGATCTACGAATATGAGCCGGATGAAGCTGAAATTCTGGCGGACTTGTTGCCTCGCAACATCTCCATTCAGGTATTCCGCGCGCTTCTTGAGAATTCTGCATCTGAACAGGGGGCACGCATGTCTGCAATGGACAATGCGACCCGCAACGCAGGCGAGATGATCGACAAACTGACGATCAGCTATAACCGCCAGCGTCAGGCTCAGATCACCACAGAATTGATTGAAATTATCTCGGGCGCGGAAGCGCTCTGACGGATCGAGACAAGGATAGGGATATGGCTGACAAGAATGTCGGAAGAGTCACCCAGGTCATCGGCGCCGTTGTCGACGTCAAGTTCGATGACAACCTGCCGCTGATCCTGAACGCTCTGGAGACGGACAATCAGGGCTCGCGCCTGGTTCTGGAGGTTGCACAGCACCTCGGAGAGAACACTGTTCGTACCATCGCAATGGATGCAACTGAAGGTTTGGTGCGCGGTCAGGAAGTCGTCGATACTGGTTCGTCGATTTCTGTGCCGGTCGGTGTTGGCACTTTGGGCCGCATCATGAACGTGATTGGTGAGCCGGTTGATGAAGCCGGTGAAATCAAGCACGAAACCAAGCGCGGAATTCACCAGGACGCTCCTGAATTCGTGGAACAGTCCACCGAGGCGGAAATCCTTGTGACGGGCATCAAGGTCGTGGACCTTCTCGCTCCGTACGCAAAGGGCGGTAAGATCGGTCTGTTCGGCGGCGCTGGTGTTGGCAAGACAGTTCTGATCATGGAACTGATCAACAACATTGCAAAGGCGCACGGCGGTTATTCTGTATTCGCCGGTGTTGGCGAGCGGACCCGTGAAGGTAACGACCTTTACTGGGAAATGATCGAATCCGGCGTGAACAAGGAAGGCGGCGGAGAAGGCTCCAAGGCTGCGCTGGTTTACGGCCAGATGAACGAACCTCCCGGAGCCCGTGCCCGTGTGGCGCTGACCGGTCTGACGATCGCGGAAGACTTCCGTGATCAGGGCCAAGACGTTCTGTTCTTCGTGGACAACATCTTCCGCTTTACCCAGGCTGGTTCCGAAGTGTCTGCGCTTCTTGGCCGTATTCCTTCGGCAGTTGGCTATCAGCCGACACTGGCAACCGACATGGGTGCCATGCAGGAGCGGATTACGACCACGCACAAGGGCTCGATCACGTCTGTTCAGGCCGTATACGTGCCTGCCGATGACTTGACCGATCCGGCGCCGGCTTCGACCTTCGCCCACTTGGATGCAACGACGGTTCTGAACCGCTCTATCGCTGAAAAGGGTATTTACCCGGCTGTGGACCCGCTGGATTCCACATCTCGTATGCTCAGCGCCAACATCATTGGCGAAGAACACTACGAGACCGCACGTGCGGTTCAGGTGACCTTGCAGCGCTACAAGGCTCTTCAGGACATCATCGCCATCCTCGGCATGGACGAACTGTCTGAAGAAGACAAGCTCACCGTTGCCCGTGCTCGCAAGATCGAACGCTTCCTGTCCCAGCCGTTCTTCGTGGCTGAAGTCTTTACCGGTTCTCCGGGCAAGCTCGTGGCTCTGGAAGACACGATCAAGGGCTTCAAGGGTCTGGTTGCCGGCGAATATGATCACCTTCCGGAAGCTGCCTTCTACATGGTTGGCTCCATCGATGAGGCGATCGAAAAGGCACAGCGTCTGGCTGCAGAAGCTGCCTGATAATTCAAGAATCCGGCGCGATGGATCGCGCCGGATTCCCGAGTTCGGGGACCGTACAAAGGTCCTTTCGTAAGTCGACTGATAGGAAAGACGCCAAATGGCCGATACATTTCAGTTTGAACTGGTCTCGCCGGAGCGCCTCCTGCTTTCCGAACAGGTTCTGGAAGTTGTTGTTCCGGGAACCGAGGGCGAGTTTGGCGTTCTGAAGAACCACAGCCCGTTCATGTCCACCATCAAGCCGGGTATCCTCAAGGTCCGCAAGGATGGCAATGCTTGGGATGAATACTTCGTGCGGGGTGGTTTTGCCGATGCCGGCCCGAATGGGCTGACCATTCTGGCCGAGCGTGCAACGCCGGTTTCCGAAATCAGCGCCGATGATCTGGCACAGCAGATCAAGAACGCTGAAGAAGACGTTACCGATGCCAAGGATGACGAAGCTCGTCAGAGGGCATCCATGCAGCTTTCACAGCTGAAGGATGTTGCTGCGGCCCTCAAGGCAGCCTGATACGGCATTCGACTATCTGGATTACCTAAAACGCGGTCATTTGGCCGCGTTTTTTGTTTGTCTCGTTTGCATTGGATTCCAAACCAAAATCGCGCAAATCCCGGGCAACAAAAAACCCGACCAGTGGCCGGGTTTTCAGGTGTGTGCGGTAACCGCACAGATCTGCTTTTGTTTTCAAGCAGCTTTGTTCTCTGTGCCTCGCCTCAGGCGGCGCGGCGGAATGTCATCGGCACGCTGCCGGACCGGCTGCGGCGGCGCTCTTCCGGCGGGATGTAAACGATGGCGCTGTGTTCATCGCAATAGGAGACACCAGCCTCAACACGGTTCGAGCAAGGAAACGTGTAGTTTCCCGCGTCGCCTTCGGCCCACTTGCAGCAACCCGGACGCGGGAGGCTCATGTTATCCATCGTATATTCCTCTTCCTCAAAGACGCATGGCGAAAACGCTCGAGCATCCTTTGGGAGGAAAGGATCCGAACAGCTTTCGTTCAATTACGGATTAGGCGATTGTCCATCAGCCCCACGATGTGGCAGAGCTTCACTTCAAACGCAGGGTGTAGATAAATCGGTTGTCACGAAAATGCAATAGAGCGAAGCGAATAAGAGCCCTGCGTGTCGCGCATATCTAATGGTATTATTAAGATTATGTTCACCGGTTCTCCGGTTTCACACTGTGAATCCTTTGGTCGGTAGAAACTTCTACTCTGGAAGGATTCCACCAGCATCCAAAAGAGCTTGCGGGGTGTCGAGATCAAGCCGGGCAGCCCCTCCGATCTCAACCTCCGCAACCTGCTCGGGATGATCCGATACCAGATTTCGGCCGCCGATATCGCCTTCAAGCGCCCTCAGGTCTGCAAAAAACCGCCGGTCCCAGAGAACAGGATTACCCCGCTTGCCGTCTGCTGTAGCCATCACAATGCCCTTGCCGGTCTCGGTCATGGCATTTGTAAGCGCCTTCATATCGCCGGTGGTTATTCGCGGCATGTCGCCAAGCAGAATCAGGACGCCATCGAGCTCTGGTGACAGAGCATTCATCCCGGTCCGGATGGAACTGGCCATCCCGTCGGCATAGTCCGGATTGTAGGCTGCAATGACTGGAAGATCCGCCAGCGCGCCTTGGACCCTGTCATGCATGTGCCCGTAGACCACAGCAATCTCGGCAAGGTCCGCACCGATTGCAGCCTCAACCACATGGCGCAGGACTGGCTTCCCATCCAGATGTGCCAACAGTTTGTTTGGCCCGCCCATCCTGCTGGATTTCCCGGCGGCAAGAACAACAGCACCGATTCGCGGTTGCAGCGAGGTCGACCTGATCTCCCGTGGCTGGGGCCTGCTCTCAATTTCCATTAAAAGCCCCCCAACGCCCATTCCGGACAGATCGTGAGCGGTCACGGGTATGTCGGCGAGAATACGGTCAAGAACCCAGTCAAAACCATTCTCCCGCGGACTGCGGGCACAGCCCGGCGCTCCTATGACCGGGGTGTCATCAAGCTCACCAAGCAGCAAGAGATTCCCCGGATCAACCGGCATGCCGAAATGACGGACACGACCTCCTGCGACCTCTATTGCTGAAGGCAGAATGTCCTTGCGGTCGACCACTGCAGATGCCCCGAAGAGTATCAGAAGCTCTGCCCCTCCCGACTTCAGTTCACGCATTGCCTCGGCTACAGCCTCGGCAGAATGGGGGACTCGTTTTTCGCAGATGATGCTGCTGTTGCTGAGATCAAGACGCTGCTGAAGAACCCGGCGGGTCTTGTCCATGGTGGCTGGCTTGAGGTGATCCAACTGCGTTGCGATCAGGCCGACCTTCAGGGAGCGAAAGGGATAAACACGCAGACCTTTCGCTATCAGGGTTTCAGCCTCGCGGACCTTGGTGTTTGAAGCTGCAAAGGGAATGATCTTTGCGGTTGCCACCATTCGCCCTGCGCTCACGCGCGCGAAGTTGGGCAGGGTCGCCAGCGTGATCGACGGGTCAACCCGGTTGAGCGAATTGACTGCGGTCTCATCGGCAACGAAGACGCCCGGAGCGTCGGCATAGAGATTCACGCGGCCCGTGAAGGGCGCATCAAGCCACATTCCTCCGCCATCAGCGGCCTGTGCGATCTTATGCGCAGCCTCATCTTCGCCAGTGTCATCGGCTGAAAGGCGGGCTACGGTTATGCTTTCGATCCCCGCGACGGCAAGGCCACGGACATCCACCCCGGTCAGAACATGCCCCTTCTTGAGGGTCCTGCCGGAAACCTGGGTGGAATGAGCGAGGACACATCCTTCGGCTTCTCCGATCGGCACCGGTCCAAATTCCATTATCGGGCCTCCGGCTTCCGCAGGGCCTGTATCACGCTTCCAAGAACGGCAACGGCGATTTCGGCCGGAGAGGAAGCACCGATATCGAGGCCAATCGGCGCATCGATCCGTCGGAATTCCTCATCGGAAAATCCGGCTTCCAGAAACCGGTCGCGGCGTTTGCCGTGGGTCTTTCGACTGCCCAAAGCTCCCACGTAAAAGCACCCCTCGCGCAGGGCCTGCTGCAAGGGATAATCGTCGATCTTGGGATCATGGGTCACGGCAGCGAGGGCTGTGTAGGCGTCCAGCGGTGTCTCTTCAAGCACCTCTTGCGGCCACTCGGCCTTGAGCAGAGTACCGGGGAACCGATCTTCGGTGGCAAAAGCCGTACGCGGGTCGATGACGGTCACGTCGAAGCCGGCAATCTGAGCCATCGGCACCAGTGCCTGGGTGATATGGACAGCCCCAATCAGGACCAGGCGTGGGGAGGGAACGGAAACGGTCAGAAAAAACGATCCCGCTTGGGTTTCGACATGTCCGGACTTTCCGGAAAGAAAGCGCTTTTCGAGGTCTTCCTTGAGCGGATCACCGATCAGGTCCGTTACCTTTTCCACCAGCCTCTGGCTGCCGTCGCTCATGTTGGTGACCAGTATGGCGGCTTGCCTGTTGGATCGAAGCTGGTTGAGGCGGGTCAGGAGAGTAAGGTCCATCTTAATGACGCTCCGAAATTTCAGGACTGCGGTGCAATAGTGACGGGTTCGACATAGACCCGAATGCGCCCGCCACAGGAAAGGCCAACCTGCCAGGCGGTTTCATCCGCAACGCCAAATTCGAGCGTAGTTGGTCTTCCCGTCTCAATCACGTCCACGGCTTCGGCGACAACAGCCCCCTCCACGCAGCCACCCGAAACGGAGCCTTCGAAATTCCCCTCCGAATCGATCACCAGATGCGAACCAACCGGCCTTGGAGCTGACCCCCAGGTCTCGATCACCGTCGCAACGGCCACGGCACGCCCGGCTTGCGCCCAGCTTTCTGCAGTATGCAGGACATCCTGAGGTGAAAGGGGCGTTGTTTCGGTCATGGCCGTGTCTCCTTCATCATCTGACAATATAGCTATCGCACTGGAAGAAAACAGCGAGCCGAAAGGCCAACAAAAAAAGGCGGTGGGAAGAACCCGCCGCCTTTCAATGAACTTGCGCTGCTGGCGTTTATTCAGCTGCGACTTGAACCACAGGAGCAGCATCGCGCACATCGCCGTCGACATGGTTTTCGAACGAGCCGAAATTGTCGATGAACATCTGCACCAGCTTGGCAGCCTGTGCGTCATAGGCAGCCTTGTCAGCCCATGTGTCGCGCGGGTTCAGGATCTTTCCGTCCACGCCGTCAACCGCAACTGGAACGGCAAAGCCAAAATTGGCATCGGTGCGGAACTCGGCACCTTTCAGGCTGCCATCAAGCGCCGCATGCAGAAGCGCCCGGGTGTCGCGGATCGGCATGCGATGGCCAACACCATAGGCACCGCTGGTCCAGCCGGTGTTTACCAGCCAGCAGTCCACATTGTGTTTTGCAATCAGGTCACGCAGCAGGTTGCCGTATTCGGACGGATGGCGCGGAATGAACGGGGCGCCGAAGCAGGTCGAGAAGGTCGCCTGCGGCTCGGTCACGCCCTTTTCCGTGCCAGCCACCTTTGCAGTGTAACCGGACAGGAAGTGGTACATGGCCTGTGCCGGCGTCAACTTGGCAATCGGAGGCAGCACACCAAAGGCATCAGCGGTCAGCATGATGATGGTTTTGGGAACCGGGGCCTGACCTGTCTTGCTCGCATTGGAGATAAAGTGGATCGGATAGGCCGCACGGGTATTTTCGGTCTTCGAGCCATCATCGAAATCCGGAACGCGGTTTTGATCCAGAACCACGTTTTCCAGAACAGTGCCGAAGCGCTGTGTGGTGGCGTAGATTTCCGGCTCTGCTTCAGCAGACAGCTTGATGGTCTTGGCATAGCAGCCGCCTTCAAAGTTGAAGACGCCATCTTCACTCCAGCCATGCTCGTCATCGCCGATCAGCGTGCGGCTCGGATCGGCGGAAAGCGTCGTCTTACCGGTGCCTGACAGACCAAAGAAGACGGCGGTGTCGCCCTGATCGCCCACATTGGCAGAGCAATGCATGGACATCACGCCCTTGGCCGGCAGCAGGTAATTCAGGAAGGTGAAGACCGACTTCTTCATTTCGCCGGCATAGGACGTGCCACCGATCAGAACGATCTTGCGGGTAAAGTCGCAGGCAATGACCGTCTCGCTGCGGCAGCCATGACGGGCCGGGTCAGCCTTGAAGCTCGGCAGGTCAATGATGGTCATTTCCGGAACGAAGCTGGCCAGCTCGGCAGCTTCCGGGCGCAGCAGCAGGTTGCGAATGAACAGCGAGTGCCAGGCATACTCGGTGTAGACGCGAACATTCAGACGGTGCTTGGGGTCGGCACCGCCATAAAGATCCTGCGCAAACAGGTCCAGGTTTTCGGCGTGTGCACGGAAATCAGCCAGAAGCGTTTCGAACTGCTCGGGCTGCATGGATTGATTGTTGTCCCACCAGACGGTGTTCCGGGTAACGTCGTCCTCAAGAACGAACTTGTCCTTCGGGGAACGACCGGTGTGGATCCCGGTTTCGGCGACAATCGCGCCACCGGCGGCCAGTCTGGTTTCACCGCGCGAGAGTGAATACTCATAAAGCGCAGGCTCGCTCTGGTTCCAATAAACTCCCTTCAGGTTTTTCAAGCCGAAGGTTTCTACACCATGCGACGGATTCCTGACGCCTTGTTCGAGCATGATCCCGCAGTCCTTGTGATCTGGGCCAATTCAAGCGTTGAGCAGGTGAGGATTTCAGTGCGCGACCGATTGAAATCGCGCCCCTCAACTGTGTCCGGCAAAGTAATGGATGTAGAAAACTGCAACAAGACGCAGGGTCCTGACTCAACGGGCTTTAATCGATTAAAAAAAAATTTGATCGATTAAATAATTAATTCGGAGTCCGAAAAAATGCGCAAGGCGTGAACGTCTTTAACTGACCGCGCCACTACTGTGGGAAAATTTGCTGAAAATTGTCGCCCTGACCGAGAAGTCCCGGATAAAAACTAACTGCGCAGCAGGAAAAGCCTATTTCTGCCTCAAAAGGCTTCTGATTGTCCGTTTGAGGGTGTAATCATCAGGTGGTGCCATATTTTATGCGCAATTGGAGCGCCAAGAAAACGCTGGGTCTTCCTCAAGACATCTTGCCAGTTGAGTTTGGAAACGGATTAGAAAACGCATGCCGACAATTGCCTTGGTCGATGACGACAGAAACATTTTGACTTCGGTTTCGATTGCTCTGGAATCGGAGGGCTATCGTGTGCAGACCTATACCGATGGTTCCTCTGCACTGGAGGGCCTGCAGTCAGACTCTCCCGACCTTGCAATCTTCGACATCAAGATGCCGCGCATGGATGGCATGGAGCTGTTGCGGCGCCTGCGCCAGAACTCGGACATGCCTGTGATCTTCCTCACCTCCAAGGATGACGAGATCGACGAACTCTTCGGCCTGAAGATGGGCGCGGATGACTTCATCCGCAAACCGTTCTCGCAGCGCCTGCTGGTGGAACGTGTTCGTGCAGTGCTTCGCCGTGCTCAGCCGCGCGATACCTCGGCTCCGCGGCAGGATGCAGACAAGCTGCTCGAGCGTGGCCTTCTGGTCATGGATCAGGAGCGCCACACCTGCACCTGGAACAACAAGCCGGTGACGCTCACGGTTACAGAATTCCTGATCCTGTCATCGCTCGCCCAGCGTCCGGGTGTCGTCAAGAGCCGCAATGCCCTGATGGACGCAGCCTATGATGATCAGGTTTATGTTGACGACCGGACCATCGACAGCCACATCAAGCGCCTGAGAAAGAAGTTCAAGCTGGTCGACGATGATTTCGACATGATCGAAACCCTTTACGGCGTCGGTTACCGGTTCAGGGAGGTCTGAAGACCGTTTCCATGGCGGTGGAAAGCGAGAAGACGGAAGATGTGTCGCGAGCACCGGCTGGCGGAACGGATCGATCCCAGTTGCGCTGGTTTGGTAACCGTCGCCTGAGGCGGCGCGTCCTTTCCCAATTCGGCAGGGTGTTCGGCACCTATGTGCTTTCGTCGCTGACGCGGCGGATCATCGCCATCAATCTGGTTGGCCTGATCGCGCTCGTGATTGGCATCCTGTATCTCAACCAGTTTCGCGCAGGTCTCATTGACGCGCGGGTGCAGAGCCTCCTCACGCAGGGCGAGATCATTGCCGGGGCCATTGCCGCATCCGCAACGGTCGATACCGGCGCAATCACCGTGGACCCGGAGCGCCTTTTACAGCTGCAGGCCGGTGAAAGCATTGCGCCTGGAGGCGATGATCAGGACCTTCTGGACTTTCCGGTCAATCCCGAGCGCGTTGGCCCGGTACTGCGAAGCCTTATCTCCCCGACCAAGACCCGTGCGCGAATCTACGATCCCGATGGGATCTTGATCATCGATTCGCGCCATCTTTATTCCAGCGCCCAGATCCTGAGGTTCGACCTGCCGCCGCCTGTGGTCGACGAGCCTGGGTTTGTCGAGAAAACCTGGGAATCGCTGAAGCTCTGGTTCCGCAAGGGAGAGCTGCCGCTCTATGAAGAGGTTGGCCCCGGTGACGGGCGCGCCTATCCGGAAGTGGCCGCAGCCCTGTCCGGTTCTCCTGCCAGCGTTGTACGTGTGTCGCCGCGTGGCGAGTTGATCGTCTCGGTTGCCGTTCCCATCCAGCGCTTTCGCGCGGTTCTTGGCTCTCTGCTGCTCTCCACCCAGGGCGGCGACATCGATGCCATCGTGCGGGCCGAACGCCTTGCGATCATGCGCGTCTTCCTGGTCGCGTCCACCGTGACGATCCTCCTCTCCATTTTGCTTGCAGGAACGATTGCCGGTCCCGTGCGCCGCCTTGCCGCTGCGGCCGACCGGGTTCGAAAGGGCTCAAACACACGTCAGGAAATTCCGGAATTTGCCGATCGGCAGGATGAACTTGGTCATCTGGCCCGGTCGCTCAGGGACATGACCAACGCGCTCTACAACCGCATCGATGCCATCGAGCGGTTTGCCGCGGATGTGGCGCATGAATTGAAAAACCCGCTGACGTCCTTGCGCAGCGCGGTTGAAACTCTGCCCCTTGCCAAATCGGATCAATCGCGCGGTCGCCTTCTTGATGTCATCCAGCACGATGTCCGCCGGCTGGATCGCTTGATCAGCGATATTTCCGATGCCTCGCGTCTTGATGCGGAGCTGGCGCGGGCTCAGGCAGAGCCAATCGATCTTGCCGTCCTGCTGCGAACGATCGGCGATGCCGTCAATCAGCGAACGGGCAAGGAAAGTGTCGGCGTTCGCCTGACCGTTGCAGATGCTCCAGGCAACCATCCCTATGAAGTGCAGGGCCACGACATTCGCCTTGGTCAGGTCATCAGCAATCTCATCGACAATGCCCAGTCCTTTTCACCTTCCGATGGCTCCGTCCGGATTGGGCTGAGCCGGGTTGGAAAGTGGGCCGAGATCACCGTTGATGATGACGGTCCCGGCATTCGGGCGGAGAATATCGACCGGATCTTCGAGCGGTTCTATACGGACCGGCCCGACAGTGAAGGTTTCGGCAACAATTCCGGTCTTGGGCTTTCAATCTCGCGGCAGATCGTGGAAGCGCATGGCGGTACCATCACCGCGAAAAACCGCAAGGGTGCAGGTGCATCTGACGCCATTTCCGGTGCCCGCTTTACAATTCGTCTTCCTGCCGGACACTGATCATGGCAATCCCGACCATTCACGCCAGTTGTGTTGCCTTTGGCACCCTTGGTGTTCTTGTGCGCGGCCCGTCGGCAGCGGGCAAATCGAGTTTCTGCGACAGGTTGGTGGAAACGGCCCGCAGCAGGGGGACCTTTGCCGCCTGGGTTGGAGATGACCGCGTTCACCTTGAAGGGGATGGTCATCATGTCGTCGCGCATCCGGCGGGAGCTCTTGCCGGCAAACTTGAGGTGCGCGGACTTGGCATTCTCGAAACCGGCTTTTTGCCGTCCGCCGCGGTGGATCTGGTGGTCGACCTGATGCCCCTGTCGGAAATTGATCGATTGCCGGAGGCGTCGACAGACCGGATACTGCTGGAAGGGCTGCTTCTTCCCCGGTGCCGACTGGCGGAAAATCGGAGCGATGAGGGATTGCGCCGCCTTCGGTGGGTCTTGCGAGAGCTTTTCCCCAATAGGCCGGACTACTTTTAAGGCAGGAGCCGATTTTGCTTGCATGCGCAGAACCACTTGCCGACAGTGCCCTCGGCTGCTTTAAGAACCATATTCATCATAGATACCGGATCGCAGAACTCATGATCGGACTTGTACTCGTGACCCACGGCCGCCTTGCAGAGGAATTCAAGGCTGCGCTGGAACATGTTGTCGGCCCTCAGGAACAGGTGGAGACAATTTCGATTGGTCCGGATGATGACATGGAGCAGCGGCGGCAGGACATTCTGGCGGCCGTCAGGGCGGCCAACAGCGGGCAAGGCGTGGTGCTTCTAACTGACATGTTCGGCGGGACGCCTTCCAACCTCGCCATTTCCGTCATGGACGGCACGTCCGTTGAAGTTGTCGCTGGTGTGAACCTGCCGATGCTAATCAAGCTCGCAAGCGTGCGCGTAGATCGTCCCTTGGCTGATGCTGTCGACGAAGCGCGCCAGGCCGGCCAGAAGTATATTTCCGTGGCAAGTCAGGTGCTGTCCGGACAAAACTGATTCAGGTGAACCCTGCCGTGCTTGAAAAAGAACTGAACATCGTCAACCAACGGGGCCTGCATGCGCGGGCCTCTGCGAAGCTGGTGAAACTGGTGGAAACGTTCGACTCCCGGGTCGAGGTCTCCAAGGATGGTCAGACGGTCGACGGAACTTCCATCATGGGATTGATGATGCTGGCGGCAAGTCGCGGATGCAGCATTCAGGTGCGTGTGGAAGGCAGTGACGCCGAAGAGGCAATGACGGCCATTTCCGATCTGGTTTGCGACGGGTTCGGAGAAGCGGACTGACAGAATTCAGTCGCAGGGCCTATCTTCGCTGAAGATTATCTGGAAGGTTCACTTGTTGAAAGTGAACCTTTTTTATTTCATTATTGAAAAATGAACCAAAAAGAGTTCATTATCTGGTTTGTGTCTAGACCAAAACGGGGATTGGCAGGCAATGGGGCAGGTACCCAGGAACCACACTGTGCTGATGGGCGACATCGTTGAAAGCGAGCAGTTCCCCTCGCGCGAGCATCTGCATGTGGTGTTCAACAGAAGTGTGGATGCAGCAAACCAAAAGCATGGCGATGACATTGCTTCGCCGCTGACGATCACCCTCGGTGATGAATTTCAGGGTCTGTTTTCCTCGCGGGCGGCAGCCTTTCGGGTGGCTCACGAAATGAGGCTTGAGCTCTTGCACGAGGGCGTGCGATGTCGGTTCGTCGTCGGCGATGTTCATTTGGAAACACCACTGAACAAGAGCTCCGCCTGGAATATGCTGGGGCGAGGGTTGGCCGAGGCGCGGGGGCGGCTTGAGGAAAAGCAGGATCCGAATGCCTATCGCTTTTCCTTTCCAGAAGACGGGGATCTTCCTCCCTTGCTGGACGCAATTGGCTCATCCCTATCCTTTCTCGAGGAAGGATGGACCGAGCGTCAGCAGTTATATATCCGCGAAAGCCTGTTATCCGGTCTTGATGTAGTCGAGATTGCAGATCGGCACGGCGTCAGCAAGAGGGCGGTATACAAGGGGCTGGAAGCTGCTAACCTGAAGCTCTACCAACGGCAGCTTGATGCCATATCCGGTTATTTGAGGGCCCACGAATCCGCGGGCAGATGATTTCGGGGACAGCGTATTTTCATGACGTATTTCAACATCATACTGGTTCTGGCCGGATATGCGCTGTTCGTGCCTGTTCTCTGGCAACTCGGCAACCTGTTTGTAAAACGCGTTGTCGACCTTGCCGTTGACGGCAAGATCCTGCCGGAGACGGAAGGCGAAGAAACCCCGCCCGCAAAGGTCGAGCGCGAGCTCAAGGCTGGCCGGGTGATTGGTCTTCTGGAGAGGGTGCTGCTGGTCGTCGGGCTCGTCTGGGGCAACTGGCAGATCCTTGCTGCCGTGATCGCCTTGAAATCCGTGACGCGTTACAAGGATCTGGATAAGCGGCTGAATGCCGAATATTTCCTGATCGGCTCCTTGAGCAGCATCATATGGGCAATTGTCGTTGCCATCATGATCGTTGCCTATGACCGGGAGTTTGGCTTCGGTGTCTTGCCGCACGCTCTTCTGGACACGTCAAAGTAGCCACATGCCCGCATCTCCCTTTGCTATGTCATGTTTCAAACAGTTCGGATTTGATATAAAGATTTCTTTATATCTTTATTGAAGTGGAAACCCTTGCGCGCTATAACCCGCTCAATCGTGATGGCGGGACATGCGTCTGCCCGGATTTGAAAAGGTCAGGCCGAGTATCTTTTTCCGGCCTGTGACAACTGTTCGGTAGCTGCCGACAACCACTCAGGAAATTTTCATGACCGACTATATCGTCAAGGATATCAAGCTCGCCGATTGGGGCCGCACGGAAATCGAAATCGCCGAACACGAAATGCCGGGCCTGATGGCCTGCCGCGCCGAATTCGGTGACTCCAAGCCGCTCAAGGGCGCGCGCATTGCAGGCTCCCTGCACATGACGATCCAGACTGCGGTTCTGATCGAAACCCTCGTCGCGCTGGGCGCAGAAGTTCGCTGGGCATCCTGCAACATCTATTCCACGCAGGATCAGGCTGCAGCAGCAATCGCCGCTGCCGGCATTCCGGTCTTCGCCATCAAGGGCGAAACCCTCGAAGAATACTGGGACTATGCCGACAAGATCTTCGACTTCCCGGAAGGCGCAAACATGATCCTGGATGATGGCGGCGACGCAACGCTCTACATCCTGATCGGTGCCCGAGTTGAAGCTGGCGAAACCCACCTCATCGAAAATCCGAAGTCCGACGAAGAAATTGCTCTCTTCGCGCAGATCAAGAAGCGCCTTGCTGCAAACCCGGGCTGGTTCACCAAGCAGAAGGCCCTCATCAAGGGCGTTTCGGAAGAAACCACCACCGGCGTTCTGCGTCTTTACGAAATGCAGAAGAACGGCCAGCTGCCGTTCCCGGCCATCAACGTCAATGACAGCGTCACCAAGTCCAAGTTTGACAACCGCTATGGCTGCCGTGAATCCCTGGTCGACGGTATCCGCCGCGGCACCGATGTCATGATGTCCGGCAAGGTTGCCGTTGTGTGTGGCTATGGCGACGTCGGCAAGGGCTCTGCCCAGTCTCTCGCCGGTGCGGGCGCGCGCGTCATCGTCACCGAAATCGACCCGATCTGTGCCCTTCAGGCGGCCATGGACGGCTTTGAAGTCAAGACGATGGAACAGGCCCTGCCGGAAGGCGATATTTATGTCACCGCGACCGGTAACAAGGACATCATCACCTTCGACCATATGCGTGGCATGAAGGACATGGCCATCGTCTGCAACATCGGTCACTTCGACAACGAGATCCAGGTTGCCGCGCTGAAGAACACCAAGCTTCGCCCGGTCAAGGATCAGGTCGATATGTACGAGTTCCCGGATGGCAAGCGGATGATCCTCCTGTCCCAGGGCCGTCTCGTGAACCTTGGCAATGCCACCGGTCACCCGAGCTTCGTGATGTCCGCCAGCTTCACCAACCAGGTGCTGGCGCAGATCGAACTGTGGAGCCGCGGCGACCAGTACAAGAACGAGGTTTACGTTCTGCCGAAGCATCTCGATGAAAAGGTCGCACGCCTTCATCTCGAGAAGCTGGGTGTGACCCTGACAGAACTGACAGAGGATCAGGCCCAATATCTGGGGATTAGCAAAACCGGTCCGTTCAAGTCCGAACACTACAAATACTGATTTGGATGCCGGCAGACTCAATATTTAGTGGTCTGCCGGAATCTGCCAGAATCACAAAGGTTAACGGGAATCATTGTTTCAGTGGGTCTCGTTAACTTTTTGGCAAGAGACTCTTCTTCGCGAATCCCAAAAAGGTTATGGTTTTAACGAATCAAGGGCGTTGAGGCACAAGCCCCTGATTTGTTTCCAGGCTATCCGGGCAAAAGCCCGGGCCGGATAAAAGGCGGCGTAAGGGGATTTGGAATGCCGATAGGCGGCTTCAGCGCTGGGCGTAATCGCTCGGCGTGGCGAGGAAGGATTCTGGCAACCGGAAAGGTATGGTGCGCAACGGCGAGCGCAACCTTGATGGTGCCCAGTCTGGCTCAGGCCGCTGATGAGGCGTCTCTGTCCTTGCCTTCTATCGATCCCAACACCGTCATGTTGCTCGGCGCCTTTGGTGGTGTCTGTGCATTTGCAATCACGGCGTCCGTTGCCTTTTTGCGGCAGCGTCGCAGCTCCGGCATTCTTTCCGAAAGCCTTCACCGCGAAAAAAGCGAACTCAAGCTGCGTGTCGACCGGCTTGAGGCCATGCTGAACTCCGACGAGCAGCGCGTGGTGGTCTGGTCGGGTGCTGGCAATGCCCCGCAGGTCTGGGGCGTTCTGCCGGAGCAGTCCGGCGTGCCGCGTGCAACAAACCAGCTGCTTGCCTTCGGGTCTTGGCTGACCGGAAAATGCGCATCCGACCTTGAGCGTCGGCTTGATGCCCTTTTCAGTCGCGGTGAGACCTTCACCTGCACCTTGACGACACGCCTTGGCACTTATGTGGAGGCGATTGGTCGCACGACTGGAGGGGCTGTTGTCCTTCGTCTGCGTGACATGACCGGTGAGCGCCAGATCCAGGCGGAGATTTCGGCTCGCAATGCTCGCATCTCTGGCGAATTGCATATGTTGCATGCGTTGCTGGATGCGCTGCCGTCTCCCGCCTGGCAACGTGACGCCCATGGCAAGCTTATCTGGGCAAATCAGGCTTATGCGAAGGCTGTCGATGCCCCGGATGCCAAGGCTGCTGTGCAAAACGGCGCGGACTTCCTTGATTCGGCTGCACGCGAGGCTCTCGGCAAGGACCGCAATGAAGACGGATGCTTTACGTCCCGCATTCCGATGGTGGCCGCTGGCGAGCGGCGCGTCTTCGAGGTAACCGATGTCACCGCCAATGTTGGCGGGGCAGGCGTTGCAATCGATATCACCGAGCTGGACCAGCTTGGCAAGGAACTGACGCGCGCCGAGGAGTTCCACGGCCGGACCCTGGATCAGCTCGCAACCGCTGTCGCCATTTACGGCGGCGACCGGAAGCTGCAATTCTACAATGCCGCCTTCTGCCAGCTTTGGGGTCTGGATCCTGCCTTCCTTGAAAGCTCTCCGGAAGATGGCGCCGTTCTTGATGCGCTGCGCGCTGCGCGCAAGCTGCCGGAACAGGCCGATTACCGCGTCTGGCGGAACAACATGCTGGAGAACTACCAGTCGGTTGAGTCCAAGGAAAACTGGTGGCACCTGCCGGACGGCCGCACCTTGCGCGTCATCGCCAGCCCGCACCCGCAGGGCGGCGTGATTTATATCTACGAGAATGTCACCGAGCGACTGGATCTTGAAAGCCGCTACAACGCGCTGATCCGTGTTCAGGGCGAGACGCTCGACAATCTCTCCGAAGCCGTTGCGGTGTTCGGTTCCGATGGTCGCTTGCGGCTTTGGAATCCGGCCTTCAGCAACATCTGGAGCTTCGAGGAAGATCGTCTTTCGCAGTTGCCCCACGTCAAGGAGCTGATCAGCGTTTGCGCCCTGTCCCAGCCTGAGCAGGATGCCTGGGGCCGACTGGCCGCAAATGTCACAAGCCTCGTCGACAACCGGACGCAGGTTTCCAGCCGCATGGAGCGCCACAACGGCACGATCCTGGATTATGCCACCGTTCCGCTTCCCGACGGCGGCACGCTTGTCACCTTCGTGGACGTTACAGACAGCGTGAATGTGGAGCGTGCGCTCGTTGAAAAGAACGAGGCACTGGAACAGGCCGACGAACTGAAGAACGCCTTTGTCCAGCACGTGTCCTACGAATTGCGGTCACCGCTGACCAACATCATCGGCTTTGCCCAGCTGCTGACCGATCCGAAATTCGGTGAACTGTCTGACAAGCAAAGCGAATATGCCGACTATATCCGCTCCTCGTCTTCGGCCCTGCTCGCGATCATCAATGACATTCTCGATCTGGCGACGCTTGATGCGGGCATCATGGAGCTGGATCTTGGCGAAGTGGATGTGGCAGCCACGGTCTCCGCTGCCGTCGAGGGTTTGAAAGACCGGTTGGCAGAGGCGCGGATCAATCTTCGCACGGATGTCCCGAACGATATCGGCGTGATGGTCGCCGATGAAAAGCGCCTGCGGCAGGTTCTTTACAACCTGATTTCCAACGCGGTCCGCTACTCCGATGAAGATGGCATTGTTGATGTCGTCTGCAAGCGGAAAGACGAGGCAATTGAGTTCGTTGTGAAGGATCACGGGTGCGGCATACCGGCAGATATCCTCACACAGGTCTTCAACCGCTTTGTTGGCCATGACACCGGCGCACGCCGTCAAGGGGCGGGGATCGGTCTCTCACTCGTGAAGAGCTTCGTTGAACTGCACGGCGGCAAGGTGGATATCGACAGCGTTGAAGGCAAGGGAACAACGGTCACCTGCACCTTCCCCGCCAAGCCGGAACTCTCCGGCAGCATCGCGGCAGAATAAGCTGCCGGTCGCCCATGTCCGGTCAGCCGCTCCGCCAGCTTCCCACGCCCTTCACGTCAATCCTTCTGGACTGCGAAAGCGCAACCGTACGCCTTGCAGAGGACCTTGCTGTTATCCTGCGCAGGGAGGATTGCGTTCTTCTTTCCGGTGATTTGGGAGCCGGGAAATCCACCCTTTCGCGCGCATTGCTGCGAGCTCTGGCCGCCGATGCAGAGCTGGAAGTCCCCAGCCCGACCTTTACCCTTGTTCAGACCTATTCCCTCGACCGTCTGGAGGTTGCCCATTTTGATCTCTACCGGCTGGAAGAACCGGAGGAGGTCGAAGAACTGGGGCTTGCCGATTGCCTTGAAGCCGGCGCAGCTCTGGTGGAATGGCCTGAAATGGCTGCCGGGTTCCTGCCTGAAGATGCGCTCTGGATCCAGCTCAGGGAAACAAACACCGAAGGCGAGCGCGTCGCGGATTTCTGGTCGCAAAATCCCGAATGGCAGAAACGCATCACGCGAACCCGATTGCTGCGCCAGTTCTTGAACGCGAACGGGTTTGAAGGCGCAGCGCGGCACCACATTGCCGGTGATGCCTCCATCCGCAATTTCGAACGCATTTCGAAGAACAGTGAAATGGCAATCCTGATGGATTGGCCGGAGCCAAGTGGTGCCATGGGCACTCCAGAGGCTCTTGCCTACAATCGTCTGGTCCACCGGGCGCCCGATTGCAGGGCCTTTGTCGCGGTTGCCGGTGAGTTGCACAGCCGGGGCTTTGGGGCTGCAAAGGTGCTGGCGTCAGATGCAACGGCCGGAATGCTGCTGCTTCAGGATCTCGGGTCAACGGGAATTGTCGACGAAAATGGGCCGATTGCTGAGCGCTATCATGCAGCCATGCGGGTCCTGGCCGCCATGCACGAAAGGCCGCTTCCGCAGGACGTCCTTCTTCCAGATGGCGATATCTATCATGTCCCAGACTATTCGCTGGAAGCCCTGATCACCGAGGCAGAGCTCTATGTGGAATGGTTTGCGCCCGACCGATTGAAACGGGAGCTGGAACAAGACGAGCGCCGTGCCTTCCGCGAGCTTTGGATGGCTGCCATCAGGGCAGCTGAGCAGGCGGAAATCGGCTGGGTTTTAAGGGATGTTCATTCGCCCAATATCCTGTGGCTTGAGGGGCGCAAAGGTGACGACCGAATCGGTTTGATTGACCTTCAGGATACGGTCATCGGGCCTCTGGCCTATGACGTTGCCTCGCTCGCACTGGATGCTCGTGTCGACATTTCACCACAGCTGGAAAGCGATCTGGTGGCGACCTACATTTCCGCAAGACAGTCAGTCAATCCGGCATTTGACCGGGTGCGGTTTGAAGCAGCCTATGCCATCATGGCCTGCCAGCGGATCACGAAGATCCTCGGGATATTCGTGCGGCTGGCAAGGCGGGATGACAAGCCGGGCTACATGAAACACGCGCCGCGCCTGATCGGATACATGGAGCGGGTCCTGCGTCATCCGGCGATGGCGGATCTGAAAGTTTGGTTCGAAAAAAGCGGCCTGTTTGATGGGCAAAACGCGGAGTAAGATTTCAACATGGCACAGGGGCAATTCCGGCCTTCACATGCAATGATTCTGGCGGCCGGACTGGGCAAGCGCATGCGTCCGCTGACTGCAACCACCCCCAAACCGCTTATCGAAGTGAATGGCAAGGCCCTGATCGATCACGGCTTTGACCGTCTGGCCGAGGTGGGGGTCAAAACCTGTGTCGTGAACGTCCATTATCTCGCCGATCTGGTCGAGGTGCATGTCAAGCGCCGCGCCGATATGGAGGTGCTCGTTTCTGACGAACGGGCGCAACTGCTGGAAACGGGCGGTGGCATCATGAAGGCCCTTCCGCTCCTGGGAAATGATCCCTTTTTCCAGCTGAATGCCGACACCGCCTATTGGATTGAAGGCGTCAAACCCAATCTGGAGCACATGATCGAGGCTTGGGACAGCGAGCGCATGGATGCGCTGCTGCTTCTGGCTGAAACCGTCAATGCGGTTGGCTATTCCGGGCGGGGTGATTTTGAGATGGCGCGCGACGGAAGCCTGAGCCGCAGATTGGAGCGGCGCGTAACGCCCTTTGCCTATGCAGGAGCAGCCATTCTGCATCCCCGCCTGTTCGAGAACGCGCCTGAAGGGTCCTTTTCCATGAATGTCCTGTTCGATCGTGCCATTGAAGCGGGTCGACTTTTCGGGGTTCAGATGGAAGGCATCTGGCTGCATGTCGGGACGCCGGAAGCCATTCACGCTGCCGAACATGCCGTGCGCGAAAGCGCGGCCTGAGGCATGGGCGAGCATAGGCAACGAGCCTCGGTCCATACCATTGCGCCCTCCGTTCCGTTCCTGAAGACGCTGGCAACTGCTCTTGTAGATGGAACGCTGGTGCCGGGGTTTCGTCCGCTGGACGATCCTCTGCTGCTGCCGACCGCCACGTTGTATTTGCCGACCCGCCGTGCTGCGCGCCTGTTGCCGGAGATTTTTCAGGAGTTGTTTGGCGGGCGTCCGGTCTTGCTTCCGACAATCAGGCCAGTGGGTGACACGGAAGAAGATTTGCAGCTTCTTCTGGGCGCGGATGGGGATGGCGAGGCGCTCCCGCCCGCCATGCCGGTTCTGGAGCGTCATCTGGCCATGACACGCTTGGTCATGGCGTGGAAAGGTGCGCTTCGCCGCGAGGTTCTGAACCTCGGTTTGGATGAGCCGCTTGGTGTCCCTGCGTCTGCTGCAGACGCCGCATGGCTGGCAGCTGATCTTCTCGCCTTGATGGACGAGATCGAAACCGAGGAAGCCAACTGGTCGGACCTTCAGGCTCTCGTGCCAGACGATCACGCGCGCTACTGGCAGATCACGCTCGATTTTCTGAAGATCGTGCAGGAGGCGTGGCCCGCTCATCTTGCAGAACGTGGGGTGATGGATCCAAAGGCGCGTCGCTCGGCGCTCATCCGCAAGGAAGCGGAGCGTTTGTTGACGTCCCCGCCGCAGGGGCCGGTCATCGTTGCCGGAGTAACGGGGTCCGTCCCGGCAACCGCAGCGCTTTTGAAAGCCGTCTCGAGGTTGGATCAGGGCGCAATCGTGTTGCCCGGTCTGGACATTCGTCTTGACGATGCGTCCTGGAAGACACTGGATGGGGCGAACAGCAAAAAAGGTGCCTCAGGGAGGGGAGTGGGAAAATCCGGCGGACACGCCGCGCACCCGCAATACTCGCTGAAGAAACTGTTGGCACGGCTGGAGGTGGAGCGCCGTGATGTCCTGCCACTCGGCGGCCCTGGCTCTGAAGCCGATATTGCCCGTGAACGACTGCTGTCGGAAGCTATGCGACCGGCTGAAACCTCTGACGGGTGGATGTCCTATCTCGCCGATCGGCAAGATGGCGGAACTGCTGCCGCACTTGAAAATGTCAGCCTGATAACGGCAAGAAACGAAGCCGGAGAGGCGCTCGCCATCGCCATAGCCCTGCGCGAAGCCTTGGAACAGGGCGAGACTGCCGCTCTCATCTCGCCGGACCGGTTTCTCACGCGCCGGGTGGCAAGTGAGCTCGCCCGCTGGAAAATTCAGGTCGACGACAGTGCGGGCCGCCCGCTCGATCAGACGCCACCGGCCATTCTGGCAATCTTGACCGCCAAACTGGCGCTTTTCGATTGTGATCCGCTGGATCTGCTTGCGCTGCTAAAGCACCCGCTCTGCCGATTAGGTTTGTCGGCAAAGGAAATTCGCTCCGCAGCACGGGCGCTGGAGCGTGGTGTGCTGCGCGGTCCCCGCGCGGCACCGGGAACGGATGGTCTGAAGGCCGCTGTCAAGGCTGCAGCAGATGAAGCGGAGCAGGCGCGGCTGGCAGAGGGCACCTACCGCGAACCGCCGCGTTGGAAGAAGATCCACGAAAAGGACTGGCCCGTTCTTCTCGATTTGGTGGACAGACTGGCCGATGCTTTGGCACCGCTTGAAAGCATCGCCGGAGAGGCCGAGCCGAGACCGGTCGTGGAGCTTGCCGAAGCTCATGCCAGATCCGTCGCAGCCGTTGCCGCGGATGAAACGGGCAACTCCGATGAACTTTATGCCGAAGAGGCCGGTGATGTGTTCGCTGCTTTCATGGCCGAATTGCTGGCCTCCGGAAACAGCGGGCTTTTGCTCGCGCCGACAGACTGGCCGACGGTTCTTGGAGCCCTGATGTCATCTCATGCGGTCCGCCGTCGTTTGCCCGGTGACCCGAGGGTTCAAATTCTGGGGCCGATGGAAGCCCGCTTGCAACAGTTTGACCGGGTCATCCTTGGTGGTCTGAACGAAGGGACATGGCCGCAGAAGACCAGGAATGACCCCTGGCTCAATCGGCCCATGAAACGGGATATCGGACTGGAGCCGCCGGAGCGGCGCATCGGGTCCGCCGCCCATGATTTCTGCATGGGGTTCGGCGCGTCCCGGGTCATCCTGTCCAGAGCCAGCCGTACCGATGGAGCGCCAACCGTTGCGTCCAGATGGCTCCAGAGACTGACGACACTTGCCGGCGGTGTACTGACTTCGCAGATGGAAGAACGGGGCAACTTCTATCTGGGACTGGCTGAGGCCATTGATCGGGCAGATGGTCCTGTGCGCCCGGCAGAACGCCCGAATCCAAAGCCTCCTGTTGCGATCCGTCCGACACAGCTTTCCGTTACCGAAATCGAACGTTTGATCCGCGACCCTTACGCGATCTTCGCTCGGCATGTTTTGGATGTGCAGCCGGTCGACCCGATTGGTGGCGAGCCGGGGGCTGCGGACAAGGGCAACATCATTCACGACGCACTTGCCGAATTCTTGTCGACCTGGACCGGTCCTTTCGATGAAACAGCTGTTTCCAGCCTGATCGACATCGGCGAGGAACTGTTTGAGCCCCTGACTGCATTTCCGGCGGTTCGTGCGCTCTGGTGGCCTCGCTTCCAGCGCATTGCGAAGGGGTTTGTTGCCTATGAAGCCTCACGGTCGCCAAATGTCGAAACCCGGTATCTGGAAGTTGGCGGCGGCGTTGACCTGAAATTGCCGGGGTTCGATTTCCGCCTGAAAGGCCGGGCGGACCGGATCGACATGATGACAAACGGCACCATCGGCATTCTGGACTACAAGACCGGTCAGGTTCCCAGCCAGAAACAGGTGGAGGCACTCCTGGCGCCCCAATTGCCGCTGGAAGCGGCCATGATCCGGCGGTCCGGCTTCAAGGATGTGCTGGGCGACAGGCCGATTTCGGAATTCCTGTATTTGCAGCTGAAAGGTGGAACGGATCCGGTCAACGAGGTCTCCTGTTCGCCCAAGGAACGGGATGTTTCCGAATTGGCGGAAGATGCCTGGTCGCGGCTTGAAAGTTTGATCGCGCATTATGCAAAACCTGACAGCGGTTATCTGTCACGCGCCCGTGTGATGAAGGAGCGTGACACCAACGGACCGTATGACCATCTTGCCCGTGTCGCGGAATGGTCAACCTCCGGGGAGGACGACGCATGAGCGGGTTTCAGATCCCCGAATTGACCCGCGAGAGGCAGGACCGGGCATCCCAGCCGCGCGCCTCGGCCTGGGTGAGTGCAAATGCCGGGTCGGGCAAGACCTTCGTTCTCTCGCGCCGGGTTGTGCGTCTCTTGCTGGATGGCACTGATCCATCGCGCATTCTGGCTCTGACCTTCACCAAGGCGGCGGCTGCCGAAATGGCCACCCGTGTGTTCCGCATCCTCGGTGACTGGGTGACCATGGACGATGCCAAGTTGGCCGCTGAGCTGGAGGCAATCGAGGGAAAGAGGCCAAACGCCCAACGGGTTGCGTTTGCGCGGCGGCTCTTTGCAGAGGCGCTGGAAACCCCCGGCGGGTTGAAGATCCAGACCATCCACGGGTTCTGCGAGGCCTTGCTGCATCAGTTTCCGCTGGAGGCGAATGTTGCCGGGCATTTTCAAGTGCTCGATGATCGAATTGGCGGTGAGTTGATGGGGGATGCACGGGCCACCGTGCTGCATCTTGCCGAAACACGACCCGACAGCGCCTTTGGCAAGTCCCTTGCCACGGTCATCGACCTGATGGCTGACGGAACGGCGCAAAAGGCGCTCGATGAACTTATTCAAAACCGGGATGCCTTGCGCCTTTGGCTGGAGGAAACCGGCGGACTGGAACCTGCGCTCTTGCAACTGGCGCAGCAGTTGGGTCTCTCCGGCAGCACCGGTGTCACCGATATCGACGCCCGGTTCCTGTCGGAATGCCCGTTTGACCGAAACACATTGCTCAGCTACGCCGAAGCCTTTCGTCTGGGCTCCGGCAACGACCTGAAACTTGCAGACGCGCTTGTTTCCTGCGCTGACACTCAGGACCCAGTCTCTTACAAGAAGGCTTGGCTATCCCTGTTCCTGACGAAAGATCTTGAGCCTCGCAAAAAGCTCGCCAACAAGAAGGTGGCGGAGGAATTCCCGAACATCATCGAAGCGTTGCTTGCCGAACAAGACAGACTGGTTAGCCTGCTTAATGAGCGGCGGACTGCTGTTACCTTCGATGGAACCAGCGCGCTTCTGCGTCTGGCTTACGGCGTGATCGACCGATACGAGAAAGCGAAGATCGCCAAGGGGTATCTCGATTTCGAGGATCTTGTGGTCAAGACCGCAAGGCTGCTTGCCCGTTCTGATGCGGCGCTTTGGGTCCAGTACAAGCTGGATCAGGGGCTCGATCACATTCTGGTCGATGAGGCGCAAGATACCAGTCCACGCCAATGGCAGGTGGTCAGCTCGCTTGCGGCCGAATTCTTCTCCGGGAATGGGGCAAGCGAACGCGTTCGGACGCTCTTTGCGGTTGGGGATGAAAAGCAGTCGATCTACTCCTTTCAGGGAGCCGTACCGGCCTATTTTGATGCCATGCGCCGCAACTTCTCCAAACAGGCAGAAGATGCGCAACACACGTTTCATTCGGTTGACCTGCAATTGTCCTTCCGCTCAACCCCCGATGTTCTGGGCGCGGTCGATCTGGTCTTCAAGAAAAGGGAAGCCTTTCAGGGCCTCTCCCAAAAGCTTGAGGCTCCGGTCCACGAGGCAATTCGCAAAGACCCCGGCCTGATCGAAATCTGGCCGCTGGAGCAGGAAGCGGATGTTGCCGAACCGGAAGACTGGCGCGATCCGATAGATCATGTGGGCACGGGTTCACCGCCCGCGCGGGTCGCGCGGCGTATTGGTACAGCGATCAGTGAATGGATGAAGAACGGGGAAGCCGACCCCGGTGACATCATGATCCTCGTTCGCAAACGTGGTGCGTTCGTCGAGATCCTGAACCGAGAGTTGAAACAGCGCGGCATCCCTGTTGCGGGAAGCGATCGTCTTGTTCTGACTGAACATATTGCCGTTCAGGATCTGGCAGCGCTCGGGCGCTTCCTTTTGCTGCCCGAAGACGATCTCTCGCTTGCATCGGTGCTGAAGAGCCCGCTGTTCCAGCTGAATGATGATGATCTTCTGGACATCGCTCGGGATGAAGACGGTCGGCGGCGGGCAGGCACACTGTGGCAGAGCCTGCTTTCTCGGGCTGAGGCGAGTGGGAAATGGGATCAGGTTCGCGAACGCATCGAGAAATGGCGCGCGCGAGCCGACTTCATGCCACCTTTCGAGTTCTTTTCGCGGCTTTTGTCTGCCGATGGGGGACGGCGGTTGTTCCGCAAGCGGCTTGGCGTGGAAGTCGATGACGTTCTGGACGAGTTCCTGAACCTGACGCTTGCCTATGAGCAGACCGGAACTCCGGGCCTGGAGGGTTTCCTCGCCTGGATGGCCGCGGCACCGACGGAGATCAAGCGTGAACTGACCAGCACCAAGGGTCTGGTGCGCGTCATGACAGTTCACGGTTCCAAGGGTCTGGAGGCAAAGGTTGTCATTCTGGTTGATCCGGGCGGGAAGCCCGTCACAAGTGCGCATGACCCGGCCTTCCTGCCTTTGGACAGAAAGATCACGGGCGCGGCTCCGGCGCTTGTATGGCTTCCGTCAAAGGCCGATCGGACAAATTGGCATGCCTCCGCCATTGCGGAACGTCACGATGCACAGGCAGAGGAATATCGCCGACTGCTTTATGTGGCGCTGACCCGGGCTGAGGATCGGTTGGTGGTCTGCGGTTGGGAACCAAAGCGCGGCGCAGCGGAAGATGCCTGGTACAGTCTCGTGGCCCGAGCCTTGAAGCCCGGCGCGCGCGAAATCAAGGCTGCAGATGGGCAGGTTGTTTCCTGGCATTGGCAAAAGGCGGCAAACGATCCTGCACCGACAGCAATTAAGGCTGGTCACGGCGCAGGCGAGGGAACGGCGTCCCCAATGTTCGACCTGCCACCTCCGCCGCCCGAATGGCTGTCGGTTCCCGTGAAGGCGCCCAAGCGCAAGCGGCGGCTTCAGCCGTCCCGGGTTTTTGAAGTGATGGAGGAAAAGGAACGCATCGAGCCTGTGCCGGCAGCCGAACGGCTGAAGAGCCGGCTTGCTGATCCGTCGTGGCCTCTGGAGCGCGGCAGGATCGTCCACCGGCTTTTGGAGCTGCTCCCCAACATGCCGCAGGACCAACGGGACGCGGCAATCGAGCGCTACCTTGGAACCTCCTTGCCGCAAGCCTTCCGCTCCAGACAGGAGAGCCTTGCCAGCGAAGTGAGGGAAATTCTTGCCCGTGAGGAGTTCGCGCCGCTGCTGGCATCCTCATCGCGAGCAGAAGTGCCGGTCGTCGGCACGCTGACAACATCCGGCGGCGAAGAGATTTCCGTGTCCGGTCAGATCGACCGTCTGGTCGATATGGGCGATCACATTCTGATCGTGGATTATAAAACCAATGTGAGCGTTCCTTCGTCGCCCGAAAACGTCCCTGCAGAGTATCTGGCCCAGCTGGCTGTCTACAGGGAGTTGTTGAAGCCGGTCTTTCCCGGCAAAACCGTGAGCGCGGCGCTTCTTTGGACAAGTGCTCCAAAGCTTATGGTTCTGCCCGAGGAACTTCTGGATGAAACGTTCCGTCACCTAAAGCCGGACGGCTCGCCCGCTTGACGCGCGGCCTTCGGCTCCCTACGTTCCCAGCAACCGTGATACGCCTTCAAGGGGTGTATCTGACAAACCCTCACAAAGAGATCGAACCATGGCAACCAGCACGATTACAGACGCGTCTTTCGAACAGGATGTCCTGAAGTCCTCCGAACCGGTAGTGGTGGATTTCTGGGCCGAATGGTGTGGTCCGTGCAAGATGATCGCCCCGGCTCTGGAAGAGATTTCCGAAGAACTGGCCGGTCAGGTGAAAATCGCCAAGCTCAACATCGACGAGAACCAGGATGCCGCAATGAAATACGGCGTTCGCTCGATCCCGATGCTGATCATGTTCAAGGACGGCGAGCCGATGGCTCAGCAGGTCGGCGCAGCCCCAAAAAACAAGCTCGCCGACTGGATCAAGAGCTCCCTGTGAGCCTTTGGCTCTGAAAAACAGCAAATCGGAACGGCTTTGGGCGGGTATGCGGTTGGCGTATCCGCTCATCTGCGTGTAAAGAGGCCGTGCAATCCCATTTTCGAGAAATTTGAACGGAAAATCCATGAGCGACGACAACAACAAAATGGAAGAGCAAGTGGACGCCACTGCAGCTGCAGACACCGCATCTGAAGCGGAAATTGGCGCTGGCACCGATCCGGTTGAAGCTCTGATGGCTGAGAACGCAGACCTGAAAGACAGGGTCCTGCGCACCATGGCCGAAATGGAGAACCTTCGCCGTCGGACGGAAAAGCAGATCAGCGATGCCAAGCAATATGCCGTATCAAGCTTTGCGCGTGACATTCTGACGGTGAGCGACAATCTGCGCCGTGCGCTGGACTCCCTTCCCGAGGAAGACCGCACGAATGCAGCCGCCGGGATCGCTTCCCTGATCGAGGGTGTCGAAATGACCGAGCGCGAGTTGCTCAACCAGCTCGACAAGAACGGTGTGCGCAAGCTGGATCCGGAAGGCCAGAAGTTCGACCCGAACTTCCATCAGGCCATGTTCGAAGTGCCGAACCCGAATGTTCCCAACAACACGGTCGTTCAGGTGGTCCAGGCGGGCTACGTGATCGGTGACCGTGTGCTGCGCCCTGCCATGGTTGGCGTTGCCAAAGGCGGTCCAAAGGACATGCCGACAGCGAATGCCGCTGATGCGGAACCCGGCCAGACAGTCGACAAGAGCGCCTGACAGCTGATCAGACCCGCCGGAACCTCCGGCGGGTTTCCTTTGTGGCGGGGAGTCGGCGATGCTTCTTCAAGTGCTCGACTATCTGGGTGTCGCGGTCTTTGCCGTTTCAGGAGCCATCCTTGCCTCCCGCAAGGGCTTGGACTTCATTGCTTTCCTGTTTTTCGCAAGCCTCACAGGGATCGGCGGGGGCACTCTTCGTGACCTGCTGCTCGGTGTGCCCGTTTTCTGGACGCAGGCCGAGGGCTATCTCATCGTCTGTCTGGGCGTGAGCATCTACATGTGGTTCGGTGCCGCCCGGATTGAAACCCTCGGCAAACCGCTCCGCTGGGCGGATGCTGTCGGGTTGGCGGCCTATTCCGTCATGGGAGCCGCCAAGGCCCTCACTGTAGGCGACACGGTCTTCGTAGCCATCCTGATGGGCGTTTCAACAGCCACATTTGGCGGCATCATTCGCGATACGATCGCCGGTGAACCATCTGCCATCGCCAAGCCGGAAATCTATGTGGGCGCCGCATTTGCCGGAGCAGGCATCTATGTGGTGCTGGAACAGATCGGTTTCGGCGGCTGGCCTGCCGCCGTTATGGGCATGGCAGGCGCTCTCATTCTTCGCGGCGGCGCGATAGAGCGGGGCTGGACGCTGCCGGTCTACAATGCCAGGGACGTGGATTGAGGGGGGGCGCCTCGCGTGGTCCTTTACGCCGGATCTCGATCAGGCAAGACCGCAGGCCGCTGCAAAGGTCGCGATAACAAGGGCAACGGCGGGAAGGCTGACCGAATAGGCCAAGGTCGTCATCATGGGAGGCTCCATCACATACATCATCAAATTCCCCCCAACGATCCTTCAGATAGGATCCGTGGGCAGAATTTGAAGTAGGGGAGCCTGGAAAAGTTCGATCCCTGACAGATTTGTGACCGCCGGAAGATGTCCGGCAGTCGACGCGGCGGACTTCGTGTCAGGCTGCGCGGGGGCTGTTGCCCGGCAGGCGGGGCTGGTTCGGGTCACCAGCTTCGGTGAGTTCGCGAAGGTGATCTGCCTCGCGGTGCCACTTGGCAGCTTCGCGGCGCTTCATCCGGGCTTCCTTGCGCCACTTGCCCTGCTTGGCCCAGGCGCCGATGCCTCCGAGCACAACACCAACCCCAAGAGCTGCAAAGATCACCCAGAACAGCGGCACATCCGGAATGGTGAGCCGTGGGTCTTGCGGATCGAACGGATTGAGCGCGATCGACACCGTGTGCCGATTGGCAACGGACAACGGGATCATCACGATAGCGACGGCGAAAAGAATGATGTTCTTGACCAAACGGGTCACGGCGGTCTCCCGGTTTCCATCCCTGGTTCGGGTGGATTATAGAAGATTTGCGGCGTTTGTCGTGTCAGGCGACGTCAGTCGTCGCCATGATCCACACCGTCATTCAGTCGCAGGCGCATTTCCTTGCCTGTCTTGAAGAACGGCACATGCTTTTCTTCGACCTCGACCTTTTGGCCGGTCCGCGGATTGCGTCCGACACGAGCGGGACGGTTCTTGACGGAAAAAGCGCCAAACCCACGAAGCTCGACGCGGTCTCCACGCATGAGAGCTTCGGTAATCTCGTCCAGTATCGCGTTGACGATATTTTCGACATCCCGTTGATAGAGATGCGGGTTCTGCTCTGCGATATGCTGCACAAGCTCGGATTTTATCATTGGTGCCCCCTGGAACCGCTACTTATTCTGCCGCCGAGTCCGAAGCCTGCCAAACGGACACGAGGCCGTCAAGCGTAAGCCCCCGAGGAATCAGCCCCTTAGCGCTTTTTGCTTCTTTTACGAGGCCCTCGGCAATTCCCAAACCAAAGCTGCGAGACAATGCACCAACAAACGGGATACCGCCATCCTCCTTTTCGGGGGCCCAGATGACCACCGGAAGGTCTGCAGCAACCTCGCGTTCGCTCTCAAGCCATGTAATGGCTTCTTCTTCGCCGCCTATGGCGTCGATCAGGCCCAGCTTCTGGGCCGTGTAACCTGTATAGATGCTTCCGTCGGCCAGTCTCTCAGCTGTGGCCCGATCCAGTCCGCGGCGCTCTGCAACAAGATCGACGAACCAGTCGTAGGAATCCTTGACCAGCGAAGCCAGCATCTGCTTGGCCTCCGGCGAGGCCTCCGAGTAGAAATCAGGTTCCGCCTTCAATTCCGAGCTTTTCACCGCATCCATGTTGACGCCGACCGTATCAAGCAATCCCTTGAAATTGCCGAACTGGAAGAGAACGCCGATTGAGCCGGTGATGGAGTTGTAGCGGGCAACGGTATGGTCTCCCGCAAGCGCAATCATATAGCCAGCAGATGCGCCGACGGTGCGAATTTCGGAAACGACCGGCTTGTCGTCTGCCAACTTGCGCAAGGCACCATAGATCGCTTCACCGCCCGTGGTGCTGCCTCCGGGTGAATTGATCGCGACGATCACACCGCGTACGTTTTCATTTTCCCGAATGGCTTCAATGCGTTGAAGAAGTTCATAGTCATCGACAATGACACCCTCGATTTCAAGACGAGCGATGTGGTCGGACTGTTTGCCGGTGATGCCCCCTTCCGCAAAATAGGCGAGGGTGGAGATCAGGGCGATGGCAATCACCAAAAATGTGGCGATCCGCCAAAAGCTGACCTTCCGGCGCAACTGACGGCGGTCCAGAAGAGCGTCGACATCGACAGACATTAAGACAACTTCTCCGTAGTTTCGGAAACAAGGTGCCTCTAGATAGGAGCAATTACGTCGGAAATGCAAATGCTTAGAGAAAAAATAAATAGGCCCGGCATCTGAAATGCCGGGCGATGCATGCAATGTGATGCCGAAACAGCATCGTGTTCACCGCTGCAATGAGCGGTGACAGATCAACGGATCACTTGATTGCAACAAGTTCGATGTCGAAGGTCAGATCCTTGCCAGCCAGCGGATGATTGGCATCAAGTACCACTTCACTCTCGTCGACGGACAGAACGGTGACGGAAACAATCTGGTTTCCTTCCGCTTGCGCCTGAAGCTGGGTGCCCGGTGCGAGCGGGATGTGATCCGGGATCGCCTCGCGAGGCACTGTCTGGCGTGCGCCGGGGTCATAGACACCATATGCCTCTGCACAGGGGATGGTGATCGTCTTGCGGTCCCCGACTGCCATGCCCGGAATTTCTTTGTCGAGGCCGGGAATAACCTGTCCGGAGCCAACGACAAACTCGAGCGGGTCCTGACCTGATGAGCTGTCGAAAACCGATCCGTCATTCAGGGTTCCCGTGTAGTGAAGATGAATTCTGTCGCCGTTTTTTGCAGTCGTCATTAAAACCTTCGCTCTCAAAATGCTTGGGTGTTGCGGTTTATCTGATTGCACTCGCTGAAAGCGGCAGGGCTGGCAGCAAATATAATGAGAGACAACAGGATACGGCTCAAAATGAAAAGGCCCGGTAAATACCGGGCCTTCTACGTAGTGTGTCAGCGGATCCGTGTCGGATCTTAGTCTTCGTCGCGAGCCTTGAGGGCTGCACCCAGAATGTCGCCGAGGGACGCGCCGGAGTCGGAAGAGCCGTACTGTGCAACAGCTTCCTTCTCTTCTGCGATTTCCAGTGCCTTGATGGACGCGGAAACGCGGCGGGTCTTCTTGTCGAACTGGGTGATGCGAGCATCGAACTTGTCGCCAACGGAGAACTTCTCCGGACGCTGGTCTTCCCGGTCACGGGAAAGGTCAGCGCGACGAACGAAGGCAGTCAGGTCGCTGTCTGCGATCTTGACGTCGAGGCCGCCGTCCTTGATTTCGATGACTTCGCAAGTGACGATCGAGCCCTTGCGCAGCTCACCAGCTGCACCGGATTCCATCGGGTCACCACCGAGCTGCTTGATACCGAGGGAGATGCGCTCCTTCTCGACATCAACGTCAAGCACAACGGCGCGAACCATGTCGCCCTTCTTGAACTCGTCGATGACCTGCTCGCCCGGACGGTTCCAGTCGAGGTCGGACAGGTGAACCATGCCGTCCACATCGCCGTCGAGACCAATGAACAGGCCGAATTCGGTCTTGTTCTTGACTTCGCCTTCGACTTCGGTGCCGACCGGGAACTGCTCAGCAAAGGCATCCCACGGGTTCTGCAGGGTCTGCTTGAGGCCCAGGGAGATACGGCGCTTGACCGGGTCGACTTCCAGGATCATCACGTCGACTTCCTGAGAAGTGGAGACGATCTTGCCCGGATGGACGTTCTTCTTGGTCCAGGACATTTCGGAGACGTGGATGAGGCCTTCGATGCCTGCTTCCAGTTCTACGAATGCACCGTAGTCGGTGATGTTGGTCACGCGACCGGTGAACTTGGCTTCAAGCGGGTACTTCGCTTCGATGCCATCCCACGGATCGGTTTCCAGCTGCTTCATGCCGAGGCTGATGCGATGGGTGTCCTGGTTGACACGGATGATCTGAACCTTGACGGTCTGACCGATCGTGAGAACTTCCGACGGATGGTTGATCCGGCGCCACGCGATGTCGGTGACGTGCAGCAGGCCATCGATGCCACCGAGGTCGACGAACGCACCGTAGTCGGTGATGTTCTTGACGACGCCCTCGACGGTCTGACCTTCTTCCAGGCTCTGGACGAGTTCCGAACGCTGTTCTGCGCGGGTTTCTTCCAGAACGACACGGCGAGACACAACGATGTTGCCGCGACGCTTGTCCATCTTCAGGATCTGGAACGGCTGCGGCGTGTGCATCAGCGGGGATACATCGCGCACCGGACGGATATCGACCTGAGAGCGCGGCAGGAACGCAACAGCGCCATCGAGATCGACGGTGAAACCACCCTTGACCTGGTTGAAGATCTGGCCGGTAACCTTTTCGTTTGCTTCGAAAGCAACTTCCAGGCGGACCCAGCTTTCCTCGCGGCGAGCCTTCTCGCGCGACAGGACAGCTTCGCCAAGAGCGTTTTCAACGCGCTCCAGGTAAACTTCAACTTCATCGCCAACGGCCATTTCGCCGTCGCGGCCCTTAGCGCCGAATTCCTTCAGCGGCACGCGGCCTTCTACCTTCAGACCAACGTCGATGACGGCGAGGTCTTTTTCGATGGCGACAACGGTACCCTTGACCACTGCACCTTCGTAAAGGTCGGTCTGGGTGAAGGACTCTTCGAGAAGAGCTGCAAAATCCTCGGTGGAGGGGTTCAGTTCAGACATTAAATCTCCTGGTGCCAAATCTGGCAGACCGCCGGCGGGTTTGTGTTGCACATTGGATCCGGTTGGCTTCCGGGAGCTGCTCAATCGCATCTCCTTCCGACACCAAGGGTGAACCTCGTGGTCGGCCGGCGGTCGGAAGTCAAAAGGATCCGGTCTCAATTCGTGGCGCAATGCGCCTGAACCTCAATGAATTCAATGCGGTCGGAATGTCGTTTGGGCACTGGTTCCAAACGCGAAACGGGGCTCGCCATGTGTGACGGACCCCAGAACCTCAGGAAAGCCTGGCGCGGGAAACGATATCCACAGCCGCTTTGAACGCGCTTTCTATATCCATTTCCGTTGTGTCAAGCAAGTGGGCATCTTCTGCTTGCTTTAACGGAGCCACCGTTCTGCCGCTGTCACGGGCATCCCGGCGCTTCAGATCTTCCAGCACCGACGCATAGTCCGCTTCCTTGCCCTTGGAGAGGATTTCGTCTGTGCGTCGGCGCGCACGGGCGGCAACAGAGGCTGTCACGAACAGCTTGACGTCGGCATTCGGGCACACGACCGTGCCGATATCCCGACCATCGAGAACCGCACCGGGCGGCGTGGCCGCGAATTTCTGCTGCAACTTGACAAGCTCGTTCCGCAATTCGCCGAGAACGGCAACCCGTGACGCCGCCTCACCGATCTCATGGGCAGAAAGGACCGACTTGTCCATCTGGGCAAGATCCAGATTGCGGGCGACCTCAACGGCAACCGCCTCATCGCCAAGGGGCAGTCCCTTGACGAGAAGGGCTGCAGCGACCGCGCGATAGGTCAATCCGGTATCAAGATGCCTGAGGCCGAAATGAGCGGCAAGACGTCTTGCAAGTGTGCCTTTGCCGGAAGCGGCGGGTCCGTCAATCGCAATGATCATGCGGCGATGCTTTCTGTTTCCTCGATGGTCGCGCCAAGGCTGGTGAACAAGCCGGTGAAGGTCGGGAAGCTGGTGGCAATCACCGCGCCATCATCCACGGTGACCGGCTTGTGGCTGGCCATGCCGAGCACAAGGAACGACATCGCAATGCGGTGGTCCAGATGTGTCGTCACCGTGCCGCCGCCAATGTCCGCTGCGCCACCGGTAACAGTCAGGCTGTCCTCGCCCTCCACGCAGGGCACGTTGTTGGCTTCCAGTCCGCGCGCAACAGCCGCAAGACGGTCCGATTCCTTCACGCGCAGCTCGTCAAGACCCGGCATATGCGTGTCACCTTCGGCAAAGGCAGCTGCAACGGCAAGAACAGGATACTCGTCGATCATTGACGGTGCTCGGTCCGCCGGCACCGTAATGCCTTTGAGCTGGCTGGCCTTCACGCGCACATCGCCAATCTCTTCGCCGCCCGAATTACGCCGGTTTACGATCTCGATATTGCCGCCCATTTCAATCAGGGTGGTGATCAGGCCGATGCGGTGCTCATTGAGAAGGACCTTCTCGATGGTGACGTCCGAGCCCGGAACGATCAGTGCTGCAACGATGGCAAAGGCGGCGGAAGACGGATCTGCCGGAACCTCGACATGCTGAGGCTTGAGTTCAGGTTGACCAACGAGCTTGATGACCCGCTCACCCGCCTCGTTGATCGTGACCGAAATATCGGCACCGAAGCCCTTGAGCATTTTTTCGGTGTGATCGCGCGTCGGGACCGGTTCGATAACCGTAGTGACGCCCGGGGCGTTAAGACCTGCCAGCAGGACGGCGGATTTCACCTGAGCCGAGGCAACCGGAACCCGGTAGGTCAGTGGTAACGGCTGGCGTGCGCCCCGAATGCTTGCAGGCAGTCGGTCGCCCGAGCGGGCAACAACATTGGTGCCCATTTCGCGCAACGGATCCAGAACGCGGCCCATCGGGCGTTTGGAAAGGGATGCATCGCCGACAAAGGTGGCTGCAATATCATGGGTGCCGAAAATGCCCATGGTCAGGCGCACACCGGTTCCGGCATTGCCGAAATCGATCACGCCTTCCGGCTCCAGCAGGCTGCCGAGGCCAATGCCATCGATCGTGTAACTGCCATCATCCTGTTTGGTGATGACGGCGCCAACGGCGCGCATCGCGGCGGCCGTGGCCAGGACATCTTCTGATTCCAACAGGCCGGTTGCCGTCGAACGACCGACAGCCAGAGCACCGAACATCAGCGCGCGATGGGAAATCGACTTGTCACCGGGGACGGTGATGGTGCCGCGCAACGGTCCTGAGGCCTTTGCAGTCAAGGGGTTGGGTGAAGAGGCATGCGACATGCAGAACTTCCAAGGGTTCTTCGGACAAAATGGGGAGCCTTTCCTATCATGTGGATCACCGTCCGTCATCCGTTTGACAGCTTGAATTTTTGGCGAACCCGTGCAGAACAGAACATGGAATGTAAAAAACAAGCGATTTGTCTTTGACAGAGGGCCGTCCTTGGGGCTAAGGGGCCGCGAACACGACAACAACGAAGGGTAAGCACAGTGGCAAAATCGGAACTTGGCACAAAGCGACTGTGCCCGAGCTGTGGCGCAAAATACTACGACCTGAACCGGAACCCGATCACCTGCCCGAAATGCGGCACGATCTTCCAGGCGGTCATGACATCGCGTGCAGCCAAGGCGGCCAAAGTGGAAGAAAAACCCGAGGAAGATGAAGATGAAGAGGACGTCATGGCGCCCGAAATCGTCACCCTCGAGGAAGCCGATGCAGAAGCAGAAGGCGCCGATGATGTGCCGGATCTGAGCGATGACGATGTCGATCTCGACGATGATGATTCAGATGACGACGATGTCTTCCTGGATGATGAAGACGAGGATGACGAAGCCGTACCGGGTATCCGGGTCGAACTGGAAGACGATCCGGACGTCTAAGCTTATGGAAAATCGGGAAGTTTCGCCTTCCGACCGTTTTCCACAAGGTCGCGCGAAAAAGACTCGATTTTCTTCTTGATCAATGGGGGCGGCATGGATATGTTCCGCCTCCAACGACGCCGGAGACCCAAGCCGGCCGACAAGTGGTTAGGGGCCATAGCTCAGTTGGGAGAGCGCTACAATGGCATTGTAGAGGTCAGGGGTTCGACTCCCCTTGGCTCCACCATTTTTCCTCCTCGACAGTGCAATTGTTGAATATGCCTTGTGATGATTTCAGCACAGGGCCGACGCGTATGCGTTTGAGGCAAAGGCACCTTTCTGCCTGCTGTTCGCCGGATCCGCGGCAATGCATTTCTTGTAACTTCCGCCCCACTCGGGCAAAGGGGACGTCAGTTTGTTTCTGATGATCGGGCCCCATGCTTCCAGAACTGTCCGCGCTTTTTCTCTCCGCATTCCTTGCGGCCACAATCTTTCCGGCCCAGTCGGAGTTGGGGTTGGCCTTTCTGATCCGCGAAGCGCCGGACAAGATTGTGATCCTGATTGCCGTCGCCAGCGTCGGGAATACCCTTGGTTCGGTGGTGAACTGGGTTCTCGGGCGTGAATTTCGGGGGTGGGCTGCGGCGTCGCGGCTGAAACCGGCTGAAAAACACCTGGCGCGGGCCGAGGGTTGGTATCAGCGGTTCGGTTACTGGAGCTTGCTGATGAGCTGGGCGCCGGTGATCGGGGACCCGATCACTCTCGTTGCGGGGATCTTGCGCGAACCGTTCTGGCGTTTCCTCGCTCTCGTCGCCTTTGCAAAGACGGCTCGTTATTGTGTCGTTGCGCTTTTGGTGATGGGATTGATCTGACGTCATGGTGCCGTGCTGACACGTTGCCGCAGCAATGTTCATTTGAACGTCATAAAACGCATTTGTGGCCTTGTGGTTTGGCCTGATCCCTGTCGAGATGACGAGATGTCGACTTTACCGATCCGCCAGCTGGAACAGGCTTGGCGAAGAACGGGTAATTTTGAAAAAAATAATTAAAATCAAAGTTTTGGCGTGAAGATGCGCCGCGTGTCATCGTCGACATTGAAATCTTAGATGGCTAAAATAAGTGTTGGACATCGGCTCCCAGTCAGGGCAGAGTGTCGTTAAATGTTCATATGAGCGACATTTTTCATTCATATGAACATTCTATGGGAGGTGGGCATTGTGTTTCGGATGCCCGTTCAATCAGGGGTTAACCGACACCTATTCAGTTCGGGAATAACCCCGAAAATTTGGGAGACTGACATGGCTTCAGTGAAAACAGTTGCTGGCCTCGTTGCTGCCGCAGCGATGCTTGGCACATCCACGCTTTCCTATGCTGCTACGGACATTTCCTGGTGGCATGCAATGGGCGGTCGCCTCGGCGAAGTCGTCGTGGACATTTCCAACGGCTTCAATGCTTCGCAGCAGGCCTGCTCCATCACTCCGGTTTTCAAGGGCACCTATGAAGAGACCCTGACAGCCGGTATCGCCGCTTTCCGCGCAGGCGAGCAGCCCAACATCCTGCAGGTGTTCGACGCTGGCGCTGCGACCATCATCGGCGCTCCGGGCGCAGTTGTTCCCGCTCAAGACATCCTTGAAGGTGCAGGCGTTGCCTTCAACAAGGACGACTACATCGAAGGCGTCCGGAACTTCTATGCTGACAGCGCAGGCAAGATGATCGGCATGCCGTTCAACTCGTCCACGCCGATTCTCTACTACAACGTCGATGCGCTTAAGAAGGCCGGCGTTGAAGCTCCCAAGACCTGGGAAGAGTTTGAGGCAATTGCACCGAAGCTGAAGGAAGCTGGCTACGTGCCGCTGGCACAGTCTCACCTGCCGTGGATCTTCACCGAGAACTTCATGTCTCGCCATAACCAGCAGTTCGCGACCAATAACAACGGTTACGACGGCGCTGAAGGCACGAAGCTGGTATTCGGCGAGCCGATCAAGAACCACTTCAAGGCCGTCAAGGGTTGGCTGGATCAGGGCTATTTCGGCTTCTACGGCACCGGTTGGGATGACAACCAGACCCCGTTCAACAAGGGCGAAGTTGCGATGTGGCTCGGGTCTTCCGGCTCCTTCGGCGGCATCTCCAAGACGGTCGAGTTCCCGTTCTCCGCAACCTACCTGCCTTACTGGGGATCTGTTGAGGGCGCTGGTACCGGCACCTTCATCGGTGGTGCGGCCCTGTTCTCCATGGCCGGCAAGCCGGACGGCGAAAACAAGTGCGTTGCCTCCTTCTTCGAGTACCTGACCTCTCCGGAAGTCCAGTACATGTGGCACAAGGAAACCGGCTATGTGCCGATCACTAATGCTGCCTACGAACTGGCCAAGAAGGACGGTTACTACGAGACCGCACCGGCAGCCGAAATCGGCATCAAGCAGCTGACCCTGCCGGGCGGCGAGTGGACCAAGGGCTATCGGATGGGCTTCTATGTTCAGATCCGTGACGTCATGAACCGCGAATACGGCAAGATCCTCTCTGGCGAAACCTCCGTGGATGAGGGCTTTGCCACGATCGAAGCCGACGGCAACAAGCTGCTCGAGCGGTTCGCGAAGACGACTGCCAACTAAGAACCCTAAAATGTCGATATGCGGAGGCGGCAACGCCTCCGCAGCACAAAAACCACGGCGAGCCTCAATCGGTTTTACATGAGGTTCGCCTTGGTCATTTGGTGGAGCGATGAAAAAAGTTCTGTTCCAGTCGAGACTGGTTCCCTATTTGCTGCTGTTTCCGCAGCTCTCGATTGTCATTGTGTTCTTCCTGTGGCCTGCCGCTGAAGCGGTCAGGGCCTCGTTCTATCTGGAAGACCCCTTTGGCTTTGGCTCGACATTTGTCGGTTTCGACAATTTCGTCGATACGGTCACGTCCACCGACTATGGCCGCGTGGCGCGCTTTACTGCGGTGTTCACATCGCTGGTGACGTTCCTGTCGCTCGGCCTGGCGCTGCTTCTGGCGGTCAAGGCGGACAAGGTTCTGCGCGGATCGTCCACCTACAAAACGCTGCTCATGTGGGTCTACGCCGTCGCTCCTCCCGTTGCTGGCCTTATCGGCGTCCTGCTGTTTGACCAGCATGTGGGCCCGATTGTCGATTTCGTTGCGATATTCGGCTGGAACCTGAACATCGGCGTCGACTACTACGACACGGCCTTCGCCATGACCGTGACTGCGGTCTGGAAACAGGTGCCGGTCAATTTCATCTTCTTCCTGTCAGGCCTGCAGGGCATTTCGAAATCAGTTCAGGAAGCTGCCAGCATCGATTGCCGGTCCGGCTTCCGCCGCTTCTGGACGGTGACGTTCCCGCTGCTCGCCCCGACCGGCTTCTTCCTGCTGATCATCAACATCACCTACGCCTTTTTCGACACGTTCGGGATCGTCGATATCCTTGTGAAGAACGAGCCGGGCAATAACCCTGTGACGCTTGTCTACAAGGTCTATCTCGACGGCTTCCGCGGCAATGACCTTGGCGGGTCATCTGCCCAGTCGGTCATCCTGATGGCGCTGGTGTTTATCCTGACAGTCATCCAGTTCCGCCTTATCGAGCGGCGCGTCCATTATAATTGAGGAGAGAAACAGTGAAACGACTACAGCTCTCCGACCATCTGGTGCTCATTGGCGGCGTCATCTTCATGGTGGCTCCGGTGATGATTGCCATCATGACCAGTACCCACGATGCCATCACCATCTACAAGTCGGGCCTGCAGTTTCTGCCCGGCGGCCAGATGCTGGAAAACTACGAGACCGTGCTGTTCCGTGCCGGCGGCTTCACCAAGGAAGTCAATGGTCTGGTGATGATGAAGAATTCGCTGATCCTAGGCCTCGGCTTCGCGATCGGCAAGATTGTCATCTCCATGCTTGCGGCCTACGCGATCGTGTATTTCCGCTTTCCCATGGCCACGCTGTGCTTCTGGGTGATCTTCTGCACGCTGCTGCTGCCGCTGGAAGTTCGTATCCTGCCGTCCTACGAGATCGTTCAGTCGCTGGGAATGACCAATACCTATTCCGGCCTGATCGTACCGCTGATCGCCTCGGCGACCGGGACCTTCTTCTTCCGCCAGTTTTTCATGTCCGTGCCTGACGAGCTTCTGGAAGCTGCGCGTATCGATGGTGCCGGGCCGTGGAAGTTCTTCTTCGACATTCTCGTGCCGCTGTCCAAGACCATGATCGCGGCCATCTTCATCATCATGTTCGTCTACGGATGGAACCAGTATCTCTGGCCGACGCTGATCACCACCGATGAAGCGCTCTTTACCCTTGTGCGCGGCATCAAGCAGATCATGCAGGTCTGGGTGGGGGCGCAGATCCCGGCCCTCAACGAGGCCATGGCCCTGGCGATCCTCGCCATGCTGCCGCCGGTGATCGTTGTGGTCATCTTCCAGAGCTGGTTCATCAAGGGGCTCGTCGAGAGCGACAAGTAAGGATTACGGTTTCAAAATGGCTACGATTACTCTCGATCAGGTCCGCAAGGTTTATGGCGGTGTCGTGGAAGCGGTCAAAGGCGTATCCGTTGATATCGCTGACGGCGAGTTCATTGTTCTCGTCGGTCCGTCCGGTTGCGGCAAGTCCACGCTCTTGCGCATGATTGCTGGTCTGGAAGACATCACCACCGGCGAAATCAAGATCGGTGACCGGGTCGTCAACAATGTCGACCCGGCAGACCGGGACATCGCCATGGTGTTCCAGAACTACGCGCTTTATCCGCATATGTCGGTCTACAACAACCTCGCTTATGGCCTGAAGAACCGGGGCATGGCGAAGGATGAAATCGACCGGCGGGTGAAGGAGGCCGCGCGTATTCTCGAAATCGGCGACTATCTGGATCGCAAGCCGCGCGCCCTGTCGGGTGGCCAGCGTCAGCGTGTCGCCATGGGCCGCGCCATCGTGCGTGAACCTGCCGCGTTCCTGTTCGACGAGCCGCTGTCCAATCTGGATGCAAAACTGCGCGTCCAGATGCGCGTGGAAATCAAGCGGCTCCAGCGCTCTCTGGGTACGACCAGTGTATACGTTACCCACGATCAGCTCGAAGCAATGACCCTGGCGGACCGGCTCATTGTGCTTAACGGCGGCAATATCGAGCAGATCGGGGCCCCGATCGATGTCTATGACAAGCCGGCATCTACCTTCGTCGCCGGGTTCATTGGCTCGCCTGCCATGAATTTGCTTCCGGTGAAGGCTGTTGATGGCGGTTTGGGGCTTGAAACAGGCTCAGGCTTGAGCGTTCCAAACCTGCATGGTCAGGACAAGTGCCTGCTTGGCGTTCGTCCCGAACATCTGGAAGTCGTGGATCAGCTGCCCAATGGGCCCCATGCACAAGTCACGGTCAACGTTCTGGAACCGGTCGGGGCCGAAAGTTATCTTTACGCCTCTTTCGAAAATGGCGGGCCGGAGATCGTTATCCGCGTATCCAGTCATGCGGTTCACAAGCCGGGCGAAAAGCTGTTCCTTGGTATCAAGCCGGAGAACCTGCATTTCTTTGAGTCCCAATCAGGAAAACGGATTGGCGATTGATCCGCTTGCCCTGATTCAAAACACAAAAGCCGCTTCGGATCTCCGGGCGGCTTTTTTGCTGGGCTCATGACATCCTCCTGACAAAGGGTGTCAGTTGGAGAGGCTCGCCTGCATTGCCAGTGCGGGTGCCTTGATGCTCTATGAAAGCAAGAATTTTCAAGGAGCAAATGGGCAATGGAACCCTTCAAGAACAAGATTTCAGCCGATCTCGTGCGCTGTTTTTCTGCGCTGCTGGAGCGCGAGTTGACCGGGTTTGATGCACGCGCCTATGAGGCGTCCATCGTCAATCGGCTGGATGCGCTGGAACTGAAGCAGCGCGCCCGTTTGATCGCCGACGAGACAAACCGTGTTTTGCCTCCAGAACTCGGCGAGAAGTTCTGGATCATCAAGAAGATCCTGCACCCGAATGACAACGGCTCTATCGACCGCACGAGCGATCACAGGGGAATTTGCGGTTGGGGCATGATGCCACTCGGCATGATTGTCTCCGATCACGGCCTTGCGGACTATGACCTTTCCTTCGCGCTGATGAAGGAGATGACCAAACGGGCGACGGCCGAATTCGACGTGCGCCCGTTTCTGGATGCAGATCAGCAGCGGGCCATCGACATCCTGTCGCTCTGGGTGGCTGACCCGAGCGTGCATGTGCGCCGCCTTGTGGCGGAGGGAACGCGCCCCCGGCTTCCCTGGGGCATGCGGCTGCCGAAACTCGTCGCTGACCCAACCCCGACATTGCCGCTTCTGGACGCGCTGAAAGACGATCCGGAAGAGTATGTCCGCCGGTCCGTCGCCAATCATCTCAACGATATTGCCAAGGATCATCCGGATCTCGTCGCCGATATCGCGCACATGTGGCTGAAAGGCGCCAACCGGAACCGGGAGAAACTGGTCCGCCACGCATGCCGGTCGCTGATCAAGGCCGGGCATCCGGAAGCCCTTGCAGCGTTTCGCCTCTTGCCGCCAGAACTGCGTCTGGAGGGATTATCCCTGACGTCTGACGAGGTGACCTACGGCGATGGCCTGAATTTCGAGATTGAGCTTTGTTCCACGTCCGGGCGGGCGCAGGATCTGGTGATCGATTATGTGATCCATTTCCGCAAGGCCAATGGCAGTCTGGCTCCCAAAGTCTTCAAGTGGACGAAAGCGACCCTGGGAGCCGGGGAAACTCTCAGACTTTCTCGCAAACACCCGATCCGTCCGATCACGACACGGGCTTATTATCCCGGCGAACAAGCCATCTGCCTGCGCATCAACGGGCAGGATATGGGGTGGGCGGAGTTCGATCTGAATATGGAGCTGCCGGAGGCACGATCCCAGGCTGCTGCATAGCGTTCGTGAGAGGCCGGGACAAAGACATCACGGGCTGCCGTTGACACTTGGCGGTTACAGGATGTCCCCCAAAAGAAGACTGATCTGCCAGAAACTATCGAAAACCGACCAAGCTTGGCTTCAAGCGGGGCTGGCACCGCTTTGCCGTTTCGATCCCAAGGAGGAACACCATGAAAAGACCCTTGTTTCTTTTGCCGCTGATCAAAGTGGCGTTTGTTTTTTCACTCATCACCCCAACAATATCCAATTCTGCAGGCAATGAAGTAATGACCAGCGACGAGCAGACCATACTGAGCACGGTCCTTTCCATGACCCAGGCATTTCACTCAGGCAATATTGACGATGTCATGGACACATATGAGACCTCGCAAAGCATCGCATTTGAACCGGGGCAAGCGGTTTCGGATGCGAAGCTCGCTCGGCAGATGTTTCAGGACTTCAGCTCGATGCAGCCCCAGTTCACCTATTCGGGCCATGAGGTGATTGTTGAGGGGGATCTTGCTATTCACATTGCACCGTGGACCATGAGCGGAAGGGATCCGGACAACAACGAGATCGAGATGAGCGGTCTGTCTGTGGCAGTCTTGCGCCGTCAGCAGGACGGGAGTTGGAAAATAGTAATCGACAATCCCTATGGATCGCATCTTCTTCCTGGCAGGAATTAGTAGAAACAGGGGCAATGTTGGATTCCGGCCTAAGGGGCAGTCGGATCGTGCATTGCCCTTATTCAGTTGGCGCAGTCAAGATCTTCAAGCGCAGCATAGCGACTACGCCGAGGGCGGGGCCGATGGCCATGAGGGCAAATGTCATTGGCCAGCTGATGGCTTCGGCCGCCAGCGGGGTCAGTTGAACCGTTGCAAATGTCAGGGCAAAGCCGAGGGCCGTCTGAAATGTCATCAGGCTGCCCGCCTTGTCCGGCGCGGAATGGTCGGCCACCAGTGCCGAGAACTGCGCCGAATCCGGCAAGATTGCCGCGCCCCAGATGATGGCGCAGGTGAGTGTCAGCCAAGCGGGACCGCCAAAGGCGAGCGCTGTCGCCAGCGCTGCCGTCCCACTGACAACCATTGCAAGGATCGCGATTGTTTCCTTGCCTATGCGGTCGGCAAATACACCGCCAACAATACAGGCGACGCCGCCGGCTGCTATGGCAAGAAAAGCGCCCAGACGTCCAAGCGTGGCCGCGTCTCCCGCAGGCATCGAAAGGGCAAAGGACGCGGTTAGCGCTACGCCGATCCATGCCCACATGGCATAGAGCTCCCACATGTGTCCAAGATATCCGGCATAGGCAAGCCGCACCTTTCGATTGGTCCAGGCTTCGGTAATCGTGCGCGGGTCAAAGCGTCCTGCGCGCGCGTGATAGGGGCCAAGCGTGGTGAACAGGCAGGTGAGCCCGCCAAGGCCTGCGGCAATAGAGGCAACACCGACGCTCCATCGCCACTCGGCACCGCCCAGCAGCGCAAAGAGATGCGGAGCTGCCGAGCCGAAAGTCAGGGCCCCCACAAGCGCGCCAACCAGGAACCCTCGATCCTTTTTGCCCCAACCAACGGCAATCTTCATGCCGACAGGATAGACGCCAGCCAGCATTGCACCTGTCAGAAAACGGGCAAAAATGGAAAGCGCATTGCCGGGTGTCAGAACCAGAAGGGAGAGGTTGGCTGCGGCTGCAATCAGCGCACAAATGGCAAAGAGGCGCCGGGGGTCAAATCGATCCGGCAGTCCAAGAAAAGCGGACAGCAGTGCGCCCACGACGAAGCCCGCTTGAACTGCACTGGAGAGCGCAGCTTGCCGGGCCTCCGATATCGGGAACTCGGCGATCATTTCCGGAAGGATTGCCGCTGACATGAACCACAGGCTCATCGCCGCAATCTCGGCGACCATGAGTATGGACAGCGAGGAAAGCTTGCCGGGTAACCGGGCAGGAGCGTTTCTGTCAGCTTGCAAGGCCCAGATCCGCCCGTTGCTTTCGGGTCAGTTTGCCCGAAATGATCCTGTGTGCCGCTGTCAGATAATCCTTGAGTTCTTCCTTGCTCAACGCATCGGTTCGGGTCATCTGGATCCACTTTGCCCGCGCCAGATAGGGAGCAGGTCTGAACCCGTCCTGTTCCGACAAGAGGGAGTAGGAAAGGTCCGAGCACTTGAAGGCGATCTTTTCCTCATTGTCCTCTCCCCAGATAGAGCAGATGGCAAAAATCTTTCCGCCGACTTTCCAGACAGAGGAGTTGCCCCACTGAATGACATGGCTGGTGGCGGGGAGCGTTGCGCAAAAGGTGTCGAAGTCGGAACGGGTCACGGAGCTGTCTTTGAGAATCGAAGAACGGCAACCATGCATCTGGTCGCCGTCTCTCGCAAGCGTTTCACCCATGACAATCCCTTGAGCAGAGCGTGTCGACAGGTTCGGTCTCTGCGGGCCTGAAGGGCTATCTGCCGAAAATGATCTCGCTCGCTAAGCCGAGGTGAGCCCCACAGGACTTCATCATGCGGATAGATAACGCGCCGTGGGTCATTGTAGGCCAATGGGGCGGTGGCCCCTTCGGTCTTTAGGGCCGAGGGGAAAAGCGGAGTTGTCATGTTGTTTGTGCCTGTGCATCCTGTCAATAATGGAAAAAGAAGAGGAAAGCGGTGTAAAAATTCTCAGAAAAACGCGGAACTAACTAGAATTTAAAAGGAAAGTTGATTTTCAAAAATGAAAAGCGTGATGGACTGGCAGGACTTGCGGCTGTTTCTCGCAGTCGCGCGCCACGAAGGGCTGACCGGGGCTGCAAAGGAAACCGGAGCCAGTCCGGCGACCCTCGGCCGACGAATGACGTCTCTGGAGACCGCGCTGAACACGCGGTTGTTTCACCGTGGCGCCAGCGGCTATGCGCTCACACAGGAAGGCGGGGAACTTTTGGCGGCTGCGCAGGAAATGGAGACATCTGCCGCAGCCATTGAGGCATGGAAGTCTGACCGGACAGTCAGTCGAAGCATCCGAATATCAGGCGGGTATTGGACAATCAGGCTCATGACCGACAATCTGGAGACCTATTGGGCACCGTCTTGTCCGTGGCGACTGGAATTTCTGGCTGATCTGAAAAAGCGGGACATTGCCAGACGGCAGGTGGATATCGGCGTGCGCAATGCCCGGCCCGAAGAGCCCTGGCTTGCCGGACAGAAGGTGGGCACAGTCCGGTTTGCCATTTACCAGAAAACTGGCTTGGGTGCGGATATAGAGAGACGGTGGATTGGTCTTGTCGAGGACGCCGCCAATTCTCCGAGCGGCAGATGGCTGCAGCGTCATGTCCGTGGCGACGTTTTGATCACCACCAACGAAGCCTCCCACGCACTCTCTCTTGCGCGGCAGGGCGCGGGGCGGGTGTTGCTGCCGACATTTGTCGGCGGGGCTTTTGCCGATCTTGAAAGAGTGGGTGAAGAGGTCAGCGAGCTGGAGACGGAGCGTTGGCTGGTGATGCATCATGAAGAACGTCATAGACCGGAAACCCGGCAGGCCCTGACGGCGATCAGGAGCTTCCTTTCAAGTGATCCTCAGATCAGGCCTTGAGGGAGTTTTCTGCTGTGCGCCCACGCTCCCTTTCACGTCACTTGCGGAGTTTGCAAACGGCTGACTTGAAACGTGTTTGGCAAGTCGCCATATTCTCAAGTGAACTGGGGCCATGGGCCCCATGTCCGGATGCCTCTTTCGGGTCCGGGCGCAAGGTCGCTTTGATAGGACTTTGAGGATGACGCGAATGTCAGCTTTTTCCAGCCCGTTCATGCTCGGGTTTGACGACATAGAGCGAGTTTTGGACCGGGTGTCCAAGGCCGCAAATGACGGGTATCCCCCCTACAACATCGAACGCCTGCCGCGTTCCGAAGGGCAGGGAGATATCATCCGCATCACTCTTGCTGTTGCCGGTTTCACCCGCGAGCAGCTGGATGTGTCGGTTGAGGAAAGCCAGCTCGTCATTCGGGGTCGACAGGTCGATGACAAGACCCGTCAATATCTCCACCGGGGCATCGCAGCTCGACAGTTTCAGCGCGCGTTTGTTCTGGCCGAAGGGATAGAGATTCTGGGCGCTGACCTCAAGGATGGTCTGCTTTCAATTGACCTTGCACGGCCGGAGCCGGAACGGGTGATCCGGAAGATCGAAATAACCAGCGGCGAGTGATCGCCGGGGCCATCGACGGAGTAGTATCCATGTATGATCCGAACTTGCCTGCGCCTGCTGCGCAGACCCTTTCGCGTGCCCTCATGTCTGATGATGACTTTATCCGGCTGGGCGCTGGACAGGTCGCCTATATTCGCCGGGTGGGACCGCACGAGCTGGGAACGCTTTTCCCGCGAGTGCCTGCCATCACCGGTCAGTCCATGCTTTTCGCGCTGTACGGCGCCGACGGAGCACCGTTGATGCTGGCCGACACACGCGATGCACTGATGGCAAATGCCATGGCCAATGATCTGGAAACGGTCGCGACTCACTGAGCGGTGAGCACCACGTGATCACACCAAGGGAACCCCGGGGAACACCCGGGGTTTTTCTTTTAGGCCGGTTCGGCAGTGGTCTGTTTGTCAGACCCATGATGCGCTGTCGGTTGAGACGGTGCGGACGTGGCAGACGAACCTTCCCCAAAGTGTTTGCCCTGGGGAGGTTTGCGCCATGGTTGGCTCTTGTACCAGGAAATCGTGTAGGCAACGGCAATGAGGGCCGCAAAGCCTGCAAGATTGGTCAGGACTTGTGCAAACCATTCGCCGCGGGCCCAGAACATGTCCCGAATGATGGCAAAGGCCTGCGCAAAGACGAGGCTTGCCATGAAGACGCCGAGAGACTGTTGCCCCACCTTCTGGACGACATTGACAAAGGCTTGCCATCCCGGTGCGTCCAACAGCAGATATTTTCCATTCGGGCCAGCTGCAATCCAGGCCAGATAGGCGAGAGCCAGAAAATGGATGTAGCGGAACAGGCCGAATTCGGTCTTGATCCAGAACGGCTCCATCATCATCCGGATGTCCTGCGCCCAGGCCACATTCTGATGAATGCGGAAATAGGCAAACGGCAGGGACGCGACCAGAACTGCAACTGCGAGCAGGATGAGCGGGCGATTGACCGGCGGGGCCGGGATCCAGCCACGCATGAAGGCAAAGCCGGTGAAGAACACAAGCTGCCAGGCAAACGGGTTGAAGAACCACTTGCGGTCAGACCACGGCTCTGCCGGGAGGTCGAGATAACCGAACTGCGCGGCAATCCAAAGTGTGATCGAGAGGGCAAAGGCGAGGGGAACCGATATCCTTGCTGCGACCATGATGACCGGGATCAGCGCCAGAATGACGAGATACATCGGCAGAATGTCGAAGTAGTTCGGCACCCAGGTCAGGCTCATCAGACCGGGCAGGCTGATTTCTGTCTTGTCGACAAGGTGCCAGAGGTTCAGCGATACGACGTAGTCCTGCGTCAGGTCGCAGCAACGTGTCAGATAGCCGCTCTGGTGAAGGGCGATCAGACCAACCGCGATCACGAGAAACTGGCCGATATGCGCCCAATAGACCTGCCACATCCGGTGAAGGATACGTGCGGCCCCCATGGCCGGGCCATGCGTGTCGAAGATCTTTCCGAAGGCAAGAGCAGATGCCATGCCGGAACAGAAGACGAAGATTTCGGTCGCATCGGAAAAGCCGAAGCGGGCCGGAATCCACAAGGTCCACCAGTTCCAGGGAACATGGGCGATGAAAATGATGAACATGCCCAGTCCGCGAAAAAAGTCGAGCCGAGGATCGCGGGCGCGTTTTTGTACTGTCTGTTGAATTGTCACGGTCAGAAGTCTGTATTGTTGTTTGGTGCGGGTCGGGCCGATACGCTCTAGCCCGACGTTGCCCGAAGTCGCTGATCACCCATGATCTCTTCAGCCCGAAGCATTTTCCCGCACAGTTCAAACCGCTGTTCGGCGTAATGGTCAAGCCCGCCACGCAGTTTCAACCGTTCTTCAAGCAAGCTCCTTGCATCGCCGGCAAGGCCTGCCCGGATACCGGCATCGATTGTCAGGCGTTCAAAGACATCCCGTTGGGCATGCGAACCACCAATCGTGTTCAGGTTTTTGCGCGCCTTGCGCAGGTTTACGAAGGCAGAGCCATAATTGCCAAGCCGGAACTGTTCTAGACCAAGTGCCGCGGTTTCGCCGGAGGTGTTGGAGATGCGGGCAAGATCGCCTTCTCCGCTCGCAGTCCGGTGCAGCGACTTCATCAGCCGCTCTGCCCCAAGCTTGCGTCCGCCATTGAGCAGCGCCATCATGTAGTGAAGATCGGCGAAGACGTTGCATCCGTCCTCGGCGCGCTTGTCCGACAACAAGGCCAGTTCTTCCCAGCGGTCACCGACATTCACGCCTTCAAGCTCAAGACGAACGAGCAGGGAAACGCCGTTGGAGATATCCCGGTAGTCGTCCGTCTTGTCCCGGCGAATTTCCTCGTCATAGAGTGAGAGGACGCGGGAGACATCGCCGCGATCAAGATACATCAATGCCAAGTGCCACCACACATGGTAGCCAAAGTTGTTGCAGTGGGACCAGCCATTCGGTTGGCTCTCCAGCCAGCCGATGCCTTCTTCCATCCGCCCTGTCATGTCATGCACATGGGCAACGGCATGCAGGCCCCAGGCATCGTCGGGCGCGTGTTCCAGCCCCTCGCGACCAATGGCTTCGGCCTCCCGATAGTCACCGGTTTCCTCAAGCGAAAAGGCTCGGCAGCCAAGGACATAACCATAGGACGGGTGGGTCGGGTCATATTCCGGAAGAACGGTCTCGATCGACGAACGCATGCCCGTCGCATCTCCAAGCACAAAGCGGATGGCATGTACCAGCTTGAGCAGGAATGCGTCCCTTGGGTGCTTGCGCAGGGCAGCGTCAAGGATTTCGGCAGATTCCGACGGCCACCCGTCCAGCCACGCCGAAAGGGCACGAACCACGGCCTGTTCGCGTTCGCTCGCGCCGCGAGCTTTCACCGATGCACGGGCAATGGGCAGGCAGTCGCTGGCGGTGGCAAGAAGCTCACGCCGTCCCAGAAGCAGGCAGAACAACCCGCGAGCCGCATGCCCCAACGCAAAATCGGGATCGGCCTGCAGAGCCTTTTCCAGATGGATGGGCGTGTCTTTTGCGTGGGCCAGAAATGCGGTGATCGTTGCATTCCACGCAGATACACATTCCATGTTCTGCGCGGTCAGCTCATATCCGAACTGGTCTAGAAGACGCATGCCTGTTCATTCCTTCCAGGGTGCCTGGTCTTTACGATACGCAAGCTGGCTGATACCAGATCCCACATCGCCTATTAAATCATCCGACGAAAGTCTTGAGGATGCACATGAACTGCAACACACAAATAAGTGTATCCCTCGTGTAGCTGATCCCATGATTATGGTCGTGTGAGGGCCTGATAATCGGTTTTGTGTCCAGCGAGAAAATTCAACCCTTGCCTGTATGGCAGGGGTGGCATAGGTGACTGCCATGCAAATCCTTCGTCTACACTCTTCGCAAAAAGCTGTCCTAGCGGCAGCATTGGCCGGCCTGATTGCGGTTGCCTATGCGGCTTATCCGCACGGTGGCATGCAGAAGATATACGCGGTCCTGATTGGCGGATTGGCGGGCCTTGCCCTCTATCACGCAAGTTTCGGCTTCACGGCGGCCTGGCGCCATATTGTGACGGAAAAAAAGGGGACGGGGCTGCGGGCCCAATTTGTGCTGATCCTGCTGACCAGCGCTGTCTCCTTTCCCCTGATTGCCTGGGGGAAAGATTTCGGTGTCCCAACCGGCGGGTTTGTCTTTCCCTTCGGCGTCGCGGCCGCCATTGGAGCGTTCATCTTCGGCATTGGCATGCAGCTCGGTGGGGGGTGTGCGTCCGGAACGCTGTTTACAGCGGGCGGTGGCTCCACGCGCATGATGATCACGCTTGCGACATTCATCCTCGGATCGGTTCTTGCGACGGCGCATCTGCCTGAGTGGAACCAGCTCCCCAGTCTGGCACCTGTTTCCCTGATCAAGGAATTCGGGCCGATCGGAGCATTTGTCCTCACCGCTGCCATTCTCGGTCTGTTCGCTGCCTGGAGCATTCGTGTCGAAAAGTCCGCCCATGGCGGGCTGTTGCCAGCGCGCAAGACGGAAAGCTTCCTGAGTGGACCCTGGTCCCCGATGCTTGGGGCGGTCATGATCGCGGTTGTCTGCATTTTGACATTCGTTGCCATCGGACGTCCGTGGGGCATCACCTCCGGTTTTGCGCTTTGGGGCGCGAAGGCCCTCCAGGTCGTGGGGATCCCCGTGGAGACCTGGACCTATTGGGCCTGGCAGAAAACAGCTCTGGAAAGCACGGTTTTCCGCGACACGACATCAGTCATGAATTTCGGCATCATCTTTGGCGCAATGGCCGCTGCGGCGCTGGCGGGAAAATTTGCGCCGGTCTGGCATCTGTCATGGCGTGACCTTGCAACGGCGATCATCGGTGGTCTCCTGATGGGCTATGGCGCGCGCCTTGCCTATGGGTGCAACATCGGCGCCTATCTCGGAGGTCTGACGTCAGGTTCTCTGCATGGTTGGCTCTGGCTTGTATTTGCCTTTGCCGGAAGCCTCATTGGGACACGCCTGCGCCTGAAACTGGGGATGGGGTAGCTCGGACTATCTTAGAAAGCCACGTCCCCGGTGACCTTGGGTATGACGGCGGCAAGGCACTCGTGAAGGCGGGTTTCCCATTCGCGCAGGGTCCCGGTGGTGCTTGGAAACGGATTGAGCGGCAGAAACAGCGAATAAAGCGGCTCGATTCCATAGGCTGCCAGCCCGCGCGCGCCTCGTTTGCCGCCCTTGCGATGTTCTGCAAACCGCTTTTCCAGGGGTTTGGAGGTCGACCCGACATAGGCACCGTACCAGCCGTTTTCCTTCACATAACCCGACCGGAGAATGACATAGACAGTGCCTTTGCCCTTGCGCTCGGTTCGTTCCGGCAACAGGCGCTCTCGAACAGCCTTTAGGGCCGTTTCAAGCCAAGGGATCGGCTCAAGTCGCGCAGCCGCGAATTTCATCCGGGCGTTCAGGTCATCACCACGCAAGGTGAGTTCTGCAAGGGCAAGCGTTGCCAGTTCAAGATTGGGCGGATCAAGCTGCAGCCAGCCGCCAATCAGTGTTTCAAGATGCCGACTGGCCCAGTTGGCAAAGGGCCTTTCCGCCGAATAGTCCAGCCCGCTCAGCGGCGGGTTAAACTCGGTCGAATAGCTCCGCACCTGCATCAGGTGTGCTGTTCCGCCAGCCAGTCAATCACATCGGCGGGGTTTTTGTCGGGTGGAAACACGGGGTAGAAGCTCTTGCGGATCTGCCCGTCCTTGATGATCAATGTGACCCGCTTGATCAGCACCTTTCCGTCAAACTCGAAAGTTGGCAGCTCAAGAGCTGTGGCAAGACTGCGGTTCTCATCTGAGAGCAGCGCGAAGGGCAGATGAAGCCGTTCGGCTGCTTCGAGCTGATAGTCGCTCGCCTGCGTCGACAGGCCAAAAAGGTGATCCGCCCCCGCCGCTTTCAGGTCAGCAAAATGGTCGCGGAAGGAGCAGGATTGCGGAGTGCATCCACGCGCGCCAGGAATGGCTTCCCATCCGTCCGGAAGCGGCCGGTCCGGCCTTGCGGTCATCGGATAGATATAGAGAACCGTTGTTCCCTTGAGGGCGGCCAGATCCACCATCTCTCCCGTCGTTGCCTTGAGCGGGAGGGATGGAAGCCTCAAGCCTTCCAGATGCGCGCAAGCCCCGTCATCTTCCGGCTGAGGCAAAGACGACCAATCCACACTTTGATGCTGCACCATACATTCCAGTCCTGTGTTTTTGGCAAAGATCAATTGTCGCTTTTCTCTTGTTCTTCTGCATTAGGACACTAACATTGTCGGTATCGTCAACGGCTAGGAAGGAGGTGATCTCATGTCGAGTGAGTTTCGGAATGTGACCTTGGGGTCTGGGCGGAACGACGGGTCGATGGAGCAGCCTCTGTCGCTTTGATTTTCGCCGGGATTTGATCCGGACCAGAGGTCCAATCGATCTCATGGGAGGGCCGCGATGCGGCCCTCTTTTCTGTTGGCGATGCAAGCAATGCTTGGCATTTGGTTGCATATGAAACTACTATGCACGGAACTGGGAGGAAACCGTGTCAAAACCTATACTTCATTCCTATTTTCGCAGTTCCACATCGTACCGCCTGCGCATCGCCCTCAATCTGAAAGGCGTCGAAGCAACCTACAAGGCACATCATCTGCGCCACGGCGAACAAAGAGCCGATGCCTATCTCGCATTGAATCCGCAAGGGCTTGTCCCGTCCCTTGAGTTGGAAGACGGCACTGTCCTGACACAGTCGATGGCTATCATCGAATATCTCGACGAGACGATCCCGGAGCCTCCGCTGCTTCCACAAGGAGCGGTCAGACGCGCACAGGCACGCGCCATGGCGCAGATGATCGCCTGTGAAATACACCCGGTGAACAACCTGCGTGTCCTCACCTATCTCAAGACCGGTTTTGGTGCGGATGATGCAGCGGTCGCCAACTGGTTCCGGCATTGGGTGGCCACAACATTCGAACCGCTTGAAAGCCTTCTTGCCGCACGACAGGAGAAGACGCGCTTTTGCTTTGGCGACACACCTGGCTTGGCAGACATCTGTCTTGTGGCACAGGTCGCCAACAATCGCCGCTTCGATGTGGACATGACACCCTATCCGGTCATTTCCGCCATCAATGAAGCCTGCATGGAACTGGAGGTCTTTCAAAAGGCGGCTCCGGCAGCCCAGCCAGACGCAGAGTGAAGCTTTCCAGCAACGGGACCGGAAATGGTCAGGTCCCGTGACTGGTTCGAAGTGGGCGAGTTAAATCAGACCGACTGCCTTGCGCACGCCCTCGTCACGCAAAGAGCAGTCTGTGCCCTTGTAAGCATCTCCCGCTTCGGTCGAGAGCCATGCAATGGTCTCCCCGACCCATTCGGCGGGAATATGGACGGACGGGTCAAGTTGGCTCACCGGGTTGATGCCTGAAGCCTTGATCTGGACCTGCATGTCCGTCGCCACTGTGCCGGGGCTCAGACCCATCACGCGAATGCCCTTGTCACCGAATTCTGTGTTGCCGCATTTGGTGAGGGACAGGACAGCGGCCTTGGAGGCGCAATAATGGCTCCAGCCTTCCAGTGCCCCGGTGGCTGCGCCCGAGCTGATGTTGATGATTGTCCCGCGGCCTTCTTCCAGCATGTAGGGTGTTGCTGCCCGCATGCCGTAATAGACCCCTTTGACGTTCACATCGATCACCCGGTCCCAGGCTTCCGGATCAGAGGTCTCAATCCGGCTGATCGGTTCGATCAGGCCTGCATTGTTCACAAGAATGTCGATCCCGCCAAAGCTGGAAACACAAAGACGAACCGCATCTTCCACATCTTCAAACCGGCTGACGTCGCAAGAGATGGCTGCTGCCCGTCCTCCGCGCTCGCGAATGTCCGCAGCAATGCGTTCGATTTCCTTGGTGCTGCGCGCTGCCAGCACGACAGATACACCGTTTTTCGCCAGACTGTAGGCGGCAGCTTCGCCGATCCCCCGACTGGCGCCCGTAATCAATGCCGAATTTCCCTGAATTTGAAACATGCGAAGGACGCCCCCTGATCGATGAGACCTGTTGGACCTGCCCGAAGGGCGGTTCTATTTTCAAGCCCCTACAAGTAGCGCCATTGAAGTGGATTTGCATCCTTTCCTGCGCACAAAACACCTTGGCAGATGAGGTAAGTGGATAATCCTGCCACGGTATGACTTGCAGGTCGGTTCCGGTCAGCCGATAAACGGATGGAATGTCTTGATCCGCGACGTCAATTTCTAGGAGCAGCATGTCTGAAGCATTCAGCCGGTTGAGAGCCTTCCTGCGTCATCTCTATTTCGGGAGTTCGAACGAGTCCCAGATCTGGAGATATGCCCTTCTCATCTTTGATATTTTGACGCTCGCCTATTTCATCATTGCGCCATTTGTGCATCTGGACAATTCGCACAATGCCTTCGACTACGCGCTGGCTGTCATCCTGTTTCTGGATTACATCGCCCGCCTGCTGGCTGCAGCCCACCCCGGCCGCTATGTGCTCAGTTTTGCGTCCGCCGCGGATATCATCGTGATCGGGTCGCTGATCGTCCCGGCCTTCTTCGACAATCTTGCCTTCCTGCGCGTGGTTCGAATGCTTCGGCTCATGCGCTCCTATCACCTGTTGCGAGAGCTGCGCGAAGCGTCCAGCTGGTTCCGCCGGAACGAGGATATTCTGCAGTCCTCGATCAATCTGTTCGTATTCATTTTCGTCGTCACCGCAATCGTGTTCGTGCTTGAAGTCGACCGCAACGATGGCATCAACAACTATCTCGACGCGCTCTATTTCACTGTTACGACGCTGACCACGACCGGTTTTGGCGACATCACCATGACGGACAGTCTGGGGCGCTGGATGACGGTGATCATCATGATCTTCGGCGTTGCCCTGTTTCTGCGGCTGGTCCAGACGATCTTCCGTCCGGCAAAGGCGTTTTATCCGTGTCCGAAATGTGGGCTGAAACGGCACGATCCGGACGCGGTCTATTGCAAACACTGTGGAAATGTCGTGACGATCCCGACCGACGGGGACTGGTCCTGACGGATATCTTCCAATCTCCAAACTGTGATGGGGCGTGTCTTTTCGTTTGCGCAAAACGCGCTATCACTGGCGGTTCGTCAAATTGGTTCGGGGCAAGGTCATGTGCCGCAAATTCATACTGTTGATGTCGATGCTTGCCTCTTTCGTTTTGCCCATCCAGCCCTCCAGTGCTGCGGATTGTGGCGATGAAGTGCCGTGCCGTTTGGACAAGGGTGAATACTACGTTCTCCTGCCCAAAAGCGCAGACAGCAAGCCGCTGGATGGCGCTATCGTATTTCTGCACGGTCACAGGGGAAGCGCTCTCAAGCAAATCAGAAACAAGGGATTTCGGAAGCTTCCGGACGAACTGAACATCGCGTTTGTCGCCGTTCAGGGCGTTGACGGAACCTGGTCCTTTCCCGCGGCACCACGGAACCTTCGCGATGAGTTTGCGTTCTTCAAGGACATCCAGTCCGACCTGGAGGCGCGGTTCGGGGTTCGCCGCGAGCGAACCATGCTCAGCGGGTTTTCCTCCGGCGGCTTCATGACCTGGTACAACGCTTGCTACGACGCAAGCATGTTTGCAGGCTATGCGCCGGTCGCCGGTGCCTTCTGGAAACCTGAGCCGGAAAGCTGTCCGTCATCCAGTATTCCCTATCTGTTTCACGTTCACGGCACCGCGGACACGGTGGTGCCGCTGGCGGGGCGGCCCCTGGGCGGAGGGCGCTGGCATCAGGGGGACGTGTTCGAAAGCCTTGCCATGTGGCGCAGGCAGGCCGGTCTCGACGGAATTGTGCCGGACAAGAGCGAAGGGGCCGGATTGTCATGCGAACGCTGGCAAAACTCCAAAGGACTGATAGAGCTGTGCCTTCATGACGGAGGCCATAGCGTCAAGGGAACATGGCTGAAGCGAGCCTGGCAGGAGCTTGCCAAGGCGCGCGGGTGGTAGGTTTGACGTCTATGGGGCGACCATGGCGTTGGCGGCGTTGGTCGTCTGTGCAGGAAAAGCGGAAGAACGACATGCATTTGAAAGGTGAATGGTGACTGGTTCAAAACCCCAGCGGGGAGCCCTAGAGGGAATAGTCGTTCTTGACCTTTCCCGCATATTGGCGGGTCCGACATGCACCCAGATCCTCGGTGATCTGGGCGCCGAGATCATCAAGATCGAGCGCCCGGGTCGTGGGGATGATACCCGAGGGTGGGGGCCTCCATTCCTGAAGGACACAAACGGGCAGGAAACACGCGAAAGCGCCTATTACCTCTCTTCCAACCGGAACAAGTCGTCGGTAGCCATCGATATTGCCTCACAAAAGGGGCAGGAGTTGATCGCCTCGCTTGCCGAGAAGGCAGATATCGTGGTCGAGAACTTCAAGGTCGGGGACCTGAAGCGGCGCGGTCTGGACTATGACAGCCTGAAGGCCCGCAATCCGAAACTGATCTACTGTTCCATATCGGGTTTTGGTCAGACGGGCCCTTATTCGCACCGGGCGGGATACGACTTCCTTGTTCAGGGCATGGGCGGAATGATGTCTCTCACCGGCTTCCCGGACGAAGAGGGCGGGCAACCCATCAAGGCAGGCGTCGGGATCGCCGATGTCATGTGCGGCATGTATGCGACCGTCTCGATCCTTGCAGCCCTCAATCACCGCCACGAAACGGGAGAGGGCCAGCATCTGGATATTTCCCTGTTCGATACGCAGGTGTCCTGGCTGATCAATCAGGGTGTCGCGCATCTGATCAGCGGGGAGGTTCCCGGACGACTTGGCAATGGTCACCCGACCATCGTTCCCTACGAAACCTTTCCCGGACGCGATCAGCAATTTATCCTCGCCGTGGGAAATGACAGTCAGTTTGCGAGATTTTGCGAGATTGCAGGTCAGCCGGAACTCGCCCGCGATCCGCGATTTGAAACCAACGCGAACCGGGTTCGAAACCGCAAGGTTCTCGTGCCTATCCTCCGGGAACTCACCATCACCCGGAATGCGGACGACTGGATCAAGGCACTGGAGGAGGCGGGTATTCCCTGTGGCCCGGTGAACGATCTAGGCGCTGTCTTCACTGACCCGCATGTCCTTGAGCGGGATTTGAAGATCACCTTGCCTCATCCGGCAAGCGGAGCGGTCAACCTTATCGGTTCGCCGATAAAGATGGAAAAGACGCCGGTCTCCTATCGACATGCACCGCCCATGCTTGGCACGGGCACGACAAACATCCTCCAGAGATATCTCGGTCTTTCGAATGCCGATCTGCAGCACTTGCAGGCCTCGGGCATCATTGAAGCGAACGACCACAGGGAAACGAAAGAACAAGAATGACCACAGGTGCCGATATCATTGCCGGAAAACTCCACGCTGCCGGTTGTCGTCATGCCTTTGGCATCCCGGGCGGTGAAGTATTGTCGCTCATGGACGGGCTGGATCGTGCCGGCTTGAAGTTTGTGCTGGTCAAGCATGAGAATGCAGGCGGCTTCATGGCTGAAGGCGGCTGGCATGCTGATGGTGCTCCGGGGGTCCTGCTCGCGACACTTGGGCCCGGCGTCGCCAATGCGGTGAATGTCATCGCCAACGCCTGGCAGGATCGGGTGCCGCTGATTTTCCTGACCGGTTGCGTGGATGCCGCAGAAGCGGAAACCTACACGCATCAGGTCTTCGATCACCAGCAATTGCTGCGGCCGATTGTGAAGGCGAGCTTTTCTGCCCGTCTCGGGGCGCTGGACGCGATGATGGACAAGGCCATCTCTGTGGCCCTGGAAGGGCAGCCCGGCCCGGTGCATATCGACGTGCCGATCAATGTCGCAGAAGGAGTGACCGTGGAACGTTGGCATGCGCGCCCGCGTTGGTCTCAGGCACCGCAGATGGTTCCTGATGGGCCGGATCTGGACACGGCCCTTGAACTCTTCAGAACTGCACAGCGACCCATTGCCATTGCCGGTGTCGATGCCGTCAATGAAGGGGCTGGCGATGCAATAAGAACCTTTTGCGAGCGTTTTGGCGTGCCGCTTGTGACGACCTACAAGGCCAAGGGGCTGGTGGACGAGCGAGCGGACCTTGCCCTTGGTGGTGCGGGCCTGTCACCGAAGGCGGATGAAATCCTGCTGCCTTTGATCCGTCAGAGCGATTGCGTCCTCCTTCTGGGGTATGACCCGATCGAAATGAGGATCAACTGGCGCGCGCCCTGGGAGGCGGATGCGCCGGTCATCGAGATTACCCCTGTCCTCAGAACTCATGGCATGCATGCGGTTCGTGCCACGCTGCGCAGTTCGGTGAAGGCGGCACTTGGCCAGCTTTCGGACGCCCGGGACGATACCTTGCAGGGTTGGGTCAATGGCGAACCGGCAGATGCCAGAAACAGGCTGGAGACCTTGTTCCAGCCGGAAGATGCGTGGGGTCCAGCCCGTGCATTTCATGTCCTCAGGGATGTCATGCCGAGAGAAACGGTCGTCACCGCAGACAGTGGCGCGCATCGTATCCTCGTCTCGCAGATCTGGAAGTGTCCGAGCCCACGGACAATGCTGCAATCATCTGCCTTATGCACGATGGGCTGCGCACTCCCGCTCGCGATGGGACATCGGCTTGTTGAAGGCTCTGCTCCGGTGGTGGCCTTTGTCGGCGACGCGGGGCTGGAAATGTGTCTGGGGGAACTCTCGACACTGCGGGATCTGAAAATCCCGGTCATCATCTGCGTTATGGTGGATTCCAGTCTTTCGTTGATCGAACTGAAGCAGCGCAAGAGCCAGCTTGCCAATGTCGGCGTGGACTTTGAGGAAACAGACTTTCCGTCGGTGGCAAAGGCCTATGGCGGGCACGGCGTCTGGGTAGAGGATGAGCAGACCCTGCGCAAGGAAGCGGCAGACGCACTTGACCGGAAAAGCTTCACGCTTCTTGCCTGTCGAATAGAGCGTCGGGCCTATGACGGGAAATTCTGATCCGGGGAAGCGGTTTCAATAGAAGCATTTTCTTTTCCCGGGCCCAATTGCCGGATTTGACACACTGGACCTTTCCGCCCTCGCTGGCATATGTTGCACCCGCGAAATAGACGGCGTTGCCCCGCCTTGCCGGGGCTCCAGGGGTGGAACGAGAAATGCTGGTTTGTCCGACACGGGAGGAAATACGGGCGCTGACCGCCGGATATCGGCGTGCACGGCGTTCGGTAGGTCTGGTCCCGACTATGGGGTATCTGCACGAAGGCCATCTGGCCCTCGTGCGGGAAGCGCAAAAGTGGGTCGACAAGGTAATTGTTTCGATCTTTGTCAATCCGACCCAGTTTGGTCCCAATGAGGATCTCTCCACCTATCCAAGGGATGCCGAACGCGATCTGAAGCTCCTGAAGGCGGAAGGCGTGGACGGGGTGTTTCTTCCCTCTGCCGAAGAAATGTACGGCTCGCGCGGCGGGGCATTCGTCGAAGTGCCGGAATTGTCCGGCATCTTGCAGGGCGCATTGCGGCCCGGACACTTTCGCGGCGTGGCAACGGTCGTGACCAAGCTCTTCAACATCGTTCAGCCGGATGTCGCCGTCTTCGGTGAGAAGGACTATCAGCAGCTCACGCTGATCCGTCAGATGGTGCGGGATCTCGACATGCCGGTCGAGATCATCGGGCATCCCACCGTACGCGAAGCCGACGGGCTGGCCATGTCATCGAGAAACGTGCGGTTGAGCGACGATCATCGCCGTCAGGCGGTGGCGCTTTCCCGATCTCTGGATCGCGCTGAAGAGGCTGCGCGGACGGAAAGGAACGTGACGTCGCTTGATGCCCTCATCCGGCAGGAACTGGCAGCCGCCGCCGTTGGCAAGGTTGAAAGCGTCGACATTCGCGACGCTTCCACTCTTGAGCCGCTGGGCGACACGTTGTCCGGGCCTGCGGTTGTTCTTCTGGCGGTGCGCTTTGGCACTGTCCTGCTGATCGATCAGCGCGTCATCGGCAAGATTTGAATGTTCACGGATTGATAGAGGGGACACCTTCATGAGCACCCAGAAACCAGTGCGCCGGATCACGGTCCCGCAGATCCGAAACCGCAAGGGGCAGGAGCCGATCGTTTCCCTGACATCTTACCATGCGCACACGGCAGCAATCGTCGACAACTATGCCGACTTCATTCTTGTTGGTGACAGTCTGGGCATGGTCATGCACGGTATGGAGTCAACCGTCGGTGTTCCTCTCGATCTGATGATCATGCATGGCAAGGCCGTGGTCCGGGGCACGAAACGGGCGCTTGTCGTGGTGGACATGCCCTTTGGCACCTACGAGGAAAGCCCGGGGGTTGCCTTCCGCAATGCCGCTCGCATCATGAAGGAAACCCAGTGCGGAGCCGTCAAACTCGAGGGCGGCAAGCGCATGGCCGAAACCATCCGTTTCCTGACCGAGCGCGGTGTGCCTGTCATGGCACATATCGGCCTGACGCCGCAGTCAAGTCACGTCATGGGTGGGTTCAAGACGCAGGGCCGCGATGAGGAAAGCTGGCCCGAGCATGAGGAAGATGCACGTGCTGTTTCACAAGCCGGCGCCTTTGCGCTCGTTCTGGAAGGCATGGTCGAACCGCTTGCGGCCCGGATCACCAAGCAGGTCGACATCCCGACGATCGGGATTGGCGCGTCTGCCGAATGTGACGGCCAGATCCTTGTGCTGGAGGACATGCTTGGCCTCAACCCCACCCCGCCGAAGTTCGTGAAGGTCTACGGCAATCTGGGTGGCCAGATCGAGGCGGCCGTGAAGGCTTACGCAGAGGACGTCAAGACGCGAGAGTTTCCGACCGAGAAGGAAGTGTATCGCTGAGAAGGTTTGCGGTGCCGGTAGCGCAAGATAAGTAAAACAACTTAAAGGATTTTGAGATAGTCAATTTGCAGTCAGTGATTGCAAATTGGAGGTCTCATGTACCTGATGCGCTTGACCTACTACAGCAGCCCGTCGATTACCATGGAGCATGGTGGCCGCACGAATGCCCTGAAAGATATTCTTGCTGCAAGTCGCCGCAACAATGCTGACAGTGGTATCACCGGAACCTTGTTTTTCAACGATGAGTATTTTGCTCAGGTCATCGAAGGAGATCGTGAGCAGGTGAGCGACTCCTTCATCAGAATTTCCAGAGACGAACGCCACAGGAACATCATTGTCCTGCGGGCGCAGTCCATCCATGAACGCTTGTTCAACGGCTGGGAAATGGGCTTCGCCAGCATCACAGAGAATACCGAGATGCTGTATCGAAAATACAGTTCTTATTCCGAGTTCAAGCCATCCCGGATGACAGCAGACGGTCTTGAGGCCCTGCTTGTCGAGATGGTCCATCACACATCGGTCGCTCGGAAGCAGACAGCGGATCAGGCCGGGTCCCGCGACATTTCCAAAGTGAGAAAGGTCAAGAGCCTTTAATACCAGCCTCAAAAGATAAGAACCTGTCTGGCCGTGTCTGGGGGCTGTTCGGAAAGGAGCAGGGTGCCGGTCAATTTGATGTCGTGTGAGGGCTGTCTTGCCGCTGCAATAGCTGTGCACTGCGGTCCATTCCTGTTGCCTCCTGTCAGATCTGCAAATTGACCAAGGGTCCTTTTGTCGAAATAGTCGAACGCGGTCTGGTGCCCATCGCGATGGTGGCGCCCGTGCCGATGGGACAGACAAGCAGGGCGTTTGGGAATGCTGGAGCGGGAAACCGACACGATTTCGGCCTTCTTGGCAGGACGAATGGACCGACGGGAACTTCTCTCGCGTCTCGGGGCATTCGGTTTGACGGCAACCTCGGCCGGGGTGTTGTTCAACCGGCTGGCCTCACAGGCCCAGGCTGCCGATTTTGACTGGAAACGCCATCAGGGTAAAAGCATCAAGCTGCTCTTGAACAAGCACCCGTATACAGACGCGATGATCGCGAATCTGGAGAATTTCCGGAACCTCACCGGCATCCACGTATCCTATGACATCTTCTCCGAGAACGTCTATTTCGAGGAGCTGACCGCGGCGCTGTCTCTCCATTCCAACGAGTATGACGCGTTCATGACCGGGGCCTACATGACATGGACCTACGGCCCGGCAGGTTGGGTGAAGGACCACAATGAATGGCTTGAGGACCCGACAAAGACGAACCCGCACTTCAATTGGGAAGACATGCTTCCGGGTGTGCGAAGGTCCTGTGCCTGGAACGGAGTGCCGGGGGCTCCGCTCGGGTCCGAGGATGCAAAACAATGGTGCATTCCCTGGGGCTATGAGCAAAACAACCTGACATACAACGCGGAGATGTTCGAACGTGTCGGCGTCCAGCCACCGACAAATCTAGATGAAATGATCGACGCAGCAGCAGCCGTTCAGGCCGGCAACGAAGGGGTCTACGGTATCGGCGTGCGCGGCACCCGCTCTTGGGCAACGATCCACCCCGGCTTTCTGTCTGCCTATGCAAATTTCGGCGAGAAGGATCTTGAGCTTGTCGATGGCAAGCTGAGTGCGGCCATGAATACGGATGAATCCCGCGCCTTCCATCATAAGTGGGTGGAAATGATCCGCCAGAGCGGTGCACCGGACTGGTCGTCGCAGACCTGGTACAAGGTGGGGGCCGATCTTGGCGCCGGGCGATCTGCGATGATCTACGATGCGGACATTCTCGGCTACTTCGCAAATGGCAGTGACAATGCCATGGCCGGTGAGTTGAGATATGCGCCATTTGCCGCGAACCCGGCAGCCTCTGCGCCGACGCCCAACATCTGGATTTGGTCACTGGCCATGTCAGCCTTCTCGCGCGATCCCGATGCAACGTGGTATTTCATGCAATGGGCCACCGGTTTCGAACACAGTCTCTTTGGTGCCAGCAAGAAGGATTTCGTCAATCCCGTCCGCCAGTCGGTCTGGGACAGCGATCTCTTCCGCGAAAAGCTGAGGCACAATTATCCGGGCTATGCAGAAATGCATGACGTGTCAGCACCCGGGGCCAGCATCAAGTTCACGCCGCAGCCGTTGTTCTTCGACCTGACCACGGAATGGGCTGCGACCCTGCAACGGATGGTGGCAGGCAAGGTGCCTGTCGACGAGGGGCTGGACGAACTGGCCGAGAGCATGAACACGCAATTGGCTGCAGCTGGCCTCAGGTAGACACCTGCCTATTGGTGTCTCGCAAAGAGCAGTGACTGGCGCCCCTGACGATCTGTGATTTGACTTGAACGGTCAGTTTCACCACATCCTTTGGCATGAGACCTTCCGCGAGATGCGGATGCGAGGAAAGAACGCATGCCGGCCAGTGATCTGTTGTTGTCGAACGAGCCCGCGATAAGGCTGGGCATTTTTCTGGGTGTACTGGTGGCGATGGCCATCTGGGAAGTGGCCGCTCCTCGCCGCCGGATCGAGATCCCTCGTGTCGTCCGCTGGACAAACAATCTGGGTGTCGTGGTCGTCGACACCATCCTTGTTCGGCTTGTTTATCCGATTGCTGCTGTCGGACTTGCCCTTTGGGCACAGGCCGAGGGGTGGGGGCTGTTCAATCTTGTCGATCTGCCAACTTGGCTCGAAGTTTTGCTGGCCATCATCCTCTTTGACCTGATCATCTATTTTCAGCATGTGGTCTTCCACCACGTTCCGTTCCTGTGGCGTCTGCACCGGATGCATCATGCCGATACCGGAATTGACGTGACCACCGGTTTGCGCTTCCACCCGTTGGAAATCCTCATCTCTATGGCGTTGAAATTCGCCGTCGTGCTCCTGCTCGGCCCTGCGGCCATAGCCGTCTTGATCTTTGAAGTTCTCCTGAACGCGACAGCCATGTTCAATCACTCGAACGTGCGCATTCCGGGACCAGTGGACAAGCTGTTGCGGCTGATCGTGGTGACGCCGGACATGCACCGCGTCCATCATTCCATCGACCGAAAGGAAACCGACAGCAACTACGGGTTCAATCTGCCCTGGTGGGATCGCCTCTTTGGCACCTACACAGCCCAGCCCGCAAAAGGGCATGACGGCATGACGATCGGGTTCGTCCGGTTTCGCAGCCGCAGGGATCACTGGCTGGATCGCATGTTGATCCAACCCTTTCTCGGGCCCGCGAATGGACCGGGTCCGAAAGAGGATGGCAACTGAAGAACAGGTCAGTCGGCGGCCAGATAGGCCTCTGCCGCCGAGACACAGCCGTGTTGCCAGATGTGTGACAGCCAGCCTTCAAAGGCGTCTGCAAATCGGTTGTTCGACGCCAGATCCGCATAAATGTGTGTTTGCTCCAGCCAGACGCGCGGCTGTCCGCGTGCCGCCTTCGCCGCTTTTTGCAGCTGGACCCAGTTCGGATCATTGGCCTCGATCAGGCTGCCGTCTTCGCGTGTGCCGTCGCACATGCGTGCCCAGAAGGCTTCCGCCAGAGCAAGGCCGGAAATTGACGATCCCTTGTCCAGCCCTTCACGCACGACAGGAAGCAGAAAGCCCGGATGCCGCGAGGAGCCATCAAAGGCAACCCGGCGCGTTGTGTCCTTGATCTTCGGATTGGCAAATCGGTTGATGATCAGCTCGAGATAGTCTTCGGGCGACTTCTCGGGAACCGGCGTGACGTGTGGCAGGATCTCGTTTCGTTCAACCTTCTCGAAGAAACCTCGAACATGCGGATGGCGCATGCAGCCGGCGATGGTTTCCACGCTCAGGATCTCGCCGATATTGGCAAGCAGCTGGTGACCACCGTTCAAGGTGCGGATCTTCATGCTCTCATAGGCATGCACATCCTGCGTCAGCGTTACGCCTACCTCTTCAAGAGGAGGACGACCGGCACAGAAGCGGTCTTCAATCACCCACTGGCGGAAATTCTCGTGGGTGACGGGGGCTGCATCATTGATGCCGAAAGAGCGGACAAGGTCCAGTTCCAGAGCGCCGGTTGCCGGAACGATGCAGTCCACCATCGAATTTGGAAACGTTACGTTTTGTTCAATCCAGACGGCGAGGTCCGTATCGAGTAGCCGGGCCAGTCCGACAACGGTTTGACGGAATATGTCGCCATTATTCTGCAGGTTGTCGCAGCTCAGGCAGGTAAACGGACCATGTCCCGCTTTCCGGCGGGCTCCGCAGGCAGCAACAATGGCCCCGAAGACGGTCATGGGGGCTTCGGGGACAGCCACATCATGCAAAAGATCTGGATGCGCGCCATCAAAGGCCCCATTTGCATCCCGGTAATATCCGCCTTCCGTAACGGTCATCGAAACGATGCGGATCGCAGGATCCGACATGGCGTTGATCAACTGACCATTGCCGGAGGTGACTGGCAGGAAATTGACCATTGATCCGATGATTTCGGCTGACGAGCCTGTCGGATCGAGTTCGATGAGCGTGGTCAGGCAATCCTGGGCGAGAAGTCGCTCGCGCATGTCCGCATCACCGGCGCGCACGCCCGCTCCGACAATCGCCCAGTCATGGGCGCGCCCGGCTTGCATCAATCGGTGCAGATACCAGGCCTGATGGGCGCGGTGAAAATTGCCGAGGCCCACATGGATGATACCCGGATTAAGCGCCTTCCGGTCATAGTTTGGACGCTTGATGTCTGCCGGTAGGTCCGACAGTGAAGCAAGGCCAAGTCTCAATGGATGTGTGTCGCGGGCCAGGTTCGTCATCAGCTCATCCATTGTCCGCCATCGACATTGTAACACTGGGCAAGGATGTAGTCGGCATCATCGCCTGCCAGAAATACAGCCATGCCGGTCAGGTCTTCTGCTCGCCCCATTCGGCCAAAGGGAACGCTTTCGCCAACCTCACGTTTCTTTTGTCCGGGAGCCTTGTTCTCGTATTTGGCAAAGAATGCATCGACGCCGTCCCAGTGCTCGCCATCAACAACCCCCGGAGCGATCGCGTTCACGTTGATCCCGTGTTCGATGAGGTTGAGAGCGGCAGACTGGGTGAGGCTGATAACGGCGGCCTTGGTCGCGCAATAAACGGCTACAAGCGGTTCGCCGCGGCGACCGGCCTGACTGGCCATGTTGATGATACGCCCGCGCACGCCCTTGTCGATCATGTGCCGAGCAACAGCCTGCATGGTGAAAAGTGTGCCGGATACATTGATGTCAAAGACCTGCTGATAATCATCTCGCGAGATCTCGACAAGCGGAGCTGCGGTAAACAGAGCTGCATTGTTGATCAGGATGTCGATTTGCCCGAAAGCTTCTGCTGTTGCGGCAATCGCGGCATCAATGCTGGCTTGTTTCGTGACGTCCATTTCCACGGCAATGGCACTTGCACCGATTTCGGCCGCTGCTTCCTGTGCCCGCGCGATATTGATATCCGCGATGGCGACCCGTGCCCCTTCCGCGACATAGGCTTTTGCAAAGGCCAGACCGATGCCGCGTGCAGCGCCGGTAATCAGGGCATTCTTTCCGGAAAGACGTGTCATATGCGAAGGCCCTGTGCGTCGAATTTGTGAATGACATCCGAGCGCGGCGTCAGGTGCACCCGATCCCCATGACGGAAGCCGACTTCTCCGCCTGCGCGCACTGTGATGGTTTCGGCAAGACCGGTGTCATGGATGTGGAAGAAGGTGTCGGAGCCAAGATGTTCGGAAACGCCGACCACCCCGGTCCAGTCGCCCTTGCTGTCGGACACTTCAATGTGTTCCGGGCGCACCCCGATTGAATGCGCATTGTGCCTCTTGGCTTCATCGCCTTCCAGAAAGTTCATCTTCGGTGAGCCGATGAACCCGGCCACGAACTTGTTTCTCGGGTTTTTGTAGAGCTCAAGCGGCGACCCGACCTGTTCTATGTGGCCAGCGCGCAGAACCACGATCTTGTCAGCCATGGTCATGGCTTCCACCTGATCGTGGGTCACATAAATCATCGTGGTCGTCAGACGTTTGTGCAGCTCGCTGATTTCCAGCCGCATGCCGACACGCAGGGCGGCGTCCAGATTGGAGAGCGGTTCGTCGAACAGGAATGCAGACGGCTCGCGAACAATCGCCCGGCCAATCGCAACACGCTGGCGCTGTCCGCCGGACAATTGTCCAGGACGCCGGTCGAGATAATCGGTCAGGTTCAAGACAGACGCCGCGTTGTTCACCCGCTTCTCGATTTCTGCCGGGCCCATCTTGGCCATTCGGAGAGGGAAGGCGATGTTCTTGCGAACGGTCATATGCGGGTAGAGCGCATAGGACTGGAACACCATGGCGAGACCGCGCTTTGCCGGGGCGAGCTCTGTCGCATCCTGACCATCGATGGTGATCCTGCCGCTTGAGACGTCTTCCAGCCCGGCGATCAGCCGCAGCAAGGTGGATTTTCCGCAGCCGGAGGGGCCGACGAAAACCGTGAATTCGCCGTCTTCGATGGTGAGGTCAAGAGGTGGAATGACCTGTGTGCTACCGAAGCTCTTGGTGATTTGCTCGAGTACGATGCGTCCCATGTCGTCGGTTCCTATTTCACTGCGCCAAAAGTCAGGCCGCGCACGAGTTGTTTCTGACTGAACCATCCAAGGATCAGGATCGGAGCAATGGCCATGGTCGAAGCTGCGCTGAGCTTTGCGTAGAAGAGACCCTCAGGGCTGGAATAGCTGGCAATGAAGGCGGTCAATGGGGCCGCTTGAGCTGCGGTCAGATTGAGCGTCCAGAAGGCTTCGTTCCAGGCCAGAATGATGTTCAGCAGGATGGTCGAAGCGATGCCGGGGATCGCCATCGGCGTCAGGATGTAGAGGATTTCCTCTTTCAATGTCGCGCCGTCCATCCGGGCCGCCTCAAGGATTTCCGTCGGTATTTCCTTGAAGTAGGTGTAGAGCATCCAGACGATGATCGGCAGGTTGATCAGCATCAGGACGACCATCAGACCGATGCGTGTATCCAGAAGGCCAAGGCTGATGAACAAGAGGTAGATCGGATACAAAACGCCGACTGCCGGAAGCATCTTTGTGGAGAGCATCCACATCAGGATGTCCTTTGTCCGCTTCGAGGGTACGAAGGCCATCGACCAGGCAGCGGGAACCGCAATCAGGATGCCGAGCAGGGTCGAGCCGCCAGCAATGATCACGGAGTTCCAGAGGAACCGCATATAGTCCGAGCGCTCCTGAACCACTGCATAATTTTCCAGTGTCCAATCAAAGAAGAAGAAAATTGGCGGGTCGTTGATCGCCTGCGCTTCGGTCTTGAAGCTTGTCAGGATCGTCCAGAGGATCGGAAAGAAGATCAGCAGCCCGATGGTCCAGGCGATGAGGGTGTTAAGCGCCTTGCGGCGTGTTGAAACAGAACGCGCCATGATGTCACCTGTCCAGATTTTTGCCGACGATGCGCATCAGGAAGATGGCAACGATGTTGGCCAGAATGATTGCGTAGACGCCGCCCGCAGAGCCAAGTCCGATATTCTGGCTGTCAATGACACGCTGGAAGATCAGATAGGTGAGCGTCTTGGTGCCGAAAGCGCCGCCGGTCGTCACGAAGATTTCCGCGAAGATGGAAAGCAGGAAGATTGTCTGGATCAGGATGACAATCGTTATGGCCCGGCTGAGATGCGGAAGAACGATATGGATGAACCGATGAAAGGCGGACGCACCGTCCATTTCGGCAGCTTCCAGCTGTTCGCTATCGAGGGACTGGATGGCCGTGATCAGGATAAGCGTTGCGAAGGGCAGCCATTGCCAGGACACGATCATGATGATCGATCCGAGAGAGTAGTCGACGAGCCACTCCACCGGCGATAGCCCGAAGAACTTCCATAAATGCGCGAACAGTCCGTTGACCGGGTCCAGAAACATGTTTTTCCAGACAAGCGCAGTCACCGTTGGCATGACGAAAAACGGTGCGATCACGAGGATACGCAAGGGGCCCTGCCCCCAGAGCGGCTGGTCAAGAAGGATAGCGAGAAACACACCGAGAACGACGGTGATGATCAGCACTCCGCCGACCATGATCATGGTGGTCGAGACGGACGGCCAAAAGGCGCTGGATGAAATGAAACGAACGAAATTCTGGAAGCCGACCCATTCAAGGCCGTTTTCGAGGGAGTCACCTCGCAAGGGCAGATACTTCTTGAACGAAAAGAACAATGTCATCGTCAAGGGAACGAGCATCCAGCCTAGAAGCAAAATGACAGCAGGCGCCATCATGTATCGTGCCAGGGTCCGGGACTGTTGGGTCGCCATTGCAAACCTCCTCCGTTGGCAGGCAAGACCTACCTGACCAGTCTGTCATAATTTGCGGAAGATCAGGTAGGGTGTCAGGCACCGACGCCAAACGGGGAGCCGGTGCCTGAACCGGGAGGACGCTTAGCGGTAGCCTGCGGCTTCCATTGCATCATTGGTGATTGCCTGAGCCTTAGCCAGAGCTTCGTCAATGGACTGCTGGCCGGCATAGGCAGCCGAGAATTCCTGGCTCACCTCTGTTGCAATGCCTGCAAACTCCGGGATTGCTGCGAACTGAATGCCGACATAGGGGCTTTCGTTCACTGTGGAGTTGTTCGGATCAGCCGAGAGGATGGAATCCAGTGTCATCTTCGCGAACGGAATGTCCTTGTAGTTCGGGTTCTCATAGAGAGAGGTCCGCGCACCCGGAGGAACATTCGCCCAGCCTTCCTTGGCAGCGACAAGCTCAATATAGCTCTTGGAGGTCGCCCACTCGATGAACTGCTTGGCAGCATCGGTTTTCTGTGTGCCAGCCGGAATGGCCAGTGCCCACGCCCAAAGCCAGTTGGACCGCTTGCCCAGGCCCGTGTCAGGAGCAAGGGCAAAGCCGACCTTGTCTGCTACGGTGGAATCTTTCGGGTTGGTCACGAAGGAGGCTGCCACTGTGGCGTCAATCCACATGCCGCACTTGCCTTGCTGGAAGAGCGACAGGTTTTCGTTGAAGCCGTTGGTCGCGTATCCTGGAGGGCCGGATTCATCCATCATGCCCTTGTAGAATGTCAGGGTTTTCTTCCAGGGCTCCTGGTCGAAGGTTGCGTTCCACTCCATGTCGAACCACTGGGCGCCGAAGGAGTTGGACATTGCGGTGATGAATGCACCACCTTCGCCCCAACCGGCCTTGCCACGCAGGCAGATGCCGTTGATTTCAGCGTCCCGATCGGTCATGGCCTTTGCCGCAGCGCGGATGAACTCCCATGTCGGTGCGTCCGGCATTTCCATTCCGGCCTTCTTCATCAGGTCGGTGCGGTACATGATCATGGAGGACTCGCCATAGAACGGGGCCGCATAAAGCGTTCCGTCATAGGACAGGCCGTTCGCCATCGCCGGAAGAATGTCGCCAACATCATACTCCTCGGAAAGGCCGTTCAGCGGAACGAGCCAGCCGTTCTTGCCCCAGATCGGGGTTTCGTACATGCCGATTGTCATGATGTCGAATGCACCGCCCTTGGTGGTGATGTCGGTCGTCACGCGCTGGCGAAGGACGTTTTCCTCGAGGGTAACCCATTCCACTTTGTGACCGGTTTTGGTCGTGAAATCGTCGGTGAGACCCTGCATGCGGATCATGTCACCGTTGTTCACGGTGGCAATCGTAATCGTGTCTGCTTGGGCGTTTGCAGCGGCCAAGAGGCCAACCGCGGTTGCTGCGCAAAGTACGCTCTTCAACTTCATCAATTTCCTCCCAGTGATTGAATATCACTAAACGGAAGGTAATTACAAAATTGTCGCGACGTCAATATAAATTTTACGCGCGATAAATTTTTAGGCTGAGTCTCGCAGGATCAAACGTGCTTGAAACAGGGTCTCTGTTCGATCCTTAAATCGGCCGCCGCTCTCAATAAGTTGAAAAAGCGTCTCCACGCTCCGGTTCGAAACACTTTCATAATCGTGTGCTGCGGTGGTCAGGGACGGGCAGGTGAAACGGGCAAAAGGATGGTCATCGTTGGAGGCGACCCGCAAGGATGCATCGGCACCCCGACCAACCTTAATGCCCAGCTCGTAGCAGGCTGACAGAAAGCCAATGGCGAGGCGGTCATTGCTGCACAGGATTGCATTTGTTGGCAGCTTTTCGGTGCCGAGCACCTTCAATGCTCCGTTTCGACCGATTTCTTCAAATGCCCACCCTTGCCCGTCCACCTTGATGACATGAGGATCCAATCCAAGTCGTTCCATCATCTGCAGATAGGCGATCCGTCGTTTATTGGCGTTGGGGTTGGCCGGTGTTTTCATCTCGAAGAAAATGGGAGGCTCTCCGGTCCGGGTCAGATACTCCACAGTCTGGGATACGAAGCTGAAATTGTCCGACCCGACAAAGGCCTCCCCGATACCCTCAAGATTGCTATCAAACAAGACGGTTGGTACATCGCTGCAAAATTTCTCGATTTCGGACTTGTTGGACGCGCGGCCCAGCGGTGCAAAAAGAACACCGGCGGGGCGCAGGCTCCGCAAACTGTCCATGATCTCCAGTTCGAGTTTTTGTTCGCCGTGCGAACTATAGAGGGTCGGCCGGTAACCCACCTGAATGCAATGTTCTTCCAGATTGCGGGCAATTTCCGCAAAGAACGGGTCGGCCAGATAGGGAACGACAATTCCGATGTTCTTTGTGAGTTTCCGGTTCTGGTTGATGGCGAAAATGTTCGGCCGGTAGTCGTGCTCTTCCAGCGCCGCTTCAATACGGGCCCGGGTTGAGGAGCGAACGCTTGACGGATCATTGAAGTATTTCGAGACGGTCGGGCGGGAGATGCCACTGATTGCGGCAAACTCTTCCATATTCCTGATTTTCGTCCCGCTCATCAAAAAACTCCTGCCGGAAAATCGATCATGGAATCTTTTTTACAACAAATTTCCGCGCGTAAAAATGAAACTTGCCAAAAAACCTGCGGACTAGGCGGAATTGGTAGCCAAGGCACAGAAAGATCGGGCAATTTTGATACCGGTCATCACCTGATGAAGAAGCTTTTTCTATTTCGTTTCCTGCAGGCCATAACCGGAAAAACTTTTCATGGCCTCGGCTATCGCATCGTTGCTGAGGATGATTGGTCCGCCGATCTGCAGGCTGAGGTAATATTGCTTTGCGATGGCTTCCAGCTCGATTGCCCGCCACATCGCCTTGGCCATGCTCTCGCCAAGCGTGATCATGCCGTGGTTTGCAAGCAGGCATGCCGTGCGATCTTTCATGGCTTCAATGGCAAGGATAGACAGCTCTTCCGTTCCAAAGGTCGCATACCCCGCGCAGCGCACGTCCGTGCCACCGAAAGCGGCGATCATGTAATGGCAGGCCGGGATGGGGCGCCGGGTAATAGCCAGCGTCGTGCAATAGGTTGGATGCGCGTGGACAACAGCATTGGCATCAGGTCGCTCTCTCAGCAGCTTTTGATGGAACCGCCATTCTGTCGAGGGTTTAAGTGGTCCCTCATAGGCCCCGCTGGTGTCGTCCAGAGCGACGGATGCGACCATGTCGGCGGTCATTTCGTCATAGGGGGTTGCAGAAGGGGAGATCAGCATAAGGTCGCCGAAGCGGACGGAGATATTCCCCGAGGTTCCCTGATTGATGCCGCTGGAATTCAGCTCCCTGCATCGGGCGACAAGCTCGTCGCGCAGGGCCTTTTCAGCCTTGGTCATGGTCAGTGCCTCCTCGCAAGCGCGGATCGCCGTCACGAATAGACGAGCGACTGGATCTCGTAATCTGCCTGTATGTCGGTTGCCCCGGTGCTGGCCTGGACGCCGCCGCTTATCAGGAGCGTCTGGCAGCCGACTGCCCGACCTCCCGCAATGTCATGGTGGGGGCTGTCGCCAATCATCAAGGTTCTTGCAGGAGCAAAGCCGGGAAGCTGTGCCAATCCCGCCTGAAAGATTTCCGGGAATGGCTTTCCGACCAGTTCCAGCGGCCCATCGTCAGCCCGATAATCATCAGCAACAACCCCAGGACCGAACCCTATCGCGCCATTAGCATACATCATGTGGTCCGGATTGGCGCAGATGGCAGGCACACCCTTGCGCGCAAGGGGTTTCAACATTTCGCGGTACTCATCGCGCGACCGGTTTTCCGGAACAACCCCGCTGATCAGAACGAACTTGATGTCGTCACTGACAGCCGTGCGAATATCGAAGCCAAAACCGTCCAGAACGCTCTGATCCCGATCCCGCGAAAGATTAAGGACGGCATCTTCTCGCTGCAAGGCGCCGGAAGAAACGCGGTCTTTAATCAGGTCACGGGCGAGTTCGCCGCTCGTGACAACAGCGCCGATCAGGTCTTCGGTAAACCCGAATTCGGCAAGCCTGCGGATATTGAGATCCTGTGTGCGCCCGGAATTGGTCAGGGCCACGATCGGTTTTTCCGCTGCCCGAAGCGCCTTGAGACAATCAAGTGCCCCTTCGAAAACGGCTTTGCCGTCATGCAGAACGCCAAACTGATCGATCAGCACCGCATCAAACTGGTCGATGATTTCGTGAAGGCCGGAAATCCGCTGCGTCAAAAGGAAGGTCTCCAGAACGAAGTCGGGCAGGGTGTCGATGATGCCGCTTCATTCCTGCGATAGCGCACGCCTGCCAAATCCGCAACGTTGCTCATGCGTCCTGTGGCCAAAAGGCGCAGAAAACAGCCAATGCGACTGCGGCGCGTTAGCTCCGGCCCGAAAAGAGCGAGCATGAGGGACTTGACTCTCAGATCGGAATCTAATTAGTTCGGTAATAGAACGAACTAATAGAGGCAACACCTTGGCGGACCCCTCAAACATTTCCCGGCGCATGTCCTTGAGCGCGATTGTTCAGGCGATCACCAGCTATGGCCCGATTTCCAGAGCGAGCGTGTCGAAGATCACCGGGCTGTCCAAGCAGACGGTGTCGGAGATCGTCGGAAATCTGGAAGAGGACGGTTGGGTTCGTACAATCGGGCGCACCGAGGGTCATGTCGGGCGCCGGGCAGTTGTTTATGAAATTGTTCCTGATGCAGCGTCTGTCGCGAGTGTGGACCTTGGCGGCACGAAGGTGCGGGTCGCAATCTGCGATCTGACCGGGGCAGTCATGGCCGAGCTGGTTGAGCCCACGAGCAAGAACGGCGGCATCGCAGTCATCAATCAGGTGGCGGATCTTGTTGAGCGGGCCAGCCTGAAAATATCCGGCAATGCAAAGCAGCCCCGGATCGCGGTCATTGGCGTTCCCGGAGTGCCAGACCCGGCAACGGGCCGCATCCTGATGGCTCCCAATATTCCTGGCATTGACCAGGTCGATGCCCCGCAGCTTTGGCGTGAGCGTCTGGGCATTGAGGTCTTTGTCGAAAACGATGTGAACCTTGCAGCGCTGGGCGAGCACTGGCTGACAAAGGCCAATGCAAAGGACGACCTCATCTACCTCTCCATCGGAACCGGTATCGGTGCAGGTATCGTGATCGGCGGTCAGTTGCTGCGCGGTGCGGGTGGAGCGGCCGGTGAGATTGGCTATCTTCCCTTTGGCAAGGACCCGTTTGAGCCTGAGAGTCTGAAGACCGGCGCGCTGGAGCGGGTCACCGCGACCCACGCCATCATCGAAACTTTCGCGGAAAAGACGGGCGAGAAAAAACCGGTTCCCGAAATTTTTGATCTGGCCGCTTCTGGGAATGTGGCAGCAGACGAGACGCTGGATTTCGTAGCGCGTCAGATTGCCCGGTCCATAGCAACGCTCGCAGCTGTGCTTGATCCCTCGCTTATTGTCGTGGGTGGTTCAATCGGTGCGCGGCAAGAGCTTCACGAGCGTGTCAGTCAACACATCAAGGGCTGCTTTCCTCGTCCGGTGCCGGTCGAGATTTCCGCTCTCGGCAACCATGCTGCTCTTGCAGGAGGGGCGGCAATCGCCCTTTCGAAATTGCATCTCTCCCTCTTTACGGCAGGTCTTAAGGGCGTTGAGATCGAAACGCCTCCGCCCGCCGTCGAAGTATTCACGCGGGGGGCAGCGTGATGAGTGCCGACTTTCTGAAAAACCTGACAGACGCGCAGGATCGCGACGCGGACCTGATACTTCTGCAGCAGGCCATCGGGATTGACAGCATCACCGGAAATGAAACCGAATTCGCGTTGTTCCTGAAACGTCAGATGGCGGAGCTCGGACTATCCTGCGGTGAGGGGGGATTCCTTCCCGGACGCCTGAATGTCTGGGGCGAAGAGCCGGAGACCGCGAAAGAGGGGCCGACCCTTCTCTTTGTCGGGCACACGGACACAGTTCATGTGCGCGGCTGGCAGGAGGCGCGCAAGGGCACGGCCCTGGAGAATCCGTTCTCTGGCGCCCTTGTTGACGGGGAAGTCTGGGGGCGCGGAGCATGCGACCTGAAGGGCGGCATCTGCGCAGCGCTTTCGGCCTATCGCCTGTTGCAGTCTGCCGGTATTCGCCTGAAGGGCAAGATGTCCTTTGCCTTCATCGGGGACGAAGAGAGCGGCGAGCCGGGAACCGGCGTCAGCGCCGGGGCACATGATCTGGTTCGCCGGGTCACCGCCGGAGAAATCTCGCGACCGGATTTTGCCGTCTATGTCGAGCCGACGAAGCTGGATGTCTATACGGCTCAGATCGGCTTTTTCATCGCCGACATCACGATCACGGGCAAATCCGCCTATTTCGGAACGCCGGAACTGGGGATCGACGCCCTCAAGGCAACCCACGCCATCCTCTCTGGCATCTGGGCGCACGAGGCTGACCTTGCCGCAGGCCCAAGCCATGATCTGGTTGGAGCGTCATCGATCCTTGTGACCGACATCAATGGCGGCGGGTTCATTGCCGTTCCCGGTGAGTGTCGTCTTTCGCTCATTCGCAAGCTGCGTCCGGGAGAAGATCTGGACGATGCCGTGGCTGCATTTGAGCAGGCTGTTTGCTCGGTACAGCTTGAGGACGGGATTGGTCTTGAGATTGCCTATCCGGCTGGCCGCGATCATCGCTTTGGTGGTTCGCCGGTCGAAATTCCAAAAAATAATGAGGCGGCTAATCTTTTGGCCGAATGCGTCAGACAGACCGTGCCTTCGGCCGGCGCAATAGGCGGTGCGCCTTACTGGTCGGAAATGCCCTTTCTGGTGAATGCCATCGGCTGCCCGACGGTCTACTGCGCGCCCGGCGACATCAGCGTCGCGCATACGTTCGAAGAGCGCATCAATCTTGAAAGTTATCTGGCAGCGGTCAGGGCGTTTGCCCTGTTCATCGCCAGCTATTGCGGAGTGGAGAACGGCCCGAAATAAGCCGGTCCCGAGTGGAGGAAAATGTAATGAGTATTTTCAGGAAAGCCTTGGCAACCACAGCACTGCTTGCGCTGACCAGCGTGTCGGCTCTTGCCCAGACGGTCGGCCCGAACGGTGAAAGCGCGACGCCGACAGCCTCGGTTGTTGTGCCGGATGCAAGTGTCGATGCTGTCAAGGCAGCCAAATACAAGGCTGCGCTGCTCTGGCACGACCAGTCCGACTTCGTGAATGCGGTCACGTCTGGCGCGTCCGACGAGTTTGCGCGTCTCGGCATTGAAGTGGTGGCGACGACCAGCGCCGGGTTCGACGCAGCCAAGCAGCGCAGCGACATCGAAACCGTTCTGGCCAAGGAGCCGAACATCATTCTCTCCCTGCCGCTGGACCCGGTCACGTCCGCAGCCGCCTTCAAGGAAGCCCGCGATGGCGGTGTGTCGCTCACCTTCCTGTCCAACCTTCCGGCAGGCTATGAGCATCCGCGCGATTACGCGGCTATCGTAACGGACGATCTGTTCCAGATGGGCAAGCAGGCTGCCGATGCGCTGGCTGCAAGTATGGGGAACAAGGGCACGGTCGGCTGGATCTATCATGATGCCGAGTATTATGTGACCAATCAGCGTGACAACGCGTTCAAGACGACGATCGAAAATGACTATCCGGAGATTTCGATTGTGGCCGAACAGGGTATCAGCGACCCGGCACGCGCCGAGGAAATCGCCAATGCAATGCTGCTGAAGAACCCGGATCTTGGCGGCATCTATGTCACCTGGGCTGGCCCGGCAGAAGGCGTTCTTGCCGCCTTGCGTTCCAACGGCAACAAGACAACCAAGATCGTCACGCTTGACCTCTCCGAGCCGGTTGCGCTCGACATGGTCCGCGGCGGCAATGTTGCAGCCATCGTTGCAGACGAGGCCTATGAACTTGGCCGTGCCATGGCGGCAGCGTCCGTCCTGCGCCTGCTTGGCCAGGACGTTCCGCCTTTCGTGGTTGCTCCTGCAGTTACTGTAACTGCGGATAACGTGGCCGAGGGCTGGCAGAAGTCCCTCAAGATCGATGCTCCCAAGAGCGTCCTCTCCCAGTAAGACACATCGGCGGGCCGGATTGGCCCGCCACCTCTTCCCGCTTCAAGTTCGGATATAAAGATGACCGCGTCCGCATCGCTGTTGCAGCGCATGGATCTGCAACGCTCCGTGATTTATCTCGGGTTTCTGGCGATTTTCCTGTTTTTTGCTGTCACGCTGCACGACGACGGGTTCCTGACCACGCGCAACCTGACAAACATCGTGTTGCAAACAGCCCCGGCAACGGTCATGGCCATCGGCCTCGTGTTTGCGCTGTCTGCCGGGGAGATAGATCTCAGTTTCGGTTCTGTTGTTGCCGTGTCGGCTCTCACCGCCGCCGTGGTGCTGCAGTCCTACCCGTTGGCCGTAGGTGTGCTGGCAGGCCTTGGGGCCGGCATTGCGATCGGGGCTTTCAACGGCATTCTCGTCGCCTATTTCCGCCTGCCATCCTTCCTCGTCACGCTCGCCACGATGGGTCTGTTTGCCGGGATTGCGCGATCCATGACGGATCTGCGGTCCATCCCGGTCTTGAACGACACGTTTACCGGCATCTTCGGGTCCGGCGACCTCTTCGGCATTCCGTCTCTGGTGCTCTGGACCATTGTTGCCGTGATCATCGGTCATGTGGTGTATCGCAACACCCGCTTTGGAGCGCATGTGGTGGCAACCGGGGATAATCCCCGCGCGGCCCAGGTCTCGGGCATCAAGGTCCCCCGTGTACGTTTTGCCGTTTTGACCCTGTGCGGGGCGACTGCCGGTCTTGCAGGCCTGCTCTATTCCGGACGTCTGCAGGCTGCAAAATACACGCTTGGCGAAACCGATCTCATGACCGTCATTGCGGCCGTCATTGTCGGCGGCACGGCGCTCAATGGTGGCAAGGGCTCGATCATCGGCGCTCTCCTTGGCTGCCTGTTGATGGGCATGCTGAACAATGGCCTCATCCTCATGGGCCTTGAGGTCTCCGACCAGATGATCGTGCGCGGTCTCATCATCCTGATCGCCGTTGCCGTTTCGCTCCGCGATACCAGCCGCTAGAGCACGTCTCGCATTCACTGAATCACTCGATGTGCTCTAAATATCTGATTTGGCGCATTCCCGGACGGCGAACCGGTATCCACTTCGCCTGGAAATGCTCTAACGCCCGAGGTTTTCATGTTTCTCGACGTATTGATCCGCCGCAATCCAAAGTTCATCGAAGCGGCCATGAAACTCCACCAGGATGGAAAGATCCCGGCCAACGCTTATGTTCTTGATCTGGATGCGGTGGAACGCAATGCACGCAGCTTCAAGTCCGAGGCAGACCGGCACGGCTTGAAAACCTTTGCCATGACCAAGCAGGTGGGGCGCCATTCCGGCTTCTGCGAGGCGGTCATGAAGGGCGGTATCGAGCGATCTGTTGCCGTGGATATGGCCTGCGCCGTGGCGTGTGATCGGGCTGGCCTCAAGACCGGCCACCTCGGTCATCTGGTGCAGATCCCGCGTGGGGAAGCCGCCTTTGCAGCGTCCCATCTCAAGCCGGACTACTGGACCGTTTTCTCGGACCAAAAGGCCAGAGAGGCAGCCGACGCTTCAAAAGCGGCCGGGCGAACACAGAACCTGCTGGCACGCATCCAGACCGAAGGCGACACGTTTTATCGCGGTCACGAAGGCGGCTTTCCTGCCGAGAAAATGGTCGCGGTTGCGGATCTGCTCGACGCGTATGAAGGCGGCCGGTTCGCCGGGGTCACCACGTTCCCGGCACTGCTCTTTGATCAGGAAACGCGCAAGGTGAAGCCAACCCCGAACCTTGCAACCCTTGCCCGCGCCGCCGAGGCGCTTGCAAAGGCTGGGCGCACAGGCATCGAGATCAACGCGCCCGGCACGACGTCTTCTGCTGTATTGTCAGCTCTTGCCGAGGCCGGTGCCACACAATGCGAGCCCGGCAATGGCCTGCATGGCACGACACCGCTTCATGCCGTTGAAGACCTGCCGGAAGATCCTGCGGTTCTCTATCTCTCTGAAGTCTCGCACCACCATGGCGGCAAGGCGTATTGTTTCGGCGGAGGCCTCTATATCGATCCGGTCTTCCCGAAATATCAGGTGAAGGCATTGGTGTCCCCTGAGCCCACGTCGAACCGTTCCGCGCTTCTGGACGTGGAAATTCCGGATTATTCGGCCATCGACTACTACGCGATGATTGATGCAGCCGGACCACGCAATCCGCAGCCCGGCGAAACGGTTGTCTTCGGCTTTCGCGGGCAGGCGTTCGTCACACGCGCCCTTGTGGCCGGTGTGCGCGGGATCAGCACCGGAAATCCGGTCGTCACCTCGATTGAAAACGGGTTTGGCGACAAGGTTGCATGGCCGGGAGTAGGCGCATGAGCGAGATCCAACCGGTTCTGGCCCTGACCAATATTCACAAGGCCTTTGGCGGCGTCGTCGCGATCGAGGATTTCTCCCTTGATTTGCATCCCGGCGAAATCGTCGCGCTTGTCGGTGACAATGGCGCGGGGAAGTCGACCCTGATCAAGATCATCTCGGGCGTTTACAAGCCGACATCCGGCGAAATCTGCCTGTCGGGCGAAACATCCCAGTTTGCCGATGCCAGCGAGGCGCGGGAGAAGGGGATCGAGGTCGTCTATCAGGACCTTGCGCTCGCCGACCATCAGCCCGTCTACATGAACCTGTTTTTAGGGCGCGAGCTGACCAAGCCTCCTTTCGGCCTGCTCGACAAGGCCCGCATGCGCCGCGAAACCCAGGAACTGGTGGACGAACTGGATGTGCGCATTCCTTCGGCCAGTTCCACGATCCGCGATCTTAGCGGTGGCCAGCGTCAGGGCATCGCCATTGCACGGGCAACGCACTGGGCAAGCAAGCTCGTCCTCCTCGATGAACCAACGGCCGCTCTCGGAGTTGCCGAAACGGCGAAAGTGGAAGAGCTCGTCCTGTCGCTCAAGAAGAAGAACCTTGCCATCCTGATCATCAGCCACAGTCTGGATCAGGTGTTCCGCTTGTCAGACCGCATTTGCGTATTGCGCCGGGGAAAGCAGATCGGCGTGCGCAAGACGGCGGATACCGACAAGAACGAGATCGTCTCGATGATCACGGGCGTTGCCTGAGCCTTCTTCGCGCTTCAGGCTCCTAGCCTCATTGAAAGATGGCGCTGAGGATCTCTTGAAACTTGTAGGCGGGGCCTGAAAGGCCCCGATCCTCACTTGAAAGAAGACAAAGATTGCAGGTGCCGATGTCGCGCGGGTCCATCGCCAACCGCTTGTAGCCTGCGATCTGCCGTGGACGGTCGCGGCTTTCTGCCAGAACTTGACAACCGACAAGTGGCAGGTGAGAGAACTCCAGATGCCCGGCGACGTCCGGCCCGCAATAGTTGCGCTGTACATCGACGCGAAAACGCTCGCAGGCAGCCAGCATTCGGGTGGTGACTTCCGTGCCAACCGGCGGGAGGACAAGGCGCATGTTCTGGAGTTCGTAAACCTTCAAGGCACCAGACCGCCCGAGCCCGATACCGTTCGGAACAAACGCGCTGAGCTCAAGGTCGCGAGCATGCAAGACGTTCAATCCTCGGCGCAGAACAGGATTGACGAACATGGCAAGGTCGAGGCTGCCATCGCGTAGCTTGTCGAACAGGTGTTCCTGACCGATCTGCTGCATTTCGATATCGACATTTGCATTGTCGCGCTGAAAGTCGCTGATCAGGGAGCGAAGGCCATCGGTGTTGATGTCCTGCGAGACGCCAAATTTGACGCTGCCGATGCTCAGGCCACGGATATTGTTGATCTGGTTGCGCACCCGTGCAAAACCGGAGAGCTGGCTCAAGGCATAGGCGTAGAAAATTTCGCCTTCCGGCGACAGGCGCACACCGCGTGTCAGTCTCTCGAAAAGCTGGATATCGAGGTCAAGTTCCAGCGTCTGGATATGCCGGTTCAGGGCTGACGGGGAAATCGCCAGAGTGTCCGCAGCACCGCGGATCGAGCCGCTTTCGACAATGGCCTTCACATACCGAAAACTCTGAAGGTGACGCATGGTTTTTGCCTTTCCTGTCAGCATTACCTAGCAAGTGGTGCAAAAAACGCAACGGTAAGGTCAAAACATTGCGGCAGACTGCACCGCAATTATCGGATTACCTCTCTCCCAGTCTTCCCAAGACAGCCCGTGAAGGCGCCCTCCCAGGCCTTCATCAGCAAACCGAGAGAGTGAAAAAGATGAAGCAGTTTGTACTTGCAGCCGCGCTATTTGCCTCGACCGCGATGTCATCCGCCCATGCCGATATCAAGGTGGGTGTCCTGCACTCGCTGTCCGGCACCATGGCGATTTCCGAAACGACCCTGAAAGACACCATGCTCATGCTGATCGATGAGCAGAACAAGAAGGGCGGCCTGCTGGGTGAGAAGCTTGTGCCTGTTGTGGTTGACCCCGCCTCCGACTGGCCGCTGTTTGCCGAAAAGGCACGTGAGCTTTTGAGCGTTCAAGAGGTGGACGTCATCTTCGGCGCGTGGACATCCGTCTCCCGCAAGTCAGCCCTGCCGGTTCTGGAAGAGCTCAACGGCCTGATGTTCTACCCGGTCCAGTATGAGGGTGAGGAAAGCTCGAAGAACGTGTTCTACACGGGCGCCGCACCAAACCAGCAGGCGATCCCGGCCACCGACTATTTTCTGGAGGAACTGGGCGTCGAGAAATTTGCGCTTCTGGGCACCGACTATGTTTATCCCCGCACGACCAACAAGATCCTTGAGCAATATCTGAAGGACAAGGGCATCGCTGCCGAGGATATCTTCGTCAACTACACGCCCTTTGGTCATTCCGACTGGTCAAAGATAGTGGCGGACGTGGTCGCGCTCGGGGCTGATGGCAAGAAGGTCGGCGTGATCTCGACGATCAATGGCGACGCCAATATCGGCTTTTACAAGGAACTGGCTGCTGCCGGTGTTTCTGCAGACGACATTCCGGTCGTGGCCTTCTCTGTCGGGGAAGAGGAACTGTCCGGTCTCGATACCAGCAATCTCGTCGGTCACCTCGCGGCCTGGAACTACTTCCAATCGTCTGACAACCCGGCCAACGCCGAGTTCGTCAAGGCATGGAAGGCCCGCATGGGTGAGGATCGCGTGACCAATGACCCGATGGAAGCGCATTACATCGGGTTCAACATGTGGGTGAATGCCGTTGAGAAGGCTGGCACCACGGATGTCGATGCCGTTCGTCAGGCAATGTACGGGCAGGAATTCCCGAACCTGACCGGTGGAACAGCTGTCATGCTTCCCAATCATCACCTCGCCAAGCCGGTTCTCATCGGCGAAATCCAGGCCGATGGTCAGTTCGATATCATCAGCCAGACCGAGGAAGTACCGGGCGACGCATGGACCGATTTCCTGCCGGAATCGGCAGTCCTCAAGTCGGATTGGCAGGAGCTCGGGTGCGGCATGTACAACACCGAAACCAAGACCTGCGTGCAGCTGACATCCAACTATTGATGTCTTGAAGCGGGAGCCGGGGTATCCCGGCTCCCGCCAGTCACGCCTAACAAAATCGGTCCCTTCCCTGCATTTTCGATTGATCAAGAAAGACATCATGCTGCGGCTACTGGTTTCGCTTATTGTTTTCGTCCTTTTCATCGGGCCGCCTCAAGCTCAAGAGAGTGGCCTGCAAGCTGTTCTTCAAAACAACCAAAAGGCGGTGGAGCGGGCGTCCAGAAAAACGGTTGATCCGCTTCTCGACGCGTTGGTGGCAAGTCGGTCTCCCGCCGTCCCACAGTTTCTGGAAAAGTGGCGTGCCAAGGATGTTTGGCTGAACCAGAAAGACGGCCTCTTTTACTACCTCAAGTCAGAGAAGACAGATCCCGTTACCCTTGTTGACATCGAGACAGGCGAGGCTGTGGGAACTGCTCCCAAGGACGACATGAAGCAGCTGAAGCCCAATAGCGGCGTCAGGGAAGTTCTGGCCTCGGCACTTGTTCGGTTCCAGCTGCAGGCAGATGACAAGGCCCGCCGGATTGCCGCCGTCAGCGCCATCGAGAGATCCGCTGAACCACAGCATCTCGATGCCCTGCGCAAGGCCGCTGCGGCAGAAGCAGACGCGGAGCTGAAACTCCGCATGGATCGTCTCGTGCGACTGCTTGCCATTCGCTTTGATCCTGATCCGGCTCAAAGGGTGGCCGCAATCCGCTCTTTCGCATCAAACACGGCGGTCGATGTGCGGGCGGCTCTCAATCCCTTGCTCGCCACGACAATCGTTGTTGCAGACAAGATGCCCGAAGGGGTCAATCTGGCGCGCCGTCTCACGCCCGGCGCAAATCTGTCCACCGAAGCAGCCTATGATCTTCTGGTCGAGAAGGGCCTCGCACCGGCAAAACTGACCCGCGATGTTCGGGACAAGGCCTTGCTGGCGCATCTTCAGAACGAAAATGTCGCCGGTATCCCGAGGGCGGAGCTCAATACGGAGGCAGCCCGATCCGAAGCCTATGCCCTGCTTGCTGAAAATGGATTGGTTCCGCCGCCGGTCACGCAGGCCGAAATTCGGGAGGCTTTGGAGGCGCATGTTTTCCTCGAGGTTTATGCCGAATCAGACGCGACGGTAACGAATGCGGCACGCGAAAGCCTTGCCTCGATTGAAAACCGCGTAGATCTGTACAGGTCAATTGACCTTGGCCTCGATGCCCTCTCGCTCGCCTCGATCTATTTTCTGGCCGCCATTGGCCTTGCGATCACTTTCGGTGTGATGGGTGTGATCAACATGGCCCACGGCGAGTTCATCATGATCGGCGCCTATACCGGTTATGTTGTCCAGCAGGTCATCCCCGATTACACGATATCGATCATTGTCGCCCTGCCGCTGGCTTTCCTCATTGCCTTTGCTGCCGGCGTTGCACTGGAGCGGCTGGTGATCCGCCATCTTGTCCACCGGCCTCTGGAAACGTTGCTGGCGACTTTCGGCATCTCCATTGCCTTGCAGCAACTGGCGAAGAACATCTTCGGCACGCAGGCGCGGCCGCTGACCTCTCCGGCATGGCTTGATGGGGCCTGGGTGATCAACGACGTCATCTCCATCAGCCTGATCCGGATCGCGATCTTTGTTCTTGCACTCGGGTTTCTGGGGTTGCTGATCTTCATTCTGACACGCACGCGGTTTGGCCTTGAGGTCAGGGCTGTGACGCAAAACCCGCGCATGGCCTCGTCGATGGGGATCAATCCGGACAGGATCAACATGCTGACTTTCGGATTGGGGTCAGGGATCGCGGGGATCGCCGGTGTCGCCATCGGTCTCTTCGCCAAGGTCACGTCCGAATTGGGCTCCGCCTATATCGTGCAGAGTTTCATGACCGTGGTGGTCGGCGGTGTTGGGAATATCTGGGGTACGCTGGCAGGAGCGGGCATGATCGGCAGCCTGCAGAAGGTGATCGAGTTCCTGAACCCGTCCAACACGCTCGCCGCCCAGACCTACATGATCATCTTCATCATCATATTCATTCAGTTCCGGCCAAAGGGCATCATCGCCCTGAAGGGCCGCGCGGCAGGAGACTGAGCTGTGGAACGCACATTTCTTGTCCGCAATCCATCGATCCTGATTTTCATCGGTGTACTGGCTGTGGTGACGCTGGGAGCAACCCTCCTGTCCGAGGGGCTCGGGGTCGGCCTTCTGTCAACAAGCTTCATCAAGACGCTCGGCAAAACCCTGTGCCTGTGTCTTGCCGCGCTCGCGCTGGATCTGGTCTGGGGTTATTGCGGGATCCTGTCCCTTGGCCATTTCGCCTTCTTCGGCCTTGGCGGCTACATGATCGGCATGTGGCTGATGTATGCCCGCACCGAGGAAATCGTCTCTGCGTCGCTGGCAAACGCGCCCCTACCAGCAACGCCGCTGGAAATACGTGAAGCCATCGGAACCCAGATATTCGGCGTGGTTGGCGGGTCCGATATCCCGATGATGTGGAGCTTTGCCGACAGTCTGGTCCTTCAGCTGCTGCTTGTGCTTTTGATCCCCGGACTTCTGGCCTTTGTTTTCGGATGGCTTGCCTTCAGATCCCGGGTAACCGGGGTGTATCTCTCCATCCTGACCCAGGCGATGACCCTCGCCCTGTCACTTTACCTTTTCCAGAATGACAGTGGCCTTCGCGGGAACAACGGTCTCTCGGGTCTGCAGAACCTTCCCGGTGCAGATGATATCCCGCAGGCGTTGATTTCTGTCTGGTTTCTGTGGGCATCGGCGGTGTCGCTCGCCATGGTCTACATCATCTCTACCTGGTTGATGTCCGGCAAGTTCGGCAGCGCTATTCGCGCCATCCGGGATGACGAAAACCGACTTCGGTATCTCGGTTATTCGGTCGAAGGCTACAAGCTTGTTGTCTTCGTCTTTTCTGCGGTCATCACCGCAATTGCCGGAGCGCTCTATTATCCTCAGGCAGGTATTGTGAATCCTGCGGAAATGGCACCCATCGCCTCCATCTATCTGGTTGTCTGGGTCGCCATCGGAGGGCGCGGAAGGCTCTACGGTGCGGTGATCGGAGCCGCCTTTGTGTCCCTCGTCTCCAGCTGGTTTACCGGCGGTCAGGTGCCGGATCTCAATCTCGGTTTCTACACCGTCAAATGGGTCGACTGGTGGTTGGTGCTTCTCGGGTTCGGGTTTGTGCTCGTCACCCTGTATGCGCCCAAGGGGCTGGGTGGTCTCGTTGACATGCTGGTGCGGAGGAAAGAGGCATGACACGGGCAGAAACGCTTCTCGAACTGGATCGCATTTCGGTAGCCTTTGACGGGTTCAAGGCGATCAACGAGCTGTCCTTTGCCATTGGCAGTGCGGAACTGCGGGCGATCATTGGTCCCAATGGGGCTGGAAAGACGACGATGATGGATATCATCACCGGCAAGACACGGGCGGACAGCGGTCAGATCAAATACGGTGCCCATGCCGTTGATCTCGGGCAGATGTCGGAAAGTGCCATCGCGCAGGCCGGCATTGGCCGCAAATTCCAAAGGCCGACGGTTTTCGAGAACCAGACGGTTTTTGAGAATCTGGTATTGGCGCTGGCACATGACCGTTCCCCTTTCAGCGTCCTGAAATACCGCATGGGCCGGGCAGATCGTGTCCGCATCGATGTTCTCGCCGAAGAAGTGGGCTTGAGCGATCACCTCACCCGCATTGCGGGCGAACTATCCCATGGCCAGAAACAATGGCTGGAAATCGGCATGTTGCTTGCGCAAGAACCTCGCCTGCTTCTGGTGGACGAACCCGCTGCTGGCATGACGCCCGAAGAGCGCGAACATACGACAGACATTCTCGTTCGTGCCGCTGAAACACGGGCCGTGATGGTGGTTGAGCACGACATGGAGTTCGTCCGCCGCCTGAACTGCCGGGTGACGGTTCTGCATGAGGGGTCGGTTCTCGCGGAAGGGTCGATAGATCATGTCATGCAGGATCGTCAGGTTATCGAAGTTTATCTGGGACGTTGAACATGCTCGATTGCAAAGGCATCACCCTGCATTACGGCCAGAGCCAGATTCTTGGCGGCGTGGACATGAAGGCCGAGACCGGCCAGATCACCTGCCTGATGGGGGTAAACGGCGTCGGCAAGACGTCTCTGCTCAAGGTGCTGTCCGGCACACACAGCCATTCCGGTGGAACCTATCAGCTGGACGGCAAGGCGATGGCCATGAAAACTCCGTCCCATGTTCTGGCTCGGCTCGGCGTGGGCTATGTGCCTCAGGGGCGCGATATCTTCCCGCTGCTGACGGTTCGCGAAAACATGGAGATCGGCTTTTCCTGTCTTTCGAAAGAAGAGCGGCGACTGCCTGAAGAGCTGTTCGAGCTGTTTCCGGTCCTGAAGGAAATGCAGCATCGGCGCGGGGGCGATTTGTCTGGCGGACAGCAGCAACAGCTGGCCATCGCAAGAGCCCTCGTTACGCGCCCCAAGCTCCTGCTTCTCGACGAGCCAACAGAAGGCATTCAACCCAACATCATCCAGCAGATCGGGCGCGTGATTGCCTATTTGAAGGACAAGGGCGAGATGGCGATTGTGCTTGTAGAACAGTATTTTGACTTTGCCTTTGGTCTTGCTGACCACCTCTACGTCATGGAGCGCGGGAAAATAGTTCTCGGTGGGGCAAAATCGACCTTTCGCAAGGAAGATGTCCGCGCCAAACTGGCGGTCTAGGGAGGATTCGGCAGTTCATGTTGGTACGCGTATCAAAACCGGTCATGCAAAGGGCGAAGGGCGTGCTTCGCATCGGTTTTGACACTCGCAAGGGCCGCTCCAGCTTGAGTGATCTTCATCAGGCCGGGTGCCTGAAGGCGATGCTGCCGCGCACCCATTCCCCGGTCCCCGATGCCGTCATGATCAACACGGCGGGCGGACTGACCGGCGGTGACAGCTTGTCGGTCGACGTGCGATTGAGCGAGGGGGCCCAACTGCGCCTCGCCACCCAAACCGCCGAACGCATCTATCGCTCGCCCGCAGATCCCGCCCGAAGTGACCTGCGTTTTTCTCTCGGCAAGGACGCGCGGTTTGACTGGCTTGCCCAGGAAACGATCCTGTTCGAAGCAGGTCATCTGGAGCGATCGATTACAGTCGACATGAATGAGACGTCTTCGGCCTTGTTTGTGGAGCCGATCATTCTGGGCCGAACGGCCATGGGCGAACAGGTCACATCCGGGGTGTTGAAAGATCAGTGGCGCGTCCATCGGGGCGGTCGGCTGATCTACGCTGATGCGCTACGTCTTGGCGATTTCGATGAACTGCGTCATCCCGCGGCCCTTGGTGATGCCGTCGCAATTGCCAGTGTTTTGTTCGTGGACGGCCAGGCAGCCGACCGCTGCGACGGCCTGAAAGAGTTGCTTTCAGGCGAACCGGTAGAGGCTGGCTGCAGTTCATGGAACGGTTTTTTGCTTGCTCGTCTTCTCTCGCCCGATGCGGCGGCGCTCAGGCGGGCCTTGATCAAGGTAATGACATTCCTGCGCGGACGGGAACCGCCGCGCGTCTGGATGATGTGAGGAGAGAATGAAACTAACTCCACGCGAAAAGGACAAGTTGCTGATCAGCGTTGCCGCAATGGTGGCACGAGGAAGATTGCAGCGCGGCGTCAAGCTGAACTACCCCGAAGCAATCGCATTGATCACGGACTTTGTCGTGGAAGGTGCCCGCGACGGCAAAAGCGTTGCCCAGTTGATGGACGAGGGCGCGAAAGTGATCACCGCAGAGCAGTGCATGGAAGGCATCGCCGAGATGATCCATGACGTTCAGGTAGAAGCCACATTTCCTGACGGGACCAAGCTGGTCACCGTCCATCATCCCATTCGTTAAGGAGACCGGACCATGCGTTTTCTCGTATCCAGCACGTTTGCCATTCTTGCGTCCCCGGCTCTGGCCCATGAGGGATTGCATGTGCATCCGCACGGGATGGACAGCGTCTTGCTTCTTGCACTCGGTGCTGCTGCCGTTGCTGCTGCGATCTATGTGGTGCGCAAATGATCCCGGGTGAAATCATCTGCAAGGAGGGCGACATCGAGCTGAATGCCGGTGCGTCCACCATCACCTTGTCTGTGTCAAACACCGGCGATCGACCGATCCAGGTTGGCAGCCACTATCATTTTGCCGAGACGAACGGGGCGTTGTCCTTTGATCGGGGGGCTGCGCGCGGCATGCGGCTGGATATTGCTGCCGGGACGGCTATCCGCTTTGAACCGGGGCAGACACGGGATGTATCTCTGGTGCCGCTCTCGGGAGCGCGCAAGGTATTCGGCTTTACCCAGGCTGTGATGGGAGATCTTTAAATGCCAACCAGAATCTCCCGGGGTACCTATGCCGACATGTACGGCCCCACGACCGGTGACAAGGTGCGCCTTGCCGATACCGAGCTTTTCATCGAAGTGGAGCGAGACCTTGCCACCTACGGCGAAGAGGTCAAGTTTGGGGGAGGAAAGGTTCTGCGTGACGGCATGGGGCAATCTCAGGCAAGTCGTGCGGAAGGGGCCGTTGATACCGTCATTACCAACGCCCTGATCGTTGATGTCACCGGTATCTACAAGGCTGACGTCGGATTGAAGAACGGGCGCATTGCGGCGATCGGCAAGGCGGGGAACCCCGATACACAACCGGGTGTTACAATCATTGTCGGTCCGGGCACGGAGGCAATTGCCGGTGAAGGCAAGATCCTCACTGCAGGCGGGTTCGACAGTCACATCCACTGGATCTGCCCACAGCAGGTGGAAGATGCCCTGCACTCGGGCCTTACCACCATGCTGGGCGGGGGAACCGGTCCGGCCCATGGAACGCTGGCGACCACCTGTACGCCCGGCCCCTGGCATATCGGGCGGATGCTTCAGGCCCTGGACGCCCTGCCCATGAATGTCGCCCTTGCCGGCAAGGGCAACGCCTCGCTGCCCGGCGCCTTGATCGAGCAGATCAGGGCAGGGGTGTGCGCCATGAAGCTCCATGAAGACTGGGGAACGACTCCCGCGGCCATCGACTGCTGTCTGTCCGTCGCCGATGATCACGACGTGCAGGTGATGATCCATACTGACACGCTCAACGAAAGCGGATTTGTCGAAAACACGCTGGCGGCCATCAAGGGGCGGACGATCCACGCCTTCCACACGGAAGGGGCCGGCGGCGGACATGCGCCGGACATCATCAAGGTGTGCGGTGAAAGCCACGTTCTTCCCGCATCGACCAATCCGACGCGGCCTTACACGGCGAATACGCTGGAAGAGCATCTCGACATGCTGATGGTGTGCCACCACCTCGACAAGTCCATCCCGGAGGATGTCGCCTTTGCCGAAAGCCGCATCCGGAAGGAAACCATAGCAGCAGAGGACATTCTGCATGACATGGGCGCCTTTTCGATCATTGCATCCGACAGTCAGGCGATGGGCCGTGTCGGCGAGGTGATCATCCGGACCTGGCAGACAGCGCACAAGATGAAAGTGCAGCGCGGGCGTCTGGCGGACGAAACCGGCGAAAACGACAATTTCCGGGTACGCCGGTATATCGCCAAATACACGATCAACCCGGCCATCGCACACGGCCTGTCGCACGAGATCGGCTCGATTGAGGTTGGCAAACGCGCGGATCTGGTCCTTTGGGATCCGGCCTTCTTTGGCGTGAAGCCGGAAATGGTGCTTTTGGGCGGCACCATTGCCGTTGCCCAGATGGGGGATCCGAACGCGTCCATCCCGACCCCGCAACCGGTCTATTCCCGGCCCATGTTCGGGGCCTTGGGACGGTCTGTTGAGCGCTCCGCAGCAACCTTTGTCTCGCAGTCAGCTTTGGCCGACGGGGTCGCAGGCAAGCTCGGGCTCGCCAAGGACCTGCTGGCTGTTCGAAAGACGCGGACGATCGGCAAGGCGGACATGGTTCTGAACAATGCAATGCCAAAGATAGAGGTCGATCCGGAGACTTATGAAGTCAGGGCAAATGGCGAACTTCTGACCTGCGAACCGGCGGAAGTTCTGCCGATGGCGCAACGCTATTTCCTGTTCTGACATGATCAGGGCCATAGACGTCAGGCACAGTCATGCCGAGCCGATTGATACGGTGACGCTGGACTATGAAGGCCGGTTTCGTCGCCGCGTCGCTCTCGTCGGCGACGGTGGTCTGGAGTTTTTGCTGGATCTTCCCAAGGTGATGGACCTTCGGGACGGGGATCATCTTGTGCTGGAAGATGGTCGGGAGGTCCGCGTGGTCGCGGCTAGCGAGCCATTGCTGCGGGTAACTGCAGGTGACCCAACCCACCTGACCCGGCTGGCGTGGCATATCGGCAATCGCCATTTGCCCTGTGCCATTTCGGACAGGCAGCTCCTCCTCCGTCCGGACCATGTCATCCGGGCCATGATCGAGCAGTTGGGTGGCAAGGTTGCGGATGTGACCGAGCCTTTTCTCCCCGAGGGGGGCGCCTATGGTCATGGCAGAACCCATTCGCACGAGCATTGAGCCATGAGTGTGAAAGCCCATCAGATCATGGCCTGGCTGTCTCCGACATTCCCGACCGGGGCCTTTGCCTACAGCCATGGTCTTGAGCAGGCGGTTGCCGTGCGAAGTGTTGCCTGCGCCGAAGACCTGCAGGGTTGGCTGGAGACGGTGCTCAGGCGTGGGTCACCTTGGAATGATGCCGTTCTCTTCTGTCATGCGCACCAGGGTGAGGACGTTGCCGATCTTGCGGAAGCTCTCGCAGGTTCAAGGGAGCGGCACGCCGAAACAATGGCACAGGGCGCTGCCTTTGCGCGAACCGCAAACGTGCTTCTTGGAACAACCATCACACCCGCCCCTTTGCCGGTTGTGCTGGCTCAGGCAAGCGCACTTGCAGGTTTTCCAGCAGATGAGGTTCTCCCGCTTTACCTGCATGCATTTGCCGCCAATCTCGTGTCTGCCGCGATCCGTCTGGTCCCGCTTGGCCAGACGGAAGGCCAGATCGTATTGGCGGCCCTCTTTCCCGTCTTTGATGAGGTCGCCCGAAAGGCCCTTGGCTCGGGCCTTGAAGACCTTGGAACTGCAGCGCTGGGCGCAGACCTTGCTGCCATGAAACACGAAGACATGACAACACGGATTTTCAGATCATGAACGGACCTTTGCGCGTGGGGATCGGTGGCCCTGTCGGTGCTGGCAAGACCTCTCTGACCGAGGCCCTGTGCCGCCGGTTGGCGTCGCAGGTCTCCATGGCTGTCATCACCAATGACATCTACACAAGAGAGGATGCCGAATACCTGATGCGGGTCCAGGCCTTGCCGTTGGAACGCATTCGGGGCGTCGAAACCGGGGGGTGTCCACACACGGCCATCCGGGAAGATGCTTCAATTAACCTGGCAGCGATTGATGACCTCACCAATCACTTTCCTGATCTCGATCTGATCCTGATTGAATCTGGAGGGGACAATCTGGCGGCGACTTTCAGCCCGGAACTGGCTGACCTCACCATTTATGTGATCTCCGTTTCAATGGGCGAGGAAATCCCGAGAAAGGGCGGGCTTGGAATTACCCGTTCGGACTTGCTGGTGATCAACAAGACGGACCTCGCTCCTTACGTGGACGTGGATCTTTCCGTCATGGACCGCGATGCCAAGCGCCAGCGCGGCGACCGGAAGACGGTCTTTGCCAACATGAAGACGGGAGACGGTGTCGACGCGATTATTGCGGAGCTTGCCCGGCTTGGAGGCTTGAAGGTGAGCTGAGGTCGGTATTCGTCATGAGACACTTACCACCGGATGGTCAGGCCAGCGGTTGCACTGACACCGAAATTGTCCTGCGGATCGCCGCTAAGTGACTGCCGATAGGACGTTTCCCCGTGCAGCGCGAGACGGTTCGACAGTTTGATATTGGCCCCCAGACCGAATTCTGCCCAGGTTTCCTCGATCCGGTCAGAAATCTCTGCTCCGCCAACGGACATCTTGGTGTCGGGTTTGAACTCATGCAACACGTTGGCAATGACATAACCGCTCGCTGATCTGTCGGCCTTTGGATTGGCCCATTCATATCGCAATACCAGTCCGGCGCGTCCTGTAAGGAAGTCATTGTGGCCGGCGTGGATTAGGTTACCGGCGGCATCCCGGTAAGTGCTGCCCTGAACCTGACCCCAGTTCAGTTGGGCTTGGGGAAGAAGCTGCCAGTCGCTGGTAAGGGGCAGCGGCATTCCGGTCTCTGCGCTGAAACTGAGAGTGGTCGCGCGGGCTCCCTTCTTCAGCTGGCCATCGATGATGGAGGCGGAATCCGTCCGCAGCCACGCCGCCTGACCCTGCAAGTCGAGATAGGCACCAGAGGGGCCATGCCAGGTCGCTGTCGCACCTGCTGCAAAGGCACTCGACTGCATGGTTCCCAGACGTGTGTCGGCGGAAAGAACGGCACTCATGTCGCCATACCCGAGGCTGACACCGAAAACCCAGTCGCCCGGGGTAAAAGCTTCTGTCGGATAGTCCAGCCCGACCTGCATCCAGTTGACCGCGCTGTCAAAGCGAGTGCCGGAAGACAGCAGTGTGTTGAGCCTGTCTGCCGACATACGCGCCCAGATGCCGGTCCCGTTGTCAGCGGTCTTGCGGGCGCCGATTCGCTGTTGCATGGACGGCAGGTGAGCGAACGCATTGGCCAGAACCACAGGCAGAATCCGGTAGGTCTTGCCGGTTTCATTCATAGTTGGAACAAGGATGCCGTCGGTGCCGGATTGTTCAAAGACATAAGAAAACGCGCCGGAACTGAATGCGCCGCCAAGAACAGTATAGGTGTCCAGCGGCGAGCCACTTGTGATTGTCAGTGCCTTTCCGGACGCAAGACCGGGGGTGATGTTGTTGATCACTATGGTTGGGCTTGCAGGACTACCCGCCCCGTTGACCACCAGTGTGTCGGCTTCGCCGGTTTCGGTATTCACGTCCAGAAGCAGGATCCCGGCTCCTGAATAGAGGCCATTCATGTTGATCGTGTCACCGGCCACTCCATTCAGCAGTGATATTGTGCCGTGATGGGTAACTGCATCATGAAATGTAAGTGTGCCAGGTCCACCCGATACAGCTTTCAGCATCGAGCCGGTTTCAATCGTCAGGTTTCCGTTCATCGTGAAATTGGGGCCGACACCAAACTGCGCGCCATTAGTCAGAACAAGGCCGGTTCCAGCTTCCGAACCGACGACAAGACTGGACCCGGCATAAGTCAGATCGCCACCGGAAAAGGAGATATTCTCCCAGTTCAGCAACGTATTGGCGGCAATGGTCGCAGTCTGTCCTGCTATCGTCAGGTTATCGATCCAACCGTCCGTGGTCGACGTGTCGTCTCCGCCATCCATGACTTCAGTTCCGTCATAGATCGCATCTGCTGCAATGATGGCGGTATCAGATCCGTTGCCGCCATAAAAACCGGAGTTGAGCGCCCCGCCGAGCCAGGTAAATCCATCATTGCCGTCCAGGGCGGTCGCAACGAGATCATCACCGTGGATGTCCCCCGTATAGATCCCGCCTCGCAGGATGAAGGTGTCATTACCCAGGCCCAGAACGGCGTCCCCGGTAACCGTTCCAGATGTGTCAACCGTGATATCGCCTTGGTCGGCAACTTCGTCACTCCCGTCGAAATCGCTGTCGCCATCGCGAATGGCGATGCCGGAGGCAGAGCTGTCGATAGTTGCTCCGGACGCAATCGATATCGTTCCACCCCCGGTTCCGGCAGTGTGCACACCGGCAGACTGCCCACTGCCGGAAGTGATCGAAGCCCCCGCACCAATGGTGGCAGAGGTCGTACCGCTGCCCTTGTTCCAGAGAAACAGACCATCTGAGGCGGAACCGGTTGCCGAAATCGAGCCGCCACTCAGATCTGCAGACAGGGTTGCCGAGGAAAGCGTGTTGTCGATTGTGCCACGCAATCCGTGACCACCTGTTCCCGTTGATCTGATGGTCCCGCCAGTTTGAGTATACTCTGCGGAACCAAGACCAGAGTTCTGTACCTGAGCTCCTCGAGAATTTGCCCCGGAAGTATCGATTGATCCACCCGTCAAAGTGATGGAGGCCGTCCCCGTCGAGGCTGAATTGGTGATGCGTGAGTAGATGCCCATGGCAACGTCGCCACCTGTTGCCAGGCTTGCGCCGCCCAATACAACGGATACATCGCCAGTTCCGGAATTGTGGGCAACCAGCGCATGTGCACTCAAGCCTGCGGTTTGAACCTGGCCACCTGTTGCTGTTATCGCAGCACTGGATGTTGAGAGTGCGTTATCGACTAATACCTGAACACCTCGACTATCGTCTCCACGGGTTACAACTCTGCCCCCGCTAACAGCAACGGATGACGCGCCTAGTCCCAGAGTATCTGCTCGAAGCCCATGCCCTTCGGTTCCACTTGTTTCGATGTTTCCGTCTGTCATGGAGATCGAAGTCGTACCGGAAGAAGAGGTGTTTTCGATAATGGCCGTTGCGCCTCTCCCTCTATAGCCAGTCGTCGTTATGGCGCCGCCGCTAATGACAGCAACTGCTCCGCCGTGGCCATCAGTCTTTGAAAGAACTCCATAGGCGGTGCTGCCTGATGTGGTGACTGTTCCATCTGACAATGTAGAGGAAGCTTGAGCGAGCGACGTGTTGTTGCTGATTAGAGAATTCAAACCGTGGGAACCGAACGCGTCGGTCGTAACCGACCCGCCACTCATGAGTATGTTGGCTCCGCCGGTGCCAAGAGTTTTGGAAAAGATGCCGTGGGCAGATGTTCCGCTCGTCTCGATGGTACCCGCTGTCATGAGTGCGGAGGCTTGGGCAGTCGACGCAACATTGTCGATGAAGCTTGAACCACCGAAGGCATTGGCTCCTGACGTGGTAATGCTGCCGCCGGAAATGGTGATCGCTGTAGATCCAAGCCCGGACTGCTTTGAAAATACGCCGATCGCAGTGTCAGCGCCCGTTGAGAGAGTGCCGCCGGACAAGGTGGCACTGGCCTGAGCTATGGACGTTGCGCTGCTGATAAGCGAATACAAGGCATGGGAATCACTGCCGAGCGTTGAAACGCTGCCGCCCGACATGGTGCTGGTGGCCAATCCACCGCCATCGTTGATGGAACGGATGCCGAAGGAACTCGCCTGACTCGTTGTAATCTGGCCAGCTTGCATAGTCACGGAAGCAAGGCCGGTTCCGTGCGAGTAGGCATTCAGACCGTAGGATGTCGAACCTGTTGTCGAAACAACCCCTCCAGACATGGTGATCGTTGCAGCCGCCGCGGAGGAAGGGTCATTTATCAGGCTGAAAGCTGCATGAGCTGTGGAACCACTGGTCGTGACAGTACCATCACTGATCAAGATATTGGCTGATCCGCTAGACGCGGCATTGTTGATGACGGAATACAGACCATTTGCGGAGCTGCCGACAGTGTTGATTGATCCTCCAGTCAAGGTCACGGTTGACTCGCCAAGTCCCAAATTACTTGCGACCAATCCTCGGCCGAACGCTCCGTCAGTCGTGATTTGCCCGTCATCCATCTGTACTGTGGCGTTGGCGGCAGAAGACGCATTGTTAACAAGAGCATACGCAGCGTAAGCGTTATCCGAGGCGGTATCGATCAAGCCGCCACTTAGTGTGACGGAGGCATTTCCCAGTCCGTTGTTATGTGAAAGCAGCCCGTGCGCACTAAGGCCGTCGGTTTCTATCGTGCCACCGCTCGTAGTTGCCGACGCGGTTGCCAGGGAAGAGGCATAGGACACCAAAGAGTAGAGACCCTGAGCGGTAAGGCCGGAGGTGGAAATCGTTCCGGCTGACAAGGAGGTTATGGCATCGCCCCCCCCCAAAATTTTGCGAAAACAGCCCAACCCCGTTCGTATTGGTGGTTGTGATTGATCCTCCTGACATGGAACTCGTTACAGAGCCGGAAGAGGAAGTGTTGTTCGCATAGGAGAAGAGGCCAAACCCACCAGTGCCACTGGTGGAAATGGTGCCGCCGCTCATCGTGGACATTGCCGAACCGGTGCCATCAGTCCGAGCAAGCAGTCCGTGCGCGCTTGAGCCTGAAGTGGTGATGCTGCCATCGGTGAGTGTCGTCGAGCTCTGTCCTGTGGACGACGTATTGCTGATCAGGGAGTAAAGGCCGACTGCAGATGTGCCTGCAGTGGTAATTGTCCCCCCAGATTGCGATACAGTTGCCTCTCCCGTGCCATTGTTCTCGGCATAGAGCCCATGCGCAGTATCGCCATTGGTTTCTACCGTTCCGGCTGTCATGTTTGAGCTTGCTGTGCCACTCGCTGATGAATCCAGGATGAGGGAGACTGCCCCATACGCGACGTTGCCTTGTGTGGTGACGGACCCACCGTTAATATTCGTTTGGGCCGTGCCCGAGCCATTGCTGAGTGCGTTAAGTCCATCGCTGCCGGTGTTCGTGGTGGAAATTGTGCCGCCGTTGATGGTTGCCGTGGCAGCCCCTGAACCTGAGGTGCTCGAACTGTAGGCGCGTATCCCGAACGACCCGCTCCCGGTTGTGGTTACGGTTCCAGAAGTCATGGTGGCAACTGCGGAGCCTGAGGTGTCGCTGTCTGTGCGCGCATGGGCGCCATGTGCCCCGCCGCCAGAAGACGTGGTGCTGCCGCCGTTGATCGTGGTTATGGCATCCGCATTTGATAGCACGTTGGAAATCCATGCCAATTGGCCATGAGCAGCGCTTCCAAAGGTCGTTATCGACCCGTCAGAGATGGATGTACTTGCGTTGCCAAGTCCGGAGTTCGTGGCGTAGAGCCCGTGACCGTTTGTACCTGTCGTATCTATGTCACCCACATTGGTGCCAATGATCGAGATTGGGTTCGAAGTCAGCGATGAGGAGGCTGCATAGACAGCGAATGTCGTCGTATTGAGAACCAGAGCGCCGTCGTTGACCGTAAGGATCAGGCCGTTCATGTCGGAATACGAAACCGGGGATGCCGAGGGCGAAGTTTTCGTGCTCGTATTGCAGGTCTGAGAGGCAAAGTCGCCGAGAAAATAGGAGCCGCAATCACCAGATAGGACGGATGGAGGGGACTCCGCAGTAGCTGGGTGCGGGGCCATGTGGATCGGCACTCCGGTGAAGACGCAAGAGAGGAGAAACTGCTTGAGCTTCCTGTGTCTTTTATCGAAGCGATGTAATTTTTCGGGATCGGCAAGGCAACAAGGAAGCGGACTTCCTTTTATATCTTTATCGAATTTGGCAGTGCCATCGATCATTCCTGCTCGTGACGTAGGTGTGTGGCTGAAAAATACACTTAATAATTGAATATTAAGGTTAATATTCCGCTAAGTAAGGTGCGGGGGCGTGGCTGTTAAGCGCTCGGTTCGGGAGGTGTTCGGGGCGCTATTTCTGTCAAATGCAAATCCAATGATTTCAAGCAGCAAGCCAGTTCATGAAAACACAAAAAAGACCGCCAACAGATCTGTTGGCGGTCTTCGCGGAACGACTGAAAATACAGGTAAACGCTGCTGTGCCTGATGGTGTGCAGAGTTGCCCTTCGGACGTATGTGATACCTAACGCATTGCTTCCCGGTACCAGGCGACGATCACCTTGCGGTTTTCTTCGGTCATCGTGCGGATAGCATTTGGAGGGGGCATTGCGTGAGTTGCGCCAGCCTGAAGGAAGATTTCGTGTGCGTGGCGCGCTATGTCTGACTCGGTCTCCAGGACCACGCCCTTGGGCGGCCAGTGCATGCTTTCGCTGAAAAACGGCTCCCTTGAATGGCACATGGAACAGTTGCCTTGCACCACGCCGACCGCTTCTTCAAAACCTGCAGCCGAAGCGAATTTCTGTTCGTAAGGTGTCAGCTGGCGGGTTTCCGCATTTTCGGTGGTGTCGAGCATCGGGGTGATCGACAGCAACACGATGATGATCATCAGGATGACCGTCACCAGCCAGGTCCATGTCGGCCCGGAGCCGGTCCGGTGCATGGTGTTGAAATAGTGGCGGATCGTGACACCGGTGAGGAAAATCAGGCTGGCGATGATCCAGGAATATTCGGTGGCAAATGCGAGCGGGTAGTGGTTGCTCAGCATCAGGAAGACCACCGGAAGGGTCAGGTAGTTGTTGTGCGTGGAGCGCACCTTGGCGATCTTGCCGTATTTTGCATCCGGCTTCCGGCCCGCTTTCAGATCCTCGACGACGATCCGCTGGTTCGGCATGATCTGGAAGAACACGTTTGCCGTCATGATCGTGGCAGTGAAAGCCCCCAGATGAAGCAGCGCGGCGCGGCCGGTGAAAATCTGGTTATAGCCCCAAGACATTGCCACCAGAATGACAAACAGGAGCAGCATCAGGAGCGTGGGGTTCTCACTGAGGCGGGATTTGCACATCTGGTCATAGGCAAGCCAGCCGATGGTCAGGGAGCCGCCGGAAATCAGGATACCCTGCCAGAGCGCCAGCTCCGCCTTGTTGGGATCGAGGAGATAGATTTCACCTCCAACCCAATAGATGACCATCAGGAGTGCCGCACCGGAGAGCCATGTCGTGTAGCTCTGCCACTTGTGCCATGTCAGGTGCTCGGGCATGCGCTCGGGCGCAACAAGATACTTGGTCGTATGGTAGAAACCGCCGCCGTGGACTTCCCATTCCTCGCCGTAGGCACCTTCCGGCATGTCGGGCGCGGGTTTGAGCATGAGGTCCAGCGCAATAAAGTAGAAGCTGGCGCCAATCCAGGCCATGGCCGTGATGACATGAAGCCATCTGAGCGAGAAACCGGCCCAGTCCCATAATACCGCGATATCGTACATCGGTGCCTCCCAACAATTTCCCGAAGTCTTCTTTTCGCAGAATTGCCATCATCAAGAAACATCTCTATCGTTTCGATCTGTTTCATGATTATCGAGAAAATAGGCCGTGGCTTATCTGGACAATTTGAAAACCTTCGTCAGGGCTTATGAATTGGGCAGCATGTCCGCAGCTGGACGCGACCTGCGTGTGTCCGCTGCCGTCGCAAGCAGCAGGATAAACGATCTCGAGAAATATTTGGGCGTTCGCCTGTTTCATAGAACAACACGCGCCCTGAGCCCGACGGATCAGGGCAAGGTGTTCTACACCGGGGCGACCAGGGTGCTGGATGCCATCTATGAAGCGGAAGCTTCTGTCAGTGATATCACCAAGAACCCGCGCGGAACCCTTTTTGTCGCGGCTCCCCTTGGTCTGGGAAAAAAACTGATTGCTCCCATCATTCCGGAGTTCAAGGCATCCTATCCGGAACTGAACATCCGGCTGCGGCTCTCCGACCGCAGGATCGATGTCACGTCGGAGGGACTGGATCTGGCGATCATGGTCGGTCAGCTGACGGATTCAAATCTGAGAGTGCGCCACATCTGCGATCTGGAGCGCGTGTTATGTGCGTCGCCCAGTTATATCGAGCAGTTCGGCAAACCTACCCGCGGCAGCGAGCTGATTGAGCGCCAGCATAAGTGCCTGATGTTGCGTTATCCCGGAGCCCGCGAGTTCTTCTGGACTTTGATGGTGAATGGCAAGCCGAAGAGGTTTGATGTGTCGGGCCCACTGGAATCTGACGATGGGGATGTCTTGACCGGTTGGGCACTGGATGGCTGCGGCATTGTGAACAAACCGCGCTTCGATGTTGCCGGACATCTGGAAAGCGGGGCGCTGGTCGAAGTCGCGCAGGAAAATCCACCAACGCCGACACCGCTCTCATGCGTCTATCCGCACAAGAGATTGCAGGATCCGAAGGCCCGTCTGTTTCTGGACCATATTCTCGCATCCTGCAGCCATCTAGGGTAACTGGCCAGCGGACGCGTTGGTCGGCTCACCGAACTTTAGCTGCCGCGATAGGTGGAGTAGCTGAACGGCGAAACCAGCAGAGGCACGTGGTAATGTTCGTTCACGTCTGCAATGCGAAAGCGGATCGGAACGGTTGCCAGAAACTGGCCCGCATTGTCGTTGCCGCGAGCGCGGAAATAGGATTCTGTCTCAAACTCCAACTCGTACTCGCCAGCCGCGATCTCTTCTGCCGACAGCAGGGGAGCATCGGTGCGACCGTCGGAGTTGGTCCTTGTTTCCTTGACAAGGGTACGGGCATCGTCGCCCAGAGCGTAGAGGCGCACGACAATTCCTGCGCCCGGACAGCCGTTCGCCGTGTCCAGCACATGCGTGCTCAGCCAACCTTGATTACTCATTGATGTCTCCTTTTTGTGCACACGATGCCACCGATTTGTGTCTGGTAACAGACGGGTTTTGGGAGTGTCAGCTTCTTGAATATTTTGAAACACGAAATTTTTTTCGGCGCTAAATTGAAGGTCTCTTCGCAGGGGGACTGGGAGGTCGTTTGTATGGCGGCTACGGATGGAAATCACGGGCAACAAGATTGCGGGTCACATTCCGTGCAGATCGCTTGGTTGCATAACGCAGCGTTTGTCGAGATCGCGCGTGCTGGTCGGCATTGGACTGAACAGCTCCTGATACTTCGACCTTCACGGATCATCTTGTCGTTTCAGCCTGGGAAAATGTTGTCATGAATGTTTTTTCCAAACCAAACCGCAATTACCACACCGTTCGCGGCGGGCTCCCCGGCCAAACCGAATTGATGACCGGGCGGGCAATTTTCACCGAGGCCTATGCCGTACTTCCGGCCGGAGTCATGCGCGATATCGTCACGAGCTACTTCCCTCATTGGGAAAGGACGCGTGGCTGGATCATCGCCCGGCCCATGTCCGGTTTTGCCGAGACGTTCAGCCAGTATGTGATGGAAGTGGCTCCAGGCGGCGGGAGTGACCGACCAGAGCCCGATAGTCAGGCGCAAGCTGTCCTGTTTGTGACGGCGGGCGAATTGGGTCTGACCATTAATAGCGACCACTCGATCCTCAAGCCCGGTGGCTATGCCTACATTCCTGCCGGCACCAAGTGGGCAGTCGCCAACAACGGTTCCGAAAATGCCTGCTTCCATTGGGTCCGCAAGCGCTATGAAGCCGTTGAAGGTATCGATCATCCCGATGTCATCGTGACCAATGAGCAGGACATTGCTCCCACTCCGATGCCGGATACGAATGGATGCTGGGCAACGACACGCTTCGTTGATCCTGAGGATCTTCGGCACGACATGCATGTGACGATCGTAACGTTCCAGCCGGGCGGTGTGATCCCTTTTGAGGAAACGCATGTCATGGAACACGGCCTTTTCGTGCTGGAGGGCAAGGCCGTCTACAAGCTCAACAATGACTGGGTCGAAGTCGAGGCAGGCGACTTCATGTGGCTTCGCGCCTTTTGCCCGCAAGCCTGCTACGCCGGCGGCCCCGGGCCGTTTCGCTATCTTCTTTACAAGGACGTCAACCGTCATCCGAGCCTCAAGCCATTTGGCTGAGGTCGGCGACGGCTACGTGAACTTCGCAAGTCTCAACTATCTCTGAGGGAGGGGAAAAATTGTCTGGGACAACACATCCGGTGGATGAAATCCTGCCGGCACCCAAGCTGTTTACGCTTGGTCTGCAACACGTGCTCGTTATGTATGCGGGCGCGATTGCCGTACCGCTCATCATCGGGCGGGTCTTGAAACTCGAACCTGAGCAGGTCGCCTTCTTGATCTCCGCTGACCTGTTTGTCTGCGGTATCGTCTCCATTATCCAGTCGCTCGGCGCCACCCAGTGGTTCGGCATTCGTCTGCCGGTCATGATGGGTGTGACATTCGCGGCCGTTGGTCCGATGATCTCCATCGCGATTGCCAATCCGGGCGTGGATGGCGCCCGCATGATCTATGGTGCGGTGATCGGCGCCGGTATCGTCGGCATTCTGATTGCGCCATTCGTCAGCCGAATGCTGCGGTTCTTTCCGCCAATCGTGACCGGTACGATCATTCTTGTCATCGGCATCACCTTGATGCGGGTTGGCATTCAGTGGATTTTCGGTGTTCCGGTCGGTCCGACGGCACCAAAGCTTGTTTCTCCGGAACACACCGAGTGGCTCAAGCAGATCGGTGAGTTGGCAGGCGTCACCGGCAGCAATGTGCCGGCGGTTCCAAACCGCATGGGGATCGCTCCGTCCGTGCCGAACCCGGCTTATGCGTCGCCGATGAACATGGCTGTGTCCGTAGCCGTGCTAGTTGCGATCCTGCTGGTGTTCAAGTTCGCCAAGGGCTTTCTTGCCAACGTTGCCGTTCTTGTCGGCATCGTATTCGGCGGCATCCTTGCAACGGTTCTTGGCATGATGCACTTCGACAAGGTCGGCAAGGCCGCCTGGTTTGACGTGATCCTGCCATTCCACTTTGGCGTACCGATCTTTGACCCGATCATGATCCTCACCATGTCGCTGGTGATGATTGTCGTGATGATCGAGTCGACCGGCATGTTCCTGGCCTTGAGCGACATGACAGGGCGCAAGGTCACCCAACCGATGCTGTCCGCAGGTCTGCGCACCGACGGTCTGGGCACGCTGATCGGCGGGATCTTCAACACATTCCCCTATACCAGCTTCTCTCAGAACGTTGGTCTGGTGGGCGTCACGGGGATCAAGAGCCGTTACGTTTGTGTTGCCGGCGGTGTGATCATGATCGTTCTGGGCCTGATGCCGAAGCTTGCTGCTCTGGTGGAATCCCTGCCGACTGCTGTTCTTGGTGGAGCTGGCCTTGTGATGTTCGGCATGGTTGCTGCAACCGGCATTCGCATTCTTGCGAAGGTCGACTTCAACACCAACCGCTACAATCTGATCATCGTCGCCGTTGCCATCGGCTTCGGCATGATCCCGATGATTGCACCGGAATTCGACACCTGGCTGCCGCACTCGATCGGTCCGCTGATCGACTCCGGCATCCTGCTGGCATCCTTCGCAGCTGTCGTGCTCAATCTGTTCCTGAACGGAGCGGCCGGAAGCGCTGAAGATGCCAAGGAGGCAGCACTCGCCAGCGAAGGCGGTCACTAAACCAGACTGAAGTGATCCAAAAAAGGGGCCGCAGTGTTTTCACCGCGGCCCCATTCTTTTTTGCATCAGTAGTTGCCAACCGATCAGCCGTAACTCGCGACTTCCGATCCGGCCAAGGCTGCAATATTGAGAAGACCGCGCACAGTGATAGACGGCGTCACCACATGCGCCCGATTACCCATCCCCATGAGGATTGGTCCAACTTCCAACCCTCCGGCGACCGACTTCAGGATATTCCGGACCGCACCAGCTGCATCGGTGTTTGAATAGACCAGAACATTGGCCTTGCCGGTCAGGCGAGAGCCGGGGAACAGGCGTTCCCGCAGTTCTGGGTCAAGGGCAGCATCCGTGTGCATTTCGCCTTCATACTCGAAGTCCGTCTCCATACCGTCGAGAATGGACAAGGTTTCGCGCATGACCCGACCTGATGCACAATCCAGATTGCCGAATTGGGAACCGGAACAAAGCCCGATCTTTGGCACGACGCCGAAGCGGCGCACGTGGCGGGCCGCAGCCAGGACCGTATCGGCCAACTCGCGACCCGTCGGCGTCACGTTCACATGTGTGTCGGTCACGAACAAGGGGCCGTCATCCAGAATGACGAGCGACAAGGCACCGACCGGGTGAAGCTTGCCCGCGGACAGAACCTGGTTGATGAAGTCGAGGTGCCAGCGATACTGGCCAACTGTCCCGCAAATCATGCTGTCGGCTTCGCCGCGCTGAACCATGACGGCGGCAATGGCGGTCGTGTTCGTACGCAGGATGGATTTTGCAAGATCCGGCGTCACCCCCCGGCGAGCCATGAGGGTGTGATAGGTGCTCCAGTATTCATTGTAGCGCGGATCACTCTCCGGATTGACGAGCTCGAAGTCTTCGCCGGGTCGGATCGTCAGACCTTCACGCTCGATCCGCGAGGTAATCACGTCGGCGCGGCCGATCAGGATCGGCTTGCTGACGGTCTCTTCCACCAGTGCCTGTGCCGCGCGCAAAACGCGTTCGTCTTCGCCTTCGGCAAACACGATCTTGCGGCTCGACCGTCGCGCGGCTTCAAACACGGGCCTCATGATCATTGCAGAGCGGGAGACTTCGGCACGAAGGGTTTCCAGATACCGCTGAAGGTCCAGTTCGCGCGTCGCGACGCCTGAAACGATGGCAGCTTCTGCAACTGCGAAAGCAACCGTCGGCAGGAGGCGCGGGTCGAAGGGTTTGGGGATCAGGTAGTCGGGACCAAAGGCCAGCCGCTCGCCACGATACGCCTGCCCAAGTTCGGCGGAGGCTGTCTTGCGGGCGAGCGCTGCGATTGCTTCCACACAAGCAATTTTCATATCATCGTTTATCTGCGTCGCGCCGGTATCCAGTGCTCCACGGAAAATGAAAGGGAAACACAAGACGTTGTTCACCTGATTAGGATAGTCGGAGCGACCCGTTGCGATCATGGCTCCCGGCGCGGCTTTCCGGGCTTCCTCCGGCATAATCTCCGGCACAGGGTTGGCCAGAGCGAAGATGATCGGGTTTTCCGCCATCCCTTTCACGTGTTCAGCACTCAGGGCACCCGGACCAGACAACCCGAGGAACATGTCGGCGCCTTTGAGTGCCTCTTCGATGGTTGTGCCTTCCGTGCCGTTGGCCAGCAGCCTTTGTTCGTCGGCAAGCTTTTCGCGGGCTGCATGCAGGATCCCCTTCCGGTCGAAGACACTGATATTTGCCAACGGGACGCCCATCTTGTGCAACATGGTCAGGCAGGCGACCCCGGCAGCTCCAGCTCCCAGTGCGACAATCCGGATGTCCTCGAATTTCTTGCCCGCAATCTTCAGGGCGTTGACGGCAGCCGCTGCCACGACGATCGCCGTCCCATGCTGGTCGTCGTGGAAAACCGGAATCCCCATCTTCTCACGGCAGATCCGTTCCACGGTAAAGCAGTCCGGCGCCTTGATGTCCTCAAGGTTCACAGCTCCAAATGTCGGCTCCAGACGGCAGACAATCTCCGCGAGTTTCTCCGGGTCGGGCTCATCAATTTCAATGTCGAAGCAGTCCACCCCGGCAAATTTCTTGAACAGGACCGCCTTGCCTTCCATGACAGGTTTGGAGGCCTGCGCACCGATATTGCCTAGTCCCAAGACCGCGGTGCCGTTCGAGATCACCGCCACCAAATTGTTCTTGGCGGTATAGCGGCGTGCATCGCCCGGGTTCTTTTCGATCTCAAGGCAGGCTTCTGCCACGCCGGGGGAATAGGCAAGGCTCAGATCCCGACCGGTAGCCATGGGTTTTGTGGCCCTGATTTCCAGTTTTCCGGGTTTTGGAAACTCGTGATAATCGAGCGCGGCTTGCCGCTCAGGGGATTTTGGTTCGTTCGTAGTCAATTTCTAACTCCCATTCTTGTTGATGCTAAAAGGCGGCAGGTCGGTCATGCGGGAGACGAACACCGGTCGGGGTCAGGGCATCCGAACAGATGTGTCCGCAAAAGGATGGCTGCCGGGAAAAGGTGCAGGTGGGCCCTGTCGGGCGGCGCATTGATTGAAGAATTCGCAGAACCCCATCGAGGCTTGCTCGAACGGGCGGGACATCACGTCGGCCTGTTCAAGAGAACAAGCGCGGGAAGCCAAGCGGTAAAAACACCGCTCATCAGAGTGGCAAGTGCAGTCGGTCTGACGAGCGAGCGTCCGACGGCAAGCATCAGAAAGTAAAGAAACCACAGGCCGGACCAAAGGGCCCAGGAAACACCGAGCCAAAGGTCCATCAGGTCTTCCGCCGCAATCAAGGTTCTTACGGCTTCCGGCAAGACGGAAATGGCTACGAAAAGGCTGAACCAACCGAGTCCGCGCCCGTCCGCGCCGGTAATCCGATTGCAGGCCACCCAAAGATAGGTGACGCTGAACAGAAGGGACATTGCGACCTCGCGCACATCACCAATGTCCTCGGCCCTGATCAGGGATAGAGCGGCCACCGCGGCAGTTATCGTCGCAGTGACCAGATTGATGATGACGATTTCCCTGTCGGAGATACGCCCGAACATCCAAATCCCGTTCAGGAAGAGAACCGCTCCGACAAAAAGGAGAGACAGCGGCAAGAGCATGCTGGAAAGGACCCGATTGGGCAGGAGGTGCCGTAACCTGTGAACGAAGCGGCTGAAGCCGGTTCAAAAATCGACTTCGACCGCAACGCCCTTTTCGACTGCAAGTGCAACAACTGCGCCGGCCACCGCGAGATCCTGCAATCCGACTCCGGTGCCGTCGAACATGGTGATTTCCTCATCCGATGTCCGGCCCGCATGGTCGCCGTTGATCACCGCGCCAAGCTCGACGATGTCGGTGTCCGCCAACGAGCCTGCAGCGATCGCGTGCTGGCATTCGCCGATGGTGATCGACTGCGCCACTTCATCGGTGAAGCAGGTCGCCTTGGTAACAAGGGCCGGATCCAGTTCCTGTTTGCCCTTTGTGTCCGTTCCCATGCAGGCAAGGTGTGTGCCGGGCCGGACATGTTCGGCCAGGAGAATGGGAGCAAAGCTTGAGGTGATGGTGACGATGACGTCCGACTGCGCGCCAAGGTTCTCGAGCGAAACGGATTCAAACGGCAATCCGAGGTCCTTCGCGACCTTTGCCAGACCCTCCAGTTTTTCGGGTGTCCGGTTCCAGGCAACGACTTTCCGGAAGTCGCGCTGGTCGGCAACGGCTCTCAACTGAAAGGCGGCCTGATGTCCAGCACCCACAATGCCAAGGACTTCGCTGTCCTTCCGGGAAAGGTGCGCCACCGAAACAGCAGCGGCGGATGCCGTGCGCAAGGCTGTCAGGAGGTTCCCGCCGACAACCGCCCTGCATTTCCCGGTGTCCGCGTCGAACAGGAAAACGGTCGACTGGTGATTTGTCAGACCCTTGGCGGCGTTGCCCGGCCAATAGCCACCCGACTTCAGACCAAGATTCAGGGCATCGCGATCAAAACCCGACTTGAAGCCATAAAGCGCATCGGCATATCCGATAGCTTCGCGGATCACCGGAAAATTATAGGCTTTCCGGCTCGCCATGGAGGCGAACACCTTTTCAATGGCAGCATAGGATTCCTCGTGGCCAATGAGGGCCGGAATTACCTTTTCCGGGACGATGATCATGAATTTGGGTCCTTGCGTGATCGTGCAGAGAGGCCAGCTGCGCCGACCTCCCTCCTTGCGGTAATGTTTGAAAACCAGCCGGGCTGTGTGTTGCCGCTTGTCAGTAGGCCTTGCCGCGAGCAGAGACCGGCCAGACGGTCTCGACCTTGCCATTGCGAACGCCGACATACCAGTCGTGCACATTGGCGGTCGGATCACAGTGGCCGGGGACAAGACGCAGCTTTTCGCCAACCTTCAGAGCGCCGTTCTTGTCCTCGATCACCCCGTGCTCGTCAGAACACTTGATGTATTTGACGTCGTCGCGGCCGTAGATGAAGGGAAGACCGCTGTCGACTGACTGAGCCTTCAGGCCTGCGTCACAGATCGCCTTGTCAGCCTTTGCGTGGCTCATGATCTGGGTGAGGATGAAGAAGGCATTCTCCCACTCGCCCTGATCAATGCGCTTGCCGTCCTTGTCGAGAATGCGTCCGTAGTCAGCATCCATGAAGGCGTAGGAACCGCACTGCAGTTCATTATAGACGCCCGAGTTGGATTCAAAATAGTAGGACCCGGTACCGCCGCCGGAGACCAGTTCCGGCTCAAGACCAACCGATGTCAGTGCCTTAACGGCAGATTCGACCATTTCGATGGCTCTGTCGAGTTTCGCCTTGCGGTCCTCGTACTTGTCGAGGTGCTGCATGGCGCCCTGATAGGCCTGGATGCCCGTGAACTTCAAACCCGGAGCGGCATTGATCGCCTGTGCAAGCGCAACGACGTCCTGAGACGTGGTGACGCCGCAGCGGCCTGCGCCACAATCGATCTCGACAAAGACTTCCAGAACTGTGCCGTGCTTTTGCGCAGCCGCAGACAGTTCTGCCACATTGTCGATGTCGTCCACGCACACGATGATGCGCGAGCCGAGCTTGGGCAACTGGGCAAGACGATCAATCTTACGCGGGTCACGTACCTGATTGGAAACAAGAACATCCTTGATGCCGCCGCGGACGAAGACTTCGGCTTCCGAAACCTTCTGGCAGCAGACGCCGATCGCACCGCCAAGCTTCTCCTGCAGTTTCGCCACGTCAACGGACTTGTGCATCTTGCCATGCACCCGATGGCGCATGCCGTGGGCTTTCGCATAGTCGCCCATCTTCTTGATGTTGCGCTCCAGCGCGTCAAGATCAAGCACAAGGCACGGGGTCTGGATATCGGCTTCATCCATGCCCGGCACGGCAGGGACGTCAAAACCGACTTCAAGATTGTCGAAATTGGTATGTGCGTTCATTTGGATCACTCCCTTCAGCTGAGCCAGGGCAGTTTGTCGAGGTCGACATTGCCGCCGGTAATCACGATGCCGACGCGCTTTCCCTTGAAAGTGCCAGCATTCTTCAAAACAGTGGCGAGCGGGACGGCGGAGCTTGGCTCCATGACCACGCGCAGGTGCTTCCAGATCAGTTTCATGGCGTCGATGATTTCCGGATCCGAAGCGGTGAAAATGTCCGAGACGTGGTTGGACACGAAGTGCCAGGTCAGGTCCTTCAAGGGGACGAGCAGGCCGTCGGCGATGGTCTTTGGAGCGTCATCGGCAATGATGTAGCCTGCCTTAAAGCTGCGATATGCGTCGTCCGCCTGCTCCGGCTCTGCCGCAATGACCTTTGTTTCGGGCGCTAGGGTCGACAGGGTCAGGCAGGTGCCGGAGATCATGCCGCCGCCACCGATTGGAGCCACGACATAGTCGAGGCCATCGGTCTGCTCCATCATCTCCTTCGCACAAGTCGCTTGCCCTGCGATCACGCGGTGATCGTTGTAGGGATGGACAAAATCGCCACCGGTCTTTTGCTGGACTTCGGTAAACGTGGCTTCACGTGACGAGGTGGAAGGTTCGCACTCGGTGATCACGCCGCCGTAGCGACGCACAGTGTCCTTCTTGGCCTGAGGGGCTGTACGCGGCATCACCACATTGCATGGGATCCCGCGCAACATGGCCGCGTAGGACAGGCAGGACGCATGGTTGCCGGAAGAGTGCGTGGCCACACCCTTCCTGGCCTGTGCCTCGTCGAGCCCGAAGACCGCATTCGTGGCCCCGCGTACCTTGAAGGCGCCTGGCTCCTGAAAGTTCTCGCACTTGAAGAACAGCTGTGCGCCGGTCAGGTCGTTCAGGTAGTCGGAAGTGCGAATGGGCGTGCGCCGGATATGCGGCTGGATCCGCTCATGCGCCGCCAGCATGTCGTCATAGGTTGGGATATACATGTCTGCTGCATCCGACATCAGGCTGCATCCTTCTGAGCCATCGCCGAATGACCGCGATAGTAGTCCTGCGCGGCGGCAACGCCCGAGCCAAGACGGATGTCGAGACCAAGGTCGGCCATCGTCATTTCAGCAGCAGCAATGCCGGAAAGCGCCATGACGTCGGTCAGCGAGCCGAGATGCCCGATGCGGAACACCTTGCCGGCCACATCGCCCAGCCCGACACCGAACGCGACATTGTACTTCTTTGCCGCATGGGTAACGATGTCGGTCGCGTTGAACCCTTCCGGGGTGAGGATCGCGCTGACGGTTTCCGAATAAAGCGACGGATCCTTGGCGCAAAGCTTCATGTTCCAGGCGGCAACCGCGCGCCGAACACCTTCTGCGATGCGGTGATGGCGAGCAAAGACGTTTTCCAACCCTTCGCCCTCAAGCATCTTGATCGCAGTATCCAGACCGCGAATGAGGTTCGCCGGGGGCGTATAAGGGAAGCCGCCGGTTGCGTTCGTCTTCTGCATGTCCTTGAAGTCAAAGAAGCATCGATAGGACTTGGCTTCCGCCGTGATCTGCATGGCCTTCTGGCTGATGCCCAGGATGGCAAGGCCGGAGGGCAGCATGAACCCCTTCTGCGAGCCTGTTACGGCAGCATCAACGCCCCACTCGTCCATACGGAAATCCATGGAGGCGATGGAGCTCACGCCATCGACAAACAGCAGGGCCGGGTGGTTGGAGGCATCCAGTGCCTTGCGAACGGCAGCGACATCCGAGCGAACCCCGGTGGCGGTCTCATTGTGGGTTACGAGGACCGCCTTGATTGCATGCGCCTTGTCAGCTGCAAAGGCTGCCGCGAATGCATCGACCGGTGCGCCCTTGCCCCACTCTTCCTTGATGATTTCGACGTTCATGCCATGGCGCTGGCAAAGGTCGATCCAGCGGTGGGAGAACATTCCGTGCCGTGCGGCGAGGATCGTGTCACCGGGTGAAAGCAGGTTGGTGATGGTCGCTTCCCATGCGCCAGTTCCAGTGGAGGGGAAAATGAAGGCCTCACCGGATGTCGTCTTGAGAATACGTTTCACACCTTCAAGCGCAGGGCGGAACATTTCGACAAATGTATCGGACCTGTGATCAATCGAAGGATTGCTGATAGCCCGGCGCAACTCCTCCGGGATATTTGTCGGTCCGGGGATGAATACGGGATTCTGGCTGAACATCGATTTGCCCTACCTTCTGCTGTTCGGGAGTAACGCAGGGTAATTGGGAGGGCGTCGTCTTGACAATTTTTTTGAAAAAACATTTCATAAATACAAAAAACCGGGTTAGTGATTTGTAATTTAATGATATTCGTATTTTTCATGATGTGAATGTCGTTTTCACTTTCTGTTTGATGGAGGTTGGTGAATGGCCGAGACCCAGAGAAAACGGGGGCGCCCAAAGGCGTTCTACGAAAAGCCGGAAACCACGACGATCAGGTCTCTGGATCGCGCAATGCATGTCCTGTCCGTGGTCTCGTCGTCCGCGGGAATGACACTCAGCCAGATTGCCGAGACGAGCAGGGAGACCGCTCCGACCGTCTACCGGATCCTCTCAACCTTGAAGCTTCACGCTATCGTTTCTTTCGACGAAAGCACACAAACCTGGCATGTTGGCCCCGGTGCTTTTCGAATTGGATCAGCCTTTCTTCGGCGGACACAGCTTCTGGAGCAGGGCCGCCCGGTCATGGAGCGGATCATGCAAAAGACCGGTGAGACGGCCAATCTTGCCATCATCGACAAGTCCGAAGTGGTATTTGTCAGTCAGGTTGAGACGCATGAGCCGATCCGTGCCTTCTTTCGCCCCGGCACCCGCGGGCCCGTTCATGCCTCGGGGATCGGCAAGGCGATCCTGGCGTATCTGTCTCCGGCTCAGCGGCAGGAGATACTGGGTCGCTCGCCGCTTGATCGGTTCACGGTCAAGACACTTACGGAGCAGATCGACCTCAATGCCCATCTTGATGCCTGCCAGAAAAATGGCTGGAGCATTGATGACGAGGAGAGAACGCTTGGCATGCGGTGCATTGCGGCGCCCATCTTCAATCACGACGGACAGCCGATCGCCGGCATATCGGTTTCGGGCCCAACGGTTCGCATGTTGGCAGAGGATGACGAAAAGATCGGTCGGTTGATCCGTGAGGCTGCTGACGAGATCACAAGGGCAATTGGCGGGTTACCACCCTCCGCCCGACAGGATGTGGAATGAAGATTTTTCAAGATTTGTCTGAATGATAGGTCATTTTCAGGAAAAACAAGAAGCAGATTGCGAAATGACCTAGGGTCTCGATAGCTTTCGAATGTGCAAAGTTCCTGCCTGTACTTGATCTCAAGCTCGGGTGAGGACGGTTACGTGAATAAGTTGAAAGCAAGTCAGTTGTCGCAGGATGTATTTGGCGAGTATGGGCAGGTAATTCAAAAAGGTGGCGCGAAGTCTTTTCCGATCAACGCGGGCAACTGCACGCGTTATCATGACCTCGTCACGATTGATGTCACCGGCGAGGAATGCCGCCCCATCGTCAGCATCGTAAGCGGGAAACCCTACGACTTGCCGGTCGAGGTTCCAATGGTTGAGCGGCACCCTTTCGGGAGCCAGGCTTTTATTCCAACCGGCAACAACCGGTTTCTGGTCGTTGTGTGCCGCGATGTGGACGGCGTTCCCGTGGAGCCAAAAGCCTTCATCACCAGTCCGGGGCAGGGGGTGAATATCGCGCGCAATGTCTGGCACGGGATACTGACGCCATTGGATGGCCAGTCTGACTTCGTTGTGGTCGATTGGGCCGGCAAGGGGGTAAATCTGGAAGAACACTTCTTCGAAACGCCTTACCAAGTCTCCTGAGTCACCCCTGACGCCGGTATCCTTGGCTTGTTCCGAATGCAAACCGACAGGGCACATTACTGTGTCCTGTTCGTTGCAGGTGATCATTGGAAAAAATGGCGGAGAGAGAGTCCGCTTTGAAAGTTGTCTCGATCAGTGTCGTCGAATCTTAAATGTGTATGTAACTATCTGTTTTAGAACAAAATAATTGTGGGCCAGAAATCAATCTAGTATCAAGCAGTCTCAAATGTACCCAACCCATCCTAAGGAAATTGATGGGCTGAGTGATGGGCTAGTTGCTGTGCTCGTGAGGTAGATTGATGCTTAGTGATGCCAAGGCGCGGAAGATAAAACCTGACGACAAACCCATGTTGGATGGGTCGATCAAGGGGCTCTATCTGTTTCCTGCCAAGACCCACGGGCAAGGAAAATGGATCTTGCGCTTTACGTCTCCCGAGACCGGGAAGCGGCGAGACATGGGATTGGGCAGCTATCCCACATTCTCGGTGAAACGTGCGCGGGAAATCGCTTTCGAAGCACGCAAGCTGATCGAAATGAAAATCGATCCGATTGATGATCGGGAGCGGGGAGCCAAGGTTCAAAAGGCGCAGATGGAAATGCCGTCCTTCGAGGAAGCTGCCCGGCAGGTTCATGAGGACAAGAAGTCAGGGTTCAAGAACGCCAAAC
>NZ_VXDB01000060.1 GCF_008711325.1 Roseibium sediminis
CGGCTGCTCCTAAAAGGCCAAGCCAAAATCATTGGGTTTTTGCGGGTGTCCAGCTAGGGTTGTATGAAGCTGCGTGCATAATGGAGGAGGTGCCTTATACAAAATTTGTTGTCATCATCGAGAGGGAATATATGAGAAAGTATTTTAGCAGCATAAAGACACCAAACATGCTTATAAGGCGATCTCCATTTAAGAAAACGCCTACTTGGAAGAATGGGTAATTTTATGTATTTGGTTGTAGTGAAGAGTGACCAGGTAAACGACATCGTGGAAAAGTACTCGCAGTACACGAACCTAACCTTTTCCATGCGTGAGATTGATAGTTTTGCCGCTTATGATTTTTCTGACGGGACATTCTTTACACAGGCGCAAGATGGAATACTTTTATCCGATAACAATTATCCGTTCCCCCTGAAAATAGTTCGAAACTTTGTTCTTGCGAGTAATGCGCCGCTCTCTTTTATGCACATTGAAGATGGAATGATGCTCGAAGTGTTGCCGGCGACCTCAAAGCCGACCAAGTCTCAACTTGATAATTTTACGATCACATGTGGTGAGAGTTTAAACGACTTTGTTACCTATGTTTCGGCACTCCTTGAGTTGCCTGAAGTGGAGGAAGAGGATGAAGATATTTACGAAATTGCGCATGCATTTGCTTTTGAAAAGGTGGTAACCCTGCATTCATTGGGTGATCAGTTTGAAAAACACAAAATCGCAATCGCGATGCCTTCTCCAATAGATGAAACATTCAAATCAGACAAAGAAAAATACAGAAAAATAACAAATAACTATGGTGAAGTGGCATATGTAATAATCGGAAATACATTCTATATAGTATTTGACGAAAAATTCGAGGGTATTTCCACTCCCGGATCTGCGAATTTATTACATGCGTACAGTGGGGAGTTGGCTACGTTTTACAACGCGGATGAGGAGATGCTCCCAAATAGAGAAGACGTTGTTAAAATAGCAAGAGGACTATGTAGTGCGAAAGTGCCGCTTATTTTGCTAGATATAGATGACAATTCGCTTGAGCCGGGTGCACAAGAGCACGGCTATTGGCAACAAAAATTTACTTATGACGGGAAACAGGTTGTTGAAGCGCCTGATTTTTGGGAACCATAGAAATGAGTAAAGCGCCTTCCCCGCATTCTGATGAAGATGGGTATGAGTTGTGCGACTATCCGAGAGACCCAGGCCAGCAACACTCTGGTGGGTGGTCAGGGCGCGAACTGGCCCGCGTAGAAAAGGCTTACGTCGTTTCTATATCGCCCGATGTATGCTTAACGCCTATCGGAAACAGCGTGGTTCCCATCCCATACTCAATTGTTGCAAATCCCGCTGACGACATGCAACCGGTAAATTCTGTAAAACTTGGGGGGCGGAAAGCATACAACATGGCAACAAAAATAGTGAAATGTAGCGGTGATCAGCCGGGTACAAAAAAAGGCGTAAAATCCGGAACTGTGGGAGACGTGTGCGAGCCGAAGGAGCATGCGCCTAGTATTAGATTTGAGGGAAAGTACGCCATCCGAAATCGCGAGATCTTTTGGATGAACAGCAAGAACACAATTGGTGAACTAATTTTCCAAAAAAGCCTTGATACTCACTGGACATGATGGACTTGATAAATGACGAGGGGCTTTCTGCAATAACCTTTCGTCAAATGCGGGCTGGAACTGGTGAAATGATGGGAGTGATTGTCGTTCGTGGCACCTTCCACATTTATCCCGGACATCCTCTGATATTTGCGGAACCCCAAGATCCCATCCAATTGGAGGACAGATATCTCGGTGATCCACATAACACCCCACTTATTCGATGCTCTGATCTTGTTCCCCATAAACCAAAAGCCGACCTAACGTTAATCGGATGGGCAGCAAAACCGAGGCACTGCAATCAAAACAGGTGGCGAAGCGGCTTGGTATTCGTCGGAAATTCCCATGCATTTGAGGTATGTGGCAATCGTGATTGGCGGTTTGTTGATGAACAGCATAGTGGCGAGTTGAATAGGCGTGGAAAATGGTTGCTAAGTGACCCGGACGATGCGGTTGCTGTTAAGTTATCATGGGAAAATACCTACGGCGGGGTGTTTCCAACTGATGAGGACGGTGGGACCGATGTTATCCGTGAGAATCCTCTTGGTTGCGGATGCATCCATCCGAGCCTTAGTCCACAATCGAAATCGCTACGAGCTCCGAATATTCTGAGGCCTGACGATCAGCTTCCCGCAAGTGGTGAATACTACGAGCCTTATGGCTGCGCACCCGTCTCCCCCTGGTGGAGACAACGGCAGCAATACACGGGGACTTACGATCAGGCTTGGTTAGATGAAGTACATCCTCGATTGCCTATGGATTTTGACTATCACTTCTATCAGTGCGCACCGGAGCATATGATCTACGCCAAATACTTTCAGGGAGGGGAGGCTGTTAGTCTGATTCACCTTCGTCAGGACTTCCCGAAAATTGACTTTACCCTTCCAGAGTATCGCCCTGTTGCCCGTGTTCGTAGGATGACGAACGAAGTTATTGAACTCAACTTGAACCTTGATGGTTGCCATATCGATTTAACCGAGAATCCAGCAAAAGTATTTTTAACTTGGCGGGCATGGCTGCCCTTTAGTCCCGAGATACGGTCATTTGACCTCAAAATTGAAAATTTGGGACTCTTAATCAAGCAGCGCGCACTCGTCGGTGAATTGACTCCGCTCAATGGTGTCACGCCATGGGGTTGAACATTGTAAAAATGCTCCGGGGATGCGCCGGGAACAGGCAAGGGGGTGAAGTCCGGCACCGTTGAAAGCGTGTGCCATCCAAAGGAGCATTCATCGTCGGTGCGGGCGTGCGGCCAATATGTCATTCGCCACAATGACGTTTGGTACATGAACAACAAGAACACAGTCGGAAAGCTGACTTATGTAAAAGACACCGAAGTCGATCAGCTTACGCCGCCGATTTATCATGCGGACAAGGATGATGGCGCTCCAGGTGAAGCACCTTCACCTGTAATAATGAGCGATGCATCACCAGCCCCTCTGGTCCCGGGTGAAAAATATGCATTTCTGGATACTGGCAATCCGCAACCCGCTCCTGACATCAAGATCCCCGGAACCGAACCAAAGACAGCCCCTTCAAATCCGCCGACCCGAGAAGTTCCAAAAGTTCCGAACAACAACAATATAGGCCCGGCAAAAAATGTGCGCTGGTGGTCGAGACTGCTTCCCTGGTTGGGAAGGGCATCTCCGGCCGCAGCGCAAGGGGCCCTTGCTGGCGGTGTGGGGTATATCGGTGTCAAGAGGGCCGAAGGTTTAGCCGATGCCTATAACCCGATGACAGGTGAAATCGGTCCCAGGACGCCGTTTTTCGGAACGTCAGTCGAGCGCCTTATGCGAGAGGATCGTCTGCGGCTTCAGCAGCAGTTGGAACAGGCCCGCAAGGACATTGAAACACAGACCCAGCTTGAGGAAGAGAAAGACACCGTTCCGCAAACCGGACTTTCTCCTGAAACTGCGCGGGTGTCTAGGGACGAAGATCCAGAAGAAGACAAATGCCAACACAGAACAGGCCGGTATGGAAGTTTGAAATGTCCATTAGGTCAACAAGCGCACCACATAGTACCGGACTATACTTTGAGATATGGAACTAGGGCCGAGGGAATGAAAGGTCTAAAGCGCATACCTGGTTTGCCGTCATTTCGTGATGGACCGGCCGTGTGCCTAATAGGACATGCAAAAACAGCTGGGAGTGAACATAGTATTGAGAGGTGGCTCGGCAAAATTGGGCGTTTCAATAAGTGGAATTTCTGCCTGAGATC
>NZ_VXDB01000061.1 GCF_008711325.1 Roseibium sediminis
TTACAATGCAGAACCTGGAAACTTCCGGGGAGCGCTTCCTGCTCAATCAGGGCGCTGCGATAACGGCTGACATCGCAACGAATACAAGCGCCGATGTCAACATTTACACCGGTAATCTGAATGACACCATAACCCTGGGAGCAGGATCGGATAGCGTTTGGGCAAATGCCGGGGACGATGTCATAGACGCTGGCGCCGGAAATGACACTGTTTATGGTCATGACGGCAATGACAGGTTCCTGCATAGCCTTGGTGACGGAAACGATACATACCACGGTGGCGCTTCAAGCTCATGGACCGATACCATTGAACTGAATAATGACGGCGGAGATTTAGGGGTTTACGGTGTCGACTGGACCATCGACATAACCAACGGCGCAATCGAATCCGTAACAGCCAACGAGATCATCTTCAGTGATGATACGGATGGAACCATCGTTCTGCAGGACGGATCCACCATCGATTTCCACGATATGGAATCGGTCCAGTTCAGTTGATTGTGCCCACGGGTCCATTTTAAAAAAATAACACGTTGCAGCCGGCGATCATGTCGCAGGCAGATTGCACGCGTACGGGCGTTGCTACGGCCTTGCCCGAAGCCATTGTCGGCGGCCATCCGAAAAAGAAACCGGATCGATGACCTCCAGCCATGGAACTTCAAGCCGTCAAGATAATCGCGCTTACAGGCTGGGGGCGGGATGAAGACAGGTCTAAGGCTCAGGAAACAGGATTTGATGCTCATCTGGTAAAGCCGGTCAACTACAAGGACCTCTTGCGGACAGCAGCGGAAGTCTTCGGCAAATCAGCACCGGGTGAGCAGTCCCCGCCTTCGTGATGGAAACGGGTTCCTGAACCGCAGGATTATCCGCAACTCCTTCGAAAGCAGCTTGGCATGTTGCCTTGCGAATGTGCTATAGCGGATGGCAACGCAGACGAGAACAGGTTGGACTGGATCTTTGGGCCAACACGCCCATTCCCCCGCGCCGGAATGCCCGAAAGGGCACGGCAAATGCACCGGCCCTGTGCCAAAGGTGCTTTCCCAAGCCATCCGCCTTTTATCCCCGATAGGACAGCTCGATGAAATTCCGCTTCCCCATCGTCATCATCGATGAAGACTTTCGCTCCGAAAACATTTCCGGGTCCGGTATTCGGGCCATGGCGCAGGCCATTGAAAATGAAGGGTTTGAGGTTCTCGGTGTCACAAGTTACGGGGATCTTTCCCAGTTCGCCCAGCAACAGTCCCGGGCAAGTGCCTTTGTGCTTTCGATTGATGACGAGGAGTTCACGCCGGGGCCGGACCTTGACCCGGCAGTCCTGAACTTGCGGAATTTCATCGAGGAGGTTCGCTGGAAGAACGCGGACGTTCCGATCTATGTGTACGGCGAGACCAAGACATCCCGCCACCTGCCCAACGACATCCTGCGCGAGCTGCACGGTTTTATCCATATGTTCGAGGATACGCCGGAATTCGTGGCCCGCCATATCATTCGCGAGGCCAAGAGCTATCTTGAAGGCATCCAGCCGCCGTTTTTCCGGGCCCTTCTGGATTACGCCGAAGACGGGTCCTACTCCTGGCACTGCCCGGGACATTCCGGCGGTGTTGCGTTTCTGAAGAGCCCGATTGGCCAGATGTACCACCAGTTCTATGGCGAGAACATGCTGCGCTCGGATGTCTGCAATGCGGTGGAAGAGCTGGGCCAGCTGCTGGATCACAATGGCGCAATTGGCGCGTCAGAACGCAATGCGGCGCGCATTTTCAACGCCGATCACTGCTTCTTCGTGACCAATGGTACGTCGACCTCCAACAAGATGGTCTGGCACCACACGGTCGCGCCGGGCGATGTCGTGATCGTGGATCGCAACTGCCACAAGTCGATCCTGCACTCGATCATCATGACAGGCGCGGTTCCCGTGTTCCTGAAGCCGACGCGCAATCATTTCGGCATTATCGGGCCAATCCCGCAGTCGGAATTCGAGATCGAGACGATCAAGGCGAAAATCCGCGCCAACCCGCTTCTCGCCGACGTGGACGCGGAGACGGTCAAGCCGCGGATCCTGACGCTGACCCAGTCGACCTATGACGGGGTGCTCTACAACACCGAGACCATCAAGGGCATGCTGGACGGGTATGTCGAGAACCTGCATTTCGACGAAGCGTGGCTGCCGCATGCCGCGTTCCATCCGTTCTATGGAACCTTCCATGCCATGGGGCGCAAGCGGGAGCGCACGAAGCATTCGGTGACCTATGCCACCCAGTCGATCCACAAGCTGCTGGCGGGCATCAGTCAGGCCAGCCACGTGCTGGTTCAGGACAGTCAGGACACCAAGCTGGACCGGCACCTCTTCAACGAAGCCTACCTGATGCACACCTCCACCAGCCCGCAATACAGCATTATCGCCAGCTGCGATGTTGCGGCTGCGATGATGGAGCCTCCCGGCGGCACGGCGCTGGTTGAGGAGAGCATTGCCGAAGCGTTGGATTTCCGGCGGGCCATGCGCAAGGTCGATGCCGAATTCGGCAACGACTGGTGGTTCCAGGTATGGGGGCCGGATGAGCTGGAGGAAGAGGGGATCGGCCGGTCAAAGGACTGGGTCCTGCGCCGCACGGATTCCGATGGTGTTCAGACCTCGAATGGCGAGGATTCCTGGCACGGTTTCGGTGACATGGCTCCGGGCTTCAACCTGCTTGACCCGATCAAGGCGACCATCATCACGCCGGGGCTCAATCTGGACGGACGCTTCGAAGATACCGGCATTCCGGCTTCCATCGTCACAAAATTCCTGGCCGAACATGGCGTGGTCGTGGAAAAGACCGGCCTCTACAGCTTCTTCATCATGTTCACCATCGGCATCACCAAGGGCCGCTGGAACACGCTGCTGACCGCGTTGCAGCAGTTCAAGGATGATTACGAGAAGAACCAGCCCATGTGGCGCATGATGCCGGAATTCTGCGCCAAACATCCGCGGTATGAGCGCATGGGCCTGAAAGACCTGTGCCAGCACGTGCATGCGCTTTACGCCAAGTATGACGTCGCCGTGCTGTCAACGGACATGTATCTGAGTGACCTGACCCCGGCCATGAAGCCAAGCGATGCCTTTGCCCACATTGCGCAACGCACAACGCAGCGCGTTCCGATTGACGATCTGGAAGGCCGCATCACCACCAGCCTCGTCACGCCCTATCCTCCGGGCATCCCACTGCTCATCCCCGGCGAAGTGTTCAACCGCAAGATCGTGGAATACCTGAAATTCAACCGCGAATTTGCCCGCGAATGCCCCGGCTTCGAAACCGACATCCACGGCCTCGTCCAGGAAACCGGCGACGATGGCGTCGTTCGCTACTATGCGGACTGTGTTGCGGTTTGAGGGGGCGAATACCCCGGCTGGTCGTGTGATTGGTTGAACTATCAAAGGTCCGGGGTGGCAATCTGATCCGGGGCGGGGAAACTGTGTTCAAGCTGGGGCGGAAGGATTGCGGGGCGGGGGGCAGCGTGGCAGCGTTTGAGACCTCGGTCGGTAAGGTGTTGAATTGAAGGGAATCGAATACATAATTTTTCTGCACTAGGTGGACACCCGCAAAAACCCAATGATTTTGGCTTGGCCTTTTAGGAGCAGCCGTTT
>NZ_VXDB01000062.1 GCF_008711325.1 Roseibium sediminis
CGAAAAGAACTGATGGAGAGGATGGACGCCGCCTTCAATGACTATGCGCTCCTTTGCGATCAGGAGAGGGGAGAAAACCGCACCGCGCCGCTCTTGCCGGATTCGCTCATGGAGGTCTTCAGAAATGCGACCGAACTGCTCCGGCGGCCTCTTCCTTCAAGATCCCTGAAAGAGAAGGCCGCACATATCCCCTTGAGGGGAATGATGATGCTGCAGTCCGCGCGGGAAGAAAGCTCGCCTCTCTACGATCAGATCGGTCATGAGATGGAACGCATTTACGATGCCGCATTCTATCGGGAGGACATCAGAAACCTGCTCGCCGGCATTCCGGCCTCTGCCCCAGAACCGGCGCCTCAGCTACCAGAGCCGCAAGAGAGTGCGGACCGGGCGGTGCCCACTGGCTTCACGGCTTCTCCACTCAACGAGCCGAAGGCGCCTGACAAGACCGACAGGCACCCCATCTCCGCCGCGATCGATCTTTATGCTCGGGATCTGGAGCACCGCAAGGGAAAGAATGACCCGAACATTCAGAACCTGCGGACAAGGGAGAAGATGTTTGTGACCCTCATGGGAGACATGGACGTCCGTGACATCACCGGCTCGGTTCTCAGGACTTTCGGGTACCGCATCTCCTATCTCCCGTCCCAGGTTGCCAAGGCGGGTTCATGGAATGCCGACAATCTTGAAGGCGTTCTCAAGGCGAACGGAGAGGGACAGGATCAGGTTGCACCAAGCGAAATGCCTATCGGTGAAAAGACACTTGTCGACAAGACCCTTGGTGTCCTTCGGACTGCCATTCGCTTTTACTGCGACGAGCAGAGCATTCCGTTCCGGATGGACAACTTCCGGTTTTCGCTCCCCAAACACACGCCGCGCAGCCAGAGCCGTTCCAAGGCCAAGCCCGACCGGATCAATGAAATGTTCAAGGCAGGCCAAAAGGACGAACGGTTGGTGCAGGCAATCCTGCCGTTGCTCGGCGCGCTGACAGGAAGGCGCATAAGCCTGCTTGCCTACATGCGTGCGGAGAACCTTGAGAGGCGAGGGGGGCACTGGATGATCAAGGTTGATCGGCTCTACCAGGAGGACGGCCAGCTGAAGGTAGCTCCGATCAAGAACGACGAGTCGACCGGGAGCTTTGTCTTGCACGAGTTTCTGGAAGAGATGGGATTCATCGACTTTGTCCGTTCCAAGAAAACCGGCTGGGTATTTGAAAGCCTTCATCTTCCCGGAATTGTCGACCCGGGCGACACCGCCCAGAAAAGGCTGGGCAGATTGTTCAAGGGGGCAGGCGTCACGGATACGGTGTTCCACCAGCTTCGCCATTTCGTCATTGGCAGCCAGAGAAACACCGCCTTGTCCGATGCCGTGCAAAAGAAGCAGGTCGGCCATTGTCAGAGCAGCGCTCACGACCATTACGGAGACGATTGGGAGCCAGCGGAAATAGAGGCTGTGGCAACCCTGGTCCTCAGTGAATATGTGGTTTGGGACCTGTTCCGGAAATTTGATTTTACCGGGGCAGAGGTGAAGTGCATCGCGTCCGCGCAAAAAACTCAGCGGCGGCTGGGGAAGTCGCACAGTTAGTGTGCATTGATGTTGTGGTCACCGAGGATCCCAAGGGGGTGGCCGGAGGCTCAACGTATATGGCTTAGCGGAAAAAGGAGTATGGGCGCTTTGCGCCCTGCTCGGCGCATCGAGCAAAGGAATGCCGAGGAGAACCTGCAAACTGGTACCGAGCCCGGTCGCGCATTTTCATATTCGAAACGATTGAGGAGGCAAAGGATGACGCCACGCGCTGGCTATGGACATACAACAATGAGCGGCCCAACATGGCCATCGGCGGAATTACACCCGCAATGAAACTGAAATTGGCGGCCTGAAGTCCAGTTTTGAAACCTACTGAAAATGGGATGATTACCCTACTACCGCTCCCCTTGATCTTTCGCAATTAACGCCTGAAACCCTCGCTGTGTTTGACCGCTACCAAGAAGCCTTCTTTCCGTCTTCAGCTCTCAGTTCGAGAGGTAAACCGACTGGAGAATGGAGTTCAAGAGATCCTTAAACGCCTTGTTGATTTCCGCCTCGGAATTGGCCCGGAAGAATTCCGCCGGCGAGGAAGCGCACTCTTTCATCGCTCTTTCATATTGTGATCCGCTGTACTCGGGATCTACCCAGAAACCGTAGACTGTCCTGTCCGGGACATTCTTGAACGGGTCACACCAGATCGGGTTAAACGAGGCCTTGTAGTATCTGTAATTGGACGTTTGGCCCCATATGTGGTCCGTTAGGCCGCTTTTGACATTGTGGTGAGACACGGCATCGGAAAGGATGATGACGTGTTGTTTGACGCCGTTCTTCGGTTTCAGATTATTCATGATCTGGGAAAACTCGGTGAAGACTCCGTAGAAGTTTGTGCCTCCACCCCGGTACAGTTCTCTGTGAATTCGAATGTTGGTTGCACGCGACTTGAACTTGTCAATGCCATCCATAAGGCCGGTCTTTGTGTGAATGTGATTTGAAAAGGTATAGAGGGCTGTCTTGACCTCGATGTTGTCCAGATTTTCCTCAATCTGGGTAACAAGGGATTTGATTGCGTTGCGTACAACATTAATTCGAAGTTGGGCTCCAATCTCTTCCGCAAGAGCGACTGTCGACATCCAAATTTTCATGGCAGGCAAATTGACAGCCTTTTGCACCCTTTATCCAGTGAAAACCCACGGTGTTGATCATGAGTTTTCGATCTTTGTCACTTGCGCCAATACCCATTGACGGGGACACATCGATTAAAAAGATGAACTCGTGTTTCCCGGCGGCAAAGGAGACTTGAGCGGTTGATTCTACCTTGTAGTCGATTGACTTGCTAAGTCCGACGGCCTCGGTCATCAATGAGCTGTGTTGACCGGTAATACTGGCGTTCGCCTTGATGGTATTTCTGTCCGAGTCCGCAAAGTTGATGTTGACCGTAGTATTAAGGATCTTTCCTTTTAATATAGCTCCACGCTGCTTGATGTACACTTCCGCATCGGCATTTGCCAATTTCAGGGCTTTCACCTTGGAGATTTTTTGTCCGGTGTAACTTTTGTATTTGTTGACTACGAAGAGAGCGGCCTCGTCTGCAACCATCTGAGCCTGATTTTTTTTGTTGTAGACCGCCGACATATCGATGCCGATGCTGATAGTGGCTAATTGTTCCCCGTCAGCGGCTAATGGACAAATTGGTTTGATTGCGTAAGGGAGTGAT
>NZ_VXDB01000063.1 GCF_008711325.1 Roseibium sediminis
CCCTCAGCCAGAATCTAGGTCACGAGCATATGCGAACAACCGAGGAGCACTATGGCCAGCTGAATGACACCCGCCGCCAAGAGCTCATCGAAGCAATGCGCCTGAGGCCAAAGCTGTCTGAACATGACGGCTTTGTGGAGCTATATCAAAATGCACCAGCTGAACGGCGCACACTGGCGAGGCAAATTCTCGAGATGAAGTGAAATTCCAATACAGCTAGCAAGCCGAATTGAAGTAGTCAGTACATGCCTCCCAGTTCGCGTGTCTTCTCCGATAGCTAGCCAACTAATTGTATTCTCAAATTCTATTTCTGTTGGTCAAGATAGACCAGCTAAGGCAGCACTGACATGCCGCCCGGAGGGATCGGTTTGGCCCGGTCTCGGTCATAGTAGAGATCTAAAACCGTCGTATCTTCCATATCCAATTGCACCGGTCTTTTCAGGCGGTCATAGATGATCCGGACTTCTTTCAGTGGGAGATTTGTTGCGGCTAAATCACTCCGTCCGAGTTTCAATAAGCGAGACAGAAGGGCCGCTTTCTTGATCTTTTTAGTCTCCATGGTCAAAGACTGACATGGGCCTTGGGTGTCAGAAGGGCATTCGCTTTTTTCCGGCGAGCCATAGATCGCAGCCACCAGTGGTACTTTTTGGCGCTTTTTGGCCCTGTTGCCCGTTAAAACTTCGGGCCATGCCAGACTTTCCGATACAAATAGGGGCATTTGGAACGCAGCGCCATCCAAATCACTGGAACCATTCCCAAGTCCCAACTCAGACATTGGCAGCGGCACATGGGACATGACCATACTCCCGATCATGCCGCCGGAGCCAAACATGCCACCAAGCTTTTTGGTGTCGAAATAAATGAGTTGACCATCGTCCCTAAATTTGATGGTCGGATACTTGAACCAGACTTCAGCGTCCTGAAGATTTGAGTAAGTGAAGTCTCCCAGCCGATCATATACGAATTGGGCGTCGCCTCTCCCACCAAAGGCCAGCGTTATTGTCGAAAAACACTTCCCAACCTTGAAAGACCCGATACGGACTTTCTTTCGACCCTTGGGTGTCTTTTTTGCGCTTCCAACGTAAGCGCTCATTTCCCTGCACGTTGACGCTGAGGCTTTTGCCGGAGGTGTTGGAATGGGAGAGCGTCCGGTTCGATCAGGCGCCCGTGGTTTTGGCGAAGTTGAAGGGCAGCAGATCGTTGATGTCGGCGTCGACGGCGCGCTGCGGTAATTCGGTGAGGACATGGCGCAACCAGGCTAACGGTTCGACGCCGCAAGCCCGGCAGGTCAACATCAGACTGTAGACGACGGCGCTGGCCCTGGCTCCCTCGACGGTGTCGCTGAACAGCCAACTTTTCCTGCCTGTGGCAAAGATCCTGATATCGCGTTCCAGAAGGTTGTTGTCTATCGGCCTCCTGCCGTCCTCGGTGTAGCGCGTCAGATATGCCCATTGGTTCAGCGTATAGGAGACGGCATCGCCGAGCTTGCTGTCCGGCAAGACCTTCGGGGCGATTTCGTCGAGCCATTCCTTGAGGGCGTTCAGGACGGGGACGCTGTGTTGCTGACGAAAGCGGCGAATGCAGTCAGCCCGCGTTTCACCTTTGTCCGGCTTCTCCTCCTTCGCCTGCCTTTCAATCCGGTAGAGCTGTTCGAAGAACTTGAGCGCCTGCTCCGGCGGCCCGCCGGGTTTGTTTCTCGTCTTGAGGGCATTGACAAAACGCCGTCTTGAATGGGCCATGCATCCAAGGTGGGTGGCTCCCTCCAGCGTGCGCCAGGCGCAATAGCCGTCGCTCATCAACAGGCCGCGATAGTCTCCGAGAAAGGCCTGCGGGTAGATCTGGCCGCGGCCCGGTTGATAGTCGAGCAGCACGATCGGCTCGTCGCTGTCCTCGCCGCTCCGGTAGGCCCACATATACGACGTGCTGGTAGCTTCCCTGTCCTTTTCCTTCAGCACCTGGACTGTCGTCTCGTCGCCATGGATGAGGGGCTGCGATCTCAGCCGCAGCTTCAGTGCCTCATAAATACGGGACAGATGCTTTTCGCTCGAGCCGATCACCCAGTGCCCCAGAGCGCCACGGCTCACAGGAACACCCGCACGTTCGAAGGTTTGCGCCAAGCGGTAGAGCGGCGTGCCGTCGACATATTTGTGAACCAGGGCGAAGGCCAGTGTCGAGGCCGTGGCGATGCTGCCCGGCAACGGCTGCACGGGCATCGGCGCAGTCACGACCGGCGTGTTGATCCCGGTGCGGTCGCAATGGCGGCAAGCATATTTGAACCGAACATTCTGCAAGACCTTCGCCTTCACCTCGATATGAAGCTGCTCGGTAACGGTTTCGCCCATGCGATGCATCCGGCCATGACAGCACGGGCAGGCCTTCTGATCCTCGGGAAGGTCATATTCGACGCGCTCGCGCGGCAGGTCTTCCGGCAGCGGCTTGCGGCCGCGCTTCCTGGCCGCAGGCTTGTCCGCGCCCGGCAATCCGGTGTCCGGCAGATCAACACCAGCGCCCTCGTCGCCGCCATCATCGTTCCTGGCCTCGTCTTCGGCTGCAACCTGCTCGGCTTCGTTGAAGAGGCGATCAGCACGCTTTTCGCTGCGCGGCGCAAACCGATGCAGCCGCGCAAGCGCCAGTTCTTCCTCGAGTTTGACGACGCGTTTGCTGAGCTGACGATTCTCCGCTTGCAGCGCAGCTATTTGCGCCATCAGTTCTTCAACAG
>NZ_VXDB01000064.1 GCF_008711325.1 Roseibium sediminis
TTCTCGCCTCTGTCCAACTCGCTTCAATCCGCATCTGGCTGCGAACTTATGAGTCGGTCACCTAGTGCGGCAGCTCTGGACATGCCACGCGTCGTGCTGGCTGCGGACGGCGCGGCCCATGATGTCAAGCAGCAGCCACACACGATTGTTTTCGCTCGTAGATAGTACTTCGGCAATAAGGTTCTGGAATAGCCCGTCAGTTACCCGCACCGATTCGCCAGGCTCGAATTGTGGTGTATTCTGTTGCTGCAGCAGATTCGCTTGCTCGTAGGTTTGCAGATCTTCCACCAACCCTTCCGGCAAAAAACCAAGCTGCTCGCCAAAGCGCACTACGGAACGCACCCCAATAGTCGACAACAACGGTCGCCACCGCGCTCTGCATCCGTCGATCCGTACGAACACGTAGCATGGAAACAACGGTCGGCGAACTATGTCGACTTGACGAGCATGGCTGCGTCGGCGCATAACCATCGGACAATAGGCTTGGTAGCCTTGACGTTCAACATTTTTGACAGCAGTTCCTTCAAGGTTCGGCTTGGTGTACAGAGCAATCCAGCCGAAGTATTCAGAGCCCTTGTTGGCCGAAGTGGAGGTCATGCTAGAAACTCCGGAGTTAACAACCGTGTCTGGTCGAGCCCGAGCGAGGTGATGATCATGCCGTGATCTATCGTCTGCTCGCTCGGTGCCAAAAAGTGACACACAATTGCGGCATCAACCTTATCCGCCGTCTTGTGCTTCAACATTTGGGGAGCTGCGAAGACAGGTATTGCCCCTCGGCTGGTGACCGGGGTTGTACCATTTATGATGCCGACGACCTTGATCTCGGAGAAGCCGCCAGCGACCATTAGAGCGAGTTCAGTCAGCTCAGTATGCCCGATCAGCACAATACGTCGCCAGCCATGGTCCCGGCATTGCCCAATCAACGCGCCGTATTGTTCGCGACCAAGTCGAAAGATGTCGAAGGATACTTTGAGATATCGGGTCGTTAGCTCAGCCTTTTCGGAGAACCCAGCTGGCGTCAAGTAATAGAGATAGCGATGAGTGGGCACCTGACCCAGCTTAATCAATCCCTTCGACACACAGCGTTTGATATGCCAATTGATCAAGCCGACCGATATTCCAATTTCTTCGGCCAACGACCTTTGAGAAATCGCCGGATCACGTTCGACCTCACTTAGGATTCTGCGCAAAACCTCTTGGTCGGCCATTGGCACTTCCCACGCAACGTTCAATAGATGAACAACTATCGCACCTGCGAACTACGGTCAATACTGTCAGAGGTGGCTCGGTTTGCCTGAACAGTTTCGGTTGTTTCGTTAAGTGGATTTCCGCCTCGATTATGCCGCCACTGACGTGCTCCCCTGAATGTACCCATTCATATGCTAGCCTGTTCATGTTTTGGCCTTCGATGACGCCACGGGCCGGTATGCTGTTCGGAAAGTTGGGTTCACATCGGTTCAGAGAGCTGCAAGCGCTCGAGCCCCGGGTCTGAATGTCCCTGCCTTGAACTTCGAAGTCCGTGTCGCTTACTCCTCGTCGATCACTCACCCAGGCCTTGCGGCCATGTCGCGCCGTTTCCCCTACAGGGCGCCGGTCACGCCATTCGATAGTCTTCCTTCTTCACGCTCAAGGCCCAGATCATACGCGCCATCTTGTTCGCGAACGCGACAGCCGCGACTGCACCTGCCGTCACTGGTCCGAATCCCGGTATCGTGCAGAGCCTTCGCAACTCCATGTCCGTCTTTGACGCTGTCTCAAGTTCGTCCGCCAGCCGCTCTATCACCTCCCTAATCCGCGCGATCTGATCGAGATAAATCGTGCCCATCTCTCGCACTACGAATGGCAGATCATTGGCCTTGTCCTTCAGGGCGTCCTCCAGCACTTTAAGGCTTGCCAGCCCCTTCGGTGCCACGAGATCGAACTCGGCCAGATGACCACGAAGCGCGTTGATCAGCTGCGTTCTCTGCCGCACAAGACATTGGTAGGTACGAAAAGCGACTGCGCGACCCTGCGTCTCGACGCTTTTCACCGCGACGAACTGCTCGACGGCGAAATCTTCTACCAGCTGCGTGAAGCGCAAATTTTGATCGAACAATGGAGGAAACACTACAATACCAAGAGACCACACAGTGCATTAGGCTACCGTCCGCCGGCTCCCGAAACAATCGTTCATATGGACCGCAGATCGGCCATGCACTAACAATCAGGATGGACCACTCAGGTGGGGCTGATCAGTAAGCTTAGCAAGGGAATTAATAAAATGACTATCTGCCAGTTATTTTTTACCAGAATATCTGATTAATTGTTTAAAAGTAGATATATCAGATTTGTCCGTCATGAAAGCCTCGGACAACACATATTTTAAACCATCAAGTATAGCACAAAGAGGTGAGCACTGAACTGATGCGGTGGATGCCCCCGCTCGCCGGCATCGGATACCATGACGGTTCTATATTCGCTTAGTGGAGGGCATATCGATGACAACAAAGATCAGTATTTCGGCGATCGACTTGGCAAAAGGCAGCTTTCAGGTTTGTGCTGTTAGGCCGGCATTGCCATTTGTGGACAGCTCCGTTTTTGCAAGGGTTTTCTTTGTGCTTCAG
>NZ_VXDB01000065.1 GCF_008711325.1 Roseibium sediminis
TGAAGCACAAAGAAAACCCTTGCAAAAACGGAGCTGTCCACAAATGGCAATGCCCTTCGAAGTTCAATGCAGGGAAATTCAGACCTGGGCCCGAGCGCTTGCAGCTCTCTGAACCGATGTGAACCCAGCCTTCCGAACAGCATACCGGCCCGTGGCGTCATAGAAGGCCACATCGCGAGGCCTGACACACGTCCGATCGAAGACCCCGCTTGCAAAACAGGGGGGCATCCACCGCATCAGTTCAATACTCTGTGACCCGGATGCTTCAAAATGGCGAATCGAAATCACAGAAACGTGGTAAACTCGCGTCCTTTGACGACAGCACCGGCGGTGTTGTGAGTGGCCAGTTTATCGCAAGATCGGCGTCGTTCCAAATTAGTCCACTATCGTTTTCGGGGGCATAGCGGTTAGTGACCTTATAGGAGACCTCGGTGTCCGGCACCAACGTACAGAAACCGTGGGCGAAGCCAATCGGCACCAGCAGCTGCAGCCAGTTATCGGCTGACAATTCGATTGCAAAATGCTTGCCGTAGGTCGGCGAGCTGCGGCGCAAGTCGACGGCAACGTCGAAGATCGCACCTTTGAGTACCCGTACCAGTTTGTCCTGGGCGTAGGGTGGGCTCTGAAAATGCAAGCCGCGCAGAACGCCGACTTCACGAGACAATGAATGGTTGTCCTGGACAAATTCCTTGTCGAATCCGGCCTCGGCCAATGCTTGGCGATTGTAAGTCTCAGAGAAAAAACCGCGATCGTCACAGAATTTTTTGGGCATTACGATGAACAACCCTTCGATGAAACAGGTTTCGACCATTTTTAGCTTCCGGGAGATAGCGTCGGTAGAGTAGGCGGGTCAATGAAGAACGAAACTGCGGCGCAGCAATCCAACGGCCAGTTCCTGTCGCGGCGCACACTAGACGGCACAACCCTATTAGGCAAGATGTGTTTAGTGCCCTGCCTACTGCTGGCTCTACGCTGGTCGGCGTCCCTGTGCTTGTGTTCTGTCAGAAAATGGGTGCATGTCAAGTTGCTTGAAAGTACCAGAAGACGGGTTGCCCGTGGTCGAGACAAGTTGCGTTCAGTCTTTGAACGTGTTAGAGGCGCTTGACCTAAGCAAAATGATGATTGTCGGAGGGGATTATTTCACCGACAGTGCGGTAGCTTTGAACAGTCCGCTTTATGCATAGTGGAGCGAGTGGTCGGGAGGACGAGATTTGATCTGTGTCTCTGTGGTCAGCCATGGCCACGGTGTCATGGTCACAGAATTGGTTGCAACGCTACTACGGCTGCCGAGTGTCACGCAAGTTGTGGTGACGCGCAACGTTCCAGAGCTGCTTGCGCTGCCGGTCGATCCACGGTTAACGGTGGTAGAAAATCAACAACCGGCTGGCTTTGGTGCTAATCACAACGCAGCCTTTCGACACTGTCGCGAGCGATGGTTCTGTGTGCTCAATCCCGACATCGAGCTAATCGAAGATCCGTTTCCGCAGCTAGTCGAAATTCTGCAGCAACAGGGGGCGGCGCTCGTTGCGCCGCGTATCCTTGGCGCATCGGGGCAAACAGAGGACAGCTTCCGCTCCTTTCCTACGGTGGCTTCGCTCACCGCCAAAGCGCTGTTCTGCCAAGAAGGGCGATTTCCATATGACGAGCATGCGGAGTTCGTGGCACCCGACTGGGTGGCAGGCATGTTCATGCTGGTGGATACCCGTGACTTTGTTGCAGTCGACGGCTTCGACGAGAGTTATTTTCTCTACTACGAAGATGTGGATTTGTGCGCCCGCCTGCGCCAACGTGGCAGAGCGGTTCTAGTCGATCTCACGGTATCTGCACGTCACCAAGCGCAGCGCGCGAGCCACCGCAACCTAACGCACCTTCGCTGGCATCTCATTAGTCTGAGCCGCTTTCTGTGGCGCTATCGTCGTGGTGTAAGCTAGCTTAGCACTACTTTGGCAGATTTATGTGAGTTTTGATTTTTGAGGATTCCCTGGAAGGGTTTTCGGTGATTCATAGGAGACCGGCTTTGGAAGGTGTCGGTCATGGATAGGAATTGGCGGGGTGATCTTGAACGTTGGCTAGCGCCGTTTTTGGTGGCGCTTCGTCACAAGACGCGCGCCCGGAGGCTCTGTTGCAAACTTGCGCGCGGGGCGCATGAGGCCTTCCGTTAGGCGCAATT
>NZ_VXDB01000066.1 GCF_008711325.1 Roseibium sediminis
TTTTATCGGGTAGGTTTTCAGCCCATCACTCAGCCCATCAATTGAATTGCATTTCCACACCCCTTACTCGCGTGTGATTTTTTTGCGTCTTCTCGTTGCATGTAACCGCAAATCCATTTAACCAAGATTATGGCTGATCGTTTGATCTAATTCACGATCAGTCACCCCAAGCGCAAGAGTGCTTGTATTCCAACACCGCCCTGAAACGGGGGCGGAGAAGGACGTACAAATGCACGCGCCTCTGCAAGACGAATTGTTTCCCGCACATTGTCCTGAACCTTCTGACACCGCGCCTACTGGCCGTGGCGGTTCCCGCTCGGAGAGCCAAAGTCTCCGCTCTTCTGAGGGTAAAGGAAATAGGAGCTTCAAAGCGTCTCAGCTCCCTGGCCACGGTCAGGAGCGGAATTCCAAACCTGCATCGCCGCGTCCATCCCCACAGAACAAGACTTCCGGGTCTAACTCAGCTCCGACCAACCAGAGATATCTGGCCGTCGATGATGTTGCACAAATGTTCGCCGTCAGCGTACCGACGATCTGGCGCTGGGCGAAGGAAAACATCGATTTCCCATCTCCCCATAAGCTCTCCCCCGGCACATCGCGCTGGTGTCTTTGTGAACTTCAAGCGTTTGAAGCCAAAGTTCGGAGAGCAAAATGATGAGCACTTCGACTTCTCGACCAAGCGGCAAAAAAAGCAAGCGCTCACGTGTAGCCCGGTCCAACTGGCTTTACACGCAACAGGATGTTCAATCCCTTTATGGCGTTTGCCGAAACACGGTTCTGAACTGGATGAAGTACGGCCTGAGATCGATTGAGACCGAAAGGCGTCTGTTCCTTGGAGCTGAACTGAACAGCTTCCACTCAATGCGGAAAAGGCAGGTCAAGTCACCCTGTGGCCGGTTTGAGATCCACTGCACCAGCTGCAAGGGCAAGCACTCATTGCTGATAGAGCCCTTCGATGTGGCTGAGGCCGGTCGTTCCAGAACCCGTGTATCACTGACTTGCCCAGAGACCGGCGGCAAGGCCAGTTCCTTCCTTCGCGAGACGGATTTGGAGGAATTGAGACACCACCTTGAATCCAAATTGAGTGCCGAGACTCCCGTATAAGGTGTCTCTTCTCTCCCTACTCAATTTGGGCAAATCCCACCCTATCGATGAGATAAAAGACATGCAGCCCGACACTGCCTGGATGATTTTCCAGTACCAACAGCACATGAAGGAGGCGCTGGGCCTCAATGACAAGACCATTGATGCGCGCATGCGGCATGTCATTGAGTTCACCTGTGGTTTGGACGACAAACCACTCCGAAACATCTCCAAGGATGACATTGCCTGCTTCAAGGCGCGTTTGATTGAGGTTGATACAGATGTATCGAATCCGGGGAATCAGAAGGCCGCCGCCACGATTGTGCAGACATGCCAGAACTTGAAGGCCTTCATGGACTGGCTCGGTCACCAGAGCGGCTACCGATCTATGGATCGAGACCTTCCGAACTATTGCAAGCCTTCTCGCCACCATGTTGCTTTGTCCAAGGTCAAGTCAGACAAACACGTTCCCAATGCTGACGAGATCCGAACGCTTCTTGCGAGCATGCCCAAAGTTACCAACCAGCACAGGCGGGATCGGGCCATCGTGGCATTTTTGTTTTTGACCGGTGTACGGGATGCAGCCCTCATCAGCTTGCGTTTGAAGCATGTCGATCTGGAGAACCGTCTTGTCTTTCAGGATGCAAAAGAGGTTCGAACCAAATTCTCCAAGACGATGACAACCTTCTGGTTCCCGGTTGGCGAGGACATTGGGCAGATTGTCACCGACTGGATAAACGAGCGTCGGGCCACTGCATCTTCAGAAAACGAACCTGTCTTTCCGCGCTCGCCCAGCGCGATCCCGGTCAAAAGTAGTGAAAGCCAATTTTGGCAGACTGCAGCACCTGTCCGGCACATCCTGAAACAGGCCACGGCAAAAACCGGGCAGACGTACTTCGTGCCGCATGCTGTCAGATCGACACTCGCCCTGATGATCGACGCGATTGCAACGACGTTTGAGGAGCGCAAGGCCCTCAGCCAGAATCTAGGTCACGAGCATATGCGAACAACCGAGGAGCACTATGG
>NZ_VXDB01000067.1 GCF_008711325.1 Roseibium sediminis
CCACCTCCACCGAGACGTTTACCGTCAATCTCACCGACGTTGACGAGTTCGACGTCACACCCGTCACCGATACGGATTCCACGGCCAACTCCGTCTCTGAATCTGCCGCGACCGGCACAACAGTTGGCATTACCGCGTCCGCGTCCGATGCCGATGGTACGGACACAGTCAGCTACCAGATCGTTGACGGCTCCGGCAATGTCATCACCGATGGCCCGTTTGCAATTGACCCGGCAACCGGCGTTGTCACGGTCGCCGACAGCTCGCAGCTCGACTATGAGGCAGGTACGAGCGTCACCGTAAACGTACAGGCCGTCTCCACAGATGGCTCCACCTCCACCGAGACGTTTACCGTCAATCTCGCCGACGTTGACGAGTTCGACGTCACTGCTGTGACCGATGCGGATACAACTACGAACTCCGTCTCCGAGAGCGCAACAACTGGCACCACAGTTGGTATTACCGCGTCTGCCTCCGATGCGGATGGTACAGACACAGTCAGCTACCAGATCGTTGACGGCTCCGGCAATGTCATCACCGATGGCCCGTTTGCAATTGACCCGGCAACGGGCGTTGTTACCGTTGCCGACAGCTCCCAGCTCGACTATGAGGCTGGTACGAGCGTCACCGTGAACGTACAGGCCGTCTCCACTGATGGCTCCACCTCCACCGAGACGTTTACCGTCAATCTCACCGACGTTGACGAGTTCGACGTCACTGCTGTGACCGACAGCAATTCGGAAGCCAACAAATGCTTACTAAACGCTGCAACCGGAACACTTGTCGGCATTACCGCCAGTGCTACGGACGCTGATGCCACGGATACTGTAAGCTATCGCCTTGTCGATGCTTCGGGCAATGTGATCACTGGTGGTCCGTTTTCCATTAATCCAAACACAGGCGTTGTAACTGTTGCCGACAGCTCGCAGCTGGACCCTCAGATGGGCAGCGTCACGATTTATGTCCAAGCGGTTTCTTCGGACGGATCGACTTCGACCCAAAGCTTTGTTGTAGATGTCGCCCCGGAAGAAATAACTTTTACTACTATCGCAGATATCAGTGAATATCAAACAACCGGCACTGTTGTAACCACTTTCGAACCCGTTGAAGGTATTCAGTATTCAATTACGGATGCGGACGGAAATATTTTAACAGACTCGAGCTTCAAAATTGTGGGCAACGAAATTCGCGTTGGAGCAGAACGGTTTGACTATGAAGCCCGACAGGTTGAAGAAGTTTATGTAACTGCAACAAACCAATATGGGCAGAACACAACAACATCATTTAACGTGAACATTCTGGATGTTGCTGAAAGCTATTATTACGGGACATCAGCTAACGATACCATCACCGGGAACTCGTCGAACAACCAGATTTACGGTTACGAAGGAAACGATATTCTTCGGGGAGCTGGAGGAGCAGATACTCTGTACGGCGGAGCCGGTGACGATATCTTCCGAACCTATCACTCCGAGAGTTTTGGCGACACCATTTTCGGCGGTGAGGGAATTGATACCCTGAAAAATGGCTACTATACGAACACCCAACATATTAACTACGATGTTCAACTCGATGGCAATACCACTCTTGATTCAATCGAGGTGATTGACGGCTCTTGGGGTACCGGCTCAGGCAGCAGCTATTATCACAATGTCCGCCTGATGACGGCCGGGGACTATGACCTGAACTCGGTCACAACACTGGTGGATGTGCGGGACATCTACGGTGCTTCAAGCGGAGAACTGACCCTTACAATGCAGAACCTGGAAACTTCCGGGGAACGTTTCCTGCTCAATCAGGGCGCCGCGATAACGGCCGACATCGCAACGAATACAAGCGCCGATGTCATCGTCCACACTGGCATTCTGAATGACTCTATCAGAACTGGGGGGGGTAGTGATTCCATTTATGCAAATGACGGTGCTGACACCGTCTACGCTGGTGGAGGAAACGATTACATCGACGCAGGTGCAGGAAATGACATTGTTTACGCTGGCG
>NZ_VXDB01000068.1 GCF_008711325.1 Roseibium sediminis
ACCTGCTCTGCAAAAGCTGCTTCTCTCACCACAGAAAGAAATTTGCAACAGAGCCGTTCGGAGCGCTGAGAGGCGCTTCATACGAAGTGCAAGGGCAATACCTTTGATGATGATCTTTGCCGCCGCAATCGGAACACCCCGGGGCATTACCAGGACGTCATAGTCCGGCAAGTTGATAGGGATCCGGTTCGCGGACTTCATCAAGGCCAGCGGCATCTGCGCCGCATTAAAAAGGCCGGACAAATGACCGCCACGCAAAAAGGTCATGATCACAAAGAAAACCCTTGCAAAAACGGAGCTGTCCACAAATGGCAATGCCGCCCCGAGATGTCAGGGCCGCAGATGGCGCAGTACGTCCATGGATTGATGCAGGACCCGGATCACGAATATCCTATCCGGGGCCAACTCATAGAACACAAGGTGACGGCCCGTGATCAGTTTGCGCGCGCCCTGTAGAAGATCGGAACAGTCCGACCCAATTTGTGGATTGGCGATAAGTTCCTTGAGGGCACAATCGATGTCGTCGAGGTACCGGTCTGCCTGCGCCTCACCCCACTGTCGGTATGTTTCGGCCCAGATGTCGACAAGATCGGATTTTGCCGCCTGAGAGAGATGGATCTTACGCATCAGACGCGCCAGAGCGGCCCCGCGCCTCGCGCTTGATTGCGTCCATGTCAAGCGGGCCAGCGTCGCCGGATCGCTTGCCTTCCATCAACGCAACCCGTAATCGAGCCCGATGGCCTTCCTGCTCCTCCATCAAGCGCAAAGAGGCGCGGATCAACTCACTGGTTGACCCATAACGCCCCTCCTTCAGCATCAGGGCGATGAATTCGTCCCAATGGGGGCCAAGTGTAACGCTTGTGCTTGCCATGCTCACCTCCGAAGTACGCATGAATAAGATATATGCGTATTTCGAGCATTTCAACCCGGGGGTGGGCTTGCGCCCTGCTCGGCGGCGGCGAGTAAGTGCGCCTCTCGCAATAACAGTTTGTCTACAACCGCCCTCGCCTTGGGCAAACAGCCCGCCTCATAGTCACCGATCCCCCCCAAGCAGGCGTCGACTTCCCCACCGCCACGCTCGATCACATCGCCGAAGACCCGGCCGCCGAGATAGGCATCGTAGCTGACGAAACCGCCGCGCAGGATGTCTTCAGCCTTTTCGCGCAGCGCCTTGGTGACGCGCTTCGCGCCGAACTCTTCCCGGACTGTTTTGAGCGTCACGTAGATGAAGCCGACCTGGCCGGAATCCCTTGGGCAGTGGAACCCGATCGTGTTCATCGCGAGGCCGGAATGGTCGTAGAGAGACAGGGGCAGCAGGATGGCGTTACACTCGGCGCGTTCCTGGAGGCGATCCATCAAGAGATCACGTTGCTTCGGGATGCCTGCTGTTGATTTTCACTGAGAACTGACCCGGTAGGCTTAAAAATTCCACTGAGAATTGACCCATGTGAACTCGCTGCCCCGACGGGTTTTATCGGGGAGATATGGACTGATCGACATGGGATTTGTGAGTGTTATTCGACGCTGGGGGACATGTCAGATCACGGATCGATCTGCGGCGATCGACCGACGATGTTAAGAAGTCCTCCAGCCGACTTCTGCAGCCCCAGCTGTCAGCCAGCCTTAACTGAGCTCCTACCCCTAATGCACCCAGGTCCGCCTGTGCTCCTCGGGGCTCCCGCGACTGACATCGCTGAGCAGCTTCGCGATCTCCTCCTCTTCCAGCTCACCGCGATGGGCCAGCATTGTTGATTTTCACTGAGAACTGACCCGGTGGCCCCATAAATTGTCACTGAGAACT
>NZ_VXDB01000069.1 GCF_008711325.1 Roseibium sediminis
GAAAGCCACTTATAAAACGCTCCATCCTGTCCAAACAAACCGAGCCACCTCTGTTAATTATGTCGCTTACCCATAATAACCTGGGTACATTCAGAGCGATCCTTATCGTAGGTGGTGATTTGTTAACAATTTTTGGATGAGAACTTATTATGAGCGACGATCTCGCGCGCCCCTTGTCTAAACCACACGAAGCATGGTTCGAAAATACGTGGTGGTGGCGAATAAAGGTACGCCTACAGTGGTCGGGGTGGCTTCAATATATTCCCAATCTGACGGCAGCAGTCTTGATGCTCCTGCTGGCGGGTATCGGTGGGCTCATCGGCGTTTGGTCTTGGCTGCTTGTAGGATTACCGTTGTGTCTGGCGGCATTGTTATTTGCTAACTTGATATTCGACATTGCGACCGTCCGTTTTGGATTGCACCCTGAGGAAGCGCTGCCAAAGCCTCTTCCCGATCTTGACGCTTTCGACCTAATGCGTGCACGGGTTTCCTGCCGATCCTTTCAGAACCGGGATCTTTCTGACGAACATCGGGAAATGCTCAAGGAGTTGGCACACACCTATTCGCGACAGGAAAATTGCATTGGATCTCACCCAATTCGGCTGGAGTATCTGGCTGCCCCGCTGACCGTTTGGCCGGTGGTTCGGGCAAATGAATTTCTAGTGGCGGTCGCCGAACGCGACTATCACGAAGAGGCGGTTATGGATATTGGCCGTTGTCTTCAAAAGGTTGTAATAGAGGCAACCCGGATGGGGCTTGGAACCTGCTGGATAGGCCCTGGCGCAGACCCCAGCTCCATTGCCAAACATATGGGTACACGCTTTGATCCGGCTCGCGATCATGTAATATGTGTGTGCGCAATTGGATACGCGTCGTGGTATAAGCCGCTCCTGCTGCGCGTCGCTGCACGATCGCATAAATTGCGTAAGGCGTTGGGCGAACTGTTTTATACAGACCTTGATTGCTCTGAAAGCATGGACCCTAAGGCAGAGGTCTATGCTGAATTTGGCCGCTGCTTCGAGGCCTGCCGATGGTCGCCGTCATCCTTCAATGCTCAAACAACGCGAGCGGTGACCGTCATCGAAGAAGGGCGCCTTGTGCGGATGGACTTCTGTGTGGCAACCAAGTCTCGTTATTACGCTATCGTCGCCCTCGGTATTTGGCTTGCCAATTGGGAATATGGGTGTGACACCTTGGGAATTGGCGGGAATATGACAACGATTTCAACGTTGGATGACCAACGGCCCGATTTGCCCCGCTACGTGATTAGCTGGCAGCGAGACACGTGATCTTCTTGAGACGGCGTTCTACAGAACCCTGGCCACAAGCATTGGCGAGTTGACCACTTTGGAACACGTGTCGTTGGTACCCCCAGGGCGATCGAAGTGGGGTTCATCGGCATAAAGGTACGTAACCCACCACAGAAACGGAAGTATAGCTTTTGTTCTAAAAAGGCTCCCACACTCAATTTTCATGGGCACGTTTCGGGATATAGTTAGGGTGTCCGTCGTCATATGTTTTTGGACCGCTTGGGTTTGGATTTAGAGGAGTGCCCGGCTCATCTGTTTGTCGATGTTAAGAGGTGGCTCGGCAAAATTGGGCGTTTCAATAAGTGGAATTTCTGCCTGAGATC
>NZ_VXDB01000006.1 GCF_008711325.1 Roseibium sediminis
CGGCTGCTCCTAAAAGGCCAAGCCAAAATCATTGGGTTTTTGCGGGTGTCCAGCTTAGTTTTGTGTGCCAAAAGAACGGGGTGACCGAGTTTTGGTCAAGCGCCAATTCTGACCTTGGTTGGGCCGAAGCCAATCGAGTTGGGCGGGAAAGAGCTAGGGAGTTGGTTGATTTCTGCCAAACGACAGGAGATCCGTCCGCTTTTTCAAGTGTGATTCAGGGGGTAGCACTCAAGAACGATATCGGAGGGGTCGAAGTCGGATTTCTGACTGCAATAGGGGAGGCATTGATTGGATGAAGTTCCCGAAGGCTCACGGTATCAGTTCCTGCAAAGCGGAATGAAGCCCGTTGCACAGGGTTGGATCATTCACTAGTATCTGCCTTCCATGAGCCTTTAGAGCCGTAATAAGCACCCACGCGCCGCCAACGGTTTCACCAAGTTCCAAGATTTTCTTCAGGTCCGGTTCGGGTAGTAACTTCGGGTTTAGCATTTGCGCGGAGAGCTTCGCTGATCGTGATTCCAGATGAAAATCCTCAATGCTCTTCCATGCAGTCAGGACATTCTTCCATGTTGCATCCTCGCACCAGGATAGTGCCGCTGCCGCAACCGGTGTCCAACCCGCACCGCAACCAATCATGATCCACCTTTCCGCAGGGAAGTCATGAAGGCCGCTCAGCAAGGTGAGAACCGCACTATCGGTTCTGGAGTTGAGGTTGTTGGAAATCCCATTGAACTTTAGGTGCCAGCTTTCGATTTCAACATGTAGACCATACCAAATTTCGATCGGAGAAAGTTGCATTATGGGTAAGTGTGCCAATTGCCGTGGTCGTCAACCCAGCCGCCTTGGTTGATCTTATAGAGTATATGACTGGATTTCAGCGGTTTGTATAGAATGCTGCTTATTTCTTGGTCTGTATATTGATCTAAATCTTCTCTTAAAATTGCACGGTTAATTTCCACCAAGACCACTTCTAATAACCCGTATAGGAAACCATCGTTCGAGTATTCGTTGAGAAAAGACTTTAAGAATAAAGCAACAAATCGCGGATGAGCCGTCATAGACATACTCTTGAAAAATCCCTCTCCACGCAATTCGTTGTAGCTTCTTGTATATCTTAATGAAATATCATATGATTCAATATCAGATTGAAGAATTTTTACAGAATATATGTGGTCTTCCTCTTTGCCTGGGGAGATGATGGTTTTGTAAGAATTTTCGACAAAAAAGATATTATTAATAATTGATCCTAATTTATTTATATCGAAATCGAGAGACATGGATTGGTTTCCGACCAATAGATTTATATATATATCTTGATCACCAAAAACATCTATTCCATAATCATCTTTTAAATATTCACCCATCCCGTTCTCCTGTTAAATATCTGATCCAATTTCATCCATCCATGGTTCAATTTTACTGGGGGGGGGCGGAGAAAGTTGCACTATGGGTAAGTGTGCCAATTGCCGTGGTCGTCAACCCAGCCGCCGTTTTCCAACTTATACAAAATATGATCGGAAGGTATTTGAACGTACAACATTCTAGATAATTCAGCGTCTGTATATTGAGTTAAGTCTTCGTCAAAAATATCTTCATTAAGCAGAACAAATACTTCCTCAATAAATCCGAAAAACTTACCATCAATTTCATATTCATTTAAATATGCCTTAAGGAAAGCCGAGACAAGTCTCGGATTAGCAATCATTAACAACGACTTGAAATACTCTGTGCCTCTCACCTCATGAATACTTGTAATGTAGTCCAATTCAATTGTGAATTCGCGATCATCTGATTCTGATAATTTTATTACAAATCGATGTCGCTCTTCCTTGTCCGGATTTATAATATTATGATGTTCGGAAACGAGAATGAAGTGATTATTAACTAGACTCTTCAATTGACCTGAAGAAATGTCTAGGTTGTTAATTTTTTTTTGTTGAATATGTCAATATAAATATCTAACTCTTCATAAAACTGAGATCCGAATATTCTTTTTAGTATTTCCATCATTTTACCTTCTTCCGCAGGAAAGTCTTGAAACCCGTCCAGCAAGGCTCGAACCGCGCCATCTTTTGTTACCCAAAAGTCATTTTTCAATAGATCCTGCTTCGCCCTTCCAACTTTCTATACCGTCGGGTGTATCGCGCTGTCGTCCAATGGTCTGAGGGTACCCGAAAGTCGCTATTACTTCGGCTGCAAGCCTTCGATTTCAGCGTGCAGCCAATACCAAACACCGATCGGTGGAAGTTGTGTCATGGATATGTGCGCCACTTGCCTGTGTCGTCAACCCAACCGTTAAATGTCAATTTACTAAGAATATGATCTGCAGGCACGGGTTTAAATAATTTACTAGAAAGTTCTTCAAGAGAATATTTTGAAACATCCTCTCCGAGGACTTTTCGATCTATTTCTACTAAAATCCCCGTGCTAATTCCTATGTAGCCAAATAATATACCCTCAATATTATTTAACCTAAGAATTTCTTGTAACAAAATTGCTAACAGCATTGGATGGGCGTCTAGGCTTAAAGTCCTTAAAAACCGCTCTCCTTCCTCATTGCTGAAGCTGCGAAGGTATCTAAGCTCAATCCTAAATTCGTCTGTTGTATTTTTTTCTAATTTAACGTCGTAAGAGTGATCTTCAACATATCCTTCGCTTATAATATTGTGAAATTCTCTTACAACAATAAAATTCCGCCGAAGAATTTCTTCTACATCAAGCAATTCATAGTGAAGGTTATTTAAATCATTATTTGCTAGGATGTTCACGTCCATTTCTGGCGCGTCCAAGAAATCGATATTAAAATTCTCTTTAAACTCGTTATTCATCTGAGTATCAACCTCTCATCTCAAATATCTGAACCAGCTTCATCCATCCACGATTCGATTCCGTTTGGTGTATTGTGGTCTGCTAGGTCTGACCCATAATAATATCGCGGAAGACGCTGTTGCGGTTTGGGTCCGGGAATCGAGTAAATGCTCATTATTTCTTCATAAAATTCAACCATGGTGTTCCAATTGACGAAAATTTCTAATCCAACCTGTGCTAAACATGGGAGTTCTGAGACCTTTCTCGGATTATTGCAAATAATTGCATATCGCTTAAATTGTTCATGCAATCTTCTAACTGGTGGGTTAGTTAAGTCATATGCTTTTTCCTTTGTATAAGTTGTTTCGTGCATTGCATATTTGACTTCTACCATATTGCAATTAGGCCAGTTCAAACCATCTGCCCACTGGTGCCTGGATCCGATTGCACCGGCATTGTCCTTGCATAAAAACTCCAAACCGTCGCATAAGCTTTCAGTGACTTCCAGCTGGAATTTGAAGCCCCGATTAAAAATTACTTGCTGGGGCTGTATTTTTTTGCCGTCATACTCTTTATTCCAATCATTCCAGCCAATTTCAGGTGAGTAACTGGCGTTTTTCCTGTTAACCGGCCAGTTTTCTAGGAATTTGTCGGGAATACAGCAATCGTCGTTGCGCCGTCGCGGCCTAGTCTGCTCTGGTTGGCCACCAGTTTCGGGATTGGGCACAGGCATCGGCTCAGGTTTCTTCTGAGGAGGCTTGAACAAGTCGTCAAGCTTCTTCTTGATGCCATCCTCGATAGCTCGCCCCTGTTTCTGTGACCACTTGTCCCAAGGGGTTCGAACAGGTCCTTTCGGGTCTCTTGGTCGTTTGAAGAAAGAAGTTGTACTTCTCATGCGCTTTATTTCAACCTGCTAAAAGTCGAGTAATTTCTGGGTTCTTCGCTTGCTCGTAATGAAGTTCAAGAATATCGGTCAGCCGCTTTTCCCTGGAAAACCACGGGATTCCAAGATATCGACTAACATAGGTTCCCTCGTAAAAATCGATGCCGCACATGAATGCTAAAACGACCCAATAATACTCGCAGTCTTCGCCAGCAAAGCCTTGTTGTATAGCAATTTTCTGGTTTTCAGAAACAAACTCCAGGAGCTCTTCGCGCGAGATGAATTTAGTCTGCTGCGGAAATGCGCTGACCAAAAAGTCCATGATCTCGTGTTGGAACCCTAGCTCCGTGCAGCGCTTCATTTCATCATATTGCGCTTGCCCCAGAGAGCGGAACGGGAATGCGGCTTTGTAGTGCTCAACAGCCCTGTCCTTGTTTTGCCAAGTCCTCCAGTACCAGCCGGACCGATCCTGTTTCTCAATCCCGAAGGTCAGGGTGTCGCCAACCGGTTTGTAGACAGTCCATCCCGGCGAATAGTCGTATGGGGCCGCAATGACACTGATATCACGGAAGAAGTCTGCCCACTGTTCAGGAAACCCATGGCGCAGGAAGCAGTAGAGTGTCCGCGCATCATAAAAGCGCAGAAACACAGGTTTGCCCGTTTCCGGAGACAGGATCGATAGAAACCGTTTGAGGGATGTCCGAAGAGCAGCTAGCTCAAGTCCGGAAAACACGACAATTCCCAGCTTTTGTTTGAACGTATCTTCCAGCCATGTATTCAATATGTGTTCATGGATGCCGAGATCGACCAGCAGCGGGCTCCTTTGGTGAGCGTCATTCTTGTCTTCGCCAGGGGCAAACAGCAGGGGCTCCCAACCGAACTCTGATTTACGGACTTGTTGCACCATCTCTTTTTGCCAGGCGCCATCAAGAATCAAATAGGGGCATTGTCCAACCCGCGTGCCTTCCTTCTTCAGCTCCTCAAACAGGCGCAGAGTGTTTTCATCCATGCCCTAGCCCTTGGATGCCTTGTCTTCGCATTCTTCGCAGATTGGAGCACGACTGAGCCCCGGAGGCGACGCTCCACCAATCAGAACATTGCCGGAGCCGGTCGCGTCCGAGCCTCCACAATCAATCGGGTCGCCGACACGACCAGCCTGCTTGTTGTTGAACAGAACCGTTGGGGAACCTGATGCTAGTTTGCGCCCATGAGGAGGCAATGGGCATACTGGACATGGATGTGGTGCGTAAGCATCACCTTGTCGGACGGCAGGTCGATTATTGATGAGTATATTTGGGCTTCCGGAAATAGCCGGGGAGGGCGGGAAGTGACAGCCATGACCTGAGCCGATATCACCAATACGGGCAGCGGGTTTACCTGACATTGTTGTCTCTCTCTCTCATTTCTCGTAGGAGCGCGCGTAACGCTGAGCGTGAGGGCCGGAATAGGGTTGTGGATTAGCTACCGCCGATGGCTCGACTTCAGAGCCTGCCTTTGGCGAGCCGCCACAATTCACCTTGACCAAGGACCCCTCAATCTGGACGCCGCTGCCATCGATCTTCACAAAGTTGCCGCCGACATTCAGGCTAATTGCAGACCCCGCCTGTATGACAACACTGTCACCTGCATTGATGTAATGGGTGGTAGCTGCCTCGAAGTGCTGTTTTCCTTTGGTTTCAAGCCGGTAATGTTGCTCCACGAGCGTTACGCAGTTGCGAACCACATGAGAGACCTTGTCCCCGACGACTTTCAGGAATTGGCTCAGTTTGACCTCTTCAACCAATGAACCTTTGACGAGAAGATGCTGTGATCCGTCGATGGCTTCTCGGTGGTCGCCTTTAACTTCAATATCCTTCGAACCACCGATAGATTCCGACTGTGAACCATCCACACGCTTGTGCCGACTGCCGCCGATCTTCCAGGTCTCGTTATCTTTAACAACGGCGTTGTGATACTTCTGAGCGTGGAACCAGACTTCCTCCTGCCCGCCTTCATCTTCAAAACGCAGCTCATTGGAGCCGTTGGCCTTGTGGCTATCAGACATCAACACCATTCGTGTTTTGAAATCTGGCAGCTTGTTCGGCGGCATGTTCTGGGCATGGTAGGTACGGCCTGTGATGATGGGCTGGTCGGGGTCGCCTTCGAGGAAGTCCACGATGACCTCCTGCCCGATACGCGGGATGGCAATGTGCCCCCATTTGGGGCCTGCCCAGTTGGAAGCAACCCGAATCCAGCAGGAGGACTTGTCGTTTTTAGCAACCTCTCTTTGCCATGGAAACCAAACTTTGACGCGACCATACTCATCGCAATAGATTTCTTCACCGTCCGGCCCGGTGACATGGGCAATCTGCGGACCATCGACAAGCGGCTTTGCCCGTAGCATGGGACGAAAAGGAAGCCGCGCAGGCATGGCCGTAAAGGATGCCGAATAGGTCGCCGGTCCCCCGCCTGCTTCCTCTCCAAGCGCCTGCGGCTGTCTGCCGTGGTGATCCACTTCAAGAAGATGCCAGGCCGTGTTGCAGGCGTCGTTCGGGTGCTCGGTCAGCGCCATCTTGAAGCCGGGGGACAAGTGGATCGCATTGGTGAGCCCCTGTCCTGTGGTCGCATCCACACGCACCGCTTCCTGCCGGTACTTTGTGAACGGCTTTCCGGCCACATCCTGCTTGTAGCGGCCCGGATAGTCGTAAAGCGCGTAGTCTTTGGCAGACCCATTGTCTTCCTGCCGGTCCTGCCGGTGCTCCTGACTGTAGGGCGGGTTCTTGAACGTGTAGTCACGCTGGGTGAAGCTTGTGCTTCTCAACCGTTCCTTGAAGGAAAACCGATTACAGAAAACGCCCTTCACCGCCCCGCTTGGCATCGCATTATATTCAAGGCTCGGCTGGCCTTCCAGATCGGCCACGATCTGCGGATTGTCGATGAAATGAAGCGTGTGCTGGCCGTTCTCACCAGACGTATGGTAGAACCATATACCCTCTTCGGCACATAGGCGTTCAAGGTACCCCAAGTGGCTCTCCCGGTACTGAACGCAGTATTCGCGGACGGCGTGTTCGGCGGTTAAATCCCACTTCACGTCTTCTATGCCGTGCGTCTTGAGGATTTCCTTGATGATATCCGGCACGGACTTTTGCTGGAAGATACGGCAGTCGGAACCATGCGCGAGCCGGTGCAGCATCGGCAGCAGCGTGAGCGAGTAAAGCGTGCGGTGGAACCCTTCCTCTCCGCGCTCGATCTCCGCAATCACCCCGGCAAAGTGCCGCGCGCCAGCATATTTGTGGTGAACGGTCAGCGTGGCCGGTGTGTCCAGAAGCGCATGAAGGTCAATATCCCCGTCCTTGCTCACCAGTCCCACATGGATGCTATCAAGGCCAAAGACGGCTTGTGAGGCGGAAAACTCATGGACCAGCAATTCTGCCCCCTCGGCAGCCGGTGCTGCAAAGGAAAAGGCGATATCCTGATCCATGAACAGGCTTGGAATGCGGGCAATTACGTTCATCCGTTAAACCCCTGATAAAAAACACATGCAAGCAAAGCATCTAAATGAATGTTCCTTAGCGTAATTTACAGGGGAGTGCCATACCTAACCAGAGCATATTAGAAATCTAGGTAGCTTCTTTAAGGCATGGATAATTGGCTGTTACTAATCATTGACGGGCTTTCCAGCCACAGTATTGCATCCCGAATGCATTGTGGTTGCGCATATCCTCCCGGCCCTTTCGCCCCATCGAGGCATATTCAACCGGGGTCGGTCGCCGGGGCTTGTTCGTCAAGCACCAAACCTCAGCAATGCTCGTGTCAATTTTTGTTGCGCACCCAGGGAGAATTGTCAGCATCAAGCTCATCGTCAGACATAGAATCTGTTTCATTTTCGATCTCCTGCATTTCTTTCAACGCCTTCTGATTAACGGCCTGCATATCGCGCTTGATATTTGCTTCAGCACCCTTTTTCCCTTCACGATAAACGAAGAGCAACACGGCTGTACTTATCGCCGAGATCAGGCCGGTCCGGCCCAGATGTCGGTAAGCGAGAATGAATAGGCCGCCCAAGACAATGCCAAATAGCCAGGGCGGTATTAGCTCGAAGAAGTATGTCATTTGCTGTGTCTCCCATAACTCCATCAGTCCTGACGCCTTAAAATCAAAATAAAAAGGATAAATCAACTTTACTAGGAATATTACGCTTGTTATAGGTGGACGAGCTATCTCGGTTTGGAACCAGCAATGCCAACACCAGCCAAATACAATTGGAAAATCTGGGTGGGGAACACAACCCCGTTGGATCTGCGTTTCCTCGATGCAAACCGAGAACCGTTTGATCTGACCGGCAGCGATATGATCCTGACAATTTTTCAGGACGGGGAACTCATCAGAAAGTCGAGCGCTGACGGCCATTGGACAATCGATGATCCTGCAAATGGACGCGCCCGTGTCGTGCTAAACCCGGAAGAAACTCGAAAGCTTCTCTCCGAAGTCTCCCCGACAACCTATGAGATTGAGCGCCATATTGCCGGCGAGCAAACAACGCTGATGCACGGGCGGATCTGCGTTAAGGGGGGCCAGAACCATGACTAAGATCGCAGTCATCGAGGTTGAGAGCGCTTCCCAACCCACAATCATTGAGGTGTCAACTGCCGGCGTGCAGGGACCAAAGGGAGAGGCCGGGACGATCGTGGCCGTATCCGAAACACCTCCGGAGAATGCCGAAGAAGGCACCCTCTGGATCGATATCAGCTAAAGGAACCCGACAATGGCAAATGCGCTTTACACGAAATTCAAGGAAGCAATTCTCAAAGGCGAAATCGACCTGACTTCCGATACAATCAAGGTCGCCCTGGTTGATACCGGTGGTTACACCTTTGCCGCTACCCACCAGTTTTTGTCGGACATTGGTTCGAACATTCTGGGTACTGCCCAGACCCTTGCAAACGCTACAGTGACAAATGGCGTTTTCGATGCTGATGACGTGGTGTTCACTGAACAAGCTGCCGGCATAGGCACTCTGGATGCTATCGAAGCTCTTGTGATCTACAAGGACACAGGTACTGCGGCAACAAGCAATTTGATTGCCTACTACGACACTGCGACCGGCCTTCCGGTTAATCCCAACGGCGGCGATATCACTATCACCTGGGATGCAGGAGCCAACAAGATTTTCGCCATCGGCTGATCGCCAAATCAGAACCATGTCATTGACGCCGTGCTGGAATACCCGGCGCGGCGTTTTTCTTAGGGGGAGTGAAGCGTGGCTGTCAGCATCAAGAGCACTCAGACGTTTGAATGGGCTGGCGGTTATCCGCTCAATTTCTCGCAAGGGGCAGTTGCAGCTGCAGGCAACTTTGCACTGGTCTATTTTACGACAGGTCCATCCTATGACCCCGCAGCAGTTCTCCCGGTGGTCACATGGGGAAGCAAGACCGCAACTCTAGTCCACGGCTTCACTAACACCGGGGCTGCAGGCACGATCTGGGTTTACCGAATTGCCAATCCGACTACTGGTACGCTGAGTGTGAGCCTTGCCAACACCTATATCGGACCCGGCATGGTGTCTGTCTTGTGCCTGGACGGTGTTGATACGGCAAACCCGATCGGGGGAAGCGATACGGACGGCGTGGCGGCGACAGGTGGCAGCGTCAGCATCAGCCTTACCACGCAGGAACCGAACGGGCTGATCATTCAGTTTGCCATGGGGATATATGACGGGACACCCTCCCTGACATGGGGCTCTCCGACGGCATCCCTTGTTTTCAGTAGTGATAACCCTGCCAACAGGATTCTGCGGGTATACAAACAGGAGCCCAGCAGTGCAGGTCAGGTCATATCTGCGACATGGGACAATACCTACAACCAGAATGTCATTTCAGCGCTGGAAGTAAGGCCGTGGACGCTTGTGGAGGACAAGGGCGATACGCTGCTCGTGCTCATCGGCGGCTCCTATCACGTTGTCCCTTCTGGCGGGCAGCCGATCAAGATTACGCGTTACAATGCGGGTATTGGCCCTACCAGCTACGCCGGGTGGGCAGTCATACAGGCAGAAAATATCCCTGGGGGCAGCGGCTATAAGCTCCTGTGGTTCAACGCCTCGTCGGGGGCGTACAACGAGTGGACAGTTACGTCTGCCGGGGGCTATTCCTCACAGGCTGCGCCCACCGATATCAAAGTCCAGGAAGTTTTCTATGGAGTAGACCTCAACGGAGACGGGCAGATCGGAGTGCCCCAGTTTCTCATTGAGGATAACGGAGACGCGGAACTTTGGCTCATCGGCGACGACTACCATGTGACTGACGCCAACGGGACCAAGATCAAGCTCAAGAGATATGGTTCGGGTTTCGGACCAAATTTTGTCCCCGGCTGGACTGTCACTCAGGCAGAACCAAAACCGGGAGGCGGTTACTATATTTTTTGGGCCAAAAATGACCTGACCGATTTTGGCGTATGGACGCATGACGCGGCGGGTGTATTTCTGTCAACACAGGTTGTGACGAATGTCGCCCCCTGGGAGGACATATTCAAGGCAGACTTGAACGGTGACGGGCAGGGAGGCCTAGCCAATTCGCAGGGCATTTCTGTGTCGGCAATAACAACAACGCCGCAAATGGGTGTTCTTGCTGTTCATCTGCCTATCGAAGTGGCCTCTGGTGGACACGCCGTCAGCATCACGGCAGGCGTGCCGACAGTTGGCGCTGGGGGCATCTCCGTTTCGCCGTCCGGTCTCTCGGCGGGCATTGCGGCAGGCGTGCCGACAGTTGGCACTGGGGGCATCTCCGTTTCGCCGTCCGGTCTCTCGGCGGGCATTGCGGCAGGCGTGCCGACAGTTGGCACTGGGGGCATCTCCGTTTCGCCGTCCGGTCTCTCGACGGGCATTGCGGCAGGCGTGCCGGCAGTTGGCGCTGGGGGCATCTCTGTTTCGCCGTCAGGTCTCTCGGCGAGCATCACGGCAGGCGTGCCGACAGTTGGCACTGGGGGCATCTCCGTTTCGCCGTCCGGTCTCTCGGCGGGCATTGCGGCAGGCGTGCCGACAGTTGGCACTGGGGGCATCTCCGTTTCGCCGTCCGGTCTCTCGACGGGCATTGCGGCAGGCGTGCCGGCAGTTGGCGCTGGGGGCATCTCTGTTTCGCCGTCAGGTCTCTCGGCGAGCATCACGGCAGGCGTGCCGGCAGTTGGTGTTGGAGCAGTCTCCGCTTCGCCGTCCGGTCTCTCGGCGGGCATCACGGCAGGCGTGCCGACAGTCGGCACTGGGGGCATCTCCGTTTCGCCCTCTGGTCTCTCGGTCAATTTCGCGACTGGGCAACTCACTCTAGAGGTGGGGGGCACAGGGATCGTCTCAAACGGCCTTGCCTCAACGATCATATGCGGTGAGCCGAATGTATCAATTTACGTGTCAGTGCAAGGCGGCTTCTATGCGATAGAAACTGGCAGCGTCAAAATCAGTTTGAACGTCAGCCAACTCGGCGAGCCTTCCAAAATACTACTAGGCCAAGCGGACATATCTGTAGGCGGTGTCGCCATTCGACCCGGTTCAATAGCATCTCCCATTCTACTCGGCTCGACCTATGTGGGACGTGTAATCTCAGTTCTCGGATTACATCTGTCACCGACCGTCGGTGTTCCGGTAGTCGCGCCTGGAGCGGTGACGCTGCAGCCGGGGCAACTCGTTGTTCCCTCGGATTTCGGCGGCATAGTTGTGCGTGGCGGCGAATACTCGGGGCCGCTTTTCACATTCAAAGACGGCGAATGGCAGCCCTATGAGATGAAAGTCTTCAAAAACGGGGCGTGGGTGCATGCGAGAATAAAACGTCGCGTTGGCGATGAATGGGTCGATGTTTAATATGCTACTTGGGTGAGGTGGTAGAAGGGACTGTCGAAGTCCTTTTTCCGAACGTTTACGTCAAATTGGACGGAAACCCACTGGTCGCTCTTAAAGTCAAATGACCCTCGCGGCGTCAGGTCCACTTCAGGAAAGAAAACATTCCATACCGGACCAATGGGATTTGTTCCGATATATCGGATCGCTCCGGTAACCAGCTTGGGCGCCGGTTGGACTGATACAGAATCTGACGCCGAAACACTGAAAATGACCTTGATCATCTCCCCATTGTTCAGGTCATTCGCAGTCTCAAGTATGCGGAATCGAGCCTGCGAATAATTTATTTCAATGTTGCCGTCGACCGGAACGGTGTTCACACCTTGTTTCAATACAACACTGACTGCGTGTCTCAACCCTGCAGGATTGACGCTCGAACCAAGCTGGTAGAAATGACCCCGACGCACTGTGAAGGTTTCTTCATAAGGTCCCCCGGAAGTTTGCCCACTCATGTCCGGGGTTGATGTGGACCATAATCCTATGTTCTCGATCGCCAAATTGTCTGTTGCGATCGAGAGGGAGATCTTGTCTTGAACCACCACCGGGGGGAGTTCAACGCGTTTCCCGTCATAGGACGTGGATCGCTTCCGTGTTTCCATCTTTCGATCCAGAGAGAAACCCGGAGTGTTGCCCAGATACAATTCGCCTGGTGAAGAATACTCCTTGAAATAGACTTCTCCGCGCCCGACAACGAGTTGATCGGTCATAGCCGTCCCTCCCGATAAGCATCAAATTGGGCGCGGATGATTTGATAAGCGACGACGACGATCAGCATTCCTGCTAGGGCAACGATGAGTTGCGGGGAAAGGTTTAGCAAAGAGTTCCATAAAATATTGAATTTTCCGACGCCAGAAATGAGGTCGTCGATGTCTCCGCTACCCTCCCACACTGCGCTAAGCCCGCTGGTGGTGAACAGGCCGTATCCGATGCGCTTTAATATCTTGAGGGGTTTAGTGACAGGCAAATCGTCCAAAGCAGACGGCACTGGTTTGGCCCGCGGAGCGGCCACGTCGCGCTTTCGGGATTGTTTCAACGCCACGATCAATCCGATGGTTGGTCTGCCGGTCACCGGCAGCGCATTGTCTGCCTGGAATGCCATGATGGCACCACGGGTTTTAGAGCCAATGATGCCATCCGGCTTCCCCACCTCCGGATATCCGCGAAGATCGAGAAGAACCTGAATTGTTTTCGCCATGTCGTTGTCTTGCAGGACGATTTTGTCCCCTTTCCAGACAGTATCTTTGATCCGACCCCACTTCTCGTAAGCTGCTTTCAATCGACCATGATAATTGTGTTTTGCATATAGTTTGCCGTTGTAGCCCCGAGCAAACGCCTTCCAATCATGATTGCGAAGATGGTGGTCAAGCCTGGTTGCGAGAATGAAGTTGAGCGTGGCCTCAAGATGTACGTCCTCGTTGTTCTTGAATTCCACGACCATGGATTCGACGGAAGAGAATCCCGCCAGTTCGTAGTTCTCCCCCAGAATTTGACCGAGCCCCCAAGACGCAGACAACAGGGCCGCATTGGCGTTGATTTTCATTGCCCGGATTAGAGTAGGGTAGGAATCGGACGGATAGGGTTTTTCCCCCCAATTCCGATAGGCCAATCCCTGCCTGACAGCCTCATCCCGCTCGGCCCCACTGAGGTTGCGGAAGAACCTGTGTGGTTCGAAAAGCATCTTGGGGCGCCCGTAGGTGTCGAAGCCATATCCGGCAGCCTCCACGTCAATCACGGCGTGGATCTCATCTTCACCAACTCCCAACAACGCACCCATTCTGGGAAGGTCTAAATCGTCAAGATGTAGGGCTGCACCTACGAAGGAGTCCATTTGAGGCAAAAGCATCACGCTCTCCTAAAATCAACTAGAATAGGAACAATAGCATATAAAGTGGAAATATAAATTACAAAGAGCGCGTCAGCGGAAAGTCATATTTCTGGTGAGAAGCCAAGCCGTCCCGGTAGGATTCCACCTCGACGCGAAGGGCTCCTACAAGGTCAGTATCAGCAGCTCCGAAGTTGAGGAAATTGTCAGAGATACCCGTGATCGACCGAAGAAGGGTGTTGGAGCTATTGTAGAACCTGACATTGTAAGTGACGCCGATTTCAGGGCCAACGTTGGCTTCCCAATGTCCGGTCGGGAAATCTTCCTGGGTAATCCGATCCCGGTGTGTCCATTGAAGCTGAAAGTCCCCGGTAAATGGGGGAGCGTTGAAACATGGCGTCCATGCCCCGCCGCCATGAACAACAAAGAGGGCTCCCGGTGGATATGGGCGTGCTTGCCGACCGCTGAGAAGCAGACTGGTGGTTGCTGCTAGATCAGGATCAAGTGATCCGGCGCTTGTTTGAGAGAGCAGCTTCACCTCTATCGTTTCGCCTGCAGCATACTCAACTTCATCAGATGCGATATTTCCGTCGATGAAGAAAATGGGGCTATTGTGCGGATGCTCCTGAGGGATCGTATCTAGGCAGCCACGGCTAACATCCATGGTGCCGGAAATGCCGTCCGCATTATAGGTGATGTTGGTTACCCCCATGAATTCGTCACCGATTTGGATGAGATCGGTGCTTTCGATCAGGCTCAAATCCTGGCCGCTGTCAAAGGTGATTGTGCCGTTATAATAACTCAGTGCCCCGACAGATCTGCAATACGGCGCGAAACCCTTCCCACCATGGTTTGCAAAAGATCCGCCATCCGGTCGGCTGCGGATGATGTATGATAGAGCCTGATTGTCACTTCGTCCGGCGACGGTCGAAAGGGCCGCGGACGTATTTGTCACATAGGCCAGGTTTGCTTCGCTTAGTGTCCTGATCATGTCGTAATATGTGGCTTCTCGGATGAGCTTCGCATCAATCGCGGATGGACCGTTCAAGGGTGGCTCCCAGGTCGACGGTTCTGGTGCTACGAATGAGACGGACGGCATTCCAAAGACATCCAGAGACGCCTCGATTGTTATTTTGCCATCGGTGAATGTGGAATCGGTAACTTTGCCTGCGCGCAATACAAGGTTGTTGATCCCACGGTCAGGAGCACTAATCCGGAAAACCGCACCCGGGTATACTCGCCACGCCCTCCTGTCGAGGGTTACAGTATACCGGTTTGCGCTGGCTGCAGTGGCCTTCAAGTCTCTTTGTGCGATGCGTGCAGCAAGTTCCTGAGTGGGAATACCAAGATAGCTCACGCTGCTTGATTTGACGCCCTCCGTGGCCTGCATCAGCGCTAGGTTCTGGGCTCTGACCTGCAAATCTTCATTCTTTATCGGGTCATGATATCGAACCACGATTTCGCTGACGGCATCCGTGAGTGCTGCTGTTTCGCTTTTGTTGATCGAGAGCAGCCCGGAGTTGTAGTCGAATAAGGGGAGGTCGCCGACATTGTAGTCGTCTCTGATCAGCTTCAGATCAATCAAACCTGTTTCTCGATTCAGATAAATTGCACCCCCTATATGATCAAGTATTTCCTGAATGAAATCACGTAAACTCTGTTGTCTTTTCCATGGAATGCATAGACCAAAACCTTCATTGTATAGTGTGCGGGCAGCTTCCAACCAAACAGTGTCTGCAATACGGGATTTATCAAAGCCTCGGCCCCATTTCTTATTGGTAATGACCTCATAAAGTATGTGGGCCGGGTTCATGGCCTTGATTGCGGAATTGGCGAGCCAGATGGTGACGTAGGTCGGTTGCCACACCTGATCATCTTGCCAACCCTTTTCCGTCCGTCGAACACGGAATTCCCAAGACTTTGGGTATGGGTTGATGGCGCATATCATGCCGTCGAAAATGGCGGTCACCACTCCGCGAAAGTCCGGCATATCGCCGCCAAGCATGTTTTTGAACCAAGCAGGATAAATTTGGTCCGGAGCACCCATCTGAACGGTCAGGGTTCCATCCACTCCGCCCTCACCATCTTCGCCGCCAAAAACTGAGGCTGCCCGAATGTTGGTTGTTCCGTTCCCTTTTACTGTTTCGCTATAGGGCTCAGATTGCCCTTCAAGAGTCGGCCAAACGTTTTTGTCACCAACCTTGATATTCACGATCTCGTCAATGGGGCCAACGCCAAGCCCCATTTGCATTGTCATGAAATACCGATAACCGATGATCTGGGATGAATTCTTACTAGCCACGTTTCATTTCCTCCCGAGCTATAGCAACAACTTTCTGGGCATTTGGATCCCCGGTTGCCTCGATGACTTCAGTCGGCAGGCCTTCTGAAAGAAAAGTGTTCCAGTCCAGATTATGTTGATTGAAGAACCGACGAGCGCCCCTCGAACACATTCTGGCCGCTCGAACATGCCGCATTTCAATTGTCACGGTCATTTCTTACCTCCGCCCTTCACTTTGATTGGGGAGGTACGGAAGTTTCCATACCAAACCACAAAGAAGTCCGGCGCGTTGCAGTCCCCAAAATAGACAGCTTCCGGCGTTCCTTCTTCAAACTGGGGGAAATCGAAATCCTCAAACGTCGCGGCATCAGGGGCCTTTTGTTTCGGTGCGAGAAGTAGCTGAATCGCATAACTTGCGACCAACATCGCAATTGCCCAAATGAAGTTCATGGATACCTCTCAGAATACCGGATCACCTTGAAAGGGCGATGTGCCTGGCAAATGTGGAAAACCACCAAAATTCGCTAAATTGTTGAATTTATTTTTGCAGTCAGCGCGAGTGCGCCGGCAGCCGGGGTAAGCAGTGATAAAATCGCCAGCGATCAGCCCGTCACCGCTCCCCAGAACGATGAATCGGTTACCAGAGTGATTTTCGATGGCTCGCTGCTCAAGTGATCCGTCAAAACGTGCGAAAGAGAAGAAGCCGTTCGACAGATAGCCGTCAGGTAGCGATAGGAGGTCATCAGAAACGATCATGTTGCCAACCACGGCGTCAACTGTGATCGACTGTCCGAAAGAGCTCTTGTTGACGCTACAGCTCACATCATAAACAGCATGCGGGCACTGTCGCCCGTAAGCCAGTCTCAGCCCCCCTGAATCAAAACTTGCCGTGAGCATCCTGCACGCAATTTCAGCAGTGACACCATCAACCGTCTTGGAGCTGTGGACATAGCCAACCCAAACGATCGGGGTTTCACTGTCGTCGCGATGATGGTTCCTGACATTCAGCCAAATTGGATTGCTCGGCGGTGTGCCGTTCATCATTACAGCCACGTCTTCTGCTGATGGCATTGTGACAACAAGTTCGTCGGCATCAGCGTCACCGGACATGACAACACCGCCGTCTGAGATAGCAATCCCCGTGTATGTGACGCCGTTGATTACAATGTCGTCTTCACCATTGCAGTAGCGCCACGTTTTGGTGCCAAAGGAGAACTCATAGAGAGCTACAGGTAATCCGCTTGCGTTTGATCGTTCGAGGCTATCAAAGGTCATGAATCAAAAACCTGAGTTGGATTTTCGGATGTTTGGTGCTCCGCGGAAGGTCGCTTTGCATGTGGCGTACCCCTTCGTGTCGGTGTCATGGTTGATCTCAATCCGGTCCTGATCCAACCTGCACAACTGCATGAAACTGATGCGTTTCACGTCACTGGCACGAAGCCCGTCATAGAATGCTTCATCAAGTTCAATGATTTCGGTTTGGAGACCACTCAGTGTTGAAGCGGTGATTTTCCTGAAGAGAGAAGAACCGTCCTTAAGGAAAATGCAGACATACTCCTGCCCGATCTCAGGCCCGCCGCCTGCAGTAAATCCGATATTTTCGACAGTCAGGATCCGGTCTCCCGGTGCCGTGTCCTGAGTAAGGGCCAAATCAGCCGAAAACGTCGGCAGCCAAACGGAAGTGAATCGGCCACGGAGTATGAAAAGGAGGTTGATGAAGGAGATGTACTCATCTCGCCCCTCAAGCGTCCAGCTGTAGGGGAAGGTTTCAAATGCAAACCCCGCCTGATCGTGGAAGACAGGAAAAGCTATGCGATTGTCGAGCTCATCCAAATTCCGATCAAATCCGATCTGGCTGTCATCCCCACGGTCCGGTTCGTTGAGCAGGACATTGAAACCTCGGTACGTCCGGAGTGTTTCCAGTCCGGTCCCGGCGTTGTTATAGCTAACGCCATATTCGCGGAGGAAACCGGTTGTTTGAACCAGGCGAGTCCGAACAGTGTTCAAATCGATCCCTGAAGATACATGAGACGGGCTCAAGAGAAGTTCTGCGAGCGAGGTGATGATTTCACCATGCCAAAAGCCGTACCACTGCTTGGCAGACGGGTCGGGAGACCAAGTGAACGCCATCTCACCATTTGTACGCCAAACCAATTCCAGATATTGCCAGCACCTCAACATCAAAGACTGATTTACAAGGCTGCTACCAAAACCTGCCTTCTCCAACTGAAGGCAGGCTCTCATCACGACAGCCGCCGCATGAGGTTCCTCATACAGGGTCTCCGGTTGGCCCTTGGCGGGATCATCAAAATCCGTAGGCATTCCATAGATCACGGTGCCACCAACCGCCTTGCCATTGAGATTGGGCCAATATCCGTTCAACCATGATAGCCAATTGCTCACCATAGTGTTTGCAAGAGACACGGCATCGGAAAAGGCCGGGTCGCTATGTGCCAGTTCAATCAACTTCGCAAGAGATTCCACCAGTCGAACTTGGTAGCCGACCCATCTCGTGTTGGGATCATCGTTTATGTAAACCCAGGTGTGAGGTGTCGGCCACCCGAGGCTAGAACGGGCAGGGGTATTCAGCACAAAGGTGTGTGCGAAGGGGCCTAGGGTGCCGCCGTCGCTATGCCACTGCTCCTGAGCATGTTGGAGGAATATAAGCTGCTGCTCCATAAGCAACGCGTTTTTGGGTTTGCTCACGTTCCCCATGGAAGTCGTCCCACTTATGGGGAACGTCAGGGAGCCGTTTGTTCTGCTCGGAATAGGCAAATCCGAGACGGAGAGAGCCGGATGCACTTCATCAGCATCATTACCCAACCACCACCAATGATCGGCCATTTGATATCCATGAAACGGTGAACCGTTCCAGCCGATGAACTGTTGACGAATTGTGTCCGCGTTGATCGCGAAAGGCAGAGCTCCGGGAAAAAAGGGCATCTTTGCCCCCTTGATGTCATCCGGCGTATTACCGGCAACAAGGCGCATGGCCCGCAGACGAATTTGGTACGCCCCTGCCATCTCCGACGAAACGCCGAAATTCTGGATTGTTTGGCCGTTGGGGAGAGATGTGCCCCATACGGTATCGCCGGTGCCTTCGGCAAAGGAACGCAACTTGAATTCGCTTCGAGGAATGAAAAACTCGATCACATCGCCAGTGGTTGCGACAAAGGTCGATTTGCTGCCGAGATCAGCGTACCATCGTGCGTTTTCGTCATACTCCATGGTTGAAGAGACGAAAATCAAGAAGAACTCTTTGAGCGCCAGATTTGGCTTCTTCGATGCTGAAATGGCGACATATAGGTATTGGTCAGCGGTTTGATAGTTCGTCTGTTCGCGCCACTGGTCCGCAAAGCCACGGCCAAGCTGTACCTGGGCAACCACATTTCCAGAGTCGGGGATGTTGCCGATAATGTCGCCGTTCGTTGCACGTGACCAAAAGTCATATCCGATCCAACCGTTATCAAGCCCCGGTCCGATCGGTGGAAACGCTCGTGGATGGTCCGAGTAACAGAACATACCGTCGGGCTCACCCGAGGCTGGAATAACGTCAAAGCCCGGGAGAGGTCTGATCACTTCCCTTAGATCGGTAATGGCTTGCCCGCGGACGCAGGATCTCCGCATTGCGAGTCTGAGCTTTTCCCATGTCTGCGCCTTTCCTGCTCGCGTATCCAACGCAACGGCCTTCGCAGTCGCCTGCTCAAACCAACGGAACGTGTCGGGGGCGCAAGCGGCATATCCTCCGGGGATCCTCGTCCAGCTCGGAAATGCCTCATAACCATCGCCTGTGGCGATGCTGCTGTACTCGTAGAATCCGTAAGAGATTTTCCACTCAGAGATCCCGGGGTCAGCCCCTGAGGGGATGGTGATCACGGTTGTGTCCCCGATCCGCTGCCATGTGCTTATGGACAGCTGGGTCTCACCTGATGGCGAATTGATGTCGAATGCGGGGCTGTATGGGCTTGCATATAGCAGCTCCGACGATGCGGGATAGATTTGCCACACGTGCTGCACCCGGCCACCGGCTGCATTCGACGGGATGGTCAGTGTGTTTCCGTTCCTTGTGACCTGATAATCCAGAACAATCCCTTGCTCTGGCACGTCCCCGCGAGCTGCAAACAACCAGTGCATCAGAGTGATTGTGTCGGGGTCGTCCGGAATTGGTTGGCGCAGCATTGGGCCTACCGTTGAACCATCCCCCATGGCATCAAGCATTTCCTGCGCGAGGTTCAAATAATAGTCGGCTGCGGATCGGGCCTCATTGGTGGGATTTCCCGCAATTAGCGCTTCGTATGCCAGGAATGCGCCGTAAATGAAGGCAAACTGACCTTCTGAAGTGCCACTATTATGATGGAAATAGCCACCGCGACCGGTCTCAACATGGTAGGAGTTCGTAATGAGGCCGTCATAAATCATCGGACCGTTTACACGGCGTTCGAGCACAGCCCGCTCATCCTCATTTTTCTCCATAATCTTGAAGCGGACAGTTCCGTGCTGAACCGTGTCCGTGATGCGCAAGAATGAAGGTTGTTCGGCGAAGCGAGCAATACGTACCGGATGCACTGGGCTGTGGGGTGCCCAGGAGCTCGCCAAAGCGGCCTTCAACTCAATGACATTCCCCGAAATCGCGTTCACTTCCGCGAGCTCGTATCGCCTATGGTCGGTCGGGTCGGAAATGAAAACAATGTCACCGGCTTTCAGCCCCCCGTCATCGGCAGAGTGGCACTCGATCGTATTGCTGCCAACCGTGGCCGCAGCGGAAAGGCGGTATGCCTCATGCCACATCGGCAAATAGAAGTTCCGTCCGCCGTGCCTGGAAACAAATAAGTTCAGTGCTGCACGCGCAGATGTCTCGACGGTAAAATCAGTTTCGAACTCACGCCTCGGGTTCAAGCGCAGAGACGCCCGTTGTTCTGCCCCGCTCGGGGAGGACAGAACCCGCGTCAACCATTCAAGTGTTTGCTTCGGGGGCGAGGACCAATTTGGAGGGAATGACCAAACCGGAATGTTCTGGATCGCCATTATTCACCCACCATACGTTTCAGCATCGACTTGTTGCGCGACATCACTGACAAGACAGCCTGTTCTCCTGTGGCGCTCTTGATCATGTCAGAGGCAAATTGCGGGTCCATCGTGACGATGTTCCGGATCGTCATAGGCTGGGCGTCATTGCCTTTCCCACCTGACAAGCCGCCGTTGTTCCTGTGACGTGGATCTTGCTCAGTGATCATCTCTTCATTCTGCTTGGCAATGAGCGGCACTTCGTCTGGCCCGAGGCCGACAACACCTCCGGTGTGGTAGCGCGCAGCATTGGCAAACAGAGCTGGGGATACGTTCTTTGTCGCATTCCCCACGCCAGCGGAGCCTGCTCCAATGAGACCACCTGAGTGAGCTAGCCCAATTCCGCCACCCCCAAAGCCTATCTTTGAGAGTGCGTTGAACATGATTTGCCTGAGGATCATCGTCCCCATCTGGCGCAAAAAGTCTGCAGCGAACTGAAGAAAGGCCCGCCCCAGGGCCACCCATGCATTCTGTCCGTTGGCAATGGCGTTCGCGAAGTTGTCAAAGACCCCGATAAAGCCGTCTACGAAACTTCCGGCCAATTGCCCTGTTTTCTGGGCAGTCAAACCAAACACCTGAATACCGCCGCCAGCCTTTGTCGTTTTGGCAGCCAAGGTGTCGAGTTTCGTCAGCGCAACATCGGCTTTGTCACCACCGATCGCCTCCCACATGGATCGGGCATTCGCGATAGCCTGCTGCAGCTTCTGGTTTACTTGCTCGAGTTCGATCTGAAGATCGGCAGCCGCCGTGCTATCGCCGGACGCTGTGGCAGCTCGGTACTCTTGCTCAAGGGTAGTGCGTTGGCGGGCGAGGGCGTTCGCCTGCTGCAGGGCAGTATTGGCCTCTTGAATTTCGGATTTCGTTCCTTTGGTCGCAGCCTGCCTGTCATATTCAGCCGCAGCGATATTGCGAATGCGTTCAAGCTGTTCCTCATCAAGGGTCTTGTGACTTTCCTTGGCCTTGGCGATTTCCTGCTCGACCGCCTGTTGAATATGCGCCTCGCGAGTCAGACGACCGTTGTTTTGGGCTTCAATCTCGCTGTATCGAAGGCGACGTTCAAGATCCTCGGTGTATTCCAGAGCCTTCTCGGCACGTTTAGTCTCGGTGCTGTAAATCTCGTTTTGGATTGCAAGTTCTTCCGAACTGATGCCCATTTTGCGGGCTGCAAATTCAGAAACGTCACCCGCAGTTGCACCATTACCCAAGACCGTTGGATTGGCGGCAATTTGATCTGCACCAAGTAGCTCTGATACCGGGGTATTCGCTGAAGCACCGGCAACATTGATAGCGCCCTGCGGGCCGAGGAAGTGTGCCAGATAAAGGTTCGTGTCGGTTGCTGCTATGCCCGCGTTACTCAAAATCTGAGCGTTCTGCTGAGCATAAAGAGCCGTCATTTGGCGCGAGATTTTGGGGTCGTTTCGCAACTCCAAAATTGCAGCGTCCGTCATGTCGGCTGCAACAGACGGGAACTTCTCTTTGAACAGTCCGAGCCAAGTGCTCGAAATGAATTGGCCCAAACCGGTCGCCGATGAACGACTATTGCGCGCAGTGGGGTCACCACTACTTTCGGCCCCGACGATCTTGTCGATGAGCGTATCAGAGCTTCCGATATTGCCTGCAATGTCCTTCAATGCCGAATTGTATTTCTGGGTCAATTGCAGCACTTGGCCCATCGAGCGGGCAGCCTTCAGCCCATCATGATAGAGCTTGTTCAAGGCATCTATTTCGCCGAGACGTTCCAGTTCGTCGGAAACCTGCGGCACCAGTTTGTCGATTTCCGCCAAGGCGCCGTTGAATTTCTGCAGTGCCTCTTGTTCTTCGGCAAAGGCGCTGCCTGCCTTTTTGGTGGCCGAAGCCAAATCCTCGATCGTCTTCCCGGTCGACCGGGCGATATCCGAAACACCTTCAAGTTGGCTGCCTTTTTCGTGAGCCGCAATTGCGGCTTCTTCCAGGCGCCGTCTGTCCTCAATGAGGGCTTGGCTAAGGTCGTAAAGTGTTGAGGCAAACTTTTTTGGACCGTCTTCCGTGAGGGTCTGGTTCAGTTCCTTGACACGTTGTGCGAACTCTTCGACCGAGATTGTGCCGGCCACGAATTCCTGGGCGATCTGTTGGAAGGGCGCCCTGTCTCCGGAGCGCGACAGCAACGCACTCGCGACTTTCTGTTGAAGGGCTTGGGCAGCTCGTTCAACCAACTTTTGCTGTTCACGGAAGTTGTCTTCCAGGTCGAACAACGAAACGTTCTCGATATTGTCCGCCCAGTGTTGGGCTGAGCCCGCAACGCGATCATAGGCGGAAATAACCTCACCCATGATCCGTTTGTGTTCATCAACCGCTTGCGTTACGTCTTCGACGCGGGTGGCCCAATGTCCGATCGCAAGTGTCACTCCGGTGAGTATGACACCCGGTAGACCCCCTAGCGCCAGCCAAAGAAGTTTTACTGTTCCGGCCAGGCCTACAACGGCTATTTGAAGGGTCCGCGTCAGGCCGGATGTTATTGCGGCCTGCACGCCGAACATTCTGGTGTAGTTTGTCGCGGCGATCCAAGATGTTCCGAGAAATCTCAAGCTCGTTGACAGGCTGATGTAGCTGGAACGCAGCAAAGCAACAGTTCGGATCTTGCCCTTGGCGACAGTATCCCATTGATAGAGTTGACGGGCGGAGTTGGAGAGTGATGCGCCGAATTGCCCGAAACCTCCGGTCCAACGGGTCAAAACCGATGCAAGTTTAACAGCAGCGATAATCTGAAGAACGGTCGATAACTCGCCGATGTAGGGGATCAGAGAAGCTGCCGCCGAAGTGACGGATCCCAGTGCCGCCCCTAGCGCAAGAAAGAAGTCCCTTCCTTCCCGGCTAGAAAGGTATTCATTGAGCCTGCGGACAGCTTCGGTCAGTGCATCAATGAACCCACCTTCGGCAACTCTCAGGCGAGCCTGATAGAGGGAATTGACGAACCGGCCAAGCTCTGTCGTCGTGCTCGAAAGCGAGGTTTGAAGTTGGTCACCGAACCGCCGATCCAGTTCATCGGCAAATCGGAGCAGTGTTTCTTGGTCTGCTGCCACCTGACCGGCGCGCAGCATCTTGTCGAGTTCGGCCTCGGTCTTCCCAATGGCAGCGGCAAAGATTTGGAACGCACCGGGCAGCCGGTCACCCATCTGGCGGCGGAGCTCTTCCGAGCTGACTCGCCCCTTCGAAATCATCTGTTGGAGGGCCAGAAAGACCCCGTTCATCTGTTCAAGCGTCAGCTTGTTTACGCGGCCAGCCTCAGCGACCGACAAGAACACTCTGCGTGTCGCTGCTCCGGAGAAGTTTGCGGCATCTGCAGCCACGGCAAACTTGGCGTATTCATCGGAAAGCACTTGAAAACTGATGCCAAGTCGCTCGGCTTGTCTGTCCAAAAAAGACAGTTCATTCGCAACAGCCGCAGTGTCCTGATTGAACACAGCCCCGAGACGGTTCTGAGCAGCTTCGAGAACTTGGAAAGAGCTTACCACCTGTCCAAGGCTGTAAATCGCCGAGTGCAATCCAATATAAGCAGTAGTCAGCCCCAGCAGTTCTGCCCGCAGCCTTTGTGTGAACGAAAGTGCTGAGCGGGATTGCATTGCAAAGCTGGTTTGTGCCTGCCCGGCGCGTGTTGCGGCAATGCCGGTGTTTTGGACAGAAACAGCCGCCTGCCGTGCTGAAGCCGACAGTTCATGGAGAGATTGACGCTGCGCTTCGTAGGCGGACTTTAATTGTCTGGCTTTGGCTTGAGCTGTCCCGAATGCTGTGCCCAGTTCGTTGGTGGGTGCCGCCGCATTCCGCATATCCTGAGCGAGTCTTTTGACTTCACTTTGAGAGGCAACCCATTCCCGCCGAAGTTCCAGCATCCTGCGGCGCTGCTCATCCACACCACCGGTGTTGATCTCCGGTCCGCGGCGAGCGCCACTGAGCGCGGCAATTCGAGCATTGACCGCCTCGATTTGAGCAGCGGCCCTCTGCGCAGTAGATGCGATTTTCTCTTGGTCGGCGCTGAGACCTCCCAAGGCGGCGCCGACGCCCGCAGCACTTGCCTTCATTTCCTGCAAAGCAGCGCGGGATAGATGCAGGTTGTCTTTCTGCGTCTTCAGGGAGGAAGTGGTACGATCGAGTTGTGTTGACAGGCGGCGCTCTTCGCCGGCAGCCGCGGAAATCGCAGGGCTCAGCGTCTTGATGGCTTCGCGCGACTTTTCAATCTGAGAGGTATTTTCGGCAACAGTTTTTGCAAGCTTGTCACTTGCTGACCGTTGTGAATTAACGTCCGCGTCGATAAACGCTTTCGCCGATCGAACCGCTGGTGACAGAAAGTGATCGGGAACCTTGGATGTAGCGTTGTTGTAGCTTTTTTGCCGAGCCTCGGCCTTGCGAAGCTCTTTGTTTACCGCGCTCAGTTCCGCTCGTGCGGATTTCCGGGCGGCAGTAACCTCTTCCAACACGGTTTTCTCGGCAGATTGAACGCCCCGTAGTCGGTTCAGGTTTTGCTGGGTTGTTTGTAGTTGTCGTGCAAGGTTCGCTAGCTCTGTCGCACTGCCTTTGAGATCGGCTTCAAAGCGACTAATTGAACGTGACGACTTGTCGATATCGACGGCAATCTTCTGAAACGCGGAAAGCGCAACCGCCTTACGCTGCAACTCGGTCAGCTGGTTGCCGAGCCTGCCGAGTTGAGTGTCTGTCTTGGTGGCACTTGCGCTAACCTCTTGCTGAGCGTCAGTAAGCCCCTCAAGTGCCTTGGTGACCGCTTTTACTGCCGATGAAGCCGCTTCACGAGCTTTGATGATAAGTTCGACTTCACGGCTCATTTTCCATTCAACCTTTCAATCAGCGCAGTGAACTGTTTCCTGGCGGCACGGCCCCCATCCCGGCTAAAAGCCGCAATCCCGGTGTTGATTGCGCTATGGAGCAGAGTTGCTTCAGTAGCGAGGCGGCGGTTGATGCGATCAACAATATGTTGATTTTCCTCCCAAACCTTTCGGATCGGATAGAGTTCCGGATGGTGGTGTCCGAACTCCCTCAGCTGACTGATTTGTCCTCGGATGCCATAGATCCATTCTTCAAAGTCGGGAGGTGGGAGCTTACTTGTTCTACGAGATGGGTCATGCCTTCTCCCATGCGTGTCACCATCTCGACGAAGTTTTTTGCGCCACCGCTCATCGCGAAGGTGAGTGTGGCGATCTTCTCAAGCGATGCGACCTTCACATCGAGGGGAAGCTTACCCACTTCATCAACCTGGTTGGGGACATCCGCACTTGCCGCAATCACATGATTGACGATCGCCGGAAATGCGACGGCGAGCTTGAGTGCCAGACCGTCAACGTCGTCTTCCGTTATGGTGTCCGGGGACCGTCCAACGAAACGATCAAAAAGGTCTGTGACTGTTTCTTGATGAGCACGGAACAGCGATGTCAAATCCTGCTCATTGAGACCGCGCAACTCGATAAAGTTGTCTCCGCCGAATGTGATGCGCTCAGTTATAGGGGTATACTGTAGGGGCATTTGTGAACCTCAAGTTAGGGGGTGTAGGGTGCGCCGTTCACGTAGACTGCTTCGAGCCCACTCTTGCGGAGCACGTCAAAACTGAACGGAAGTGTCTGCCATTCGTCACCCTTGAGGTTCAGATCCCCATTTGGGTGAACCTTCACATAAGGAAACAGCCAGTCGAATTTTTTGCCGACGGGGTTGTAAGTGATGAACTTCAGGGCACCCTGGATCGGTTCTGAACCGGATGTGATGGACTCGTAATTGTGACTGTTCACATCGTAGGAGAGCTCGACATTATCCCCATCGTTGATGCTGCCTTCGTCGAGGAATGTCAGCAGGGCTGTTGACGGTGTGAACAAATAGTCGGTTCCAGCGGCATATGTTGTGGTCCCGGCCTCATTCTTCACGACAAGGTTGCTCAGGGAGAGAACGCCGACCGGGTTGCTGTCAGTTACGCCGAGAGCATAACTGTCGCCGAGTTTCACTGACGAGATAGTTTCAGTTGCTGCCACGGCGCCTGCTACGGACACCGTTTCGGCAGTGCCAAACAGGAACAAAGCGAGGTTCTTCGCCATGATATCGTCGGCGGTCAGGGTGCCACTCCGTGCCACTTCCATGGTAACGGATTCATCCTTTTCCCGAATGCCTCGGTCACTGTTGTAGTGATCGAGTGTTTCAGACTCAAAGTTGAGACTGAATTCAGGGGTGTTACCGAGGTAGCGATACCCGGCAATTTTCTGTGTCCCCGTCAAGAAAGGGGCGAAATGCACTTCGCCACGGCCAACCGTGTAATTGCGCTCTGCCATAATTCCACTCCGTTTTGAATATTCCACTATTAGAGGAATTTTCGTTTAAAGGAAAGGGTTTGTTGCGTCCTCCGTGATCATCAAAGTGATATCCAACCAGAAGTAAGCTTTGGTCGATACAAAGGCCTCGGGGGGACGCACAATCCCGGGGCCAATCAAGATTTCCTGCACGGAATTACCTGCTGATCTGCCGCCTGTTTGTTGGGCGACCCCCATCCCGAGCGGATCGGCCATTCCAAGTGTCCCGGGGGCGGTCCGGGACTGCTGGGCGGCAAGGCACCTTTTTACATCTGCCAGTAGGAAATGGGCGGGATCGGTCGGGTTTTCCTTGTCGTCACGAACAAAGCCCTGCACGATCAATGACCATGCAATTTTACCGGCCACCGACCCGGCAGGTCGAGGTCCGAAGTCCTCGGGAAGAGGCTTCTCCAGGATAGAAAGCATTGGTACGGGATCGCCGTCACCAAATAGGTCCCGACCTCGGAAAACAGCATCACCGAGATCAGTTTTGTAGCCGTTCGCCACGGTTATTGACTTCAGACTTGCGCTCAGCGCCTTAAGCACCCGCAGCCGAAAAGGATCTTCATATAGGAAAGGAGGCGTCATAGGTTAAGGTCCAGCAGTCTTTCGAATTCACGTTCCAGAAGGGTTTCGAGATCTCCGCGAACCGCGTTCCGCACGTCCACGAACACCTGATCAACCGAAGGGCCATAGAGCAGATATAGGTTCGGGCCAATTTGCTTTGCGCCCATCGATGGTGGACGACCGTTTCTGGTTCTGACAGCGAGGCCCAGGTTCTGATTCCTGAGTTTCATGACGAATGCGGAAGGCATGAAGCGCGCCACCCCGGGCTTCACTTCGACAGTAACACCGCGGTCCCCCGGGCGGGCTCCACCTCTGATAAAACGAGCCAATGAAGTTGGCCTGTCACGCCCGGTAACTCGACCTTCCAAATCGTTACCGCTTGCCTTCTTTGTTACGCTTAGCCTGTTGCCTTGTCCCGAAAGGTAGCCGCGTGGAAACATGACTTGGCGCTCCATCTCGCGAGCGCTAAGCGGAACTGCTCGCTGAGTGGTCTTGTTCACGGCGCGTTGCGCTGCCAGTCGGATGTTCTCGGGGATCTTGTCGAAAGACCTCAGTCCGGAAAGGCCCTCGATGGCAACGGCATAGGTGTCACCCATCGCAGTCCTCCGGAATAGGGAGGCCTTCCGCATCTTCTGCCGGCAAGGGAGAAACGAAGGCCGTCACGAAAAGGTCGTCAGCGGGCTTGCGTAGGTCGATCAGATAGGCTTCTCCGTCGCCGACGGAAACAATGTCGCCGCGTTCCGGGATGACCTGCTCTTTGAGAAAAATGATCTTCGGCGTAAAGTCTTCCCGCTCAGCATAGTGAAAGTTGGTGCCCTGCTGATCACCAAGCGCGGGAAAGTCGACGTGTAAACGAGTGTCCACCAGAATAGGCGTGTCACCGTTCTTTGGAATGAGCACTGCCGGGACATTCAGTTTCATGTGAACGTCCCGACGGGCTTTTCTCTTGATGTCCCGAAATGTCGGCATCAGATGTCTTCGTCATCCTCGGATGTCTTGTTGGATGACTTTGACGACTTCGCACCCTTTGCCGCTTGACCGGGGGCAGGGTCACCCTTCGCTCCGGATGGAGGTGGAGTGCTGTCGGCTGCCGTATCCGAACCAGCGGTGGTATCGTCATTGTCGGCCACGGTTACATCTGTTGTAACGGGATTTCCGGACTTGAAGATTGTGATTTCGTCCTCAGTTGCCGCGCGGACGGCACCCAGTTTTTTCAGCTTACTGAAAGTCGTGTCGTCCATGGCCTTGACGGTGTGGGCCGGCACGATAACTGACCCTCCGTCTTTGCGCATCTGGACGCGGTTCAAAGTGAAAGCAAACATGATGAAACTCCTGATCTTCGATGTTGGAGGGGCAGGGGGAGCCGGAACTCCCCGTTAAACGACCGTCGCTTTGAGGGTCTTGTTCGGTTCGATGTTCACCGGCAGCGGAGAAGACTGGTGCATCAACCAAACATCGCCGGGATCTTTCGAAATCCACATTTTGGGGAATATATCGATAGGTGTCGGTTCCTGCATGGCCTCTGCGTCGTAGATGGCGCCGTAACAACGCACACCACGTGTGCCAGGTGCGATGAGGACCGCATCTTTCGGATCGAGAATTTCGATCAGATTGCCGTCTTCATCCTCGACCTGATCCCGGAAGGTCCAAACTTCGAGAGACTGGTTTGTCCCGGAAAGCGTTCCGAGGTGGGTCATCGGATCGTTGATGTTGAGCAGACCTCGTTTGAAGCTCGTGCCCTCGCCACCGCGATAGTCGGTGTTCAACAGTTCCTTGATGCCTTCGTTCTTCATGAAGGCTGCCGCCGCCTGGAAACCGAGCACAAGTCGGACCGGTAGTCCGCCTCGCTCAGCGCCATACATCAGCGCCGACCAGGCATTCAGGTCACCAATGATGTCATAGGCTGGGTCATTCCAGTTTGCCCCGGCCAGTACCACGGTAAGATTGGGGTCGCGGCCAAAGTCAATGGTGACCTCCGGGAACGCAGCGCCCTGATCGCGATCATATTTGACGGAGATCTTGCCGTCGATAATCGCCTTGGATGCCATGAAGGCTTCGCGAATTTTGATGGACCGACGATGATAGTCAATCACCTCAATGACGCGTGCATCAAATCGTTCCTGCAGGGTCAGCCGTTGTCCACCCGGCATGACTTCGCTCGGGCGCAGGTTCCGAGCGTCAACCGCGCGAACTGCGTCCTTTGGTTTGATGTACGGGGGCAGGAAGGATTTGACCTTTTCGCCCTTGGTCCGGAAAATCGGCTTCCCTTGTTCCGTCGGCAGGACGAACGGCGCAAGACGACGATCAGCCATCGGAAGGTTGGCAAACAAGATTTCCTTGTCGTCGGAATAATGGGTTTCCGTGAAAAATGTATCCAGCCACCAGGATGGAATCGGATCCATTCGATCGTCACGGAGAACGTCGTAAAGTTCTCCGCTGGTCCAAAGTTCAAGCGACATAGCTGTCTCCTAATTGAGTGAATTCAAAAGCAGGCGAAATCTGCCCCCTTAGAGCGATCCGGATTTCACCTTGCGAATGATGATGTTTGTTGGAGTTGGGCTACCCTCGAATGCCGCAAACTTCTTTGCGTCCGTGTCGTAGGATGCATCCCATTTGAGCAGGTCGGGATTGAAACATCCTTGGCGATAGGTGGGAGCGCCCTTCGCACCCGCCGAGGTATCGATTGCAGCAAGCAGGATGGCGACAGGTGCTATGGTGCCGTCGACAGCCGGCACGAGCTCTTTGCTGCCATTGAAGCCCATCACGGTCAGCGCTGCGAGCGTCTGTCCGGCAGCTACCAACAAGTCCTGCGTCAAGGGGGAAGGGGTATCACCGGTGAAGAGGCCGGGGATAACCGGATTGATAGTATCTTCCCACTGAGACGGGATGCCGGCAGTTTGGGAAGTGTCAGGGATATTCACCATCTCGAAAATTCCTCAATTAGTTGAATTTTGGATTGCGGAAAACTCAGCCTGCGGCCTTCTTGGACTTGCCGAGAAGTGCGAAGGCGCGTTCCGCGCGTTGGCCTTTTGGTGTGTCACCTTCACCAGGTGTTCCGAGATCAGGGTTCTGATCGCGATCCATGGCTTGTTCGAACGGGGTTTGGCCGGACGCCCGGGCACCGCCCTCTTCTTCAAGGTCGGAAAGAAACGCCTTGGCTGCGTCCAGGGACATGTCCGTCTTCAGAGCCGCGCTCATGGCAGCCCGCGGGCGGCTCTTTGCCTCATCGCAGCCGATAATCCCGCTGATGCGCTCACGCTCTGCGGACGCCCCTTCAGCGAACCCGGCCTTGTGGGCTTCTGTTCGGGCGCTCTCGATCGCCTCGGCATTTTCAGCAGCCTGATCGACTGCCGGATTTTTGTTCTGTCCAGACATTTGTTCATCCTCTTCATCAAGGGACAGTTCTGCCGCGAATGCGGCCACGGCGTCGTCAAGCGTACCGATCTCATCGGCCAACCCGTTCGACACTGCTTGGGTGGCACCAAAAACTTGGGCTTCGGTTGACCGAACAGCCTCTTTGCTGATGCCACGATTACGGGCGACGGTGCTGACGAATATCTCCCCGAGTTCGTCGATCCGTGCTTGGATGTCGGCCTTCACTTCGGCAGACAGCGGCCCATACGAGTTGCCGTCTACTTTGTGCTTTCCGAAATGAATGAATGTGACCTTGTAGCCGATCTCGTCCAGCATCTTGCTCACGTCGACATGGGCCGTCACAACACCGATGGATCCGACAGCGCCGGTGCGGGACACACTAATTTTGTCTGCCGCTGAAGCGACGGCATAGCCTGCCGAAAATGCATGTTCGTTCGCGAAGGCTTTGAGTGGTTTCCTATTGGCGTAGCCATACATCTTGTCGACGAGATCGAAACACCCGGCGACAGTACCTCCCGGGGTATTCGCAATCAGGGCGACCCCTTTGACATTCTCGTCTTCCTGCCCCCGCTTGAAAGCCCGCCAGATGTAGTCATATCCGGTTGCCCAAGATCCAAACTGGTAAGGGAAATCATGCAAAAGCACGCCTTTTACCTGAATTTGTAGGATGCCATCGCGGACGATGTACGGTCGATAAACCGAACGCCAGTCATCCTCGGTGAACCAGAAATCATCCTGTGCAGGTCCTGCGGCATTGACCTCGGCGACAAGCAGCGCTTCGTATTGGCGATGGGCTTGATGCAGATTGGATTCGACAATCTTTTCCTGGCCCGGGGCCACCAAAACTGCCTGCTTATCAAATGAAGTCAGGAACGGATTAGACATTGACAACTGGCTCCAATTGATCGGTGCGGGCGTCCTTGTTGTCGGCCTCTTTGTCTTCATTTCGCTCATCCGGAGCCTCACGTTCTGCCCCACTTGCGGCATTCATCATGTTGGTGGCTGACAGATCGCTTTCGTCCTCGATTTCGAGTTTGTCGCGCAGCAATTTTTCGCGTCGACGCTGGCGATAAACACGTCGATAGTCCTTCCCGAGACGAGCGAGTTCATCTTCGTCTGTCGTCAGCGTGTTCTTGCGGCGTAGAGCTGATGCCTGGGTTTCCTTCAGCTCGTCGATCTGCCCGCGGGAAGCTCCGATCCAGTCACAAGCAGCGATCGCGTCCAGGATTTGCGGTTGATACAGCCACCCCATGTTATCGGGGTTCTTGAATTTCCGCGGCATGGACTCAAACGCTGCGCGGTTTAGCCCTTCCTCAAGCCACAGCCTGAATATGAAACTTGCAAAGTTGTCAGCGACGAGGGCCTTGCGGCCATTCATGAACTTCCAAGTTTCATTCATCGCCCCGCGGAACGAAGCGTAGTTGGTCTCACTGAAATCTCTCGACAGCTGCTCGTAAGACAAGCTGGTTGCAGCGGAGAGATAGCGCAGCAAGGATTTCTCAAAATCAGTTCCGAGAGGTCCCCCTTGCCCTGCTGGGCGCAGTTGCAATTTTGAGCCCGGAGGAAGGTGCGGAATCCTCACGCCGCCAATCTGGAATTGGTCGGAGCCTTTCATGTACTTGCTGACGGCGCTTAGGTGAGCCCCAATGTATTGTGCAATCGAATTCTCAAAGGCGGTCCCTTCACCAAGGTTGCCGCCGCCCAAGCGCTGAAAGATTGCGTTGGTATCCAAATCAGATTCAACGGACGCAGCATAGGTTGCCTGAACCACAGCGTTCTGCAGCATGGTTTCGCGGAAGTCTTTCGTTTGCCGCAGTTCTTTGAGCCCTGCTACAACATCAGAAATTCCGCGAGTCTGATTGGGACGACGCTGATCAAAAAGGTGAATGGCCTGTGCGCGCCCCCACGGCTTTCGACGTGGGACAAATTCCCATTGGTAGGCTCTTGGGTCCGCAATGTCCCGAGGGTGCGCTTGTCGGATCCAGTACCCCTGGGGAATGTGGCGCCTGTCGACTTGCACACCGGCGATGATGTTCTTGTCGGACATTCTATTGGTTGGTGTCGATAGCCGATCGAGATCGATCATCCGAACAGAAGTGTTAAATGCCCGCAAGTTTCGGTCTTCACGTGCCCATTCGACGACCGCAAGGACTTCGCCGGTCACCAGGTATGATCCAACCGCCTGCCTGATGAGTTGGGTAAAGCTGTTGCGTCGACCAGCATCAGGCCACTTGTCATCGGACTGCGCCCAAAGCTTGAACCGAGTTTCGATTTCCTCCTGAAACTCGGTCTCCCACTTCTCATCTTCTTTGCCGAAAATGATTTTGGTTTCCGGCTTGCTGTTCAGGACAAATTCAGGGCCGACAATACCGTCCTGATGCTGCTGAGCGGCGCTCTGAACATAAGCATCGTTGCGGTAGGTATCGCGAACTCTGGCATCGGCACGGGTTTTTTGGGGAATGATGTCCCGATCCGCAGATCGCGAAGGGGGCTGCCAAAGTGCGAGCTCGCGATTGTGAATGCTGGCACCTTCGTAGGCATCACCAGCAATTGCCAGTTCATCGCCCGCGCCCCCAGGTGCCCCTAGACCCGGGGGCGCAGGAGCTACTGGATCGTTCCTTCGTATTTCAGATGGAGACAATCCCAGTAGTTCGGAAATCAAATGATCCTGTTTATTCATCGGCCCCAGATCCTCATTGGACCAGGGTTATTGTCAGCATTGATCTCACTATTGAGATTGTTGATGTAGGTCTGTAGCCGGTGTGCATTTGCGGCTAGATAACGGACACGATCACCACTCTGATCTGTGACCTCAACAACAGATTGGCCTGTATTCAGTGCGTGTAAGGCGTCTTTAGCCTCACGGAGCCTGTCTTTTAGGGTCATTCGGTTGTTCCGCTGCCAACATGGATATCAATCCTATATTCTACATATAATTGAAAATCAAATAATAAGTGGAATTTTAGGCTAGATCTCTGGCAAGCGCCTCCAAATCGTATGTCACCGTTGTGGACGAAAAAGGAAGCTTATCGCCATCTTTGAAAACTAGGTCGTTCTGGTCCCACTCCGCCGCCCAGCCAGGAGGATCGGACCAATCCAGTCGTTCAATGTTGATTGGATGATAAATGATCAATGCAAGGCAGTAGTACAACAGGTCGAACGCCTCGTTGCGCTTGCTGTTTGGATTTTCCCAGCCTTTGGCCGTCCTGATTTCTGTTGTCAGCTGACTGTATAACCAGTCCTCTGCCCAATGCGGAAAGTGAACCATTCCGAAAACTGATATATCGGAAATTTCGCCGGCATCTTTTCGATCGAGCATGCCTGATGCAAGGTCTTTCACCTGATTGGAATTGATGAACAACATGGGTACATCCCCTCGGGCGCCCGAGTTTCTGTCCCGTCGTTCTGCATCTGGGTAACCAAGGCGAACACGAGGTGTATCCTTCTTCGGTTCGCCTTTCAAAAGACGGAACCGCATATGGTAAGATCTTCCTTCCTTATCGTCGCGCAAAGAACGCCAGAAGTTGAGAGCATTGGTTGTTACGCCTGCTTCCCCGCCGCTATCACATCCGGTGAGTTTGATTGACATTCGCATGTTCGGATTGCCGGCAAGCGGGTATGACTTTTCGATAACGTTCTTGATGAGGACTTTCCAATCCTCTCCGTGAGTGGCCGGGTTTAGTGGGAGAGGTTTGCCGTCATCATCTAGTCGTTCGGACTCTCGGATCTTGAACATATCAATGTGATACACGTCACCACGTTCAGAAATCCCGTAAACGTGGACTACGAAGGAAGGTCTCTTGCCCGCCTGCACGTCGATTGTTGCTATGAGGAAGCGAACTTCCGGGGGAACGATCGGATTGTCTTTTGTGCCGCCCCAGTTTTGCGCTCTGTTCTTAAGATCCTCGGGGAGCCTGCCGCCTTCCATTGCTTTCGGCGTGTATGGATCGCCTTGGTCGGCGGTAATGGTCTTCTTGAGCTGGGTCTCGTCGCCGGTGCGCTCATATGCGTCCATAGCGTTCAGGTAGTTGAATACGAGTGACTGCCAATCCTGGAAAGCAGCAGCTGGACCGCGAAGATAAAACGAGGCCCCTTCGGTACGTCGCGGCTTTCCCTCTATTTTCCCGTTGGGCAGCCAGACCTGCCCGTCCTTTATCCAGCGTGCGTTGTGATTAAGCTCCTGAAGATCCTTTTTGTGTTCCGGAAGATGCGGGTAGCCGCAATGCGGACAAACAAGTGTGACGGCTTCCGCCGCTTCCATGAAGTCACTGCTGCTGGGGTAGGAGAACAAGCCAAAATGCGGCTCAAAGGCGTCACGGCATTGAAGGCAGCGCCAGTACCAGCGGCGTCGGTCGCCTCGGTTGTACAAAGACAAAATACCCTTCGTGGGCGGGGCCTCGTGTGGTGTCTTGCGGACCCACTTGGCGTCCAGTACCGGGCGACCAGGCGATGACTCTGCTGCTGCCATGGCAAAGCGCTTGTACGTTTGCGTTCTTTTTTTGGCTAGATCAAACGGAGGGCCTTCCTTCGCAATGTCATCCTCCATCCGGTCATAGTCGGCAAGCCATACGCGCGGGACTGTCTTGCCGGATAGCTCTGTGATCGTGGGCCACTTGATGAGTAGGCGCATGCCATTCGTGAAAAACTTGTCATGTACGTTGTCGTTCTTCCGCCCGGGGAGCAATTTCTCGCCCAAGGCCTTCGTGTGCCTTATCGCCTTTGCAAGATCGCCCAGGGACCAATCGCGCGAAACATCCTTCGTCATCCCGACAAAAAGCATATCGGCTGGATCGCACTTTGCGGTGTATGTCAGCCAATTGAAGAACATGTCAGACTTCCCGGTTCGAGCCGGACCGACAAAGATCATTTCATTGAATTCGTGACTGGTCAGAACGTCCATAGGTTCGACCAGATAAGGCGTCTTTTCGTTGGGCCAATAACCGACATAGGAGCCGGGGTTATCCAGATAGCGGTACTTGGACGCAGCCTGAGAAACAGTCAGGCGCTCCGTAGGCCGGACCATCTCCGCTGTAGCGACAACCATTTCTTCAAGAGTGGCAAACGACTGATCAAACATTGGTCTTGTTGTTGCTATTGCTGTCCCGATGGTCGAACTTGTTTGCCGCCATCAATTGATTTCGTCATCAAGGTCTTTCAGGTAGCTCTCGGTCTCGTTTTCGTTGGCCTGCTTAACCAGGTTCGTGTGCATCTCATCAAGAAGTCGATCGACAAGGGTTGTCAGAACGGCACGCTGTTTGATGCTCAAAGCCTCGGCATCCTCTTCAATTGTGTCCGCCCAGAGCTGGGTGGTTTTCTTGAGGGTCTTGAACGTCTCGGAAAGTACCTCCATCACCCGCTGGGTCGGCCAGAGTTCGCCGGCCATAACGCGGTATTTCGCTTCTTTGATCTTCGCGTTCCAAAAAGTTTCTCGCAGTTTCTCCGGGAGTGAGCTCGCCTTGATCGTCTGAAGATAGGCATCCAGATCGGTGACCGGATCGACCAAATATCTGGCCGCTGAGGCGAGGTCGTAAAGCTTGGCACCGTTACTTGAGGTCTTCAGGACCGGGCAGTCTACCAAGGCGGAGATCACCTTGTATCGTGGCAATCTGAATACTTTGCTGAGCCAGGTGATCGAGACGGCATTGCTGACTTGGGACACCTTCTTCGGGGGCGGAGCGGAAATAGTTGTTGCGCGACCAGTTTGGTTTTTGCTCAGCGGTTTAACCGGAGGCTCTGCCATTCCTAGCAAGGGGTGATAGGTCATTCGTCGACCCCCAGAAGACCCATATAGTTTTTCTGATTTGACGCTTGCGTCGATGGGGAAGTCCCGTATGCGCAGGGAAGATTATTCATGAAATGGGTAATCTCGCTCTGTAGCCAAACCGTCCTATTGCCAATCTTTCGCGAGCTCGGGAATTCACCTCGTTTCATCAAGCGATAGACGGTAGCCCTCGAGATGTGAGTTTGTTTGAGTACGCTTTCCAAAGAGAGGCACTTTGGAATGGGAAGGCATTCTGTTTGAGGCATTAGGGACTCCAATATTCAATAAAATATACAGTAAATGATTATATAATCAGTATCAAGTTGAATTTACGCCCGCCGTATCGGTGGGGCTGTTTTTGTCTCGGATCGTCTCAGAGCAGGTGGGTATAGTCTTTTTTCCTAGGTGCGGAGGCAAGTTCGTTTACCAGATCCGCCCAGTCTTGCATGATCTTTCGCCGAAGTGTCTTATATTCTGATCGATTGTATATCGCCCTGACTGAGGAATCTTGGTGATCAAGGCTTTTTTCGATAAGGTCGCCGTCAAAACCTCGTTCATTCAAGATCGTTGAAAACGATGACCGGAAACCATGTGCCACGTGCTCTGACCCCATGTAGCCAAGGCGCCTAAGAGCAACGTTCATTGCGTTTTCGCTGATGCAGCGGTCCATTCTTCTGATTTGAGGGAAGATATACTCTGAATCTGGGTAAAGGGAGAATACCTCTTGAAATAATTTGGATGTTTGATTGCTCAGATATATCTGATGCTCGCGGCGCCCTTTTTTCGACCGCATCTTGCTTACTTCCAAGGGAATGGTCCAAACACCGTTATCAAGGTCTACTGCAGTCTTTAGGGCTTTCCGCGTCTCACCTGGGCGTGCCGCTGTATAGGCAAGTATCAACAGCGAGTATCGGGTTGCCGGCCAGCCTTGGTAGTTTCGTACCGCGTCTATCAAAGTGCCGAACTGCTTTTCGTCTGTGATGGCTGCGAAGTTGCTCCGCAACGGTGTCTTCAGAGCGAGCTGCAGGTCGGCGGTGGGATTATTCGCGATCAAACCTTTAGCGAGCGCCAACATGAAAACCGCTTTGGTTTTCCCTAATGTTCGATGTGCCGATTCACGTTTCCCTTCATTCTCAATGGCTTTTAGCATCTGTAGGACTTCAGCCGCTGATATTTCATGGATTGGGCGATTGTGTAATGGCCGAGCATAGCTCATCAAATATCGGGCGTCCCGGCTGAGAGTAGATGCCGCTGTCCCGTTTCCTTCCTGTATATCCAAGTACTCTTCGGCCAGTGACTTGAACGAATTTTCCGGTTCTTCCAGTGAGGCAGAACGTGAGCGCTTTTTAAACTCTGAGGGGTCGATGTTGTCCACCAACAGTCTTTTCGCCTTATCGCGCTCGTCCCGCGCCCTGGCCATCGTGATAAGCGGGTATTCCCCAATAGACAGTGTTTTGCGCTTTCCCAAAAATTTGTAATCGAAGCGCCAAAGTCGAGAGCCGTTTGGTTTGACAAAGAGGTAGAGCCCTCCCCCGTCACTCATCTTGCGGGGTGTTTCCGAGGGTTTGGTCCTTCGGATCGCAACGTCAGACAATTTATTTATGCCAGCCATATATACGGTATCGCTAAATCTGGAATTGGGCGGATACCGCAAATGATACCGCAATATTTCCGAGATGTGGAGAGACGCGAAGATCCCGTCTGGAATGAAACGACACCGAAAAACTCAATAAATCATTGAAAAGCAAGGAGTTAATAGCTTTGGTGAAATGATTTGAGATGCGGCGAAAAAACAAAGTGGTAGCGGGAGAGGGACTCGAACCCCCGACACGCGGATTATGATTCCGCTGCTCTAACCACCTGAGCTACCCCGCCATCCGGCCGGCGACCTTGGTCGGTGCCGCGCGATGTGGGGTGCTTATAGTAATGGTTGGCAGGCTCGTCAAGCAGGCAAATGCAGCTTCCAATAGGAAAATGCCATTTGCCCGCAAGCCTGTGTAAATCCACGCGCAATGGCCGCGCCCTGCGGATTATCAGGCGGCAGAAGCAGGCGTGCCGGTCTTGTCGATGGCCCAATCGCCGCTGCGCTCTGTTCTGGCGATCCAGCCGCCACCGAGAACGCGGGCGGTTTCATCGTCGCTGTCAAAGAAGACGCAGGCCTGACCGGGGGCAACGCCCGCTTCGCCGGTGACCAGTTCGACGGTGGTCCGCTCCGCCGTGTGGCGCAGGATCGCGGGGGCAGGCGGGCGGGTGGAGCGCACCTTGGCAAAAAGGTCCAGTTCGGCTCCTTCGTCCAGAGGCAGGTCGCCCAACCAGTTTACTTCGCGCAGCACAATCGTGCGGGTGGTCAGTGCTTCACGCGGGCCGACGACGACGCGCTTGGCGTCCGCATCAAGGCGCACGACATAAAGCGGCTCGCCGGTGGCAACGCCGAGGCCGCGGCGCTGGCCAACCGTGTAGTGGATGATGCCCTCATGCTGGCCAAGCACGCGGCCATCCATGTGAACGATGTCGCCGGGTTCCGCTGCATTGGGGCGCAGCTTGCGGATCACTTCGGCATAGTCGCCGTTGGGCACAAAGCAGATGTCCTGACTGTCCGGCTTGTTGGCAACGGACAGGCCGAATTTTTCCGCCAGCTGCCGTACTTCCGACTTTGGCCGTCCGCCCAGGGGAAAGCGGATGAAATCCAGTTGCTCTTGCGTGGTGGCAAAGAGGAAATAGCTCTGGTCGCGATCAAGATCGGTCGGACGGAAGAGCGCCCGCTTGTTGCCGAGCGGACGGGAGCGCACATAGTGGCCGGTGGCCAGAACATCCGCGCCAAGGTCCTTGGCGGTCTTGAGCAGGTCGGTGAACTTGACGGTCTGGTTGCAGGACACGCAGGGGATCGGGGTTTCGCCCGCGATATAGCTGTCTGCGAAGCGGTCCATCACCTGTTCCTTGAACCGGCTTTCATAATCGAGCACATAATGCGGAATGCCGATCTTTTCTGCCGCACGGCGGGCATCATGAATATCTACGCCCGCACAGCAGGACTTTGCCTTGCTGACGGCAGCGCCATGATCATACAGCTGCAGCGTGACGCCAATGACCTCGTAGCCTTCCTCCTTCATGAGGGCGGCCACAACGGAACTGTCGACGCCGCCGGACATGGCAACAACCACGCGGGTGTCTTCCGGGCGACCGGGAAGATCCAGACTGTTCAGCATTCTCAAACACCAAGATGTCGGGCCGCGTTCCGCTCCGTTCAACGAGAGCTTTCCTCGCACCTCACCCTAAAAGGCGGTCCTGCAAGGCGGCGGCGGTTTTCACTGTTGGGCGCAATATATGTGAGACGGTCGCAGATTCCAATCATTGCCGGTTTCGCTGGGCAAAGCTTGCCGGGTCGCGGCAGTCCTTGCCGGGAGTTTTGCCGATGCAGTAAAAGGTCCATCTGCTTAACTGTCTGAAATTGAATGATTTTATTAGAAATCTGAAACTGGCCCGCTGTTTGCTCACAGGTAAGCGGTTCTTTGGAACGCTCAGCAAACACAGGGGTAACCGGTGCTGCCATTTGACATGATCTTCAGCGCTGTCGGTGCGGCGGGAAAGATGGAAGGTGCCAGCCTTTCCTTGAAGGATGGAACTGCCGACGGGCAGGGCGGGGGACAGTTTTCGTCTGTTCTCAATGCCGCCATTGACCCCGATGCCGATCTGACCGGGGAAAACGGTGAGCTGCCGCTGGATGTTCCTTACGAGCTGTTTGGTCCCCAGACACAGCCGCTTCCCGTGCGGTTTGCCTTTGCTACCGGTCTCTCCCTGACCGGGGCGGGTGATGGGCAGGCGCAGGATAGTGTGCTTGCGCCCCAGCTACCGGATGGCGGTGATGTTCCGATCCTTTCTGGCAATGGCAAGGGCGCATCTGACTTGCTGCAAGGGGCTGGAGCATCGCCTGTTCCGAGCGGGGCAGCGCCAGATGGCGAGCTGCTCGCTGCCGCCGGTGTAGATGCGGCGAATGATGCTGATGCTTTTCAGCCGGGAATACTCAAGCCTGCTGCCCTTTCACCGGAGGGCTCTGTCCTGCCAATTGGCAGCACGGCAAATGATGCCGGTTCCTCGGCGCTGAGCGCGGCGGCCTCTGCCATTGTTGAAGACAACATTGCTTCTTCTGCTCCGATTGCGGGCAAGCTGAACGCCGGTAATCCGTCCGGTGCCGTTACCGGCAGTGCATCTTTGGCAAGCTCCCAGTCAGCACAAGCGTCACAACAGGCAGCTGTTTCTGCGGCCGCGCTGCAGCCAGATGGGCAAAAGCCGACCGCTGACAAGCAGTCCGGTGAAGGCGCACGTCTTGGCCGCGAGGTTCAAGGACAGGGCAATGGCCTTGGTGTCACGGCAAAGAAGTGGCAATCCGGTCTCCCTCAGGAATTGCGGGCGTCCGTTGCAAGTCTCGTTGTGGGGCAGACCCCGGCTACTGCAAGACTGGTTGAAACACCTGCAACGGTTCTGCCGACTGTTCTGACGGCTCCTGCACAAGATGCGACGCCGGTATCCGATCTGACACTTGCCGCGCCAAACGCGGAAGGTCTGGCGCCGGTAACAGATGAAGTCACCGGTGAGCTGACAGTTGCTGCGCGTGCATCTGCAGGCAATTCGTCTTCCCAACAAGGGCAGGCCGCAGTTAGTCCTCTGGTGACAGGTGCGGCTGAAAGTGCGGCGTCTTCAGAGCAGGCTGTTCTGGCCAAGACATTGCAGCAGGACAAGACAGGCCTGCTGCCCGCGGACATTGACGATGCTCCGGTCTCCGAAGTGACTGAGGGTGATGTCGATCCGGGCGAGCAGCCCGTCGCTGCGGCGGCAGCCAAAAAGACAGGACCTGCCGCTGCCGGGACTGCGCCTCGTGAAGGTGCGGTCCAGCAGCAAAGCGCCGCAGGGCCTGATCTTGTTGCTGTTGCCCCTTCCGGTCAGGCTCTGGCCGAACCAGAAGGTGAGCTTGAATTTGAAGTCGATCCGGATGCGATGATGCGCATGACGGGGACTGGCGGGGATGTGGTTTCCGTCTCCCGTGCTGACACAGCTGTGCGCCCGGGGCAGGTACTGTCCAGCCATGTTGCCATGCAGGTTGCCGGTGAAATTGCCCGGAACCTCCAAAACGGCAATACGCGTTTCCAGATGCGGTTCGACCCGCCGGAGCTTGGCCGTGTCGATGTGAAAATGAAAGTTTCGGCCGACGGCAAGGTCCACGCACATTTGATTGTGGAGCGTCCGGAAACGCTGGACCTTTTCATGCGCGATCAGCGTGGTCTTGAGCGGGCACTGGAAGCTGCTGGTCTTACGGCAGATTCCGAAAACATGAAGTTCTCGCTGAAAGACCAGGGATCGTCCGGTTTCCAGTTCTCCGAAGGTCGTGACCAGTCACAGGACCGTGGATCGGACGGATCCGGACCTGCGCGCGAGCCTGCGCTTGAGGATGACAATTTCGGCCCCGGTGTTCGCCTGAACCTGACCGCGCGGGCCGGTGGACTGGATGTCCGCATATAGAGATGACTGCAGCGCGCCTGATGTTCAGTGCGCCTAACGGGACTTGAAAAGTATGACACAGGTATCAAGCGCTACGTCTGCCGGGGCCACGGGAACCACGAACGCCTCCCAGACGCTCAGTTCCAACTATGAGCTGTTTCTGACGCTTCTGACCACGCAGGTGAAGAACCAGGATCCGCTCGATCCGCTGGATTCGGCTGAGTATACGAACCAGCTGGTGCAGTATTCTTCGGTTGAACAGTCCATCCAGACCAACCAGTATCTGGAAAATCTCGTGGCCTCTTTCAAATCAGGTCAGGCATCGAGCTATGTAAACTACATCGGCTCCGAGATTACGGCTGCCGGTGGAACCACGGCCCTGTCGGATGGAAGTGCGAGCTGGAAATACAATCTGAAGCAGGATGCCAGCGGAACCGTCGAAATCAAGGACAGTGCCGGCAATGTTGTGTTCGACAAGGTGGTAAACCTGAGCGCCGGGTCCCATACCTATACATGGGACGGCAAAAACAATGCCGGGGGAACTGCGCCGGATGGAAGCTACACGATTGCCTTTTCCATGAAGGATGCAGACGGGAACTCTGAAGGCGTTTCTGTCGAGATCAAGGGTGTTGTCGACGGTCTCGACCTTAATTCTGACACACCGTTCCTGAAAATAGGCGATGTTTCGGTGCCTGTGAGCGCTGTGAAGACGGTTAGAGCCGTCTCGTCCTGACATCAAAAAAAATAAAAAAAATTTCCCCGTCAAAATCCCCATGGTCGATTTTGGCGGGCCGTTTTGTTGCGTTGCGCGTTTCGGGTTGCATTCTGCAAGGAGATTTTGCGCATGTTAAAGAATTCCGTAGTTTTATTAATGATTTTGACCCTCAGGTGATGAGGGTGGTAAATAATATTCATTCTATTCAATTTTTATAGTTAATGAATTGTATTTGCCTGCTTAGCCAAATTTTAAGTTGCTGAACCTACACTCTACCTAACTTGGTCATGGTTAGTGTGAGAGTACAATGACCGAACAAATTCGTTCGCGTGTAAAATATGTCATCGGCCCGGATGGTAGTCCGCTTACTATTGCAGACTTACCTCCAACCTCAACAAAGCGTTGGGTTATCCGGCGAAAAGCTGAAGTTGTTGCAGCTGTCAGGGGCGGTTTGCTGTCCCTTGAGGAAGCATGCAGTCGCTATACCCTGACAGTCGAAGAATTTCTTTCGTGGCAGAGCTCGATTGAAAAACACGGGCTGGCAGGATTGCGAGCAACGCGGGTTCAGCAGTATCGCAACTGATTGCGGTACTTCCGTATCAATTGTTTCTTGAAGGCTGGCCGTGTGCCGGCCTTTTTGGATTTGTCCACTGTTCACACAAACGCCGAATTTCCCTGTAAGGGTTAACGAGGTGGGCAAATTTTCCCCACCCGAATTGCATTTTGCATAAACGAGATTGGCAGAAAACCGCCGTTATCGAAATCTCCATTCAAATCCGTTAACGCCTTGTTAACCTTCTGAGCGGCAAATTTTGCCCAGTGGTTAATGCGTCGGGTGTCATCTCCTCATTTTGGAAGGTGGCGAGCGATACAGGACAAGTCGGGCGGGCATTCGTGAACGGGCTTATCGAATTCATTAAAACTCTGGGACCTACGCGGGTTGCCGCGATGGGTGCTGTGGCGGCAATTCTTGTTGGCGTGTTTGCATTCATCATTTTCCGGGTAACCGCGCCGCAGATGACGACGCTCTATTCGGAGCTGACCCTTGAAGATTCCGGCGCCATCGTTTCTCAGCTGGAAGGCCTTGGTGTTCCTTATGAACTGGCCCGGGACGGTGCCACTGTCATGGTGCCGAAAGAGCGAGTGGCCCGTCTGCGCATGCAGCTGGCAGAGGACGGCCTTCCGACCGGTGGGTCCATCGGCTACGAGATCTTCGATCGGTCCGATACGCTGGGTGCCACAAGCTTTGTTCAGAACATGAACCACCTGCGTGCGCTGGAAGGTGAGCTTGCCCGCTCCATCTCCGCGCTTGATCGCATCAAGAAGGCTCGCGTCCATCTGGTTATTCCCGAGCGCCAGCTGTTCCAGCGCGACCAACGCGCGCCGACCGCTTCCATCGTCCTGAATGTTCGCGGTAGCCTTGGGCCGGGTGAAATCCGCGCAGTTCAGCATCTGGTGGCAACTGCCGTTGAAGGCCTGCGCCCGGAAAGCGTGTCTGTCGTCGATGAAAGCGGTCGTCTCCTGGCATCCGGCGCCGAGAGCGATGAAGAAGGCATGATCGGCAATTCCCTGCAGGAGCGCATCTTTTCCATCGAAAGCCGCCTGAAGGGTCAGATCGAGGAAATCCTGAATTCCGTTGTCGGTCCGGGTCGTTCGCGGGTTCGTGTTGCTGCCGATGTGGATTTCAACCGCACCACTGAAACCATCGAGACCTTTGATCCGGACGGGCAGGTTGTTCGTTCTACACAGAGTAAGGAAGAAGCTTCCAGCAGTGTTGAGCGCAACAATCAGGTGACGGTTGGCAACGAGCTGCCAAATGGCGGCGAGAACGCCAATGGCGAGGGCAACAAGGACGAAACCTCTGCAACGGAAGAAATCGTCAACTACGAGATCTCCAAGTCGACAAAGACAGAGATTGTAGAGGCTGGCCGGGTTCAGCGTCTGTCCGTTGCGGTTCTGGTGGATGGAACCTACGGCCCGAATGAAAACGGCGATGTCGTCTATACGCCGCGTACCCAGGAAACTCTTGACCGGATTGCCGTGCTGGTTCGCTCAGCCGTGGGTTTCGATGAGACCCGTGGAGACCTTGTCGAGGTCGTCAATCTCCAGTTCGCCGCACCGCCGCAGTCTGATCTCGGCGAGGATACCAGTGGGCTATTCGAGTTTACCAAGGAAGATATCTTGCGGTTTGCCGAGCTTGGTGTCCTTCTGTTGATCTCGTTGCTGCTGCTCCTGTTCGTGGTTCGTCCACTCCTGCGCCGGATCGTGACCCCGGAAGAGCGTCAGCCTGAAGCTCTGCTGATCGGACCTGATGGCACCCTGATTGCAGAATCCGAAATGCCACTGGACAGCAGGGATGAAGAGGAAGAACTGAAGATCGAGTGGCTCGAAGAAGCCAAGGCAGCCGGTGCCGTTCAGGCCAACTCGATCAAGAAGGTTGGTGAAATGATCGACGAACATCCGACGGAAGCTGTGACGATCGTTCGCGGATGGCTGGATGAGGCTGCTTGATGGCTGATGCACTTCAAAAACAGCTGACGGTCAGTGCCGATGAGAAAGAGCGTGAGCTCAAGGGCGCAGAGCGCGCTGCCGTCCTCCTGCTGGCCCTCGGCGAGCAGCACGGAAAGGCCATCTGGAACCAGCTGGATGAGATCGAAATTCGTCAGATTTCGGCAGCAATGGCCAATCTGGGGCCTGTTACGCCCAACATGCTGGAGAACCTGTTCAAGGATTTCGTGCGCCGCATCAGTTCCCGTGGCGCGCTGACGGGCAACGTTGACGCCACCGAGCGGCTGTTGGCCAACTTCCTGCCTGGTGATCGTGTTTCGATCATCATGGAGGAAATTCGCGGACCGGCCGGACGTAACATGTGGGAAAAGCTCTCCAACGTTCAGGAGAATGTTCTCGCCAACTATCTGAAGAACGAATACCCGCAGACGGTCGCGGTGGTGCTTTCGAAGATCAAGTCCGACCATGCTGCGCGTGTTCTCGGCATCTTGCCGGAAGAACTGGCGCTTGAGGTTGTCAGCCGCATGCTTCGGATGGATGCGGTTCAAAAGGAAGTTCTGGAGAAGGTGGAACAGACGCTGCGCGTTGAGTTCATGTCGAACCTGACCAACACGTCCCGCCGCGATAGCCACGAAATGATGGCGGATATCTTCAATAATTTTGATCGCCAGACGGAAGCCCGGTTCCTCGCGGCCCTTGAAGAGGACAATCGCGAGGCTGCAGACCGGATCAAGACATTGATGTTCACCTTCGACGATCTGATGAAGCTGGATGCGGCAAGCTGCCAGACACTTCTGCGGAACGTCGAAAAGGATCAGCTGGCTATCGCGCTCAAGGGATCCACGGATGCGGCCAGAGAATTCTTCTTTGGCAACATGTCCTCGCGCGCTGCCAAGATGCTGCAAGACGACATGGAAGCTCTTGGCCCGGTTCGTTTGCGCGATGTGGATGACGCCCAGACCGGCATGGTGAACACGGCCAAGGATCTGGCAGCCAAGGGTGAAATCATGATTTCGAAGTCCAAGGGTGACGACGAAATCATCTACTAACGGAGCAGGAGGAAAGTCCTCCAAGATTTATGGGCAAGATGGTCAGTCCTTCGAAATTTCAGTTCAATGTCGATTTCTCCGCTCCGCCTGAGCCGGAGGTTGTCGCGCCGCCCGAGCCGGTCATTCCGATGATCCCGGTTGCCGAGCACGAACAGCTTCTGCAAAAGGCGCGTGAGCGGGCCTTCGAGGAAGGGCGGATCGCCGCATTGAAGGATCACCAGAGCCATCAGGATACTCTCCTGACCGAAGAAGTCGGACGGCTGACCACATCCATTCAGGGGGTGTTGCAGACCCTTGACGAGATGCAGAAGACACAGGAACAGGACGCTGTCAGCTTGGCATTCATGGTCGCACGTCGGCTGTGCGCTCATCTGATCGCTCGTCAGCCGATGACTGAAATCCTCGCACTCCTGTCCGAATGCCTTGGCCCGCTTCGCCGCTCGCCGCATGTTGTGCTGCGGATCAATGAAAAGGATGTCGATGCGTTGAAGAAGCGGATTGACCCCATTGTTCACGAGAAGGGGTTTGAGGGACGTATCGTGATCTTGGGAGAACCTGACATTGGCCGCGGTGATTGCCACATCGAATGGGCTGATGGTGGTATCATTCGGGACCGGAAGGCTCTCGAAAAGGAAATTGACGCAAGCATCAAGTCCTATCTGTTGGCGCGCGCCGGAGAACGCAAGGCTGCACGCAGCGCAGATGGACCCGACACTCAAAAGGATGAAGCATCATGAGTGACGAACAAGCAGGCGGTATTCCGCTGGACGAGCTCGAGGCTCCAACTGCCAAACAAAGCGACGAAAATAGCCATCCCGTGCAATCTGCGGGTGATCTTGAAGCCGTCTTTGACGTGCCGGTTCGCATTTCCGCTGTTCTCGGGTCGTCCAAGATGCATGTGTCCGACCTTTTGAAACTGGCGTCCGGAACAGTTCTGGAACTGGACCGGAAGGTCGGGGAAGCCATCGATATCTACGTCAATGACAGGCTTGTGGCCCGCGGCGAAGTTGTCCTTGTCGAGGACAAGCTTGGCGTGACCATGACTGAAATCATCAAGACGGACCGGTAAGGGGGCTTTTAATGCGGCTTTTGATCGTTGGGACACTTGGTGGGCAGCTCAGCACGGCATCCAAGATTGCCATGCAGCGCGGCGCGCAGGTAACCCACGCCGACAGCATCGATGGTGCCCTGCAGGTGCTCCGCTCCGGCCGCGGTGCCGATCTGCTGATGATCGATGTGAGCCTTGATATCGCAGGATTGCTCGGGAAATTGCAGGCCGAGCGTGTGCATGTGCCGATTGTAGCCTGTGGTGTTGATACTGATGCGAAGGCAGCGGTTTCGGCCATCAGGGCTGGGGCGAAGGAGTACATTCCCCTTCCGCCGGATCCGGAACTGATTGCAGCGGTTCTAGCGGCCGTCGCTCAGGAACGCGGGGACATGATCTACCGCGACGACGCCATGGCGATGGTGGTTCGGCTGGCAGAGCAGGTCGCCCCGTCCGAAGCCTCGGTATTGATCACCGGCGAATCCGGTACAGGCAAGGAAGTCATTGCGCGTCACGTCCACAAGTGCTCGAACCGGGCGTCCAAGCCCTTCATCTCCATCAATTGTGCGGCCATACCCGAACACCTTCTGGAATCTGAATTGTTTGGTCATGAAAAGGGAGCATTCACCGGTGCTGTTGCCCGGCGGATCGGCAAGTTCGAGGAAGCCGATGGCGGAACGCTTCTGCTTGATGAAATATCTGAAATGGATGTCCGCCTGCAGGCCAAGTTGTTGCGGGCCATTCAGGAAAGGGTCATCGACCGCGTTGGTGGGACCCGCCCCGTTCCGGTCAATATCCGAATTCTGGCAACGTCCAACCGCGATCTTGGCGAAAGCGTTCGCAACGGCTCGTTCCGCGAAGACCTGCTTTTCCGCCTGAATGTGGTGAACCTCAAGCTTCCGCCGCTGCGCGAACGCCCGGCAGACATCATGGAACTGGCGAGGTTTTTCGTTGAGCATTATTCCAAGGCAAACGGTGTTCCGGTTCGGGAAATCTCCCAGGAGGCGCGTCAGGCCCTGAAGACGAATGTCTGGCCTGGGAATGTGCGCGAGCTGGAAAACACCATGCACCGCGCAGTCCTGCTGGCGAACGGCCCGGAAATCAATGTTGAGGCCATCCGCATGCCGGACGGTTCACCGATCAAGGTGGATCGCGGGCCAGCGGAACGGGCTGCACAGGCCGCTGAAGCAATTACCCGGTCCTTTGTGGGCCGAACGGTCGCTGATGTGGAAAAAGACCTGATCCTTGATACGCTGGATCATTGCCTCGGCAACCGGACACATGCTGCAAAAATTCTGGGTATCTCAATCCGGACGCTGCGCAACAAGCTGAATCAATATACCGATGAAGGGGTACGAGTTCCCGGTCCCGGCGAAATCAGGGCTGTGTAGTCCCGGTTCACCCGAAATTCGGAACGTGTTTTTGAGTTCTAGCAAGGTCATTGGATGGCGGACACCTCGGCAAATGAAGGACGGAAGGTAGCCGAAACGGCTCCTGGAAGTGGCGTGCCTGCTGCATCCGGCGGTCTTCCCATGCCGAGCCTTCAGGATATCTGGGACAATATGAGACGTGGGGATGTTGGTCTTGCGACCGGCATCCTTGTCATTTTGACGCTTCTCATCCTGCCGATGCCGGCTGTGATGCTGGACATGTTTCTGGCGTTGTCGATCGTCTTTTCTGTTCTGGTCCTGATGACGGCGCTGTTTATTCAAAAGCCGCTGGAGTTTTCGTCTTTTCCGACCGTTCTGCTGATCGCGACGATGTTGCGGCTTGGCCTCAATATCTCATCCACCCGACTCATTCTCGCCAACGGTCACGAAGGAACCGCGGCTGCCGGAAATGTCATCCAGACATTCGGCAATCTCGTCATGGGCGGCAACTTCGTTATCGGGATTATCGTCTTTGCCATTCTGGTGATCGTGAACTTCATCGTTATCACCAAGGGTTCGGGGCGTATTGCTGAAGTTGCAGCGCGGTTCACCCTTGACGCGATGCCCGGTAAACAGATGGCAATCGACGCCGATCTCAGCGCCGGGCTCATTGACGAAACCGAAGCGCGGACCCGCCGCAAAAATCTTGAAGACGAAAGTTCGTTCTTCGGAGCGATGGATGGTGCATCCAAATTCGTGCGCGGCGATGCGATCGCGGGCCTTCTGATTACCTTCATCAATATTCTGGGCGGCATCTTCATCGGTGTTGCGCAGATGGAATTGACCTTCAGTGAAGCGGCAAACAACTACACGCTCCTGACCATCGGCGACGGACTGGTCTCGCAGATCCCGGCCCTGATCGTCTCCACTGCCGCCGGTCTGCTCGTTTCCAAGGCGGGTGTTCAGGGCGCAGCCGACAAGGCGCTGGCAAGCCAGTTTACCGGATATCCGAAAGCGCTCGGAATGTCGGCGGTGGTAATGGTCATTCTGGCGATGCTGCCTGGTATGCCGCTTGTTCCATTCCTGGGTCTTGCTGGCCTTGCCGGCTATCTGGCCTATTCGGTCAGTGCCAAGAAGAAGCAGGTTGCAGCCGTACAAGCCCAGAAGAAGGCTATCGAGACCGCGCCGAAGCCGCCGCCAGAACCGCCGATTACCGATGCCCTGAAGATGGATGAGCTGCGCATCGAACTTGGATATGCCCTGTTGCCGCTGATCAACAGCAAGGACCACACGGGCGGAGATGTTCTGACCGAGCAGATCAAGGCCCTGCGCCGCCAGATCGCCAGCGACCTTGGCGTGATCATGCCGCCGGTGCGCATTCTGGACAATATACAGCTTGGCGCGAACGACTATGTGATCAAGGTGAAGGAAGTCGAAGGTGGACGGGGCACGCTGTTCCCCAATCACTTCATGGTCATGGATCCAACCGGTGGGCAGGTCAATCTGCCGGGAACCCAAACCACGGAGCCGACATTCGGCTTGCCTGCAACCTGGGTGGAAGCGGTCTACCGCGAGGATGCCTCCTTGCGCGGTTACACCGTGGTGGACCCGGGGACGGTTCTTGCCACCCACCTGACCGAGACGATCAAGGCCAATGTCTCCGAGCTTTTGACCTATGGCGACGTTCAAAAGCTGCTGAAGGAAATGAAGGGCGAGCAGGCCAAGCTTGTCGACGACCTTATCCCGTCGCAAATCACAGTCTCCGGCGTGCAGCGCGTCCTGCAAGCTCTGCTCAACGAACGCATTTCGGTGCGCGATCTCGGCACCATTTTGGAAGGCGTATCGGAAGCGGTCGGCATGACACGCAATACCGATACCATCGCCGAACATGTTCGCAGCCGCCTTGGTCGCCAGATTTGCGCGGCAAACCTTGCGCCAGGCGGGTATTTGCCGCTTGTCTCGCTGTCTCCCAAGTGGGAACAGGCCTTCCTTGAAGCCATTGTCGGGGAAGGCGAAGACCGTCAACTTGCTATGCAGCCATCAAAACTGCAGGAGTTTGTGGTCAAGGTTCGTGACGCCTTTGAGGAAGCTGCCCAGTTGGGGGAAGTGCCGGTTCTGCTGACATCTGCTCAGACGCGACCTTTCGTGCGCTCCATCGTTGAACGCTTCCGGGCCCACACGACCGTAATGAGCCAGAGCGAGGTTCATCCTCGCGTCAAACTCAAGACCATCGGTTCTGTCTGAGGACTGCTCTTCCAGCCGGTTTAAACGCTGTTAGACAACGATGTTGATGCGCGACATCACAGCGGTGGTGGAGGCGTAGACGCCTTGCGAATCCGTTGAAGGGCGGATCTGGTTCAGCCGATTGTTCACTGCAAACACGTTTGATGTGAAGGACAGCCTGAGTTGCTGACCTTCTTGAATAACCTTGCGCCGTTTCGCTGACCACGCCTTGTTGTAGTCTGCGAATGTGAGGCGCTCGTCGCGCTGACGGTAATTTCCGTGTACTGCCATGTCATGAGGCTGCCTGATTATGGTTAATGTCGCCTTAACGGTTTCAGCGACATCCCCATGCAACCCGTGGCCTTGTGCAATTGGAGAGGCGCTGATATCGACGACCTCAATCAAAGGAGTTGCCATGTCATCGATATCGCTGGACCTGAACGGTTATACCGACGTGCCGGACACCAAGATTGCGGTTGTGGTCACTTATCTCGAGATGCTTTCCAGGCCAGATCTTGCCGATCGGCGCACACCTGACGGGGTGACGCTTGAGCGATGGCAAAGCCCCGATCCCGAAGACTACCGTCGCCTGTTCAGATCCATCGGCGATGAGTGGCTGTGGTTCGGTCGCCTTGTCATGGATCGCGCTGATCTTGCTGAAATTCTCCGGCAGTCCACGCGTGAGATTTTTGTAGCTGTGCGGGAGGGTAAGCAACTTGGCCTGCTCGAAATCGACTATTCGGATCCGGCAAATCCCGAACTTGCGTATTTCGGCCTTGTTCCGGATGCGATCGGTGGCGGAATGGGTGGCTGGTTGATGAAAGCCGGGATCGACATGGTTTGGTCACGGCCTGAAACACAACGTTTTTGGGTGCATACCTGCACGGGTGACAGTCCGCAGGCACTTGGGTTTTACAGGGCCGTTGGCTTCAAGCCCTATAAGAGGGCAATTGAAGTGGCTGACGATCCCCGCTTGCTCGGTGTGCTGGAAGATCATCTTGGTCCGCACTTGCCCAAGCTTGCCTGATCGAATCGCCCGCCAAGACGTTGCGGAAAGCCGGGCGGTTGTCGGTCTGGCGGGCCAAATTCTCCAAATACCCTGTTGAAGTGTTCCGTAACACCGTTTCTTGATAAAGTGTAAACGGATATTAACCATGTGCCGGAGATTGGCAGTGGATGACGGCGATATGCTCCGGACCAATAATTCTCCGGGCATTTAGAATTGGTTAAACTAGATTAAGTTGAGCCTTTAACGGAGTCAGGCAACAGATGGCTGAAGCGCAAGACAATGTCGTTCCTCATACCCGCGTAAGATCCTTGAGGGACGCCATCCGTAAAGTTCAGCTTGGCGAAGTTGAAAGATCGGATGTTGTGGTCGAGCTGCAGGACACCGAGCGGGCAAGACTGGAAATGCTTGCCGACGAACTGAAGGATGTCTTCAAGGAAATTCCGGAAGACGACGACCAGTTCACCTTGCAGGTGGTTTCCGGTTCGACGCCCCGGTTCTGGGTGGACATGACGAGCCACGTGGTTGTCGGCGGCGACCGACAGACCTATCGTTTTTTGAAAGATACACGTCTTGGCCGGGTGGTTGTTCTGGAGACTTCGGTTCTGGACGACATGGCCGACTGCATCACCGAATATATCGCCGAGCGAATTCTGGAGCGGGAAAAAGCGATCGAAGGCGACTGGTTCAACAATCGCCTGAAACAAGCTGCTCGCGATCAGACCGTTGTAAAGGTGTCGCAATCATCGAACTGGCCGGGCATCGTCTCCGGCTTCCTGTTCGGCGCGGCGGTCGGCATGATCGGGCTGATAGCCTTTGCATGGTTCGCCAATCCGGTTTGAGCCGCCTGTTTCAGGAACTGCTGTTTGAATAGAATCCGGACAAGTCTCTTGTCCGGATTTCGTTTATCTGGTCGCCGGTCCCACTGAAACCGCGCTCTGTCATTTGAACAGACCAGCCGTTTGAAGACTTCTCTATCTCAAACATGTTATAGCGCGCCGCCGGTTTCCGGCCTCCCGGGGCGCTCGTCGCAGACGGAACCCCTATGATCGGCACAGGACCAATGGGGCCGGGAATTTCCTCAAAACTGTCGATATGAGTGTGCCCGTGGAGGACCAGTTCCGCGCCACAGCGCTTGAGTGTCGCGCGGAGCCGTGATGCATCGGAGAGCCTCTTGTGCCAGTTCGTTGCACCGGGGAAGGGCGGATGGTGGATCAGAACCACCCTAAACAACCCTTCATCCCGCAGGTTCTCCAGCGTTTCACGCAATTGGCGGGTCTGCTTGGCGCCGACTCGGCCTGTGGCAAACCAGGGGCCGGTGGCTCTGGCGGTTGATACGCCGATCAGCGTAACATCGCCGCGGCGACGAACAAAGGGAAAGGCGGGCTCACCCGGCAATCCGGATTTGTCATCGCCCGACATATAGGGCTGCCAGGCCTCGCGCGCCTTCTTGAGCGCGCCGGGCACATAGGCATCATGATTGCCGGGGATGGCCGTGACGAAGTCAGCTTCGCCAACACTTTCCAGCCAGGCACGCGCGCCGATGATTTCGAGGGGGAGAGCGATATTGACCAGATCCCCGGTGATCGCAACATGATCCGGGGTCTGGTCCTTCATGTCAGCAACCAGCCGTTCGAGGTGATTGCCGCCCATGTTCTTGGACCGGTGCTGCCGCCAGTTCAGGTATCCCAATATGCGCTTTGAAAAAAGCTGCAGAAGCTTGGGATCTGGCAAGGGACCGAGATGAGGATCTGAGAGATGCGCTAGTTTAAACATGACGGGCGCATCTTGGGTCGAAACCCGTTTCCGTCAAGCCTTAATGCCTCGTCGCGGTCACTCATGTGTTGACGAGTGGCCGCGATAACGGGCAGGGTCTTTCGCCGATCAGTTGGTCGGGAAAGTGGAGAGAGCCGCAGCAACGCGCGGGTTCGTCAGATCAAGAGCCGGCTTCCAGTTATAGGAGCGGTTACGACGACGGCGGCTTGCGAAAAAGGACTTCAGCATTTGAATGCTCACGGATTTGAGCCACTTGAGGCTTGGTTAAGTTCACGGTGCTTATGTAATGCTGCGATGCAAAAAAGAGTAGAGACATTTTTGGTGTAACAGGCCTGCATTTCTTGCATGGCTTAGAAAAGTCGTAGTATTTAACAAGTTGTTACCAAGGATTTGCGATGCTTGCTTGGTTGTCCCGGTTTCCGAAACAAATGATCAAAGGCATGATCGAAACCGCAGGACTCTTGCGCAATCCGCTGACCATGGGTGTCCGCATCATTGTACATGACGAGAACCAACGGGTTCTCCTTGTTCGCCACAGCTATCTCAAGGGTTGGTATTTACCCGGAGGGGGAATCGAAACCGGCGAAACCGCGGCTCAATCTGCCGAAAGGGAAGTTTTTGAGGAGGTCGGAATTCGTGCTCTTGGACGACCGCGCCTGCTCGGCCTTTATCTCAACAAGGGGGGACTTGGCCGGGACCATGTCGCGCTGTTCGAGCTGGAGCATTGGGAACCGGCCGAAGGCTTTCTTGTCGCCAATCGGGAGATTGAAGAGGCGCGGTTCTTTGATCCAGCAAATTTGCCTGATGACGCAACAGATGCGACCCGGCGACGTTTGGACGAATTGCGCAAGGGAGTTTTCCCGTCCGGCGCTCATTGGTAGCACCGGACGCGAAATCATGGGTTGATCTTGCCCCGGTCAGGCGGCCTTGGCCAACCGGTCCCGGTCGTGTGGCTTGTCGAGATCCAGAACAGGACCAATCGGGACAACACCCGTCGGGTTTATCGAGCCGTGCGAACCATAGTAGTGCAGCTTGATCGTCGGCATGTCGACTGTCTCGGCAACTCCTGGTACCTGATAGAGGTCGCGGACATAGTTTGACAGGTTCGGATAGTCCTCGATCCGCCGGATGTTGCACTTGAAGTGGCCCACATAGACCGGATCGAAGCGCACCAGAGTGGTGAACAGGCGCCAGTCAGCTTCGGTCAGCTGGTTTGCGACGAGATAACGCTGTCCTGCCAAGCGGCTTTCCAGCCAGTCCAGTGTCTCGAACAATTCGGTAACGGCTTCTTCATAGGCAGCTTGCGTGGTGGCAAAACCGGCCTTGTAGACCCCGTTGTTCACTGCTCCGTAGACAGTTGCATTGACGCTGTCGATTTCCGGCTTCAGATGCTCCGGGCTGAGATCAAGCGTATTGCCTGTCAGATGATTGAACGCGCTGTTGAACATCCGGATGATCTCGGAGGATTCATTGGACACGATGGTCTGGGTTTTCTTGTCCCAAAGGATCGGGACCGTTACCCGCCCGGTGTATTCAGGGTCAGCCTTGGCATAGAGCTGCCACGCATATTGCGCGCCGTTAACAGGCTCTGCCTCAGCAAATTCCCATCCGTTTTCCAACATGAGGGGTGCAACCGCCGTGACGGGAATGATGTCTTCAAGCTGCTTGAGCTTGCGATAGATCAGCGTGCGGTGTGCCCATGGGCAGGCATAGGAGACATAAAGATGATAGCGGTCCCTTTCAGCGGTAAAACCAGCGCTGCCGCTTGGTCCCGCGCTCCCGTCAGCCGTGATCCAGTTGCGAAACGCAGCGTCCTTGCGGACGAATTTTCCGCCGGTCGATTTTGTGTCGTACCAATCGTCCTTCCAGACGCCATTGACGAGCAGTCCCATGTGTCGATCCTTTCATCTCTGATGTCCCTGATGTGTATATCAAGTTCTGCGATGCAACGGACTGGAAGCTCTGTTCATCCTGCGTGAACAATGAAGTTTTTTTGCGAGAGGGAATTTTTGGCTGGACCGAACAGGAGGTGCATGATAATCGGCTTAATCATACGGCAGCGATGCCAAGGGTTTAGAGAGAACTCATGATCAACGGTCCGACATTGCGACGACGAACCATCCGACGAGTTAACGCTCGTCCGATCCGTCGCGGCTGACCGACTTTTTCCCGATTGAACTAGACCATAGGGAACCTGGCAGGCGCGTTATGACACATGCATGCCTGGAAGATCCCATGAAGCCGGTAAACTGGTTCATCCGCCTTGAAGACATCAACGACAACACCGAAGTCGAAGCATTGCAGGAAACTGCGTTTGGCCCGGGACGGTTTGCCCGTACAGCGTTTCGCATTCGTGAAGGCGTACCGCATCGCGCGGACCTGAGCTTTGTCGGATTGTCGGGCTCGATGGTTGCCGGGTCCGTTCGTCTCACCGACATTCTCATCGGTGAAACACCGGCGCTTCTTCTTGGGCCGCTGACGGTCGCTCCGGAATTCAAGAACAGGGGTCTGGGCAAGGCGCTGATGTGGACTGCGCTTGAGGCGGCCAAAAAGGCTGGCGACAAGGTTGTGCTGCTGGTTGGCGATGCGGCCTATTATGAGAATTTCGGATTTCAGCGCGTGCCATTCGGGGCAATCGAATTGCCCGGTCCGGTGGATCCGGCCCGGGTTCTCGTGGCTATGCTGGATGGGGGCGACCAGCCGACAGGCATGGTTGGCAAACCCTATGGGGAAGCGTTTTAACGCCAACCTCAAAAGATAAGAACCCATCTGATGGCTCTGGTCCGGTTTGTCCGGCAAGGCGCGCTGCGCAGGACGGCCTGACTGGCCGTTCAAGCAGCGCAACGCTGTCCGGCGAGCCGGAGCGAGCCACCGAAGGCCGCGTTTGGGCACAGTTCTGCTGCGTTGCAGGTTTTGAACGATAAACCATATCGCCCTGCAACCTGCTCCTTGCCGAACAGTCCCCAAACACGGTCAGATAGGGTTTTGTCTTTCGAGGTTGGTGTTAACGCCCTTCCCGGTACCAGGTTGCTGTCATGGCGCCAAGCAGCAGGGCAAGACCGAACAGGCCAAGGAAGAGCGGATAGCGATCGACGCCGTTGAGAACGGTCGCGTTGCTTGTCTTGAAACCGATCCAGCCGTTGCCCGAGTAATTGGCCGCGTTTTGCAGCGCCACGACCCTTGGAACGTCGAGCTCGCCGCCTGCATCGGCGACCCGCCTTGCTGCGCCTCCTGTCGTTTCAGACAGGCTGGAGAGCAGGTCCGTGGTGGAGAGTACGTCAGTGTACTCTTTGGGATTTTGCGGCCCGGCATGGACAAGTCCAGTCATGGTGCCATCGGAAACGGAGAAGAGACCGGTTTCGGCAACCGGCATTCCGCCGCGCCACAGACCGGGTTCCGCCTGGTTCATCGCAAGCGTGCTTGTCTGTCCGGTCGGGGACGTAACAATGACCTCGGCAATCTTTTCGGCCAGTGTCTGGCGTTCAACAATCAGCTCCGGCCCGCGCATGGACACCCGCAGTGCTTCTTCCTCAAGGTCTGGTTCTTTCATCAGCCAGTGACCAAGGCGGCGCAGCAAGGGGACATGCGGTCCGCCGCCTTCAAAGCCCCGTGCCCACAGCCAGACATGGTCAGACAGAAGCAGCGCAACGCGGCCTTCATCGACACGGTTGAGAACGAGAAGCGGTGTGTCTTGCGGTCCCGACATCAGCACATTGCCCGCGTCGATTTCCGTTCCAACTGCACGGAACCAACGGCTCCAGGCTGGCGGCGACTGGTTGGCGCCGGGCAGGCCCCGCGTTACCGGGTGCCGTTCACCAAGGTTTGCGAGGGTCGCGTGGAAGGGTTCTTCCAGAACGGCGCCGGTGGGACGAGCGGGCAGGATGGGCGCAAGAGGCGTTCGATAGAGACTGCCGCCTTCTGCATAGTCCGGACCACTGGCCAGCAGCACGGCCCCGCCGTTGCGCACATAGCGGGCGATATTGTCGAAATAGAGCATCGGCAGCACACCGCGCCGGACATAACGATCAAAGATGATGAGGTCGAATTCATCGATCTTGACCGAAAACAGCTCTCGGGTCGGGAAGGCGATCAGGGACAATTCGTTGATCGGTGTGCCGTCCTGCTTTTCAGGCGGGCGCAAGATCGTGAAATGCACCAGATCGACGGACGCATCCGACTTGAGAAGGTTGCGCCAGGTGCGTTCGCCGGCATGGGGAGAGCCTGACACGAGAAGCACGCGAAGGTTTTCGCGAATACCATCAATGGTGACCACAAGCTTGTTGTTCAGCTCGGTCAGCTCACCCTCAAGCGGTTCGGCGTCGAATTCGAAGATATTGTTGCCGCCATGGGTGATCTCGACGGGAATGTCGAGGGTCGCCCCGGAGGTCACGGACCGCTCACTGATCAAGACGCCGTCGCGCTTGATGGAAAGGCGCGCACGGACCGGCCCGCCTGTTCCCCGGCCACTGTCCTGAATGCGGACACTGACAGTCTGCTCGGACCCAACCAGCCCAAACCGGGGAGCTTTGTGCAGCACCAGACGCCGGTCCCGTTCGTCCGCAGTTCCTGTCACCAGACCGTGGAGGGGCGCGTTGAAGCCGAGACTGGCCGCTTTTTCCGGGATGTCGTGGACCTGACCATCCGTGATGAGAACCGCGCCGCCAACCCGGTCTGGCGGGACGTCGGACAGGCCGTTGGCCAGCGCCTGAAAAAGCTGCGTTCCGTCGCCGTTTCCGGTGTTGCGGGCGTCAATCGTGCGCACCTCGAAGCCGCGCAGGGCCGCCAGACTGCTCTTCAGCTGGTCGGCAACCGCTTCGGTCACCTGTTGTCGGTCGGCCAGCTTCTGGCTCTGGCTCTGGTCGACAACCACTGCCACGACACTGGTGAGCGCTTCCCTGTCTTCGTGTTCGATGGCCGGGTTTGCGAGGCCCAGAACCACAAGGACAAGCGTCAGGGCCCGCAGGACCCAGCCGCGCAGGTTCAGGAAGGCCAGCAACAGAATGGCAAGAACCGCAAGGGCTCCGGCAGCCGCAAGCCAACCGGTGGGAATGAGTGGATCAAAGGAGATGGACCAGATCATGGAAGTCTCCTCATTGGCCTAGCCGTTCCAGCAGTGCAGGCACATGCACCTGATCTGCCTTGTAGTTGCCGGTGAAGCTGTACATCACGATGTTCACTCCGGCGCGGAACGCGTAATCGCGTTGCACAGGATCATTTGGCACAACGGGAAACATGAAGGTTCCCGATGGCTCGATGGCCCATGCGGCAGCAAGATCGTTGCCGGTAATCAGCACCGGGGACACGCCGTCTCCAGCCCGAACCGGACGGCTTGAGGTATCTGAACTGCCTTCGGTCACCTCTACCCACAAGGGGCTGGTGGCATAGCGACCGGGAAAACTGTCGAGCAGGAAGAAGGCCTTGGTCAGAACATGGTCGGGCGGAACCGGTTCCAGCGGCGGAATGTCGAGGTCTTCGAGAATCTCGCGCAGCTTCTGGGTTGCTGGTGTGGTGGCAAACCCTCGTGTTCCCGCAGTGATGTGATCACGTGTGTCGAACAGGATCGAGCCGCCGTTGCGCATGAACGTGTCGATGCGGGCCATGGTGCGGCTGTCCGGCTTTTCCAGCGACGGGTCGATTGGCCAATACAGCAGGGAGTAGAAGGCCAGTTCGTCCTTTGAAATGTCGACGCCGACCGGTTCGCCGGGCTCAAGGGCTGTGCGCTCCATCAGGAACTGGGTCAGTCCGGTCAGCCCGGCCATGCTGGTGCGGTCGATATCCGCAATCCCGGTCTGGACATAGGCAAGGCGTGTTTCGAGCGTGGATTGCAGGGCGCGATAGTCATCCTGCAGCGTCTGTTGGGCGCTTGCCGAGTTCGGGTCTGCAAGGAGCAGTCCGGCGAGCAGGAGTGATCCCGCCAACCCTGCGCGGCGCATTTTCAAGCGGCTGGCTGCGCCGCCCATCGCCAGAACGGCAATCACATCCAGCATCAGGAACAGGAAAGCCAGCGAGAAGAGAACTGCGCGCAAATCAACCGGGTTGGCCGTTGGGTAGTTCAGAACGGACACTGCGTCGCCCAGAGCCTCTGTGTTGAGGGCGTCCACCGTGTCGTCCGGCCGCATCAGATTGAGCGCGCGAAAGCCGTCCTCGGTTCCATAGAGGCCGGGAGGTGTCTTGCGCCCAGCAGTCACGTCCTGAAAATCCCGGGTGGCAATCGGGACAACGTCGGCAGGAGGCGAGGTGAAGTCGCCAAAGCCGTCCAGCAGGCGATGTGGCGGCAGCGTGCCTTGCGCGGTTGCATCCTGCGTCTTGGAAACAACCACTGCATTGGAAATCGAGAGCATCCGGCGCAGCATGTCGAGAAACGTTCCTGAAAGCGGAAGGTTCGACCATGCCGTGTCGGCGGTGACGTGAAAGAGGACGATTGTCCCGCGACCAAAAGAGGCTGCCGTGACCAGCGGTGTTCCGTCTTCGAGCATCGCCCAGGTCTTGTCGGGAAGTTCGGAGGTCGGCTCGGCCAGAACCTGACGCGTCACGGTGACATCCTTGGGCATCGGAATGCCCGCAAAGGGGGAAGTATCGGAAAACTCCGTCAGACGCTGCGGCTGCTTCCACGAGAGGCTGCCACCCAGCGAGCGATCTCCCTGACGAAGGGTCACCGGAATAAGCCTGTCGGTGCCGCCTGCCGTTCTTGGCCCGGCAAAGCGGACCAGTGTCCCGCCGTCCCGAACCCATTCTTCAATTGTCTCGACGGATATATCCGGCAAGCGGCCAATGTCGGCGAGCACGAGAACGGAGATTCCAGTTTCCAGAAGTTCAGGAACAGACTCTGCAAGGTCGGCTGATTTCGGCTTGCGCAAATCGGAGAATGGCGTGAGGGCCCGCTCCAGATAATAAAGCGGCGACAGCAGCGGCTGAGCGAGATCGCCTGACTGGCCGGAGATGATCCCGACCACGCGCCGGCGCCAGCTGTCGTCAATCAGTTGGACGGAGGCTGCGCTGGACGTGCCCGCCACTTCCAGACGTGCAATGTCATTGCGCAGCTCGCTGGGAAGTGCGAACTCGGCTATTGCCTCGGTTTCTCCTTCACCAAAGGTTACGGACGCCTCGCCAAGGGCAAGGCCCTTGAGGTCGAGCGCGTTTACTGTCGCGGTGGTGACGGTGTCGTTTGGATGGCGAATAACTTTGATGGACAGGGCGTCGGCCGTGTTCTCAGGCGATTTCAGTGCCTTGTAGGGCGTCAGGCCGGAATAGACGGTGATCGGGGCGGGGTCTGCAATTGAGGCAAGGTCGGCTGCAAACGGTGCATTTTGTTTGTCCTGCGATCCGTCAGACAACCAGATGACTGCGCCTGGAGCAGCTTCGTTTGCGGCCTTGCGAAGGCCAAGGACCAGTTCTGACCTGCTTGGAGAATAGGGGCGGGGGGCGATGGCGCGCAGCCGCTCAAGGGCTGCATCGGCGGACCCCGGTGCAAGGTCCTGTGACGGGCCATCCGCTGTTGTCGCAAAAAGCACAGGACGACCTTCGCTCTGAGCCACTTCCAGCATCTGTTCAGCGGTGCGAACCTGATCTTCCCAGTGCTTGGTTGACTGCCAGCCATTGTCCATCAGCAGCCAGAGAACGCCATCCCCGGTTTCAACCGACTCCAAGGGGCGCCAGATCGGGCCCGAGACGGCAAGGATCAGGAAGGCGGCCAGAAGAAGGCGCAACAGGGTCAACCACCAGGGGCTTTTTTGAGGGGTTTCTTCGTGCTGCTCGATATCCAGCAGCAGGCGGGTTGGCGGGAAGGAGACTTCCCGAGGGCGCGGAGGCGTCAGGCGCAGCAACCACCAGATGACGGGGAGCAATAGCAACCCGGACAAGACCCAGGGAGAGGCAAAGGCAAGAGGAAGGCCGGAAAACATCAATAGTCCCCCCCTGTGGCAAGCGCTTCTCCGGACCCGGACAGAGCGCTGTGAAGCACAAGCAGCGGCTCTGCCGCAGATCGGTCCGTGTGATGAACCGTATACGTCCAACCCGCCCGGCGGGTCATGTCGCGCAGCGCTGCCCGGTGCGCTTCCAGTTTCTGCTGATAAGCTTCTCGCCACTTTTCGGCGCGGCCTGTGGTCAGTTTCAGTCCGCTTTCGGGATCAAGAAATTCGACCCGCCCATCAAAGGGAAAGGTCTCTTCGATAGGGTCCAGCACTTGAACCAGATGACCGCGGGCACCTGTCCCCGCAACGTGATGCACCCAGTCGGCAATTTGCTCGACCGGATCCAGAAGGTCGGCGAACAGAACAACATCGGAGAACCGCTGCACACCGTTTGTGTCTGGCAGGGCCGTAGGCTTGCCAAGATGAGCCAACGCTCCGGCAAGACGCTCGGCGGCCTTTCGGTCCGAGAAGGGACGCGTCACGCCGGTCAGGCCGATCCGTTCGCCGGAATCGGCCAGCATGTCTGCAAGGGCGAGCATGAGAACGATTGCCCGGTCGCGTTTGGAAACAGGGGAGAGGCGAGACTGGAAGGCCATGGAGCTGGAAAGGTCAGCCCACAGCCAGACCGTATGGGCCGCTTCCCACTCGCGTTCGCGCACGTAAAGATGATCATCGCGGGCTGACCTGCGCCAGTCGATCCGTTTGGCTGGCTCGCCCATGTTGAATGGCCGGAACTGCCAGAAGCTTTCGCCGGGACCCGCCCGGCGTCTTCCATGCCAACCGGCGATCACGGAATTGGCGACATGGCTTGCATCAATCAGGAGGTCCGGCAGGGCCTCGGCAACCGAGCGCGCCTCGCCAATGATGTTTGGCCAGTTTGCCTGATCGCCTATATCCTTCTGGACCTGTGCCATGATGCCATGCCTTTCGCCCGATGCCTTAGCCGATACGTGCCTTGACGCGCGCAATGACGTTTCTGACCGTGTGGCCATCTGCACGTGCGGCAAATGTCAGCGCCATGCGGTGCTGCAGGATGGGTTCTGCAAGCGCGAGAACATCATCGACCGATGGAGCGAGACGTCCGTCAACCAGCGCCCGTGCCCTTACAGTCAGCATCAGGGCCTGGCTGGCGCGCGGACCGGGGCCCCACGCAATCAGCTTGGTGACATCATCACGGTCAGCTCCTTCAACGGGGCGAGCTGCACGGACGAGCTCGAGGATTGCGTTGACCACGGACTCCCCGACCGGCATCTGGCGAACAAGCTGCTGGTATTCGGCGAGTTCCGCCGCTTCCATGGCAACTTTTGGCTCTGCCTGATGTGCGCCTGTCGTTTCAAGCAGGATGCGCCGTTCGGCCTCCATGTCCGGATAGTGGACATCGATCTGCATAAGGAAACGATCGAGCTGGGCTTCGGGAAGGGGATAGGTGCCTTCCTGCTCCAGCGGGTTCTGGGTTGCCAGAACGTGGAAAGGACGCGGCAGCTTGTGCGGTTGGCCGGCTACCGTCACATGATATTCCTGCATCGCCTGCAACAGCGCCGATTGCGTGCGCGGGCTGGCGCGGTTGATTTCGTCAGCCATCAGAAGCTGGGAGAAAATCGGCCCTTGAATGAAACGGAAGGCGCGGCTTCCGTCCTGCGCTTGTTCCATCACCTCGGCACCGAGGATATCGGACGGCATGAGGTCGGGTGTGAACTGGATGCGCCTTGCATCAAGGCCGAGTACGACGCCGAGGGTCTCGACCAGTTTGGTCTTTGCAAGGCCCGGAACACCGACCAGCAGCCCGTGGCCACCAGCGAGGATGGTCACGAGGGTCTGTTCGACGACGGTTTCCTGACCAAAGATGATTTTCGCGATGTCGGCCTTGGCCTGGGTGACACGGGCGACGGCCTTCTCCGCTTTCTCGGCGATTGCCGCTTCGTCGATTGTTCCCGCCGGGGATGGGGTCACTGCGCTCATGTGTCACCTCTTTCGTGGGGCCTGACCGGAAAGAATCCTCTGCTGCCTGCTCGATCAAGGGGATCGTCTTCCGGGTCGACTCTCCCATGGATATGTCGAGTTTGGCATCATCTGATTCACTAGATAAGTCGCAAATTATTGCGAGACAGGGGCAATTTCGTCTTCGTCGGCGTGAAAACCTGCCTTTGCCATGATTGACATGGGGTATTATCCGGCCCACACCGGAACGGAAGATCACCAATCGAGCGCTCGGGCGGGAGAGGTCATGACGGGAGAGATCCTGAACGCAATGCAGATGCCGAAGGGGCTTGCTGCCCTCATGGAACGTGCTGGTTCTCCTCGCAAATCCTTGCCTCCGGTAGAGAAATGGAACCCGCCCTATTGTGGCGATCTGGACATCAAGATCGCCTCCGATGGGGGGTGGAGTTACAACGGCAGCTCCATTGGCCGTGAGGCTCTGGTCCGACTGTTTGCGTCTGTTTTGCGGAAGGATGAGGACGGTCGACACTATCTCGTTACACCTGTGGAAAGGATCGGAATTTCGGTGGAGGACGCTCCGTTTGTCGCCGTCGAAATGGATGTTCAGGGTGAAAACGTGAAACGGCAGATCATTCTGCGCACGAATGTGGGAGACATTGTCGAGGTTGGAGAGGCCTGCCCGCTCCGGTTCGAGATCGATCCGAACAACGAAGGTCTGAAGCCCTACGTGCGGGTGCGCGGGCGTCTCGACGCACTCTTTGCCCGTCCCTTGCTCTATCAGCTCGCGGAGTGTTTCGAAGCTCACCCCGATGATGAAAGTCGGTTTGGTGTGTGGAGCGGTGGAGAGTTCTTTGATTTGCCGGAAGATGCCTTATCTAATGGGTAACCTATAGCGAAATCCGAACAAGGCTGATCCGGTCATCCATGACATCCATCTTTTCCCATTCAGGCGAGACGCTCGCAGATGAAGCGATCCGGTCCATTCGCAGCCGGTTGACCGCGCTTGGGTCTGCGTTGGAAGGGCGGGACACGGGAGATCATATCCTCAATCCGGGAATGGGGCCGTATGCCCGCGCAAAAGGCGCTCCCAAGGATGCCGCTGTTCTCATCCCGATCATTCGGGACAGCGACGGTCCCCATGTGGTGTTGACGCAGCGGACCCCGCACCTGTCGTCCCACGCAGGCCAGATCGCCTTTCCCGGCGGAAAGATTGATCATAACGATGGAACAGCAGAACGGGCAGCCCTGCGCGAGGCGGAAGAGGAAATCGGCCTGTTATCTTCCGACGTTCAGCTGGTTGGTCGCCTTTCCCCTTACCTGACCGGGTCCGGGTATCGCATCATCCCCGTGGTGGCAGAGCTTGCCGAACGTCCCTTGCTCCGTGCCAATCCTGATGAGGTAGACGATATTTTCGAGGTACCCTTGCCGTTTCTGATGGACCCGGCCAATCATCAGACCCAAAGCCTCGTCTGGAACGGTCAACGCCGGTATTTTTACGCCATGCCCTACGGCAAGCGCCACATCTGGGGCGTGACCGCCGGAATCATTCGATCCCTTTATGATACGGTGTTTGCCTGATGCTTCGTGTTGTCCTGACCCACCTTGCCCTCTTTGTTCTGCCGTTTGCCGGTTACGCAGTCTGGTTGTTCTTGAACAAGAAGGCCCAGACCTCCGAAAACTGGAGGAATGGGCCGATGGGATGGCTGACCCTGTCGGGCATTGGCCTTGTGATGGCAAGCCTTGTGTGGCTGGCGTCGTTCAAGCACATGCCGGAAGGCGCTGAATATCGTCCATCGCGGATGGAAAACGGTGTTTTCATCCCCGGTCACTACGAGTGATCCATGACCGGCGTGTCGAACATTCCTCCTGACCTGTCTGGTGAAGCCTGGCTTCAAGCGCATGGAGCCCAGGCGGTTTTCCTGGCATTGGAGGCAGCTGGAGCTGAAGCTCGGGCTGTCGGAGGGGCTGTGCGCAACAGTCTTTTGCGGCAACAGGTCGCCGATGTCGATATTGCCACCACAGCTCGCCCGGACAAGGTGGTGAACGCGGTCGAGAAGGCCGGCCTCAGAGCTATTCCGACCGGCATTGATCATGGAACGATCTCTGTTCTCAGCAATGGTGAGCTTTATGAGGTCACCACCTTGCGGCAGGATGTGGAGACCTTCGGGCGTCAGGCGCGGGTGGTTTTTGGCACAGACTGGCTTGAGGATGCGCGGCGCCGTGACTTCACCATGAACGCGATCTATGTCGACCGAAAGGGCGTTATTTTCGACCCCCTTGGGGGCGTGACTGACTGCCTTGAAGGGCGGGTCAGGTTTATCGGCGACCCTGAAAAGAGGATACGTGAGGACTATCTCAGGATACTGCGTTTTTTCAGGATCCACGCCACTTATGGCTCTGGGGAACTCGATCACGAGGGACTGAAAGCCTCGGTTTCGCTGAAAGACGGGTTGGACTCCCTCTCGGCAGAGCGCGTGAGCTCGGAACTAAAACGAACTTTCCTCGCTTCTGGAGCGGTCGGTGTCTTGCCGGTCATGGGAGAGGCTGGAATTCTCGGTGCTTTGCTGGGCGATGACATTGAGAGCTCGGCATATTGTGCTCTTTCCGAACTTTGCCGAGAAGTTGGAGAAAAAATCTCCTATGGACTGTCGCTGGCGGTCCTTGTTGAACCACAGTCTGCCCGCCTAGGTGCCTTGGCCGACAAGCTGAAGCTTTCGAAAGCCGACCGGGACCAGATGCTCGCTGCCGCATCTGCCTGTCAGGATCTCTGTGGCTGCGCAGACGGCATCAAGGTGCCGCATCTTCTTTATCGTCACGGCCGTAAGGCCTTGATTGATGGCCTGTTGCTGTTTGCAGCTCGTCAACGGGGCGATGTGCTGTCGGGTGAGATGCTGAAATCCCTGCTGTCCGATATCACGGCAAGTCAGGTTCCGCAGTTTCCGTTATTGGGGCGCGATTTATTGGCGGCGGGTGTTGCTGCCGGTCCCGGCCTCGGAGCCGAATTGGCACGCCTCGAAAGGCTTTGGTCGGAGAGCAATTTCAAGCTGAGCAAGAGCGAGCTTCTGCTTCATTTGTGATTAATGTATACGTATTTGCGCTTATAGCGCGTAATTTAGATTGCGCCCTAAGGGAAGTTGTTATCTTTTCGTGCTTACTTTACGTCACAGGGTGAGTGTGAACGGGAAAGTGAACAATGAAGCTTTTGTTGGTCGCTGACGGTGATCTACTGAGAAGGGCCTATTTCAAGGATCTCTCTCGCTTCTTTCTTTGCAAACTAACCGAAATGTCCGCTGCTTCAGCGGCCGATTTGTCGAAGGCTGACCTCGTTCTCATCGATTTTGACCGGGCGACACCTCGCGCCATACAGCACCTGAAGGCTGCTGCCAGCAAGAACAAGTCCCTGAAAATTCTCTGCATTGTCACCAAGGGAGATCGTTGGGCGCCTGCGCAGGCTGCTGCATTCGGGCAAGTTGCGATCTTCGATCGGGAAAATGGGCTGCGCTCCTTGATCAGTACGATCCGCGATCTTTTTGCTGCACCACAATTCGATAGATCCCGGCTACAGCACCTGGACCGGGATGTTCAGGTTGCATTCGGCAAGGCAAATGACTTTCTGAACGAAATGCCGTTTGCGTTGACACCGGAATCGGATTTTCCGACACGATTGATGATGCAGGCGGCGACCTCCGTTACGGATGCATTGCATGAGAAGGGAATTGGCCCTTGGGTTGGTGCCGTCGAAAGTCATCACAGCCATACTTACCGGCATTCGTTGTATGTTGCCGGGCTCGTTACGTCCTTTTCCCAGTCGCTGGGGTGGAACAGAGCCGATCAGTATACAATGGCAGCTGCCGGTCTCGTTCATGATATCGGGAAGACGAAGATCCCCCTGGCAATCCTCGACAAGCCGGGCAAGCTGACCAATTCCGAGTTCGACCTGATCAAAAAGCATCCTGTCTTCGGCTATGAAATCCTGCATGAGCGTCAGGAAGTTCCGGACGAAATCAAGCATATGACCTTTCATCATCATGAATTCATGGATGGAAGCGGATATCCGGAAGGTCTGAAGGCTGATGAACTTCATCCGATGGTCCGGGTGATGACGATCTGCGACATCTTTGCCGCGCTGACCGAAAAGCGCTCCTACAAGGAGGCGCTCTCGCCACGTGTTGCCTATACCGAGCTTATGGATATGGGGGGCAAGTTGGACCAGTCCCTTGTTCGCAAGTTCACAAAGGTCGTGACGGCGGTTGCCAACAAGGATGTTGGTGGGTCAGGTGCATTCGTGAAAGCGGAAAAGCTGAAGTCCGCATAATTTTTCGCTCCCAGGCCATGTCACAATTGTTCTGATTCCAAGTTGCAGGCCCTGCGACCCGGATACCTCTTGGTTATTCGATCAATGAAGTAATCCTGAGAAGGTGTTTTCAGGATTGGCTCTCCAAGTTGATTTCGCATAGCCAAAAATAACAATATTTCTTATTATTTCTATCTAGAGTGAGTGATATTATATATCTATTCTTTTGCAATGTTTCTTTGTATTTATTAATTCCGGTTTTTCTGTTTGTAGTATTTAATTGCCGCTGGGGTTGGTGTGAAGATTATATTTGCCGATATGACGTTGTGATTTCTTTGTCGTCTAAATATTCCGGTGAAAATTATGCTGTCTTTTGAACCAAAGCCCTCTCAAGTCGAATTTTATTCATTCAAATAAATGTATTGGTCACACTTTTCGATTGTTCTAGCTGAACGTGCGAGGGGTTCTTTCAGGGTGATCGTTGCATGAATGTTGCGCTGATTGCGGATGGCGATGTTTATCGACATCCAATGTTTTCCGGTTTGCCGGAGCGTTTTAGCTGCAGACTTTTCGGAATGCGGGAGTTTCTTGCTCGCGCGACCGCCGGGTTGACCCTTGTTGTCGTCGATATCGCCAATGCCTCTCGCGAAGGATTGCAGCATCTGCGAAATCAGCTTGCTATGCTATCCGGCGTTCCCGTGCATTTTATCGCAACACCCGGACTGCGTTGGGAAATCGTGCAGGCGAACTCCTTTCCGGGAATCCTTTTGTTCGACCGCCGGCTCGGCTCTGAAGGACTTGCAGGCCTGCTTCGAGAGCATGGCCGCCAGATTCTTTCCCGCAAGACCGGAGGTCGCGTTCCGCAACAGACCCGAAAAGCCTTGCTTGAGGGAGCCAAGCTTCTGGAGGCAGTCGCCGATTCCGTCGCTTCGACTGAAAAGCTTCCCACGCGACTTTTAAAGCAGGCGAGCGAGTCCCTTACAGAAGCGATGGCTGCAGACGGACTCATGCCGTGGGTCAACGCCGTTGCCCATCACCACAGTGGGACGTATCGGCATTCGCTCCATGTGGCGGGTCTTACGGCTGCGTTTTCTGCCGAACTCGGTTGGCCTGTTCAGGCAAGAAACCTGATGGCAGCTGGCGCCCTTTTGCACGATATCGGCAAGATGCGCATTTCGCTGTCCATTCTTGACAAGCCGGGTCGGCTGACAAGCGAGGAATTTGACGAGATCAAGAAGCACCCGGTCTACAGCCAGGACATACTGGATAAGCGCCCGGAAATTCCGGAACCCTTGAAGATCATGGCAGTCCAGCATCATGAGTATCTGGATGGTTCAGGTTATCCGAAGGGCCTGAGGGCAGATCAGCTTTGTCCGCGTGTTCGAGTGCTCACCATCTGCGATGTCTTTTCGGCCATGACCGAGACACGAGCCTACAAGAAAGCCTATCCGCCCGAAGTTGCGTTTCAGGAATTGGAAAAGATGGGCGGAAAACTGGACCAGTCTTTGGTCAAGACTTTTCGCAAGCTCGTGATTGATTTGGAAATGGGTCGGATCAACCGCCGCGAAGCCCGACAAAAGGCGGCGGCTCGTCAGCAACGGGAATTGCTGGCTGGCTAGGCTGTCCGCTGGCACGGATTTGCGGGCAGCCTTCACGGGCCAATGAAATAAGCCAGGCTGGATGCTTGGCTTTGGTCTTGATCAGGGCCACTTAACGACTGGCGGCATGGACGAAAGAATTGAGGCGACATTGCCGCCTGTCTTCAGCCCGAAAATTGTTCCGCGATCATAGAGCAGATTATATTCCACGTACCGTCCGCGGCGAATGAGTTGTTCCTCACGCTCGGCCTCGGTCCATGTCTTCTCGAAATTCCGTCGCACCAGATCCGGATAAATCTTCAGGAAGGCGCGCCCTACATCCTGAGTGAAGGCGAAGTCGTCTTCCCATGTTCCGCTGTTCAGGTAGTCGTAGAAGATGCCGCCAATGCCGCGTGGCTCATCGCGGTGTTTTAGATAGAAATACTCATCGCACCATTTTTTGTAGGCCGGATAGTCGGCGACTGCATGCGGGGTGCAGGCCGCTTCCATGGCTTCGTGAAAGGCGACCGTATCCGGGTCTGTCTGGGTGCGCCGTGCATCCAGTACCGGGGTCAAATCAGCGCCACCGCCAAACCACTGGCGGGTCGTAACCACCATGCGGGTGTTCATGTGAACCGCTGGCACATGCGGATTGTGCAGGTGAGCAATCAGGCTGATGCCCGATGCCCAAAACCTGGGATCTTCGTTGGCACCGGGGATCTGGCCGCGGAACTCTGGCGAAAACTCGCCGTGAACCGTCGATATGTGTACCCCGACCTTTTCGAACATACGGCCATGCATGAGCGACATGACACCGCCGCCGCCTTTAGCGCCGGTGCTGTCGGTTCTCTCCCAGGGTGTGCGGACAAACCGTCCTGGTTCCTTGTCACTCAAGGGGCCGGACAGCTCTCCTATTTCGTCTTCAATCCGCTCGAAACTTGCGCAGATCTGGTTGCGAAGATCCTCAAACCACGCCGCTGCGGTTTTCTTCTTGTCCTCGATCCGCTCCGGGATCGGTCCGCCGCGTTGTTCAGGAGAGGGTGCGCTCATCTATCGGTCTCTTGCTTGTTTCTGGCAGGTCGACGCCAAACTGTTCAAGGCTGTCTAGCATCTGCCGAAGGGACTGGAAACGCTTCCGTTTGACGCAAGGCTTCTCCCAGAACCATCCCGGCGGATATCGCCACATTGATTGATCGCATTCCTTCTGCCATCGGAATGGTCAGTCGTGCATCAACGATTTCGTGAACTGTTTCCGGAACGCCCGAAGATTCGCGACCCAGCAGCAGAATGTCCGTTGCTTGATACGAGAAATCCACATAGGGGCTGGAACTCTTGGTTGTCAGTAACAGAAGGCGCCTGTCCTCGCTTTCCCGCCATGCGTTGAAGGCTTCAAAATTGAGGTGGCGGATGAGACGTGCACGTTCCAGATAGTCCATCCCGGCTCGTTTCAGGGCGCTGTCGGACAGCGGAAATCCTGCGGGTTCAATGAGGTGCAGGTCAATTCCAAGACAGGCGGCAAGCCGCAACAAGGTTCCCGTGTTTTGCGGAATATCCGGCTGATAGAGCGCAAGATGCGGCATGGATGTGTCCTGATTGATGATCGCTGGTCACCTACCACGTCATCTCGTGTCTGTCAGTCTTCCACGCCAACGAGATGTGAATTGGGGCTGCTATACGAATCGAAGCCTGCCCCCTACGGTAGGCTGTGTGGACGAATTGGCGATGTATTTCACCCTAATCGGGAAGTTTTTTTCTTGCGCAGCGTCTTTGAATTATTCGAACGATGGATCGACCCTTTCAAGGCTCCCGTCGACCCGGACCTTCCGCGGGGTGGATTTGCATTCCTGTGGTATTTCGTTCGTCAGACACGCTGGCCGTTTGTGCTCATGCTTGTGCTTGGCAGTCTGACTGCGATCGTTGAAACCGCAATTTTCTCATTTATCGGCAAGATCGTAGACCTTCTGCAAGGTGCTGAGAAATCTACGTTCTTTTCTGATCATTGGCACACGTTGCTCTTTATGGGGTTTGTTGTTCTGGTCGTGAGGGCGGTCAACACGAGCCTCACTGCGCTTGTGGAAGAGCAAACCGTCGTACCCGGTTTCTTCAATCTGGTGCGTTGGCAGTCTCACTCCCGTGTCATGCGCCAAAGCCTGTCCTATTTCCATGATGACTTCGCCGGACGAATTTCCCAGAAGGTCTGGCAATCGGGGCAGGCCGCGGGCGACTTCATGGTCACACTGCTTCAGGTGGCCTGGTTCATTATCGTTTATGCGTTGACGTCGCTCGTGCTGTTTCTGGACCTTGACTGGCGCCTCGGTGCGCTGATCGGTCTCTGGCTGGTCTGTTTTTGTGCCGTCGCGCGGTTTTATGTGCCCAAGGTGCGCGGACGGGCGAAGGATGTCGCTCATGCCGGATCCAGCGTGAACGGGCGTCTTGTCGATACCTATTCAAATATCTCCACCGTCAAGCTGTTCGGGTCTGCAGAGACGGAAAATGCCGGGGTTCGGGTCAACTACGACACGTTCCTGACGCGGCTGAAGACGTTTACGCGCACGCTGACGAGCGTTCGGATTGTCATGTCGATACTTGGCGGGATGATGATGATCCTGACCGGCGGCATGGCTCTCATTCTCTGGCAGGGAGATGTACTCACGGCAGGAGATGTTGCCTTTAGCCTCGGGATTGTGGTGCGCATGAACCTTCTCCTCAATCGGATGATGGGTCAGCTCAACAATCTCTTCCGCAGCATGGGGACCTTGCAGGACAGCATGGATCTTATCGTCCGTCCCATTGTGTTGACGGATCGTGAGGATGCCAAGCCGCTGCGCGTTGACGAGGGCCGGATCGACTTCCGTGATATCCGCTTCCACTATGGCAAGGCGGGCGGTGTCATCGATCATCTGGATCTGACTGTGAAGCCGGGTGAGAGGATCGGCATCGTCGGACCTTCAGGGGCGGGCAAGACAACTCTTCTGAACCTGCTTTTGAGGTTCTATGATCCGGAAGCGGGGCAGGTTCTGATCGATGGGGTCGACATCAGGACTGTGACGCAAGAGTCTCTGCGCCACTATATCGGCATGGTGACGCAGGATGTCTCGCTCCTGCATCGATCCATTCGCGACAACATCATCTACGGGCGCCCGGACGCTGGGGAAGAGGAGTTGCTGGCGGCGGCTACAAATGCACACGCGATGGAATTCATCTCCACCCTTCAGGACCAACGAGGCCGAGCCGGATTTGATGCCCATGTGGGGGAACGGGGTGTGAAATTGTCCGGCGGTCAAAGGCAGCGGATCGCGATTGCCCGGGTGCTGTTGAAGGACGCACCAATCCTTGTGCTTGATGAGGCAACGTCAGCACTGGATTCGGAAGTCGAAGCCGCGATCCAGGAGAACCTCGGCCGCTTGATGGACGGAAAGACCGTGATTGCGGTCGCGCATCGACTTTCGACAATTGCCTCGCTCGACAGGCTGATCGTGATGAACGAAGGGAGGATCGTGCAGACGGGGCGGCATCAGGATCTATTGCTGGATGAAGGGGGCCTTTATGCGCAGCTATGGGCCCGACAGTCCGGCGGTTTTTTGCCCGATGATCTGACGGATTGACCATTTTGAGCAATCGTCCTGATCTGGACAACGGTGTTCGGCGTAGAACACACGACCATATCGAGGGTGTCATGATTCAGCACGTCGTATCCTATCTTGCCACAGCGCTTGTCTTTCTCGCGATCGACTATGTCTGGCTGTCACAAGTTGCGACACGGTTCTATTTTGACCGTATCGGGCATCTCCTGATGGACAAACCCAACATGGGCGCGGCGGCGGCCTTTTATCTGATCTATGTGGTCGGGATCGTTATTTTCGCGGTTGGTCCTGCGCTGAAGACAGGGAATATATCAACTGCGGTTCTTTTCGGAGCCCTGTTTGGCTTCTTCACTTATGCGACCTATGACGTCACCAATTATGCGACCCTCAGGGACTGGCCGTTCATCGTCGTCATCGTGGATATTTCATGGGGCACAATACTGTCTGCGGTCTCGGCTGGGCTTGGCTATCTCTTGACGCGACTTGCAATGTCACTTCTTGTAAGTGCATGAAAACCAACGGCTAATCTTACGTTACGTCATTTTTTGCTCACACAAAATTTACCTCACCCGACTACCGTCCGGCACACGTGAAAGCCGCCGAAGGACTTGAACTTCGGGCAGCAGTGTCGGAGCAATTTGCAGTGACTTTGAGTATCAATGGCCGGTTCGTAATCATGGTTGCAACTGCCGCGCTCATCATGATGGGCGGCACGGCATTTGCGTTTTATACCTTCCGCGAAGCGCTGATTTACAATCTCGGTTCACCGGAACTGGCAGAGCGATTTGTCAGTTCGGATCTGGTTCGCAATATCGACGGGCTCATTCTGGACGGCGCCATCGGGGTTGCCATTGTGGTCGCGCCGGTAGGGCTGCTGTTTCTTGCACTGGCTGTGTTTCTGGCGTTCGGTTTGGGCCGTCCCCTGAGACGCCTTCAGCATGGGCTTGATCGCCTGTCGGACGGAGATCTGGACATTGAGATTGATGGCACGGACCGCAGCGACGAAATCGGGTCGATTGCCCGCTCGGTCACCGAGTTCCGTATCAAGCTGGTGGAAAAGGCCGAACAGGATGCCGCAGAGCGGCAACGCAGCCAAAAACGGGCAGATGATGAACGCGCTGCATTGATGGCTGACATTGCTCTCGACTTTGAACGGTCCGTTATCGGTGTTGCAAACTCCCTGATTGAAGCAGGCAAGTCCGTCGGAGAACATTCCGACAAGCTGCAGACGGTTGTTGATTCCTCAATTCAGGCCGTTGAGCATGTTCGTGCCGCTTCGGGTCGCGCCAGTTCTTCGGTGCAGTCGGTCACTGCGTCGGCCGGCGAGCTGGCTGAATCGATCAACCGGATCAGTCAGGATGCCGAACAGGCTGCCGAGATTGCAGACGCTGCCGTCGCCGAAGCGCGCAAGACGGATGAAGTCGTTGGCCGCTTGAGCGAGACGGGTCGTGCGATTGGTGAAATCGTCGAGCTTATCAGCCAGATTGCCAGCCAGACGAATCTGCTCGCCCTGAATGCGACCATTGAGGCCGCGCGCGCCGGAGAAGCGGGCAGGGGATTTGCCGTGGTGGCCAATGAGGTCAAGGCGCTGGCCGAGCAAACAACAAAAGCAACGGAAGATATCTCGGCACAGGTTGCGTCCGTGCAGGATGTTGCGGAACAATCCGAAACGGCGATCCGCACCATCGCGGCGACGATTGATCGCGTGAGCGAGATTTCTGTCGCCATTCGCACAGCAGTTGAGGCGCAGGCTCAGGCGACCCACGAAATCGACGGCAATGCCAGCGATGCATTCAGCAGTTCTTCCGAAGTGGTTGAGAACATTTCCATGTTGAGCGAGGCGATGGATGAAAGCCGTATGGCGTCCAGTGGCATGCGCAGCGCCTCCAATGAGCTTGGAGACCTTTCCCATAACCTTCAGGCTCAGGTGCGCCAGTTCCTGCAAAGCATTCGAGCCGCCTGACGGCGGCTTGCTTCTTGTTGCAGGAAAGGCACTGAGTTGCATTTTTGCAACGTTTGGTCGTAACGATACGTCCGATCTTCAAAAAGCTCTTTGCAAGCACAAGGAGCTCGCGTACACATTTGCAACGGCTCGCCACGGGCCGGATCAGTCACCATTTCATCTGAACCCCAAACAAGAAGGAGGGCGTACATGAATGCAATTGTCAGCACACTCGCACAGCGCCATCCGATTGGGTGTTCCTGGGCTGATTACCGCGCTGCATAGGGCGCCTCTTTTCTAAATCCTCAAACTTCCCGACGTCTGGCGACAAGCCATTGCGTTCCTCTGGAACCTGCTGCGGCCTGTTTTCGTGGCCGTTTTGCCGACGTCTTCATTGATCTATTCGCTTCGGAGAAGACTGATGTCTGCCCGTTTCCCCTATGATCCGTTTGCTCGTCCTGAGCTTCCGGATGTTCGGCTGCCTGAGGTCAAGTTTGACCGGGCGCCGCGATTTACCTTTGCAAAGGCGTTGAAGGTTGTTTTGGCCTTTCTGGCTGCCATACTCGTTTTGTCGATGATCCTGTTTGTTCCGGTTCTGGTCGGGCAAGTGACTCGCATAGACGCGATCATGCTGGCTGGAGAACTTCTTCCTGCCTATTCCTTTGCAGACAGGTTGCTTGACCTGTTCTTCGGCACTTTCATTGTGGCCTCCGCTGTCTTGAGTTTCCTCGCAGCGGTCGCCCTTTCGGCTGGCTCGGACGATGATCCGTTTCCCCAGCCTCTTGATGACCGGCGCGATGCTGCTACTTCGAAAACAGGCCATCGCGAGCTGGTGGGCAAGGTGAAGCATGTTTAAGTTCTTTGAAAACCTGGTCCAACCCTTCGAGGACACGTCGCTGGATGTGCCCCCGAAGGGCTTCTGGGCCTTTTGTTGGTTCTATTCGCGGCCCGTTTGGCCCCTTCTTCTGGCCGTTGGCATCATTGGCGCGTTCATAGCCGTGTTTCAGGTGATGGTGTTCACGTTCCTCGGGGACATCGTCAATTGGCTCGCAGACGCCAACCCCGAGACTTTCTGGACTGACAACTGGCAGCACCTGCTGTGGATCAGCATTGTCATTCTTGTGATCCTGCCGATATTCGAGACAGCCTGGGAGCTCCTGTTTCATCAGGGGATTCTGGGAACCTATCCCATGTCGGTGCGTTGGCGTGTGCATCGCTATCTGCTGCGCCAGAGTATCGGCTTTTATCAGAACGATTTCGCTGGTCGGATTGCCAACAAGATGATGCAGACGGCGCTCGCCGTTCGCGAGGTCGTGACCCGGATTGTCGATATACTGGTCTATGTTCTGGTCTACTTCACCAGTGCCGTGTTCGTTGTGGCAGAAGCTGATCTGATTTTTGCCACGCCGCTTCTTGTCTGGTGTCTGGCCTATGTGGTGGTGCTTCGGGTCTTCGTTCCGAGGCTCAAGCGTATCAGCCAGGAGCAGGCAGACGCCCGTTCGCTGATGACCGGGCATGTGGTCGATGCCTATACGAACATTGCGACGGTCAAGCTGTTCTCCCACGCGTCTCGCGAGGAGGCCTATGCCCGCGTTTCGATGAGTTCGTTTCTGCAGACCGTCTTCGGTCAGATGCGTATGGTCACGATTCTCAACGTTTCGCTCCACCTGATCAACACCCTCCTGCTGTTTTCGATCGGCGCTCTTGCGATCCTGTTGTGGCAGCGTGGGTCGGTCACGACGGGTGACATTGCCATTGCCGTTGCCCTTGTCTTGCGCTTGCAGGGCATGTCGCAGTGGATTCTCTGGGAAGTGTCCGGGCTCTTCGAGAATATCGGCACCGTGCAGGATGGCATCAACACGATTTCCCGGGATCGGGATGTGGTTGATCAGCCGGGTGCGAAGTCGCTGGATGTGTCTCAGGGAGAAATCCGCTTCGATCAGGTTCGCTTCCACTATGGCAAGGCCAACGGGGTGATCGAGAACCTCAACCTGACAATCCACCCAGGTGAGAAGATCGGTCTGATTGGCCGCTCCGGAGCCGGCAAGTCGACGCTCATGAACCTGCTTCTGCGGTTCTATGACCTTGAGGGAGGTCGTATCCTGATCGACAATCAGGATATCTGCAGTGTTCTTCAGGACGATCTGCGTTCGCAGATCGGCGTGGTGACGCAAGACACGTCCCTGCTGCATCGGTCAATCATGGAGAACGTTGCTTACGGCCGTCCGGACGCGTCGAAAGAAGAGGTCGTTGCAGCCCTGAAGAAGGCCCACGCATGGGACTTTGTGCAGGGGCTCAGCGATCAGGCTGGTCGCGCTGGTCTTGAGGCTCATGTGGGCGAGCGCGGGGTCAAGCTCTCTGGCGGACAGCGTCAACGCGTTGCCATTGCCCGTGTGCTTTTGAAGAATGCTCCGATTCTTGTCCTCGACGAGGCGACCTCGGCCCTCGATTCCGAGATCGAGCTGGCCATTCAGGACAGCTTGTTCGACCTGATGGAGGGCAAGACCGTGATTGCCATCGCCCACCGACTTTCCACGATTGCCGCCATGGACCGGCTCATCGTCATGGACAAAGGGCGAATCATCGAAGAGGGCACACACCAGCAGTTGCTGGATCAAAATGGCCTTTATGCCCAGCTTTGGTCCCATCAGTCCGGTGGGTTCCTGAGCGATGAGAAAGCTGCCTAAATTGCCAAGCTGCCCGGCGTTCTCGTTCGAATGCCGGGCAGGTTTTTCGCAGACGGTTCAGCAAAAGGCGATTTTACCTGCGACATATGCGTATTGGTCCTATGGTTGAGCTGGACAAGCGGCGCGAAGGGTGCAAAAAGACAATCCGCTTCAAGCCGGTGCGTGCACTTGCCGCACTTGGCGGCCGTTGAGACCCGTTCTGAACCGCCTATCCTTACTTGCATTGCGAAGTGGGGCCTGCGGTCTCAAGCGGGCTTTCGGTTCATGTTGAACAGGTTTCGAGAGGACGCGACCTTGGCACATACGGATCAGGCGGAACCGACCCGCCGCGATTTCCTCTACATTGCGACAGGCGCCATGGGTGCTGTCGGGGCTGGCGCTGTTGCGTGGCCTTTTATTGATCAGATGAACCCGGATGCATCGGCGCTGGCGCTTGCTTCCATCGAAGTCGATGTTTCGGCTGTCGAGGAAGGTCAGTCCGTCACGGTTCAGTGGCGCGGCAAGCCGGTTTTCATCCGCTACCGGACGGCTGCGGAAATCGAGACAGCCAACGCTGTTCCGGTTGAAGACCTTCCGGACCCGCTGGCACGAAATGCCAACCTTGCCGCAGACGCTCCGGCGACAGACGGCAACCGTGGTGCGGAAGGCAAGGAGCAGTGGCTCGTTCAGGTGGGTATCTGTACGCACCTCGGCTGCGTTCCGCTCGGCGATGCCGGTGACTTTGGTGGCTGGTTCTGCCCATGCCACGGTTCCCACTACGACACAGCCGGACGTATCCGCAAAGGCCCAGCACCTGAGAACCTGCTGATCCCCCCTTATGCGTTTGTCGAAGATTCAAAAATCAAGATCGGCTGACGGCCAGGATCTGAGGAGAAACCCATGGCTGGACACTCTGAATATGTACCGCAGAGCGCTGCGGCAAAGTGGCTTGAAAGCCGCTTGCCGGTTATTTCGCTCGTACGCGGTTCTTTTGTCGACTTCCCGACCCCGAAGAACCTGAACTACTGGTGGACCTTCGGCGGGATTCTGTTCTTTGTGCTGATCTCGCAAATCATCACCGGCATCGTTCTGGTGATGCACTACACGCCGAGCACCGCTGCTGCCTTCAACAGCGTTGAGCACATCATGCGTGATGTGAACTTCGGCTGGTTGCTGCGTTATCTGCACTCCAACGGCGCATCGATGTTCTTCATCGCCGTCTACATCCACATTTTCCGCGGTCTCTACTACGGGTCATACAAGGCTCCGCGCGAGATCTCCTGGATTCTGGGTGTGATCATCTTCCTCATCATGATGGCAACCGCCTTCATGGGCTACGTTCTGCCGTGGGGCCAGATGTCCTTCTGGGGCGCGACCGTTATCACCAACCTCTTCGGCGCACTGCCGGTGATCGGTGAAACCATCGTGACTTGGCTGTGGGGTGGCTTTGCCGTCGACAATCCGACGCTGAACCGCTTCTTCTCGCTGCACTACCTGCTGCCGTTCATGATCTTCGGCGTTGTCATCCTGCACGTGTGGGCGTTCCACACCACGGGCAACAACAACCCGACCGGCGTTCATCCGAAGTCCAAGCAGGACACGATCCCGTTCCATCCGTACTACACGGTGAAGGACGCCTTCGCGATCGTCGTGTTCATGATCCTGTTTGCATGGTTCGTGTTCTATTCGCCGAACTACATGGGTCACCCGGACAACTACATCGAGGCAAACCCGCTCGTCACGCCTGCACACATCGTTCCGGAATGGTACTTCCTGCCGTTCTACGCGATCCTGCGTGCGGTTCCGGACAAGCTGGGCGGCGTTCTCCTGATGTTCGGTGCGATTGCCGTGCTGTTCATCCTGCCGTGGCTCGACACCTCCAAGGTTCGTTCCGGCGCCTATCGTCCGCTGTTCAAGCAGTTCTTCTGGATCTTCGCAGTGAACGCTGTTGCGCTTGGCTACCTCGGTGCCATGCCGGCAGAGGGTATCTACGTGATCCTGTCGCGGATTTGCACGGCTTACTACTTCGCGCATTTCCTTCTTATCCTGCCGCTGCTTGGCTTCCTTGAGCGTCCGACACCTCTGCCAGCTTCCATTTCCGAAGCTGTTCTGAAGGATGGCGGATCGGGATCCCCTGCCGGTGCCGTTTCTGCACCGCAGACGAAGTAACGCGAGCCGATCAGGAGTTTTGAGAAAAATGAGCACCATGATCAAAATGGTTCGTGCCCTGACTGCAGCCGCCGCTATCGCGGTTGCAGCCCCGGCTCTCGCTGCGGGCGGCCACAAGCCGGAAGTCGATCGTTACCAGTGGTCCTTCGCCGGCCCGTTCGGTACCTTCGACCGCGCTCAGCTGCAGCGTGGCTTCAAGGTCTACAAGGAAGTCTGCGCAAGCTGTCACGGTCTTCGTCTGGTTGCCTTCCGTAACCTCGCCGAAGAAGGTGGCCCTGGCTTCACCGAAGAGCAGGCCAAGGTGATTGCATCCGAATATACCGTCATCGACGGTCCGGATGATGCCGGTGACATGTTCGAGCGTCCGGCTGTTCTCGCCGACCGCTTCCCGTCTCCGTTCCCGAACGAGAAGGCGGCCCGTGCATCCAACAACGGTGCCTATCCGCCGGACTTCTCCCTGATTGCCAAGGCTCGCGCAGCGCATCGCGGTTTCCCGTGGTTCGTCTTCGATGCCTTCACGCAATATGCGGAACTGGGCCCTGACTATCTCGTCTCCCTTCTGACGGGTTATGTCGAGGCTCCCGAGCACATCGAAGTGCCGGATGGCCAGTACTACAACGACGCGTTCCTTGCAGGCCAGTTCATCTCCATGGCACCGCCGCTGTCCGACGAGCTCGTCGAGTACACCGATGGTACTGCGATGACGACCGAGCAGTATGCCAAGGACGTTTCCGCGTTCCTGATGTGGGCTGCCGAGCCGCACCTCGAAGCACGCAAGCAGATGGGCTTCCGCGTCATGATCTTCCTGATCATCTTTGCGGGCCTGCTCTACTTCACAAAGCAAGCCGTCTGGCGTGATGTGAAGCACTAAGCAGCTGCAAGGCACTGGAAATCTGAAAGGCCGTCGGTTCTCCGGCGGCCTTTTTGCTTATTTCCGACAATGCGGTTTGACACGAGCTGATTCTGGCGGACATATCGGGACCGGTTTTGTTATGAGGGTTGGTTATGACGGACACGGTGCTGGGTGTTGTTGGCGGATCGGGTATTTACGATCTGCCGGGCTTGGAACAATCCGAGTGGGTGAGTGTGGAAAGCCCGTGGGGCATGCCATCGGATCAGGTTCGAATTGGCCGCATTGACGGTCTGAAGGTCGTTTTCTTGCCGCGCCACGGACGAGGGCACGTTCACTCGCCGACCGACATCAACTATCGGGCCAACATCGATGTTCTGAAGCGCTGCGGAGTAACCGACCTGGTTTCCGTTTCGGCCTGTGGCTCGCTGAAGGAGGAACTTGCTCCGGGAACCTTTGTGCTGGTTGATCAGTTCATTGATCGCACATTTGCCCGCGAAAAAAGTTTCTTTGGGGCAGGGTGCGTTGCCCATGTCTCCATGGCCTTCCCGGTGAGCCCAAAGCTCGTTGACACCGTGGAAGCGGCGGCTCGCGCAGAAAATCTCGCCTATCGGCGGGGCGGCACCTATCTCGCCATGGAAGGCCCCCAGTTTTCATCCCTGGCAGAGAGCCACCTTTACCGGGGCTGGGGCTGTGATGTGATCGGCATGACGAACATGCCGGAAGCCAAGCTGGCCCGCGAGGCGGAGATCTGCTACTCGACCGTCGCCATGATCACCGACTACGACAGTTGGCATCCCGATCATGGTGAAGTTGATATCCAGTCGATCATTCAGGTGCTTCGCGATAATGCTTCCAATGCCCAGAGGCTTGTCGCCCGCATTGCCCGGGATATCCCGAGGGTCCATGAAACCTGCCCGATCGGTTCAGACAGTTCGCTCGAATACGCCATCATGACGTCCCCTGAAGCGCGCGATCCGGAGCTCGTCTCAAAGCTTGACGCTGTGGCTGGTCGTGTGTTGCGCCGAAACTGAATGCGGGTGTTTCAGGTCTGACGAAGACCCGATAACTTTGCTATAGAGATGTGTCGGCCTTGAGTTTGCTCAAGGCCGCACTGGTGTCTGACCCAAGTGAGAAAAATGATGTCCGACCAGACGGTTCAAGACGAGCTCATTGCTTCCATCCGCACAATCAAGGATTACCCGAAAGAGGGTATTCTGTTTCGCGACATCACCACCTTGCTCGGGAATGCACGTGCGTTTCGCCGGGCAGTTGATGCACTGGTCCAGCCATGGGCTGGCTCGAAGGTTGATCAGGTCGCCGGGATAGAGGCGCGCGGTTTCATTCTTGGCGGGGCTGTTGCGCACCAGCTCTCCGCAGGCTTCGTGCCCATCCGCAAGAAGGGCAAGTTGCCCCATGACACTGTCCGCATTGCCTATTCGCTGGAATACGGCATCGACGAGATGGAAATGCACAAGGATGCAATCAGGCCCGGAGACAAGGTTATCGTCGTGGATGACCTGATTGCCACCGGAGGCACGGCGGAAGCTGCCTGTAAACTGCTTCAGTCCATGGGCGCTGATATTGTCGCTGCGTGCTTCATTGTCGATCTGCCGGACCTTGGCGGGCGGCAGAAGCTTGAGGCGCTGCATGTGCCAGTTCGCACCCTCGTGGAATTTCCGGGACATTGATCCGCAGGCTTCATGGATACTGACGACTTTTCAGAACCGGATTTTTCCGACGGATTTCGGAGCGACTTCGAAAGCCTGCTTTCGTGGCGTAGGGATGTGCGCCATTTTCGCAAGGATCCCGTCCCCGATGATGTTCTGGAGAGGTTGCTGGAGCTTGCGGACCGGGCTCCTTCGGTTGGCAACAGCCAACCCTGGCGGATCGTACGTGTGGACGATCCGGAGCGGCGTGCAGGGGTCATCCAGATCCATGAAGAGGCCAATCGCGAGGCATCGGCAGCCTACGGAACCAGTGAAAAGGCGGAGGCCTACCGGAAACTCAAGTTGGCAGGACTTCGCGAGGCTCCGGTGCATCTTGCGGTGTTCGTTGATCCGGATCCGGAGCAGGGCCATGGGCTTGGCCGTGCAACCATGCCCGAGACGCTGGCCTATTCCGCAGTTGGCATGATCCAGACGCTCTGGCTGGCTGCGCGGATCGAAGGGGTAGGCCTTGGGTGGGTCTCCATTTTGGATCCCGTTAGGATAGGTTGTATTCTTGATGTTAACCCAAGCTGGAGTTTTATTGCCTATCTTTGTCTTGGCTACCCGGAAAAGAACTATGATACTCCGGAGCTTGAGCGAAAAAGATGGCAAGCAAGGACGCCACTTTCCGACCGGATTTTGAAGCGGTGAGGACACGCGCATGACTATAATCGTTCGATCGACCCAGGATGAGGATCATGACGTGATCCATGACCTGCTGGTGAACAGGTGGACGAGCCCCGAGATGTTGCTGGACGGCGATCTGATCGATGCGTCACAACTACCCGGCTTTGTTGCTTTTGAAGGGGATGAGCTCGTCGGCCTCGTGACCTTGATCATTCGCGACGACGAGTGGGAAATCCTGACCCTAGACAGTGTCAACCGTTGGGGTGGCACCGGCTCCAAGCTTCTGGAAGCGGTGATCCATGATGCACGGATCAAGGGCGTAAAGCGCGTGACCGTCCGCACATCCAACGACAATCTGGATGCGTTCCGCTTCTATCAGCGCCGTGGATTCCGCTTGGAAAGGGTCCGCCCGGGCGTGATTGACGAGGAGCGGGCAAAGAACCCGGACATCCCCCTCCGCGGCGACTATGGCATCGAAATTCGCGACGAAATTTTGTTTGCCCGCGCTGTTTAAGCCTCATTCGTGACGATGGAACGCGCCGGGTCAGGCGTGTTCCGCAATCTGTGGGCGTCGCTCCAGGAAAACCTTGCTCCTGAAATAGAAGACCGGTTCACCGTTCTGATTGGTGCCGTGATTGTCGGCGTAGATCAGGCCCCACGCCGGACGGGTAGAGGAATTTCGCTTGTCGGCCACGATCGTATGATAGCTGATCGTGTCGCCTGAAAAGACCGGCCGCAGCCACTTAAGATCCTCAAATCCGGGTGAGGGGCCATAGCGAGCCGGAACACGGCCGTCTGCCAGCGCTTCCATATGCAGGCGTTTGTGGGTCGCTACCAGCAGCTTCATGTAGACCGATGCCGTGTGCCATCCGGACGCGCACAGGCGTTTGAAATGGGTTTTCGCAGCTTCTTCCTCACTGAGGTGAAACGGTTGCGGATCGTAGTTCTCGGCAAAGCGGATGATTTCGTCTTTGGAGAAGGTGTGGGAGCCCAGATCCAGCCGCTCTCCGATTTCATAGTCTTCGAGAAACTTGCTCACGAGGTCACCCGCTTTTTGAAGAGAATTGGGTTTTCCTGAACCATGACGGTTTTGCCCGCCTGATTCCTGACTTCGACCTTGAGCGAGACGAGGCCAAGATCCGGTTTGGAGCGCAGCTCTCTTGTCTCTTTGACATGGGCTCTTGCGCTGAGCACATCGTCGGGGAAAACAGGGCCCTTCCAACCAAGCTCCTTGATGCCGGGAGAGCCCTGACAGGTGCTGTTGTTCAGCAGGTTTTGCGCAAGCAGAGCCATGGTCATGGATGCGGTATGCCAGCCCGATGCGGCGAGCCCACCGAGCATGGACGCCTTGCCCGCCTTCTCATCCAGATGAAATGGCTGCGGGTCGAACTCCGCCGCAAAGGCGATGATCTCTTCCTTCGAAACCGTCTTCGTGCCGAGGTCAAAGACCTGACCGGGTTCGAAGTCTTCAAAAAACAATCGGTCTTTCATGAAAATGATCTAGCCCAAGGCGAGGCGCTTTGCCAGAGGCAAGCACCTGCCGACCGGCATAAGTTTTGGCGTTGCGAAACTCAGTCGAAATAGATCTCGTTGTCTTCCAGATAGACATTGCTGGCTTCGCAGATATCGATCGAAATCGGCTCGTCCAACACCTCACTGTTGTCTTCGCCCAGCCAGCCTACCTGAAAGAGCTGGTCGCAATTTCCGGTGTCTGCCGTGAATTCCGCTCTTGCAGATTGGGATGGCTCAAGCATGTCCACAAGCCAATTCTGGCTCCAGCCATTGCCGTCATTCGTGTAGAAACCGGTGACGATATTGTCTGTCGTGTTGTTGTAAATCTGGAAATAGCCTTCAGACCCCGTTCCAGCTGTTGCCAGCGTACCTGTGGCCAAAAGCACTGTTGCTGCCACGCAAATGCCGAATTTGTTCATACACCGTTCCCCAGTCTGCTGGTCGATACCTCTGCTCGTTTTGCGAGTAACGCATGAGGCAAGGAACTTCGCAAGATTTATCAATGGCGGATCTGTAGTCTTCCCGATGAGTTTCAGACAAACTGAATAAGCGGAATTCCAGACATGCCCAAACCGGGTCCTGCCTATATCAGGCGCTTCGAACGCGTGATTGATCACATTGCTGATAATCTGGATAGAAAGCTTGATCTCAACTCTCTTGCAGAGATTGCGGCGCTTTCGCCATGGCACTGGCATCGGATCTGGCAGTCTACATTCGGAGAGTCTGTTATCGGCACGGTGAAACGCATGCGCCTTTATCGGGCCGCCACGGATCTGGGGCACACGGACATGTCCCTCGACAGGGTGGCCAAGCGTGCCGGCTATGGCAGTCAGGCGGCGTTCAATCGCAGTTTCAGGCAGATGTTTGAGGAAACGCCAGCTGTCTTTCGCGAGCGGCACAGACACAAGGTGATCCGTCGCACCGAACTTTCTTCCATGCTGGCAAACCCTTCAGGAGAAGCAAACATGTATGATGTCGAAATCAGGCATATCCCGTCGGAAACCTTGGCGGGCATCCACCACACTGGGGCGTACACCGGGATCAGCAAGTCCTTTGAACAGCTGTTTGGATATCTTGCCTTCAATGACCTTTTTGAAAAATGCGGGGCGGTCAAGGGACTGTATTTCTCCGACCCTACCTCTGTTGCCGAGAAGGACCTGAAATCCATGGCGGGTGTGGTCGTGCGGGATGAGTTCCCCTTTGCTGCCCCTTTGGAGCGTCATGAAACACGCGGAGGGGATTACGCCGTTCTCACTCACAAGGGGCCATATTCGGAACTGGCTTCGGCCTACCAATGGCTATACAGCGCGTGGATCACAAGTTCTGATCGCGAACCGGATGATGCACCGGCAATGGAAATCTACCTCAACAATCCAAGAGACGTCGCGCCTGCCGATCTTCTGACCGAAATCTGCATGCCTCTGAAATAGGTGAGAGCATCAAATTCATAACGGCCAGAAGACGAGAATGGCTGGCAGGGATACGGCAAGGACCAGAAGTTCCAGCGGCAGGCCCATGCGCCAATAGTCGCCGAAATGATAGCCGCCGGGACCCATGATGATGGTGTTGTTCTTGTGCCCAATCGGCGTCAGGAAGGCACAGGAAGCAGAGACTGCCACGCCCATCAGGAAGGCGTCCGGATTGACGTTCAGCGTATTGGCAATCTGGACGCCTATTGGGGCTGCTATCAGACAGGTGGCGACATTGTTCAGGAAATCCGAGAGGGTCATGGTGACGACCATCAGAACCGCGAGCGTTACCCACGCAGGGGCTGTTTGCGTCAGGCTGACAATCCCGTCTGCCAGGAGCTGGGCGTTGCCGGAGGTCTCAAACGCCTGTCCGAGCGGTATCAGCGAGCCGAGCAGGACAATGACCTTCCATTCCACGGCTTCATAGACTTCTGTTCCGCTGACAAGCCCTGCCGCCACATACAGGATCGTGCAGGCTGCAAGTGCGACCGGCAGGTAAACCAGTCCGGCAACCGCAGCGATGATTGCAAGCGCAAAACCGGCAATTGCGAGCCGGGCCTTGTTTCGTTGCATGACATGAGTGTTCTTGCCTTCCAGCGGCAGAACGCCCAGCCATGTGGCGGCAACGTCAATACGTTGCGGTGAGCCAAGCAGAAGCAATACGTCGCCTGGCTCGATTTCCATATGGCGCACGCGTTTGTGGACGTGTCGCCCGCGCCGGGAAATGCCGAGAAGCGTCACGCCATATCCATGCAACAGGCGAAGACTGAAAGCCGTGCGCCCGGCTATGCGTGCACCGTCAGGAACAATGGCTTCGCGAAGGGATAATCCGCCACCGGTCAGTCCGGCCTTGTGCTTCTCAGAGCCGGCAAAGTCGAGCTTGGCTGCTCCCATGAAGCCTTCGATGGCCTTCGGATCTCCTTCGACGACCAGATAGTCTTCGGCAAGGATTGGTTCGCGTCCGGCAAACCCGCGCAGGCGGCGTCCATGACGGATCAGGCCAACGATGTTGATGTCCTTTTCGTCGGCGAGGGGGTAGAGGTCGCCAACCGTCATGCCTTCGCCGTCCAGAGATCCCTTGGCAATCTTCAGTTCTGCGACATAAAGGCTGGCAACCGGGTCCTTGTCATCCACCTTTTCCTGAAACCGTTTGGGCAAAAGGCGCCATCCTAAAAGGGCGACGAACAGGATGCCGACGGCTGCGACAGCCAGACCAACCCAGGCAAAATCGAACATGTGAAACGGTTCGCCGAGGGCGTCCTGCCGGTACTGGGCGATCACGATATTGGGCGGTGTGCCGATCAGGGTGATCATGCCGCCCAGGATCGTCGCGAAAGATAGCGGCATCAAAGAAAGGCCGACCGCGCGACCTGCCTTGCGGGCCGCTTCCAGATCGAGCGGCATCAAAAGCGCAAGGGCTGCGACATTGTTGATGATGGCCGACAATCCGGCCCCTGCGACGGAGAAAATGCCGATATGCGAGGAAAGACCGCGATCTGCGGAAATCAATTTGCCCGCAAGCAACTCGATCGCTCCGGAGTTCATCAGTCCGCGCGAGACGATCAGGACCAGCGCGATGATCACCACCGCTGGATGGCCGAACCCGGAAAAGACATTGTCGGTTGGAACAAGCCCGGCCATTGTCCCGATGATCAGCGCCGCAAAAGCAACCAGATCATAGCGGATGCGCCCCCAGATCAGCAGCGCAAAGACTATCCCGAACAAGGCGAAAAGGGCAGTTTGTTCAAAGGTCACGTCGGCGAAACTCCGTCGGCAGGCGAATCAGTTCATTCGCCAGCCTAGGAAGTTTGACCTTGTTTTGCGATACCCCTGCCGGGGCGCGGTGTTGGTGGAACTTACGCAGCGGTTTGTTTTAGACCACTTTCACCCGCAGCAGATCAAAGCCCTCGATTTCTCCAACCATCACATCGCCCTTTTCGACAGGGCCCACGCCCGCCGGGGTTCCGGTGAGGATGACATCCCCGGCAGCCAGCTCGAAATAGTCCGAAAGGTAGGAAATCATTTCGGGTACCTTCCAGATGAGCTGGTTGAGGTCGCCGTCCTGCTTTTGAACGCCATTGACCGAGAGGGTCACCTTGCCGCTTGCCGGATGGCCCATTTCGGCGGCCGGGACGATTTCACCGATTGGGGCGGAGTGTTCAAACGCCTTGGCGACTTCCCACGGCCGTCCAGCTTTTTTTGCCGCAGCCTGAAGATCGCGGCGGGTCATGTCGAGGGACACGGCATAACCGTGGACATGATCCAGGGCGCTGGCCACCGGGATGTTCGTGCCACCTGATTTCAAGGCAACTGCCAGCTCTATTTCGTGGTGCACATCCGACGTTTGGGCAGGATAGGGAAATTCGCCGGACGAATTGAGGTTGTCCGGGTTCTTCTGGAAGAAGAAGGGCGGCTCCTTGTCCGGGTCGTGCCCCATCTCGATGGCATGGGCGGCATAATTGCGGCCTATGCAGTAGACGCGCCGAACGGGAAAGAGATCGTCCGTGCCCTTGATCGGAAGGGCAGGGGTCTTTGGAGCGGGAATAACAAAGGCCATTTGAAAAACTCCGGGCAAAAAAAAAGGACCGGCCCACTGGCCGGTCCCACGTTCGATCAGGTGTTGAATTTGAAGAGCATCACATCACCGTCCTTGACGATGTACTCCTTGCCTTCGTCCCGCGCCTTGCCGGCTTCCTTGGCCGGGGTTTCCCCGCCAAGGGTCACATAGTCGTTGTAGGCAATCGTCTGGGCGCGAATGAAGCCGCGTTCGAAATCCGTATGAATGACGCCTGCGGCGCCTGGAGCCTTGGTGCCCTGTGTGATCGTCCAGGCACGGGTTTCCTTCGGTCCTGCCGTGAAATAGGTGATCAGCCCGAGCAGCTCGTAGCCTGCGCGAATGAGGCGGTCGAGGCCCGGCTCTTCCAGTCCGATCGTGTCGAGAAACTCTTTTTGCTCTTCTTTGTCGAGCTGGGAGATTTCCGCTTCGATTGCTGCCGAAATTACAACGGCCCCGGCACCCTCTGCGGCGGCCTTTTCGGCAACCTTTTCAGACAGGGCGTTGCCTGTGCCCGCAGATTCTTCTTCCACGTTGCAGACATAAAGGACGGGCTTTGAGGTCAGAAGGTTCAGACCGTCGAGGATCTTCTTTTCCTCCGGATCGCTCAGGTCCAGCGTCCGCGCGGGCTTGCCGTCCTGCAGAAGGGCAAGGGCTGCCTCCATGATCGGAACAACGGCCTTTGAGTCCTTGTCGCCGGTGGTTGCCTTTTTCTTCAGCGCCGGCAGGCGGCGCTCAAGGCTTTCCATGTCCGCAACCATCAGTTCGGTTTCTACCGTGTCAGCGTCGGCGATCGGGTCGACCTTGCCCTCCACGTGAGTAATGTCGCCGTCTTCAAAGCAGCGAAGAACGTGAACGATGGCGTCGACTTCACGGATGTTTGCGAGAAACTGGTTGCCCAGGCCTTCACCCTTGGACGCGCCGCGCACCAGACCGGCGATATCCACGAAGGTGATGCGCGTCGGGATGATTTCCTTGGAGCCGGCAATCTTGGCAATCGCATTCAGGCGCGTGTCCGGAACACCAACTTCACCTGTATTCGGCTCAATGGTGCAGAACGGATAGTTCGCTGCCTGTGCTGCTGCGGTCTTGGTGAGCGCGTTGAAGAGCGTGGACTTGCCAACGTTGGGCAGGCCAACGATACCGCACTGGAATCCCATGGGTGGTCGCTTTCGGTTTTGTGTAATCCTGAAGTGTTGCCGCTATGTGCAGGAAGGGCAGGGGAAGGTCAAGAGAGCAGACCTTCCCAAACGCCGAAATTGCCTGTTTGTGGCGGCGCTATTGCAAGCCGGCGCGGTCCAGAATGCCGTATTCGCAGTCCGCACGAACCGGACGGGCCGCAAGGAGCAACTCGGACAGGTCACTGTCCGGCGAGATGTCGCCGTAGATCGAGATCCAGAGCTCGCTGATCAAGGTTCGGCGCCCATCACGTTCGCAGCGGATGCGCACCCGATCGCCGCTTCCCTTGCCAAAGGAGACGTCAAATGCGGCCCGAATGTCCGAAGCGCTGACTTTCTTGCCAATGTTGTCACGGAAGAAATCACCGACCTTCGAGCGATTGACCTGGTTCAGCAAATGAAGGGCATCGTCATAATACTCATCTGCCCCGCCTTCTGCCTGATAGCAGGTCCCGTGTTTGATCCATTCATGGCGATCAAGGTGACTGGCCGCACCCGGCATGGCTGTTTCAAGCGCCGTCCGTGTCTGGCGATCAACTTCCGGCTCCGGCAGTCGGTGCCATGTGCGCGGTGTGTCGAGGCTTTGGACGCTGCCAGGAACGTCACAATATTCTTTCGAGCGGGGTTGCGGCCAAAGCCCGTGGAGTGTCAGCTCGCGAGCTGCCTGAGGCAAGCGCCCATCGTTCAGCTGGCGGCACTCGGTGGTTCGCGACAGGGTTTCGCAGAAGGATGCCTGCCAGTTGAGGGCAAGCAGATTGTTTTTCGAGGCCGGGCTGGGGCGTACTGTTTTTGGAGTGGCAGTTTTGGCGGTGGTCTGAGGTTGTGCCGCCAACCCTGCCCCCTCAAGACTTCCGCAAGAAAGGGCAACCCAGCGCTGGGTCGTTTGCGGAGCTCCAGGAACGACAATCTGCAAACTGTCTCCCCCGGCGCGGTTCAGTCCGAGTGCCTTGTAGCTCTCGCCCGGCTTCAGGGTCACGTTCCCGGGGTTGCTGCGGTTCTTGATGGAGCGAACGGCTTCGCAGGCCTTGCTGGCCACAAAGTCTCCTGAAACCGGCTCAAGCGCCAGGCTGGGGCTCATGGCGCAAAAAATAGCCGCCATACCCACAAAGGAAGCAAGAAATCGGAAATGCAGTCGGGGCGGCTTGGTCATTTTCAGAGCGCGATCCAGCTTGTTTCAGTCAAGGGAGGCAGATGGCTTCCCTCGGATTTTCTAGAGCAAGCGGGCAATGCAATGAAGCTTTTAATGCTGCTCGTGAATTCTATCGATCCGATTGAGGCCGATGCGACCGCTTTTGTGGGGCAAGTATCGTTCAATTCATGGCTTCTGTCGGTCCGGCCGAGCGCACGAGGTGCTTATCTGGGGGAAAGCCCGGGACGTCGTTTTTGGTGCAGAGATGACTGAACTATGATTCCCTTAAGGCAATGAGAGTTGATTCGCGTTGAACACATCGCTTTTCTGGCCGCAGGTGGACCATGCTTCAGATCAACTGCAAGACTGAACAGGACATATTGTCGGAAATCACAGACTATCTGGATGCTTATCAATATTCGATCAGGTCCAATGGCTGTGACTACTACTTGTATCTCAAGGAGCGATCAGCTTTTCCCTGGTCTGCACCCGGCAAGAAGCGCCTGTTCGGTGGGCATCCGCCGTCGTCGGTTCAATATGAACCTGTCGTAACGGCAATACTGGATTATTTTATCGACCGGTGTGCCGTTTCGACCTTCTTCGATATCGGCGCTGAAAGCGGATATTTTTCCTGGGTCGCCTCCAGCCGTGCTGACAGGAAGATCACCAGCCACGCTTTCGAGATGCGTCCTGAGGCCTGTGACCGTATCCGCCAAATGTCAGCCCGGCGCGCGGATTCAGACATTCATGTTCATGCCGCTGCGGTTTCTGATCGGTTTAGCGGAGAAAAGCCAATCTGGTTTTCCATGATGAAGCTGTTCGAGCATGAACCGGAAGCGCACGAATTCAAGGAGAGCTTCTTTACGCGGCTCAAGTTTCGTTTGCGCGGCAAGCTTGGTGTCCGAAGTGCAATTCATCGCACGGAAGCTCGTGTCGATACGATTGACCATTTCACTGAAGCTCGACGCATCATTCCCGATGTCATCAAGATTGATGTTGAAGGCTACGAAGGCAAGGTTGTGCGTGGGGGCTTGAGAACCTTCGCGATGCACAAGCCGATAGTGCTTCTGGAGCTTCACAAATCAAAGCATCTCAAGCGCACGGGAATGACACGCAAGGATGTGGTCAAGCCGCTCTATGACGCGGGGTATACGGGTATCTTCTTCGAGACCCACCATGACCTTGCAGGAGCACGGCCCCGATTTGTTACGGCAGATGACCCGGTTTGGGCTCGGGAAAACACGGATTTCTGCGTGTTTTTCTAATCTGATACAGCTCGTGAGCGTTGATCAGATTGATTTTCAGTCGTTGTTACCAAACAGCTTTTTCAGCATATCCGCCATCGGGCCTGATGTTGGCATGGATGGCGCCTTGCCTTGGCGTGCCTGCCGGATGTGGCTTTGCTGTTTTGGGCTGCCTGATTGCCCGGGCGCATTGGCCTTTGGCTTGTCCGGTGCTGCCGCGTCGGATCCTCGCCGGGCCTTTTCCGGTTGCAGGGCAAGCGTCAGTTTGTTGGAGAACTGGCTGTCCTGTCCTTCGGCCAACATGGCGGCATTTTCTGCGATCATGCGCAGCAATGGATCAACCCAGTCACTGTCTGCTTTCGCGAAGTCGCCGAGCACATAGTTGGAAACCAGTTTCTTGTCGCCAGGATGACCGATGCCGAGCCGTAGGCGACGATAGTCGGTTCCGATGTGAGCGGAGATGGAGCGCAAACCGTTGTGCCCGCCGTGGCCTCCGCCTGTTTTCATCCGGAATTTGGCAGGGGGCAAGTCCAGTTCATCGTAAATGACTACGATGTCGGAAGGGTCTGTCTTGAAGAACCGCATGGCTTCTCCGACCGAGCGGCCGGATTCGTTCATGTATGTGCTTGGTTTCAGCAAAAGGACTTTTTCACTGCCAAGACGGCCCTCGGATACTTGCCCTTGAAAGCGGGCTTTCCAAGGTGTGAACGATGAATGGAGGCGGTGAATTTCGTCAACGGCCATGAAGCCGATGTTATGTCTGTTGTGTTCGTATTTGGATCCGGGATTTCCGAGCCCGACAATCAGGCGCATGGCGCTCTCCGTAAGCTGCAAGGAAATCGAACGCAACAGGTGGAATGCGTTTGCGGGTAAGGGCCCCGCAAACGCCATGGCAGAGAAGTCTTAGTCTTCTTCTTCGCCTTCTTCCTCGGTGTCGTCCTTTTCCTGAACACCAGCGGGAGCCGCGATCGTGGCGATCGTGAAGTCGCGGTCGGTGATGGTCGGATGGACGTTTGCCGGAAGGGTAACGTTGGAGATCTTCAGTGCGTCGCCCGGCTGGGACTTCGCAAGGTCGATTTCCAGAGCTTCCGGAATAGCGTTCGCCGGAACGATCAGTTCAACGGTGTGACGCACGATGTTCAGGACGCCGCCCTTCTTGATACCCGGGCAGATTTCTTCGTTCAGGAAGTGCACCGGTACTTCAACGGTCAGGGTTGTGTCCTTGCCGATACGCAGGAAGTCGACATGCAGGATGTCGTCACGAACCGGGTGAAGCTGGTAGTCCTTGGCAATAACCTGATGCTTCTTGCCGTCCACTTCGATAACACCGATGTGGGTCATGAAACCGCCCTTGTGCAGGGTAAGTGTGGTTTCCTTGATCGGCACAGCGATCGGCAGGGCAGGTTGTTTGTCACCATAGATAACGGCAGGAAGAAGGCCTTCGCGACGCAGTGCCCGTGCAGCCCCCTTGCCCACACGGTCCCGTGCCGACGCCTTCAGCTCATAGCTGGCAGCCATGGCAAAACTCCTTTAGTGTCATGATTGGGTCGGCGATTGTCGGCAGTTCAAGCCACCGGCTTTCGGTATCGACCCATTGTGCGCCTCCTCCAGGGGTGCAGGCGCAGCGCGCGTATAGCGGAAAACCCTTGGCGACGCAAGTTGCTCGGGAGATTTCCGGCCTTTGCGTCACCAGGTCAGCCCAGAAGACGCTTGGACGTATCTTCTTCAAAGCTTGTGTCCATCTTCTTGGCAAAGGATTGCCGCCAGTTTTCTGCGAGCTGCGGCAGCTCTGCAAGGTCACGCGCAATCTGGGGATCAAGGCGAGGATCAAACCTTGCGGCAATTACCTTTTTCAAGGGCCACTGGTCACAGGGACGTTCAACCAGTGCCATATCATCGCCCGTCTCAATGACACCTTCTTCCAGAACCCTGAAATACCAGCCGGTCTTCTGTGTCCGTTGAAAGGAGGGAGCCATGGCGGGAATGCCAGTGTGGAGATTGAGTTTCCAGCACGGCTGGCGACCGAGAGACACCTGAACGCGCGCTGTACCGAGTGAAAAGACATCGCCGACATGCGTGTTCTCTTCGTTCAGGCCAAATGCGCTGATGTTTTCGCCAAAGCAACCGGGAACGAATTCAAACGCGGCATCTGGAAAGGTTTCGGCCCAGTGGGCATGATGATCCGCGCTGTAGAAGTGAAGCGCTTTTTCCGGCCCTCCGTGGACGCTGAGGTCTGCCTGGCTGTCGCCAACAAGGCCAGTCCGTGAGACGTTGATCTTGCCGGCAAGCGCTTGCTTGCGAATAGCGGATGGTGCCTTGCCTTCCCAGCGGGTCTCGGGTGTTCCGCCAAAAAGGCCGATGATGCGAGCGCAAAGTTCCAAAATAATCTCCAAATGAAAAAGGCGGCCAATTCGGCCGCCTCGTTTTCGCATGTGTTGGCAATCAGTGGAACAGGCTGGAAACAGATTTTTCCAGGGCTGTCCGGTTGATGGCCTCGCCGATCAGCGGCGCAATCGAGATCGCGCGAATGTTCGGTGCGGCGATGATGGCTGCCGTCGGCTCGATGGAATTGGTGATGACCAGTTCCTTCAGCTTGGACGAGGTCACGCGAGCAACCGCACCGCCGGACAGAACGCCGTGGGTGATATAAGCCGTCACCGACTTTGCGCCTTTGGACAGAAGAGCTTCCGCCGCATTGCAGAGCGTTCCACCACTGTCGACGATGTCGTCAACGAGGATACAATCGAAGCCCTTCACATCACCGATGATGTTCATGACTTCTGATTCTCCAGGCTTGTCACGACGCTTGTCGACGATGGAGAGCGGAGCCTCGATGCGCTTTGCCAGCGCGCGGGCACGAACCACGCCGCCAACATCCGGAGACACAACCATGACATTGTCGGTCGCGTAGCGTTCCTTGATGTCGCGGGTCATGACCGGTGCGGCAAAAAGGTTGTCGGTCGGGATGTCGAAGAAGCCCTGAATCTGGCCTGCGTGCAGGTCCAGCGTCAGAATGCGGTCTGCACCGGCTTCGGTGATCAGGTTGGCAACCAGCTTTGCGGAGATCGGCGTACGGCCGGACGCGCGGCGATCCTGACGGGCATAACCGAAATAGGGAATGACTGCCGTGATGCGGCGGGCGGATGACCGGCGAAGGGCGTCGATGATGATCAACAGCTCCATCAGATGGTCATTGGCCGGATAGCTTGTTGGCTGGACGACGAAGACGTCTTCACCGCGAACGTTTTCCTGGATCTCCACGAAGATTTCCTGGTCCGCAAAACGGCGAACCTGACACTTGGCCAGCGGAACATCCAGGTACTTGGAGATTTCCTCAGCGAGGGCTCTATTTGAATTGCCCGCGACGATTTTCATAAGCCGCAAGTCCTTCTGGCGCGACACCGGGTGAGGAGCGACAAGATCGCGGTCTCAAAGTACCCGGCTTGGGTCGAATGTAAGTGGTGCTGGCTAACGAAAGGGATTCCGTTTGACCGGTAGCGGCGGCGTTGTACCAACCGCTTTGCAAAAGGACAACCACGACAGTCGCCGAACTGAAAAGAATCTTAAAATCCTTCAAGCGCGGCGGATGTCAGCCCGGTTGCATCAGGAGCGGTTCACCCATGAATGAATTTCGACGATCGCCCGCTGCGCAATGCGCTGCAGGGTGCCAGCGTCGACCACTGCCCAAGGGTCCCCGGAGGTTCCGCCGATCGTTTCAGAGCCTTGCAGACGGTTTACCCGCCGACCATTGGCATCAACGATGTCGAAGACATAGAAAACGGTGGTTGAAGACGAATCTCCGGTGGAGGAGAGGTAGCCGTTGATCCGATAGGTTGCCTTTGCGTTCTGGCGGCGAACCAGAACCAGGCCCTCCCGACCCGCAGCTGCCCCAAGTTCCGAGGACAGCTCGTCGGCCCTGTTGGCGGGCATGCCGGTGATCGGTTCAAACGCGAAGGTTGCCTCGCTTGCGGGCACAGACGGAGCTGGCGTCGCTGCGACCGTCGGTGTCTGGGTGATGCCAACAGGCGGGCGCGGATCGGACTGGCAAGCGGCCAGACCAAGCGCCACCACCATCGCTGCGCAGAGCTGCAGCTTTCCGGACAGGGGTCTTGCGATGGTGAACTGCATTGGGATCTCGCTGGTTGGCTGTAGCAGGGCGTGTGATTTGCGAAAAGGGTATGCCAAATAAATACGGGTTGCGTCTAGCCCGACTTGATTTCGAGGTCGAGAGGAAGGCGCGACAAGGCTTCCGGCCCGGTTTCCGTAACCAGATAGGTCTGGCCGAGCGTCATGGCGGTTTCGCTGACCGAATCCATCAGGATCATGTGCATGAACAACACCATGTTGGGAGCCAGAACAGCTGGATTGCCCTTGTAGGCCATTGGCCGGTCCATCCAGCTGGGCGCAAAGCGGGCCCCAAGCGAATATCCGCAGGAGTTCAGGCGATGAGGCATCATGTCGAGCGCGTCCAGCGTCTGGGCATGGGCTTCAAAGAGATCCCCCATGGTCTTGCCGGGAATGAGCATCTTTTCGACCTCGGCAAGAGCAGAGCGACAGGCAGCATACATCTCTGTGTGGCGGGCCGTCGGCTGGCCAACGATCACGGTGCGCATGGCCGCTGAATGGTAGTGGCGATACACCCCGGCCCATTCGAGCGTGATCTGGTCGTTTTCTTCCAGCACGCGGCTGCCGCTCTTATATCGACATAAGAGCGCATCGCGGCCCGAGCCGACAACATATTCGTTTGCCGGATAATCGCCGCCGCCGTCAAGAACTGCGGACTGCATTGCCGCCAATATGGCATCTTCCCGCGCGCCCGGTCGGATTTCCGCAAGGCCGGCATCATGAGCGTGATCGGCAAGTTCAGTTGCCTTTCGAACATAGACGAGCTCTTCAGGGCTCTTGATCGCGCGCAAGGTCGGGATAATGGCAGATGCATCGCTCAGGTCTGCGAAGCTGTTCATCTCCTGTTGAAGCTCCAGCGCAATCTTGCCTGTCATTCCGTGGGTTTCGTATTCTACCCCGATCCGGGTTCCCAGGAGATCAAGCTCGAAAAGCAGGTCTTTCAACTGTCCGATGGGGCTGGCTTCACCCCGGTCAATCCATACGCGAATGTCCGGAATGTTGGATGTGTGACTTGCCTGCCGGAGATCGGCAGCGCGGGCCAGAAGGGTTTTGGACCCGTCTGCGCGGAAGATCAGGCACTGGAAGAAACAAAAACCGAATGTATCATAACCGGTTAGCCAGTACATGCTCTCCTGCGCGAACAGCAAGAGCGCATCCAGCTTTTCTTCCTGCATTCGTTTCAGGAGCTTGTCAGACCGTGCCGTAAATTCACGCTCGGTAAAATGCAGCGCCACGGTCAGGCCTCCTTGATCATGATTGCAGATATCTGGCGGCCATAGTCAGGCTCATTGCGATGGGTAGTCCGCCGGTAGGAGAAAAACCGTTCTTCGTCGCAATAGGTGCAAAGCCCAATGTCTCCGGCGATTGAAACTCCGGCGGTTTCAAGCTGCAGGCGGATGAATGCTGGGAGATTGAACATGTAATGGTCCGGTTTTTCGGATACGTTGAAAAACCGGGTATAACCGGAATTAGCGTCCAGAAACCGCTCATGGAATTCCGGCCCAACCTCATAGGCTGCTTGCGAAATGGTGGGCCCTAGGATGGCCGAAATGCGGCCCCGGCGGGCGCCAAGGGCTTCCATGGCGCTTATTGTATTCTGCAGAATGCCGCCAATTGCACCCTTCCAGCCGGCATGGGCGGCGCCAACGACGCCTGCTTCGGCATCAGCAAAGAGCACCGGTCCGCAATCGGCAGTCAGGATGCCGATGGCCAGTCCCTTTTGGTTCGTCACCAGTGCGTCTGCCTTGCGATCGTCGTTCTCGGAAAACGGTTCGGCCAGGGTGATCACATCGGCGGAATGGATCTGGTACGGCGTTGCGAGACGATCGGCTTCCGTGCCCAATGCGTTTGCGATCCTCTTGCGGTTTTCCAACACTTTGTCCCGGTCGTCGTTCGATCCGAGGCCGACATTTCGCGAGGCATAGATGCCGTCCGACACTCCGCCTTGCCGGGTAAAGAAGCCATGCACTATTCCGGGTTTCTCGAGCGCATCCGCCTTGATCATGTTGGCCTCTCGGTTTGAATGCATCTGGATGATCAGGTTGGTCGTCAGGATTTGTCAAATGGATGCAGCGGAACTGCTGCCCGGGTAATTGCGAGGACCTTGAAAAGGTCGCCCATCTGATCGGGCGCTGCAAGCCGTTCAACCGCATTGCGAATGGCGTCCTGCGCTTCAGTATCCTTGCCTGACCCAAGCGATCCGGCACGCTCCAGGAGCCCCATTTTCAACAGAAAGTCGCCTTGGGTGAGGGGTGGGTGCGGATGGGCGCCAGCATTCTTAGCCGCTCGGGCCAAAGCCTCGAAATTCACATGCGCTGTCAGATCAGCCTTGCCGGGGTGTGCCAGAACATCGTCATACGCATGTTTGTAGAGGGCCTGCAGCGTGTCACCGGGGGCGGTTTTCAGATAGCCATAGTCGATGAACAGCGCCAGACCGCCGAACCGGGAAATGCGCTCGGCAATTTCCTCGCAAATGGCATTTGCTGCGGGCTGGGTTTCGAGAATTGCGCCCTCGGGCGCTCCTTGCGCCGAGAAGGGGATCGCGCCGGCTGGAAGCTGGCCGTTGCCAAGGCCGAATGTCAGGGCTCCCTTGTCGTCCATACCAACCATTCTTTCGTGCCAGTTTTCGCCTGCCTTGACATACTGATGGATGGGCAGGGCATCGAAAAACTCGTTTGCGACAACGATCAATGGACCGTCCGGAACATCAGCAAACGTATCCCGATGGATAGGCCGCAAAGGGCTTTGGCGCAGGGTTTCCCGCTGCTTTTCCCGCAGTCTCTCACTGGTTTCGGCCAGGTTGAGATTGGCGTTCTGCAAAAAGTCCGGACGCAGAGAGGCTACACGGAGCATATCTGCCATGAGTGTCCCGCGACCAGGACCAAGTTCCACCAGCTGAAAGGGCTCAAATATTCCGAGAGTTTCGGCAGATTGCAGGCAAAATGCACCGATCAGTTCGCCGAAGATCTGGCTGATTTCCGGTGCGGTTATGAAATCTCCAGCGGTCCCGAAGGGTTCCTGCTGCATGTAGTATCCGGCCTTGGGGTCACCGAGGCAGGACGCCATGTATTCAGCCACGGTGATCGGGCCTGTCGCAGAAATCCTTGCTTTCAGCTGATCAAGCAGCGGGGAAGTCATGCTGAAGCTGCCGCCTTGCGGGACGACCACACCATCAGGGCAATACCGGCCAGCATCATGGGCAACGAGAGCACCATGCCCATGGTCAGGAAGCCGCTGAGATAGCCGATATGCGCATCCGGCTCCCGGTAGAACTCGACGAAGCTGCGGGCAAGGCCATAGCCAAAGGCAAAGGCACCGGCGATAAAGCCCGGCTTTTTCAAAAGCTCGAACCGGTGCGACAAAACACGCAGGATCAGGAAGAGCGCGAGCCCTTCAAGAGCGGCTTCATAAAGCTGGGTTGGGTGTCTTGGGTCTGGACCACCGCCCGGAAAGATGAAGGCCCACGGCATATCGGAAGGGCGTCCCCACAATTCGGCATTGATGAAATTGGCGATCCTGCCAAAGAAAAGACCGATGGGAGCCGCGCAGCCTGCGAGATCGAAGAGGGTCCAGATGGAGACACCGCGTGTGTAGGCGAAGAGCAGCATGGCCAGAACCGTGCCCAGAAAACCGCCGTGAAAAGACATGCCCCCTGTCCAGACAGCGAGGATTTCGCCCGGATTGGCCAGATAGTAGGTCGGATTGTAGAACAGAACGTACCCGAGCCGCCCGCCTACAATGATGCCGAGCGTTCCCCAGAGCACGAAATCATCGAGGTCCAGCGGGGTCGGGCGGTGCGTTGTCCCCCACAGCCTGTCATTCAGCACAAGAATGCGCATGTAGCGCCATGCGAGCAGAATACCGGCAATATAGGCCAGTGCGTACCAGCGAATGGCCAATGGACCAACCTCGATCAGGACCGGGTCTATCGCCGGAAACGGCAGAACAAGCAGTGGTGTCAAGGCAAATCCCCGGGTCCGTTAGGCTCTGGCAACTGGTCAACTGTGGCCAGACGCTTGCCCAACCAGGTTGCCCGCGTCAAGGGCTGGCGCAAGAATACGGTTGGGAAAGCCGGGTTTGCCTTGAACTTCGGGTCAAAGGCACATACGTGTCTTGCACAATGTTCGGCACGTTTAAGGAGCGTCCCATGACCCAGGGCCCAAATCGGATTCTCGATGATTTTGCGAAACTCATGACGGATGCCGCAGGTGTGGCACAGGGCGCACGCCGCGAAGTGGAAACCGCATTCAGAGCTCAGGCCGAGCGTTTCCTGTCCGACATGGACGTCGTATCGCGCGAAGAGCATGAAGCTGTGAAGGAAATGGCCGTTCGCGCGCTTGATCGTGTGGAAGAACTGGAGGCGCGGCTGGAAGCGCTTGAGAAAAAGTCTGCGTAATCAAGAGAAAAGATTGCGCGGGTGACGAAGCGGGAAAAGGCCCCGTTTCTGCGGAAACCTATGATTAATGATGTGCGGATGTTGTGCTCGTCCACAACTTTCCTTCAGAACTAATGCACTGGTCGCTATCGCTTTTTTCTGTCATGCTCCTATAATTCTCTTTAACGGGGATTCGTCGGAGCACCGAAGGAATCGCGTTATTCGGAAGGTTGCTCCACCACCTTGGGACCTGCCCGAGGGCCGCAACCGGCTCATGCCCGGCCAAGGCTTTCCGGCTCGAAAGGGAGACGGCTCATGAGCCTTATCGAACTTGAATTCGAGCGACCAGACAATCCCGTCGATGCAATCGAGACTGTTGCTGCGTTGAACGACTGGGCCTTTGAACGGTCGGGCGACGACGAGATCACGATTTCCATCGAGGGAAACTGGTGTGATTATCATGTGTCCTTCTCCTGGATGGAAGATGTGGAAGCCCTGCATCTTGCCGTGGCCTTTGATCTGAAGGTTCTGGATCCCCGCAAGACCGAAATCGTCCGCTTGCTGGCGCTGGTCAACGAGCAGCTCTGGATGGGGCATTTCGACCTTTGGAACTCTGAAGGTGTGGTGATGTTCCGCCAGTCTTTGCTGCTGGCAGGCGGTGCCGAGCCGAGTTCCGCGCAGATCGAAGGCATGCTGGCAAATGCCCTGGAAAACTGCGAAAGGTACTATCAGGCTTTCCAGTTCGTTGTCTGGGCTGGAAAGACGGCCGACGAGGCGATCGAGATATCATTGTTTGAAACTGCAGGAGAGGCATGACCTTTTCAAAAGAGCGCCCCTTTCTTCTGGTGGGGGCGGGCAAAATGGGCGGCGCTATGCTGTCCGGCTGGATGGCTGAGGGGTTGGACCCCTCGGCCATTGTCGTTAGTGACCCGGGACCACCCGAGGAAGTGCGGGACCTTCTGGCGACGCACGGTATCCGCCTTGTCGACCAACCGCCGACGGATATTCGTCCGGCGCTCGTCATGATTGCCGTCAAACCGCAGCTCATGGACGTGGTACTGCCGGGGCTGGCTTCGGTGGTTGCTGCTGATACGCTTGTCCTGTCTGTTGCTGCCGGTACGCCGGTGGCAACATTTGAGGCAGCCTTTGGCAAGGTTCCGATTGTTCGGGCCATGCCGAACACGCCTGCCATGGTGAAACGCGGGATCACAGCGGCTTATGCCACAGGGGCGGCCTCATCGGAGCAGCGGGATCTTGTCACGACGCTGCTAAGTTCGGTTGGTCAGGTCGTCTGGCTGACGGCAGAAGAGCAGATCGATTTTGTTACCGGCGTTAGCGGCTCCGGTCCTGCCTATATCTTCTGGCTGGCTGAATGCCTGGCCAAGGCGGGCGAGGATGTGGGGTTGCCGACCGACCTTGCCGAGCAACTGGCCTTTGCAACGGTTACCGGGGCCGGGGAACTGATGCATCAGTCCGGCACGCATCCGTCCACCTTGCGCAAGAATGTTACCTCGCCAAACGGCACGACGGCGGCGGCGCTTGCGGTGCTGATGGCCGATGACGGAATGGAACCCCTGCTTCGCGACGCTGTAAGGGCAGCCGTGCGGCGGGCAGGCGAATTGGCCGGATAAACCGGAACAAGCTGCTCAGGCGGAAGACCACGAACTCCGCCTGACGCCTATTGCCGCAGTTTCTTCTCTTTTGTCGTGTATCGCCCTATCTTGTCTTCAAACGCAGGAGGTGATCATGGCGACCGTCAAAACCCAGCAGAAGATACTCGATAGTTTTCTCGATCTTCTGGCGGAGACTTCCTATGCGGAGGTGAAGCCGGCGCTCCTCGCAGCGCGGGCTGGCGTGAAGATGTCGGTTCTGCGGGACTGTTTTCCGTCCAAACGGTCCCTCGTTGAAGCCTTCGCCAGCCGGATCGACCGTGCTGTTCTTGATGAACAGGCCGGGGACATGGACGATCAGCCGCCACGCGATCGTTTGTTTGACGTTCTGATGACCCGGATCGACACCCTTGCTCCTCACAAGGGGGCTGTGGGTGCGCTGATGAAGACCATGCGCTCTGATCCGATGCTTGCGCTGGAGGTTAACCCCATAGCGGTTCGCTCCCAGCGCTGGATGCTGGAAGCTGCCGGGATAGACGCATCCGGTCTTAGAGGTCAGATCATCGCGCAGGGCGTTGCCGTTGCCTTTGCCCGCGTTATCGATGTCTGGCTTCGGGAAGAGGACGAAGGCATGCCGCGCACCATGGCTGCTCTCGACAAGGAGCTTGATCGCGGAGAAGGCTTTGTTCGCATGCTTGACCGTGCCGGGAAACTGACGGGCCTTGTTGCTACTGCCGGTGACATGTTGCGTCGACGGTCTCGCCGTGAGCGGGACTGGGAAACCGATGACTGGGGCAATGTCGTTCCCGAAGAAGCCAAGACTGACGAAGACGGCAAGACGGTCCATTGACCCTCAAACAGCCTGTTTCAATCATCCCGGAATGTCTGCTGTTGCAGACAGCTCGTCGTTCGGCAAGACTGGGTGGTGAGAAGATGGTCGAGCAGGAACAGGCTTGTGAGCGAACAAATTGCATTTGATGATTTTCTGAAAGTGGATGTCCGGGTTGGCCGGGTGATCGAGGCCGAGGAGTTTCCTGAAGCACGAAAACCGGCCTTCAAGATGAAGATCGATTTTGGACCGGAGATCGGCGTCAAGAAGACGTCCGCGCAAATCACGAAGAATTACCGGCTTGATGAGCTGGTTGGCATGCATGTCATGGCCGTGGTCAATTTTCCGCCCCGCCAGATCGGACCGGTTATGTCCGAAGTTCTGACCCTCGGTGTTCCGGACGCGGATGGGGAAGTGGTCCTGCTGACGCCCGACAAGGAAGTCCCCATTGGCGGGCGCCTCTACTGATCAGCTGCGTGCTTCAGACGGGAACGCGAACACGGGCACGCAAGCCGCCCAACGGGCTGTCTTCCAGATAGATTTCGCCGCCATGGGAGCGGGCGATGTCTCGGGCAATCGACAGGCCGAGTCCGCTGCCGGATACATTGAGGTTTCTGGATTGATCCAGACGCTGGAATGCCCTTAATGCGGTCTCGCGTTCGTTCGCCGGAATTCCCGGTCCATTGTCATCGACAGTCACCGTCAGCCAGCCATTCTCGACCATGCCCTGAACCTTGATGGTGGTGGCAAACTTGGCGGCGTTGGTGACCAGATTGGACAGGCAGCGTTTGAAGGCAATGCGGCGCAAATTGATTTGCGCGTCACCTTCAAACCGGGCGGTGACGTTGTAGCCGGAAATTTCCGCCTCTTCCTCAATCTCTTCCAGCAACAGGCCGATATCGGTTGTCTCGACGATTTCGTCCACATCGCCACGAGCAAAGGCGAGATAATCCTCCAGCATGTGGGTCATCTCGTCCACATCCTTGCGCATGGCCTCGCTCTCCTGATTGTCTCCAAAGAGGGCCAGCTGCAGCCGAAAGCGGGTCAGGATCGTTCGAAGGTCATGGCTCACACCGGCGAGCATCGTCGTTCGCTGCTCCATCTGCCGCTCGATACGTCGCCGCATCTCGATGAAGGCCTGAGCTGCCTGTCGGACTTCCCTGGCACCGCTTGGACGAAAGCTCTGCACGGGTCGCCCGAGGCCGAAATTTTCGGCCGCATCCGCCAGTCGGACGATTGGTCTGATCTGGTTTCGGAGAAACAACATGGCGATGAAGATCAGCACCATGGAGGTCGAGAACATCCAGACCAGAAAGATATGAGAGTTGGAGGCGAAGGTCTGGCTCCGGCGGGCAAAGACGCGCAGGATTTCGTTTTCCAGCTGAATGCGGATTTCGACAAAGCGCGATTGTCCAACCGTATCCACCCAGAACGGCTTGCCGATCTGCTGGCCAATTGCCCGGCTCAAGCCTTGGTCGATGACATCGAAATAGGGTTTGGGCGCAGGTGGGGGGAGGGGCTCCAGCGGCATGAGGCTGAGCGACAGACCCAGTGTGCTGGCCGCGAGGGTTTCAACCTTCTGGTGATCCTTGTCCTGCGGAAAGTTTTCCAGAATGTAGACCACGGCGGCAATGTCCCGGACAACCGCGTCCGACATGCGCTGGGAGACCAGATCGTAATGGCGCTCCATGAAAACGATCACCAGCACCGATTGCAGCAACAGGATCGGAACCACGATGATCAGAAGGGCCCTCGTGTAGAGGCCCTTTGGCATATAGCGGTAAATCAGTCGCGAGGCCCGGCGGTAGGCAAGCATGGTCGGCCGAACCGGGAAGGAGGACCGGATTTTTTCGATCAGGCTTTCAACTACGCCCATCTTCTGCCCTGCATCCCTGTTTTCCAACTCAGAGGTCAATCGCAGGCCAACCTGTATCCGATGCCTCGCACGGTTTGAAGATAAACCGGGTTGCCGGGATCCTTTTCGATCTTGCGGCGCAGGCGGTTGATCTGGACATCGACAGTCCGCTCGCCAAGGCCGCTGTCGTCTCCAACGATCTTGTGACGGGGAACCGTCGCGCCCGGTTGTTCGGCGAATATGGATAGGATCTGCTTTTCGCGATCCGTCAGGCGGATGGCAGCATCCCCGTTTCGAAGTTCTCCGCGCGTCGGCACATACACATAGGGGCCGAATTTGATCTCGGACGCGACATGCGGCTGCTTGGGTCCACCGCGGCGCAGGATTGCGGAAATGCGCAGGAGCAACTCCTTCGGCTCAAAAGGCTTGGCCAGATAGTCGTCAGCGCCTACTTCCAGCCCGGCAATTCTGTCCGTTGCATCCGATCGCGCAGTCAGCATCAAGATCGGGACATCGGAGTGACCGCGCAGCCAGCTTGCCATCTCAAGGCCGGTTTCGCCCGGCATCATCACATCGAGGATAATGAGGTCAAACGACAGTCCCGCGAGACAGGTCCGCGCCTCCTGAGCGCTTCCTGCTGATGTGACCCTGTATCCACTTTCGGCCAGCAGCCTGCTCAACAAGCTCCTGATCCGCTGATCATCATCGACGAGCAGGAGGTGGCTGGCGTTATCATCGGGAACCGGTGCGTTCATTGTCCGTCTTGTTCCGTGTGTTGCAGCATGCCGTTCAGGTCGGGCCGCTGTGTCAGATCAAGGTCAGGCCCGACATTGATCAGGTTCGCGACCTCCCGGCGGGCAGTGGCGTCAATCATTTGAAACAAAAACTGTTTCACGGTGTCGGTTGTGCCATTTGGAAGGTCCTTTATGGCACGATCAAGGCGCTCGGTCTGCAGTCGGGCAAGCCGCACAGCGAGCTCATGACCCTTGTTGGTTGTGTGAAGAAGCCTCTGGCGCCGGTCAATCGCGCCAGCCCGCTGTTCAATGAAGTCGTCGTCCACCAATTGCTTGAGCACACGGCCAAGGCTTTGTTTGGTGATCTTCAGGATACCCAACAGGTCAGTCACCATGATGCCGGGATGCCGGTCGACGAAATGCAGAACACGGTGATGGGCGCGCCCGAAACCGTATTGCGCAAGCACGTCATCGGGGTCGGAGGTGAACTCCCGATAGGCAAAAAACAGCAGCTCGATCAGGTCGTAGGGAACCACCTGTGTCGGCTGAGGGGCCGAGGTCAGTTGGCCCTGTTCCAATGTCGTCGTCTCTTTCATTCCGCTCCCTGCAGAAACTCGCACGAAATTTATGTCAGCTATATTGACTTATTTTGGATCGATTGTTACTGATAACGTGTCTTGGGCGAAATGATCGGTCTTATTGGTCTGGTTTTGCGCATTTGCGTTACAACGAATCCTTTTTTGGCCTTTCCGTTCAGACAAAGATACCGGGACTTGGCTCACCGTGCAAAACACGGGTTTGATGTCTGGCGGCACGGTCGCCGGGTCGCATTCTGGTTCCTGAGCGTAACATATGAATTCGTCCCGAAGAGAACGGGCGGGAGAGACTACGATGAGCGGCTTGCCTTTTGACCAGCTTGAAGGAGAAATTTGGTATGATGGCGCTTATGTGCCGTGGGCGGATGCCAAGCTCCATGTGCTGAGTCACGGCTTGCATTATGGCAGCAGTGTTTTTGAAGGCGAGCGCGCTTATGGCGGCCGCATCTTCAAGTCCGAAGAGCACACAACCCGCCTGCATGCGTCTGCCCGCGAAGTCGGTTTCGAAATCCCCTTCACCGAAGCACAGATCAATCAGGCCAAGGAAGATTTGCTCAAGCGCATGAACCTGGTTGATGCCTATATTCGTCCGGTCGCCTGGCGCGGCAGCGAGATGATGGGCATCTCTGCGCAGAAGAACACCATTCACCTGGCGATCGCCGCATGGGAATGGCCGAGCTACTTCGATCCGGCACAAAAGCTCAAGGGCCTGCGTCTGGACATGGCCCAGTACCGGCGCCCGGACCCGCGCACGGCGCCCTACAAGGCAAAGGCAGCTGGTCTTTACATGATCTGCACCATCTCCAAGCATGAAGCCGAACGCAAAGGCTATGCGGATGCGCTGATGCTGGACTACCGGGGTCAGATTGCCGAGGCGACCGGTGCAAACGTCTTCTTCATCAAGGATGGCCAGATCCATACGCCGAAGCCTGATTGCTTCCTCGACGGCATCACCCGCCGCACTGTTATTGACCTTGCCCGCGCTCGTGGCATCGAGGTCATTGAACGTGCGATGCAGCCTGAAGAAATGGAAGGCTTCGAACAGTGCTTCCTGACCGGGACAGCCGCGGAAGTCACTCCGGTCTCCGAGATCGGGTCTTATTCGTTCGAGGTTGGTGCCATCACCAAGACCTTGATGGAAGACTATGCTGCTGCAGTGAACCCGAATGGCCAGCTGAAGGCTGCGGTTGCCTGATCCTGCGTATCAGCGATGTCACGAAACAAATTGGCGGGCATTTGGCCCGCCTTTTTTATTTGGCCGGGTTCTGGGCCTGAAACAGTTTGCCGTTTTCGGCGTAAAGCACTGCCAGAAACCCGCCTATCCCGTAGAGCGTATAGGCAAGGGCGAGGGGCTGGATGGTCCCGTCGAACATTTGACCCATGGCAAAGCCGAGAGTCGCGCCGCCGAGCGTCGTCACAAATCCGATCACGGATGAGGCTGTTCCGGCGATTGCGCCCAGCGGTTCCATTGCCATCGCGTTGAAGTTTGGCCCGATAAAGCCAAAACTCGCCATGACCCCTGCGCAGAGCAACACAAAGACCCAGAAATCCTGAACGCCCAGAAGGGCGAGGACCAACATCAGGAAGCCGAAGAAGGTGTAGGACAGGGTTGCCAGATGCGACAGGCGGCGCATTCCCAGTCGTTCCACAAGACGGGAATTCGTGAACGAGGCAAAGGACATGGCGATTGCAATGGATGCAAAAACGACGGGAAACAGTGTGCCAAGTTCAAAAATGTCGACGAAGATCTGCTGCGACATGGTGATGAACGAGAAAAGGCCGCCGAATACGAAGGTCATGGCCAGCATGTATCCCAGACTGATCCGGTTGGTGAGAACCTTCGAGTAGCTGGACAGAATTGCTCCAGCCTGAAGCTTCTGGCGGCGTTCTGCCGGCAAGGTCTCAGGCAGGCGCACAAAGCACCAGATGAACAGGACCAGCCCCGCCAGCAGCAGGGTCGAAAAGATCCAATGCCAGTCAGCGACCAGAAGGATCACTTGGCCAATGGAGGGGGCAATGATCGGAACTGCCATGAACACCATCATGATCAGCGACATGACCTTGCCCATCTGCCGTCCGGAATAGCTGTCACGAACAAGTGATACCGCAACAACGCGGGTCGCCGCGCAACCAACACCTTGAATGAAGCGGGCGATCAGAAGATGATCCAGCGTGTCGGCAAACAGGCATCCGATGCTGGCGAGGGAATACAGGAACAGCCCGCCGAGGAGAATTTTCCGCCGACCCAGAGCGTCGGAGATCGGTCCGAAAAACAACTGGGCAACACCGAAACCAATCATGTAGGCGATCAGGACCTGCTGGCGGTCGTTCTCGTTCACGATATCGAAGGCTTTGCCGATGTCCGGAAGGGCCGGAAGCATGATGTCCATGGCCAGGGCGTTCAGCGCCATCAGCGCTGCAACGACAATCACGAATTCCAGAAACAACATGCCCGGGTGCGGCGCAGCCCCCGAACCCTGACTGCCATCCTTGCGCGGTGAAGCATCGGCGCTCACGAAAAGTCCTTTCAAAACAAAATGACCGGCAACCCAGAGGATGCCGGTGGCCGGTCTTCAAGATCGGCTTTGGAAACGTCCGTCGGTCAGCTCTGGTCCCAGCGGGTCAGAGCTTCCTCGTCATGGTCCTTTGCGTCCACCCAGCCCTTGTCGCCACCTGCTTTCAGGTGTTCCTTCTTCCAGAAGGGGGCGCGGGTTTTCAGAAAGTCCATCAGATAGTTGGCTGCATCGAAAGCGGCTTGCCGGTGAGCAGATGCTGCGATGACCAGTACGATGTTTTCGCCGGGCGCGATCTTGCCGTGACGGTGGATGACCGTCAGGCCTGTCAGCGACCAGCGCTGGGCTGCCTGCCTTGCGATGCGGGTGATTTCCGCCTCAGCCATTCCCGGGTAATGCTCAAGCTCAAGTGCCGACAACTGGCCACCTTCATCCCGGCAAAGGCCGGTGAAAGTCACCACCGCCCCGATGTCAAAGCGGTCTGCAGTGAGTTTTCCGGTCTCGGCCGTCAGATCGAAGTTGTCTGCCTGAACGCGGACTGTCGGCTCGATCGCCATTGTTTCAGCCCCCGGTCATCGGCGGGAAAAAGGCAACTTCCCTTGCGCCTGCGATCAGGGCATCGTGCTCGACATGCTCCTGATCAATGGCAACGCGAATGGCATTTGCCTCTTCAAAGGCCGCAGCATGGTTGTCATCGATGGTTGCCAGATAGGCGATAAGGTCGGCAACGGTCTTCACTGTTTCAGGCGGGGAGAGGGTTTCTTCTTCCCGTCCGGCCTTTTCGCGAACCCAGGCAAAATATCGAATGATCACGGCGTTGTGCTTTCTCTTATGGTCGGGAGCAAGCCTGCACCCGGTTGATCAATTCTCGATCAGATGCCCGATACCCGCCCGGAAATAGTCGTAGCCTGTATATAGTGTCAGGACTGCTGCAATCCATAAGGCCGTCAGTCCGGCGAGGGAGGTGCCCGGAATGACTGCATCTCCGGCAGGTCCAGCCACCAGTAATGCCACCGCAATCAGCTGTACGGTCGTTTTCCACTTGGCCAGTTGTGTCACCGGGACACTGACCCGTAACTCGGCGAGGAATTCGCGCAGGCCCGACACCAGTATTTCGCGGCACAAGATAATGTTGGCGGCCACCAGTGACCATCCGCCAATGGTTCCATCTGCCGCCAGCATCAAAAGACAAACGGCAACAAGCAGCTTGTCGGCGATCGGGTCGAGCATGCGTCCCAGCGCAGATTGTTGCTGCCAGGCGCGCGCCAGATAGCCGTCAAAGAAATCGGTGATTGCCGCAACCACAAAAAGAGCGAAAGCAATCCAGCGTGCCGTGTGTCCCTCGAAATAGAAACAGGCCGCGACAGCCGGGACGGCCGCTATGCGCCCATATGTCAGGAGGTTGGGCAGGCTGAGCGCTACGTTTCTTTTCATCTAGTCCGGTATTTCAGTCTGGTGGCTGGCGATGCAAGGCGATACCTGCTTGCGGTGACAGTGAAACGCTGAACCAAGCCTTGGGACAGCTGTTCCCCAAGCCCTTTCTAGCGTGCCACCATCTTCAAGTGAAGATCGAATCTCCCTGCTGGTCGATCATCACCTTGGCTTTTCTGACCATATGGGTAGCGGCTTCGTCTTCGCTCGGCATTGTGTCCGCGCGCACGAAGACATGAACCTTCCGCTCTTCGCCGGCGTCCTTTTCGATCCGTCCTGCAACTTGCCACTGGCCACCCGCCGGGCGTGGTTCGGCAATGATCTCGTAGCCTTCGTAAAGTTCCGCCGGTCTGGAAGACCCCTTCTTGCCGGATCCATCGCCAGAACCGAACAGGCCCTTGAGGAGTTTGCCAATCATTTTGCCACCTTCGCCGTTGTCTCGTCATTTGCCGGTGCTGCCTCGCGGCGCAGCTGGCGTTTGCTCCAGTGATGGCGGCACAGGGAAACGTAGGTGTCGTTGCCTCCGATCACGACCTGATTGCCTTCCTCGGCGAACCGTCCGTTCTCGTCCAGCCGTGCAACCATCGTCGCCTTGCGTCCGCACCAGCAGATTGTCTTGATTTCCTTCAGATTGTCCGCAATTGCAAGCAGTGCGGCACTTCCGGGGAATAGCTTGCCTTGAAAATCGGTTCGAAGACCAAAGCACATGACCGGCACTCTGAGTTGATCTGCAACCCTCGCCAGCTGCCACACCTGCTCTTCTGTCAGGAATTGCGCCTCGTCGACAAAGACGGCATGAACCGGTTTTTCGTCCATCGTGCGTGCCACATGCTCGAATATGTCGTCGGCCGATCCGAAGATTTCCGCATCCGACCCAAGGCCGATGCGTGAGGCGATCCGCCCCTTGCCCGCGCGATCATCAATGGCGGCGATCATGAGCAGCGTGTTCATGCCGCGTTCGACGTAATTGTAGGACGCCTGCAGGAGAACCGTCGACTTGCCGGCATTCATCGAGGAGTAGTTGAAATAGAGCTTGGCCATTTTGTTTTTCTTTAGTCTGGCGTCAGAATCGCTGGTGTGCGGTCATATTCGCCAACACGGCAGGCAAGCTCAATGGTGCAGAGCCAATTCCACGATTCTTTAGGCTAGGCTGTGTGGACGGATTAGCGCTGTATTTCGTCCACATAGCCTAGGGTTTCCTGTGAACCGTCGCGATCAAGGGCAGATGGTCAGAGCCGATGTCCGGTCCAAGGGTTGTTGCTCCCGTTACGAGGTCCGAAGAGACAGCAATATGATCAACAACTGCGCCCAGAACCCAATGCAGGCGATAGTCATAAAAGAAGCGTGTTGTTTGCGGCAGACCGTCCGGAAATGTTGTCGTCAGACCTGTTCTTTTCAGGAATGAGGCAAACTGGCCCGACCAGGGAGAGGTGTTCCAGTCCCCCATGACGATGATCGGAGCCGAGGACTGCTGCCTGCGTTTCAAAATCGCGTCCTGCAGCATGGCGAGATACCGTTGCCGGTCTTCCCATCTGGACGGGGTGCGTGGGCTGTTGGGATGAACCGCGAAGAGTTGCACGGGGCCGTCGGGGGTTTCCAGATCGACAATGACAATCTCCCGGTAGGAACCGCGGTCAGCGAGATCTGTCGCCGGAACCTCGATCATTTCCGTGTTCAAGACGGGAAATCTCGAGAAAACGGACGTTTGCCCCAATCGTCCACGGATCAGCGTTTGCGGATAGGGCCCAGTACCCTCTATCTCTGCAAGACCAGCCTCTGCCAACCAACGGTCCTGTTGCCACCAGAATGTTTCCTGAAGCAGCAGGATGTCCGGGTTTTCTCTTTCAAGGAACGCTGTCAGGACAGGGTCTTGCAGGTTGAGGCGCTCGATATTGATGGAGACGAATTTCACGCCGGCACCGGTTTGTGGCTGGCTTGAGCCGGCAACGGAAACAGTGCGGAGTGCCGTCAGTCCCGCCAACATGCCGACAAGGAGAAACAGCACGAACGAGCAGTTCCAGAACAGGCGATTGCGGAGCTGAATGAGCGTTCCCATAACAGCGCAGAAAATTATCCCTGCTGCTGCGCCTCCCAGAAACTGCCTCTGGAAAAAGGACATGTTGTCCGTGAACCAGATGTGGGGAAAGGCGTAGCTGCTCAGGCCGAGGAAACAGAAGGCGAGCGCGACCAGAAGCGAGATCCAGCAGAGAAACCGAATTCCGGCCATGTCGATTGCCTTCTGTCCGTCGTTTTCAGGTGGCTCAGGACAACCGAACCTTGGCCAGCGGGCCGAGCGCTTCCGTCAACGAGCCCAGGTGCTCGGCATTGTCCGCGCCAAATCCAATCCGGGCAGAAGCCGAGACATTCGCAGGTGCACTGGTTTCTGCCGTTTCCCGCTCGACATAGGCAGCGTCGTGCGGAAGGCCAACGTGGGTGAGCAGTTTTTCCAGCTCTTCCTTGCGATTGTTGATCAGGGCCTCATACGAGACATGGTGCATCTGGATGGGAAGGACCTGCGACCAGTGATCCACGAGGTCGCCATAGGTCTTGTAGTGATGGCCGATGCTTTCCTGATCGATCATGTAATTGTGCCCGTGGCCCAGTTCGCTGGTGTAGATCGCGGCACAGGCGTCCAGCGGCGAGCGGAACGCGTGGACGAAGCTTGCATTGGGAAACAGGAGCGCCAGCAACCAGAGGTGCTGATAGTTGAAGAGGTTGGTGTCGACGATCCGCCGTGCCTTCTTGTCGACGGCTTCCAGAGCCTTCAGATAGCCGCTGCCGATCTTCTTGAGGTCCTTTTCCTCAAGGTGCAATGCATGGCGAAAATAGGCTGGCGAGACGTCTTCGCCTTCGGCAAGACGCATGCCAAGGGCAGAGAAATAACCGATCTCTCCGCCGGTCCGCACATTCGGATGTCGGGCCAGCAGAGCCTCGATTTCCTGACAGCCGGATTCAGGCATGCCGAGTACGAAGATGGGTCGATCCGTCGTAAGAGCCACGTCGCGGCGCTCGGCAAAATACTCCGGCGTGAACACGTCCTTGCAGGTCTTTACCTGCCAGTCCCGAAGACCCTTGTTGTAGGGGCGATGCAACGCTGAACGGTCGTTGGCGTGATGGGAGAATGAGGTCGCCCAGTCGCCATTTCGTTCTGCAATGGCTGCGGCCGCACGGGACAGTTTGTACCAGTGTTCCGGCTCAAGGGACGCATTCCGCTCGGCGAGAAGGCTGCCGATGCGCTCCGCGATGTCTGCGGCATCTTCACGACCTTCTGCTCTCGCTGCTTCAACGAGGGCTTCCGGGTTCTGCGGGTCCTTCTCCAGCGCCTTGTTCAAAAGCTCATCAGCCTTTGCAACATGCCCCAGCGAGCGGTGATGGCGGCTCAGGATAGCAAGCAGGCTGATGTTGTCCGGAGCATAATTTAGGGCTGTTTCGTAGGACTGGATCGCAAGGTCTGCCTTGCCCTGTTCTGCAAAGACTTCACCAAGGGCGATGTGACCTTGCGGTGATTTCGGTGCAAGGGCCGTGGCACGTGTGGCCATCTTGTAGGCGGCCGTTGCATCGCCAAGGCGAAGAAGAACGCTCGAAAAGGTGGAAAAGACGAAGGGCTGCTCCGTTGCCACCTTGGATGCGGCATCCAGCAAGGCAAGGGCGGAGATCAGGTCGTTTTTCTGGATGGCAACGATCGCGAGCGTGTAATTGATGCGTGCGTTTGCCGGATCCAGATTGCGGAGCTGCACCAGAATCGCTTCCGCCTGATTGAAATCTTTTTGTTCAATAAATGAAATGGCTTCTTCGAGGGTCGGAGCGCTCATCTGTGACCTTTTCCTTCAAAAGACGAGCGCCTCTCCTAACAGCTTTCTAGCTTTCATGGAAATGATTGTAGACAATTTTGGCCACTGCTTCGGAAATTCCGGGAACAGCTGTCAAATCCTCCAGACCCGCCTTGGAAACCGCCTTCGCGGTCCCGAAGTGCCGCAGCAGAGCGCGTTTTCGGGTCGGGCCAATTCCGGCGATTTCATCCAGCGGATTCTTCGTGATGTCCTTCTTCCGCCTCGCCCGGTGGGAGCCGATGGCGAAGCGGTGAGCTTCGTCCCGCAAGCGCTGAACGAAATAGAGCACGGGATCGCGCTCGGGCAGCATGAAGGACGGGCGTCCGGCGATGAAGAACTTTTCTCGGCCTGCATCACGGTCCGGTCCCTTGGCAATGCCGACCAGCGGTACATCGGTCAATCCGAGGCCTTCCAGTGTTTCGCGAGCTGCGGTCAACTGCCCCTGACCGCCATCGATGAGAACAAGGTCCGGCCATGCTGGCACGTCGGTCTGGGTCGTTTCTGTGGTGTCGGCGTCATCAGTTACGCTTGCGTCTTCATCTGTGCGCGCATGCTCCTTCATCAAGCGTGCAAAGCGACGCGTCAGAACTTCACGCATCATGCCGTAATCGTCGCCGGGTGTCAGATCTTCCGACTTGATGTTGAACTTGCGGTAATGCGCCTTGGCGAGCCCTTCCGGGCCGGCAACGATCATGCCGCCAACGGCGTTCGTTCCCATGATGTGGGAGTTGTCATAGACCTCGATCCGGCGTGGCGGAGCGGGCAGATCAAAGGCTTCGGCAACACCGGCCAGAAGACGGGCCTGACTTGATGTTTCTGCAAGTCTACGACCCAGCGCTTCCTTTGCATTGCGGATGGCGTGATCTACCAGATCCTTCTTCTCGCCGCGCTTTGGCACGGAGATTTCAACCTTGCGCCCCATGCGTTCGCTCAGGGCTTGCGCAAGCAGGTCCTGTTCCTCTGCCGGGTGAGACAACAGGATCAGGCGCGGCGCTGGCTTGTCGTCATAGAACTGCGCGAGAAAACTCTCCAGAATATCGGGCTCTTCAAAGCTCTTGTCGGCCTTTGGGAAATAGGCACGATTGCCCCAGTTCTGTCCGGTGCGGAAGAAAAACACCTGAACGCAGCTTTGCCCGCCCTCCTGATGAATGGCGAAAACGTCGGCTTCCTCGACTGTCTGCGGATTGATGCCCTGATGGGCCTGCACATGGGAGAGGGCAGCCAGACGATCGCGGCAGATCGCGGCGCGTTCGAAATCCAGAACTTCCGAGGCCGCTTCCATCTGGCTGGCAAGCTCCTTCTTCACTGCCGGACTGCGGCCAGAGAGGAACGCTTTTGCTTCGTCCACGAGCTCGGCATAGCCTTCGGTGCTGATTTGTCCGGTGCAAGGGCCGGCGCAGCGCTTGATCTGGTACTGAAGGCAGGGGCGGGATCGGTTCTCGTAATAGCTGTCGGAACAGTTGCGGATCAGGAACGCCTTTTGCAGCGCGTTGATGGTTCGGTCGACCGCACCGGCAGACGCAAAGGGACCGAAATAATCCCCCTTGCGCTTGCGGGCGCCGCGATGCTTGACGATGGCGGCGGACTCGTGGTCGCCGGTGATCAGGATGTAGGGAAACGACTTGTCGTCGCGCAGCAGAACATTGAAGCGAGGGCGCAGCCGTTTGATCAGGTTGGCTTCCAGCAGCAGCGCTTCGGGTTCGGTTTGGGTGACCACGAATTCCATGGCAGCAGTCGACATGATCATCCGCATGATCCGGTTCGACTGCCCTTGAAGGCGGGTATAGCTGGTGACCCGCTTTTTCAGGTTCCGGGCCTTGCCCACGTAAAGGACGTCGCCCTTTTCGTCGAACATCCGATAGACGCCGGGGCTGTTCGGCAGGCGCTTCACCTGATCGATGATGACATCGACCCCCTTGCGGACCGGCTCCCCCTGTTCGGCATCCGACAGGTCAAGCGTCCTGGATGGATCTGCTTCGGTCTCGTTCATGTCATCGGAAATTGTCATGCCATCAATTTAGGGAGCGACCGGCGAGAGGGGAAGCCGTCATTCCGGCAGGCATGGTTCCGTCGACAGATATTATTCGCCTACATTGAGAACGTCCGGGGTTTCCCAGCCAAGATGCTGCCCGCCGTCGAGTGCTATCATCTGACCGGTTACGGACCGGGCTTCCCACAGATACTGTACCGTCCGGGGGAACTCCTCTGGAACAGGACCATGCTGCAAGAGAACGGCGCCCGCCTGCCTGTCGAACTCTTCCTGAGACTGGCGCGGGCTCTTGAAGCTTGGCCCCGGACCTATGCCATTGACGCGGATGCGCGGTGCAAGTGCCTGAGCAAGAGTTTGCGTTGCTGTCCAAAGGGCCGATTTGGAAAGCGTGTAGGACAGGGAGTGCGGTGTCAGCTTCCAGACCCGCTGATCGATCAGGTTCACGATCAATCCGTCCTGACCGGCAGGCAAACTTGTCGCCATGGCATCGGCAAGGAAAACCGGGGCGCGGGTGTGGATCTGGAAATGGGTCTCGTAGCGATCCAGGGACAGATTGCCGATGCCGTCGTCTTCGAAGATCGAGGCGTTATTGATCAGAACTTGTGGAGCGCCGAATGGTTCGCTGGCTCTGGCATAGAGTGACTGCAGCGCGTGCGGATCTGTGAGGTCCGCCTGCAGGATGGCAATCTTACCGCCATCTTTCTCGATGTCGGCCTCAAGCTGCGTCGCACGTTCGCCGCCACTGACCGTATGTCCGACGATCCGCCAGCCTGCCCTGGCGAGCCCTGTCGACAAGGCTCGTCCAATGCGACTTGTTGCACCGGTGATCAGAACAGTGGGCTGCGAGACGGTCATCAATAGTCCTGCCAGATTTGGATCTTGGGGTCAGTACGCCCCAAAACCCTCTTCGGATCAAGGCGATCGGGCAGAAGTCAGGCAGAAGTGATGCTGAGTGAATAAACCGCGTAGATATAGGCGCAATAGGCGACGGTGAGGGCAAAGCCGGTGGCTTTTCCAAGGGTGATGCGGAACCCGGCAAGGCCGAGCAACAGAACCGCACAACCCAGCATGACCCAGATATCGAGTTTCAGGATTTCAGCCGGAACTTCCAGTGGAACAATGGCGGTCGTGATGCCGATGATGGCAAGCAGGTTGAAGATGTTGGACCCGATCACGTTGCCGATCGCTACGGCGCCTTGCTGGCGAATGGCCGCCATAACGGTGGTGGCAAGTTCCGGAAGGGAGGTGCCAAGCGCGATGACGGTCAGGGCGATAACAGCGTCGCTGACGCCCCAACTTTCGGCAACGGCGGTTGCCCCTTCGATGGTGAAATGCGCGCCGAGCGGCAGGCCAACAAGGCCCAGCGCAATATAGACAAGCGCGATCCCCATTGCGTCCGGAACGCCTTCCACTTCCTCAAGCGGGTCGTCTTCGCACTCGGTGGTTCCAGCTTCCCGATCAGCGGCTTTCTGCTTCAATTCCTTGCGGTGCTTCATTGCTTCAAAAGCCTGAGCGCCGAGGAAGGCGGCGAGCAGCGCCAGAAGAACAACGGCGGCTGCCATGCCCAACGGGGTCATGTAGAAGCAAAGGGCGATGAATACGGCAGAAACGGCCACCATGAAAACGGCCGTGCGGGTTGCGCCATCTTCCCCGCAAGGCGTGGCGGCAATAAGGGCAGGAAGGCCCAGAACCAGCAGGACATTGGCGATGTTGGATCCTACCACGTTGCCAATCGCGATGCCGCCAGATCCTTCAAGACCTGCTTGCAGCGAAATGACAAGCTCGGGTGCAGATGTTCCAAAGGCGACAATTGTCAGGCCAATGACCAGACTTGGTATTCCAAGTTTCTGGGCGACACCCACAGACCCTCTAACGAGAATATCACCAGCAACAATAAGGACAACGAGACCTCCTAGGAGGCTGAGATATTCAAAAAGCATTCTTGTGTCCGGTTGGGGTCGGTATGATTGGCCGTGCAGAGTGTTATGCAGTGTCAGGCTGTGTGGACGAATTGGAGATGCATTTCGCCGGGAAATGCATCTTTCAAGACAGGATAAAGTTGGCGCAGGCGATGCGGTGCATCGTCGAGCCGGATTTGCCTTGTCTTGGGCGAAGCAGGCCCGGCCCTATCGGGTGGGTCAAACGGCTGCAATCTGAAGGAAATGTCCCTTTGAACGTATGCCCAATACGTTCTGCAGGTCCTTTTCCATCATCTATTGCCGTTTGATCCACGAAATACGTCTCCAATTCGTCCACACAGCCTAAATGGGATCGCGGGCCTTATACGCAATAGTCTGGCGCGGGAAAAGGTTCGCCAATCGCTTCTGCAAGGTTCTTAAGCCATACAGCGTTAACGGTCCATTTATCATGTCACCAAAACGCCCAGATGTGCCTTGGAAATTCCCAATTGTCCCGATCAATCCGCCACAAACTGATCCCATATCAGTCAGCGGGGGAGGGTGGGAATGCGCCAAGACGGCTGTTCCCATCAGTTTCAGACGCTGTTTTGGAGTACTATTCATGAAACGTCTTGTCTGTGCAGGTCTTGCCCTTGCTACAGTAGCTGGGGTCGTGACGCCGACCTTTGCGGCAGACTTGCCGCAATCCCAGCCGGTCTATGATACGCCGCAGGATTATGCCCCGGCTGGTCGCTTTGACTGGAACGGTGCCTATGTCGGTGGCAACATTGGCTGGGCCTGGGGTGGATTTGATACATCCTCGCCGTTGACCGGTTCATTCGACAATGATGCGAATGGGGTGTCTGGCGGTATCCACGGTGGCTACAATTTTGCCATCACGCCAAATATCATTGCCGGTGTCGAGCTCGATTACCAGCTGACTGATCTTTACGAAAACTCCGTACGCAACGGCGTGAACGTAAAGACCAGCTCCGCCTGGAACTCGTCCGCGCGTGCGCGCCTTGGTTACGCGATGGACCGTTTCCTGGTCTATGGTACAGGCGGTCTTGCAATTGCCGATCTGAAGATCAACGCAAATGGTGCGTCGGATGACAGCACGGTCTTCGGTTGGACCGCCGGTGCTGGTGTCGAGGGTGCAATCACCCAGAACATTACGGCTCGCGTCGAATACATCTATCAGGATTTCGGCAGCGAGACCTTCTCGCTCGGTGGGTCCCAGTACAAGACCGACCTCGACACTTCGACGGTCCGGCTGGGTCTCAGCTACAAGTTCTGATCCTGTCGTAGAGCGATAACACAGAAGAACCCGGCCTCACCGCCGGGTTTTTTGTTTTGAGCGGAACAAAATGACCACAATTTGCGTGGTAAACTTCGGGAAGTGTTCTATTTCTTCCGATGTTATTCGACGTGGCAGCGGGAATTGCCGATCGGGCGGAAAATGGCCTTTGGAGGACGCACTACATGAAGTTCCTGATGCGCGGCATTCTGGGACTGGTCATCATCGCAGCAACGGTAGCTGCGGTGGGGTTCGGTCTCTACCGCCTGCAAGGGGCAATGACCCAGGAAGAAGCCTCCGCGCGCCCTCAGGGCCGTGAGCGGAGCTACTCGGTCAATGTGTCCGTCTTTCAGCCGCAAACCGTATGGCCCACCACGACAGCTTATGGCGAGATCGAAAGCTGGCGCACCTTGCAGCTGAGAGCCAGTTCGGACGGTCGGATCGTCGACATTGCGAAGAAGTTCCGTGATGGCGCGGCTGTTGTTCAAGGGGAGCTTCTGGTTCGCATCGACCCCGCAGATGCGGAATTCGCATTGCTCGACGCCGAGGCCGGTCTTGCCGATGCGCAGGCCCAGAAGGCCGAGGCGGAAGAGGCGGTCGTTGTTGCCGAACAGGAACTCGGGGCGGCCCGTCGGCAAATGGATCTGCGCAGGCAGGCCCTGGAGCGTCAGCGCCAGCTGAAGGAGAGGGGCTATTCAACGGCAGTTCAGGTGGAGGCCGAGGAGCTGTCCTTCGCCGCGCTCGAGCAGTCCTTGAACAACCGGCTACAGTCAGTGATCACCGCCCGCAAGCGGATCGAGCGGATGAACCTGACGGTGGAGCGGGCCGAGATCGTGGTCAAGAATGCAGAACGGGTGCTGGCCGAAACCTCCATTGTTGCTCCGTTCAACGGATATCTGGATCAGGTGGATGCGTCTCTTGGGCGCAGGGTCAGCCCGAGTGAGGCGCTGGGCCTGTTGATCGATCCTGACGCACTCGAAGCCCGGTTTTCTCTCTCCACCAGTCAGTTTTCCCGATTTCTGGACGCCAGGGGTGACCTGATCCCGGCATCCGTCACGGCTGAGTTGAAACTCGGGGACCGAACTGTTGCGGTCAATGGTGTTCTGGACCGCGTGGCTGCGGTTGTCGGGGAAGGTGAGGCGGGACGATCCGTCTTTGCAGCGCTTGTTGTCGACAATGACACGATCCTTCGTCCCGGCGATTTTGTAACGGTGCGTTTGCAGGAGCCGGAGCTGCAAAACGTTGCCGAGGTGCCGGCGACGGCGGCCACGGAAGACGGCAGGATGCTTGTTGTCGGCGAGGACAACCGACTGAGCGAAGTCAGAACCACTATCCTCCGGCGCATGGAAAACACCCTGATTGTTTCCAATGTTCCTTTTGGAACAAGTTATGTGCGTGAACGCCTGCCACATCTGGGGCCTGGGCTGAAGGTTTCTCCGCGCGGTGGGGAGACAGGAACCAGCCCGGCTCAACCAGACGCAGACCCGAGCGAGGAAATGGTATCGCTTGCCCCTGAAAAAAGGGCGGAGCTGCAGAAATTCGTCGAAAACAGCCGCATGCCGGAGGACCGCAAGGCCCGTCTTCTTGCCGTGCTGAAGAAGCCGCTCGTGCCGCAGACCGTAATTGACCGGATCGAGCAACGGCGTGGCAGGAGCGGATGATGAGGTCGCCTGGCGGTCCGAAATTTGCGTCATTTCTCGACTATATGGTTCGCCATCGCACGGCGGCGAACCTTTTGCTCGCCGTCATGCTGCTCAGTGGCATTGCGGCGGGCCTGAAAATCAGGACGCAGTTCTTTCCAGACTTCGTCATCGAGCGGGTCAGTGTCGATGTGTCCTGGCCCGGTGCTGGCCCGGAGGACATGGACCGGGCTGTTGTCGAGGTACTTGGGGCGCGTCTTCTGGCCATCAACGGAGTTGATGAAGCCAGTGCTGTTGCGAGAGAAGGCCGGGCATCGATTGATCTGGAATTCGAAGATGGCTGGGACATGGGTCAGGCCACTGATGAGGTAAAGGCGGCGGTGGATCAGGTCCGATCCGCACTGCCTGACGGCATCGATGAACCTTCGGTCAGCCGATCCGTCTATCGGGACAGGGTCACCAATATTGTGCTTTTTGGACCGGTTTCGATAGACCAGCTCTCCCAGTTTGCCGAGGATCTGCAAAGCAAGCTGTTCCAAAGCGGTATCACCCGGGTGACCATTCAAGGCACCGCTGATCCTGTTATCCGCGTGAATGTGGGCGAGGCGGAGCTGATCCGCCATGACCTGACGCTTGAGGAAATCGCCAAGGCGCTTGAGGCGAGTATCGAGTCTGTTCCCGCTGGTGAAGTGACCGGCGGCGGTGCGCGCCTGCGAACCGGGATCACCAGACGCAGTGAAGCTGATCTTGGCGAGGTGGTTGTCAAGGCTCCGGGACAGGGCGAAAAACTGTATCTGCGGGATGTCAGCACCATAGACACGGAAGGTGTCGAAAGCGGACGGGCCTATTATCACAAGGGGCAACCCGCCATTCTGGTGCGTGTTGACCGGGGATCGGACGGAGACACGATCCGTATTCAGCGGTCTGTAGAGCGGCTTGTGGCGGAGTTTCAGGAAACGATGCCCCAAGGGGTCGTCGTCCAGCTGACGCAGACACGCTCGCAAAGCATCATTGATCGCCTTGATATCCTGATCGAGAACGGCCTTTGGGGCCTGGTTCTGGTGCTCGGGTTCCTGTTTCTGTTTCTTTCGGCCCGGACTGCGTTTTGGGTGGCTGCCGGCATTCCCGTTGCCATGGCTGCTACCATTGCGATGATGTACGCCTTCGGCGTGACCTTGAACATGATCTCGCTGTTTGCGCTGATCATCTGCCTTGGCATTGTCGTCGACGATGCCATCGTGGTTGGCGAACATGCAGACTCTCTGTCGCGCAAGGGCTATTCGCCAGCGGAAGCTGCAAGCCTTGCGGCCAGACGCATGACAGCGCCGGTTTTCAGTGCCTCAATTACGACGCTCATTGCCTTTGCCGGTCTGGTGTTCATCGGCGGAAGATTTGGCACACTGGTAGGTGACATTCCTTTCACTGTCGGCGTTGTGCTGGTTGCCAGTTTGATCGAGTCCTTTCTCATCCTGCCAGCCCATATGCGCCATGCGCTTGCAGCGAGCCAGAAGGAGCGCTGGTTCGATTGGCCGAACCGGCAGTTCAATCGTGGGTTCAGATGGTTCCGCGAGACCCTGTTTCGGCCCTTCGTGGAGTTCGTGATAGCAGCGCGCCTCGCGGTGCTTGGCGGCGCTGTCATGTGCCTGCTTCTGTCTCTCAGTCTGTTTTTTGACGGATCTGTTCGCTGGCGGTTCTTCAATGCTCCGGAACAGAGCGTCATATCAGCCAATATCGCCATGATGCCCGGTGCAACGCGCACTGACACGAAAGCGATGATCGCCGAGATGGAGCGGGCCTTGGATGTGGTCGATGCCCGCTATGCCGAGACATATGGGCGCGCGCCGGTGGACTTTGCTCTGGCAACGGTTGGAGATACCGCCGGGCGCGGACTGCGCAGCGCGGACAGCAAGGATCCCGACCAGCTCGGGGGCTTGTCGATCGAGCTGATTGACCCGGATCTGAGACCCTATTCGGCCTTTCAGTTCATCGGCGAATGGCGGGACGAGATCCGCAAGTCGCCTCTTCTGGAAACACTGGCCCTTCGGGGCGAGCGGTCCGGTCCGGGCGGTGATGCGATTGATGTCGCTCTGTATGGCCCGACCACAGAGCAGTTGAAGGCGGCCGCGGAAAGCCTGAAGCAGTCACTTGCCGCCCTTCCGGGTGTCAGCGCGCTTGAAGACACGATGGCTTTCGACAAGCCGGAGCTGACCTTGTCCCTGACACCGAAGGGCGAAGCGCTGGGCTTTTCGACCGATACGGTTGCCCGTGCGCTTCGAAACCGGCTTGAGGGCATTGAGGTTGCCGAATTCCCGGTCGGGCGCCGGACGGCAAGCGTAAAGGTCAGCCTGCCGGAGGAGGAGACCCACGCCTCCTTCATTCATGAAACCCGGCTGCGCAGCCCGTCCGGAACCTATGTGTCCTTGAGCGAGATTGTCTCGATCAACAGCAGCAACGGCTTTGCCTCCATCGTGCGAGACAACGGCCTGCGAACCTTGCGGGTGACCGGCGACATTTCGGAAGATGATCCGGTTGCTGCCGACCGGGTGATGACGCTCTTGCAGGATGAACTCCTGCCTCAGCTGGCAGCGGAATTCGACGTGAAGAGCGAACTCGGGGGACTGGCCGAGCAGGAACAGTCCTTCCTTTCGGAAGCCTCTATCGGGTTTGCCCTCTGCCTTGCCGGCATCTATCTCACGCTGTGCTGGATCTTTGCGTCATGGACGAGACCGCTGGTCATCATGATCATCATTCCCTTCGGGGCGATCGGGATGATCTGGGGGCACCATCTGCACAATATTCCGCTCTCGATGTTCTCGGTCGTCGGCTTTATCGGCATGGCCGGGATCATCATCAACGATTCCATCGTTCTGGTGACGTCCATCGACGAGTATTCGGAGACGAAGCCGGTGCGACAGGCGATTGTGGATGGGGTGTGTGACCGTTTGAGAGCGGTTGTTCTGACCAGTGCGACCACTGTCTGCGGACTTACGCCGCTCTTGTTCGAGACCAGCCGACAGGCTCAGTTCCTGTTGCCGACAGTCGTGACACTTGCCTATGGGCTGGGTGTCGGCCTTTTCATCGTGTTGCTGGTAACTCCGGCGCTGTTGGCCGTGCAACAGGATTTCGGGCGGTTTATCAGTTCAGGTCTGCGGCTTGGCCGTCACGGACTTCGCCGGAGAAAGCCGCTTGGCGGCGGGGAACGTCCCGCCGCCTGATGGGTTCTGGTCTTATGAAGTTGGTATGACTTATCGCAGCGGGGCAGGATCGTTGGGGATCGGCGCCGGTGGCTGCTTGGTCTTGGCGAAGGCGGGAACGGCTGCTTCATACGCATCCACCCAGCTTGCCAGTTTGGGATAACTGGTACGCCATTCGCCGCCAAACCGCAGATCGAGATACCCGAGCGCGCAGGCCAGTGCGATGTTGCCCGCATCCACATCTGCGTCGCCGGAGACGGTCTTGGGCGGGTTGGCCTCAAGATGGCTCAATGCGCGGTCTACCTTGGCAGCCTGATAGGACAGCCAGTCATCAAACCGCTTTTCCTCCGGCCGGAACCGCTTTTCGTAAACCTGAAGAATGCCGGCATCCATGATGCCATTGGCCAAAGCCTGAAGGCGAAGCACCGGGAAGCGGTCTTCTCCGGTCGGAATGATCTTTCCGCCGCCAGCCAGAAAATCGAGATATTCGACGATAACGCGGCTGTCATAGAGGACGTCGCCGTTTTCCAGAATCAATGCGGGGATCTTGCCGAGCGGGTTCTGGCTGCGCAGGCTGTCGGCAGGATCTGCCGTTTGCGCGTCCTGAACCTCAATACGGTCCTTCAGCCCAAGGACGGCTGCGGCGATCTTGACTTTCCGTCCAAACGGGGACGGCGGAGACGAACGGAGGACAAGCATTGCTGGCTCCCAATCATGTGTGGTGAGACGATGCGGCAGGACGCCGGGGTCAGGAAATGCCCATCTTGATCAAAAGAAGATTGCGCGCAAGGTCATTTGAAGAAGCGCCGTCTTGTTTGCTGCATCAGCGCGGACGGGTCGTGCTGCAGGCATTGCCGTAGACGTGCCACTTGTCGGCAGAGGGAATACAGGCTCGAACAGCCCAGCCGATACCGACGAAGCCGTTGTCTTCCTCAAGCACGTAATAGACGGTTCGCACAGAGCCGTTTGAAAGGTCTGCCCTTGCCCTGCAATACCGCCGCGCAATCACGCTGGTCCCCCCGGCATCAAGGCGGGATTGGCTGATCCGGTTAAGGCCCGTGATCCGCAAACCGTCGTTATAGTCCTTGCGGGCACGGGACATGGTGCGGGCGACCGCTGATTGAACGCTGCCCGCATCACATGAAGGCAGTCGTGCACCTCCAGAGGGATGAGCAAGGGACGGGCCTGCAGTCGGCATACACACCATGGCGGCCAACAGGCCAACCTTAAAACCGCGCATCATGTTTCGCCCGCCTCATCCCTGTCAGAAGTATCGAGTGAAACCTTGCGCCATGGTCAGGGAGAGGTCAAGCAATCGGTCCCTGCGGAACTTACTCGGCGATGATCCGCTCGACTTTCCACCCGGCGCCCGGCCCTTGCCGAAGACAATCGGACAGCCAGGGAAGGAGGGTTTTCATCTCGTCTTCAAGCACGAAGGGGGAATTGATGATGGTCATGCCGGAGCCTAGCATGACGGTGTCCGGGCCGGATTGCCCGACATTGAGTTCAAGGGCAAGCATATCGCGGATGCCTGCCTCCTCGAAAGAACGGTGCATTCTGGCCGCAGCTCTCCTGTCCTTCAACGGATACCAGAGCGCATAGATCCCGGTCGACCATTTGCGATATCCGGTGATCACGGCCTTGCCCATGCGCTCGAATTCGTCAGTGACTTCGAAGGCCGGATCGATGATGGCAAGGCCCCGTTTTTCCTTCGGGGGCAGGAAACTGCCCAGCGCCAGCCAGCCGTCGAGATGAATGGTCTTGACCTGATGGTCGCCTTCAAACCGGTCAGACAGCGTCTTGAAGTCCGCAGGATGAAGCTCGGTCAATGTCAGACGGTCGATCTTGCGCAGGAGTTTGCGCGCAAGCATCGGTGAGCCGGGGTAGTATCTCAGGTCCGCATCAGGGTTCATGTCCGAAAGCACATTGAGCCAAGGGGCCAAAAGCGCCGCCACCGGCTCGGGGGCCTTGTTGGCAAGAACCTTTGCAATGCCTTGCTGCCATTCGCCCGTCTTTTGGGTTTCTTCGGAGGTCAGGTCGTAAAGGCCGATCCCGGCATGTGTGTCGAATATGCGGAAGGGCTTGTCCTTGCGCTGCAGGTAGACGATCAGCCTGGCCAGAACAGCATGTTTGAGAACATCGCCAATATTTCCGGCGTGGTAGGCATGGCGATAGTTCATCGTGCGTCCTCTAAAGCCCTTTCCATGAAGATGACGGCTTTTTCACCGTGATCTTCTTCACCGATTTGGGCAAAGCCAAGTCTTTCATGAAACCGGAGCGAGCCCGGATTTGGCGGACGCTTGTTCACTTCGCAGACAAACGGGCGTTTTGTTCCGGCGAGAGACTGGAACAAGCCGAAATAGAGCTTTTCGCCGATACGGTTCCCGCGGGCGGCCTCGTCCACACAGATCCGGTCGATGTAGGCGAACCGGTTGCGCTGCCGGCTTAGCCAACGATAGTTCGCGCTCTCGTATGCCAGTCCTTCGCCAAGACAGAGGAGGAAACCCATTGGTTCTCCGTTCCTCTCCGCAACAAGACAGACAAGGGCAGAGGCGACCAGCTCTTCAAGTTCCGCTCGGGTGATCAGGTTCGTCGCGGGGACTGCCGCAGCATTGATTGCCACAAGGCGATCAGCGTCGGTTGAAGTGTAGGGTCGAATAGTGATGGTGTCGGTCAAGGTCATACTCGTTGGGAAGGAAGAGTTGCTTCCTCTATCGTCGGGCGGTCTCAAACGCAATGGAAACCGCAGCCGCCGCGGTGAAGGGGACGTGCTGTAAGCGGGACCAAAAGCATGAAGGCACACGGTTTCCCGTGTGCCTTCCTAAACTGTCCCAAGTCAAAAGACTCTAGGGCTTATTCCGCGTCGGCGTCTGCCTGCATGTCTGCATCAACGTCCGCAGCGTCATCGCCCGCAATTTCCTGCAGGTTGACTGCTTTCGGGCCCTTGCCGCGACGATCCGGTTCGGTTTCAAAGGAAACCCGCTGGCCGCTGTCTAGAGCGGTCATGCCGGAACGCTCAACTGCAGAAATGTGCACGAAAACATCGGCATCGCCTGCATCCGGCGTGATGAACCCAAAGCCCTTGTCGGACTTGAAGAACTTCACGGTACCGTTCTGGCGCGGGCCGCGTTCGATCGGGGGACGGCTGTCCTGGCCGAACCGACGAGGAGGACGCTGCGCGCCGTCACCTTGTCCGCCACCATAGCCACCCTCACGGTTGCCGCCGCCACCATAGCCGCCTTCACGACCACCGCCGCCACCGTAACCGCCGCCTTCGCGTCCGCCACCGCCGTAGCCACCACGTCCGCCGCCTTCACGACCGCCGCCGTAACCACCGCCTTCACGGCCGCCACCGTAGCCGCCGCCTTCGCGTCCGCCGCCATAGCCACCGTCACGGCCTCCACCGTAACCGCCGCCCTCGCGACCACCGCCGTAGCCGCCTTCGCGGCCTCCGCCGTAGCCGCCTTCACGACCGCCGCCATAGCCACCACGGCCACCACCTTGATCGCCGTAATTGTTGTCTCGTCCGCCGCCGTATCGCTTCCCGCCGCGATCGCCGTAGCCACCGCTGTAGTCACCGCCGCCAAAGTCGTTGCCGAAGTCTTGCGGACCGTCGAAGTCGCGCTTGCCTCCGCGCCGACCACGCGAACGCCGGTCCGAATCACCATCGTGCATTAGTAAATCACCTTAAGTTTGTGCCGCCCTGAAGGCACTCTACCCATTGATAATGCTCATAGTTTAATACGAGCCACTCCCGCAGAACGAGCATAATTGCCGTTCGTCAACACCACAGGATTGGGTTGTAACAAGGATGCCGCATCCCTATCCAGTCCGCTGCGTAACCATCATATGTCTGAGAACGGCCAATTCGCAAGAAAATCCTTCGAAAAACAACTATTCGTCGTATTTACGAGGCGGCCAGGTCGTTTCCCATTCATCCGGCGAAGAAGGTTTGCCGTTACACGTAGAGCGTGTAGCTTCCTCTGTCAGGGCAAATGTCAACCCGGTCCATTTCCAGCGATTCCAAATGCCGCACTCGGCCAGACCGGAGGCAGCAAAAAGGCCGTCCAGCTGAAGTTCCTTGGGATTCCACTTCGCGTTGTAGACAAGGTCCGTGGCTGTCGGGCCAGCATCTGACATGCGCGCAAAGCTCAGCTGACGCACTTTTCCGTCGGGACTGGCGAGAATCGCCACATAGGCGATGTTGAACGCGGCAGGTGCCCCGCAAGGCAGCAGGTAAAGTGTCGAGTTGTCCGGAAAGGCTGCTGCCACGGACCCAAGACCTGCAAACATGGCTGGTTCGATATCAGAGCAAAAACGCCCGAAGTTCCAGTTCTCCGCGACGAGTGGCGGCAGCAGGTCTGGGTCGGTAATGGCGATTGCGTGGGGCGCGTCTTTCGTTTCGCCATCGCCGGTCAGGAGCAGTGCTGTGCGCGTGCCATCGCGCGCCTGTTTGCGATCGAGCCATGCCATCGCCGGGTCAAGCCCGGATAGGGGTACCTTCACCGTAAGGGCGTTTGGCTCGACCGGAAGTTCGACCACAAGCTCCTTTCCGGCATGCATTGCAGTCAGAAGGGCCTTTGTCGCTGCGCCAGTCGGATACCAGAAGCCCTCGCCGCCAATGGGGACGAAGCCGCGAGGTGTCGTGATCGAAGGCTGGATCTCCCGAAGTTGCGCCACCGGGAGTTCTTCCAGAAGTTGGCCGTCGACAGAAAAGCGGATGCTGCCATCGGCTTTCAGGCCCTGGTTTGTCGTCAGGCGGATCAATGCACCGGACTGGGCAGGCCAGTCGCGCACCAGTCGGAAATCCAGCCAGGCTGCCTGCTCGCGGACATAGGTAGATGTCAGGCACAAGCCGGTGTTTGAGCAATCAACTGACCATGTCTCGAAAACGGGATTGGATCGGGCGCCTTCCGCAGAAGCCAGATGGGCGGAAACCAGCCAGAGGGAGAAAGCCAGAAAAATGCGCGATAGGCCGTAAATCATCCGGTCCGGTGTCCGTGTTCGTTCAATGGGTGTTCAATCTGGTCAACTTCTTGTACGAAATGCCCAGTCGAAGGTGAAGCGCTCAGGCTGCAATAAGCAGTTCATATTTGTTCATTTGTTTCAACTTCCAACCTCAAAGGATGCGATCTTGACGAATTCCGGTGACCAAACGAACTCAAACACCAATCCTGCCCAGGAGCCTCCGGTCAAGATCGTGGTAATACCGGTCACTCCCTTCCAGCAGAATTGTTCGCTGATCTGGTCGCCCGAGACCATGGCGGGTGCGGTCGTTGATCCAGGTGGTGATGTTGAAATCATCCTGAAGGTCGTCGAAGAGCACGGGGTCAAGGTTGAAAAGATTGTCCTCACTCATGGTCACATCGACCACATTGGCGGAGCAGCAGATCTGGCCGCTGCTCTGGGGGTAAAGGTCATCGGGCCGCATGAGGCGGATTTGCCGCTGATCGAACGCGTGGCCGATCAGGCGCGTCAGTTCGGGCTTCCGGATGTAAAGCCGGTCAGCCCCGACCAGTGGCTGAGTGAAGGCGACACGGTCGAGTTTGCCGGGCGCAGCTTCGAGGTGCTCCATTGCCCGGGTCATGCACCTGGACATGTTGTCTTTTTCGATCGCGAGCTTCGCTTTGCCCTGTCAGGTGATGTGCTTTTTGCCGGGTCGATCGGCAGAACCGATCTGCCGCTCGGGGATCACGACACCCTGATCAGGTCCATCAAGGACAAGCTCCTGCCGCTGGGTGACGATGTGTCATTTCTCCCCGGACATGGAGAGGCATCGACGATTGGCCATGAGCGGCAGACAAATCCGTTTTTGAGGTAATCGGCAACTGACGCTGGCGATCTGGAAGGGCGTGGAGGGCAGGAGCCTAAGGCGTTTCCAGGCGAAGCGGATACCGGTTCGCCGTCCGGAGGCGCAAAAAGTCAACTATTTAGGGTGCGTCGAGCGGTTTCGTGAATGCGGGGCGTGCCCTAGAGAATGCCTTCCAGATCCTTGATCCGATCATTGACCAGCCAGCCATAATAGTTCTCGCGCGGCCATGCCGTCCCGCTTCTGCGGAACTTGGCTGCGCGTGACCAAGGATCTCCAAGATTGTAGAGCGTGGCTGTCAGCCCGGGATTGGTCGAGATATCGACCTTCGCCACTTTCTTGTAGGCTTCTATGGAATCCTGAATGACGGCGGCCATGTAATGCAGGGAAATGTTCGGGTCCATGGTTGCCCGGTACACATCGGCTGCATCAGACGCATCAAGCTTCCGGTTCCGGCTTTGACGCGCAACACGGTCCGTCATTTTTAGGACCGTCAGCGGGCTCAGCTGCCCGAGCCCAAAGCTCTGACCGGCAAAAAGCGGCTGGAAGAAAGTTTCATTGAAATTCGTTTTCGGATAGCGGGTGCCATCCACGGTGCGGCCCTTGAAGGTGCTGTTCCATACGCGTTCATAGCAGGACCACAGCGAATTGCTGTCGGGTGTCTTTCCCTTTTTCCTGCAGCGGTCAAACTGCGCGTGCTCGACGAATTTCTCCACATGCACGCCATCATGCTCGAAGCTCATGTCGATGCCGGCATAGGTCAGCGCCTTCACATAATAGGACTGGGCGCTATCCAGACTGTCGTAATTGTAGGTGTGTTCACCGACGATGGCGCCGATCATGTGGATCGGATCGATACCGTAGGATTTCGAGATCCGTTTGATGGATCCGATGAGCTGGCTGTCTCTCTTGAGGACAGCGACAACCTTGTCGAATTTCGCATCGTAGGATGACTTTCCAGCGGCTGTCCGGCGTGCGGAAGCATAAGGAATGCTCGGCTGGGACTTGAAGCGATTGCCTTCGGGAACCTTGCGGACATTGACGACCTGGGCCGTACTCTCGCTGGTCCCCAACGAAAATGTGGCTGCGGAAAACAAGGTGGCCACGACGATCAACGGAAGGGAGAGACCTTTACGGATTTTCCGGAACGCAATGCTTTGCTTGAAATTGGCTGTTGGCAATTGAACTTCGCTCATACCTGGTACCCGACGGTCCTGCTTCTGGAGGTTCCCGGCCTGAAAACGCCTCGATCCTCTGGCAATAATTGTTGCTCAGCAAGGCGATTCCAACCGCCCTTAGTCACCATGAAGGTCACGCCAATGCAACTATGTTGCTTCCGTTTGGTCAATGGATGCACACACATTTCGCATTGATGATGCTGACATGAAGTCCAAACCCGCCATCTGTCCCTCACACCCCTTGAAATGCCGCAATCGGAGAGGCGATGCAAGGTGGAAACCACAAGACAGGCGCGGAAAACGGCGGCTGTTATGCATTTTGACCGGCTGCCGGAGCAAGACACCTTGGACCGGCGTGAAGCCGCACGCGCTTGGGAACATTCATTTCGTTGAGGAATTCGGTATGGCGATTGAAGCCGCACAGTTCTCGCTGGATGAGGACGTGCCACAGAGCTTCGCAGGCGAGCGAAAACGCAATGTCAGCATCTTCCCGATTTGGACCCTGCCCATCTGTCGCAATCGCGAGCTCCTCAAGCGCTCTTTCCAGCTTTTTGTTTGCATGTGACAGGGCGGATATCTTCTCCGACAAAATGTCCTGCCCAAGGATTGCCTCAAGTGGATCACTCATCTTTGCGGACAGGGATTTTGGCGGGCGAACCGTCATGGCAGGAACCTTCGTCTCCAGAAAATGGATGCAGTTGAGCGTACCCTGTCACAGGCGCTCAATGCGATGCAAGCATAGGGCCGTTCTTGTTCAGCCAAAGCAAAATGCTGGTTTTCATGAGGCAGGGTAGACCGGCATAGGCAAGGTTCAGGGCAAGCGCGGCATGACCGGTGGCCGTCTGGCCGGGTTCATAGCCCAGCAGGCCAAGGAGCGGCAGTGTGATGCCGGTGGCCAAAGCAAGAGCCGCCTTTGTCGTAAAGGCAAGGACCGCGTAAAGCCTCGTGGAGTCAGCCTCCTGTCCTGTATGCGCAACGTGATCCGCCAGAATGGCCGGGGGGAGGGCCAAATCTGCACCGAGGGCCAGACCTGAAAGAATGCAGATTGCGGCAAAGGCCGGTATGTCGCCTTGTCCGAGAAAGACAGCCCAGACGAAGGTGATGCAGGCCAGTCCCATGGAGGTGCGCCACGCGCGGACCTTGCCCATGCGCCTTGCAAGTGCAGCCCAGAACATCATCGAGATCGCGCCTGACAGGAAATACAAAACAAGAAAAAGCCCCGTCAGGCTTTCGGCATCAAGGCGGTCGCGTATGAAGAACAACACCAACACGGCGGGGATGGAGCTTGCCAGCGAGTTCAGCAGGCAGACGGCAAAGAACCGTCGTTGCCAGGGAGAACGCAGAACCTCTCTCCAGCTTGCGCGAGGGGCGGACGCATCCGCCAAAGACAAGGGGGCTGCCTTCAGCCAACCAAGAAACAGCAGTCCGCCGACAGTCAGGAGCGGCAGGAACAGGAGAGACAGAAGGTGATAGGCTTGCTGCGGGCCATGCAGTCTGCTGAGAATGACCGGGACGACTGCTGCGCAAAGAAGACCCAAAAGACCGAAGGCTTCGCGGACGCCCGAGACAATTGTCCGGTTGCCTTCATTGGTCTTCCATAGCCCGCCGACCGACTGCAGATTGATCGACACGATGGAAAAACCCGTCGTGCAAAGCAGGACGGAAACGGCAAACCAGATGAGTGGTACTTGCGTTGCCGGATGGAAGATCATCCAGAACCCTGCGCCAAGCAGGACAAGTCCGAAGACAATGATCAATGGGCGCCGGTCGGCAAACCGGTCGCTCAGACTGCCGATCCATGGGTCCTGAACCGCGTCCACCAACCGCAGGCCGAGCAGCATAAAGCCGAGCAGCGACAGGGAAACACCGAGAGACGTTGCGTAAAAGTCCGGGGCATGCAGGTAGATGGGTAGCCCGGCAAAGGCGAGCGGAAATGCCATGAAGCCATAGGTGCCAAGAAGTCGGAGCGAAAGGACATTGGATCGATCCGGGAGGGGGCTCACTTGCCGAGCTCCGGTGTCATTCATGTTTGTTGGCCTACCAGGCGCGCGCGCAAAGACGGGTTCTTGGTTCTGGTTCCAAGCCAGATGTCAAAGAAGACGCGGGTGAAGTCCCGATCCGAAATGGTGCCGATCTTGCGGCCCTGGAAATGGAACTCGGTCTGCCCGCCCTTGGTCCGTACACCGGTGATGGTCTGTCCGGACTTCACATTCGGGAAAATCGTATCCATCTGGTTCTTCCAGTCGGTGAGGCGGGCCTTGTCCGTCACGCCAAGCCGTTGCAGCTCCTCTATGGTCTGGCTGGAAATGGCCGTGCCCTTGAAGTCGCGCAGATAGGTGAGGCGCAGGGCGAACGGTTGCCGGGGATCGTAGGTCCCTTCAGGAGCAAACAATTGCGCATTGAAGATGCGAAACCCGAGAAACCGCATCTGACCTTCGCCAACCAGTCGGGCATTGGGAACGGTTTGCAGCGCGGCATCGGCTGCCGCAAACCCGGGAAGACAGGCTGCAAACACCATCACCGCAAGCGCGAAAGGGCCGGCTTTCCAGACACGTTTCATTCTGCTCTCCATTGCTGCGTGTGATGTCTTTACGCAGCGCTCTGGCCACTGGATCTGAGGCGCGGGAGAGCGGTGGCATGGGTGCCATGCAGCAAAAGAAGTTGCCGAAAAGGGAATTCAGAGGTAAAAGGACGCCGAAACGTGGCGGAAGTTCGCCGGTTTTCCATTCCCGACCTTTCAGAATTGATTGACCGGCACGCCCGGCAAACCAAGTGTGCGAGACGCCATGAGTGATACGGAACTCAAGACACGCCCGTCCGTGCGTGAAAAGCTGGAACGCCCCAAGCGGTTTCAGGTCATCCTTCTGAACGACGACTACACCCCGGCGGAGTTTGTTGTTCTGGTCCTGAAAGGCGAGTTTCGTCTGGATGACAGCCGCGCCGAGCGGGTGATGCAGGCCGCCCATCAAAAGGGCGCAAGCCTCGTGTCTGTCTATCCGCGTGACATTGCCGAAACAAAGGTCTCCCGCGCCACGGAAACCGCCCAGCGCATGGGCTATCCGCTGAAGTTCCTCGTTGAACCGGAAGAGTGATCAGACCTTTCGTGACCCGGCCTTTCGTGACCTGCGATACCAAAAAAGGCCCGCCAATCCGGCGGGCCTTTTTGTTATTAGGTTTGACGTGCGGTCAGATCGACGTTCTCGTCAGTCCTTGCTGTCATCGCGCAGCTTGACGATCTTGTTGTCGTCCTCATCATCCTCGTCCGCATGGCCGGTTTCGGTCAGGCCGAGTTCTTCCGCCGGGCCGTAATTGTCGGTCAGGCCAAGCATTTCCGCCGGGCCACGGCCTTCCATGGCGCGCTGGTAATTGGAGATGACGCCCTTGAGCTGGATGATCTGCTCGTTGGCCGTGTCGACTTGAATCTTGAAGCGCTGCAGCGTCTTGTTCTCGTCCACCAGCTCTTCCAGCTGCTCCGTGTAGCGCTTGTTCTGGTTGCGCTCGTGGTTGAGATCGGTCAAGGCAGAATTGTAACGCAGGTTCAGCTCGCGCAGCTTCGCATTGGTGGACAGAAGTTCGTCGCGGTCCTTTTCGTGGTTTTTCTGCGCGCTGTCCAGAAGATGCTCGATCTCCTGCATGCGCTTGATCAGGTCGCGGTTACGCTCCTTGATCTGCGAATTCTCGCGGGTCAGTTCCTGCATGGACTGCGCGCCGATGCGGCGCTGCGAGGACAGGTTCTCGATTTCCGCGTTCAGCGCGTAGACTTCGTTGTCATGCTTGCGCTGCTCGTCTTCCAGACGGGTCTTGGAATAGGCCAGTTCCTGATTGGCGACATCCAGATGGGACTTCAGGTCGATATTGTCGTTCCGGAAATCCACTACCTGCCGCTTCACGGCTTCCAGCTCGCTGGTCGCGGCGTTGTTCTTCTTGACTTCTTCTTCAAGAAGGGCAGCGCTCTCGGACAGGTTCTGCTGCAGTTCCTTTTCGCGCTTGGTGATGTCGTCCAGATTGGACTGCAGGCTTTCGGCCAGATTTTCCAGCGTCTTGTACTTGGCCTTGAAATCCACCAGCGAGCCGGACAGCTCGGAAATCTGCGAATTGGCTTCCACGAGTTCCGCGCTCTGGGCCCGGTACTCCTCGTTGACCTTCTTGTTGTTGTCGCGGATGGAGATCAGCTCGTTGCGCGCGGTTTCCAGCGCCGTGCGGGTTTCGGTCAGGCGCTTGCGCAGCGAATGCACTTCCGCCTGGGCCTCTTCCAGCTGGGTCGACAGGGAGCCGACCTTGTGGTTGGCGTCCAGAAGATCGGTCGAGATCTTTGCGTTTTCGGACTTCAACCGGATTTCGGTTTCCACGTGAACGCGGGATGCCTCGACGAATTCCGACATCAGCATGATGCTGTTGCGGTTTTCGGAGGCCAGCGCGCTCATCTGGTCAAACGCCTGCGACAGCCCGCCAAGGCGCGTCTTCAGGCCATCCAGCGCGTGCATCTTCTCCTGCATCTTGATGGCGAAGGGCGACAGGTGCTGGACGTTGGACCGAGTTTCCTCGGCCTTTGTTTCTTCCGGTGCGGTGGTGGATTTCTGCGTTTCCGACATCGCGGTCTGTCCCGTTTCTGGTGATCGCGGTGTTTTGGAGAAAATTCCCATACGCTGCTCCTGATGCCTCCGATGCATATGCGCCCAGTGCCTGCGCGTTTCTCGGCAGGGGAGATTATCTGTGTATTGCTTGGTGACGCAACGACTCACGCCGAAGTCCACATTTACAGACAGTTTATATCATCTTTTCCCCAGAGTCTTGGGGGTTGGATAATCCTATTGTCGAAAGCGGGTCTCTCGCGGGTTTCCGCGGTTCCTCGCGCGAATGCACGGCATCGCCAAACCCCAGTTCCCCTCTGCCTTCCAGCCCGCCGCGACCATCGGTCCCTGCGCATTAACCATATATTAACAAGGGTGTGGAGAGGCAATCCGGTCAGCAAGTTGAATAAGCGCCCAAAGCTGATCGATCCAGAAGTGAACGGGCATCTTCGGGCGTTTTATACAAAACGCCCGAAGCTCTAAGCCGGGACCTCTTGCGCAACGAGAAGGCCCCGGATCAGGTCCGGGGCGGCGCAAGTGGGGGGGCGTGCAGGGCGATTGGTTCATCTTCTCCGCCGCGCATACACCCTCAGCGCGTCATCCCCGACTTGATCGGGGATCTATTGAAACCGGAGGAGGCAGGGGGAAGCGGATGGCTTGCAGCACGACCGATTTCCTATCCGCCGCGCGTGCAGTCCGGAGGTGCTTATTGGATCCCGGCTCGGAGGCCGGGATGACGATCAGAGCAAGAGGCTTGTAATGGCGGTCGTCTATAAGTTGGAAACGGAAACAGGTGTTCGACCGCGCTCAGGCTGGCACACTGGTTTCCGGATCAGAGCGCAGCCTTGCTGCCCTTGTCAGGACTGATGCACCAACCTCGCCTCACTCTCCTTCGTCATCACCGGACTTGATCCGGTGATCCATCCCGAGATTCTGCAACTGCTGAAAGCGAGCGGAGTGGATGCCATGATCAAGTCATGGCATGACCAGCGAAGAAGGCCGAAAGGGTGCCAACCAAGCCCCACCCTCCATGCGTCATCCCCGACTTGATCGGGGATCTATTGAAACCGGAGGAGACACGGGGAAGCGGAGGGCTTCCAGCACGACCGATTTCCTATCCGCCGCGCGTGCAGGCCGGAGGGGCATAATGGATCCCGGCTCGGAGGCCGGGATGACGATCGGAGCAAGAGGCTTGTATTGGCGGTCGTCTATAAATTGGAAACGGAAACCGGTGTTCGCCTGCGCTCACGCTGGCACACCGGTTTCTAGATCAGTGCGCAGTCTTGCTGTCCTTGTCTGGATTGACGCACCAACCTTGCCTCACTCTCCGCCGCCGTCCCGGCCTAGCGCCGGGACCTCGAGCGCACCGAGAAGGCCCCGGATCAGGTCCGGGGCGGCGCAAGTGGATGGGAAAGGTCGACCGGTTCGCCTTCTCCGCCGCGCATACACCCTCAGCGCGTCATCCCCGACTTGATCGGGGACCCATTGAAACCGGAGGAGACAGGGGGGAAGCGGAGGGCTTCCAGCACGACCGATTTCCTAACCGCCGCGCGTGCATTCCCGAGGTGCATAATGGATCCCGGCTCGGAGGCCGGGATGACGATCAGAGCAAGAGGCTTGTTATGGCGGTCGTCTATAAGTTGGAAACGGAAACAGGTGTTTGACTGTGCTCACGCTGGTTTCCAAATCAGTGCGCAGCCTTGCTGCCCTTGTCAGGACTGCTGCTCCAACCTCGCCTCACTCTCCTTCGTCATCACCGGACTTGATCCGGTGATCCACCCCGAGATACCGCAACTGCCGCAAGCGAGCGGAGTGGATGCCATGATCAAGTCATGGCATGACCAGCGAAGAAGGCCGAAAGGGTGCCAACCAAGCCCCACCCTCCATGCGTCATCCCCGACTTGATCGGGGATCTATTGAAACCGGAGGAGACTGAGTGGAGCATGGTGCTTGCAGAACGACCGGTTTCCTATCCGCCGCGCGTGCAGGCCGGAGGTGCATAATGGATCCCGGCTCGGAGGCCGGGATGACGATCGGAGCAAGCGGCTTGTCATGGAGGTCGTCCATAAATTGGAAATGGAAACCGGTGTTCTCCTGCGTTCACGCTGGCACACTGGTCTCCGGATCGGTGCATAACCTTGCTGCCCTTGTCCGGACTGATGCGCCTACTTTACGCCAATCTCTGCCGCCGTCCCGGCCTAGCGCCACGCGATGTAGGATCGGAGAGCCAAGATGTTTTTGAAGGCTATGTCACCACATGTGGGCACCCGTCTTATAATCATACCTGTCGTGCGGATGTGCATAATATGTCGGGATATACGGCAGCTGTTCCCCACCACCCTTGTTCAGAGCTGCGAACGAAGTTCCTAGAATACTGTAGTCAAAAAACACAAAGGCATTTTTGGAGTAAGGGTGCGCACATTCAATGATATGCTCACCGAATTTCTCATGCCGTGAATGGAACAGGCAGTAAGCTTCATCTTTCCACATCAAATAAGTTTTGTCCGCGAGAGCAATCGGAGCAGGAAGTCGGCCTTCCCAGTCACCCAAGCGATACTTGCGATATAATTCGGCGATGAACCCGAAATGCAGATTCGGGCTTTGCCCATCAAGCACAGCTTCCAATATAGGAAACGAGATCCTGGTGACTGGGTATTCCCGCCAATCATCTTCAGTTACTTCTATCATTTTCTCGCCTACTCAAACACGGGATAGAAACTTTTGAATTTTCAGCTGCTGCATGAGAACGCTCTGTAATCACCGCTTAGCGAAACTACACACAGGTCAACGTTCAGCAGATGGTTGGGTCAGTCCCGACCAACACGAAATGAAATTCTATTGAATCAAGCAGATCCGTTGCACTTGCTCGGACTGCTGCACCAACCTTGCCTCAATCTCCTTCGTCATCACCGGTCTTGATCCGGTGATCCATCCCGTGATCCCGCAGCCTTCCGCAAGAGCGGAAAGCAATCGGAATGGATGCCATGATCAAGTCATGGCATGACTTGCAGCGCTGCACTGTGGTCTCACCGCCCTGGGCGCCCACTCTTCTTCGGGCGTCCCCGCCGTCTCTTTTCCTCAGCCGGGTCTTCGTAGGAGCCTGCGCCGATCCTGCCTCTGATCACCGGTTTGGCGTCGTCGGCGGGGTCGAGTGGTTTTTTGGGCAAGGGGCCCGTGCTGAGAGGAACTTCGGTCCGGCCCACTGTCATCTCATCGAGAGAGTTTTTGCGGACTTTAGAGCTGGGGCTCAAAGTTTCTTCGCTCACGGCTGAGCGCTCGCTGTGCTCGCTAGCCTGCGCGGGCGCGGCCTGACCGGCCGACGCATGGTCGTGCTTGCCTTCGCTGCGCTCGGGGTTCTTTTCCCCTGATAGAGCGGAAGAGGCGGCGTTTCGAGATTGTGCCGCTTTTGCCCGGTCCTTCGCGGTTTCGCGTTTCTTGCCGGAGGCGCCGGCCTTGGTGCCGCCGGCGCCGAATTTCTTGTCGCCCTGATAGCCGCCGGTCCTGTCGTCGACAGCGGCCTGCCGGGCCAGCGGATCGTCGGCAACGGCGAGTTCGGTTTCGCGCAGGCGTTTGATCTCGTCGCGCAGGCGCGCGGCGGTCTCGAAGTCGAGATCGGCAGCGGCATCGCGCATCTGCTTTTCCAGATCCTCGATATGGCCCTTGAGATTGTGCCCGACCAGCGTGCCTTCTTCCGCGAATCCGGCGTCGACCGTGACGTGGTCCTGCTCGTAGACGCTGTCCAGAATGTCGCCGATGTTGCGCTTCACCGTTTCCGGGGTGATGCCGTGTTCGGCATTGTAGGCCAGCTGCTTTTCGCGGCGGCGGTTGGTTTCCGCAATTGCCCGCTCCATGGAGCCGGTCATACGGTCGGCATAGAGAATGACCTTGCCGTCGACGTTACGCGCCGCGCGGCCGATGGTCTGGATCAGCGAGGTTTCAGAGCGCAGGAAACCTTCCTTGTCCGCGTCGAGAATGGCGACCAGCGCACATTCGGGAATGTCCAGCCCCTCGCGCAGCAAGTTGATGCCGACCAGAACGTCGAACGCGCCGAGGCGCAGGTCGCGGAGGATCTCGATACGCTCCAGCGTGTCGATGTCGGAATGCATGTAGCGCACGCGCACGCCGTTTTCATGCAGGTATTCGGTCAGGTCCTCGGCCATGCGCTTGGTGAGCGTGGTGACCAGCGTGCGGTAACCCTTGGCGGCAACAGCGCGCACCTCGCCCAGAAGATCGTCGACCTGCGATCCGGCGGGACGGATTTCCACTGGCGGATCGATCAGGCCCGTGGGGCGAATGACCTGCTCGGCAAAGACGCCGCCAGACTGCTCCATCTCCCAGCTGCCGGGTGTCGCTGACACGGCAATGGATTGCGGGCGCATGGCGTTCCATTCTTCAAACCGCAGCGGACGGTTGTCCATGCAGGAGGGCAGGCGGAAGCCGTATTCGGCCAGCGTCGCCTTGCGGCGGAAGTCGCCGCGATACATGGCGCCGATCTGCGGAATGGTGACGTGGCTTTCGTCGGCAAAGACGAGGGCGTTGTCGGGCAGATATTCGAACAGGGTGGGGGGCGGCTCGCCGGGATTGCGGCCCGTCAGGTAGCGCGAATAGTTTTCGATCCCGGCGCAGGAACCGGTCGCTTCCAGCATTTCCAGATCGAACATGGTGCGCTGTTCCAGCCGCTGCGCTTCCAGCAGGCGGCCATGGGCGGTCAGTTCCTCAAGGCGGTGCTTCAGTTCTTCCTTGATGGACTTGGTGGCCTGATTCAGCGTCGGCTTGGGCGTGACATAGTGCGAGTTGGCGTAGATCTTGACGGATTTCAACTCGCCCGACTTCTGACCTGTCAGCGGGTCAAACTCGGTGATGGATTCGATCTCGTCGCCGAACAGGGACACGCGCCAGGCACGATCCTCATAGTGGGCGGGGAACAGCTCGATCGTATCGCCGCGCACCCGGAAGGTGCCGCGCTGGAAAGCCGCGTCGTTGCGCTTGTATTGCAGGGCCACCAGATCGGCGATCAGCTGACGCTGATCGATGCGTTCGCCCACCTCGATGGCAAAGGTCATCGCGGTATAGGTTTCGACCGAGCCGATACCGTAGATACAGGAAACAGAGGCGACGATGATGACGTCGTCCCGCTCCAGCAGGGCACGGGTTGCCGAGTGGCGCATCCGGTCGATCTGTTCGTTGACCGAGGATTCCTTCTCGATATAGGTGTCCGTGCGCGGAACATAGGCTTCCGGCTGGTAGTAGTCGTAGTAGGATACGAAATACTCGACCGCGTTGTCCGGGAAGAAGTTCTTGAACTCGCCGTAAAGCTGGGCGGCCAGTGTCTTGTTCGGTGCGAGGATCAGGGCGGGGCGCTGGGTGCGCGCGATCACCTGCGCCATCGTGTAGGTCTTGCCGGAGCCGGTGACGCCCAGCAGCACCTGCGTCTGTTCGCCCGTCTCGATACCCTCCACCAGCTCTGCTATCGCAGTCGGCTGGTCGCCCTTGGGCTCGTATTCGGATTTCAGGACAATCGGCACGCCGCCTTCCGACTTCGCCGGTCGCTCGGGCCGGTGCGGCACCCAAAGTTCGCCGTTCTTGTGCAGCGGATTGCCGCTCTCGATCAGCGCCGAAAGCGCCTCCACGGTCGCCGTTGCGCCCTGATTGCCGCCCAGATCGCCAAAGCGGCCATCGGCGGCGGATTTCTTCTTGTTGTCTTTCTTGTGCTGCTTGAGCCTGGCTTCCAGCTGCTCGGCTTCTTCCAGCGAGATGTCCAGCCCGGCAACCGGGTTCAACCCGCCCGCCGCCCGCTCGCGCGCGCTGTCTGCCTTGCCCATGGAGGTGCCACGGGCGGACTTGGTCGGCCTTTCCTTCTTTGCGCTCTTGGCTTTTCCGCTCACGGACGTTCGCGCTTTCGCGCTGTCCTGCGCAGGGGCGGCCTGACCGGCCGACGGCCGTTTGGCCTCGCCTTCGCTTCGCTTCGGAGACGCATTTCTTGCTTTGGAGGTGTTTCCTTCACCGGGAGCGGGCTTTTCCGCCTCATCCGCAATCTCCGCCGCCCAGTCGGCAATCGAGCCGCCAAGCGGCACGCCGGACAACGGTTTCTGCGGCGCTTCGCCAAAACCATCGGGGCCAAAACTATCGGTCGCGGTTTCAGTATCGGGATTCTTCGATGTGCGGGACGTCTTGCTCATACCCCGCAATATGGTCTCCCAGCCCGCCAAAGGAAAGAGGGCGAAGGGCGCACAAGGACCGGTTCCTGACAGGAGATGTCAGGAGGCGGCAAATCTTGCCGACGCTCTGTTGCATCTCCGTGGTCTCCAATTGCTTCCGTAATCTGAACGGGATTTGCCTGTTGTGCTGGGGAAATTAATATGTTCTTATTTTGTTCTGATTAATATGCTGTATTGTGAGGCAAACGGATACCTAGGACGTTAGATGAAAAGTCAACTGACTTCACTAGAGCTTTGCGCAGGAGCCGGCGGGCAGGCTCTTGGTCTTGAAATGGCAGGGTTCGATCATGTCGGCTTGTTCGAGAATGATCCACATGCGTGCGAAACACTAAGAATAAATCGCCCAAATTGGGCGGTGTTTGAACACGATCTATTTCAAAACTTTGATTTTTCCATATTTCGCGGCGTCGATCTTTTGGCCGGTGGTTTACCGTGCCCTCCGTTCTCTGTGGCAGGTAAGCAGTTGGGTGAAAAGGATGAGAGAAATCTTTTTACCAGAGGCGTCGAAATTGCTGAAGTTGTTCAGCCCAGAGCAATTATGTTTGAAAATGTTCGGGGCATGTTGGACGCTTCGTTCGAGGGATACCGCGACTACATTGAAGTGCGCCTTAGAAAACAAGGGTATAAAGTTTATTGGAAACTGCTCCATGCAGCGGACTTTGGCGTGCCTCAGCTAAGGCCACGAGTGGTGATGGTGGCATTGAAGCGGGCTTATGCCGAGATGTTTTCTTGGCCTGATGACCATGATTTCAAAGATGCAGCATCAGTCGGAGAGGTTCTCTTCGATTTGATGGCGGCGAATGGTTGGCAAGGGGTGGAAGAATGGGCGCAGCAAGCAAATCGGATAGCTCCAACCATCGTTGGAGGCTCCAAAAAACATGGTGGGCCAGATCTTGGACCTACTCGAGCTAGGAAGGCTTGGGCCGAATTGGGCGTCGAAGGCCGAACCATTGCAGAAACCGCGCCTGCAGCTGATCATGATGGAATGCCGCGACTCACAGTGCAAATGGTCGCGCGACTACAGGGGTTTCCAGATAATTGGAAATTCTCTGGGCGTAAGACAAATTCTTACCGACAAGTTGGAAATGCGTTTCCGCCTCCGGTTGCTGCTGCCGTTGGTCAGAAGATTTTCATGGCCTTAGCCGCGCACAATGTACTGCAAGAAGCGGCAGAATGATAAGCAAAGAATTTGATCGCGATTCCGAACAATTGGAATTCCTCGCCGAAGAGCTATACAGGCTTGTCGGGGGTCAAAAAATATTTGTTGAACGGTTCCCGGAGATAATATCTGACGCCGTAGAATACGTTATTGATCCTGTTCGCACAGCGCGGACCAAAGTTTCTGAACTGGACAATGTTGAGAAGACATTCATCGGCTTGAAAGTGGAGCATTTCCTCAGAGATTTTATAGGGGTTCCTAAAGGGCTAAGAGATCTAAGGTTGGCGGGCCAAGATGTAGATGTGAAAAACACAGTGCGGAATAATTGGATGATCCCTCCTGAGACATTCAGGAACTCTGAGCCGTGCATTTTGGTGATGGTTGCAACTGAGCAGCGAAATTGTTCCCTCGGCATCATTGTGGCTCGTGAAGAGTATTTGAACAAGCCAAATCGAGATGGGAAACGAAGTATTCGAAGCTCGTCGTTTGAGAATATCTATTGGATATTTAAGGATCGGCCACTTCCAGAAAGCCGATATGAGGGCATTGATATGCTTCGCTTTCGCCAGCTTAGAACTGACATACAAGGTGGTAGTAGGCGTGCCGCTCAGTTTTTTCGAGAAAACCTAGGTAAGGTAATTCACCGGAGTGTATTACAAGGGCTTTTATACGATCAAAAAGATTATATGAAACGGATCCGTGGAAACGGCGGTGCGCGCGACATCCTGCTTGAAGAAAGAACTGTGATATTATCAGGCTATTTCCATAGCAGTTTAATTGATCAATTCAAACTCGAATTTTGCAGCCGAGATGAGTTTATTTCTCACAATTGCGATAGTGAGGAATGGAACCATATCATGCTTAGTGACTACTGAGGGTTTTCTGCAGATGCTCAGTGAAGGCTGGCTATTCTCTTATTTGAAGATCACCCCGCCTGTGCCCTGACCAAGACCTGTTCCTCGGTGATTTCTGAAATCGGTGGCAGGTCGTCGGTGTGGATGGCGCAGTTGCCGCCGTCGGTGCGGGCTTTGATGAGGGCGCGCTCGCACAGCAGCATCAGGTCGTGGGCGGATTTCGCGTCATAGGGCGCGGTGGCCCAGCCGATGCTGGTGCTGATGCCGACGAGTGCATCGGTTTCCGTGGTTGGTGAATAGGTGTTGCGCAGAACAGACGCGCACAGGCGGTTCACGGCAGAATGGTTGTCTATATCCCTGATCATGGCGGCAAATTCATGCATGCCCGTTCGGCCGATGATCGATCCGCGCGGCAAGGTCTGCATCAGTTTCTCGGCGACCACGTTGACATATTGTGTCGCCGGGTTCGGGATCATCGGATCGTAGAGGTGATGGATGAAATTCATCTCGATCACCATGACGGCGCAGGGGGACTGATGGCATCGCTGAACCAGCGGCGCAATGAGGTTGACAAAGTCGCCTCTCGAGGTGGGTCTCGACAGGGTTTCGCGAAGCGTCACAATGGCCCCGAGATCTTCCATCGGGTTCTGCAACACGCCTCCGGCGGCAACGCCATGGTTGCCATGCACGAAGCCTGAAGCATAGGACGATGCGAAAGCCGCAGTGGATCGCGAGGGTTTCGCTCCGCCCTGGGTCGAGCCGGAGTTCGAGGCGCTTTGGGAACCATTCGACTGTATCATGACAAGATGCCCCTGGAAAACTGAATGCCAGTCATTCTCTACTGTTCTTGGTTTAGTATATGCTCGTATAGATTGATTATTTGCTGATTTTTCTACTTTTGGTATTGTGTCTTTAGCTATAGTTACCGCTGCGTAAATTCGGGCGAATGAGCCTATGGAGACGCTCGGCCCGGCGTTTCAATTCAAAAAAAAGAGCCCCAATGCAGTGCATCGGGGCCAGGCAGGGAAGCTGAGGTCAAGTCGGAAGTGGTATGTACGTTTTTCGGTCGGTCAGGCGGCGCGCACCTTGGAGACGAATTGGGAAACCTGCTCGCGCAGTTCGCTTGCCTTCTGGTTCAGGCCTTCGGCGGCTTCATTCAATTCACCACTTGAAATCCCGGTTTGCTCCACGGCCTCGCTGATATCGGCAAGGCCTTGGGCAATTTCCGCGCCGAGTCCGGAGGAAGACGAGCTGCTGTCTGCGATGGCCTGAGTGGCCAGATCCTGCTGGGCTGCGGCTTCTGCAATCTTGGAGGCGCTGTTGCGGATTTCCTGGATCATGCCGGAAATCTTTTGCACCGCCTCGACGGAGGAGCTGGACGCCGACTGGATTTCCTCGATCTGGGTCTTGATCTCGTCGGTCGCTCGCGAGGTTTGTTCGGCAAGCTGCTTCACTTCCGCGGCGACGACTGCGAAACCCTTGCCTGCTTCACCGGCCCGCGCCGCCTCGATGGTGGCATTGAGTGCCAGCAGGTTGGTCTGTTCGGCAATGTCCTGAATGAGGCTGGTGACGTCGGCCACCTTTGCCACCATGTCGCCGAGTTCGCGGACCGAATTCGATGTGGCTTCGGCTTCCTTTGCGGTCTTGTCGGTCATGGAGGAGGTGGTTTCGATCTGTGCCGCCATTTCGCGGGCACCTGCCGACAGTTGTTCGACGGCGGTGGTAACCGTCTGGGACTGGCCACTGGAGTTCTGGAAAGAAGACGTGATCTTCTTCATTTCCATGTCGGTCGTCTCGGCAACCTGGTGCATGCCGTCAGCGTTGCGCGCCATGTGGCTGGCGGCTGAGAAAACATTGTCCACGATTGCGCCGACGGTAAGTTCGAATTCGCCGGCCAGTCGGTCGAGCTCGGCCTTGCGCTGTTCGGCCTGGCGGGCCTCCAGCTCACGTTGCTGCTCCTCCAACTCATGGGTGCGCTGCAGGTTCGTCTTGAACACATCGAGGGCGCTGGCCATCTTGCCGATTTCATCGGATCGCTCGGAGAATGGTGTTTTGGAGGTGAGGTCCCCGGCGGAAACGTTTTCCATGACATTCGCCAAGGTGTTGATGGGGTTCAGCACGCGGGAGAACAGGACATAGCCAACCACCACGCAGCAAACCACGATCGATAGCAGAACGAAGCCGAACATGGTGGTCATGAGGGTTCGCATACCCAAAAGAGTGTTGAGAAGCGTGTCCTTGGCGGCGTTCTTGTCCACCACCAACTGGGTCATGATTGTTTTCAACCCTGCCAGAGCCGGTTGGTCATCAACCCGAAGGGCCTGATCAATTTCAGGAATGCTCGCCCCGGCCTTTGCCATCGCTTCAATCTTGGGAAAGTTGGCTTCGTAAGCTGTGATCATGCTGTCGATGGCACTAACAGCCTCCGCTTCTGCATCAGAGCTGGCGAGGGACCTGTAGTCATTCAGGTGCTTGCGGGCTTCCACAACGCTGTTGCGAAAGGCGGTCGCGTTGTCTTCGGTCTGAAGGATCAGAAATTCCTTGAAATTGTGGATCATTCCCCCGTAGCCAAGTGCGTGACGCAGGTCGATTATTTCCTCGTTCTTGGCATGGGAGTCCTTTACCAGATACTGGGACAGCGTGGCTTCACGCAATGTCTTGATGGCTTCGATTGCATTCGTGTCATCGACATAGAAAAAGCGCGACACAACGTCGGCAGAAGCCCCGGTTCCGAGCATCTTTATGGATTGGGTGAGAGACTCATCATATTCGTCAAGGGTGGCTCGCAGGTCAGCAAGCGCCTTGAGTTCGACCTCGCTTGGATCGACATGGGAATAGACCTCCAACGCCATTCTGGAGGCGCCAAGAGCATTGCGGACCCGGCTTACAAGTTTTGGATCCTTGCGCAGCATGTAGTTCTTGTAGTTGTGAATCATGCCGCCATAGCCGAGTTCGGCAGTCAGGAACTCGAGAGCCTGTGCACGGGGGCTGCTCTTGTCGGCAAAGACGCGCCATTGCACGTCAACTTCGGCTCTTTTCACCACTCCAACAACCAGTGATCCCATGATGATGATGCCAAACAGCACCATGCAACTGATCAATGCTATTCCAATTGTTCGTAGCGACATAAGCGAGTGCCCTGCATCAAAAATCACGAAGTAAATTCTTTGTATTGGAAACGTATTAATGCAGATTTAAGCAAAGTAATAATTATAAATTACTGACAATATACTTATTGTAAAAAATGCTATTTATGTATAATATTTATCTAGGTATCCTGCTGACGGTTCAGTTGGTCACGCGAGCGAGGCGGAATGACCACAACAATAGGCCCTAATGGGCAGGGAGAAACGGGAAGTCTGCGTGACTGGGTCTAGGCAAGTAAAGGATGCACAAGATTTTGCGGCTCTTGTCGAAAACTGGTGCCGTTTGGATGGTGGTCTTCGGGAGTGCCTTGGTCTTGTTGATCGGGTCTCAGCGCTGGGAGGACTCAGCAACATTGTTCTGGAAGTCGAAGCATCCAGGGGGCGATTCGTTTTAAGGCTTCCGCGACCCGATGCTCCCCAGTTGGTCGACCGACATGTGGAGCTTTGTAACATCTTGTCTGCTGCCAGTGCCGGTCTTGCGGTTGCCCCGGTTCATTATGATGCTGCGAATGGCCTGCTGCTGTTCCCCTATCTGTCGTCATCGGATGGTCCGCCCGACACCGAAAAGCTTGGCCAGCTTCTCCGGAGACTTCATGACACACAGGTTCTGTTTCAGAACGAGAGACGGCTCGGCATGTGGCTGGACGGCCTCTTTGAACAGGCTCGGCTGTCGCCCTCGGTTCAAGACGACATCCTGCAAGCGGAAACGCTTTACAGTGAGCTTCTGTCCTTTCAGTTTTGGCAAGATAGTCCAGTCGTTTCATCCCATTGGGATGTTACGGCGGCAAATTGCCTTTCGACCGACGCAGGCCTTCTTCTGATCGATTGGGAGTTCTCCGCGCGAGGACCAAGGGCCTGGGATCTGGCCTACGCTATGCTTGAGATCGGCTTTGATGCGGACGAAGAGGAAAAGCTTCTCGCCGGATATGGGCTGGATGGTGAAGACCTGATTTTGATCCGGACAGAAGTGGCGGAAATGAAGGTCGCCTGTGACCTGGTGTCGGCGCTTTGGGCGCTCGGACAGGACGCTTCCGGATCAGGGGCGACGGATTTTCGGCTATTCGCACGAACGCGGATTGCCCGTGCGCAGCGTCAATTGGCGGCGCTCATCTTGCCGAAAATGTAAGGGTCTGCGTGTCGCGCAAGCAGATGGCATAGGCGTCGTTCATGCCCTTTCTCAGCTCCGGGTCGTCCGGGCTTTGCACAAGAGGCTCCCAAAGATTGCCCGACACAAGCTTGTCGAGGGTGCAGCTGCAGGTGGCTTGGCATGCGTCCGTATTGCCTTCGGTCAAAGCGCAGAGTTCGCTGCAGCTTTCAACAAAGCGCGCCTTGGACGGGTCCGGCAGCACGCCTGCCTCCGACATCAACAAAAGTGCACCGAACAGGGCGGGTTGATGCAAGAGGTAGATCAACAGCGAATGGCGCCCGAGAAAGCTTAAAGACCGCGAGATTGCGTTTCCTGAGCCCTCCGATGAGCCGCGTGCCGCCAGACGCGCCCAGACAGGGCTCTGCACCAGTGCGGTGCCAAGAAGGGCTATCCCGGCCCAGGGGGCAAGGGGAACATAGTCCACGCTTCCGAAATCCGGTGTTCCAAGTCCGGTCCAGAGCCAGAATTGACCGTCAAAGAAGGGTGTTTTTGCCCAAAACGGAAGACTGACGACAACAAGGCCCGCCGTCAGGGTCACAAACCAGCGCGCGTCCAGAAAGGGGAGGGACAGCAGGCCTGCAAGGAACAGGCAGTGCAGGATGCCAAAGCGAACGAAATTGTCGGAAAAGATCATGTAGGTAATCAGGCTGATCATGCATGCCGACACCAGAAGAAGGAGCTTTGACCGGATCAGCTTCTTCCAGCGGATGCTTTGTCCGTGCGCGAAGGCAAGGGTCATGCCGGACAGAAACAGGAAGCTTCCAGCGATAGCTGCAGCAAAGGCGCGCCATTCGCTTCCGTCAGTGACCGGCCAGTCGACCAGCTGGAACCAGGAGAGATCCCAGGAAAAATGATAAAATATCATGGCCAGAACAGCGATGCCGCGCAGCATATCCAATGCGGCCAGTCTGGCGTTTGTCATATGATGTCCGTTTAAATGGGTTCGGCGAGCCTATTGCTCAGCCGGTATTCGGGCTTACCCGGTAAATGCAATCACCAACATGGAGAGAAAGCCGGCAACGGCCATTGCCCCGATCACCATGGGCCACGGGGAAGGACGTGAGGCGGTCAGGCTGTCGTGGTTGGAATCGTGATGTACCATTCTCGCAGGGCCCCCTGGCTGATGACAGTACAGGGAGCCTGTCGGAAATCCCGACCGGAGAAAAGACAGTAAATGACCAGTTAACAGCCTTATCCAGAGGAACTTGGGCGGGAAAGTGGAAAACCCGGGTTTTTCACAGATCAAGCGAATCCAGCCCGCTTTCCAGATAATCAGCCAGCAACGACATGCCAAGAAGGTAGGAGGCGGTCGATCCAAGGGCGCGTTCCCTAGCCTGTTCGAGGGCAGCTTCAAAGTCGTCTGCGTCAAAATCCCCGCGGCCTATCCAGGCAATTGCAACCACTTCAGCCGCTTCGTCGACGTTCAGATCCTCGATCAGTTCGCGAAGCTCTTCTTTTGACAGATCCTCGCTTTCTTCTTCTGCAAGGCCATCATGATGATGGGAGTCCGTGAGGGTTTCCTCGTCAAACTCGACTTCATGGTCGCTTCCGTCCTGAAACGCGTCGTCGAGTGATTCCGATACTGCGCGGGCCTTTTGAATGAACAGTCGGATCGTGTCAGCGGAAATTGTCAGGTCTACGGCCATTTTTGCCTCCATCTGCTTGCGTTCATTATGTTCCCGACTGAGGGATATGCAAGTGGCTGTCGTCATAAAATGGCGGGTTTGGGGAAGGTGGTAATTGTTTGAAATTATAAGGTTTTATACGGACGTAAGCGCCCCGGGCGCGCGCTATGTCATGAAGCTTGGTCTGTTTGTATAACCAGCCCCCTTCCGCCACGACGAAAGGGGGCTGGGTCACGCCGGACTGCGACAGCCTCCGGTGCTAACCCCGATCTGTCTGTGGTGGGCCGAAGACAGAGGGCAGCTCCCCGTGCTGAACAGCACTGGCCGGAGCAACCACGGCAGCCAGCATGAGTGCGAATGCAAGTCCCAATCCGAGCGCAATCGACAAGAGGAGTGCTCGTGCGCCGTTTACTTCCTGGTTCTTCCGCATCTTGAATTCCTGATGTCGTTGGACGTGATGGTGCCAAGGACAGGTGTTGGGGTGTCAGGCCCGGGCATTTGCCGGAGCGCTGGTGTTGCGAGCATAGGGGGAGGCGAGTTTGCCGAGATCATCCGACAACTGCCGTGCCAGACCGAATGTGTAGAAGAGCATGCCTGCAAAGAAGGTGCACAGGGCAGCAAGCAGAATGCGCTGAGGGACGGAAAGGTCGAGTGCTGCCGTCATCAGGGCGATGATGAGGGCCGCGCTGGCAATTCTCAGCATTGTTCCGGTTCTGAAGGTGGCTGCCTTTTCGACATCTGTACTGCGCATCGTTCCACTCCTGACTCTGATGAAGCGATACTGGAGGTACATTCAGTCGGCTTGCTGACCGCATTTGGGCTCTTCGCGTGTCATTTGGTGGCGAAATTTGGGCATGCCGTTTCGGGTGCTGGTTAAGTAAATGTTACAACTTTAAGGAAAATTATTCATGATAACTTTGCTGCCTGAAATATAAACAATGAAGGGCAATTTTTCTGGTGGTTCATAATATGTTTTCGATTTGAGGTGAGACTCCGAACTTGGGTGTTCCTTGGGTGTCTTCTTAGAGTCGCAAATGAAATCGAGTGCAGCGAATATTCGTACACGGCCAAAACTGGACTTGAAACGTTTGGTGCAACCTGAAGAAGCGGAGATGTCTGCTGAGGTTGCCGACGAAGAGAAACCCGCCTTGTCCCTTTCGGGATTGCAGTTTTTTGTCTTCGACAACTCCCGAAAACATCTGCTCTGGTTCGAAAGCGGCAGCCAGAGCTTCAGCAGCAAGCCAAGCGGGATGCAGCAGGCGCCGGCGGCCTCGGCCCTGCGGTTGCTGCCTGCCGAAGACCGAAAGACCATATTGCGGCTGGTGCGGGGAGCTATCGAAGACGGGAAGGCGGGACCATTCGACGTTGGGGCTGGGGTTGACCACAGGCTTCCGGGCGTCCCGCTGATTACCCATCGCTACGAACTGGCGGATGGACGGACAATTGTCATCGGCTTTCCATTCATCGGTGACGATGGTGACAACGCGGGCAAAATCGTTCTTGGTCTCGCGCCGATCCTCCAACACTTCGTTCAGAACTCGAACCGGATTGTTCTGCTCGTCGACAATTTCGGCTATGTGCGATTTGCAAGCGAGGGCTTCCTGACGGGGTTCCAGATCTCCGATCCCAAGATGGTCATCGGTCGCAATATCGCCCATGTGCAAAGCCGGGTCGGACGAACTATCGTTTCTCTTTCGCTGGCGGCGCTCACGCGCCGGGCCAATGCATCAGGCAAGGGCAAGTTTCTTCTGGCGAATGGCGACAGTATCGAATTGTCCTTCGACACGATGTATTTCCGACTTGGCGGCAGCGTCGGCGGAATCCTGTTCTCCGCAGGTCGGGCCGCCGGAGAGGTTGATTATTCCAGTATCTTCAATCACTTCAGTTCCGCAATGATGGTCGTGAATGTGAAGACCCGCAAGATCATGGCGGCCAATACAGCGGCGATCCGTGCCTACCATTTGACGGCCGAGATCATGGACGAGCAGCCGGTCACCGAACGCCTTCTCCATGCCAGCAGCTTTTCTGCGCTCATTGAGGCAGCGAAGAGCAGGAGCGACATTCCGCAGTCCGTCGTCGTCAACAGTTTTGATGGAAAGTCAAAGAAGAAACGTCTGAAAGCGGTGCTTATCGATCTGGATAGTGATCCCAAGCTGCTTATCGAGGCGAGGAGCTGAGCCCGTTTTACGGATGTACCCGAACAAAGGAATACCCGCCGCATTTGGAATGCAGCGGGTCCTTTCAGTTGTTTTGTTCGATCAGAGGTTCCGCAGGAAATCCTCAATCATAGCGTTCTTGTGCTTGATCTCTTCCACCTGAGCGACAATGTTTTCGACCTGCTTTGCGGACTCGGTTGTGTTGTCGCTGGCTTGGGATACGCCGACAATCGCGCTGGCAACTTCCTCTGCCGCAGCTCTTTGTTCCACCATTGTGGATGCAACGGCGGATGCCTGCTCGTTCAGGGACGTGATCACGCCCATGATGGACTGGATCGCGGTCTGTGCTTCGTTGGTCTCGTCCTGCATTGCCTCGATCTGGGTGCGGATCTGGTCCGTCCCGCGGGCGGTCTGTTCTGACAGCCCTTTCACTTCGGCTGCCACCACGGCAAAGCCCTTGCCAGCCTCACCGGCGCGCGCTGCCTCGATGGTTGCGTTGAGGGCTAGCAGTTTGGTCTGATCGGCAATCGCCTGAATGGTGCCCATCACCGAGCCGATCTGCTCGGAGGCGCTTTTCAGCGTTCCGATCTGGTCGGATGCCGCCTGCGCCCGTTGCAGGGCATCGCGGGACATCTCCGCAGCCTGCTGCATTCTTTCCGAGATTTCCGATATGGAAGCCGTCATTTCCTCGGCGGCAGACGTCACCGATGTGGCCTGAGACTTCGCGCTTTCGGCCGAGGTCATCATGTTCTCGGAATTCGTCGACAGGCTGTCGCCGATGGCGTTCATGTTTACAATAACGTCTGTCACCATCTCGGTGACCTTTACCTGATCGGATACTACGGACCAGGTCAGCATTGGTCCCAGATAACTGCCGTCGTCATCCATGATCGGGGACACCAGCAGATTGAGGGTCTCCGGCCCCACCGCAATATTGGCCTTCCATGGAAGGCGAGACGGGTCAGCCAGAATTTGGCGCTGATGTGCCGGGTTCTTGTGGAACACATCAACGCACTGGCCAAGAAGTTCGTCAACGTTCACCGGCAGGTACTGCTGCAATGGCTTGAGGGTGTTGACGCTTGTCTGGTTGACATAGTTGATTTCGAATGTCTTCGGATCGCAGGTCATCACGTTGACCGGGATCTTGTCGATCATCTGCAGAAGGCGTTTCGTATCGCGTTCCGCTTTGACCTTCTCCGTTGCGACGGCCCATTGGAGGCCAGCCTTCACATAGCGGCCCTTGCCGTCGCGAAGCGCGAACACATGAAGGTCCAGATACTCGTCACCCAGCGTGATCGTCGTTTCGTAGGGTAGGTTGGCCTCGTTGCGCAGAAGATCGCGCTGATGGCTGGGGACCTTGTGAAACACGTCGATCGAGGTGCCAACAATCTCGTCCACCTTTATCGGCAGCAAGTGTTCGAGCTTCTTCAGCATCTCGCGAGACGCCTTGTTCACATAGTCGATCCGAAACTCTTCAAGGTCACAGGTCATCACTGCTGTCGGGAGCGACTCCAGCAGCGCCGAGGACTGGTTGTCCAGGTTCTTGATCACTCCACGGCTGGAAAACATTCTGCTCATACTGACGATACCTTCCCGTCCGGTTTTGGTGCGTGTTTGGGCCCCTTCCCCAGCACCCAAAAAATCAATGCATACATAAGCTTGCTGTGAACAAGTATTACGATGCGGCATCCGTAGAGTTACGTAACGGAATTAAGAAAGGGTGAAATCAAATGCAATTAGTGGTTGCCTTGTCTCACTTTGCGCCTTCTGTCCGGATCGTTCTGGCTGAGCCGGTTGTCGTTGCTTTGTCCCAAAAACGGGAAGGTGGTGAAGCGTTCCTGATGACTATGATTGATCATGAGAGCATTTCGCCGAACCGCTAAAACGATTTGATCTCCCGACAGAAGCCTTGGCGCGATAATTCTTCGCTCTTTCGGCGTTTTGGGCCGGACATCCTCTTGTCATTACTGGCGGTTGGTTCTACGGTCCGCCCGCCTTTTTACCCCGTTTCCCATGGAGGACACTATGGGCTTTCTCGCCGACGCATTGGACCGTGTAAAACCCTCTGCGACGATCGCCGTCACCAACAAGGCGCGCGAGTTGAAAGCCGCTGGCCGAGACGTCATTGGTCTTGGAGCCGGTGAGCCGGATTTCGATACCCCGGAAAACATCAAACAGGCCGCGATCGCTGCGATCAATTCCGGCAAGACCAAGTACACGGCTGTTGACGGCATTCCGGAGCTGAAAGAAGCAATCGTTGCCAAGTTCAAGCGGGAAAACGGGCTCACATACGAAACAAACCAGATCACCGTCGGGACCGGCGGCAAGCAGGTGCTCTACAACGCACTGGTTGCTACCTTGAACCCTGGCGATGAGGTCATCATTCCGACCCCTTACTGGGTCAGCTATCCGGATATGGTTTTGATGGCGGGCGGCGTGCCGGTGATCGTTGAAGCTGACAAGTCGACCTTCAAGATCACTGCAGAGAACCTCGAAGCTGCCATTACCTCGCGCACCAAATGGGTGATCTTCAATTCTCCGTCCAACCCGTCGGGTGCTGCCTATACCGAGGCTGAACTCAAGGACCTTACCGATGTCCTGAAGAAGTACGAGCATGTCTGGGTCATGACCGACGACATGTACGAGCATCTGGTCTATGACGGCTTCAAGTTCACCACCCCGGCTCAGGTCGAGCCGGAACTCTATGACCGCACACTGACGGTCAATGGTGTTTCCAAGGCCTATTCCATGACCGGCTGGCGGATCGGCTATGCGGGTGGTCCTGCCAGCCTGATCAAGGCGATGGCCAAGGTGCAGTCCCAGTCGACATCGAACCCGTGCTCCATCGCCCAGTGGGCAGCTGTTGAGGCTCTCAACGGACCGCAGGATTTCATTCCGTCCAACAATGAAGTCTTCAAGTCCCGCCGCGACCTGGTGGTGTCCATGCTCAATCAGGCGTCTGGCCTGTCCTGCCCGGTTCCGGAAGGCGCGTTCTATGTGTTTCCGTCCTGTGCAGGCACGATCGGCAAGACCGCGCCGTCCGGGAACGTCATTCGCAATGACGAGGATTTCGTGACCGAGCTGCTCGAGACCGAAGGCGTTGCTGTTGTGCAGGGCTCTGCGTTTGGCCTTGGTCCGAACTTCCGCATTTCTTATGCGACGTCGACCGAAGCGCTCGAAGAAGCTTGTACCCGCATACAGCGCTTCTGCGGAAACCTGAAATAAGGGTTTTGGGATCGTTCGAATTGGAAAGGGCGGCCTTTTGGTCGCCCTTTGTCTTTTTGCGTTCGTCTATTCGGCTGCCTTAGCGGTGAGCTTTGCAAGCGCGCCCGACATTTTGGCGATACTTGTATGATCCGGCGAGAGCCCGTGGGCTGCCGCGAGGCTTGTCGGGTTGTGATAGATCATCACGGTCCCATCTGGAGACTGAAACGCCGAAACGCGCATGGGCAGGTCCAGACCAGCAGAAGGAGCGTCAATGATGACCGGTGTTCCCAGAGCGGGGTTGCCGAAGATCAGGACTTCATTGTCCGGAATTTCCATACCAACGCTTTTCGCACCTGCCGCATGATTGACACGGGCAAAGACCTTGGCCCCTGCAGCTTCAATTGTGGCGCTCAGATTATCGAGCGTCTGGCTTACCGAATGGGGGCTGTTTACGCGGATGAGGCCGTCTTCCATTGCCATGCTCCAATTGGGGGTAATTGCGGCCAAGAAAACCATCAGGGACAAAAAGATACGGGATTTGGACATGGAATTTCCTGACATGTGTTGAGAGGTGGAACCTGTCAGTCTCATGCCGCAGCGGCAAATCAAGAAATTGTTCGTTTTCGTGTCTTGTGGTGAAGGAGGGGCGCTGTTTTGGCATCGAAGCGAAAGGAGCATTCGTTCTGCAAATTCCCTGTCTTTCGGCAGCTCTCCAGGGCGCGTCATGCTGCGCCGCCGCGCAAGTTTCCCTTGCATTCACGCCCGTTCAGGCGCGACGATGAGCGATCCGCCCCAACGGCGGGCGGGGCGCGGGTGAGGCTGCGTCATCCCGATCCGGCCTTTGCCGCGCTGGTTTTATCAAACCAACGGGAGGCAGAGCATGGCGGACAGACGACAAGGCGGCGCGAATGGCGCCGCAGATACCAAACATGTCGACGGAACGCGAAACACCCGATGCATTGCGCTGGTCGGGCCTTTCGGAAGTGGCAAGACATCTCTTTTGGAAGCTATTTTGGCACGCACGGGAGCGATCCCGCGGCAGGGCAAGATTTCAGACGGAAATACGGTAGGTGATGCGGCGCCCGAGGCGCGTGCCCACGGAATGAGCGTAGAGGCAAATTTCGCCGAGACGGATTATCTCGGTGACCGCTATGCCTTTATTGATTGCCCCGGCTCGGTGGAGTTTCTTGCTGAGATGAACGGGGTTCTGGACGGCGTCGATCTGGCAGTGGTGGTGGCCGAGGATGACGAACGCAAGGTGCCCGCCTTGCAGGTGATCCTGAAAGCGCTGGAAGCCCGCGGAGTTCCGCGGGTTTTGTTTGTGAACAAGATCGACAAGTCGACGCGGGGTCTCAGGGACCTGCTACCGACCTTGCAGCCTGCGTCCAGTGTGCCTCTGGTGCTCCGGCAGATACCCATCTGGGAGGATGGACAAGCGACCGGTTTCATCGATCTTGCCATGGAGCGCGCGCATGTGTTCCACGAGAAGGAGCCAAGCACGCAGATCGACATGTGCGACGCGGACCGCAAGCGGGAACACGAAGCCCGTTTCACGATGCTGGAAACGCTGGCGGATCATGATGATGAACTGATGGAAGCCCTTCTGGAGGATATTGCTCCAGACCCGGAGCTGATCTTTGCCGATCTGGTGCGTGAGCTGCAGGAAGGGTTGATCTGCCCGGTCTTTTTCGGCTCTGCCGAGCATGGCAATGGCATTGGACGCCTCCTGAAAGCGCTGCGTCATGAGACACCGTGGCTTTCAGCGCTGCGGAACCGGCGGCTTGCAGGGGATGAAGAACCGGCCCTTCAGGTGGTGAAGACACTTCACACGCTTCACGGCGGCAAACTGTCCATTGCGCGTGTCCTTGGCGGAACCATTCACGAAGGGGACTGCGTCTACCGAGCAAACGGGGATGAGGCAAAGGCGTCAGGGCTGTTTACCGTCTTTGGGCAGCAAGCCAGCAAGCGGTCAGAGGGCGTTGCCGGGGATCTGGTTGGCATCGGCAAGCTGGACGATGTGCAGACCGGAGAAGTCCTTCGCCTGTCATCATCGGCGACATCGATCAGGGCGGATCTGGAGCCCATATCTCCTGTGTTGTCCATCGCCATAGCTGCAGCCAAGCGTCAGGACGAAGTTCGTCTTTCAACTGCGCTTGCGAAGCTGGTTGAGGAGGACCCGTCCCTTGTCATTCGGCAAAGTCAGGAGACAGCTGAAACCTTGCTGCAAGGGCAGGGGGAAATGCATCTGCGGGTGGCACAGGAACGGCTGTCGGGAAAATATGGCCTGACCTTGAACGTTGCGGATCCGCAGGTTCCTTATCAGGAGACCATCCGGGCCGGGACCACGGTTCGCGGTCGGCACAAGAAGCAGTCGGGTGGACACGGCCAGTTCGGGGATGCGGTGCTCGACATCCAACCCTTGCCGCGCGGCGAGGGCGTCCAGTTCACCGACACGATCACCGGCGGCGTGGTGCCCAAGCAGTATATTCCATCTGTGCGGGACGGCGTGCTGGAGGCGATGAAGACCGGCCCGCTCGGGTTCCCGGTGGTCGACGTATCCGTGACGCTGACGGATGGGTCCTATCACTCCGTCGACAGTTCCGATCAGGCTTTCAAGATGGCGGGCATACTTGCCATCCGTGAGGGGTTGCCGGAGTGCAAGCCGGTCCTGCTGGAACCGGTGCTCAATGTCACGATCAACTGTCCGAGCGATGCGACAGCCAAGGTGAATGCCATCGTGTCGGCGCGGCGAGGGCAGATCCTCGGGTTCGACACGCGTGATGGCTGGGAAGGCTGGGACGAAGTACAGGCGTTGATCCCGGAAGCAGAAATCAGCGATCTCATCGTCGAATTGAGGTCGGCGACGGCTGGCGTTGCCAGCTACACTTCCCGCTTCGACCATATGGCCGAGCTGAGCGGCAAGGTTGCGGAAACGGCCTTGAAGCGGGCGGGTAAACAGGCAGCCTGATACATTTGGGCCGTGAGAAGGGCGGGCTCCGGGAAAATCGGATGCCCGCCTTTTCTGTCATCACCCCGGCGTTACTTGCTTTTGAAGTCCGATTTGCGGTTCCCTTGTGCAACGTAGCTGGAGCTTGAAGATGAACATCTTGAACAGACGTCCCTGGGAACTGAATGAGCGCGATGTGACGCCGGAAGGCGTCTTCTTGAACCGCCGCAAGTTCATGACCGGTCTGGTGGCTGCCGGAACTGCGCTGGGCGCGGGTCTTCACATGTGTCCGGCCTTTGCCGAGGAAGATCCGAGCGCAGGTCTCTATCCGGTGCGAAACAATCCGGCTTTCACTGTTGATGATCGTCCGATGACCGACAAGGACGAGGCCTACACCTACAACAACTTCTATGAATTCGGCTCTCACAAGGAAATCTCGGAGGCGGCTCAGGCCCTGCCAATCCGTCCGTGGACCATTGCCATTGATGGGATGGTTGAACAGCCGCAGACCATCGACATAGATGAGCTTTTGAAGAAGATGCCACTTGAAGAGCGCATCTACCGTCATCGCTGTGTAGAGGCCTGGGCGATGGTCGTGCCGTGGTCTGGTTTCCCACTTGCCGAGTTGGTCAAACTCGCCAAGCCGACATCAGGCGCCAAGTATCTGCGCTTTGAGACGTTCCACAATCCGAGCGTTGCAACCGGTCAGAAGCAGAGCTGGTATCCGTGGCCCTATATCGAGGGGCTCACCATCGAGGAAGCGACCAACGATCTCGCGTTCATGGCAACGGGTGTCTACGGCAAGCCGCTGGCCAAACAATTCGGCGCGCCGCTGCGTCTCGCCGTGCCGTGGAAATACGGCTTCAAGTCCATCAAGTCGATCGTGCGGATTTCCTTCACATCCGAGCGCCCGGTGAGCTTCTGGGAGCAGATCCAGGGCAAGGAATACGGCTTTTGGGCCAATGTGAACCCGTCAGTGCCGCATCCGCGCTGGAGTCAGGCAAGTGAGCGGCTGCTGGGGACCAATCTTCGCCGTAACACCGTGATCTACAACGGGTACGAAGAGCAGGTCGCGCATCTCTACAAGGACATGAAGGGCGAATTGCTGTTCATGTAAAGTCCGGTCGTCCAGATCAGTATAAAATGACGAACAAGAAACCCCGGCTTTTGGCCGGGGTTTTCCGTTTCAGCCCAGTTTCGCATCGCCCCAATCAGGCGTTTGGATGGTAGTAGCGCTCGTCGAGGATCAAGCCATCCTTCCAGGTGGTCACGACAGCCTGGGCTTGCTTCACGTGCTGACCGTCCTTGGTCTTGAATTCCATGGTGGCTTCGTAAAACGTGGTGTCGTCGTTGTTGGAGCCGATCGTATGGGCGGTGTATTGGATGAATTCGGCAACGCCGGATAAAATGTCCTCTTCAACCTTCATGCAATGGGCCTTGCCCTTCTTGGGTTCCTGTCCGATTTCCCGAATCTGAACGTCAGCATGCAAAAAGCGTTCCATGCCTTCAAGGAACTCTCCCTTTTTGAGCATCGCCAGCAGTTCGTTGAGGTTTTTGAGGTTGATGTCTTGCATCCAGCTTCTCCGCAAATTGACGTAAGGTTGCTGGTTGGTAGCCCTTTGGGCGCACCAGCTCCAATTGGTTATGCCTATGGACGGGAAGGGAAGTGTTCCCAAGCCCCGGATCAGGAGCAGCGAGGGAGCTTTCGGATCAGATGATAATGATTTTCCGGTCCGAGGCGGTCCAGCACAGCCTGTAAAAGAACAAAAAAAAGCCGGGTCCAAAGGGACCCGGCAGTCTAAAATCGAAATCACCAAAAATGTGGTGAAATCACCTTCCAGAGGGGAACAGCTGGCAGTCAGGACGTCACTGGGAGGAAGGTGCGACGCCGACTGAACCAACAATAATGCTTATATGCGGTGCACAAGCTGCTGAAACAAGAGGCAATGCTGCAATGCAGCTATGCAATATTAACGGGTCTTAACAAATCTTGCCCCCAAAACGCGGGCCTGCCGCATTTTAGGTCAATAAGCCGCTGATTCCATTGGCAGTTTGCCTATTGGTCAGGCTGCTGCAGTTCATTTTTAAGGCGAGTCTTTGCAGCACGCAATCTGAAATTGCTGAATATGTGGGCAGTCTTGTTGCAGCCATACGTCATGGCAGATTGCTTCCAGTCCTGCTAAAGACCGGAAAAGCCCTAGAACTCCCAGTCCTCGGCGTTGGACAGGAGAAATTCGCGGAAGGCGGTGATGCGAGCCGTGTTTTTCAGTTCCGACGGATAGACAAAATACGTGTCGAAGGAGGGAACCTTTTCCTCCAGATCTGCAAGGATGCGTTCCATATCAGGAGATTGCTCGACGATGTAATCCGGCAGCATGGCGATGCCAACGCCATGTTTCACGGCCCGTTTGATGGCCACGAGATTGTTGATGCGCAGGATCGGGGAGCGAGGGTCTCCCGGATCTCTCCCGGCCGTCTGCAGCCAATTCATGCCGCGCAGGAAAGCGGGGGCCTGTTCGCCAAAAGTGATGATACGGTGGTTGTCCAGATCCTCGATGCTCCTTGGTGTGCCGAACCGCTTGAGGTAATCGGCAGATGCGAAGACATGGAAATGAACCGTGAAGAGCTTTCTCTGGATAAGGTCAGGTTGCGTGGGCTGACGCAGCCTGATGGCCACATCCGCCTCGCGCATGCCGAGGTCCAGCTCGTCATCGTCAAATATCAGCTGCAGTTCGACCTCGGGGTAGAGGTTGATGAAGTCGTTGATGCGGGAGGTCAGCCACGTTGAGCCGAGACCGACTGTGGTCGTGACACGCAGGATGCCGGATGGCTTTTCTTTGCTGTCGGTCAGGCGACCTTGAACGGCCTCCAGCTTCATCAATACATCGCGGGCTGTGCGATACAGCAGTTCTCCCTGCTCGGTCAGCAGCAAGCCGCGCGCATGGCGGTGAAACAGGGGGACGCCGAGATCCTGCTCAAGGGCGCTCACCTGCCGACTGACGGCAGACTGGCTCATGTGCAGGGTGTCGCCGGCATGGGTGAAACTGCCTGCCTGGGCAGCAGCATGAAAGATGCGCAGTTTGTCCCAGTCCATTTCGTCCCCTCGGTCTCTGCCTGTGTGTCAGCTATGCTGGTTATTCAGCTGCTTCAGCCGCTGAATTGCTTTCCAGCTCGGCCAGATATTTCTCGGCTTCCAGAGCTGCCATGCAGCCCATGCCCGCAGCTGTGACCGCCTGACGGTAAATGTCGTCTGTGACATCGCCCGCAGCAAAGACGCCCGGAATGGAGGTCTTCGTAGAGTCAGGAGCCGTTTCGATATAGCCGCCTGCCTTGAGGGGCAGCTGATCGCGGAACAGGTCGACTGCCGGTGCGTGGCCGATGGCGATGAACACGCCGTCGGTTGCGATTTCCTGCGTTTGCCCGGTCTTGGAGTGCTTCAGACGAACGCCGGTGACGGCCTTGGGCATGCCGCCGCCGAGAATTTCATCGACCTGATGGTCCCAGATGATCTCGATCTTCGGATTCTTCTTGAGGCGCTCTTCGAGGATACGCTCGCAGCGCAGCTCGTCGCGGCGGTGAACGAGGGTAACTTTTGAGGCAAGGTTGGCCAGATAAAGTGCCTCTTCAACAGCGGTGTTGCCGCCACCGACCACGACCACTTCCTTGTTGCGATAGAAGAAGCCGTCGCAGGTTGCGCAAGCCGACACACCGGCGCCCATGAAGGCGGTTTCAGACTCAAGGCCAAGCCAGCGGGCCTGTGCGCCGGTTGCAATCACCACAGCGTCAGCAGTGAATACGGTGCCGCTGTCGGATTCAAAACGGAACGGGCGAACGGACAGGTCGGCTTTGGTAATGGTGTCGTAGACCATCTTGGTGCCGACGTTTTCGGCTTGCTTCTGCATCTGCTCCATGAGCCAGGGGCCCATGATCGGATCGGCAAAGCCGGGATAGTTTTCAACGTCCGTGGTGATGGTCAACTGGCCACCGGGCTGGATACCCTGCACAAGGGTTGGCTCAACCATGGCACGGGCCGCATAAATGGCAGCCGTGTAGCCAGCCGGTCCAGAGCCGATAATCAGTAGCTTGGTGTGCTCAGTCGTCATCTTTCTTGCCTTGATCCTGGTCGTTCGGGTTCTGCCCACGACATCTTAGCTGCGTTTGTGCCCGTGTCATGTGACATCACCGATCCCGGTGGTGTGCATATCGTTGTTCGATTTCTGCGGCGATCACCGGTGTTGCATCAATCGGGGTGTACCTATCGGTTATAAGCTGTCCGGGAAATGGGTGCAGGATACCGAGTTTTTCAAGTGTTGCCAGAAAGCGATCAATTTTCCGGTGACCGCCGTTTGGATGGAAAACATGTATCGGCGCGCCGCTGACGGCAGCTTCACCGATCATGTTTGTTGAATCTGCAGTCACGATAACCGCATCGGCCTTTGCCAGAAACTGCCCCAATGGGTTCTCACCTGTTCCATCCCACAAAAAATGACCACCCTTGCCTGCGGTTTTTTGAAGCGCTGTCTCCAGCGGACGCGGGGTTCGTCTTGAGGTGGTAATCATGAAGGATGCACCACCGTTTTCGGCCATTGAACTCAAGCCCTTGTCGAATCGCTTGAAGTCGTCGGTCGTGTATTGGTGGTGGCGACTGTTGCCGCCAACCAGAACCGCAACTCGCGGAGCTGTCAGGGTGTCAATTCTTGGGTCTGGTATGCCGCGTAACTCCTCCAGCCGTTCAACGCTGAAACGGTGAGGCGAGGTCGGAGTGACAAGAACATTGTTGCCGCGCAGCGGGTCGTGATCCTGCACCCATATGAAGTCGGCGATCCCGGTGCCCGCGCGTGGGTCTTTCAGGCAGACTGTGAAGACCGATCCGTTTGAGGCGCGTTTCAAGTGGCGCAAGTATCCGACTGCCCGGCGACCCGATGCTATGGCGATATCGGGAAAGGGCGGTGCCAGAGGGCTGTCGGGAGTGCGGGATGATTCGCGTGGGTCCACAGGTCCATGTGGAAGAAACCAGGAAAAGGGCGCACGCGGAGCGACAATCTTGCTCTCGATTGTTCCGCCAAGAGCGCGGGCTACACCTTCGCACTGCGCCAGATCACCGGCCTTTCCATCGGTAATCAGCCAGATTTTGCGGTCTTTCATGTGAGGAGTCCGGTCTGTGCGAAAATGGGATGACCTATCGTAATGTTTCCGAAATGCGCCGGAAATTGTTATAGTCTTGCACGATCGCGCAAAAAATCATAATCCGACACCTAATGAGAGCCTGCGAGACGGGAATGCCGGACATTCCTGCCTTTGGTGGTGGTGCCAGAGCAAGACTGCCAAGGCAAAAGAACCTAATTCACTGTGACGCGGCCCAAAGGAGACGAATTTGAAAGCGCGGCTAGACGCCATTGATTGGCACATTCTGAAAGAATTGCAACAGGACGGCCGGATGACCAATGTAGAATTGGCCCGGCGTGTTGGAATTTCTGCGCCGCCGTGTCTGCGTCGTGTCCGCGCGCTGGAAGAGGCCGGTCTGGTCAAGGGGTACCGGACAATCCTCGACGAAAAGCAGCTCGGTTATGACGTAACCGCATTTGCGATGGTTGGTCTGCACAGCCAGACCGAAGCTGACCTGCTGGGATTCGAGAAGCAGGTGGCAGGCTGGAAGCTGGTTCGTGAAAGCTACATGTTGTCAGGCGAAGTGGATTTCCTGCTGAAGTGCGTGGCTCCCGACCTGCAAACACTGCAGAATTTCATCATCAGCGAACTGACCGCAGCTCCGAATGTCGACAGTGTCCGAACCGCTCTGACCATTCGCAAGACCAAGGACCTTCCGATCGTTCCGATCGACGAATAGGCTTTGCTCATCCGGCTTTGATGTAAACCTGATGATTGCGCCCGCGGCCAGAAAATGCTGCGGGACGGGCGATCATTACAGGCACCGGCCTTTTCTCAGGATATCGGCTTCAGGCGACGCTTTAAACGGCGGATCAGTCGAATGTCGTTGAGGGCCTTGGCGACCAGTGTGAAGCCAACTGCCAGAAACAGGCACTTGAAGATCGCAACTGCAGGAAGGGGCAAGTCATACACATAGGTGTTGAGGACCGGGTCAATGCCTTCTGCCCCTGTATAGAGACGGTTCTTGACCACGTCCTTGTAACTTGACCCGCTGTCGATCACGCCACTCTTCAGATAGGACAGCCCGTAGACAAGCCCCATCACCACAGCGCTCACGGCGCTGAGGGCGAAGAACATTCGTATGGCGAAGGTGACGGCTCGTTCGTGGCGCAGGACAAGGCGCTTGAAAATGCCCCGTGCTCTGGGAGGGAGGCCAAAAAACTCCCAACCCCTGTAAATCCAGAGAGGGACAGCCAGCACGAAAAACAACAAAATCAGAACACTGAAAACCATCTTCGACCCAAACGCTTGCTCAATTTCCGGTAATCTAACCGGTTTTGAACAAGCGTTAAAGGCGAACTATTACGAACTACACCAGCCGATTAAACGTATTCGACATTGGTAATTTCGTAAGCGCGGGCACCGCCCGGTGCGGCAACTTCCACGCTGTCTCCGATTGTCTTGCCGATAAGGGCACGAGCGATCGGGGAGGAAATGGAGATCTTGTTCTTCTTCACGTCGGCTTCAACTTCGCCGACGATCATGTATTTCTTGTCTTCTTCGGTATCCTCATCAACCAGAGATACCGTCGCACCAAATTTGACCACTTCGCCGGACATCTTGGAAACGTCTATCACCTCGGCCCGGGACAGTTTGTCTTCGAGTTCGGCAATTCGGCCCTCGTTGTGGCTCTGCGCTTCCTTGGCCGCGTGATATTCGGCATTTTCCGACAAGTCACCATGAGCACGTGCTTCGGCAATCGCCTCCACGATGCGCGGGCGCTCGACGGACGTGCGTTGCTTCAATTCATCCTGAAGCATCACATAGCCGGTTGTCGTCATCGGCACTTTTTCCATGGGTCTCAGACCTTCAGGTTATTGGGCCCTCCTTCTCAGGGGCCGCGGAATAAAAAAATAGACCAGCCGGGAAAGGAGCTACCTTTCCCGGCCGGACTTTGCACATTCTAACCCTAGCCGAAGTAAGATTGCAAAGGCTTCACTTCAAGACGCCCGGCCTTGTGCGCAACAATTCCCTTCGCTGCGGCAATGGAACCGGCAAGGGTGGTGTAATATGGCACCTTGTTGACAAGCGCGGCGCGGCGCATGGAACGGCTGTCGGCGATGGCCTGAGCGCCTTCTGTGGTGTTGAGCACCAACTGCACTTCGCCGTTCTTGACCGCATCCACGATGTGCGGACGACCTTCCATGACCTTGTTGATCTTCGAGCAGGCGACACCGTTTTCCTGCAGGAAGGACTGGGTGCCGGAGGTTGCGATGATCTTGAAGCCAGCCTGTTCAAGGCTGCGGACAGCTTCCAGAACAGCCTGCTTGTCGCCGTCGCGCATGGAGACGAAAACGGTGCCGCTTTCCGGAACGCGTGTGCCGCTTGCGATCTGCGACTTTGCAAAGGCGATGCCGAACTTGTTGTCGAGGCCCATGACCTCGCCTGTCGAGCGCATTTCCGGTCCAAGGATCGTATCGACACCCTGGAAGCGGGCAAACGGGAACACGGCTTCCTTGACGGCGATATGGTCGAAGGTCTTTTCGCTCAAGCCAAACGAGGCGAGGCTCTCGCCCGCCATCACGCGGCTCGCGATCTTGGCAATCGGGTCACCGATGGTTTTCGCCACAAACGGGACCGTACGGGAGGCGCGCGGGTTCACTTCCAGAACGTAGATCTCGCCGCCCTTGATGGCATACTGGACGTTCATCAGGCCACCGACCTGCAAGGCGAGGGCAAGGGCCGTCGTCTGGCGCTTGAGTTCCTCGATCATGTCCGGTTGCAGGGAGAAGGGAGGCAGGGAGCAGGCGCTGTCACCGGAGTGAATGCCGGCTTCCTCGATATGTTCCATGATACCGCAGACAAAGACATCCTTGCCGTCGCACAGGGCGTCGACATCAACCTCGATTGCGCCTTCCAGATAGCGGTCGAACAGCAGCGGGTTGGTGCCCAGAACCGTATTGATCTGGCCGGTCTTGTCATTCGGATACTTGGCGCGGACGTCGGCGGGAACGAGCTCGGGCAGCGTGCCGAGCAGATAGGAGTTCAGCTGCTCCTCGTCACGGATGATCTGCATGGCTCGGCCACCCAGAACATACGACGGGCGCACAACGAGCGGCAGGCCAAGCTGGCTGGCAATCAGGCGACCCTGTTCGACGGAATAGGCAATGCCGTTTTCCGGCTGCTTCATGTCGAGCTTGATCAGGAGTTTCTGGAACCGGTCACGGTCTTCGGCAAGGTCGATCATGTCCGGGGATGTTCCAAGGATCGGAACATTGGCCTTGACCAGCGCCTGAGCCAGTTTGAGCGGCGTTTGGCCACCAAATTGGACGATCACGCCGTGCAGGGTGCCATTTTGCTGCTCGACCCGGATGATCTCCAGAACGTCTTCGTCGGTCAGCGGTTCGAAATAGAGACGGTCGGACGTGTCATAATCAGTTGAAACCGTTTCCGGGTTACAGTTGATCATGATGGTCTCGTAGCCGGCATCTTCCAGCGCGAAGGCCGCATGACAGCAGCAATAGTCGAACTCGATGCCCTGGCCGATACGGTTCGGTCCGCCGCCGAGGATGACAACCTTCTTGCGATCAGACGGGTCCGCCTCACATGCAGGGACGCCCATGAACGGTTTTTCATAGGTCGAGTACATGTAGGCTGTCGGAGAGGCGAACTCTGCCGCGCAAGTGTCGATGCGCTTGTAGACCGGATGAACGTCAAGCTGCTTGCGCAGTTTGGCGACATCGGACGCATTTTTTCCGCAAAGCGAGGCAAGGCGCGAGTCGGAGAAGCCCATGCTCTTGAGCATGCGCAGGTTCTGGGTGTCCGTCGGCAGGCCGTTCGCGCGGATCTTTGCTTCCATTGCAACGATCTCGGCAATTTCCTCGAGGAACCACGGGTTGATGCCCGAGGCTTCGTAGATGTCCTTGTTGCTCATGCCCATGCGCATGGCCTGCGCCACATGCAGAATGCGTTCAGGTGTAGGCGTTGCAACAGCGGAGCGAATTGCGTTTTCGTCGTTACCCTGTCCAAGGCCGGCGATTTCGGTTTCATCCAGGCCGGACAACCCGGTTTCCAGACCGCGTAGTGCCTTCTGGAAGCTCTCTGCGAATGTCCGGCCAATGGCCATGACTTCGCCGACCGATTTCATAGCCGTGGTGAGAACCGGATCAGCGCCCGGGAACTTCTCGAATGCGAAGCGGGGGATCTTGGTGACGACATAGTCGATGGACGGCTCGAACGAGGCCGGGGTCGCGCCGCCGGTAATGTCGTTTTCCAGTTCGTCCAGCGTGTAACCAATCGCCAGCTTTGCCGCGATCTTGGCGATCGGGAATCCGGTCGCCTTGGATGCAAGGGCTGACGAGCGCGACACGCGCGGGTTCATTTCGATGACAACAAGGCGACCGCTGTCCGGGTCAACGGCGAACTGGACGTTCGATCCGCCGGTTTCAACGCCAATCTCGCGCAGGACCGCAATCGAGGCGTCCCGCATGATCTGGTATTCCTTGTCAGTCAGGGTCAGAGCCGGTGCAACGGTGATGGAGTCGCCGGTGTGTACGCCCATCGGATCGACGTTCTCGATGGAACAGATGATGATGCAGTTGTCCGCCTTGTCGCGAACGACCTCCATCTCATACTCCTTCCAGCCGAGCAGGCTTTCGTCGATCAGAACCTGACCGACCGGAGAGGCATCGATACCGGAGCGGGCAATGGCCTCGAACTCTTCCCGGTTGTAGGCAACACCGCCGCCTGTGCCGCCAAGGGTGAAGGCAGGGCGGATAATCGCCGGGAGCCCGATCTCGTCCAGGGCGCGCATGGCTTCCAGAAGACCCGCGTTGCGGTCGTAGCCGACGATCTTGCCCTTCTCGTTTCGAATTTCCGGCGAAGAGGCGATGGCCGCGCGTGGATTTTCAAGGCCGATCACGTCCATGGCCGCGCGGAATTTTTCGCGGTCCTCGGCCTTCTCGATCACATCCGCCTTGGCACCGATCATCTGGACGCCGAATTCTTCCAGAACTCCCATGCGCTCCAAATCAAGGGCGCAGTTCAGCGCTGTCTGTCCACCCATCGTCGGCAGCAGCGCGTCAGGGCGCTCCTTTTCGATAATGCGGGCAACGATTTCCGGTGTGATCGGCTCGATATAGGTCGCGTCTGCCAGATCCGGGTCGGTCATGATTGTCGCCGGATTGGAGTTCACGAGAATGATGCGATAGCCCTCTTCTCGCAGCGCCTTGCATGCCTGTGTTCCTGAGTAATCGAACTCACAGGCCTGGCCGATGACGATCGGACCAGCGCCGATGATCAAAATGGAAGAGATATCAGTGCGTTTTGGCATCAGGGCTCGCAGCGGCCGTTTCGGAGTTCAGGCGTGACAGGGCCTGCCGGTCCGGCTCGTTCCAGTTGGGTGACAATGTTGGCTGAGCGCGTCTTATAGGCAAAAGGGACTGGTGTGGGAACCCCGCTATGTCACCAAACTTGGATTTGTTTCAGTTTTTGCGGAAAGCGGGCCGTGAAGGGCGTTATCCGGCGCCCGTTTCCTCTGTGGAATGGGTGGGCGAGCGCCCGTCAAAGTCGCGGATGCCGTTGGAGAGGGCGTAACAGGCCAGGCGGATGGATTTCGGGATTTCCACAGGCCGCCCGTCGCGATTCCCCTTCTCGTAGTACTGGATCATCCGCTTCTTCAGCCCCAGTTGTTCGGCTGCTTCCTTTTGCTTGAGCCCAAGCGCGCGCCGCCATTCTCGGAATTGCTCGGCACTCATGACCGGTTCTTTCTTGGACTTTTTGGTTTCTGCCATGCCACGCAGCTGCCTTGGTTCCGTGTTCTCGGGGTCTTCTTCGTCACTTCCAGTTATGCACAGTAGAAATCCAAACAGGGGAGGTCTGTCAATTCGGGGATGCACTGAGTGCAGTCCAAGTGTTCGTTCGTCGAAGACGCTGAGGAATTCTACCTATTCAAGTTCGGTGTCTCAGGGGGAGGAGAGCAGGAAAATTGATCCGAAGAGAAAATTTTTTGATCGATGTGAATTTTTGCGCTCAGTTCGCAAGGCACATGGAAATCGCCAATGCGAATTGTCTCTGTAGGTGATTCGTTCTGTCGAAAATTTCACTGTTGATTTACGAATGTTAACGGAATACCTGTGCGTCAGTCGAACTAAATTAAAAATTGTATTTTTTGCTTATATACATCCGTATTTTTTACATTGCGAATCTAAGCTTTGGGCTCCGTTGCGTTAGATTTCTCCTATTAGTAAGTATCATTTTTTTCAACTACCAGAGAATGACTATGCCGTATTCCTGATGTATAAATTATCGATAATAAATATATGTAGTACAACTTTAGTTCTTCTGGTTCTTTGCGGTGGTTTTATTGGGTGCTTGTTTTAGATTTTTTAAGGAGACGAACTTAGAAGTGCTCTAGGGAATGCGGGAAATTTTCCGCAGTTTCGCAAAAAAAGCAAAAAAATCTAAAAGAAAGTGCGATTATTAACGCTGGAATAGTAGCAAAGTGACATCTATGTGATGTAAATAGCTTGTGGTGCTTCGCTCCCATCGCGGGAGGGAAGGGCCAAAAGGCAGCGATTTCGGCATGTGGGGCCGGAGGGCAAGGTATTAGGTGGGTTTACCTTCCCGAAGGCGTCGAGGTCGTTGTGAATAACCAAAACGAAAACGATCGGGCAAGAAAATGAATAGTATTGCAACAAAGATGGTGGTGGTTCCGGATATCGCGGGCCCTGTTACCAACGTTACCGAAGACGAGCAGATTCTGGCGATTTCCGAAATGTCGGAACTCTTTGACGTCACTCTGCGCACTCTTCGCTTTTATGAGGAAAAGGGTCTGCTGAACCCGGTGCGCCGTGGAGCTCGCCGCTTCTATGCTCCGAAGGACGTGGCTCGCATGCGGGTGATCCTTCAGGCGAAGAAGATCGGTCTGACCCTTGCCGAGATCCGTCACGTGATCAAGCTGGTTGAGAGCAATGCTCCGAAAGATGCACAGTACACCGAGCTGCGGAATATCTGTGCCAGCCAGCAGGAACTCCTGATGGAACAGAAGGCCGCACTCGACGAGCAGGTCGAAGAGGTCAACGGTATCCTCAGTGCTTTTGAAGAATTGATCGCCAAGCACTGATTTCAGTTCTTGTACCTGCCTTGAAAACCGGCGCCCAGCCATCTGGGCGCCGGTTTTTCATTGTTGGGTGTCCGGTAGATGAAAAAAGGCCGCCCGATGGGCGGCCCTGATGTCAGAGTGATAGATAGACTTTATCAGGATCAGGCTGCAGCGGCCTTTGTGTCCCTCATGAGGTCCGTAAAGCGACGGAACAGGTAATGGCTGTCACGCGGGCCTGGAGACGCTTCCGGGTGGTACTGAACGGAGAAGGCCGGCTTGCTCTTGTGGCGCAGGCCGCAGTTCGATCCGTCAAACAGCGACACGTGCGTTTGTTCCACATCAGAGGGAAGGCTGTCCGCATCCACGGCAAAGCCATGGTTCATGGATGTGATTTCCACCTTGCCCGTCGTGTGATCAAACACGGGATGGTTTGCACCATGGTGGCCCTGATGCATCTTGACGGTCGTTCCGCCAAGGGCAAGCGCCAGCATCTGATGGCCGAGGCAAATGCCGAAGGTCGGGATGCCCTTTTCTACGACGGCCTTGATGGTGCTGAGTGCATATTCGCCGGTTGCTGCCGGATCGCCCGGTCCGTTGGACAGGAATACGCCATCCGGGTTGTGCTTGAGAACATCTTCGGCAGTTGCCGTTGCCGGCAGAACGGTTACATCACATCCAGCGTCCGTCAGAAGGCGGAGAATGTTGCGTTTTACGCCAAAATCCAGCGCGACAACCTTGAAGTCCCGTGGTTCGCCGGTTGAGTAACCTGTGCCCCACTCCCAGGTCTTTTCGTGCCAGGGATGGGCCTGCGTTGTGGAAACGCCCTTGGCAAGGTCCATGCCTTCAAGGCCCGGCCATTCAGCGGCCTTCTTCTTGAGGGCGTCGAGATCGAACTTGCCTTCCGGGTTGTGCACGATCACCGCATTCGGAACGCCCTGTTCGCGAATGAGGGAGGTCAGGGCACGTGTGTCCACGCCGCAGATGGCAACGAGGTTTCTAGCCTTCAGCCATTCGTCCAGATGACGGCTGGCGCGGTAGTTTGCCGGATTGGTGATGTCGGTCGCCAGAACAGCGCCACGGATACCGCTCTCGGCCGCCATGTTGACGGTCTCGATATCTTCGTCGTTCGTTCCTACATTGCCGATATGTGGAAAAGTGAAGGTTATGATTTGTCCGGCATAGGATGGGTCTGTCAGGATTTCCTGGTAGCCGGTCATGGCAGTGTTGAAGCAGACTTCGCCGACCGCTTCGCCTGTTGCGCCAAGGCCGTAACCTTCGATGATACGGCCATCGGCCAGCACAAGAAGGGCGGTCGCCGGTTGCGTGGACCATGCGTCTGCAGTCGTCATGTCTTGTATCCAGGTGTTGTTGGTGCCATCATGCGCTGCAGATAAGGGCAACTTAAACGGAAGAAAGCCGCGCCGAGCTGTCTGCATTAAGCGCGGGACTCTATGGGAAGTATGCAAAATCGTCAACACGGTTCCCTTTAAAAAAATGCTTTCAATTTCAATGACTTGTCTGTAGTGAGCTTTCGGCGCGTTTTTTGCGCGCCCAACTTGGTGCTCCGAATTCGATCGGGCAGGAAATGAGTATGCGCGAAAAAATCACTGCGGCCCTCAAGGCTGCACAGGATGATGAAGACAAACGCCGGATGGCCACGCTGCGCTTGGTGCAGATGGCGATCAAGGACCGGGATGCTGCTGCTCGCGAGAACGGGCGGGACGGTGTTTCCGAAGACGATGTTCTTGAGATCCTGCAGAAAATGGTTCGCCAGCGTGACCAGTCTGCTGCCGAGTTCGAAGAGGCGGGCCAGCTGGACCGTGCAGAACAGGAGCGGTTGGAGCGCAGCATCATCAGCGAGTTCCTGCCGACGCAGATCGATGATGCCGAGATGCGCGCGATTTGCGAGGCCACGCTGCGGGACATCGACGCTCATGGTCTTCGGGATATCGGGCGCTGCATGTCTACGCTCAAGGAAAGATACCCGGGGCAGATGGATTTCGTTCAGGCGTCCTGTCTGGTGAAGGACCTTCTGAAGTCTTCCGCACCTGAGGCTCGGGCCGCAGCAAAGTCCTGACACGAGGCCGATTTCCACAGCCTTTGGGGTTCTGCAAAGAGCCTTGCCCCGGCCCACTTAGCGGCTCGGGAGGGGTGTGTTATTGATGGAAGATCGCAGGGACCGTCTGCTGCCTGCTGAATCCAAACCCTTATGTGGACGCTCTCCACAAGGTTCATGCCGTAATGCGTTTTGATAACCGCCTTCTCGATGAAATCCGTGCCCGGCTCAGTCTGTCCGATATTGTCGGTCGCCGGGTGACGTGGGATCGGCGCAAGACGCAGCCGGGTAAGGGCGATTATTGGGCCTGCTGCCCGTTCCATCAGGAAAAAAGCCCGAGTTTTCACGTCGATGATCGCCGCAACCGCTACAAGTGTTTCGGGTGCGGAGCGTCAGGGGATCATTTTCGATTTCTCACCGATACGGAAGGCCTGAGTTTTCCCGAGGCAGTCGAGCGGCTTGCTAATCAGGCAGGGGTTGCCCTACCTGCTCCCGATCCTCAGGCAGCGCGCCGGGAAAAGAAACGGGCCGGTCTTGCCGAGGTGTGCGAGATGGCGGCCCGGTTCTTCCAGATGGAGTTCTCGGCTCCGCGCGGCGAACAGGCTCGCTCCTATGCGCTTCGGCGTGGCTTTGCTCCCGCGACGCTTGCCGAGTTTCGCTTCGGATATGCTCCTGACAGCCGGGATGCGCTGAAGCGGTACCTTGCGACCCAGGATGTTCCGGAAGAGGTGATGGTAGAAGCCGGCCTCCTCATCAAGCCGGACAATGGCCGCCCGTCCTATGATCGTTTCCGCGGCCGGTTGATGATCCCCATTCAGGACGAGAGGGGGAGGGTTGTTGCCTTTGGCGGGCGAACGCTTGATCCCGATGGCCAGCCGAAATACCTGAACTCCCCCGAGACGCCGCTCTTTCACAAGGGTGTCATGCTCTTCAATGCCCACAGGGCCCGTGAACCGGCCTTTCAGGCTGGGCGTGCGGTTGTGGTGGAAGGGTATCTTGATGCCATAGCCCTGGCTCAGGCAGGGATCACTCACGTGGTTGCAACGCTCGGAACTGCGTTTACGGAAGAACAGGTGCTGCGTCTGTGGAAGTTTGCCGCAGAGCCGGTTGTCTGTTTTGACGGCGATTCTGCGGGCATATCGGCGGCGCACCGGGCGATCGATCGCATCTTCCCGGTTCTCAAGAGCGGTTATTCCTTCCAGTTCTGCTTCCTGCCCGATGGCATGGATCCCGATGACCTCATTCAAAAACAGGGTGTTGCCGGGTTCGAGACACAGGTCGCACAGGCCCAGTCGCTCTTCGATGTGGTCTGGGATCGGGAGGTGTCCGTCGCGCAACTGGATACGCCGGAACGCAAGGCAGCACTGGAAAAGCGGTTCGATGATCTGATCGAGACGATCCGTGATCCAAGGGTCAAGCGGCGTTACCAGCTGGATCTGAAATTTCGGCTGTCGAACCTTTTCTTTGAACAAGCCCGTCAGGGGCGGTCTGGTGGCACCAAGGGTGGTGGCGGACGTTTTGACAAGCCTGCAGCGACCGGACGGGCTCCCTCTCCTGATACACCGCTCTACGGCACGGAACGGCTGGTTTGCGGCCTTGGCGTCAAGTATCCGCAATTTCTGGACCGGCATCTGGAGCGGGTTTCTGCGCTGGAGTTCTCCGAACCGCTCCACCAACGCTTCAACGATGCCATCTGTGCTCTTGTCAGCGATCTTGAACATACGCCGGTCTCCGGCCTTGTGGCGGGACTGGACGAGCCGCTGCGGCAATTGATGAGCGAAGTCGTGGGACTGGGGCAGGTGTCCGATGACGCCCCTGCGTCGCGCCATGGAGCATTCTCTGCCCTTGCCCAGAGGTTTCCGCTTTTAAAGACCCATCCGCCGGAAGATTTCGTTGAGGCCGCTTATCTGCACTTCCTTGATGTTCTTGAGCTCAAGAAGCTGGAGCGCGAACTTGAGCGCGAAATGGAAGCGGCAGAAACGGAACTGGACGAAGCCTCCTGGCAGCGCATGCAAGCGGTGACACAGGATCTGTCGCGGCGGCGGGAGGAATGCGCCCGCGAGGAAGCGGAATTGGCAGAGCGTGCCAAGAAAATCCGCGCAGCTCCGGTTGGCGCGGCACCTGCGCCGGCATCGCCGCAATCGCCCGAGATGCGGACCGGGTGAGGGTTTGTGGCCCCGATTCCTGATAAAAATTAACAAATCTGGTTGACCCGGTGCGAATCACACTTGCGAATCCCAAACGTCGAGCTAAATAGACACTTGCAGCACAAACGCGCCGCGACGACATGATGATCGGCGGCAACAGTCTTTCTGGCTGCTAGAATCCGGATGCAAGCGGGCGAGCGCTAAGATGCGCGGGCGCGATTGGGACACGTGTGCAGGAATTCGCCATGGAATTGGCGAAAGCGATGGCACGGTTAATTTGGACTTAAGGGACACAGCTTAAAACCCGAATCAGGAATCAATTTCCGATGCATGGCGACGCGGGCAACCGTTGTGCGCCGAAGCGGGTCGGGTGGAAGCAATTTGGGGCGCGCCACGGCTGCACATGGGCAGTCGTGATTTTGGAGCACAATATGGTAGCTAAGGCGACACAAGCAGACGACAATCAGGACAATGCCACGGACGGTCCGGACGGCCCTCTTCTTGATCTGTCGGATGCCGCCGTCAAAAAGATGATCAAGGCCGCGAAAAAGCGCGGCTATGTGACCTATGACGAGCTGAACGAGGTTCTGCCTTCCGAACAGGTGTCTTCAGAGCAGATCGAAGATATCATGTCCATGCTGTCGGACATGGGCATCAATGTTATCGAGGCCGACGAGGCTGACGAGGCAAGCCCGGACGAAGTGGACGGCGGAGAACTTGCAACCACCGGCTCCACGGCTGTTGCGAAGACCACCGCAAAGGAACCGACCGACCGGACTGATGACCCGGTCCGCATGTACCTGCGCGAAATGGGCTCTGTCGAGCTTCTGTCCCGCGAAGGCGAAATCGCGATTGCGAAGCGGATCGAGGCTGGCCGGGAAGCGATGATCGCGGGCCTTTGCGAAAGTCCGCTGACCTTTCAGGCCATCATCATCTGGCGCGACGAACTCAATGAGGGCAAGGTCCTTCTGCGCGATATTATCGATCTGGAAGCGACCTATGCCGGGCCCGATGCCAAGGCTGGGCCGACCGGTGCAAACGATGATGATCCGGATGCAGACGAGAACGTGTCTGCCCGCCCGTCCGATTCCTCCTCTGAAGAAGAGCAGGAAGGCGAAGAGGGCGACGGTGACGGCGAGGACGACGATGAGTTTGAGTCCAACGTCTCCCTGTCCGCAATGGAAGCGGAACTGAAGCCGCAGGTTCTCGAAACCTTTGACAACATCGCCGAGAACTACAAGAAGCTTCGCCGCCTGCAGGACCAGCATGTTGAAAACAAGCTGGCCAACAAGACCCTGTCTCCGAGCCAGGAGCGCCGGTACAAGAAGCTCAAGGAAGACATCGTTGTCGACGTCAAGAGCCTGTCGCTGAACCAGAACCGTATCGATGCCCTGGTTGCCCAGCTCTATGACATCAACAAGCGCCTGATGGGCTATGAAGGTCGTCTTCTGCGTCTGGCCGACAGCTACAATGTCGACCGTACCGACTTCCTCAAGCAGTATCAGGGCGCGGAACTCGACCCGAACTGGCTGCGCAAGGTTGCAAACCTGTCGTCTCGCGGCTGGAAGAACTTTATCGCCAAGGAAAAGGAAACCGTCCGCGAGCTGCGTCAGGAAATCCAGACGCTGGCTACCGAAACGGGCCTTGAGATCACCGAATTCCGCCGCATCGTTGCCATGGTGCAAAAGGGTGAGCGCGAAGCGCGTATCGCCAAGAAGGAAATGGTCGAGGCAAACCTGCGCCTCGTGATCTCGATTGCGAAGAAATACACCAACCGCGGCCTGCAGTTCCTCGACCTCATTCAGGAAGGCAACATCGGCCTGATGAAGGCGGTGGACAAGTTCGAATACCGCCGTGGTTACAAGTTCTCCACCTACGCGACTTGGTGGATCCGGCAGGCGATCACCCGTTCGATCGCCGACCAGGCCCGCACGATCCGTATTCCGGTGCACATGATCGAGACGATCAACAAGATCGTTCGCACGTCGCGCCAGATGTTGCACGAGATCGGCCGTGAGCCGACCCCGGAAGAGCTGGCTGAAAAGCTGCAGATGCCGCTGGAAAAAGTCCGCAAGGTTCTCAAGATCGCCAAGGAGCCGATCTCGCTCGAAACCCCGATTGGCGACGAGGAAGATTCGCACCTCGGCGACTTCATCGAGGACAAGAACGCGGTTCTGCCGATCGATGCAGCCATCCAGTCGAACCTGCGCGAGACCACCACACGGGTTCTTGCCTCGCTGACACCACGTGAAGAACGTGTTCTGCGTATGCGCTTCGGCATTGGCATGAACACTGACCACACGCTGGAAGAAGTTGGTCAGCAGTTCAGCGTTACCCGCGAGCGTATCCGCCAGATCGAGGCCAAGGCGCTGCGCAAGCTGAAACACCCGAGCCGCTCCCGCAAGCTGCGCTCGTTCCTCGACAGCTAAGAGCTGCTGAGCAGTCCAAAAAGAAAACCCGGCCATTGTGCCGGGTTTTTGTTTTGGCTGCCATTTGGCCGTAATTTTCGGTATGGATGGCCCGATGGAACGGGAACAGCCCAAGGACGAGCGTGGATTTATAGGCGGCGGGTTGGTTGTCTCGCTGCTGCTGCACGTCTTTGTTGCCGTCGTCCTGATTGAGGGCGTGAGCCTCAACTTTCCGGAACCGGAGGTGAAGGCGATTGAGGTCGCGATCCTTCAGGAACCTGTAGAGGAAGAGCTTCAAAAGGCGGAAGAAAGCCTTCCGGAGGAAAAGCCTGTGGTCGAACCTCCAGAGCCAGAGCCAGAGCCAGAGCCAGAGCCAGAGCCAGAGCCAGAGCCAGAAGCTTCCACGCCACCTGAACCCGAGGCGGCACAAGAAGAGCCCGCCCCGCAGGAGCCTGCTGCCCAGCCGTTGGCAGTTCATACGCCTGTGACAGAGTTTGCCGAGGAAGACACCGGCCCGACTTCCGAGGAAAAGGAGCAGGAGGCCGAACAACCGGCAGAGAGTGAGGCCGATGCTCCGGAGGTTGCCGAGGAGGTTGCCGAGGTTCAACCTGCAGAGGAGATGCCGGCGGACGAGCCGGTAACTGAACCGGAAAGCGAAGAGATCGCTGAAGTTGTCGATCAGACAGGCCTGCCGGACGAAAAATTGCCGGAAGATGGTGAGGTCGCCTCGGATGAGACGATTGAAGCCCCATCGGAAACGGAGCTGACGCAAGAGCAGGAAACCGACACGGGCGTTGTTGGTCCGATTGTGACCAACGCCTTGCCTCCGAAAAAGCCCACGGCGCGCCGCGGCGTGTCTGCAACCGCACAGGCAGGACCTGCGCGAGCGCTTCAACAGGCGCGGCAACTCTATTCGGGTGATTTGCGAGACGACCCGCGCACGCGGCTTGCCATGAACCGCATGACCAAGGGCGAGCGTTTGGTGCTGCTTTGCCGATCGGAGCTTCAAGAACAACTGGCGGCGGCCAATCCGCCGCGTCCACCTGACATCCTTCCCTCGCCCCGACCCCGGGACGCCACGACGCTCGAGATTGCTCAGGTTGCCTTTCGCTCGCGAGGTCTTTGGTACGATGTCGCCTTCAAATGCTCGACCAATGCGCTTGTGACCCGGGTCACGTCATTCAGCCTGAAGGTTGGAGACCCCGTGCCCCGATCCGAATGGGTGGCACGGGGCTTTCCGAGTTTCTGAGCTTGTTTCACAGCGTAGACAACGCCATCGGTCAACCTGGGTTTTGAACAAATTGTCGCATCTTTTGAATGCTTGACTATTGTCAACCAATTATCCGGTGACGTGTTTAGCTTTCATCGGGCGATGACTCAGATGACTTCACTCCAAAGAGGCAGCGGGCCCAAGGAGAACTCCTCCCGCCTCGGTTTTCCGTTGCCTCTATTTTTTCTTCAGCCCGTTCTTGCGCGAATTGTTTCCCAAGTCGCAAGGGATGAACCGTCCTTGTTTAACCGCCTCGGGGCACACAAGAAAAGCTGTTTCGTCATCGACCCGGTGAACATGCCTTTTGTCCTTGAATTGAAACCCGACCCGGACAACTTGTCATTTCGGGCGCTTTCGCGGCGGGACGTTGCTGCGTGCGATGCGAAGATTTCCGGAAAATTCATGGACCTTCTTCAGCTGATTGACTGCGATCAGGACGGGGATGCGATGTTCTTTTCCAGAGGACTGGAAATCGCCGGAGATACCGAGGCAGTTGTCAGCTTGCGGAATGCGCTGGATGACGTTGACGGTTCACTGGCGGAGAAGGTTGCCAACATGTTTGGTCCTGCCGGACGTCTTGCACTTTCCGGTCTGCGGCGATTGGGCGGCTACTCGCATGCCCCAATAGGATGAGATCTATATGAGACCTGAACTTGTGTGCCCTGCAGGAACTCCAGCTGCCTTGCGCGCGGCGGTTGATGCTGGCGCTGATGCCATTTACTGCGGTTTTCAAAATGCGACCAATGCTCGGAACTTTCCGGGATTGAATTTCACGGTCGAGGAGATGGAGCAATCTGTTTTCTATGCGCACGAACGGGGCACAAAGGTACTTCTGGCGATAAACACGTTCCCGCCAGCTGGAAAATTTGATCTTTGGAAAGAGGCGGTTGACGCCGGAGGGCGAATTGGTGTCGATGCGTTCATTGTAGCTGATATCGGCGTTGCCACTTATGCGGCAAAGACGTTTCCGGATATTCGACTTCACCTTTCGGTTCAGGCCGCCGCATCGAGTTCTGATGCGATCCGCTATTACTGCAAAGAGTTTGGCGTCAAGAGAGTAGTGCTTCCGCGCATCCTTACGATCCCCGAAATCAAGGTTCTTGCCGGAGAAATTCCTTGTGAAATTGAAACTTTTGTTTTTGGCAATCATGGATTGATGGTGGAAGGGCGTTGCAGCCTGACCAACTACGTCACAGGGCTGTCGACCAATATGGACGGCGTCTGTTCGCCCGCTTCTGAGGTGAAGTACGAGAGGGACGCAACGGGGAACCTCTCAAGCAAATTGGGCGAGTTCACTATTGATTGTTTCTCATGCAATGACAAAGCGGGATATCCCACCATCTGCAAGGGGCGATACCTGACAGATTGCCGGGATGGTGCTTATTACGCTTTCGAAGAACCGATCAGTCTGAATCTTGCGCAAATGCTTCCCGACATGATCGAAGCCGGAATTCATGCTTTCAAGATCGAGGGGCGGCAGCGGTCCCGCGCTTATGTGAAGTCGGTTGTGACTGCCTTCCGCAAGGTTGTTGATGCAGTTTTGGAAGGTGGAGTGCCCGACACTGCCGATCTGGTTTCGCTTACAGAAGGACAGAAGCAGACCGAAGGCGCGTTCAAGACTAAGAAATGGCGGTAGAAGATGACTTGTAATCTGACTTTGGGCCCCATTCTTTTTCATTGGCCTGCAGAGAATAAACTGGATTTCTATTCGCGTATTGCTGATGAAGCGCCTATCGATACCGTCTATTTAGGCGAGGTAATCTGTTCCAAACGAGCTCCCTTTTTTGAACAACACTACTCGGCTGTTGTGGAACGGTTGGAGCGAGGTGGAAAGAAGGTCGTTTTCTCTTCGTTGTGCGAGGTGGTCCTGAAAAGAGAACGCAAGGCTATCGAGGAGTTTTGTAGTTTCGGTAGCCATGAAATCGAAATCAACAACAGCTCTGCGCTCTTGCACATTGATGGTCGCCCGCATCGGATTGGACCGATGATGAATATCTATAACGAAGAGACCATGGCGCACCTCGCCTCCAGGGGTGCAAGCCATTTCGTGTTACCTGTGGAGTTGCCTCGTGCATCGACGGAGATACTCGTTGCCAGAGGCAGGGAACTTGGTACTGGAATTGAGATACAGGTTTTCGGAAGGGCATCGCTTGCCGTTTCTGCTCGTTGTTATCACGCAAGGGCTCACGGACGGACAAAGGATAATTGCCAGTTTGTTTGTGAAGAAGATCTGGATGGCATGCCGCTCAGGACACTAGAGGGAAAACCATTCCTCGCAATAAATGGCATCCAGACTCTGTCCCAGACCTACCTGAACTACATAACTGAATTTCAGGAGCTGATAACGGCAGGTATAACGGATTTCAGGTTGTCTCCTCATACTTGCGATATGGTTTTGGTGGCCGAGAACTTTAAAGCAGTCCTTGATGGTCGAAAGGACCCTGCTGAAGCTGATGCCGCGCTCACTCTAATGATGGGCGATAGTGCATTTTCAAACGGTTTCTGGTACGGGCGGCCAGGTCATCTCCGTGTTTAACCACGTATGATCTGCGTCGTTGGCACGCTATCCTTCTGATTTGACGGATGTAGTTCAACACTGTGTGAGATAATGTCTGGTCTATCAGGAAGACTTTTCTCCTTCGACAAGCCGGCGTCGAAAGACAAACATGGCTGCAAGAGGCAGAAGCAAGAGGACCGCGAACAGGTAGAAGATCATTGCGCCGGCCGCTTCAATTGCCTGCTTTGTGATCAACTGGCCGTTGGCTGGATCAATCAGGCCGATCGCGATGGCGGCCAGCCCGACCAATCCGCCACCAATTGCGACACCAGCGGAACTGATGGACGGGAGGATCGCGGAAACCAGATCCTGATCCCGCTGTTCAGCAGAATACATGAGGGCGCGATTGAGGATCTGGTTGCTGAGGCCGTAGCCCGCTCCGGACAGGACACCTGACGCGATAAAGAGCTGCAGCGAATGCGTCTCGACGCTGATGCCGGTCAGGAACATTCCAAGAGTGACCAGAACCGGGCCGATTACGAGATAGGCGAGTTCCGTCGAGCGGTTCTTGGCTTTTGCAGACATCCAGGCGAAGATGGTCCAGGAAAAGGCGAGGCTCGCCGCAACATAGCTGGCCTGTGTCACTGAGAGATCCCAATAGACCTGCCCGAAAGTGGTGACAAACATGCCGCGAACTGCTGCCGTCGTGGACATGACAAAGATGATGATGGTGCCAAGGCCGATCAGTGTTTGCGGACGGAAGGCGTCGGCGGGGAAAAGACGCTGGGACGCGGAACTGTCGCTTCTCAACAACCAGACGGCCGCCGCGAGACCCGACAAAAGCACAAACGATATACCGAGCACACTTCGCATTTCGCCGAGTGCGGTTAAAAGCAGAATGGTCAGGATGAGAAGTGCCATTCGCTTGTAGAGCGATGACTTGCCCGCTCCATCCGTCTCCGCTTGAGGCTTGCGACCAGCAGGGATCGACAGCAGGATCAAGGCAAAGAGCAAGGCTGTCAGCGGAATGTTGATCAGGAATGCTGCTCGCCATGTCCACAGTTCGCTTAGGAAGCCTGCGGAAATCGGCCCGATCCCGGCGGCGAGGGCCCATATGCCGGCGAGCATGGCGAAGACTTTCGGCGCAACGTTCTGGGGAAACAGATCCGGGATGAGGGCGTAACAGAGCGCGATGATCATACCTTCGCCAAAACCCTGGAGGGCCCGGCCAAGGATGAGGCCTTCGAATACGGGGCTTAACCCTGCAACGATGGAGCCGGTCGCCAGGATCGCCGTCGCCACCAGAAACGGCATTCGAGAGCCGTGGCGTTGCTTGATGGCTCCTGTAAGGCAGCCTGCCAGGATTGCCATCATCTCGAAGGATGAAAACACCCAGAAAGCGCGGTCCTGCCCGCCAAGTTCCCTGAGGATGTCAGGCAAAACGGCTGTCGTTACAAAGCCATTGATGGCATGGGATCCCACACCAAGCGCCAGAGCGAGAAGACCCGCTGTCGGTGTTCCCTGAAAGAGCGAATTCTCCTGTCCAACCAAAGAGGTGGGTGAGGGAGGCGCGGAAGCGGACATGGCGAATACCTTATAAAGAAATAATTGACTTTCTTTATGATGCGTCTAATTTGAAAAGTAAAACATTATTTTATTTATGCGCGTTTTCTGTGGACCCACGCTTCTTGGTTGAGCGCAGATCGGTCGGCGGTGTATCGTCTGCCAAGATTATCGGGGTGTGGAGACGCAAATGCGTTCGTTTTTATCTGGTTCAATTTTATCAGTTTGTCTGGTCGCGGCTGGTCAGGGTCTTTCCGGCGCTGCTTATGCAGAGGATGGTGCAGCGGGCAAGTGGACTTTTCTGGTCGCTCCCTACCTTCTTGCACCGACAATTTCCGGTGATGCGAAGATCGGGCGCCTGCCGACGACAACTCTGAATGTTTCTCCGGGCACGATCTTTGAAAACCTGCATCTGGGTGCCATGGGGCATTTCGAGGCACTTTATGACGACCGGTTCGGCATTGCGGTTGACGTTGCCTATATGAACCTTGGTTCGGGCAGGACCTTTCCCGCCGTTGGCGGATCCGTGAAAGCCAATGTCAAACAGACCGTCAGTGAGGTGTTTGCCGGATATCGGGTCTGGAAGCAGGACAAGAACTGGGTCGAAGCCTATGTCGGTGGACGCTGGTGGATCAACGAACTGGGAGTTCGGGCCGCTCTGCCTGCAAATGCCTTTTCCCATACGATCACTGAGAGCTGGGTTGATCCGGTCATCGGTGTCCGGGGGCAGGCATTCCTGTCGGACGACTGGTCGCTCTATGGCAGCGCCAATATCGGCGGGTTTGGCGTCGCGTCCGACTTTACCTGGGGCCTGCAGGCCGGGGTTGGCTATCATTTCAGCGAAAGCGTCTCCGCACAGCTGCAATACAAGGCGACAGCCGTGGATTACGACAACGGCAAATCCGGTGCAGATGCCTTTTCCTACAACACGATCACACATGGACCGATGGCGGGTCTGGTCTTCCGGTTTTAGGAAAGAAAAAACCAACCAATGTGTTGATTGCGAAAGAGCTGTGAACCTTGTTGCAATGTGCTGGGTGTGGCGTCAGTCTTCACCCGGCTGGTTTTGACATGAGGAGGAAACATGACGACTGATCCGCGAGCCCTATTGGAAGCCTACTACACTGCCTTCAATGCCGGAGAGACCGGCAAGATGGTCGGGCTTGTTACCGACGATGTCGTGCATGATGTCAATCAGGGGGAGCGCAGGACTGGCAAGGAGGATTTCTGGGCCTTCAATCTGCTCATGAGCAAGTCCTACAAGGAACGCCTGAGCGATATCTACCTGATGATTTCGCGCGATGGCACACGCGGCGCTGCCGAGTTTATCGTACATGGAACCTATCTTGAGACCGCTGAAGGCCTTCCGAAGGCCACTGGCCAGACCTACACGCTTCCTGCCGGTACATTTTTCGAGTTTCGGGACGGCAAGATTTCCCGCATCACCACCTACTACAATTTGAATGACTGGATTGCGCAGGTCTCTGCCTAGTCAGGCACGGGCCAGATCTGGTTTCCTTAAAATTTCATGCAAATTAAATGCACTTTTTGGTTGTGCATTCTGAGGGGCGCAGGAGATGATCCTGTTGCCCCTTTTGCATGTGGTTGAAGACGCTCCTGCTTTTCGGGTTAACGTCTTGTTAATACGAAAAGATTGCTGACAATTGATGCAATCTTCAGGTTGTTGCGGCGATCGGCGTGAACCCTCACGATATTCGGCATACGGGTCGCCTGAAACCGGATGCGACCGGAACTCCTGAAAATCTGTCTGCATGTGAGGATGCTTTAATGCCCCAGACGCGAATGCGAGCTCTCGTCAACACGTTCTTCGCGGCCTTCAACGCAGGTGACACTTCGAAGCTGTCCCAGTTGGTCACCGAAGATATTGTCATTGAAGTCAATCAGGACGGACCAAGGTCTGGTCGCGAGGCTTTTCTGGCGGTCGCCTCTCTTCTGCGCCTGACCTATAACGAGCGCGTATGCAGCCTGAGAGTGCTTGTTGCGGAAGACGGGCAGCGCGCTGCCGCGGAATACACGGTTTCCAGCCAACTGGGCATGCCGCCTTTCGGAACGGACCGGCAGGTTCTGGATGGGGCTACATATCAACTTCGCGCCGGGAGCTTCTTTGAGTTCAGGGGCGAGAGGATTTGCCGTATCACGACCTACTACAATCAGCCCGATCGCGTTTTGGAAGAGACTGACGTGCGCTCGGCTGCGTAAGACTGCGTAGGTCTCTGATATGGCAGTGAACAGGCCTTGCCATCTACGCAGCGCCAAAGCATGTTTGCGCACCTGAATAGGGGGAGCCGCCAGCACCTATCATCATGTGCGGCAGCATGCCCAATCTGCTTTGATCCGCCAAACAGACAGATGGCCCCATAGGCCGGTTTGGCGCCGGTGAGGTCGGAAATATGAGTGTTATTGTCGTTGGAGCCGGTGTATCCGGCTTCTCCACTGCATGGGCCCTGACGAAGCGTGGTGTGAGTGTCACACTTCTGGAACAAGGGCCAATTCCAAATCCGCTTTCAGCATCCGGCGATCAGCACCGGATCATTCGCCGGGCCTATGGCGGGCAGGGCGGATATCAGCGCCGGATTGGCGATGCCTATGCTGCCTGGGATGAAATATGGGCGGATCTCGGCCAAAAGCACCTCGTCGATACCGGCTTCCTCCTTCTCTCCCAGATCCCGGGGGATGAGGGAGAGACGTATCTGACCGGTCTCAAGGAAGGTGGATATCCGGTTGACGAAATGACGCCTGCCGAAACCGCTGCCCGCTTCCCATTTGTTGACCCGGCCACGATCCGCTATGGCGCATTCAGTGCCGAGGGCGGCGTTCTTCTTTGCCAGAAGATTGCAGGCGGTATTCGTGACTGGCTGGTGAACGCGGGTGCACATGTTCGCGAGAATGCGAAAGTGACCTCAATTGATGCTGCAGGCGGATCGGTCACTCTGGAAAGCGGCGAAACCCTGAGTGCTGATCATGTTGTTGTGGCCGCGGGTGCCTGGGCGCCGGATCTTCTGCCGGGCCTCACTCGGGAACTCACCACCTACCGGACAGCTGTGGTTTATCTGGAGCCGCCTGCGGATTTGAAATCCGCGTGGGAAAACGGCCCCACCATATTGGATGTTGGCGGAACGGTGGATGGCTATGTGCTGCCGCCGGTTCCCGGAACCGGGCTGAAATTCGGTGCGGGGGTCCACAAGTACAAGAGCGGACCAAATGACGGGCGCGTGGCCAAAGATGGCGAAGGCGAGGTGATCCGAAATCTCTTCTCGCCACCTTTTGCCCGCATCGAGGAGTACAAGGTCACCGATGTAGTGACCTGTGCCTACACCTTCACCAGCGACGAGCATTTCTTCATGAAAACCGAGGACCGTTTGTCCGTGGTTTCTGCCTGTTCCGGGCATGGTTACAAGTTCGGCGCAGTCGTTGGGCAAAAAGTCGCCGAAGGGGTTATCTCCGGCGACTTTGATACAGCGCGTGTCTGGCTGGAAGCCCGGGACTGATCCCGGACCATAATAAACCTGCTCAGGCGGATGCCTTGCTGCTCAGCATCCGCTTGAGGACGTTGTCCTTCTGCACGAAGTGGTGCCAAAGCGCTCCGGTAACGTGCAGGGCAACGAGCACGACGATGACCTTCTCTATCAGGTGATGTGGACCTCCCGCTTCCTTCACGCCAAAGAACCACATCGCAATGCCGCTCATAGGGGTGATGAAGAGAACGGCATACAGCAGGACGTGAACGGCCTTTGCCGCAAGATCCTGCAGTTTTGGGGCAGGAACCGGGGCAGGAGCACCCTGAATGAGCCTGAGGGCGATGCGCAGGACAGCAAGCGCAAGTACAGTGATGCCAAGCCAGATATGAGCGTTCCCTAGGATAGTGTCGAGCGTACCGGGACTCTGGCCGTCACGCAGTGCGTCGCCATACTCCTCGATGCCATCGGCAAAGGTGATCTGGAAAAGAATGATAACAGCGACTGCCCAATGAAGGACTATCTGTGCTTTGCTGTAGGTTTCCGGAGTTTGGCGTCCCATGAGTAACCTTCGAAATATTGGTGCCGTAGAAGTATGCTCCCGCGCAATGGAGGGCAGGTCTGTGGCCTCGAAGGTACATCCGGATCGTGACAAATGCCCATATACAAATTTGTAAGAAAATGTACAGGAAGCCGCGAGCTTCCTGTACGTATCATCAGGCGCGCGAGCGGCCTTCTTCCACTGCATCCAGAATGAACCTCGGCAGCGCAAAGGCAGCCGCGTGGACATCCGACGTATAATAGCGGGTCTGGAAGTCCGCCTTTTCGAAGCGTTCTTTCAACACGTCGACAGGCACTTTGCGCAAGTCGGCATTGTCTGATGCCCAGCCAAGGGCCATGTGTCCGCCGAAATAGGTCGGGATGGCCGCGACATAAGCCGCGCTGTCCTTGTAGATGCGGGAGAACCGCTCCAGGCTTGTCACCAGTTCCCCGCGTTGCAGGAACGGCACGCCATTTTGCGTTACCAGAACCCCTCCCGGTGTCAGGCAGCGGTGAACATTGCGGTAGAACTCCTCGGAGAACAGCACAGCCCCCGGCCCGTGCGGGTCGGTGCTGTCGACGATGACGACATCGAACCGGCGGTCGGTTTCCGCCATGAACTTCATGCCGTCTGCAATGATCAGCTCAAACCGATTGTCCTCCAGAACCCCGGCGTTGAAATCGGCAAAGTGTTCCTTGGAAAATTCGACGACCGAGCCGTCAATTTCGACCTGAGCCAGCGTTTCAACTGTCTTGTGTTTCAGGACTTCTTCGGCAAGACCGCAGTCTCCGCCGCCGACAATTAGCACGTTGCGAGCCGCTCCATGAGCGAACAGCGGTACATGCGACATCATCTCGTGGTAGATGAATTCGTCGGCAGTCGTCACTTGCGTCACGCCGTCCAGCATCAGGACCTTTCCGAAAACCGGATTAGTAAAGAGCACCAGATCCTGGTGCTCCGTCTTTTCCTGATAGAGAATCTGGTCGCAGCGATAGCTGACCTGAACTCCGGGATAGAGAACTTCGTTGAAGGTTAGCCCATCATTCATTCGACTTCTCGACCACGCAGCAGTTCGGAGACTTCGGATCGGCCCGGCTTGAACGCTTCGTTCAGAACGTCGACGCATTTTTCAGGCTTGGCATCGCCGCACATGAAGACATCGAATGCAGCATAGCCAACTTCCGGCCACGTATGGACCGAGATATGGCTTTCTGCCAGAACGGCAACACCACTGACGCCGGTCGGTTCGAACGGGTGCAGATGGATGTGCAAAAGCGTGGCGCCTGCCTCGTCGATGCAGCGCCGCAGGGTCTGTTCCATGAACAAGAGATCATCCAGACGCTCGGCGTCATAAAGATCAATGATCAGGTGCGCACCAGCGCAGCGAACCCCTTCACGTTCAATGAAGTGGTCCAGTCGGTCGTCAGCATGAGGTGCCTTCGACGCGGCGGATGTATGGTCTTCCTTCTGGGTGGTGCTTCTTGGCTCGGCAACACGAATGGTGTCTTCTTCAACACGAGCCTCCAAGTCCATCCCCAGTTGGAAGAGGGCGGTTTTTGGCATTACGCTCTCCCCAACCAGCAGATGAAACCCGGACAAATTCCGGAGCGCCTGCTATACCTACAAATTGCTAGATTCACAACAGGCGCGAGAAATAGTTTAAGTTAGCCAACAAATTAAATTCGGTATGGGAGTTTTTTGTGAGCGTAAAAATAAAGGTTTTAACGGGTTCCGAATTGGTGGAAAACCTGCCGAAACTGGCGCGCTTGCGGATTTCAGTGTTCAGGGACTGGCCCTACCTTTACGAAGGGTCCCTTGATTATGAAGAAAAGTATTTGGCACGTTATGCAAAAACAGAAGGCGCAGTAATAATCGGTGCATTTGACGGTGCAGAACTAGTTGGCGCTGCGACCGGAGAGCCTCTCGACAAGGAAGTGATCCAGTTTCGCAAGCCTTTCGAGGACCGCGGCTTTTCACCGACAGACATCTTCTATCTGGCGGAATCCGTTTTGGAACCGGAATTTCGTGGTCAGGGCGTTGGTCACCAGTTTTTTGAAGAGCGGGAAGCCCATGCCCGGCGTCTGGGATATTCGCTCGCAGCGTTTTGCGCCGTTATTCGCCCGGCGGACCATCCTGCTCGCCCGGTTGATTATCGCTCGCTCGATCCCTTCTGGAGCAAGCGCGGTTACCGGTCGATTGATGGCCTGATCGTTCATTTCCCCTGGCAGGATCTGGGGTCGGACGAGGAAACCGAGAAACCGATGCAGGTCTGGATGCGTTCGCTTTAGACCATGCCACATGCGTCCGGAGGCATGATGCACCCGGACGCAGGACGTTCACGGCTCGTCGCGGTTATTCGGAAACGAGTTCCCAGCGGATGTTGACCGAAGCCTCGATGGTGTTTTCGCCCACTTCCACGGGGACCGCATCGGCTGCCATGCGGGCTTCCATCATCATCATGCCGCGTGGCTGGGGACGGTAGCCGCCGTTTTCGGAGATATCGAGAACGTTGCCCAGCTTCGCTCCAGCGGCTTCGGCCAGAAGCTCTGCACGGGCTCTGGCGTCGGCAACAGCCTTCTTGCGCGCTTCGTTCAATTTTTCTTCCGGGTCGCTGATCTGGAAGGAAATGCCACCAATCTGGTTGGCACCGCTCTCAACGACCGTGTTGAGGAGTTCCCCGAGCTTTGCAAGGTCGCGCACATTGATCGTGACACCGTTGCGCACGTCATAGCCGATGATCTTGGGGGCCTTGTTCTGACCCTGCTTGGAGTTGTCATAACGCGGGTAGATCGAAAATCCGGAGGTCTGGATGTCCTTGGCCTCGATCCCGGCAGACTTGATCTCGTCGATGACGGCTTTCATCGCCTTGGAATTGGCGGCAAGGGCCTCGGGCGCTGTCGAGCCGGGGGAGACGACTTGCGTGGTGATCACGGCCATGTCCGGTGCGACGCTGACCTGCGCCTGCCCCGTGATGGTGATGCTGGGAATAAAGTCGTCGCCGGCGCGGGCGAGAGACGGCGAGAGGGCCGCAAGGGTAAGTCCGACTGCAGTGACAAACGGGAGGGCCCGGCGCTTCAAGCCTGCAACTGGATTTGGGGAAACGGATTGGTACTTTGCAATGGTCATAGATTTCACCTGAATTGTGAACCGGAGCGGTTCATGATGACTGGCAAGGTCTACCCTGAATACGGCAAGGCAATGACAGGCCGGTTCAGGCGCCGTTCATGTCCTTGACAGCTGTGGAAGATGTTGAATCATCAACGATATTCCCGTCTGCAGACAAAAGGACTGCAATTGGCCGCGAGGCGGGGAAACGAGCGCAGATGATCATTGTGACCACAGTAAGGGGCACGCAAAGCACCATTCCCACGACGCCCCAGATCGCGCCCCAAAGCGCCAGCGACAACATGATGACGATGCCCGAGATGTTGAGGCTGGAGCCCATCAATCTGGGTTCAATCAGGTTGCCGATGGAAAACTGGATGATGCCCAGTCCGACGGAAATCACGAAAAACGGTGTCAGCGTATCAAAATAGACAAGCGCAAGCAGGCTGGGGAAGATCACGCCGATCATCGAGCCGATTGTCGGAATGTAGTTCAACACGAAGGCAATGAACCCGAATAGCGCTGCATAGGGCAGTCCCATGACGATCAGGACCGCGCTGGTCAGTGCGCCTGTCGCGATGCTGACAGCGGTCTTGATGCCGAAATAGTGGCGAATGCGGTTGTTGATTTCCGCGCGAACCCGGAAGGCCGCTTCAGCCTTCTCGCTGTTTGAAAACAGCCGCGCAAACTTGGTGTCGAATGTGGACTGCTCAAGGATCAGGAACAGCGTGTAGATGAACACAAGTGAGGCGGAACCGGCGATCTGGGTGATGAAGCCTGCACCGGCAGTGACCATCCGCTGTACGCCTCCCTCTGGCATGAGGTCGCGAAACTCGATCGGGTCGTTCAGTTTCAAAAGGGTTGCGACCTGATTGAAGAGGCTCTCAAGGCGCGCCTGATAAATGGTTCCGTCGCGCGCAAGGTCTGCAAGATTGGCAGCGACCATGTCGAAGACCACGGTTCCTGCAGAGAATATCAGGACAAGCGAAAGACCAAGGGACAGCCAGCCGGGAAGAACGGGGCGTCCGTCCCTTGAGGGCGCGCGGGCGAGAAAGGCCGACAGGGCGTTGATCAGGTACCAGACGACAAGGGCGATCACGAACGGCAGCAGGAGCGAGCGCCCGACGACCAGCAGCCAACCGACCAGGCAAACGAGAATGAGGCTGAGGGTTACCGGCAGAAGGGAGGAGCGCATGAAAAAGGCCTTGATCACAAACAGCTGTCCTATCGGTAACCGGTCTTGGCACCGGGTTCCAGTCTCTGGCCGATTACTTGCGCGGAATTCTCCGCGTGGCACACCTGAGATGTGGACGAGAAGCACGCAGGATCGGCTGAAGCGTTCTGCGGAACGCAAACCGTCTTGCCCCGCCGTTTTTCCGTCTGTATACGGTGGCTATCGCAGCCGCCGTTTCATGTTTCGAATCGACGCTGGCTGCCGTGGGCCTGTAGCTCAATTGGTTAGAGCCGTCCGCTCATAACGGATTGGTTGGGGGTTCGAGTCCCTCCGGGCCCACCATTCTTTTTTTCGAACTTAAATCCCTTCTTAAATTCAATGGCTTGTGGGGCAGGGTGTCCCACGTTTAGGGTGCCGGGAACGCCGTGGGACACTTTACCAATCCATGTTGCTCAGCGAGTTCATGGCATCCGCGGCCAAACGCCAACGCTCAACGCCCTTTGTGTAGACCTCAGATGTCTTTGCTTGGGTGTGTCCGTGGATAGACATAATTTGATATTGGCTTGCCCCTTCTTGGGCCAACAAATTGCCGGTGGCCTTCCTAATCCCGTGACTTGATAGGTGGTGAAGTCCGGCATTGTCGCACCATTTTCTGAATCGGTTTCGCAAACCCTCAGGAGATTGAAAGGGCTTGCCGTACTCAGTCAGCAGGTAGGTAGGGCCTTGGATTTTCATGGAACGAGTTGCGGTCAAAAGAGGTGGCAACATTGGGATTTCGACATAGGCTGATCCCTTCTTCGTCGGTTGCCAGCCAAGCCCCTTTATTCCGTTTCTTTCAAACTCATTGCTTCGTCCAAGAAGAATTGCATCACTGATCCGGCAGGCCGTGAACATGAATAGGGTAAGGCACAGATGCGCCATTGTTCCCGGTTCATGATGCTCACGGTATTTTTTAAGATCAGCAACGGTCCACGGCTTTGCGCCACCTTTCCCCTTGTTGATCTTTCCGACTCCGATTGCCGGATTGACCTGCGCATGGTTCCGCTCAATTGCCCAGGCGTATAATGAGCGAACCGCCTTTATGAAGTTGTCGGCGGAACCCGGCGTGTCGGCCATGTCGTCACGAATTTGTAACAACTGGTCTTGGGGCATTGCCAAGGAATATTCTTCATAGGGCTTGAGCAATTTGAACTTGGACCGGCGTTGAACAAGTGTGGCTTGTGAATAAAGTCCTTTGCCAACCTGATCCTCTAGCCACTCCGTATAGGAGGAAATCAACCAACCAAGTGAACCTTTGATCTTGGTGTCGATCGGCTTTGCCTCCGGGGGAATTTCAATTCCTCTTCGTGCGGCCTTGTAATGCTCGGAAAAGTCCTTGTGGTCCGGGCCAATGTGAAGCGTGACGCGCCTTGTTGGTTTTCCCTCGACGCGGACACGAAAGCGGTAGTTCCCCGAAGGGAGCTTTTCTTTGATTAGCCCTGGGTAATTGACTTTCAATTCTTGGTCCCCGGCCACTGTTTGGGGCCTAATCCTGTGTTTGTTTCCGGTCCACTGTCAATTCTGGTGAATACCAAGCGCACTTCGCTCGGGCTCATGATGCATTCGCGCACGGTCAGGCCTTCGCCTTTGGCGGCCTTTATGGCGCGGCGCATATCCGCTTCGGTAACTGCTGCGCGTTTTGCCATCAACTTGCCTCCCTGATTTCATCTTCTGATACCGGAACACGGAAGTTCTCGGCGTTGCGTTCGTCCGTGGGGTGAAGCTCTGGTACAGGATGGGGGCGGGCCGTGTAGCCCTTTGCACCTGCCTTGACCAACAAGGCGATGGCATTGGCGCGGCGCTGGCCGGTCATGAAAGCCACATCGTCAAAGATGATTTCAAAAGCCTTGATGATCTCCTGCAGGCCGATTTTGAAGCCGTTTCCGAGGCGGTACAAAACCCGGTAATCCTCGACACATTCCCTCAAGCTTTGTTCCTCGATCGGCGTCAGGATGTTGCCTTCAATCGCGTTCTGCAGGGCTGAGATTTTGTGATAGGGGCGCATTCGCTATCTGACCTTCTGTGCCTCAGAAATGATCTTCCTGCCCACCTCGATGTTCCCTGAATTAGCGTAGAGCTGTGTTGCCACTTCCAGCGGGTCGATGCCGACGCCTTGCCAAAAGGCTTGCTCGTTTCCGCCATGCTGCAGCCGGTGTTCTTCTGGTGTCATGGGAACTGTCCAGGCATCATCGGGCTTGCGGCCCATTGGTGTGCGGCGCTTGCGGTGCTTCGGATCGCCATAGCGGACATGGCAGGCTTCACAGCCATAGGCACCAGACACAAGGCTTGGCAGTTTGCGGATATAGGCAAGGTGCGCTTCGTCTGTGATGCGGGCCTGTTTTTTTGAGCTCGGATCTACAGAAAACGCCGTGTCTTGGTGTGGGTTCAAAAAGCGGTAGGTCATCAGGCCGCTCTCCTGCTTTCCGCAAGCTTTGCCGCTGCCTCATAGTCCCAACGTTGCAGGCGAAACCCTCCCTTGGTGTCGTTCTCGTAAAGCATCCAGTCTGCCCATGCCTTGAGAGGGGCAGGCTTGAAACACACGGTCTCGCCGCGCTTGATGACGACCAACGTTTCCGGGTCATGCCCGACTTCCTGCAGCTTGCGAGCCAATGGCCGGATACTGCTCCCCTTGGTCTTGGTGATGCTGTGTTCGCCACATGTTGCGGTCTGCTGTGCGCCGTTGCCGGTCAAGGTGATGGTCAGGGTCATGCCGCTTGCTCCATTCCCTCAATCAATCCCTTGGTGCAAAGGGTCTCGTAGAGAACGCGGCAAGCGTCTGCCCTAGCGTGCGGGTCTGCCGGATCAATCCCGCTCTCTGGTGCAATTGCTGTGAGCGCTTCTTGCATCGTTGGCGGAACATAAGCGCCGTTCTCGTCCTGCTTGCCGATGATGATGCTGCAATGATCAACAAGGCTGGTGAGCGTGAGCAGCGGGCGAATGTGTTCTGCAGGATTGCCGCCATGACGCAGCAACGCGGAACGAATAACGTTCAAGTCAAAGTCCAGATCCCAAGCGACCACGCGGGAAGACAAGCTTAGGGCGTTGGTCAGCCATGCCAGCGCGATCCGTTCCGGTAATCCGCGGCTGTTTGCAATCCGGCTGGTGATGCCGTGAGACTTTTCCGCCGTTGCCGAAACGCTGCTTTCTTCCTGGCGGATATAGCTCCGGTACTCCGCAAAGGTTCCGTTTGCATCCCATTGAACAATTCCAAGGGCGACCGGGCGGGGGTGCTGCGGGTCATCCATCGACAACCCGCGATTTACACCCGTTGCCGCCACATTGAGGGCAAGGGTGATCATGCCGCACCTCCAAGCTCTTGAATGCGGTTCTGGCGCAAGGTCTTCGCTTCGCCCTTCAATTCCTTGGAGAGGGCGTTGATTGCCGCGCTGTAAGCGGTGTTGAGATTGTTGACCTCTTCAACCGTCTGGCACTTCACCAGCGCGGCCTTGTAAGCGGCCAGCGGGTCGGCATGCTCCTGCAGATGTTGTTCTGCCAGTGTGCCTTCAATCTGCTGGCTTTCATCCCATTGCCTTTGCGCCTCTTCCTGCTGCAAAGGGGTGTCACCAGAAGGCGCGGCGTCAAAACCTGACCCTTCATGCCCCTGTTCCGCTTCTGGCTGTTCTGCCGTTGCCTGTGCGGTGGTGGTGTGAACGTGGTCGAGGTCGAAACCTTCGGCCTGTTCCGGCGCGATTGTCTGCTCGGCGCGTTTGGCGGCCATGCGATCGGCAAGGGGAACGGCTTGCGGCGTGATATCCGTCATGCGCTCGTATTCGTCGGGCTCCATGATGCCGGAAAAGCCAAAGGCATAACGGGCGCACTGGATAGCCGACTTGTGCCGTAGCATACGTGCCGGCCATTTCTTCCAAGGCTCGGTGGGCCGGAAACATTCGGCCATGTACTCGGTGACGGAAATCGGGCGGTTGCGGTCCTTGCGATAAATCCGGCACGTAACAGAGGACAGTTTGCCGTCTCCGTCGAACTGGTCTTCGAACTCCATCCCGTCAAATTCGGGGTGGGAGTTGATCAGCTTCATCCAGCCATCAATGGATACGATCGGCGTAATGCCACCACGATCAGGAAACGCATAGATTTCCTTTGTCAGGGGGTTCAGATCGTATTCCTTGGCGACCATCAGGAACGCGGCAAACTGCTCGTTAGAGCAATCCCCCTTGATCACGGAAGCCTTGATTGCGCCTATGAAAGCAGCGGGTTCCATGTCGTACCGGGCGGCCATGGAGTTGACCAAAGACGGCCTTTGAATTGTTGCTACCTGGTTCATTCGGTCCCCCTGATTGCTTTGTTTAGTGCGATGCGAAGTTCACGAAGCTGACCAACTCCCATAGGGGCATTCTCTGTGTTGTCGCCCATGGCCGCCGCATATCCTCGATGCCAGCAAAGAAGGTCTGACAAGGCCCAACTCAATTCATCAGCTTCGGACTTCAACAAGCGGAGTTCGACTACAGGGTCGCCTACCTCTGCAAAGTCTGGATCGGTAAGGGGCCTGCTCATGCAGCTTGCTCCAATTGGGGTGTTTTCAGATCGGCCTCGATCACTTCCCGCGCATAGTCGTTGATGCGCACGGGGCGGCCTTCATAGGGTCTTGCCCCCGGCCAGATGCCGGACTTCCTGCAGGTGTGGATGGTGTCGAGGCCGTGACGGATCAGGGCTTCACCAAGGTCAAGGTCATCTTCTGAAAGCTCGATAACCTGAGTGTCTGGCGTGTCGCCGGTGCAAACGTAGACATTGGCGAAGGTCTCGAAGGGCAATCCAAGTTCACGGCAGGCCATGCGGACGCCCGCGCCCTGGATGAAATACCCGTTGTCCTTCAACTGCCTTTGGATGAAGCGTTCATCCATGGAAGAGGTCGTTTTCAGGTCTGCCCAAAAGCCATCTAGGGCCTCATTGTCAGGGCGTGACTTGAACCACAGGCCGGTTGCCGCGTCCTTGATAAACAGGGAACGTTCAACGGAACCATTCAGGATGCCTTGCTGAACAAGCGGGTGCCCTGCTGCATCCTCGGCAATGCGGCGGATCTTCTCGATTTGATCATTGGTGACAATGACCTTGCCGCCTTGATCCTGCACCCAAGCCTTGCAGTAGTTCGCGTTGTTGTTCCACGATTTCACTTCACCGCTCTTTGCATCCGGGTATGTTTCCGGTTGAACTGCGAAGCCATCCGAAAACACCTCGTCGCCCAAAAGAAGGGCATGCACAGCCTTGCCGAGGTTTAACGCCGTGGTGGTCTTCGGCTCGATCCGGTTCGGGTTTTGCGCCCACTGATGCCAAAATGCCTTTGGGCTTCCACCAAGGGACGGGAACAGGTTTTTCAAGGATGACTTTGACACGCTCGGGGCGTCCAGTAGGTCAAGCTTGTTGTGGTAGAGCTCAAGCGGGATGCCGGTATAGACACCCGGTTCCGTGATGGTTCCACCGTCCCATTGAATAGCTTGGGTCATGGGTTCAATTCCTACTTTGCCTGTTGCGCGTCTCCACACGGGAGAAGCGGAAAAGACGGCCAGCGAACCGGCCAAGTTGAGGGAGGTAACGGGTGCCCGGTGGAGCGGAGGAGAAACCCCACCGGGCTTGCGCGGCTTGGGAGGAGGAAAGCCGCTTAACTCAGTGCTTGAAGGCGTTCACAACAATGGTGACGAAGAGGCCAACAAGCGCGGACGCAACGGCGCGGAAACCAAATTGAAGAACGGCGCCTTCTGCCCTGTCTTCCGGGTAATCCTTGCGCTCGGGCACATACGGGTAGCGCATGGTCATTGGGCCGGTCCTATTTCAAAATCCACAAGGCCATGGAGACGGGCCAACTTCATTGCTTCCCGCTCTCCACTGACGGGCCAAAAAGTGCCCGTCTTGATGCAGGTGAGGAAAAGCGGGGCGGTCATGCAGCCACCTCTTCATTGTGCAGATGGGTCAGGATTTCATCGCGGCGCTGCTCAACGGCGGCCATGATCTCGGCATGGAACAAATCGGTTGCCGGAACCTCGCGCCAGTAGATGCGGGAAGCCTTGCCGTCTTCAACGCGGATCTGCAGGCGGTCACTGCGGAGAACGTCACGTTCCCCAAACTTGTTATCGGCGGAAACGGTCGCGATGTAGAGATAAACGCCGTTCAGGTCGAAGTCTTCGCGGCCCGTCAGAGTGGCATCAACACCAAGATCAAGCTCTCCGATGTGGTGAGAAGCGCATTCAAGTTCCAAGGTAAATTCAAACATTGCCGTTCCTCCAAAACGCTGGCGAAAGATCTGGTCAAACCGTCTTCGTTTCGCTCTCGATGATTGAAAAATACCGATGTGGTATATTTTAGTCAAGACCAAAATGGTATTGACGTCAAAAAAAATACCGATATGGTTTGCAGTGCTCGCCTGTTGGTGAGCGCTGACAGGGCTGCGTATCCCGAAAGGGACCGCCTGCCGGTCTTCTGGTAGCTTCGGGTTCTAGCCCGCCTTCTGGGGGATTTGGTTCGTAGGGTGCAGTGGTGGCCGTTCCTGTCGGTGAGCCGAAGGCCTGGGACTGCTAGAGAGTTCTCTCGTGCTCACTCACGGGGGAGGGGCATGCAACGGCAAAGGGTATCCGATCCCCTGCATGTGATGGCTACCTGAGCCAATAAAAACGGATCATGACCCGCTCGGGCAATGCCTCGTCATATGGGGTAGCGGTGATGCGTATTGGAAACCTCGTGAAAGTCCCTCTTGGGAGAGAGCCAATAGCAGTATCCTTTGGGTTCTTGTGGCCCTTAAGGGGATACTGCGTTTGTTTCCTGATCTTGAACCCTTTGGGAGAGTATTAAATGACTTATCTGGTTCTTTTGATAATGAGATCAAATATACTTCTGCACTGATGGTGCAAATCTTGTTTTGCGTGGATAGAATGTATCTCAATATCTAATGTTGTTTTGGGGCGTATGCGAGAAAGTATATTGTTTGCTCTGCTTAGTCGGTTGAATTCATATTCATCAATATCTAGGTTTATTAGTCTATCCAGATTATTTATCTCAGTTTGAAAGTAATCATCAATAGCGGAGTTGTTGAGTTGGGCTGCGGACAGTGAAATCAAGCGAAGCCGATCCAGTGTTATTGTGCGAAAATAGTTTAAGTTTCCGTTGTAAGAAGAGGGGTCGTGTTCAATATTGATCCTATTGAAGTTATCGTTGTGCTGGATGACATTATCACGAATGCACCAAAATAAATTATTTCTCTCTATGTCAGTAAGTGGTTTAAACGAGAAATCAATTGCTAGTTCGATAGGTAAATCCCGATTATTTAATCTTCCCGTTGCCATCAGATCAGCAACATTCTTTAAACACTTAACATATTCTGTATAAACTGGACTGCCATCGAAGCATGTTGGTGGTGCGGGTTCTGTGGATTGATCGTATTGATGTGCATACTTACGGATAGTGAAAATGGCTATCTTTTCTGCTGCGAATACGTCCTCAAGTTCTTCTGTGCACACTACGCGGTTAAATCCACGTTTCTTGCAGATCTCTAGGCTTCTTTGAATCGCTCCTTCTCGAAGGCGAACATAAGCCTCGGCTACTTCGTTTTGGGTGGGGCCGATTGCTGAGGAAATAGTAGGAATGAAAATCAAAAAGATTGCCGCAAGTACTTGTCTCATAACATATTAATCACGCATATCACTTTTGCTATTACCCGAACTTCGGTGGTGTCGTTATCGTGATCGTTGTAGATCACGGGTTCCTGAAACCGAGGATCTGTTGATTCTGGTCGGAGTTCAATGGAGCCGTTCTTGCGTACCGCGCGCTTCGCCGTTCGCTCGATCGTCAGGCCGCCATCGCGGGAGCGCTCGACAATAACGATATCGTTGTTTTTCAGATCAATACCGGCCTGCATGTAGTCGACGCAAAGAACCAAGTCACCATCCTGGGCGATCTTGTTCATGCTCTCGCCCTTGATCCGCAAAAGATATTGATAGGGAAGAGGAAAGCGCTTGTCCCCGCCGACAATCATCGATTGTTCCGGCTCCGCACCTTCGAAAAGATCGGCCTCAAGCCAATGGCCCGCGGCAACTTCGCCTTGAATGAGTAACGGTTGGGGGCTGCTTAGGCTCGAAAATACATTGATCTCGGTGTCACCTGCAGCGTTGGTCTTGTGCCCTTGGTTGTCTGTGCCTGACTGATCATCTGGAAAAAGCAAATGAGCAGGTTCAATGCCAAGGTGGGGGGCAAGGCGTTTGGCCCAATCAGGCGTAAGCTGGCGTTCGCCGGTTTCCAGGCGACGAATTTGCGGTTGGGAAGTCCCAATCAGATCCGCAAGGCCTGCTTGTGTCAGGCCTTTTGCCAAGCGTTTTTCCTTTAAGATGCTCATACCACATTGGTAATACGCTCTCAGATCGATATCCAAATCCAATATGGTATTTTTATCTTGCATAATTATACCTATTTGGTATTTTCTTGATATGAAACTCTCTGACTATCTGGCGACCGAAGGACAGTCGCACGCGCAGTTTGGTGAACGCGTTGGCGTTTCTCAGGCTGCCATCAACCGATATGCCAACGGCGAGCGCATCCCTCGGGCGGAAATCATGGCCAAGATCGAAGAGGTGACCGGTGGTCAGGTCACCGCGGTAGATCACTACGCAGCTAAGTCAGAAGCCGCTGCAACCAAGGCCACTTCACATTCCCAAGCCGCCTAGAACGGCAAGGCATCGTCACGGGCCTCAACGGTCCGGGGCTCGGGGCCGGTTGGTTTCAAATCCTGGCTCCAAACCAATTTGATCCGGCGCTTTCTCAAACGCTCTCCAAGGCTATCAGCGCGCCGGGTGCCACAGGCCACCAGCTTGAGAACGTGGGTTTCGGTTTGGGGTGTCTGTCTGTTGCTCATGAATTTGAAATGAGCGTTGCGTTTTCGCGTTTCACGGTTGAACCACTGGAAAGCTTGCAACCATGTCAATGAATTACCTGCCGCGTGATGAATATGACCGGCTTTCGATTGCCTCCAAGGATCTGGTGAAGAAGGTTGGCGGCGAGGCGAGGGCGCTTGAAATCACCGGCTACAAGCAGGCCACGCAGATCAGCCGTTGCACCACGATTGACGGTCTGGACCGTCGCTTTTTCCCGATCAAGGCGGTTGCCGAACTTGAGGCCGATGTTGTCGAGAGTGGGGCCATTCCTCCGGTCACTGCGGTTTTGGCTGCAATGGCCGGTTTTGATCTGGTGCGCCGGGAACGGTGCAAAGGCGATGTGTGTGCGCTTTCCTCGCTTGGTTTGATGATGAAGGCGGTTGGAGAGGCAACGGCCTCTGTGACCGACGCCTATGCGGATGGAAAGCTGACCGCAAAGGAAAAGGCCGATAGCCTCGCTCGCCTGCTGGCTTTGGCCGATCAGGTTTCCCGCACGATTGCGATCTTGCGCGGTGAACAAGTCTCCCCTGAAAACGAAGAGGATATCTGACCCATGGAACCGGGACACAACACCCGCGCCAATGACGCGGTTTTGGCATTTCGTCTGACCTCCCTGCAGAAGGCGCAAGAGGACAAGGCCAGTCAGGACGGTAAATACAGTTCGGCCATTGCCAAGCTTTCCGCCAAGGGCTTCAACACCGACGCGGCAAAGGAAGCCCTGAAAATCCATAAGGCAGGCAATGCGGCTGAAAAGGTCGCCTACCTGCAGGATCTTGCCAACTTCCTCCGCATTCTCGGAACGCCGCTTGAAAGCGATCAACCGGACCTCTTTGCAAAGCAGTCGAACAAGATGACGCCGGAAGAACGCGCCCGCGAGGATGGTTTTGGCGCGGGTATCCTCGGCCTTGGTCAGGACAAGAACCCGCACAGCGTTGAAACGGCCAATGGTCAGGCATGGCTCAAGGCTTGGCATGATGGCTGTCAGGAACGCCAGAAGGTCGCCCAGGCGGAAGCCGTCGAAGCTGAGACCGAAGAGGCGGAAACCTCCCAAGACAATGAAGAGCAAATCGATATCGAGGATGCGGCCTGACGCTGCGCCTTGATGCCGGGTCAGTGCGGCGGCTGATCCGGCTTCACCCTTCCAGAACAACAAGCGGGGTCAGTCATGCGTGGCAAGCCGGGTAAGTTGATCGATCTTACAGGAAAGAGATTTGAACGCCTCACGGTGATCGATCGAGACATTAGCAGGAACAAAGGATCTTCCTTTTGGAACTGCATCTGTGATTGCGGTGAAAAACGCTCTGTTTCATCCCAAAAACTGCGTAGTGGACATACGAAGTCGTGCGGATGCTTGAAAGATGAGAAAGCAAAGATACGGCTGACTGTGCATGGGCTGACCGTATCTAACAAGCGCCGCGACGAACTGAATATCTACTGCAAGATGAAGAAGCGTTGCTATGACGTTTCCGACCCTGCTTACGATAGGTACGGCGGGCGCGGGATTGCCGTTTGTTCTCGCTGGTTAAACGGGGAACGCGGAGAGACCGGATTTGCCTGCTTTATGGCCGATATGGGGCCGCGCCCCTCCCGTTCCTACAGCATTGATCGAAAAGACAATGGAGGCCCATATTGTCCAGAAAACTGCCATTGGGCTACCGCTGAACAGCAAGCACGGAATACACGGACCTATCGCCGCGTTTCATACGGTGGTCGGACTATGGGTATTCACGATGCCTGCAGGGTAGCGGGTATCCCCTACGCCAATGTTCGCTCCCGCCTCAGTAAGGGATGGACTGTCGAGAGGGCTCTTTCGCAGCCTCTTGGCGTGAGGAGGGGAGCATGAGGGTAGCTGGCTTGGACATCGCAACGCGTTCCGGGTGGTGCATAGCCACGGGAAGCACCTACCAAACCGGCCTGTTTGATGCCTCCAAGGTGGGCAAGCGCAAGGTCTCTTGTGACGCCGAGCGCAACCATAATTTTCGGCAATGGCTTCGAACCCTGCTGATCACGAATGAGGTTCAGCATGTGGCGATAGAACGCCGCGCCGTCTCGAACATGAAGAAGAAGGTCAGGGACGAACTGACCGGGAACATGGTTGAGCGTGTGGTGACCAATGACGCCACGGCGGCAACACTGGCCTACCTCAATAACTGCGCTCAGGAAGTATGCTTTGCGCTGAATATCCGGTTTGAAATCGTGGCGGTCCAGTCGTGGCGTAAGGACTTCCTTGGAGGGCAAAAGCCGGGGCCGGGGGAAGACTGGAAGGACGTAGCAAAGCGCGTCTGCCAGATGATGCAGATCGAGGCGCGTTCAAAGGATGCGGCGGAAGCTGCAGGCATTGCCTTCTGGCTTCAAACCCAACTGAAATTGCAGCGGGCCCATAGCGGCGCCGGTCCTCTGTTTGGAGAGGCGGCATGACGTATATGCTCGGATTGATCCCCCTTGTGCTGGCCCTTGTCCTGATCGTCGCCGTGGTGATTGTCGATCGTCGGCAGGAAAAGAAGAAGACCAAGCACACCGGCCATTGGGGGGGCGTATGAACGACCTCAATCAAGCTTGGGCCGATTTCAAGGCACGGGCGAATGAAGTTTCGCTTCTGGATGCTGCAAAGGGCTGCGGTGCAACGCTGAAACGAGCCGGGGGCGGGGAATATGTCGGGCCTTGCCCTTGCTGCGGTGGACGGGACCGCTTTGCGGTAAACGAGACAAAGAACAAATGGGTTTGTCGCGGTGCAGGTGGTGGCGGTGATCCGATCGGCCTTGTCATGCACTGCATGGGCCTTGATTACACAGGGGCCTGTGAACACCTCACGGGGGACGAACCACCAACCGGCAAGCGCGAATATTCCGAAGAAGACAAGAAGCGGTTTGCCCAACGCAAGGCACAAGCCGAACAGCGCGACCGGGAACGGCAGGAAGAAGAGGCAAGGGACGAACAGGCCCGCCTTGATATTGCAAAAGAGCTTTGGGGCGAAGCTCGCCAGATCACCGGAACGCTGGCCGAACGGTATCTGTTTTCACGGGTGAAGGGGCTGGAAGCAAAGGGGACGTTGCCCGATGTGCTCAGATTTCACCCGAACGCCTTCCTTGCCAAAGGACAATATCACCCGGCTTTACTCGCTCGTGTCGACAACGACAACGGCGAACAAGTCGGAACCTGGCGGATCTTCCTCGACGCACAAGGAAACGCCCTCAAGGACGCGGACGGCTCAAAGATCAAGCGCGGATTGGGGCCTTGTGGGGGCGGCGCTGTTCGTCTGTTTGCTCCTGAAACTGACGGTCATATTGCTGTCTGCGAAGGTATAGAAACAGCCTTTGGGGTCCGCATGCTCTCGGGTCTCCCGGTCTGGTCCTGCAGAACGGCAAACGGGCTCTCTTCTTTCCATCCCCCCTTTGAAATTCAACGGGTCTCGATCTTCCCCGATGGGGACCGGTTCAATTGGCAACCGGACAAGGGCAGGTGGCTGGATCCGACCGGGATGCGCGAAGCCCTGAAACTGGCCGAACGGCTCAAGGCAGAAGGGATTGAAGTCCTCCTTCAACCCGCACCAGCCCCCGGAAAAGACTTCCTCGACCTCTGGAACAGTTACTTCGAACGCATGGAGTTGGTGGCGTGAATAATAGTGCCTTACCTTCAGTTTGGTGTGAGTTCTTCATTGCAGTGTTTGAGTTCTTTCAGAACAATATTTGCAAGAATTTTTGTTTCAGAAAGTTTATCTACGTATCTGGAGCTTTGTTGCTCTATGGTTTCACAAAGGGTATCGAATGCCGTAGGAAAGTCGGCGGCGGGACCTATGCTTCGGTCTACAAAATCTTCCAGCAATTGTTGCGTCACAGAAACCGCCGATCTAAAGCTAGCTTCTGCTTTTGTGTCGTTAAGGATGTGGTTCAAAGATGCAAGGGGAATTCTCCGAATGGTTTCTTTGCAGGCTTCAAAATCAGAAGGTTGGATTTCTGCGAAGGCTTTGCGGATGTTCTGCAAGGTGTTCAGCGCGCCTATTACAGCAGTGAGCCGATCCGCTTCGTTGATCAGATTGTTCTGCATACGCAGCAGCTCAGTTTGCCTAATGTGCAACTGCTGCAATCTAATTTGCCTTTGAATGGCTGTGAATGCAGTCCAAGCTCCAACAAGCGCAGCAAGGCCACCGAACCATCCACTCAGCGCACCAATCCAACGGGTCAGGCACTGATTGACCGATTCTCCGGTGCCAAGAACACCGGTCATCGTGCAGCCATTGTCGACCAGCATCCAAAAAACAATCAACGAAACAAAACCGCTGACGACAAATGCCAGCCAAATAGAATTCTTTTTCATGCGCGGATTTCTACCACTCCTTTCGTTCATAGGGGAGTCCTTGCATGACCTTCCGATTTCCCAATATCCCCGACCGCGAAGCCGAACTTTTGGGCCTTGTCCTGAACAACCCGGTTTCCATTCATCAGGTTGTCGACCGTGTGCCGGAAACGGCCTTTCACAATGACCTGACGCGGACCATCTGGCGTGAAATGCTGGCGCTAACCCGATCGGGAACCAAGATTTCAATCCCGATGCTGCGGGAGAAGGTAAAGGCCGATCCTGCACGGTTTGGAATACCGGACCTTGCAACGTTCCTGATGACTTGCTGCGACCGGGTAGACGGTGATGTGAGCCTTGACGATCTGGCCGAGGTTATGGCGGATCATGCCGCGCTTGATAGCGTGCAAAGCATCCTCAAGGACGCGCAAGAGAAGATCGCCAAGGGGCAGAGTACCGGCGCTGATCTGGCGCTCTCCTTGAAAGCCTCCTTGGACAGGATTTTGACGTTTTCGGTCCGCTCCGAGAATGTGACTTTGGCAGAGGCGGCGCTCGCATACGCAAATGAAGCGTCCAATGCGTTCCAAACCGGGGCTCAAATCGGGATGGATTGGGGGCTCAAGCCGATCGACCGGATTGCGGGAACCTTCATTGACGGTGATTTCATTGTCTTGGGTGGGCCTTCCTATCACGGCAAGTCTGTACTGGCCCATCAGATCATCATGCACATAGCCAGCCGTCGCCCGGTTCTGCAGATCCAGCCGGAAATGAAGCCGGAAATGATCGCAGGTCGGGAACTGGTAACGAGAACCGGCGTTTCCTCAAAGGCGGTGCGCGCCGGAGAGGTGACGCAGGCGGATATTGAAAAGATCCTGCTGGCGGCCAAGAGGCTTGAAGGCTTGCCTTATGAGGTCTGCCATACCGGTGACATGCGGGTGTCAAAGATCCGCTCCCGCATTGAAAGCTTCAAGCATCGATATGGTGATTGCGGCTTGGTGGTGGTCGACACGATCAAGCACGTTGACCCCGAGGATAAATCCTGCCGCGGCCTGATCGACCGTGTGCAGGCATCGGCGCACAAGCTCTACAGGATCACCAAGGATCTCAATGTCACGATGATGGTCCTCGCCCAGGTCAAAGAGGAATTCTACAAGCGGTCTGACGTGATGTTCCACACCAATGACCTCTTTGGTGGCGGTGAACTCGGGCAATTGGCCGACATAGTTCTGCTCATGCAGCAACCGGCCCAAAAGATGGAAAGTCTCTCCGGCCGGGATGACCGGGAACAGGCGAAACTCGACAAGATCATCAACGACTGGAAGGGGCTCGCCCAAATCAAATGCACCAAGGCGCGCAATGGCCGCATGGGAGAAAAGAAACTGCGGTTCAATCCCGATCGCGTCCGCTTCGAAGACCCCGAGGACGAACAGGAGGTCATGCTGTGAAAGAGCTGCAAGAACAGATCGAGGAAGCGCGGCGCATGGTGAAGATCAACCAGTCCAAGGCGGCCAAGAGTGGGGCAACGATCGAGGACGAATTGAACTACGAGAAATCCCGCAACTGGCTCCTGTCCCTTGAACTGCGGGTCTGGAAAGGCATCGCCACGCTGCAAAGGAAACTTGGAAAAGGGCAACAGCCGGCACAAGCAGCAAAGCCCAAGCCAATGACCCCAAAGGAACGTGCAGAAGCGGCCTTTGCACAATTGCAGAAGGAGGGCGCGTGATGGATTGCCCGAGATGTAGTGCTGCAACTTCTGTGAAGGACAGCAGGCCATCGGCCAACCTGATCCGCCGTCGCCGGGTGTGTGGTTCCTGTGGCCACCGGTTCACGACTTACGAGGGCGCGGAAGCTGACAGACTGTCGACACGAACAGCACGGCAGACGCGGGAGAAAATAGGCGCTCTCAGCAAAACATTGTCTGCGATCCAAGACGAATTGCGCATCCTGCAAAACAGCGTGAAAGGATTGGGTGAATGACTTCGGGCGGCCACGTTGACAGGATCGCCGGGGAATTCGGCGTTCACTTCATCGACCACACCAAGCGAGTGAAAGGGCGCCACCAGTCAAAGGCACGGCGCACCTGTCAAACGCTTCTCAAGAATTACGGGCCCGAGCATCTACGTCTGGTGTTCGGCCTGATCAACACAACAAGGAACCGGGGCAATTGGGTGTCTCAGGTTTTCACGGCGGTTTCCTGGCTGATCCTGAACAGGCCGGAGCTGGTGGAGCGGTCGGATTTCCTGACCCTCTTTGATCAACTCGACCTCGATGCGCTTCTTGCCAGTGCAAAGCGGGCGAACAGGGACGCGCCAACGGTCACGATGACGGTTCTGCTCTCCTACAAAATGGACGAGCTGACGGAAGCAACACGAAAGGAGAAAGCAGCGTGAGGATATTGATTGCGGTTTGCATGCTCGGGCTTGGAATAGCCTTTGCCGGTGCACAGGAGATCACAGGAACGGTTTCCCGCGTGATTGACGGCGACACCCTTCAAATCAATGAGCTGCGCGTCAGGCTGTGCGGCATTGATGCGCCCGAGGATCACAATCCGGGGGCTGCAGAAGCACTTGAGTACCTTGAGCAACTGGCAAGGGGCAAAGAGGCAAGGTGTGTGGTGGTGGGCGGTGGAACGCCCTGTGATACCCGATCGCCGGTTATCAGTTCAAAGCGTGTGGTCGCCCAATGCTTTGTTGGTGAGCTGGATCTGGCCGCGGATCTTGTCGCCAAGGGCCACGCCTGCGATTGGCCGAAGTTCTCCGGCTATCACTATGCAGACAAGACCATGTGCACGGCGAAGTGAAAACCGTGTCTTAAGTGATTACATATCTTCCGTTGATGATCTGGCTGGCTGAAAAAAGGCATTTGATATGGACGTTGTTTTGAATTGGTTTTCAGCAAACCCGAGCGACGGGATAACCGCGCTTGTCTCAATTTTTGCCCTCGTGATTTCCGCTTGGGCTCTACTGGTTGCCAAGTCAGCCAACAGGTTCAACGAGAATAGCCTTTTATCAGAGCGTAGAATTGCCGTTCGGAGCTGCTGTAACGAAGCAGAGATCATATTGCTAGGGTTCAACTCACAGGCGGAACGGGCCCAAAGAGCATGGTGGCAAAGCGCCGTTGAAACTGGTGGTGCACTGTCATTTTCCCCAACCGGTAAACACAACGAGTTGGAGGATCTAAAACAGAGGGCAAATGTACTCGCTGCCCGGGTCTTAGAAATTAAGTCTCGGCTTGATTGCGAAGATTTCCAATCCCTTGAGGCGTCAAAGAGCGAGATCGAGCGGGCGTTAAGTCAGGTCAAACAGCTATCTCAAAGCCTCTCTCTGCCAAAATAGGAGACACTAACTTGCTTCCTGATACACCCGAAGAAATCCTTGCCCGCCTTATCGAAGCCGTTGAAGTGGTCGCTGCCACAGGAAAGGGCGACGGTCCCCGCAATGTCCTCTCCACTTGGCCCGATCCTGAAATGGTGAGGAATGTAAGACGGCGGCGGCAATACTCCCCTCTGGAAATATCACGGGCCGAAGAGGCAATGACCTGGTGGCCTCTGGTCGAAGATGTGGAAGCGCGCCGAGCCTTGCAATTTGAGGTCATGTGTCAGGCCGGGGCGGGTAAATTCAGTCAGGTTTGCGAAAAATATGGCTGGAAACGCACAACGGTTATCAGTCGCAATCGCGTTGTTCTGAAAAAGCTATCCGAAAAACTGTGTCTAGGCAGTGGGTTAAGACAATCGGGCATGGTTGCGGACTTCGACAAAACCGGCTTAAAACAAGCCTCATAAGGTTACCTTGAAGAAATGCGCCAAAAAAAACGGCGCTGCCTTCAAGAGACATGCGCCGGGAATTGCCAAGAACATGCGGCAAGGTTGATGGTCCAACACCCGGCAAGATATCTGATTTGGAGGGCTCGCGCAAAGCGGGCCTTTTTCACGTCATGCCGGTGGGCTGTTCCGCACGCCTCGCAAGCTAAATGGTAGAGTCTAACCCAGTCAAAAAGGATCGGGTATTTAACGAACTTAAGCTGAAAAATTCAAAGGCGTTTTAGTCGTCCGTCCATAATAGCAGTCGTCGCTATAGATGCGGCCTCTGGTGACGCGATCCATTCCATATTTTCCTTTGTGATATGTTGTTCGATGGATGCAAGAACCTCAGCTTTTTTCGAATATAGGCTGCGGTTAAGTTGAACAATGGTGTCTTTGTCCGAGAACGCTTGGTGAGGTATTATTGTTTCTAGGAAGCCCTGCCTACGAAGCCCGTAAAATGGACCGTACGCACCCAATGACTGTAACCGTCCTTTCGGTTGGTGGCAGACATGAAAAAGAACAATCAACTTTGCTTGGTCGAGAACTGGAATGAGAGATAGCAGCTCTTTAGCCCGCTTGCGGTTGTAGTAGGGCTCTTTTACCAAGGCCCAAAAGCGCACAAGCAGTGTCCACACCGCTTTAACAAATCCAACTAGAATAAAGCCGACACCAAAGACCATAAAAAAGATGGTTTGACCTGAGAGCTCAACAGCGGAAGGCCCTGCTAGAGTAATTGGTATCCCACTTCTTAGATTGTGCGCGATGTCGATCGCAAAAAATCCAGCTCCGGCTATCAATGATGTGAGTCCAAAAACGCCCGGCCTAGGTGGCGCTTTCTCCCAAAGTGTCGAAAGAAATGTTAACGCTGTTGTTGGTTCTGCCATGGAACTCTCAAAAATGAATTTGTAGGCGCTAGTCAAAAGGACTCGTCTTTTAGCTCAAATATTGCCCGCCTTACAGCACGTTTGGCGGGTTTTTCTATGGAGTTCATGAAATGCCTTCTGAGCAATCACAGGAAGCCGTGACTTTGATCGTCAAGGCCTATGAAGTGTCAGGACTGCCGCAACAGGCGTTCGGCTCTCTGCTCAAGGCCATTGCGCGGGATTTCGAGGCTGGCCGTGTTCATGAACCTGAAAGGGCGAACTGATGCCAGATCCTCAAGGCATCCTTGCCGGTGCGATGCGAACGCTGCAGCCGTACAAGGATGCGCCGAGAGAGGGGGAGTGGCTGGTTTGTGAAAACGGCCATGTGATCGCCCAATATATCCAGAAGGAAGCAACAGGCCTCAAGGATTGGGGCCGCTTTCTGGGCGGTTGCACTATCGACCACAAGAACGGAAGGCGCCGGATCACCTGCGGAATATGCGGGGGTGTCAGTCTGAACCAGTCAATTCACGGGTTTGTCTGCCGTGTGGTGCCTGACAAGGCGGTCAAGATGGCCGTGCAGGCTGTAGGGGCTTGAAGATCATGGACAAGGTTGTCTCTCTGAACGGTGGGCCGATCTCTCAACCCGGCGAACCTAACGCCCAATGCGTCGAGGCTCTGGAAAAGGCTCTCGAAATGGCGAGGGCAGGGGCAATAGATGGGGTGGCTATTGTGGGCCTCTACCCAGACAACTGCAGCGACTACCGGTTAGGCGGGCGCGTGGGTGGCTACACCATGCTTGGGGCGGCTCAAATGGTGGTGCAGGAATTGGCACTTGCCAATCTGGATGGGGAGTAAAAGGCATGCCAGCACCGAAGGGCAACAACTACGCTGCAAAGTGGCCGACCCCAAAAGAGCGGCAAGCAGCCTGCAAGGCGTTCTGTGACCATATCTCGCACGGGTTCTCCATCGAGAGTTTCCCTGACGCTTCCCGCAAGACAATCCGCTACTACGCCGAGCAATATCCCGAAGATTTTCCGCCCGAAAAGCTGGAAGAGGCCGCAAGACGTGGGCTGTTGTTCTGGGAAAAACTCGGGCAGCAAGGCGCACAAGGCAAGATTGACGGTTTCAACTCCGCCTCGTGGATCTTCAACATGAAGAACCGGGCAGGGTGGCGCGATCGCACCGACATCGATGCAAGGGGCATCTTCGGCACCCCGGACGATGCGCAAAAAATGGAGAAGCTGAAACCTCGCAGCACAGAGCAAATCGCCCTCGGTGTGATGGCAATCCTGACAGGTGAGAAAGCGGGCGACGATGGCAACGGCTCTGGAAGCTCTGATTGACAAGATCAACAGCATGGATGCCGCAAGCCGGGTTGCCTTGCAAAAGCAACTGGACGAAGCCGGGGTTCTCGACCAGTTCGAACATTGGGCGCCGCAACCCGGGCCGCAAACGGACGGATATTTCTGCGAAGCGGATCTGACCTACTACGGCGGGGCTGCAGGTGGGGGGAAAACCGACCTGATTGCGGGCCTGTCCCTCTTTGCACATCACAAGGTGGCGATATTTCGCGACAGTCTGAAAAGCTGCAAGGGCCTGATAGAGCGCATGAACGCCATCATGCGATCGGCAGGGATGGGGAAGATTGCAGGCAACCCGCCTCGTTGGGTGGCTCCTGATGAACGAATGATCGAGTTCGGACATTTGGGAGTGCCGGGGGCCGAAGAGGATTGGCAGGGGCGCGACCACGACCTGAAAGCCTTTGATGAAGCTGCGCAGATGGATCCGCGCAAGATTATCTTCGTGATGGGCTGGCTGCGATCGACAAGGGCAGGGCAACGATGCCGCGCCTTGCTGGCTTCTAACCCGCCGCTCAACGGTCAGGGTGATTTTCTGGTGGAATGGTTCGGCCCATGGCTCGACCCGCTGCACACGCTTTATGGATCGGTGAAACCGGGTGAATTGCTCTGGGCGGTCTTCATCGATGACGGTGACGCAATCCGATCGGTGTGGGTGGATGGGCCTGAACCTGTGGAGATTGACGGGGAAGTCAGGACGCCAAAAAGCCGGACATTCATCCCGGCAAAGCGGCAGGACAACAAGTTCCTGGGTGAAGACTACGACGCACAGCTTGACCAGATGCCGGAACCGTTGCGCACGGCGCTCAAGACCGGCGACTTCATGGCTGCTCGGCAGGACCACGAATGGCAGGTGATCCCGTCTGAATGGGTGGAGCTTGCCTTCCAGCGCTACGAGGCTGGCGTTGATGCAGGCAAGCCCATGGACGTGATAGCGGTCGACGTGGCGCAAGGGGGCAAGGACAAGACGTGCCTTGTCCCGCTGCAGGGTGTGCGCTTTGAAGAGGTGATCAGCCGCAAGGGTGTCGATACCAAGGACGGCGCGGACGTTGGGTCTCTGGTGATCAAGGAACGGCGCGACAATGCGCTGATCGTGGTCGACTGCACGGGCGGTTGGGGCGGCGACACAGTGGGCTTCTTGAGCCGTGAAAACGATATCCGGGTTGAGAAATGCGTTTTCTCTTCCCACTCCGGGGCCTCGGCAAAGGAAAGCAAGATCCCGTTCTACAATCTCAGGGCGGAAATGTATTGGCGCTTCCGTGAGGCGCTGCACCCCAAGTCTGGCCTCGGGCTCGCCATCAAGCGATCGGCAACCGTCAAGGCGCAATTGACCGCGCACAGATGGAAGCTGCAGGGCGGCAAGATCCTGATTGAAAGCAAAGAGGACATAAAGGCGCGTACCGGCTCTTCACCAGATGAAGCGGACGGTCACGTCATGGCTCTGCAATGGAAAGACAAGGCGGCATTCAAACGGGTCATGAGGGACCAAAGGGCAACGCAGGCACTGCCTGCCGTCGACCCGCTGGACGATTGGTAATCAAGGATCTGAACGTCCGTGATGCGTCCTACATCGCGGCAAACATGCGCCCCCAGGACTTTTCGGAAATCGGGTGTCTTTGGAAGCAATACGACAACCGGGCCCTCGGCATTGTCTGTGTCGATAATGCGGTTGCCGGAATGGCGTGGTCGGTGTGGTGTGATGGGCAACCGGTGGCGGCCTACGGGTTTTCCCACGCTGCGGCCTTTGACCCGGATCACTGGCAGGCGTGGGCCTTTGGAACAACCAAGTTCAAGCGCTGCGTTCCGATCATCACGCGGCATATCGAAAGCATCAAAGACATAATCGAGGCTGAGTGTCGCCGTCTGCAGGTGATCACCAGCCTTGATCATGACGTTTCGCACCGATGGCTTGAGGGCCTTGGTGCCGAGTTTGAGGGCGTCTTGCGCTCTTACGGTCGCAATGGCGAGGACTTCGCCGTCTATTCATGGGTGAGGAAATGATTTGGGGCGCGTTGGGTTGCTTTCTGCTTGGGTTCTTCTTCGGCCTTGAACTGATGCGCTATGGCGTCCTGCTTTGCGCGAGAGGCTATGGAAATGGCGAACAAATGGGCCCAGGTATCGAGCGCTTGGCCGCCTTGTTTCGTGGCGAAGACGTTGAATAGGAAAATTTGAAATGCTTAACGTCCATCTTCCCGGCGTCTACATCTACGGCGCTCTGACAGTCGTCATGCTGTTTCTTGCAAACCTGCTTTCCCTGAACACAGGCGGGGCGCTGGCGGCGATTGTCTGCTCTGGCGCTGCCTACTTCGCAAGTGTGGGTGGTTGCCTCTCCATGGATCGCCTTTGCAACATTCTGTGGTGCGTCTCGGTGTTCGCCGGGGTGCTGTCTCTTGCCGCTCTCATTGTGTGAGGTCTGATCATGTGCATGCCAAGCAAACCGAAAGCGCAGCCGGTGAAGGAAGTCCCTCCGCCTCCGCGTGATCCTGAGCCGCAACGTCAGGCGCAAAATCTGGCGGAAAATGAACGTCGCCGCCGTGCTGCAGCCTATGGGCGCCGTGCAACCACGCTGACCGCTCCTTTGGGCGTCAATAACTTTGGCTCCAAGTCACAGGGCGTGACACTTCTCGGACAAGCAGGCTGATCAATGGGTGTCGTAGACGATCTGAAAACGGAGTTCTCGGCGGCTCAATCTCTCCGGCAGGGCTACGAAAGCGACTGGCGGGATTATGTCGCCTTCACCGCTCCCGACATGGAGAAGGGCTTTGAGGGCACACTTGGAAAGGCTCACTCCGGTGTCATGGCCCTGCAAAGCTCTGCAGCACGTCAGCGTTCCCGCCATATCCATGACGGCACTGCGGTTTGGCTTCTCGATCGTCTCACGTCCGGCGTTGAAAGTCTGACCACCCCGAAGGGCTTTCCTTGGCACGGCATTACCTCAGATGATCCGTTTGCCCCCGATCCGACACAGGAAGAAGAGGAATATTTTGACACTCTGCGGGACCATCTGTTCCGTATCAGGTATTCCGACAAGTCCGGGTTTGCGCTTTCCAACCGGTCAAAGCTGAAATCGACGGTCAAGCTTGGCACGGGCGTGATGTACCTGGCAGAGAACGACACGTCCTTTGCCGATATCAAGACGCCAATCTTCTATCGCTATATCCCGCTTCATGAGGTCTATCTGATCGTAGACGCACAGGGGAATGATTGCGGGTTCTTCCGTGAACGCACCCTGCAGGCGTGGCAGATCGTCAAGGAGTACGGGGAGAAGAAGGTATCTTCCAAGGTTCGCGAAGATGCGGGCGACCCCAAGCGCAAGACGCGCACCCACACGATCGTTCAGGCCTGCATGCTTCGAGAAGGCGGATATGCCGGGGCAGTCGACGCCAAGAAGTCGCTCTATGAGGCGATCCACTTCGAGACAGAGACAAAGCACATCTGCAAGCAGGGTGGTTTCTTCGACTATCCCCTGAGCATAAGCCGATGGGACAGGGATGGTCTTTCGCCCTATGGCTCTCCACCACAAGCCAAGCTGATGGGCGATATCAAGTCGCTTCAAAAGCTGGCCAAGGACGGACTGACCGCCTCCGGTATCGCTGTGCGTCCGGCACTGGCCGTGTATAGTGTTGAACGGCCCATTGATTTCAATCCGGGTCGAGTAAATCCGGGGATGATTGATGAACAGGGGCGGCGGCTCTATGCGCCAATGCACGACGCGGTAAACCCTGGCGCAAGTTCGCAGATGATCGAGGCCATTCGCGAGCAACTGCGGATCGGTCTCTATGGTGATTTGTGGCAAACACTGCTGGAAGGCAACGGCCGGACGGCAACGGAAGCCAATATTCGCCGTCAGGAAATGGCTGACATGATCGGGCCGTTCACCACCAACATTCAGGCCGGGCATGGTCCGATGTTTGACCGTGAAATCGGCATTCTCGGTAAGCGCGGGGCATTTGAGGAAGGATCTCCACTGGCCCCGCCACAAAGCCTTTCCGGGGAAATCACGGTTGCCTCTACCGCTCCGATCGACCAGATGCGCGAGGCCGGGAACTTCGAGGCGCTTATGGGCTTCGAACAATACCTTGGCGCAAAGGCGCAAACCGATCCGACCGTTCTGGATTGGGTCGATGGCGACGAAAGCGCGGATATGGCTCGCCGCTCGCTCGGGCTTCCGGCAAAACTCCTGCGCAAGCCGGAAGAGGTCGAGAAGCTTCGCGCACAGCGGGCCGAACAGCAGCAGCAACAAGAGCAAATGGCTATGGGTGAAAGCATGGCCCGAATGGCAAAGGACGGCGCTCCTATGGCCCAACTCCTAGCAGAACAGGCAGGCGGTGATGTGGCAGGGGGTTAAGCGTCTCATTCGAGGGCGACACAATCAGGCGAGGGAATTGGAGCGGTCTTACAGGGCCGTTTTTTTATGCCCGGAAGGTCAGGCCGTACTCGCTGATCTGGCCGCCGAAAGCGGCATGTACCTCGCGGCTCCCTATGAGCTGAACGAGAGGCAAAGCGGGTATGTCGACGGGCGCAAGGCGCTGTTTGCCCGCATTCTCTCGATGCTGACCGTCACACCTGAAGAACATCTTGCGCTGCAGGAAGCTGCAAGGCGCGAAACACTCCAACTTAAAGAGGATGAAGACCAATGAACCTGGGCGGAAACGGAGAACAGGGCGGCAACGGCGCACAGGACGGGCAGGGAACGCCAAACGGCAACGGCGGCAATGGTGACGCCTTCCTGTCCACCTTGAGCGAAAACAACCGCTCCTTTGCACAGGAGCAGGGGTTTCAAAATCCTGACGCCGTGTTCGATGGCTATCGGTCGCTGCAAGAGCAACTGAACGGCGCGGTCAAGCTGCCGGGTGCCGATGCAACGCCGGATCAGCACAGTGAATTCTACAAGCAGGTTTCCGGCAACTGGACACCGCAGGATGGCTACCAGTTCAAGATGCCGGACGGCCTGCCTGAGAACTTTGCCTATGACCAGGAGTTTGCCACAGAGGCAGGCGGCTGGTTCAAGGAAGCCGGTCTACACCCGATTGCGGCACAAGCGCTGCATGACAAGTGGGTCGGCAAGATGGCGGAACTGCAGGGGCAATCTCTGGAAGCCGCCGAACAAGCAGCTCAACAGCAGGCGGAAGCGGTCGAAAGTGCGCACCGGGAGCTTGTGAAGGAGTATGGCGACCCGAACAGCGACGGTTACAAGAACCTTGTCGCCAAAGCTGACCGGGCAAACAAGGCGCTGAACGACAAGGGGCTCGACCTGTCGGCATGGTTTGCTGAAAAAGGCATTCTGACCGATCCGGACGACCAAGGCGCGCAGCAAGTAGCGGACCCGATTGCGGTGAAGCTGCTGGCCTTCATTCACGACAACGCCTTTTCCGAAGACAGCCTAAACGGGCTAGCCGGGGCAGGCGGTGGGAACCCCTTCGACAAAACGAACCCTGATCTTGCCAAGCAGAACGAGCTTATTCGGACCAACCCGGACAAAGCAAAGCGTCTGATTGAGCAAGCAGGCCGTGACCCGAAAACCTTCTATCTTTCCTAAGAGGCTGAACAATGGCTGATACCCGCATTGCGGATCTGATCGACCCGCGCACGTTTACCCCTTACATCGCGGAAAACCGTCATGAAAAGCTTGCGATGCTGTATGAAAGCGGCATCCTCGCCGCTCCCACGGAGGAAATCTCTTCCCGCTTCAATGCCGGTGGTCGCAAGATCGAGGTGCCGTTTTGGGAAGATCTGGACCGCACCGAACCGATTGGCCCGGATGACTCTGACACCGACATCGAGGCGAGCAAGGTCACTGCTGATGACATGACCGCCTACAAGAGCAAGATGGGCAAATACTGGAAGTCCAAGTCCGTTGCCGGGTGGGTGGCAAATGGCAAGGGCAGTTCCCCGATGGAACGGATCGCTGAGCGGGCCGGTGCCTATTGGTCCTTCAACAAGGAACAACGCATCATCAAGACCGCCCAGGGCGTGATTGCGGACAGTGTGGCGAACCATGGTGGCGATATGCTCTATGCCGGGGCCTATGCTGATATTGCCGCACCCACAGCGGCTAACCGGATTTCCCCGCAGGTCGTCAACCGGTCACGTCTTACCGCAGAGGACGCGCTTGAAGACATGACCGCGATCGGGATGCACACCCACGTCTACGCCACACTGATGGACGCGGAAAAGATCGAATGGATCAAGCCGTCTGATGCGCCGTTTCGCGTGCCGACCTACATAGGCATGCAAGTGATCTGGTCGAAGTACTTCCCGGTTGCTGCCGGGACAAATTCGCCCAAGTACACCTGCTTCCTCTTCGGGCGCGGCGCGTTCATGCACATTGACGAAGTGCCCACGGCACCGACGCAATACGGCAACGAAGGGACGGAAATTGTCCGTGACGCGATTACCGGTCGCGGCGGCGGTGCGGATGGTCTCATGACCCGCCGTTTCGAGCTGCTTCATCCCAACGGTATGTCATGGACGCGGGCCTCAATGGCAAACGCCAACTATGCCTCCTGGGCGGAGCTGCAGGACGGCGCGAGCTGGACCCGGAAGTATGACCGCGAGAACATCAAGCTTGCGGCGTTTGATGTGAACGTCTGATCCCGGTCGGGGTTGGAATGAATTGAAGAAGGCGGGGGAAACCTCGCCTTTTTTGTTTCCCAATCGGAGTGCTTCAGAATGAACCCGAAAGAGCTACACGCGGCGCATATGAAGCGCTTGCACGATACAGCCAAGAAAGACCTTGGCAGGTTCCAGCGCGAGAAGACGGCGGCTGAGAAGGAGCGGGAAGCCGTTTCCGATGCCCACTCGAAAGCCTGGAACAAGTCCTTCAATGAAAAGCTCAAGGCTGCTGCAAAGCAGACAGAGCCCGAGCGTCCAGATCTTCCGCCGAATTGGCGCGATGAACACTGGAAGACGCTGCAGAAATGGGCTGACGATTTCGCAGGTGTTGAAGCCTCGAACAAGGTCGAAGCCATTGCTGCCCTTGAAGAGTGGGAAACCGCTCAACTGCGCGAAATGATCTGAGGTGAACCATGGCGGGCACGGTCAATACAGAAGTCGATATGGCGAATGAGGCGCTGGCCCATCTGAAAGAGCCAGCAATCAGCGCCTTTGACAAGTCAAGCACTGCTGCCCGCTGGTTCTCTCAGCACTATCACAAGCGCCGGGACATGATGCTTGCAAAGCATGAATGGGACTTTGCGCTTGATCTGGTCCGACTTGGTGAGGACGGTGCAAAGCCTGCCTTTCGATGGGCGCGGCAATTCAGGCTTCCTCATGACTGCTTGCGGGTTCCCCTGCAGACAGAGGGCGGGCGCCGGGATGGGGCTCCGATCCCGCTTGAAGTGATGGGCGGCAAGATCCTGACTGACGCGCCTGCTCCGTTTCATTTGCGCTATGTGCGCCGGATCGATCGGGAAAGCGAGTTCTCGCCGCTCTTTGTCGAGGCTTTTAGCTACTACCTTGCGGCTGGTGCGGCTCATGTGATCGCGGGCAAGAACAGTCTGGTTCAAACCATGACACAGGAAGCCGAACGGGTCTTGAGCGAGGCACGGGCAACTGACGCCATGCAAAGCACCCCGCAACTTGAAATCATGCCGGAAGTGATCGCCGTCCGATGACCTATGTCAGACAAGCCACATTCAGCCGCGGGGAACTTGACCCCGAATTGCTGCACAGGTCGGACCTGGAATTGTTTCTGTCCGGCCTTGCCGAGTGCGAAAACTTCATCACCCTGAAACGTGGTGGCCTTCGTCGTCGTGGCGGAACCCGGTTTCATGGCGAGGTGAAGACCAGCGCAACGGGTGCGTGGCTGATCCCGTTCGAGTTCGGCAACGGCCAAAACTATATGCTTGAATTCGGGGAAGGTTATTTCCGTATTCATACCCGATTTGGCCGGGTTGGTTCTGTGGAAGTCGCAACGCCGTATCCATTGGCGGTTCTTCCGTTCCTGAAATTCGTGCAGTCGACGGATACGCTTTTCATCACTGGCGGCGGTGTTCGTCAGCATGCACTCAAGCGTTTGGCCGAAGATCAATGGACCATAGAACCCTTGAAGTTCAAGGATGGGCCTTTTCTTCCGGTCAATATCAGCCAGACAAGCTTGCAGGCTCACGGAACAGGAAACCCGGTCCCGCCAATGTCCAGCAACACCGCGCCGTCTGGTGTGGTTCGGTCTTCAAATGGTGCCGCCGATGCCTATGCAGCGTTCAACCGCGCTCCCGGGCGGGTGGTCATCAGCTCAACCGGCGACGGGTGGATCTCCTATGAGTTTCCGGGAGCTGTCACGGTCGATGCCTATATGCTGCAGGCGCCGAACGACAACAGCACGAACGACGATATGCCGGCGCAATGGGCGTTTGAGGGCTCCAATGACAACGTCAATTGGACAATCCTCGATACACAGGACGCACAATACACCTGGAATTCCTCGGAATGGCGGCGGTTCTCGTTTCCGAATGAGACAGCCTTCCGGTTCTATCGCTTCCGGTTCACCGAAGGCGGCGGGCGGAACTCGGACAACACTGCAATCGGGCAAATTGTCCTTCACCAACTGGCAAGTCAGCAGGCACCGGTTGCCCTTACCGCGACCAGCACAGCGGGCATCAATGGCGGCGCGGGGTTTGTTGCTTCCGATGTTGGCCGTCATGTGCGGATCAAGGGAAGTGATGGCGATTGGCGTTGGTTGGAAATTGTCGGGTTTGTCCATGGGGCTCATGTAACGGTGCAAGTCCACGGGCAAAGCCTTCTGGACACCTACCCAACAAGCATTTGGCGGCTTGGTGCATGGTCAGCAACAACCGGCTATCCCTCCGCCGTGGGGTGGCACAAGAACAGATTGGCCTTTGCCGGTACACAGGAAGAGCCACAAACCGTTTGGGAAAGTCAGGCCGATGATTACACCCGGCTTGGAGTTTCCTCGCCGCTGGTGGCATCCGATGCAATTACGGTTGGTATCTTGTCCGGTCAGGTCAACCAAGTGCAATGGCTGGCAGATGACAACGATCTGCTTGTAGGAACGTCGAAGGCCGTTCGCTCCGTTGGGAAGGCAATCGAAAGCGACCCCTACGGGCCGGATAATGTCGACCAGAAGCCAGACACAAACTTTGGCTCCAACCATATCCAGCCAATCAAGATTGGTTCCGTGATGCTCTACTTCGGGCAATACGGGACGGATCTGCGGGAACTGGTCTACAGCTACGAGGCAAACGGACGGTTGAGCCAGTCCATAAGCGAAGTGCAATCGCATCTGTTTTCACCGGGCATCCTGGGAGCCTGCTACCAGCAATATCCAGATAGCATCGTGTGGCCGTGGGATACGAACGGGCAGGCGATCGGCTTCACCTATGAGCGGGAACAGCAGGTGTTCGGCATGCACCGCCATGATTTCGGCGGCGTGGTTGAATGCATGCAGACCATCCCGGGCGAAGGCTTCGATGAAGTCTGGATGATTGTGAAGCGCTCAATCAACGGTCAGGTGAAGCGTTATATCGAAATCATGCAAAGGCCGTTCCTCAGAGAGGACATTGCGGACGCTTGGCACTTGGATAGCGCTCTACGCTATGAGGGCGTTCCTGTGACCACTGTGACCGGTCTTGGGCACCTTGAGGGGAAAGAGGTGGTCCTGTTCGCGGATGGCTCGGACTATCGGGCTACCGTTACAGGCGGCGCGGTCTCGCTACCTGACGAACGCAAGGCTTCGAAGATCCTGGTCGGCCTTGATGTTGTCGCCCGAGCAAAAACGCTGCCGCCTCCGACCAATGCCCAGGACGGGGCGTCCATGGGCCGGAAGATGAAGGTCGACAACGTGAAGGTTGCGGTGTTCGAAGCCGGTGTTTTGGATATTGGCGTTGACGGCGGTCACATTGACAGCCGCATCCACTACCGGACGGGCGACCCTTACGACAATCCGGCTCCGCTCCGTTCTGAGGTGATCGACGCCAACATTGAAATGTCTTGGGATAGCGGGGGCCAGATCGTCCTTGAAGCGACGGGCGGAAAGCCCTGCACGATCCTTGCCTTGAATTACAACCTGTCACAGGAGCCTTGAGCAATGTGCCATCCAGCGGTAATTGCCGGAGTGACGGCTGTCGCCTCGCTCGCGGGCGGGTTCATTCAGGGTCAAGGGGCTCAAGATGCGGCGAATGCGGAAGCTGCAGCCGAAGAACGGCGGGCCGCCATGGCTGAGCGTCAACAGGCGATCAATCAAACACAGGCATCTTTTGAACGTCGCCGGACGCTCGACCAGTATCAGAAGGTCATCGGAAACAACGTGGCCGCTGGCTCTGAGCGCGGCTTGTCCGATACCGGGTCGCTGGTTGACGTGATGGACGATAACGCCTTTGAGGTTTCACAAGACCTTGAGGCGATCCGCTTCCGGGCCGAAGGCGAGCAAGACAACCTGGCGTTCGAGGCAAGCGAGGCACGGCAACGGGCCGTCTCCAAGCGCAAGGCAGGCAAGACCGCGAAATTCGGGGCGATCCTCGGCGGGGTGACAGGGGCGGTAACAACCCTTGGTCAATCCTTCTACCGTCGCCCTTTGAGAACGTAACCAGCATTCGAGGCAATCCATGGCAAACTTGGCCCGCTACTCAGGTACGCGGAACCTTCCGGGCGTTCGTCAGGCACAAGTCATTGCCGACACGTCCCAAGGTGAGGCGATGGCTTCCCTTGGTGCTCAGGTGCAACGGTCGGCGGGGGCGCTAGGTCAGGTTGCAGCACTGGCGCAACAGCGACAGAACGAGATTGACGACTTCGAGCGCAAAAGAGGCCTGCTTGATTTCACGTCGAACGTGTCTCAACGCGAGTTCGAGGCAAGCAATAACCTTGCTCCGGGCGCTTCCGGTTACACGGAAAACATGCTTGCGCAATTCGACAAGGACGCGAGCGACTTCGTATCGAAACTGCCAGAAAGCCAAAGGGCACAAGCCGAACTTGATGTGAAGGGATTGCGGGGCCAGTTCTTCGGACGGTTCTCGCAAACCGAATACAACGAGCGCCAGCGGTATTTTCAGCAGGGCATTGCCGAAGGGCAGGACACACTTGCAAAGACGATCCGCAGCAACCCGAACGCCTATGAAGAGGCAAGGGAGCATGGCCGTGCCCTAATCTCGGAAAGTGGCCTGTCGAAGATCCAGAAGGAAGCCGCGCTAAAGCAGTGGGACCGCATGGCGTCCCTTGCGTGGGTGGACACCCTTCCGGCAACTGAGCGGCAACAGCTCTTTGCCGGTTCCAATGTTGATGCGGCTTCCCTGATCCGGTCAAAGGAAGGGTTTAGGAACAACGCCTATTGGGACGTGAACCACTACCGGACGGGCTACGGTTCCGACACGGTGACAAAGGCAGACGGTACAATCGTCAAGGTCACCAAGGATACCGTTGTCACCCGAGAAGATGCCGAACGCGATTTGAACCGCCGCATTGGTGAGTTTCAGGCCGTTGCCGTGAAGCAGATAGGAGCGAATGCATGGCAGGCTTTGCCGCCTCGGGCGCAAGCCGCATTGACCTCGATCACCTACAACTACGGGGAACTCCCGACGCGGCTTCATGCGGCTGTCAAATCGGGGGACATGGAAGCCCTCGCAATCGCGATTGAAGGTCTGAAAGGGGATAACAGCGGGGTCAACAGTAATCGGCGGCAGGAGGAAGCGGACATTGTGCGGGGCGCTCGTCGCATTCCGAACGCTCCCCCGGAAGTGCAGGCCCGTATTGATGCGCTCTCCTACGATGATCAGGTGAAACTCTCCGATCAGGCGCAACGGGACATGATCACGATAGCATCGGATCGGAAGGACGCCTTTGCGCTCGATATCGCCAATGATCCTTTGACCGTCGATCGTCAACAGATCCTCACTGATCCGATGTTGGACAACGGGCAAAAGGCCACGCTCATCAACTCATTGGATAGCGCTCTCAAGGAAACGGAGAAGCTTCGATCTGCTGTTACCTGGGCGCAGACGGAAGGTAAGAGCAACCCGCTTGACCCGGATGCAAGGAAGGACGCGCAACGGGTCTGGAATTCGCTGGTGGAAGGTCATGAAAACCCGGATCAGCTTGCAGTCGACATTGTGGAGCGCAAAGGCGTAGTGCCGAAGCCCTATGTCGACATGATCCGCAATAACCTGCGTAGCTCGAACCCGGCCACTGCTGGCGCCGCCTTTGCAAGCGCAATGAGGCTCTATGAGATTGACCCATTGGCGGTACGTGGTGCCGAGAACGGGCAGGCCTTGGAAGATGCCGCGTTGAAGTGGCGGGTCTACCGGGAAAGCCTCGGCTTATCCGAGGAAGACGCGGGCGCGCGTTTGGCTGCACAAAACAGCCCGGAATATGCAGCGGCGAGGAAACAAGCTCAAAGTGATCCAGAGCTAGGCAAGGCGATCAAGGGGGCAACTGCGGAATTTATCGAAAGCGAATTGAGTGGTTGGTTTTCCGGTGTCGCGCTTGGCGGCGAGCCAATCCAAACAAGCCGCGGTGTAGCTGAATACCGGGAAATTTTGGAGGAAGCTTGGATTGAGACAGGAGGCGACAAAGGCGCAGCTACCGCGCTTGCAAATGAGCGGTTCCTAAAGACATGGGGCACTTCCGAGTTCAACCGCTTCGGCGCCGATGTTTTGGTGAAATACCCGCTTGAACAGGTCGTGCCTGCCGTTGGCGGCTCACATGAGTACGTTCATGAGCAAATACAGGAAGACTTCGCGGCTGAAGGTATCGAATTTGATGACTATCATTTGTCTGCATTGATAGGCCCAAGTGGTGAAAACCTGACACTTGAGGATATTCGAGCAGGTAGACCGGTGCGCTATTCTCTGTCCTATACCAAGGACGGGCGGAGCGAGGTTGCACAATTCCCGTTCTATGCTGACCCCGAGGCAGCTAACGCCAAACGATTGCAGGCCTTGCAAGAAGAGCACGCGCTTTCATCCAAGGCACAGGAAAAAGAAAACACCTTGGCAGAAAGCAGGCGGAACTATCGTGACGCCCTTACCGCGCTGTCTGTCCAGAACACACCGGAAAATCAGAAGAGACTTGAAGACGCCAAGGCGAAGATTGCGCCTGCGGAGGCCCAAGCGGCGGAGGCAAAGAAGGCGGTTGACGCCGTTAAGCGCCCCAAAAATGCAACGCCGGTTACTGGTCGCCCGAGCAAGACACAAACGGTGTACGAACAGAACGAAAAGGCGGTCAGCGAATTCGAGGCTCTGGAAATGGCGCAAGCTGCACTGGAGCGCGGCGACAACAAAGAAGCATTGCGTGCGGTTCGCGGCTTCCCGTCTCTCTATCGGGACATTGAGGCCTACATAAGGGGGCAGAAGTAATGCCGTTTGACCGATCAGAAAAAGTTGATCCGGGGCCGCTTGCCCGCGATATGTGGGACCTCAGTCCGCCGTCCGACGCAAAGCCAGAAAAAGGCTTCTTTGACGCGCTCGGCCCTTCCTTCCGAACCAATAACGAGGTGGGCGCCGCTCTGGTGTCAGAAACGTTGTGGGCGGGCCGCGACGTTCTCACAACGGTTGACCCGGATTATCAGCCGGATTGGAAAGACATTGAAAGAACCTATCCGGGGTTTGAAGGTCGCTTCTTGGAAGTGTTCAACTCAGAGCATGAAAAGGTAGTTCGCGCTGATCTGGACCGCGAACTAGAAGATCAGGCGGTGATAGAGGCTGCAGGTTGGGGTGGGACGTTTTCTGATGTTCTAGCAGGAACCGTCAGCCCTACTACCTTTCTCCCGGGCGGCGCATTCGTGAAGGCTGGCCGTATTGGATACAGCGCCGCAAAGACGGCTGTTTCTGTTGGCTTGTCTGCTGGCGCTGGCGCTGCGGTTCAAGAAGCGGGGCTGCTGGTAGCCAAACAATCGCAAGACCCGGTGGAAAGCGGCATGGTCATTGGTGGGTCGGTGATCGTCGGCGCCATCCTCGGGGCTGCAGGTGCGCAGGTGTTTTCTGCCAGCCAGTTTCGAAAATTCAGCCGTGCGTTGGAAGAGGATCTTGTAGATGCAACGCCGCACCCTTCGGAAATCAGCCAGGAGATTGTAAGGCGGATGCAATCGGCCGGCGCTTCCGCCGTCGATGAAATCAACCTTGATGATCTGGAAATAGGCGGCCCTCGTGCCGTCAAGGCGATTGCCAATGCTACGGCGGCTGTGAAGCTTAATCCGGGCCTTGAGCTGCTGACTTCCAAGTCCATGAAATCCCGGCAAGTGTTCCTTCGTCTGGCTGAAAACCATGTTGGCACGGCGGCTGAATTGGAAGGGCGGTCCCTTGGCGCTGCGGTTGAAACCAACATGAAGCAGTGGACCCGAGGCGCATTGTCGAGATACCTGGCAACGCAGAAGCTCGCGTTCAAGGAAGCGAAGAAAGCCGGTTTTTCAGGGCGGCAAACCCAATTCAATGAGTTGGTGGCTAAGGCCGCCCGTCGAGGTGACGTTGACCCGAACGGCGATCCGTTTGTGGAGAAGGTCGCAAAGGCTTGGCGTGATGAAATCGCAAACCCGCTCAAGGATGAAGGGGTGGCGGTGCAATTGCTGCCGGAAGGTGTGAAGGTCACAACGGCTCCTTCCTATCTCTACCGGATCTATAACCACAAGAAGATCCTCGCTGGTGAGGGGAAGTTCCGCGATATCTTGCGCCGGCACATCAAGGGCGAGGTTGAAAAGGCGGTAGGCCGTCAGGAGGAAATCGAGATTGCCCGCAAGATCAACCGGGCAACCGATCTTGACGAACAGCTTTCCCGCTCACGTGACCGGTTGACCTCGATCGAAAACCGGCTTGGCAAAAGGCAGGAAGCACGTGGCCGCAAGCTTGGTGATATCCGGCGCCGGGAAGGGGAGCGTTTCGACCTGCTCAAGGGGCGCGTCCCCAAAGAGGTGATTGCCGCTGCAAAGGAAGCGCGTGACGATGATGTAATGGTGCGGGCGGTAGCAGAGAGCCACAAGGCCCCGCCGAAGCTCTCCAAGCGCCCTGTGATCAATCTCTTGAAGGACAAGGGGGGCGTCAGGATTGGTTCCCACCTTGATCAGGAATTGCGGGCAATCGGGGTGACGCCGCAAACTGCTCCGGGCCTGTTCAAGAATGGCAAGGGTCTGTCTGACGCTGACAACCTCGTCGCCCGTGAAGAGCCGCTTCTGTCTGGAATGCGGGTTGATCAGAACGGCTATGCAGATCGGGATGACATTCTGTCGGCAATTGCTGACGAAATGGCCGGTTCCCCGATCCGCCTTGACGACGAATTGGCTATCGAAAGCGCTCGGGATGCGTTGGAACGCAACGTCTCCGAATGGCTCGACAAGATCGGTCTGCCACCGAATGCAACGGCGAAGGAAGTGCGCGACCATCTGGAAAAGGCTTTGCGCAATGAAGGCAAGCTTTCCGATCTTGACCAGTCTGTCGGCAAGATGTGGGGCGACCTGGACGAGTTCGACAAGCTGTCCGATGAAATCAGCAACGAGCGCCTCATTGCGGATGCGGAGGTCAGGAAGTTCACCGATGAACTGACGGAGTTGGAAAACTCGATCAACGAGGTGCGCCAGTTCGCCAACAATTCGGACCGGGTGAAGATCCTTGTCGACTATGCCGACACCAGAAAAGCCTACGCCAAGGGGCGCTATGAGCAATCCAAACTCGCAAACCGCATTGACGCTATCGAACGACTGGAAGCCGAAGGCCGGTTGACGCCAGAACTTGATGCAGAACTGCGCGCCCTTCGTGCCGACAAGGCAAAGGTAGACGAGCGGGTTATCAAGGCGGGGCATAAGGCCGACAAGTTGAAGCCGATGTTGCCCAAGGATCGGGCGGAAGAACTCGACTTCTCCGACGATCTGGACCTTGAAAGCTATGTCGAGGAAGCCGTTGAAGCGACGTTCAACAAGATCATGGGCAAGACGGTGGATGACACTCCGTCTTGGATGGTTCCCGCAACACAGGGTCCGCTCAAGGGTAGGACGCTCAACATTCCTGACGAAATGATCGAGGAATTCCTTGAAAACGACATGGAGATGATTGCGCGGCGCTATACCCGGCAAATGGCTGCAGAGGTTGAGCTGACCCGGCGTTTTGGCCGTGCGGACATGAAAGACCAGATTGCTGAAATCCGGGCGGATTATCAGGAGCTGAGGAAAGCGGCAAAGACGGATGCTGAACGGGCAAAACTGAACGATCAGGAAAAGCGTGATGTGCGGTTGGTTGAAGCCTTCCGCGACATGCTCCGGGGCACATACCGGGCCTCTGACGAAAGTTCGGGCTGGTCTGCATTCACGCGAATGGCGTTGGCCTGGAACTATATCCGCCTGCTTGGTGGCGTCACACTGTCGAGCCTGCCTGACATGGCGAACGTGATGACCAAGAACGGCTTGACGGAGTTCATGCGGACCACGCTCCCGATGTTGAGCCGTGAGACACAGGCGCTCAAGATTGCGCGCAGGGATGCCCGAGAATGGGGCGCGGTCACTGAAACGATCCTGCAGTCACGTCTTGCCGAATTGGCTGATCTGCATGACCCCTATGCATCGGGAACGATGGCTGACCGGATCATGGGGAATGTCACTTCCGGCTTTTCAAAACTGACGTTTCTTGACCGCTGGAACGACATGAACAAGTCGATCGTAACGGTGATGACGGGCAACAAGGTGTCTCGTCTGCTCTTGTCGAATATCACCGAAGTGCCCGACAAGTGGGGCGTCATTGGCAAGCAGGTGTCTTTCGACCGGCTGAGCAAACACGAGAAAACCTACCTTGGAAAGCTCGGCATTGATGAAGCCATGGGAACCCGGATTGCCGACCAGATCCAGAAATACGGGTTGGAAGAAAACGGGATTACCGGTCTCAATCTGAGGGTATGGGACGACAAGGAAGCCCGCCGCGCCATGGCTGCGGCCCTGAACAAGGAAGTTGATGGCACGATCATAACGCCGGGAATTGCGGACAAGCCTTTGTGGGCGCGATCCAATACCGGCAAGCTGGTCATGCAGTTCAAATCATTCGGGCTTGCATCACATCAGCGGATCTTGCTGTCACGCCTGCAGGGACGGCAAAAGCATCTGGCCGAATTTCTGGTTCTTGGAAGCTCGCTCGGGATGATGGTTTCCTACCTGAAATACATCGAGCGGGGCGACTACGAAGGGGCGAAGCGTCTGACGGAAAACCCCGGCTTATGGATTGCGGACGGCTTCGACAGGACGGGCATTGCCTCTGTTTTGATGGACGTTTCCAACACAGCGGAAAAGCTTGGCTCTCCGCTTGGGTTCAAGTCCGCGGCGCAAGGCATCGCCGGTGATCCGGATAGGGGGGCTGATGTGTCGAGATACGCAACCCGAAACAGTGCTGGCGCTTTCCTCGGCCCGTCAATTGGAGTTCTGCGGGACTTGGCAACGATCGCCTCACAGGCGGCCAATGGTGGGCTCGACAAGCAAGGGGCCCGTGCGCTGATCCGGCAGGTGCCGGGGGCAACGCTTCCGATCGCAAGAAGCGTCATTCAAACCCAAATCAAACCAATGCTGGAAACGGCAACGGACTAAGAGGCTTCAATGACAATTGATGCAATGAAGGAAGGCCGCGCCCAGGTCTTGGGCGACGGCGTGACCAGTCGTGTCGATCTGGATTTCCAGTTCGTTGATGAAAAGAACCTGTCGGTCATCCACACGGATGCAAATGGCGTCAACATAGAATGGGCTTACCAGCAGGCTCCGGGTAACTGGACCTATACGGGCGGCGACTTCAAGGCCGGGTCGGTCCACTTCGACGCCTCTGCTCTGAAACCGGGTGAGCGCCTGACGGTGGTTTTGGTCAGTGACTACGATCAGCATTACAAGCTGACCGGTGGCGAAATTGACCCGAAGGTCATTGAGAACGCGCTTGATGACACGGCGGTCAGCATGCAGGCCCTTGCCGCTCGGGTAGGGCGCACGATCGTGTTTCCGGCAACGCTTCCCGGTCAACTCCCAAACTTCGAACTGCCAAGCCTGCAGGAAGGTCAAGGCCTCATTATGAAGGGCGGGCAGTTGGTCGGAGCGCCGCTTGATACATCCCAGTTTCCCGGCTGGTTACAGACTGCCGAGGAGAACGCTGAGCGATCAGAGGAGGCCGCAAATGCTGCCGCGCAGTCTGAGGCTGCCTTGTGGGCTGCAATCCACGCAATCCAGAACTCCAATCACTTTTACGACGATGGCCGGATCACTGATGAAGTGACCGAATTCGAAGATATGGGGAGGCTGTTTTAATGGCTGTTCAACGTAGGCGCCGAGCGGGGACCACCGCCGAACACGCTAACTTTGTGGGCGTGCCAACAGAAATGACGATCAACGACACTGAATGGACAATCCATGTCCATGACGGCCAAACACCGGGCGGCCATCCGTTGGCGAAACGGTCGGAGCTTGCTGAGCTGGCATCCAGTCAGTCGGTAGCAGAATTGAAACAGGGTATTTCAGGGCATGTGACGAACGTTTCGGAGGTGGTGCTTGATCTTGCCCCATTTCTGGAAAACGGGTGGGGTACTTTCGAGCTGGACATTGATTTGTTCGATCCCGACACGCAGACCGCGCAATTATTACTCTTTGTGAGCGCGGACGGCGGTATCTCTTGGGATACAAGCTACTCCAACACAGGTTGGTATCTTGATTCCGCCAATCAATTCTTGAAATACAATGCAGTCACCACTCAAGGCTATCTCATCGGCCCGACCCAAAGTCGCGGGCGCGGATTTGCACGACTTGTTGTAACCCCAACAGGATTTAATTGCACAACCAGATCGAGTGGCGTCAACGAAAATGGCGCGGTGTCCGAGTACGATTTCACAATCCAGAACGGTTCGGCCATCAACGCGATCCGCCTATTTGCCTCCGGTGGTGTCAATACTTCTGAACTCCGCTACTCCCTCCGCAAAATCGTGAGGCCGTGACCATGAACGCCTATCGTCTCTCAAGCGGTGAACACCGCATATCTCACCTTGAGCCGCATGAGCTGCCCGCAGAATATGCCGATTGGGTTTTGGTGCCTGAAGGACTGCCGGTTCCGAAACCTACCAGCGAAGAGGTGAATACCGAGCGCGACAGGCGAACGGCACTAGGTTTCAAGTTTAACGGCGCGGTCTTCGACTTTGATATCCGCGCCAAGACCAACATATCAGGAGCCTCTCAGATGGCGTTCATGGCTGTTATGGCCGGTGTGCAAGAAGGCAACTTGCGTTGGCATGGCGGCAATGAGGATTTCAGTTGGATTTCACAGGACAATACAGCCATCCCGATGGATGCGCAGACAGTCATCAAATTTGGGCAAAAGGCGGCTAATCACGAAACGGCTCACGTCCTTAAGGCTCGTGCCCTGAAGAATATGGACCCGATCCCGGAAGACTACGCCGAGGACAAGTGGTGGCCGAAGGACGAGTAATGTCTGGTTTCTCCAGCTTCGATTATTTCGAACATGTGCCGGGGACACGGAAAACCTACGTTCTGACGCAAACCTTGCGCTGGCACATCGGCTGCAAGGGCTCTGATTGGCTTCTGGCTGTCGAGGCCGGAACAGTTTTTGACATCTCCGTTCCTTGGACTTTGGAATGGCTGCAAAGCCCACATGACAGGCGTGTTCTACTGGCTGCGGCCATTCATGACGAACTGCTGAAACGCGGCCATGATGTCGCCTTTGCTTCTGCCGAGTTCAGGCGGGCGCTTCTGGCCCGTGGATGCTCGCCGCCAAGGGCATGGGCCTTGTTCACCGCTACACTGATTTGGACCGCCTTCGGGCGGTTTTTTCGTGCCTGATAAAAGGGGCTTTCTCAATGCATACGAGTAAATCCGGCGTGGCCTTCCTTGAAGGGCACGAGGGCTTTGTTGCGCGGGCTTATCTGGATCCGGCTGGCATTGTCACGATCGGAACCGGCTTCACCAATTCCAGCCGTGTTGCACGTGGTTACTTTGGCCGCAAGATCCGGCTCGGGGATACGATCACCCGCGACCAGAACCGGGAGATCCTTCGAGCCGCACTCAAGGAGGAATACGAACCACCTGTCAGGACTGCCGCGCCGAAAGGGGCAAAACAGCACGAGTTTGATGCGGCGGTTTCTGCTGTCTTCAACCTGGGGCCGAAGTTTGTAACGTGGAAAGCGTTCCGGCTCTGGCAGAAGGGCCAGAAGGACGCGGCCGCGCAGGTTTGGGCCGCCAACTACAACAAGGCAGGAGGTCGCAAGCTTGCCGGTCTGGTTCGTCGGCGCAAAGAGGAAGCCCATCTTTTCCTGACCGGCGAATATGCCGGCATAGGCGAGGGCGTTCAGCGTGACGTCACCAGCCAGCCGAGTAAGCCTGATCCGGTTGTGAAAGAGGCCCAGGAGGCGCTTACCCGGTTTGGGTTCGATCCGGGCAAGATTGACGGATGGATGGGACGGCGCACCAAGGCCGCTGTTCTGGCCTACCAAAAGACGCACCCACACCTGACCAATGACGGGATTATCGGGCCTGCCACACTGGCACAGCTCAGACGTGATGCCGTTGCTGCAAAGGAAACGCTCACACAGGGCGGGGGGCTTTCCGTGGTGTCTACCCTCGGCGCGTTCTTCTCCGGTCTTCCTTGGGGCTACTTTGCACTGGCTGCTGTGGTTCTGGCTCTGGTCTGGTTTGGATGGCGCTACCGTGATGTTTGGCAACGCCGGTTCAACACGCTGTTTGGCCGTGAGGTGTCGTGATGTGGGCGATTGTGAAGCTGTTCTTCTCGGGGCCGTTTGATCGGATCATGGGAAGCGTTGACCATGTAGTCAGCAATGATACCCAACGCGAGAAGATCCGGGCCGATGTGATCGAGCGCTATGCGGCAATCGCTGCAGAAGAACGGGCCGATGCGAGGCGGTATCGTGCCTTCTGGTGGGTCTGGTCGGTCATCGCCGGTTCGGCAGCTGTCTGGTTCGCCCTGATAACGCTCGACACAATCGGCAATTTCTCTTGGTCGGTGGCGGATTACCCGCCATCGGTGAAGCATTATGTCGACACCATCTTTGCATCTGTCTTCGGATCGGGCGGGGTGGTGGCTGCAGCTCAGGCAATCTCTAGCGCGATCAGGGGGCGTCGTTGAACATCGACACAGAAAAGTTTTTAGCGGGGCTGTTCAGCACCATGGTAGGCGGGGTGATCTGGCTTGTGCGCCGGGTCATCACCAACGAAAAACAGATTGCCCTTCTGGAACAGGCCTTGAAGGCGCGGGACGATGATTTGAAAGAGATAAAGCAGGATATCAAGAACCTGCTGGGACGTGGGCACAAAGACTGAGGGGCCACTTTTTTATCGTGGACCTGTTGTGAAACATGAATTGGAAATTTTGCCACCGGATTGGGGGGTAAGGTCACTTTGCAGGTCAAGCGACCGAAGTGTTTGGATCTGGCGCTGGATGCACACTGGGCGTTGGATATCGTGCCGGGCTGATCGTGGCAAACTGGATGGATAGATTTGTCGGACTTCGACCGTGAAAGAATTGGAGTTACGTGTTATCGGTCCGAAGTCGCTTTGCTCGCGCGCCAGTGCGAGCGTCCTTATCAATCAATTTCTGTTTATGCTGCTGTAAAGTCCTTTGCTTGGAGCGAATAATATTTTCTTCTAGTTCAACAACATATTGGTACCAGTCGCGCATGAACGCCTTGTGAGGGGATTCGATGAGTGCTTCGACGGCCTCGGCCATCAATTCGTGCCCGCGCATCCATGAACTCACTTGTACAACGTCCATCGCTGCTATCTGCTTAGTGCGTTCCGCTTGAACAGCATCGTTCTTTCGGTTCAGCGCAACAGTCCATTGGCCGTGAGCGAGTTTGTTCCTGAATAGACTTGGGTCGAGCACATGCAGATCTATTGCCTCGAACAGCTTCTTCTTAGTGTTTGGTTGGAAGCTACCTCTTTTTGCGTCGAGGTGACGCAATCCAAGATCAACGGCCTTCTTCCAAGCGGCAGCTATTCCATCGCCCTTTGCCCTCTGTATCTCTTCGATCTCGTCGATCTCAAAACCGTAAGGCGTATGAATTATCTTGGAGAAATTGGCTTCAGCCCACGAACAGAAAAGAAGCGCATACGTCTTAGTGAACGCCGAAACTCCTGCTTCGTCGTTTGAGCGAAGCGCATCGTTGACGCATCTGTGAACCTGCCGCAGTGCCGTCTTCAATGAGCGTGCATTCTGCACTTGAGCTTGGAAAATTTCTAACTTCGCTGCTTGGTCCATGGTCATCACGGGCTGTCGAGAACAGGGCAGCAGCTCTGCTCTCGACAGCCCGGAATCGAACCGGGACTTCTGATCAAAGATCAGCGCCTCTGCCATAATAAGGCTACTGCCGCATCTTTCGAATATTGCCAACCGATTGGGCTGTCAAGAACTAAAGTTCGGATACAACGGCTGGAGTTCAAACCAAGTAATCGAAAGCACGCTACAACTGCGGGTGCAACTATGTCCACGTCCCGTGAAACCATTTTCGTCGCTCTCTACGCGGGTTTTCGGTGATGCCAGCAGGTGGGCTCCTGATCATGGGCAGCAGCAAGCAAATTAAACCCAATGTAACGCAAACGCTCCGGCTTGAATCATGAATGTAGCCTTCCACGCAGCCTAGGTAGCTGGCAATTCTGCTTTCATTCGCCTCACCTGAGAGTGATCGTAATAAAAATCAGACGTTCCTGTGGTGAAGTGACGTGTTTTCTTAAGTTCTATCCAAAAGCTATGTGCATCCGATACTTCATCCAATACCACCAACATTTGGGGAAGGCTCAAAAACCAACAATGGAAGAAGGGCTGGGAAATCTTGGCTCCTCCAGGAAACAGAGAGACAACCTGATCACGTATCTTACGGATCTCAGCATTTATCTTATCGAAACGATCATTCATTTCTGGCTGCACAGGTGTGAACGTGGCCCCAAGCGTAGTTTCCATCATATGTTTGAGAAACATTCGATCTTGAAAACTGCCATAATCAAGGATAGCCACAGCGACCCGTTCGATCTTTCGATTATTAAGCTTTAGACTATAGCGGTGGCCACAATCATCGAGTTCTAATTCGCCAGCAATTCGTAAACGTTTCTCATGACTTCCGGCTTGCGCCTGCGCAAATAGCAGACTTTCGGCGAGATCGATTGCGAGATTCACATCGCTGCCAGCTCTAGCTTTTCGGGTTAGAGCTTTTTTCTTAATTTCGATGAAGACGATAACCTCATTCGTCTCAACAACTATGTCGCACTCTCCGTTTTCAGAACCCACATCGTAATTCCCGCAACTTACCGGCACGCCACGTCTGGTTAACTCTTCCTTCAAGAAAGCCTCGGCTTGTTTGCCGACGAGGGTGTCCAAATTCTTTTCGAATGCTCGGAACGCGATGAGTAAGGCTTCCGGGCATGCCGCGGCCGCGACAGATCGGTCGATAATCATATAGCACCCACCACCCATGGGGAGCAGGGGTTTGAAAAGGAAGTCCATGCCCTTCTGCTGCGTCTCCTGTGTAGGTGCATCAGTTGGGCGAAAGAAGTTCTGATTGGTTCCGCTATATGGATGGCATAAGACTTTTTTGAGTAAGTTAGCCACAATCTTCTTTGGTATATGTGGCAGTGCGCGGCAGACGCATTTTTCTGAGATGACAACCGGTCCGCGAACATCAGGAGTACATTTAAAAAGTGCGGCGACAACATCCAACGCTTGTCCGAGCGTCCAGCCGTCGGGCGTTGTCAGTTCAGGATCAATAAAGCCAAGCAGGCCTCGACAAAGTCTCTCAGCGTCCGATGGCCGAAGTTGGGGCATTCGGAACATAGTGTCATAGAGTGCTGTTTCCTGAATATGTTTCAAAAGCAGGTGGGGATCAAAATTGCCAAATACTGACGGGGCATAGGGTTGGACATCGACCACTGCAGCGTAGGTAGAGATTAAAAGAATTAGCTTTTGCCAATTGTGGTCGGTGTTTTGATAGGGCTTTTTTCCGGAAAAGTGCTTAACCGCGAGTTGTAGTAGATAACCCCAAGGGACTTGAGGACGACGTCCCCCCAACATCGAAATCGGCGGAACGAGGTGGTAACGTTGGAGAGAGGCATCGTAAACTGGTGTAATTGCCTCGAACAACCTTCGAGCCACATTCAGGCCACCCATTGTTGAAATGAGTTTTTCAATGTCTCCAATTAAACGCGTCTCGGAGGCTTCTTCGACACTGATCCAGCGAGGCTCAAGTCGAATGCTGTAACCTGCTTCTTTGAGTGATCTGGCAGCTTTTGCAACTTCGAACTGCCGTGCATAGGCACGGTTTGGGGTTGTCATGTATTGAGAAGTTAGCGCCATGTGATCCGTAGCAGCTTGCACGGCGGTTACCCAATCACCTTCAATATCGGACCGATCTTCATCGGTGGATACTACCGCGTCTCTTATACGAACCAAGACTTCCAAATGAGGGGCAAGCGGCTCATTTAATATAACGTGCTCGCGAATGAGGTCAGTGATCAAATCAAAGCAGAGAGTACTCACTTTAGTTTTTCCGCAGACAAAAGCAGCGTCGATACGGTGGTAAAGCGCGTCTGTTACGGAGCCTAATTGATAAGTCCCGCTTTCCTGCAGACCTACATATTTATAAAGATCTTTTGGGTTTGTGTTTTTGTCTATTGAGCTATTTGTAGAGGTGACAATTTGTCTAAATGACTGGAGATCCATTGCAATTCAACTCCCGTGGTGTTGACTAGACTTCGGGCAAACGCAAAAGCCGAAACTCGATCTCTGTAATTCTAATCAGAGAGCAGCAGACCGAAAGGAGCCGCAATCTCGAATAGGTCTCGACCTCTGCTCAGACTATTGTGATGGGCAAAATCAAAACATCTGTAGTGGTTAAAACAAAGAACGTCTCGTGAACAAAATTGCCGTGGTTTTTCAGAGCAGGCTTAAAAACGATCACCTATTTCGTGGGACACCCTAAATGTAAAGCATTGATTTCAAATAGGCGCAGATGCCGGTGTGTGGGACATATCTGCATTGAAATTATTTCATTTTCTGGAATTTTATTGGTCCCTCCGGGCCCACCATTCTTTCTTTTTCTATTTTTTATTCAAAAAGATATTGAAATTCAGTGACTTATCTTTCTTGCTCATTGTAGCTCGCCGCTCAAATTTAGAAATTTGACGATCAAAATTAGAATTCTCAGTTTTTAGCGATTGTCGCGAGGACCGACACGTCGCACAATCGACTCACGGGTCGGACTTCCATTTTTGTTCGGCTTAGAAAATTCCAAACTCCCCATAGAAGCCATGGTTTTTACCGTCGATTTAACATCTCTCTCACGAGCTGGACACCCGCAAAAACCTCGCGCTGTTGGATGATTTCTGATTCACTGGCTT
>NZ_VXDB01000070.1 GCF_008711325.1 Roseibium sediminis
AAGGTGGGTCAATTCTCGGTGAAAATACCGGGTCAGTTCTCAGTGAAAATCAACACTCGAAGCTCACGAAGCGAAAGGTGCGATTGGAAAGCTTCCTCAACGTCTCGCGATGGGCGACGATAGGAAGGATCAGAGCAATCTCTGGAATGGTCAGGAAGCGGGCTTCGTTCAGTATGGAAGAGATGGCGAACGCATTGATTGCTAGGTTGTTGTAATGCGAATCCAATTTCACTTGTAGCGATCTTTCCAGTTCTTCAGCCAGCCGATCACCGGACGATCGGAGAGATCGTAGAACCCGCCGTTGCTCAAGGAAAGCGGAAGTTCTTGCGATGCGAGCTTCAGCTTTCTCGAGCGTAGGTCACCTAGAATAGCGCGGGCAGGCACACGTTCGTCAGGTGGATCTGATCGACCAGAATGCGCATGCAGGAACTGATTTTCCCACATGAGACGTGCTTCATCCTCCATGGCGTCGATGTCCGGCTGCCCAATCTCTCCGTCATGGCGAAGCCGTTCGAGGTTGTTTCGGAAATTCAATCGCCGCGTAGTGAACGCGGAATGGAACTCGATGGCGTCCGCGTCGATGTCGTGGATGTCCACAAGTTGCCTAATGAAAGTCTGGTCAGAAAGATGGTCCGGCAGGACCGGATTGAAATCTCTAAAGATCAGTTCGCCGCTCCGGCCCTTGTCGAAATGACGCCGGTATCTCCGGTTAAATTCGTCGAAACTAATCTCGATCTTGTCCCCCGCCTTGACCGTGGCGAAGGAGTGCTGTCGGACCTCGGAGTCGACGACGCTGAAAACGTCGTCGACGCGTTTCGGATGTATCTGCTTTTCAGCGATGGAGGCCTTGCACAGGTCGATGATCTCGTCCTTCCCCAAAGCAAACGCTAAACGCTCGAAAAATGCCTTGGAAACATTGACATCGAGTAGCAGCAACTCGGCCATGTAGGCTTGAAGCACCGTGTCTTTGCTTTTGCCTTTTAGCGTCTCAATATCAGCCACGAGCTCGGCATGGCTTTTGGTACTGGCCGAGAAGGCCTCGAATGAAGCCAGGAAGGTGTTGTTGCCGTTCCCCGACTTGTTGGATGCGAGGAGAAAGCTGGTCTGCTTAAGGAAGGCCAGTTGCAGCGCAACGTCCTTGCGCCCGTCCATTGGATCGGTGATGAGCTTGCACCAGTTCGAAATCGACTTCCAGAGATCATGATCCATCGTCGTCAGATTGATGGCCTGTCCCAGTGCGTTTTTCTGGACGGTGTGCTTGAGCTGGATAAGCAGATTTGAGCCATCGGGGCGTCGAACGTGGACGTCGTCCAGGAACTCCAGACCTACCATTTGACCGGTTTTGAGGTTCAACAGTTCATTGAGAAAGTAATAGTATTGGTAGTCGAAACCGATTGATTTATCATCTGCATTTGTCGTATCGACCCGCGACTTTCCGCTCATGGCCTACCAGTAAAATCCGTGAAATATGATATTTATCTAATCGGATACATAGGGGACTATTCTGAATTTTGTGCTCTGGCGTGTTAGCTCTCGGATGAGGAGACCCG
>NZ_VXDB01000071.1 GCF_008711325.1 Roseibium sediminis
TCCATCACTCGGATCGTGGCGTCCAAGGCAGATTCAACCGGTCGTCGCAACATCCTTGACTATATCTTTTTTGAGCAACTGGTCGAGAGCCTCTGCTGGTGTGCGCCAGCCCAAAGTTTTTCGAGGCCTGGTATTCAGAGCATGCGCGACAGCGCTTAATTCATCGGCCCCATGCTGGCTGAGATCCGTGCCTTTCGGAAAGTACTGGCGCAGCAAGCCGTTGGTGTTTTCGTTGCTCCCGCGTTGCCAGGGACTTTGAGGGTCACAGAAGTAGATCTCGAGGCCAGTTTCGAAACGGAGCTGTGCATGCTGAGCCATCTCCGCACCCTGGTCCCAAGTCAATGATTGGCGGAGATGTTTCGGCAGATCCATGATGGTTCCGGCGATGGCATCGCGGACCGCTTCAGCACCATGTCCGGCAAGTGCTGGGCCGTTTTTGACTGACTTGTCCTTCCCATGGCGCTCCATGCGTGGGAGGTGCAGAAGCATTGTGAACCGTGTCGTACGTTCGACCAGCGTGCCGATTGCTGAGCTGCCGAGACCGAGAATGAGATCCCCCTCCCAGTGACCGGGCACCGCTCTGTCGCCTATCTCAGGCGGACGATCACTGATCATCAAAGCATCTGCGAGGAAGGACTTGCCTCGGTTACGAGAACGTTCGCGGGGCAAACGCAGTGCTCGTCCAGAGCGCAGACAGGCCGATAGCTCTCGCTTCAAGGCACCTCGACCCTGAATGTAGAGCGCCTGATAAATGGCTTCGTGGCTGATGCGCATGGTCGGGTTCTCGGGAAAGTCCAGCTTCAGACGCCGCGCAATCTGTTCCGGGCTCCAAGCTGTGGACCAGCGTCGACTTTGCCGATGAACAGCCCGTCGCCCTTTCCATACCACGACTGGGCCATCGAAGGCGATGCCGTCGGGTGTTGCAATCCGCCCGGCGAGCCGGTCTTGCACATAGTCACGGAGAACAGGATTGGTTGCCAGTTTTGCCGCCTTCGGCCGCCGTGCGGCTCGATCAGCATGCCACTGCGCTGTGATGGCCCGATACTCGAAGTCGCCGCCGCGTGTCGCCGAATTGCGCCTGATCTCACGCGAGATTGTGCTGGGAGACCGACCCAGCTTGCGCGCTATAGCACGCACTCCCGTGCCCCGCGCACATTCCAAAGCAATTTCCTCCCGTTCCCTAAACGAAAGGTTTCGACTCGTGAGTGATGTTGCTGAGGGCGATAGATGTGTAGGAGGCATGCCACCTGAACTCCGAAACCACCGGATACCAACGGGACCGGAGACGCCGGCTCCTGCGGCGGCTTCTTCACTGGACAGGCCCGACGCTACTCCTTGCCAAAACCGGCACAGGTTCTCACGCTGCCATACCGGTGGCCGCCCTGGCGAGGACAATTTGCACCGTGTTGAACGTTCTGATTTCCGTCTTCCTGTAACCATCAACACCTCCTGGAACGGGATGTTGCGACGACCGGTTGAATCTGCC
>NZ_VXDB01000072.1 GCF_008711325.1 Roseibium sediminis
TGTTGATTTTCACTGAGAACTGACCCGGTGGCCCCATAAATTGTCACTGAGAACTGACCCATGTGAACACACTGCCCCGACGTTTTTGGCTCGGGGGATATGGAGTGATCGACATGGGATTTTTGAGTGTCATTCGACGCTGGGCATTGCGTGACAAAATGCCAATCAGAGAGATTTCCCGTCGCACGGGTTTATCTCGCAACACGGTGAAGAAGTATCTGCGCGAGGGCATTGTTGAGCCGAAGTTCAAAACCCCGCCGCGACCAACCAAACTTGATCCGTATGCGGACCGTTTGTCTTCTTGGCTTGTGGCCCAGACGCGCAAATCGCGCAAGGAGCGTCGAACCGTCAAACAGATGCACGTGGATCTGGTGCAGTTAGGGTATGATGGCTCCTATGAACGTGTGGCGGCCTTTGTCCGTGCGTGGCGTGCGGACCGGCAGCGGGCGGAACAGACGACAGGACGCGGCACATTTGTGCCTCTGATCTTCCAACCCGGCGAAGCTTTCCAGTTTGATTGGAGTGAAGACTGGGCCAATATTGGCGGCGAGCGACTGAAGCTTCAGGTCGCGCATATCAAGTTATCACACAGTCGGGCGTTTCTGGTCCGGGCTTACCTGCTGCAAACGCACGAGATGCTGTTTGACGCCCATTGGCACGCGTTCCGCGTGTTTGGCGGCGTTCCTGGCCGAGGGATCTATGACAATATGAAGACAGCGGTTGATCGCGTCGGCAAAGGCAAGCAGCGGGACATCAACGTCCGTTTCAAGGCGATGGCTAGCCACTACGTCTTTGAGCCTGAGTTCTGCAATCCGGCTTCAGGTTGGGAGAAAGGCCAGGTCGAGAAGAACGTCCAGGACGCGCGCAATCGGCTTTGGCAGGTCATGCCCGTCTTTGCAGAACTGGCTGAACTGAACCAATGGCTAGAAGATCGGTGCATTGCCCTTTGGGCGGAGACGCCGCACAAAGCCTTGCCGGGGTCTCTCGCCGATGTGTGGAAAGCTGAGAAGCCAATGCTGATGGCTCTGCCGCCGGCCTTCGATGGATTTATCGAACATAGCAAGCGGGTGTCTCCCACATGCCTGATCACATTCGAACGCAACAGGTATAGCGTACCCGCCAGCTTTGCGAACCGCCGTGTCAGCCTGCATGTCTACCCTGACCGACTGGTCGTTGTGGCCGAAGGGCAAACAGTTTGTGAACATGCACGGCTCATTGATCGGTCCTGTCGAAAATCAGGCAAGGTTGTTTATGACTGGCGGCACTATCTTGCTGTCATTCAGCGCAAACCTGGCGCCCTTCGCAATGGCGCGCCCTTCACCGAGATGCCGGAAGCCTTCCAACGGCTGCAGGAACGCATGTTGCGCAAGGAGGGGGGTGACAGGGAAATGGTCGACATCCTCTCATTGGTTCTGCAACATAACGAAGAGGACGTGTTACGCGCCGTGGACAAG
>NZ_VXDB01000073.1 GCF_008711325.1 Roseibium sediminis
ACCATCTTTCACCTCAAAGTGGATAGGCGCGAAGTTCGGCAACGGATGGCCGGGCGGCCGGTGTTCCTTGCAGAGTGATCCGGATGCGCCCACCATGAGGCGCGCTAAAAGGGCGCAGCTCATTGGTAGTCTCTATCCAGTTCTCGCCAAGGGTTCGGTTCGCTATGGGGTTAGCTGCTTCGAACACGCCATCTGCCTTGTCGGCCTCCAGCAGAACCGAGGATCCGGCAGGCGTGAACCGCTTGAACAGTCCGCGCACGAAAATCTCCCCGTCCATGGGAAAGATCCGCGACACATAGGTGGCATTCTCCTGAAGCCGTCCGCCGATCAGCTGCTTTGCAAACATCATCGGGCTTTGGGTTGGTGTCCCGGTCAGGACCGCTTCGAGAACCACTTCTTCGGAAACATATTCGGCGAACTCGATCGGCTGGTTTGCCTGCAGGATCTGGACAGAGCCATTGGCCCGCTTCAGTTCAAGGCGAACATTTGTGCCAAGCGGCACCTGGTCACTACCCTGAACAACCAGATCGGAAATCGCTTCAAGCGCCCCGCGCCAGAGTTCAACCCGGCGCGTCGTCTCGGTGAAGTTGGCCGAGATAACCTTGACCCGCGGAGAGATGTTGGCGTGATAGTCCCATGTGGAGCGGTTTGCACCCGAGAAGAACGACCCCTCCGGATAGGGTGTCCCGCCAATCCGCTGTTGGCTGACCGGATCCACATCGCCCTGCTTCGCGATCTGGATGGCGTGTTCACCGTCCCGGGTCATCCAGACATAGGACATCCGCTTGGCGGCGCTAACGGGTACCGGGGCGCGCCAGCGTGCCTGGATCAGATCGCCTGCTTCCACCCCATGCATCGGGATCAGAACGTCTGCAACCACCTCATTGGTCGGGTAACCATTGAGGACGCCCGCCAACTGAAGGACGATCGGATTATTTGGGTCGCCGACAGCGCCCATGTAGAAATCCAGACCCAGATTGTAGCCGTCCTCTTCTGGCGGGAAGACCCAGGCGATCGGGTCACCTTGGCGAGCTGCGCGACCATCTGACTGGCCCGTGCCGGTATTGCCGCCGCGAACACTGACATTCGTAACGTTCGTGACGTTGTTGGTCACATTGGTGACGTTGATGATCTGCGGCGGCGGCGCGGAAACCGTGACAAGGTTCACCTGTCGCATCAGTTCCGTTGTGATTGTCAGAGACGCTGCATAGGTCGCCCCGGCAAAAGAGCCGGCTGCACCCTTTGCGTCGACTGCATGGCCACCCGGCGGCACATTCTCAGGGATCTGGAACGTGCCCTCGATCACACCAACTTCGTTTGCCCGAAGCTTGGGTTCCGGTGTCACGTCCCGACCGGCGAACAGGAGGCTTTCCAGCTCCTCATTTGCGCCAAAGCCGTTCAGCGTGAAGGCAATATTCAATCGGCGGATAGCGCTGGCCGTCTCGGTCCG
>NZ_VXDB01000074.1 GCF_008711325.1 Roseibium sediminis
TGAAGCCAGTGAATCAGAAATCATCCAACAGCGCGAGGTTTTTGCGGGTGTCCAGCTGAGAAGGCCGAAAATCCGCACCGCGCATCCGCATCTATCCATTGCCAATCACGATGTCATCATCCAACCAGGATTTGAGCGAAAAAACCAGCGGGTTATTCAGCAGCCTGCTAATGCTCATTACAGCATTTCAACAGAATTCTGAACTGGCTGAATCAGATTTTTATATGGCCAAAAAAATATCTCGATCTGAATTGGTGATAGAAGCATCGCTTTCCGATGATGAAGATCGTCTTGTTATGCGAATACTAGACTATTACGAGGTAATCGCCACAGCAAGCCGACAAAGATATTTGGATCCTCACGTGGTCGCTAATCTGCGCGGTGGAGCTATGTGTGCTGCTTACGATATATGTAAAACCTATATCCAAATTCGACGAGAAAAAACAGGAGTAAGAATATATTCAAATTTCGAGTGGTTTTATAATCTTAACAGGCGTCGTTTAGCTGATTAGATTAATTTTATATTCGATGCTTTCATAATCTTCACCATTTATGTAAGGTATTTTTGGTAGATTCTCATTTTTCTTGAAGGTAAAGGAGTGAAGTTCTTCGCAAAGACCAGACAGAAGCGTGTATTTTCCATCTGGCCAAGCGACACAAGATTTACCACCAAAATCAATATCGCCTACTTTGCCGACTTGATTTACAAAAATTACCGGTACGCCAAATTCGATGGCGCGAGACCTGACTATCACCTCTGGGACATAGTCGAAATGCCGACTTGAGGCAGTGGGCACAATGATTACGTCAATATCTCTGTGCGTTTTGAATAATTTGTCAAATATTTGTGGGAAATTAACTTCGTAACATATTAGTATTGCAATTTTTTTCCCATTTATATTGTGAACTCTGTGAGAAGGTCGGGTTGCGAAAGTCACTTTTTCGAAATTGCTGTATAAAAATGCTTTGTTACATAGATATCGTATTTCCCCGTCGGGCTGAGCGCTGAAAACAGCATTTAGTAATTCTCCATTCTGCAAATGAGGAGCTCCAAAAATACAATGAATTTTTAGAGATTTACAGACTTCTGCAAGGCGATTCGTAGCTTGTTCTGCGAAAATTCTGCTTTTTGCTTCTCGAATATCCGTAGAGAGGCCGCCTATAAATAGCTCTGGAAATATGACTATATTAGATTTTATTTTATTTTATGTTGTTCATTCAATAAGCTATCTATGTATTGTTTATAGTTGTTACTAGGATGAGTAATTGCAGGTGCTTGGCAGATGCCAATTCGATATTGATTTTCTTTATTCAAGGTTTAGCCTCTAATTAATGGCGCAAGTATACAGGCGGCTTGTTTTGCTTGGTCAATTTGGACTGTTTGTTGGAGCTGGACACCCGCAAAAACCCAATGATTTTGGCTTGGCCTTTTAGGAGCAGCCG
>NZ_VXDB01000075.1 GCF_008711325.1 Roseibium sediminis
CCAACATGGCACATCACGATGCCGGATGGTGGAGCTGTCCACACCATCAACTTGTTGATCGTGGGCGACCTCCCGGCTTCACGTGCAGGATCATTGCAGCCACAATCTCCCATTCCCGGTCAGTCAAATCACTTGGATATCGAAGAGCGTCCCGGTTATGCTGCTTGCGCGTGATATCATCCTAGGGCATTCGATCCTCCATCTTCTCGACAAAGACGGTTGAATCATAACCTAATGATATCACTCAACTACTTTTAAATCGGGCTCTTAGAATATTTATGGATTCTCGGGTCTAGGAGTTCTGAACCATATCATTCACTTCCCACGCATCTAACGCTAAAACGCTAGCGCTGAATCCCGCCACACAGAGGATAGAAATTAGGATAGTAATATCTTGATTTTGGCGGCAATTCTGCGTTGAGGACAATTGGTCGATCTGCGGATGAGGAAATAAAAAATAGGGGAATATCATGAAAGGCATTATTCTCGCTGGCGGCTCCGGAACCCGGCTGCATCCGATGACCCTCGCCATGTCCAAGCAGCTACTACCGGTCTACGACAAGCCGATGATATACTATGCATTGTCGACGTTGATGTTGGCTGGCATCCGCGATATTCTTCTCATTTCAACGCCATACGATCTGCCGCACTTTCAGCGACTGCTCGAGGACGGGAGCAAGTGGGGCATCTCGCTCTCATATGCAGAGCAACCGCGGCCTGAAGGGCTGGCTCAGGCGTTTATCATTGGCGCTGATTTCGTCGCCGGAGGTAGCTCGGCTCTAATCCTTGGCGACAACATCTTTTACGGCCACGGCTTTAGCCAGATGCTGCACCAAGCTGCGTCCGGCAATGACGGAGCGACAGTATTCGCCTATGCGGTGCACGATCCAGAGCGTTACGGCGTAGTTGAATTCGACTCGGATTGTCGGGCGGTCTCGATTGTAGAAAAACCGACGCTCCCGCGCTCGAACTGGGCGGTCACTGGGCTTTACTTTTACGACAGACACGTGGTCGACATCGCTGCCAACATCAAGCCCTCGGCACGTGGCGAGCTGGAAATAACCGACGTTAACGCGGCCTATCTCGAAAAGGGCCAGCTGCGGGTCGAGCGCCTTGGCCGCGGCTTTGCTTGGCTTGATACCGGCACGCCAGAAAGCCTGTCTGAAGCTTGCAACTACGTGCGCACGTTGGAGAAGCGGCAGAACATGCGCATTGCCTGTCCAGAGGAAGTAGCCTATCGCATGAAGTTCATCGACGCAGCTGAACTCGGTGAACTCGGGGCGGCGCTCGGCAGATCTGACTATGGCAAGTACCTGCTGCGAATCGCCGCTGGCGAGCTTCACAGCTAAGCGGAAAACTCCGGGGCATTGCCATTTGTGGACAGCTCCGTTTTTGCAAGGGTTTTCTTTGTGCTT
>NZ_VXDB01000076.1 GCF_008711325.1 Roseibium sediminis
GAGCTATTGTCAAATCTGGTGTCCAGGCGAGCGTCATGCGGCGGCTTGATCTTGGTTTGATGGCTTGATGCCGTTGATGAAGTCGACGTCTTGAATGACGTCTGCGAGATGATGGAAGCCGCGTAATTTACGCCAGCTTTTTTCGGCACATTGTCCGAGTTTGAACATCATGTTCAACATGCCGTCCCGGCTGAGGCACCCTTTGGTGCGCTTGGTCCGATGCCGGATCGTGGCGAAGGCGCTTTCAATTGGATTTGACGTTCTGATGCTCAACCAATGCTGGGCGGGAAAGTCGTAGAAGGTCAGCAGCTCGTCCCGGTCCTTGATCAGGCATTCAGTGGCCTTGGGGTATTTTGCTTCGAAGCTCTCAACGAACAGATCGAATGCAGCATGGGCATCCTCGCGGGTTTCAGCCTGCCAGATGTCATGCAGCATCTTCCTGGCCTTGGGTTGGGTACGTTTTGGAAGGTAATTCAGGACGTTGCCGGATTTGTGCATCCAGCAGCGTTGCTGTTTGGTGGTCGGGTAAATTTCTTCCAGCGCCGCCCAGAACCCCATGGCACCGTCACCCGTGGCCAGTTTCGGAGCGTTGAGACCACGGCTTTTGAGGGCGAGAAGCACCTCACGCCAACTCTGGGTGCTTTCACGAACGCCGTCTTCAATGGCCAGAAAATGCTTCTCTCCCCGTGCGTTGACGCCGATCACAACGAGGACACAAAGTCGGTCATCAGCCCCCCGCAGGCCGCTGTAAATACCATCTGCCCAAATGTAGACCCATTCATCGCGGCCCAGATCCGCTTTGCGCCAGTCCTCGTATTCGCCCGCCCATTGGCTCTTCAGGCGAGAGATGGTGTTGGCAGAAAATCCAGCGGCGTGCGGGCCGAGAAGCACCTTCAGCGCTGTGTCCATCTCGCCTGCGGAAATGCCCTTCAGGTAGAGCCAGGGCAGCGCGGCTTCGATAGATTTGGCCTTGCGCACATAGGGCGGAACAAGCGCTGAACGGAATGTCACCGGCTTGCCATCCTTGGCCCGAACTTTCGGAACTTTGACCGTGACCGGCCCAATACCGGTTTGAACGGCCCGCTCCGGGTGATAGCCGTTGCCAACAACTGCCGCCCGCCCGTCTGATGTGCGGCGCTCGGCAAACGCGGCCAGAAAGGCGTCGCGTTCAGCTTCAACGGCAGCTTGGAGCAAGTCCCGAGCCCCTTTGCGAAGAAGATCAGTCAACGGATCAATAACTGCGTCTCGACGGGTAAAATCGATGATGGTAGCTTCGTCCATGGTGGTGCGTCCTAAAATGGTTGGTTGGATGTGTAGCAACGCCAATCCAACCAGATGCACCGCCGTCATTCAAATCCCACAAACACCAGATTCAGTCATAGCTC
>NZ_VXDB01000077.1 GCF_008711325.1 Roseibium sediminis
ACCTGCTCTGCAAAAGCTGCTTCTCTCACCACAGAAAGAAATTTGCAACAGAGCCCGTGCGCCTGGCCCTCGGTCAATTTGAGGCGGATCGGCCGACCCTCGGCATCGACGAGCGCATGGATCTTGGTGGTCAGGCCGCCGCGCGAGCGACCCATGCAACGGGATCTCCAATCTTTTTTGGCCGTTGGCCGCATGCTGATGAACGCGGATCGATGACGAGTCGATCATCTGCACGTCACCGTCATAAGCATCTGATACCGCTTCAAGAATACGCGCCCAATGGCCAGCCTTGCGCCAGCGGTTGAAGCGATTGACGCAGGTCGTATACGGGCCGTAGCGCGCCGGAATGTCGGCCCAAGGCGCGCCCGTGCGAAGCCGCCAGAAGATGCCGTTCAGGACCTTGCGGTCGTCGGCGCGCGGGACCCCACGTACCTTGGTCGGCAGAAGCGGCTGTATCACAGACCACCCGAAATCCGTCAGATCGAAGCGAGCCATACTGACCTCCATTCATGACGGTCAGTGAATCAGAATACTTCCTCAATGGGAATCCAGTTTATGAGTATGTGACCTAGCACTACTTTGGCAGATTTTTCTCATAGATACATTTCCCGCAATGGGGGCATGTTTCCGGTGGAGGTTTTTGAATGATTTTCAGGATTTCCGTGCGGACGGCAGGCAGCGTTGGTTGTGGCGGAGGACCGAAGAATCTTTTTTTCCCCCTCCCGCCTGCTTAAGGCGTCGGGATTGCAGGAAGGCATACGCGATCATCGCCATTAATGCGTGCCGGTGAAGCCCGGCCCACGATCACCCTTCAAAGTGATCCAGACCGAGTTCCTCTTTGAGCTGTTGATGTGCCTGTTCACAGATCCAGCGTGCCTTGATGGCGCCGGCAAGCTGCTTAAGTGAGGCTTCAGCTGGAAGGTTGGACAGATAGTATTTGCGTTCGCCGGTCGAGCGGTGCTCGCCGACGACCCAGACCTCCTCTCCCGGCAGGTGTTGGGCACCCATGTCACGAATGCGTTGAGGTAGACCGTCTGCTATCCGGACACGCACAGCAGCAAAGCGCGCCGAGAGAGTTCCCTTGGTCCCACGCCGCCAACTGACCTTCCTCCATATTGCTGTCTCCAACATAGCCTGCGCCGTGATCGACTTCGTATCGGGAATGTGCCGCTGACGCGGGCGGCCACGTTTGGCGACAGGGAAGATCATCTTCACATCTGCAGGATAAACCTTTTGCTTGAACGGAATGCCAACGGCCCAGGTCAACCGGCTCTGTTGCAAATTTCTTTCTGTGGTGAGAGAAGCAGCTTTTGCAGAGCAGG
>NZ_VXDB01000078.1 GCF_008711325.1 Roseibium sediminis
GAGACTGTGCAGATTTTTGTGCCCTGGCGCTTTGATTACGCCATTGGGAAGCGGTCTTCGAACATGATTGCAAGCTGGCTTTTCACGGCATGCCATTCACGCACGGAACGCTTCCATTCCTGAGACGTAGCATTCAGCGCTAGATAGATCAATTTCGCTGCCGCATCGTCACTCGGGAAGTGGCCCCTTGTTCGGACGGCCCGGCGGATTTTCGAGTTCAGCGCTTCAATGGCATTCGTGGTGTAAATCAGCCTACGAACCTCGGGTGGATAGTCGAGGAATGGGATCACCTCGTTCCAGGCCCGCCGCCAGCTTGGGCCGATCGCTGGGTATTTTGCGGCCAGATCGCTTTCCTCAAACTCGGTCAGCGCGACCTCTGCAGCCGCGGCATCGACAGCAGTGTAGACAGCCTTTAGAGCCTTCGCCACGGCCTTGCGGTCCTTGTAGCTGGCGAAGCTCATTGAGTGGCGCAGGAGGTGGACAATACAGGTTTGGATCTGGGTTTTTGGGAAAGCCGCCTCGATGGCCTGGGGAAAGCCCTTGAGCCCATCAACGACAGCAATCAGAATGTCCTGGACGCCCCGATTGCGCAGGTCGTTCAGCACCTTGGCCCAGAACTTGGCACCCTCATTGGCCTGGAACCACAGGCCCAGAACGTCCCGCGTCCCGTCCGGCAGGATCGCCAGGGCGACGAAGACCGCCTTGTTGCTGACGGCTCCATCGCTGCGGATGTTGACCCGGATCGCATCCATGAAGACGACCGGATAGCACGGCTCCAACGGCCGGTTCTGCCAGGAAGTGACCTCGTCCATGACCGCGTCGGTGATCGCCGAAATCAGGCTTGGCGAAGTTTCGACGCCATAGATCTCTTCGATATGACCCTGGATTTCCCGGGTCGTCATGCCGCGGGCGTACATGCTGATAATCTTGGTATCGAACTCCCGAAAACGTCGCTGATACTTGGGGATCAACAGAGGGTCGAAGCTGCCGTTGCGGTCGCGCGGAATGTCTAGAATGACCTTCCCGCTGTCCATTGTCACCGTCTTTTGGCTGCTGCCATTGCGCCTATTTGCCGGCTGGTTCGAACCTTCAGGCGGCGCATCGGAACGTTCCTCGCTCAGATGCGCGTCCAGTTCGGTGCTCAAGGCGCGTTCTGCCAGTGCCTTCGTCAGCTCCTGCAGAATCCCGTCCTTGCCGAACAGGTCGCCGGGTTGCCGACCTTCCATTAGTTGGTCCAAAAGGTCTTTGTCGATGCTCATACGCGGGTCTCCTCATCCGAGAGCTAACACGCCAGAGCACAAAATTCAGAATAGTCCC
>NZ_VXDB01000079.1 GCF_008711325.1 Roseibium sediminis
CTGGACACCCGCAAAAACCTCGCGCTGTTGGATGATTTCTGATTCACTGGCTTCACGGAGGTGTTGCCATGGATCCGATGAGCCTTTTCAGTTTGTCCGAGCATCTTGAGCGTTTGAGCAAGGATGGCGATCCGCTTGAGATTTTGGATCAGACGGTCGATTTTGAGTATTTCCGGGACTGGCTGGTTGAAGGGCTTGGCTACGGTGACGGCTCCAAAGGTGGCCGCCCGCCGTTTGACCCTGTTTCGATGTTCAAGGTTCTGATCCTTCAGGCCCAGCACAATCTGAGCGATGCAAAGATGGAGTTCATGATCCGGGACCGTCTGTCATGGATGCGGTTTTTGGGTTTTGATCTTGGTGGTGTGATGCCGGATGAGAACACGATCCGCCATTTTCGTAATCGGATGACGGCAACCGGCACCTTGAAGCGCGTGATGAAGGCGTTCGACTGGCAACTGAAAAAGAAGGGTTACATCCCCATGTCAGGCCAGATCGTCGATGCGACGCTGGTGCCAGCGCCCAAGCAACGCAATACGGAGGATGAGAAGGCCGCGATCAAGGCAGGCAAGACGGCGAAAGAAATCTGGCCGGACAAACCCAACAAGGCAGCACAGAAGGACACCACTGCCCGCTGGACACTGAAGATCGGCGGGAAGATACGCTACCGGCCCGATGGAACGCCACTGCCACAGATCGCGCTGCCCGTATTCGGTTACAAGAGCCATATCTGCATCGACCGGCGTTACGGCTTTATTCGGGGCAGTGCGGTGACGTCGGCCTCTGAGGCCGATGGTCGCCAGTTGAAGCGGGTCATCACCAAGGACAATACAGCCTCTGATGTCTGGGCTGATAGCGCCTATCGGTCAAAGAAGAACGAGAAGTGGCTGACCAAGAACATGCTGGTGAGCCGCATTCACCGGCGCAAGCCTGCGAACAAACCGATGCCAGAGGCAACCGCTCGTGCCAATGCGAAGAAGTCTTCGATCCGTGCTCGGGTAGAGCATGTCTTTGCGCATCAGAAAATGCGCTATGGCCTGTTCATCCGCACGATTGGCCTTGCCCGGGCAGAGGCAAAACTCACCCTTGCCAATCTGGCCTACAACTTCGACCGCCTGATTTTCCATGAACGAAGGAGAACCACAGCATAGGTGCGTCCAGAAATGGACGCAGAGCGCACATTGGCGGCTCAAGTAGCCCCAAACCCGGTAAAACAGGCCCAACACCGCGATCAAATCGCAAGAAACGGCTGCTCCTAAAAGGCCAAGCCAAAATCATTGGGTTTTTGCGGGTGTCCA
>NZ_VXDB01000007.1 GCF_008711325.1 Roseibium sediminis
CAATCGGCTTCCTTGTCTGAAAGATCAGCGTACCTGCGTAACTCTTAAAACGTCCCAGCCTAAGCCAGAACCGCAAGACCTACGCCGCCTACGCTTCCCTTCCTTCAAATATCAAATTGTCAATGAACAAACCCACTAGGGTTTTCGACGAGACCACAACAGACGACCGCCACCCGATTGGGCTTTGACCGACTGAATTGTGTGGTAGATCCCTCAGGACCGCACCGCGTTGCCGCAGCGCCGCCGTCGATGGAGCGGTTTATACGCAGGCCTCATTTGTGAGTCAACAACCTTTGTCAAAAAAGATTCACACAAGCTCACGACAGTCGGCCCAAATTCCATCAATTCTAGAATAAACACAAATATATCAATATGATAACGACTTGTTAGCATGTGCACAATATCGTCTCTGGCACGCAAAATACCCTCATAAGAAACCCGCAGTGCCGACATGCCCAAACGGCACCCTGCAAGACACATATATGGGGGGCATGAGCTAATTCATTGACGTACTGCCGCAATACCGGCATTTTTGCCCCTTATTGCCGGATCATGGCTCTGACGAGTTGCTCCGGCCCCCTTGTATATGGCGCTTGCGCCTATCCAACATCCGGGCCTCAAGACAGGTAATCGAACAGACACGCATGAAGTTTGGCAGTTTTCAGTCTCAGCAGAATATCAAGGTAGACCTCGGGGACCACCCACCTCTCGTCATGCAGGGCGACCAACATGTGCTGCGTGATAAAAGACAGGTATCCGTTCGCTGGCTCTCAGGCACCGTATTGACCGGTCTGACTTCGGTCGCGCTGATGGGTGGCGCCCTGATGACGGCGATTGACGGGCAGTATTCGGTTTCTGCAGCCACCGGCGGCGTCAATGCACTGGACCAAGTGTCGTCCCGCGATCTGGCAAAGGGCGGCAAGAGCGATAGGATATCCAAGGCCGCGACGGAATATGCCAACAAACAGATCATCGACGTGAACGTTGTCACCCGAGAAGGTGACAAGGAGTTCATCAAGATGAAGCCCTATGCCTTCATGACCTCCACCCTTGCGACCCGCAAGGATGCAGACTATGCGCAGGAAATCCCACCCTATAACCCGTTGACGCTGTTTTCCGACAATCTCGCCAATTCTCAAGATTCGTCCTCAGATGCGGCACCGGTATTGTCGGAAAGCATTTATGGGGCTCGCGTTGAAGGCGAGATCAGTATTGCCCTTGCTGCTTTTCCCGCCGACAACCCGGCGATCAGGAACGGGTTCCGTCCGGACGAAAAGGAAGTAGAGCTTCAGGTTCGCAGGTCCGCCCGTTTCTTGTCCGCGCCGGGACAGTCATTCGATGACGCAGTCACCGCGCTGGTAGATCCCGGTCGGTTTGACTTCAATCTCGCGCGGCAGCCGGATCTTGCGCGCTATTCGGTTCGCATCACGCCGGAAAACGTTTCCTTTGTCTCTAAGACAGACGAAGACACAAGCTATACGGGGATGGACGAAAAGATCGTCCCGATCACCGAAGAGATCGAGATTGTGGACGCTCTTGGCGGGCAGGATATCCAACCCGAAGATGCCGACCTCATTCAGGCAGCCTTTGTCGAGAACTATCAGCTCGACACGCTGACCACCGGTCACAGGTTGCGGATTGCTTTTGCGCCGTCGCCGGATGGGAACGGGTTCAGGCCTGAACGCGTCAGCCTTTATGTAGAAACGGAACACAAGGCGACCGTCGCACGCTCCGACAACGGTACCTATGTAAAGGCGAAGGCACCGACAACCTTCCTTGCGAGCGCTTTTGCCGAAGCAGACCGGATTTCCTATGGCGGACCGACGCCAGCGATCTATGACAGCCTTTACCAGACAGCGCTTGAGCAAGAACTCCCGGATGACGTCATCAACGAGCTGATCCGGATTTTCTCCTTCGATGTGGACTACAACGCACGGGTTCAGCCGGGAGATACGCTGGAGCTGTTTTTCGCAGATACAAACGGCACGGAAAACGCAACACCGGAAATCCTCTACGCGGCGCTCACCACCGGCGCGACATCCAGAAAATTCTACCGTTTCAGAACGCCGGATGACGGTGTTGTCGACTATTATGATTCCAACGGCCAGAGCGCGAAGAAATTCCTGATGCGCAAGCCTCTGTCCGGCGGTCACTTCCGCTCGGGCTTCGGCATGCGGCGTCATCCCATCCTGAAATACCGCCGCATGCATACTGGTGTCGACTGGTCTGCTCCGCGCGGCACGCCTATCATGTCTGCCGGCAACGGAACCGTGGTCAAGGCTGGCTGGAGTTCGGGATATGGTCGGCGCATCGAAGTTCGCCATACCAACGGATACATGACGACCTATAACCACCTGAACGGCTTTACCTCGGGCATTCGCGAGGGCGCCCGCGTCAGCCAGGGCCAGATCATCGGCTATGTCGGCTCCACGGGTCTGTCCACCGGACCCCACCTCCACTACGAGGTGAAGGTCAATGGCAACTTCGTTGATCCGATGCGCATCCGTCTGCCCCGCGGCCGCGTGCTTGAAGGTGACATGCTTGCAGAATTCAATCGGGAGCGTCAAAGGGTTGATGCCCTCCTCGACAAGGGCAAGCGCCCGTCACGATTTGCCTCGGTCAACTGAGCAACAAAAAACCCGGCCAATTGGCCGGGTTTTCCATTTTCGAGCAGCAGGTTGATCAGGCAGCGGCGCTGCTTTCTCCGTCAACCTCGAAGAGAAGACGATCTCCGGCAGCAGTCACCACGACGGATTGTCCGTCAAGAATTGCCCCCGAGAGCAGCTTTTCGGCTAACGGATCCTGCACCTCCTTCTGAATGACGCGCTTCAGTGGACGCGCACCATAGGCCGGATCATACCCCTTCTGGGCCAACCACCCGAGCGCAGCATCGTCCAGCGACAGCTCAATCTTCCGGTCCGCCAGAAGTGCCCGCAGGCGAGCAAGCTGGATCTTGACGATGTCACCCATCTGCGAGCGTTGCAGGCGATGGAAGAGAACGATCTCGTCAAGCCGGTTGAGGAACTCCGGCCGGAAATGACCCCTCACACTCGCCATCACCTGATCGCGGACCGCATCGCTGTCCTCTCCATCCGGCTGATTGACCAGATACTCGGCCCCGAGGTTCGAGGTCATGATGATCAGCGTGTTCCGGAAATCAACCGTCCGGCCCTGACCATCGGTCAACCGTCCGTCATCGAGCACCTGAAGCAGCACGTTGAAGACATCCGAGTGAGCCTTTTCGATCTCGTCGAACAAGACGACCTGATAGGGCCTGCGGCGCACAGCCTCCGTAAGAGCCCCGCCTTCGTCATAGCCGACATAACCGGGAGGAGCTCCGATTAGACGCGCGACAGAGTGCTTCTCCATGTATTCGGACATATCGACCCGAACCATGGCGGTGTCATCATCAAAGAGGAACCGGGCCAAGGCCTTGGTCAGCTCTGTCTTGCCAACACCGGTTGGCCCAAGGAACATGAAGGACCCGATTGGACGATTAGGATCCTGCAAGCCTGCACGAGCCCGGCGCACAGCTGTCGAAACGGCGCGAATAGCCTCGGCCTGTCCGACAACACGCTCGGCAAGCACGTCTTCCATTCTCAGAAGCTTGTCACGCTCGCCTTCCAGCATCTTGTCAACCGGAATGCCGGTCCATTTCGACACGACCTGAGCCACATGCGAAGTCGTGACCGCCTCGTCGACCATGGCATCGACCTGTTCCTTGGCCACGACATCGTCAAGCTGGCGCTCCAGTTCCGGAATGCGACCATAGGCCAGCTCTCCGGCACGCGCCAAATCGCCCTGCCGCTGTGCAATTTCCAGATCTATCCGAGCCTGGTCCAGCTGCTCCTTGATCTTCTGCTCAAGGTTCAGCTTTTCCTTTTCACTCTGCCAGCGGGCGGTCAGGGCATTGGACTGCTCCTCAAGCTCCGACAGCTCTTTTTCCAGCTTCACCAGCCGGTCCTTGGTCGCAGCATCATTTTCTGCCTTCAAGGCCTCGCGCTCGATCTTGAGCTGAATGATGCGGCGGTCCAGCTCGTCCAGCTCTTCCGGCTTGGAATCCACCTGCATGCGCAGGCGGCTGGCAGCCTCGTCGACCAAGTCAATCGCCTTGTCCGGCAAGAACCGGTCGGTGATGTAGCGATTGGACAAGGTCGCTGCGGACACGATGGCGGAGTCGGTAATCCGAACGCCATGGTGCAGCTCGTACTTTTCCTTGATTCCTCGCAGGATCGAGATGGTGTCCTCAACTGTCGGCTCGCTGACAAAAACCGGCTGGAACCGGCGGGCAAGAGCCGCATCTTTTTCAACGTGCTTGCGGTATTCATCCAGCGTCGTAGCCCCCACGCAGTGGAGCTCTCCACGAGCCAGGGCAGGTTTCAGAAGGTTGGAAGCATCCATTGCCCCCTCGGCCTTCCCGGCGCCGACAAGTGTATGCATCTCGTCAATGAACAGGATGATACCGCCTGCAGCAGCCTGCACTTCGGAAAGCACAGCCTTCAAACGCTCTTCGAATTCTCCGCGATACTTCGCACCGGCGATCAGCGCGCCCATGTCGAGGGAAAGCAGTTGCTTGTCCTTGAGCGATTCAGGCACATCGCCATTGACGATGCGCAAGGCCAGACCTTCGGCAATTGCCGTTTTACCGACACCGGGTTCACCGATCAAAACCGGATTGTTCTTGGTGCGGCGCGACAGGACCTGGATCGTGCGACGAATTTCCTCGTCTCGTCCGATCACAGGATCAAGCTTGCCGTCCCGGGCAACCTCGGTGAGATCGCGGGCATATTTCTTCAAGGCGTCATACTGGTTCTCAGCGGTCGCACTATCGGCAGTGCGGCCCTGCCGCAGCGTGTTGATCGCTTCATTGAGGGACTTGGCCGTAACGCCAGCCTGCTTCAGCAGTTTACCTGCCTCGCTTTCGCCGTCCATGGCCAGAGCCAGAAGCAGACGCTCGACGGTCACAAAGCTGTCGCCAGCCTTGTCCGCGATTTTCTCTGCTTCTTCAAAAAGACGTGCAGTGGCTGACGACAGGTACAATTGTCCGGCACCGCCGGAAACCTTCGGCAGTTTCGAAAGGGCTTTTTCAACGCCGGCCTGCAGTATTTTCACATCGCCGCCCGCCCGGGCCACCAGGCCAGCAGACATGCCTTCGGCATCATCCAGCAGCACTTTCAGGATGTGTTCGGGCGTAAATTGCTGATGCCCCTGACCAAGGGCAAAGGTCTGCGCCGACTGAATAAAGCCGCGCGACCGCTCGGTGTATTTTTCAAAACTCATCGCATTCCTCCTGATCCGTCATACCACCCGAAGCATGGCTGACGACTTGGGATACGAGCCCCTGAGACGGGCACTCGCACGGCAGTCCTGCCGCTCCCATCATATAGGTGTTGCAATTAAATCACAAAAGAGGCAGCGGGTTGATTTTTATGCCCAAAATAAAAACGGCGCCCAAAAGGGCGCCGTTTGTAATCGTTCAACTCGTATGGCCGGCAGTGCGTTAATCAAACGCAACCACAAGGCAATCTTCACTCGCCGGCAGGAACGCCTTCTGTCTCGAGTGCATCATCCGCCTTCTTGGGTCTGCGTGGCCGCGGCGTGCGCCGAGCGCGAGCCTTTGGAGCATCCTCGTCGCCCGCATCAGAAGTTGCTTCTGCCGCTTCACCAGCTTCTGCGACTTCGTCTGCGTCAGCAGGGGCTTTCCTCGGGCGCCCGCGGGCAACCCGAGCACGACGGCGCGGTTTTTCCGCATCGTCCTCACCAGCATCGTCGCCACTGTCGTCGTCGTCACGTTCGGCAGACCGATTGACCTGTCCGGACGCATCAATCGTCGGCATGCTCTCAATGAACGGTTGCGGACTGTCTTCCTCGACATATTCCGAATTGCCACCGCCCTGACGATCGGGACGCTGACGCTCGCCATTCATGCCTGCCCCGCTGACAGGCCCCTCAGCACCCTCTTCGGCATCATGCCGTGAGTGTGGAGCCGGTTGCGGTTGCGCGGCAGCAATGATGCGCAGGTAATGCTCTGCATGTTGCAGATAGTTCTCACCCATCACGCGATCACCCGACGCCTGGGCGTCGCGGGCAAGCTGTTGGTATTTTTCAGCGATATGCTGAGCCGTACCACGGATTTTCACATCAGGACCGTTCGATTCGAAGGTCCGAGTTAGCGGATTGGGGCCCTTACGACCACGACCGCGCATGCGCTTATTGCTTTGATTTCCTGGTCTCATCCTGCCGTTTTCTCTTAAGTAACGGCGGTCGGCTAGTGCCGACCAACATCGGAATTGCAAAATACCGATCCGAACATTAACCGAACCCCCAGCGGAGAACGGCACTCGCCAAAAACACACCAAAAGCGGTTAAGCTCGCCACAGAATGGCAGCAGGCTGATGAGTAGTTTCCTGACAATCCGAAAATCCGAACATCCCGTCAAAAGAGACGGTCTGAGAAGTGATTTCTGCGTCTTCCCTGCGGAACCCCAAAGGAACAGCTGCTTGACGCCTTTCACTTTTCCGGTCTCGGTAAGCCGAAACTAACCGTTTCCGCGAGCATTTCCAAGCGTTTTTTCGCCATAGGTTCAAAAGACCGAAGGTTATCCTATGGCAGCTACGACAACTCGATCCATACCGCTCAAATCCGCAATGATTTCAATGTTACGATAACCGTGGACATCGAGAAGATTGCTGACGGAACCCCCTTGGTCAAACCCGATTTCAAGCGCGACCCTTCCCTTCGGGGACAAAAGGGGCTTCGCTTGTGGAATCAGAACCCTGTAAGCGTCCAGTCCATCCTCCCCGCCGTCAAGCGCGCGCATTGGATCATGTTCCCGCACGCCGGCATCAAGCTCTTCGATTATCCGGCTTGCGATATAGGGTGGATTGCTGACAATCCAGTCAAAGCTCCCCGCAAACGGGGCCGCATAATTGGCCTGTGCAAACGCCAGTTGCCCGCCAACGCCATTGGCTTCTGCATTGGCGCGCGCCGCCTCCAGGGCATTCAATGAAATATCCGCAGCTATCCCGAATGCGCCTGGACTGTTTGCCGCCAACGCCACGGCAATCGCTCCCGATCCTGTCCCCAGATCAAGGAACGTCCAATGCGGCCGGTCCTTCACATCATCAAGAACGGTTTCGACCAGAATCTCGGTATCCGGTCGCGGCTCAAGGGTGTCGCTGTTCAGCCGAAACTCCAGGCCGAAAAACTCGCGTGTACCAAGGATCCGTCCAACCGGCATTCCGGAAAGGCGCTGCAACGTGCCAGCCTCGACTAGGTTGGCATTTTCTGCACCGATTTCATCGGCTTCCCGGATGATCAGATCGCCGGGGCTGAGTTTCAAAATCCCGCTGACAAGGAGCCGAGCATCAAGATCCGCCGTCTCGATCCCCTCGGCGCGGAACCTGTCTCGAACCGCGCGATAGAGCGATCCAAGTTTCAAGCTGCACCTTCTTCGGCGGCAAGCAGGGTTGCCTGATAGTCGACGGTCAGGGCTTCGATGACTTCCTCGAGCGCTTCGCCGGCAACAATCTGCTCAAGCTTGTAGAGGGTAAGACCGATCCGGTGATCCGTTACCCGCCCTTGCGGGAAATTGTAGGTGCGAATGCGCTCGGAACGATCTCCCGAGCCTACCTGAAGGCGTCGGGCTTCCGTGCGCTCGTTTGCAGCCCTCGCACGCTCTTCGTCATAGATACGGGCGCGCAACAGCTGCATCGCGCGTGCCTTGTTCTTGTGCTGGGAGCGCTCATCCTGAACCGCAACAACAATCCCGGTCGGTTCATGCGTGATGCGAACCGCCGAATCTGTCGTATTGACGTGCTGGCCACCTGCTCCCGAGGCTCGGAACGTATCGATCCTCAGATCACTTTCGTTGATCTCGACATCGACTTCCTCCGCCTGAGGCAGAACCGCAACCGTAGCTGCCGAGGTGTGAATGCGTCCGCCGGACTCCGTGGCAGGAACCCGCTGAACCCGGTGAACACCGGATTCGAATTTCAGCCGGGCAAAGACGTTCTCTCCCGAAACGGATGCGATGATTTCCTTGTAACCACCAACTTCACCCTGACTGGCCGAAAGAACCTCCACCTTCCAGCCGCGCAGTTCGGCAAATCGCTGGTACATGCGGAAAAGATCGCCGGCAAAAAGCGCGGCTTCATCGCCGCCCGTTCCGGCCCGCACTTCAAGGATCGCGTCATTGGCGTCCGCAGAATCCTTGGGCAGAAGGCCGATGCGAACGTCCTGCGTCAGGTCCTCAACCTTCTCCAGAAGCTCATCTCTTTCCAACTCGGCAAGCTCGCGCATCTCGCGGTCCGTACCTGAGTCCTTCAGCAATTCTTCGGCCTCGGCCAGATCCTTCTCGGCCTTTTGAAGCGCCCGGATCTTTCCGACGAGTGTTTCCAGCGACGAATATTCCCGCGACAGCTTCACATATGTCGTCGGATCGGGATTTGCCGACATCTGGTGTTCAAGCTCGGCAAACCGATCCAGCAATGTATTCAGCTTCTGACGCGCCAGCATGAGCGCAGATCTCCTTGATGTCTCGCATCACCGAGTGATTGAAAAGGCTACAGTTCGACGTTGGTTTCGTCGGCAAATCGCTGCAGGAAATCGCGAATGTCGTTTTCCGGATGCCCCGGTTCAAGCGGTGGCAAAAGCCGGGCCGACAAACGCCCCACATCGAGCGAACGAAGCATGGCCTTGATCGGCCCCAGGCTCGCCGGCGACATGGACAGGTCCCGGAACCCGAGTCCAAGCAGGGCCATCGCCTGCAGGGGGCGGCCAGCCAACTCACCGCACAAGGTGACAGGCACATGCGCGGCACTCGCTCCGTCGACAATCGACTTCAGGGCGCGAAGGAAACCCAGACCCAACGTGTCGAAACGATCGGCAACCCGGGTGTTTCCGCGGTCAGCCGCGCAGAAGAACTGGAAGAGATCATTCGAACCAACCGAAATGAAATCCACCTCGGCAAAGAGCTCATCCAACTGATAGAGCAGCGATGGCACTTCCACCATCACACCGAGGCGCGTGGTTTCCGGCAAATCGTGTCCATGTTTGCGAAGATGCTGGACTTCCTTTTCCACCAGGGTGCGGGCGGCGATGAATTCGCTTACCTCGGCAACCATCGGGAACATCAGTTTCAGTTCCCGCCCGGCTGCCGCCATCAGCAACGCCCGGATCTGGGTTCGCAGAAGGCCGGGACGATCCAGACCAAGGCGCAGCGCGCGCCAGCCCATGGCAGGGTTTTCTTCCTGAATGGAGCGCAGATACGGAAGAACCTTGTCACCGCCAATATCAAGCGAGCGGAATGTGACCGGACGACCACCCGCAGCTTCCAGAACCTGGCGGTACTGTGCCTGCTGGTCACTCATCCTGGGAAAGGACGACGCCACCATGAACTGCAATTCGGTCCTGAACAGACCAACACCGGCAGCGCCCGCTTCAACCAGATGCGGAAGGTCCACCAGAAGGCCTGCATTCATCTGCAGCGTGATGTCGACCCCGTCGCGCGTGACCGAAGGCTTGGTTCGCAACCGGCGATACTGCGCCTGCCGCCGCGCCCGGAATCGAACCTTCTCCGCATAGGCACTTTCGACTTCCGACGTCGGGCGAAGATGCACTTCTCCGGCATCGCCATCCACGATGATCCCGTCGCCCGCATCTGCAAGGCTGACGATGTCATGCAGCTGGCCAACCAAAGGCACGCCGAGGGCCCGAGCAACAATGGTGATGTGGCTTGTCGGGCCGCCTTCTTCCAGAACAAGACCGCGAATCCGATCCCGCCCATAATCAAGAAGTTCGGCTGCCCCCATGTTGCGGGCAACGATGATGGCGTCCTGAGGCAATTCTGCCGACAGTGGACCGTGCTGGCGCCCCATCAACTCCCGAATAAGGCGATGGGCAAGGTCGTCCAGATCGTGCAGACGCTCCCGAAGATAGGGGTCGGTCTGGCGCAACATGCGCGCACGGGTGTCGCTTTGAACCTTTTCAACCGCAGCTTCTGCAGTCAGGCCGTTGCGAATCGCTTCCTCGATCTTCCGGATCCAGCCCCGGTCATGGGCAAACATCCGGAAGGCTTCCAGAACCTCGCGGTGCTCGCCGCTGGCTGCAATGTCGCCGCTGGACAGAAGATCATCGATAGACAGGCGCAACCGCCCGATAGCCCCTTCAAGCCGAACCCGTTCGGCATCCACATCCTCGGCAATGAGATTGGTGATGACAACGCGCGGTTCATGAAGCACCACATGCCCAAGGCCAACACCCTCGGCAAGGCCAACGCCCGTGGCGTGAATCGGACGGGACAGGTCAAGCCCGGTGTTCTTCTGGGCAATGGCTTCCAGTTCCCCGGCAGCCACCATTTCCGCAATGACCATTGCCGTGGTTTGGAGAGCCTCGACCTCGTCTTCCAGATAGGTCCGGTGGGACTTGTTCTGCACCACGAGAACGCCGAGCGTTCGTCCGGCCCGCAGGATGGGAACACCAAGGAAGGAATTGAAGGCCTCTTCACCCGTTTCCGGCAGGTAGGTAAAGCCCGGATGTGCGCGAGCGTTGGGCAGATTGAGCGGACGGGCTTCAGCAGCGATCAGACCGACAAGGCCTTGACCAACACGCAAGGAAGCCTGGTGAACAGCCTCCCGCTTCAAGCCTTCGGTTGCATAAAGTTCAAGAACGCCATCGGCCCGCAGAATGTAGACCGAACACACTTCGGCAACCACATTCGATGCGATCAAGACCACAATCTTGTCGAGCCGTTCCTGCGCCTTGATTGGCTCCGCCATGACCTCCCGAAGGCGGCGGAGCAAAAGACGCGGGCCGGCCAGATTGCCGCGCATGGCTATACCTCACTAGCGTTCTGATCCGCGTGTTCAGCGTGCGCCCTGCCCAGCACACGCATGGCAGTTGGTATTACCCGTCCAACCCGTATAGCGAATGCAGAGTCCGAACCGCAAGTTCCGTATAGGCGGAATCGATCAGAACGGAAATTTTGATCTCCGAAGTGGTGATTGCGCGAATATTGATCCCCTTTTCCGCCAGACCGCGGAAACATTGGGCCGCAACACCTGCATGCGAGCGCATGCCGATTCCGATGACTGAAACCTTCACGACATCTGTCGCGCCTTCCAGATTCTGGAAACCGATGGCCGCCCGATTCTCTTCAAGTACCTTCTTGGCCCGAATGTAGTCGGTTTCCGGAACCGTGAAGGTGATGTCCGTCGTTTTTCCGTCCGGGGAAATGTTCTGGACGATCATGTCCACGTTGATGTGGGCATCCGCCAGCGGGCCAAAGACCGATTGTGCAACACCCGGCTTGTCCGCAACATCGCGGAGCGAAATCTGGGCTTCATCCTTGGCAAACGCAATGCCGGTCACAACTTGCTGTTCCACGAGTTCATCCTCGTCGCAGATTAGAGTTCCTGGGGGAAGGTTGCCTTCGCCGAGTTGCGGGGCATCCGGATCATCAAAACTGGAGCGCACAAAGGTCCGCACGCCATGCACCATGGCCATTTCGACAGAGCGCACCTGAAGCACCTTGGCACCCAGGGAAGCCATCTCCAGCATTTCCTCAAAGGCAATGCGGTTGAGACGGCGCGCCTTTGGCACGATGCGCGGATCAGTCGTGTAGACGCCGTCCACGTCGGTATAGATATCGCAGCGATCTGCCTTCACCGCAGCCGCGATCGCAACCGCACTGGTATCAGAGCCACCGCGACCGAGTGTCGAAATCCGGTTGTCCGGGGAAATGCCCTGGAAACCGGCCAGAACGGCCACCTGCCCCTGACTGATCCGCTCGATCAGAAAATCGGCATCGATCTCGCGAATACGAGCAGCTCCATGGGCTTCGTCGGTCTTGATCGGCACCTGCCAACCCTGCCAGGAACGGGCATTCACACCCATATCCTGAAGGACAATGGCCAGAAGACCCGATGTCACCTGCTCGCCGGAGGCCACCACCGCGTCATATTCGCGGGCGTCATGCAACGCAGAGGCCTGCCGACACAGGTCGACCAACTTGTTAGTCTGGCCTGCCATCGCCGACACAACCACGGCCACTTCGTGGCCAGTATCCACCTCGCGTTTGACGTGGCGGGCCACATTTCGGATCCGGTCCAGGTCGGCCACGGATGTGCCGCCAAACTTCAGTACCAATCGCGCCATTTCGATCGTCGTCTTTGTTTCTTGTGGTCAGGTGCCGGAAGCACCTTTGAGATCGGGCGTCACACATACAGCCCAAGACCGCGTCCTGCAACTGCAGCGCTTGACAATTTGAGCAAGACCTTAGATCGACACAGATGGACATTCCGCACATTTGTGTGAGCAAGGCTGCGGCAACGGGTGAAGGGAAACCGGATGAACACCGAAAGCACATCGACGAAGAGCACGATCGACGACGCAGAGGTCGCCAGATTTTCCGCGTTGGCCGACCAGTGGTGGGACCCGACAGGCAAGTTTCGACCGCTTCACAAGTTTAATCCGGTCCGCCTCTCCTACATCAAGGAGACCGTCTGCAAGCACTTCGGCCGCGATGCCAAGTCGACCGATGCCTTCAAGGGCCTTCGCTTTCTGGATATCGGATGCGGCGGCGGGCTCTTGAGCGAACCCATGGCCCGGCTTGGAGCCGAGGTTGTGGGGGCAGACGCCTCAGCGACGAATATCGAGGTCGCGAGAGTTCATATGGAGCGGTCCGGCCTTAACATCGACTACCGCGCCGATACGGCCGAAAACCTCGCTGCAAATGGCGAGACATTCGACGTCGTATTGAACATGGAAGTCGTCGAGCATGTTGCTGACGTGCCGTTGTTCCTGTCGGCCACATCGGCGATGGTTCGCCCGGGTGGGCTGATGTTTGTTGCCACGATCAACCGGACCCTGAAAGCCTATGCACTGGCCATCGTCGGCGCCGAATACGTGCTGCGCTGGCTGCCAAGAGGCACCCACACCTTCGACAAACTTGTCCGCCCTGAAGAAATCGAGGGACCATTGAGAACCGCCGGGCTTCAGGTCATGGAAAAGAGCGGCGTGACCTTCAACCCGCTGACAGACAGCTGGCACCGCTCGAAGGATCTCGACGTCAACTACATGATGCTTGCAGAACGTCCGAAGAGCTGAGAGGCACAATGAAGGAACCAATCGTCTTCATTCCCGGTCTCCTGTGCACGGAAATCCTGTGGGCGCCACAAATCGCGGCCTTCTCGGACCATCCGATCCTTGTCGCCGATCACCGGAGCCACGAGAGCATTGCGGATATCGCCGCAAGCATTTTGAACGCCGCCCCTGACCGCTTTGCACTCGCCGGCCTCTCCATGGGCGGCTATGTCGCCATGGAGATTCTTCGTAAAGCCCCCGAGCGCGTTTCACGGCTTGCATTGCTTGATACGAATGCCAGACCCGACACGGCAGAACAAAGCGAACGGCGGCGCTTTCTGATCGAACTTGCGCGCAAGAAGGACTTCAGGAAAGTTCCGCACCTTCTATATCCGGGTTTCGTTCATGAAAGCCGCGAGAATGATCAGGGGCTTCTGGAAACCGTGGTCGAAATGGCGATGGAGACCGGAGAAGAAGCATTTATCCGGCAGCAGACAGCTCTCATCAACCGGATTGATTCCCGGCCCGGACTTGGCAACATCGCGTGTCCGACCTTGGTTCTTGTCGGCGATGGAGACCGCCTGACCCCGCCTGATCTGGCAAGGGAAATCCATGACTTGATCCCGGGAAGCCGCCTTGCAGTCATAGAGGGCAGCGGGCATCTCAGTACGCTTGAAGAACCCGCCAAGGTGACAGCCGAGCTCCTTGCATGGATGAAGTCCTGACCTCGCCCAAAAAGTGAATTTTTGATTGTATCCTTGATTTAAATCAACGTGGAGTTTCGCATCATTGTAATGATGGCGCTGTATTTTCCGGCCAAAGGCATGGGAGGTCAGTCGTGACAAAGCATAGCATTCCCGAATCCGCAGAGGCTCATGATCTGGACAGCGTGAGTTGTCGTCGGAACGATCCGGAAACCGGAAAGTCCCGCTTCTGCCCTTCCGACTGCAGGTGTCTTGAAGACTATCAGGGCTGCCTGTGGCAGCAGGCCGAGACTGTCATTGGAGCGCAACTCCGCTTCGTGGCGTCCCGCCTGCAAAAGGATCTGGAATATCTTCAGCGCCTTGGAACTTGCAGTGACCCAACCGATGTCCTGGCGCAAACCGAACAGTTCTTCACTGACATGGCGGAGGACTACACGGTCCACTCAAGCGGACAATACGAAGCACTGCAGGATCAGTTCGGCACGAGTGTTGCGGCTGTGCAGCGGCTTGGTCAGATTACGGCAAGCAATTATCGCGACATCAAGCGCGGCGAATAAACCCGGCTCACCCGCTCACACCTGAAATCAGCGGCTCTGAGCGGCTCGTGTATCGCAGCGATAAAGAGGCTGGCTGAGCTCAGTTATTGTCTTCTGGCAGAACCGGTAGTGGCAGGATGGATATGCCCTCATCCACCAGATCAGCCACATCCTGGGGGCTGGTCTGACCGTGAATGGCGCGCTCTTCCGCATCTCCATAATGGATCTTCCGAGCTTCCTCGGCGAACTTGTCGCCGACATTCTCGGAATTTTCCAGCATCTTGGACCGAAGCTGGCGCAACGCGGCAACAATCTCCTTCTGGCGTAGATCCTGCGGCAGAAGGGCAGCTTCCCGAACTTGTGGCAGAGCCCCTCCGGCTGGAACCGCAGCAGCCATCTGATCCCCACTGTTCGCGGGCATCGGAACCTGGTCGGACGCAGGGATCACGCGCGCTTCCCGCTTGCGCGACGTGGAAACGGCCGGGGCCATCAACACCTTGGAGATGTCGGTAGAGGTACAGACCGGGCATTCCACCTGATTTGCAGCATTCTGCACTTCGTAGTCTTCCGAATTTCGAAACCAGCCCTCAAAGGTATGGTCCAACTCGCAAATCAGGTTGTAGCGGATCACCGTTACGTCTCCTTGACCACCTGGAAACTCACTTCTTCCAGATCGAATTCTCTCTCGTTCTTCAAGACGGGGACGCTTTTGCGCGCATTTTCCGCATCTTTCAAGCGGATTGTTGCTGCGCCATAGCCCGGCTGGTCATCAGCCTGCTCACTAAGCACCTTGCCCCAAGGGTCCACGATGACACTATGCCCGAAGGTTTCCCGACCGTCTTCATGATGTCCGGTCTGGGCCGCCGAAATCACGAAGGCCCCGTTTTCAATCGCCCGCGACCTCTGCAGCACATGCCAGTGCGCCTGCCCCGTTTGACGGGTAAAGGCTGCCGGAGCTGTCAGAACCGTTGCACCAGCCCGCGCCTGTCTGCGAAAGAGGTCCGGAAAGCGAACATCATAGCAGATGCCCATGCCGACACGGCCCACCGGCAAGTCAACAACGCGTGCCTGTGTTCCCGGCTGGTAGGTCGAAGATTCCCGCCAGCTCTCACCGTTGGGCAAATCCACGTCGAACATGTGGATCTTGTCGTAACGCGCAGCAATGCTGCCGTTAGGACCAATCATGTATCCGCGGTTGGCTGCAACATCCCTTGCCGCGAGAACAGCGAGCGATCCGACGTGCAGGACGATTTTCAGTTCGCCCGCGAGCTTGCTCAAGGCCTGAACAAACGGATCATCTTCTTCCGGACGGATTTTTTCGAACAACTCGTCCCTGCTGCGGACCAACAAGTTGGTCATCTCGGGGGTTTGGACAAAGTTCGCACCACTGTCCCGCACCGCTTCGCGGATCAGGGCGATCGTTGTTTCCAGATTTGCGGACACATCCCGGCTGCTTCTCAACTGGATGCAGGCAGCTACGAACTCATCCATCATGCTTTCCATCCCGGTCTGGCCGCTGCGAAGTCAATTTTCTACTTCGACAGCAACTGATCCAGCTTGCCGCTCCGCTCAAGGTCATGCAGATCATCGCAGCCACCGACATGGGTTTTGCCAATGAAGATCTGCGGAAAGGTTGAGCGGCCATTTGCCTTCTGGATCATCGCCTTGCGAAGCTCCGGATCGAAGGTGGCATCATGTTCGGTATAAGCGACGTTTTTCTTGTCGAGGAGCCGCTTGGCAGCGGTGCAGAAGCCGCACAATTGGCGGGTGTAGATAACCACATCGGTCATGAGAAGCCTTGGCCTTCCTGAAGCATCACGTTGTTGCAAGGCAGCTTATATGTGATGCCGATGACGCCCCACAAGGGCACATCAACTGCGCCTTCCTGCGCACAGCTCAGGTTTCAAGCCAGTCACTTGCGACAGCAAATGTCAAAACATCAACGCAAACAGCCCCTTGCCGCAAAAGAACCCGCGCGCAGGCCTCAACCGTTGAACCAGTTGTGAAGACGTCGTCAACGAGCACCACCCGCCGTCCAGCAATCAGCCCGCGCTGTTCCGGTGGTACGACAAACGCGCCGCGAATGTTCTTTTGCCTCTGCTTTGCTGTCAGTCCTACCTGGGGCCGCGTGTTCTTGACCCTTCGCAAAACCTCGGGCTGATACTCTCCCCCTCCATGGCGCGCAATTGCCCGCGCAAGATCCGCAGATTGGTTGAACTGCCTTTTGATCAGCCGCACACGGTGAAGCGGCACCGGAACAAGAAGAGCGGCTTCGCCGAGAAGTTCTCGGCCCGCACGCGCCATCCAGCGGCCCATCGGATCGGCCAACTCCCGTCGCCGTGAAAACTTCAGCGCATGCACAAGGTCCTTCGCAGGCCCCTGATAGAGGCAGGCGGAGCGGCAGCGGTCAAATTCCGGCGGTTCGGCGATGGCACGCGGGCTCAGGGCCGCAACGCCAATCTCGTGCGTGAACGGAGTTCCAAAACGATGGCAGACCGGGTGCTCGATAAATGGCATGGTCGCCCAACAAGCAGGACATAAGCCAGCGTCTTCGGCGATCTCCTGCGGGCAAGCGGCACATCTTGGAGGAAGCAGAATATCTAGGACCACCCGACCGACCGGTTTCGTCCAAGACGCCAGACGTTTTACAGCACCGGAAATGCCGATCGTCTCCAACCGCAAAAGCACCCTCTGCAAACAGGTTTCACCATATGAGCCTTTGACCAGTTGTGAAGCAATGCCCTATGTGAAGCACAACAGGAAAACAGTGACGCGAGTATCGGATCAGGCCCATGGGACAGCCGGACATATTTGACAGGCACGCCTTGAAACTGCGGTGGCAGCGCGCGCTGAAGAATGTTGGCAATGGTGCTGACTTCCTCATGCGGCTTGTCGCCGAGGATATCGAGGACCGTCTGGCGACCATCAAGCGGGATTTCCCGGTCGCCCTTGATGTCGGCGGGCATTCATCGCTGGTCGAAGAGGCGCTTGGCCGAGCCCCCAACGTGGGAACGGTATTTCGAATGGATATCCTGTGTCCGACGAACAAGGGCACTTCACCTGCCTGTGTCATCGACGACGCTCAGCCCCCCCTGAAAGACGAAAGCGTCGATCTGATCGTATCGGCGCTGCACCTGCACCTTGTGAATGATCTGCCCGGCACCCTGATCCAGCTCAATCGGGCTCTTCGACCAGACGGGCTGCTTCTGGCCACACTGCCCGGTGCAGACACGTTGAACGAATTGCGCGATGTGCTGATGCGAGCAGAAATCGATGTGGCAGGAGGTGTTTCTCCCAGAGTGTCTCCGTTTGCCGACACACGGGATCTTGGCGGCTTGCTGCAGAGAGCAGGTTTTGCCCTTCCCGTTGCCGATGTGGACCGGATGACCGTGCGCTATGACAATCTGTTCGGGCTCTTGAAGGATCTGCGGGTCATGGGCGCGACTTCGGTTTTGACAGATCGCCCAAGAACGCCTTTGCGCCGCGATGTGCTGCTGAGAGCTGCAGAACTCTATGCCACTGACTATTCGGACCCGGACGGGCGGATCAGGGCGACCTTTTCACTGGTCACCATCAGTGGTTGGAAACCTCATGAAAGCCAACAAAAACCGTTGAAACCGGGTTCCGGAAAAGTCAGCCTCGCAGAAGTCCTGAAAGATACAAGCAAGTCCTGAGAGTTATTTCCGCTTGTGGGTTTGCTGTTCCTCGTCATCCACAACGATCACGGTGAACTTGCTCATCGTCGATTGCAGTTCCCTGAGCGAATTACCGACGCCGTCACCAACGGTCATGGCGGCCCCGAGCAGACCAAGGGAAACGATTCCGGCAAGCATGCCATATTCGATCGTGGAGAACCCACGCTCGTCGTCCCTCAGAGTGCGAAAAAGTCGCCTGATCATGATTGTCCGCCGAAATATTTTTGACGCTACGTAACCCTACTCAGAAGAACAGAGACATATTAACGATCCGTAAGTGCAGGAGGCACAAAAGCACAACCCTAGAGGAGTCGTGCAAACGAAGGGCGGCGATACACCAGGGCGAACGGACGGCAACGCTAGGACAGATCAATCGGAGAATGTCAGTTGCGGGGAGATAGTCTGTGAGCGACTTTTGGAGGTGACATCACAATCAGGCACCAAACATGCCGCGCACCAAGGCAAATACATCGTCCAACTCGCCAATAGTGGCGGCAAACGTTGCGAGAGTTGCAAGGGAAATCAGTCCGAACAGCACACCGTACTCGGAGGAGGTAACGCCCCTCTGGTCGCGGCAGAGCCTGATCAGGACCTGAAACAACATACCCGGATGCTTTCCATTCAACACAGCGGTCAATGCGCACAAAATACACGCAAGACCTTAATGCATCATGACAACACATCCATAAGGTGTGGAATCAAAGGGATATCCGCCTCGGGCATGGGGTAATCCCGCAGCCGGACAGGCCTGACCCAGGCGAGCTCCTGCCCTTCCTTGCCGGAAACAGTACCGTTCCAGCGTCGACAGATATAGAGCGGCATCAGCAGGTGAAAATCATCATAGCCGTGGCTGGCAAATGTCAGAGGAGCAAGGCAGGGCTCTTCGACATCTATGCCCAGCTCTTCCCGCAACTCCCGAATCAGGGACTGTTCCGGTCGTTCTCCGGCCTCAACCTTGCCACCGGGAAATTCCCACAGCCCAGCCATGCTCTTTCCTTCGGGACGGCGCGCAAGCAGCACACGTCGATCAGCATCAACAAGGGCACAGGCAACAACAAGAACGAACTTCATAGACTTTCCTGATCAAGCCATGAGGACGGCGGCACTTTGGCCGCCATCGAACAGGTCAGCTCCGATAGTCGCCGTTGATGGCAACATATTCCTTCGTCAGGTCACAGGTCCAGACAGCGGCCTTTCCGCCACCCAACCCGAGATCAACCTTGATGACAATTTCCTGCTGGCGCATCACCGCCGATGCAGCCTCCTCGGAATAGTTTGGATCACGCTCGCCTTCAACGGCAACACGCACATCGCCAAACCAGATTGCAAGCCGGTCACGGTCGGCGGGTTCCCCGGCCTTGCCCACCGCCATCACGACGCGGCCCCAGTTGGCATCCTCACCGGCAACAGCTGTCTTGACGAGCGGGGAATTGGCAATCGAAAGTGCAATCCGGCGTGCGGATGCATCGCTCTCGGCACCGGTGACCTGAACTTCAACGAACTTGGTCGCCCCTTCACCATCACGCACGATTTGTTGAGAAAGGTTCTGCATCACAGCACGCAGGGAAATGCAGAAAGCTGCATAACGTGGGTCAGATGCGCTCTCAAGCGGCGCCACACCACGCTCGGCGGCAGCGCCCGTTGCAAACAGCAGAACCGTATCGGATGTCGAGGTGTCACTGTCGACCGTAATTGAATTGAAGCTGCCATCGGTCTCACCGGACAGGGCCTGCTGCAGAACAGCTGCGGAGACCGGAGCGTCGGTGAAGATGAAGGACAACATGGTCGCCATGTCCGGCGCGATCATGCCCGCCCCCTTGGCAATTCCGTTGATGTGAACCGTCGCCCCACCCATGTCGGCGCTCTGCGTCGCAACCTTCGGATAGGTGTCGGTGGTCATGATCGCCTTGGCAGCTTCCAGCCAGGTGGTCTCCTCACCGGACACAAGACCCTCAATCACCCCTTCGAATTTCTCCGCCGGAAGTGGCTCGCCGATCACGCCGGTGGAAGCCAGAAACACTTCCCCCAAATCACAGCCAAGCGCCTTGCTGGCGATCTGCGCCGAAAGCTCGACAGCCGCCTTGCCCTTTTTCCCGGTAAATGCGTTCGCATTTCCCGAATTCACCATCAGGCCGCGCGCCAGACCTTTCGGAAGAACGGACCGGCACCAGTCGACCGGAGCCGACGGGCACTTGGACCGGGTAAAGACGCCGGCAACCGTGGTTCCCTCGCGAAGAGACGCCAGAAGGACGTCCGTGCGCCCGCGATATTTGATACCGGCCATGCCGGTAGCAAAGCGAACGCCCTCAATGCGGGGCATGTCCACATAGGAAGTCGGAGCAAGAGGGGAAACAGTCGTAGACATGGCAGTGTATCCAAAAGTGTCGTTCACAGGAGGCTTGCCCCATGCAGCCCCCGTTCGCAAGCGCTTGTTTGGTCAAACAGGTGGTCCGAACATCTATTTTGTGATGAGCAAACAAAATGCCCGGCCTTCCCCTTCGAAAAGCCGGGCATTTTTATTTCGTCAGCGCGTTTCTGGCTTATTGCGCCGGAGCTTCGCCTTCCGGCTTCTTCAGGTCTTCATCGAGGATTTCGACCGTCACGCGGGACTTCAGATCGTCCATGATCTTTGTGTACTGGTCGCGCGCCAGCTGTTGACGCAGCCCCTGAGCCACATCTTCAAGGCTTGGCTTCGGTTGACGACGGCGTTCTTCCAGCTTGATGACATGCCAGCCGAACTGCGTTTCAACCGGCTCCTTGGTGATCGCACCGGGCTCAAGAGCAAAAACCGCATCTTCAAACGGCTTCACCATCTGGCCGCGAACAAAGAAGCCCAGGTCACCGCCGTTCGGACCGGACGGGCCCGTGGATTTTTCCTTGGCCAGCTCGATGAAATCGGCTCCGCCTTCCAGTTCCTTGATGATGGCTTCTGCCTCTGCCTTTTCCTTCACAAGGATGTGACGGGCATTAATCTCCTCGTCACCTTCAAAGTCGGCAAATTCCTTCTCATAGGCAGCCTTGACGTCGTCTTCGGTCACACCGCCTTCGATCTTCTGGGCGATATATGCGTTGCGAAGAGCCCGGAGCTTCAGGAACTCCAGCTGCTTTTGAAAATCGGGGTCCTTTTCGATCTCGGCTTCACGTGCGGCCTGCGCCAAAAGCTGCATGTCGACGATCACGTCCAGAAGAATGCCGCGCCATTGCGACGGCGGGAATCGCTGGAGTTCCTGCCCCAGATCCTGGGCTGCGAATGCGATATCCGCCTCGGTGATTTCAGTCTCGCCCACCTTGGCGATCACATCGCCCGGCTCCGCTGCTGAAACGGAAGATACCCCGAGCGTAACGGCCACGGCCGGGATCATGACCATGCGCAACGGCCGGAGAAAATTTGTGCGGAACATCAGGTGCCCTTTTTATTGTCAAAACACAGGAAGGCGATGCCTCCCGATTTGGTGTGCGCCTACTTTGCTCAAACCAGCGGCGTTGACAAGCTTCCGACCCACTCTTATCTGTCGGTCGTTCGTTCTGAGGAGGATGAACGAGACTTTCGCCGTGATCTGGATGCGCACAATCGGCACACCCACGGTCATGGACAGCAATTGAGACGATTTCATGGGCTGGCGCCTGTCGCTTGCGCCGCCCTTTAGGGAAGGACCGCCACATGGCTGGCCTTGGCGCACTGGCACGTAAAATTTTCGGATCTGCAAATGACCGCAAGGTCAAGGCATTCAGGGCAAAGGTCCAGCAGGTCAACGCATTGGAAGAGAGCCTAAAGGCCCTCACGGATGAAGAGCTGCGGGCGCGCACGGGCGAATTTCGGCAGGAACTCGCTAACGGCAAATCGCTGGAAGACCTGCTTATTCCTGCTTTCGCCACCGTTCGAGAGGCAGCGCGCCGCGCCCTTGGGCAGCGTCACTATGATGTTCAGCTCATCGGCGGCATGGTTCTGGACTCCGGTCAGATCGCAGAAATGCGAACCGGTGAGGGCAAGACACTTGTCGCAACGGCTCCGGTTTACCTCAATGCCCTGACCGGCCGCGGCGTCCATGTGGTCACCGTCAACGACTATCTGGCGCAGCGCGACAGCGAGTGGATGGGGCGCGTCTACAAGTTCCTCGGCCTGACAGTCGGCTGCATTGTTCACGGTCTTTCCGACGAACAGCGCCGCGCCGCCTATGCGTCGGATGTGACCTACGGCACGAACAACGAGTTCGGCTTCGACTACCTCCGCGACAATATGAAGCACGACCGCGAGTCGATGGTTCAACGCGGCCACAACTTTGCAATCGTCGATGAGGTGGACTCCATCCTGATCGACGAAGCACGTACGCCGCTGATCATTTCCGGCCCGCTTGAAGATCGCTCCGAATTCTACAACACGGTGGACGCCTTCATTCCGGCGCTGACCGAAGAAGATTTCGAACTCGACGAAAAGCAGCGCTCGGCAACCTTTACCGAAGCCGGCAACGAAAAACTGGAAGGCCTCCTGCGTGAGGCCGGGCTGATGAAGGGCGACTCGCTCTATGACGTTGAAAACGTCTCCATCGTCCACCACCTGCAGCAGGCTCTGAAGGCACACAAGCTGTTCCAGCGCGACAAGGACTACATTGTCCGCAACAACGAAGTCGTCATCATCGACGAGTTCACCGGGCGCATGATGCCGGGGCGCCGTTTCTCCGAAGGCCTGCACCAGGCTCTGGAAGCTCGCGAAAAGGTTCGCATCCAGCCAGAAAACCAGACGCTGGCCTCCATCACGTTCCAGAACTACTTCCGCATGTATGACAAGCTGGCCGGCATGACCGGTACGGCTTTGACGGAAGCAGACGAATTTGCCGACATCTACGGCCTGGAAGTCGTTGAAATTCCGACAAACGTGCAGGTTCTGCGTGTGGATGAAGACGACGAGGTCTATCGGACCGTCGAGGAAAAATACTCCGCGATCGTCACCCTGATTGACGACTGCAAGGAACGAGGCCAGCCGGTTCTCGTCGGCACGACCTCGATCGAGAAATCCGAATATCTGGCCGAGCGTCTGAAGAAGCACGGCTACAAGCAGATCGACGTGACCAACCCGAAGGCATTTGCCGAAGCCCAGAAGCAGGGCGGGGCAAAGTCCAAGGTATTTGCGGTCCTCAATGCCCGCTACCATGAGCAGGAAGCGATGATCATCAGCGAGGCCGGCTTGCCGGGCGCAGTGACGATCGCGACCAACATGGCTGGCCGCGGTACGGACATTCAGCTTGGGGGCAACCCGGAGCAGCGTGTCGAAGGCGAACTGGCAGAAATGCCGGAAGGCGAAGAGCGCAAGGCAAGGGAAGCGGCCATCCGCGCGGAAGTGGAAGAGCTCAAGCAGAAGGCGCTTCAGGCTGGCGGTCTCTATGTGATCGGCACCGAACGCCACGAAAGCCGCCGCATCGACAACCAGCTGCGCGGTCGTTCAGGCCGTCAGGGCGACCCGGGTCATTCGAAGTTCTTCCTGTCGCTTCAGGACGATCTTATGCGCATCTTCGGATCCGAGCGCATGGACACGATGCTGCAGAAACTCGGGCTGGAAGAAGGCGAAGCCATCACCCATCCCTGGATCAACCGCGCTCTGGCGAAAGCCCAGCAGAAGGTTGAATCCCGCAACTTCGACATCCGCAAGAACCTGCTCAAGTTCGACGACGTGATGAACGACCAGCGCAAGGTGGTCTTCGAACAGCGTATCGAGCTGATGGATGGCGAGGCTCTGCAGGAAACCGTTGCGGACATGCGCCACGACGTGATCGACGACCTTGTTTCCCGTCACATTCCCGAGCGCGCCTATCCAGAACAATGGGATACGGACGGGCTACAGGAAGAAGTTCGCAACGTTCTCAATCTCGATCTGCCGGTGAAAGACTGGGCGAACGAGGAAGGCATTGCGGAAGAGGAAGTCACGGCGCGCTTGAAGCGGGCTGCAGACGAAATCATGGCGCAGAAGGCCGCAAAATACACACCGGCCATCATGCGCCAGGTGGAGAAAATGTTCCTCCTGCAGACGCTCGACACTCTGTGGCGCGAGCATCTGGCAAATCTGGATCACCTTCGCTCGGTCGTCGGCTTCCGCGGCTATGCCCAGCGCGATCCGCTGCAGGAATACAAGACCGAATCCTTCACCTTGTTCGAGACGATGCTGACCCAGCTGCGTCAGGTGACAACCACCCAGCTCATGCGGGTGGAACTGGTGCAGGAACCGGACTTCCCCGAACCAGCACCGCTGCCGGAAATGCATCCTCAGCATATCAATCCGCTCACAGGTGAAAACGAGTTCGAAACCGCCGAGCTGGACCCGGCCAATCCGGAAAGCTGGGGCAAGGTCGGACGCAACGAACAATGCCCATGCGGATCCGGCAAGAAGTTCAAGCACTGCCACGGCGCGCTTGTGTGATTTGCCGACATTGGTAAAAAGGGGCCGGACCTCGAAAAGGTCCGGCCTTTTTGATTCATGACATCAGGACCGCACCGCGGCCTCGAAAAAACCGGAACCCCGGACATGGCAACACGAACTCAGGCTAAGGTCTATTTCGAACGGCGGTCGCAAACGCGCCCGGAAACGCCCCTGATCAGCCTGATTGTTCCGGTCTTCAACGAAGCCGAAGTCATTCCGCATTTTCTCGAGGAAACCGACAAAGTCCTCTCAGCCCTCAGCCTGCCATTCGAATACATTTTTGTCGACGACGGCAGCCACGACACAACAGCGGATGTGATTGCGCAAAAGCTGAAAGATGGCCTTCCGGGAAAGCTGATCGGCCTGTCCAGAAACTTCGGCAAGGAAGCCGCGCTCACAGCAGGTCTCTCCCATGTCAGTGGCGATGTTGCCATCGTTCTGGATGCGGACCTTCAGGACCCTCCCTCATTGATCCCCCAGATGGTTGAGGGCTGGCGTTCAGGATACGATGTGGTCTACGGCATGCGCGTTGACCGCTCGTCCGACACGTTCTTGAAGCGCTCCACGGCCGGCCTGTTCTACAAGCTGTTCAACCGCCTCGCCCATATCAACATGCCAGCCAATGCAGGCGACTTCCGCCTGATCGACCGCGCTGTCATTGAAGCACTGCACAAGCTCCCCGAACGCAATCGCTTCATGAAGGGACTGTTTGCATGGGTCGGCTTTCCGTCCATGGCCATTCCCTACGAGCGCCCGGCACGGCGCGCGGGTGAAGGCAAATGGAACTATTGGAAACTCTGGAACTTTGCCATTGACGGCCTGACGGCCTTCACCACGCTTCCGCTTCGCGTCTGGCTTTACGGCGGGGTCGGGATTGCCGGATTGGCACTTGTCTACGCCCTCTATACGGTCATCAAGGTCCTGATCTATGGTGTCGATGTTCCGGGCTACGCATCTCTCATGGTCGCAGTCCTGTTCTTTTCGGGGATTCAGCTCCTCTCAATCGGCATGGTTGGTGAATACATTGCACGCCTGTTTGGTGAGGCAAAGCAGCGCCCCGTCTATCTGGTTCAGGATGTCATAACCGGGGTCGACGCAAAGACCGACAGCAAGGCACACGATGACTGAACAGGATGTCCGCACCAGCCGCGTTCGCGCCGAGGCTGCGACAGCAAGCCGGTTTGCGCTCGTTGGTATAGCGGCCACCCTGACCCATAGTGTTGTCGCGCTTGTCGCCTTGCAGAGCAGCCTGTTCGGAGCTTATGGATCGAACATTCTCGGCTTTGTCATTGCATTTGTCGTGTCCTTCGCAGGTCATCATTTCTGGAGCTTCAAAGCGCAGGGACATCACGGAACCGCAGGCCGCAGAATGGCACGTTTCCTCGTGATTGCGGTTTTGGGCTTTCTTGCCAACAACGTTGTCCTGACAGCCTGGCTCCAGTTCACGAATTGGCCGGACTCCGTCGGTCTCATCTTTTCGATTGCGATTGTTCCAGGCCTGAGTTTCCTCGGCTCCCGTTTCTGGGCCTTTTCTGATCCAACCCCTTCTTCAGATACGTGAAAGACGCATGATGTCGGCATCCCGGGCAGCTTTCTGGTATTGCTCCCTCACCCTGCTTCTGTGGGCCCTTATCCCTTCACTCCTCTTCCCAAATCCTCCACTGGACGTGGTCGAAGGATTTGCCTGGGGGCGCGAAATGGCGCTTGGCTACACGAAGCACCCGCCGATGCAGGCATGGCTTCTGGAACTGAGTTATCACCTGACTGGCGGGCATGCGTTCGGAGCCTATTGGCTGAGCTCGCTGAGTGTTGCGGTCGGTTATCTCTGCATCTGGCAACTGGCCCACAGGCTTGGGCTCGATGACTGGAAGGCCTTTTGGGCTCTGGTGATGACCAGCGTGACGTTCTACTTCACGCTTCCCTTGCCCGAGTTCAACCCGAACATCCTGCAGATCCCGGTTTGGGCTGCGATGATCCTCCTGTTCCACAGGGCGTTGGAGAAGGGGCGGCTCCTTGATTGGATTTTGCTGGGAGCTGTTGCTGCCTTTGGCCTCTACACGAAGTATTTCGTCGCTCTCCTGATTGGCGCGATCGGCCTCTATGCGTTGGTGTTTTCAGATGCACGGCGCAGCCTTGCCACACCCGGACCGTGGATTGCAGGGCTCGTCTGCGGCGTTCTGTTTCTGCCGCACGTGCTTTGGCTCGTGGACACGAATTTCGTGACACTGGAATATGCCGGCAGCCGAAGCAGGGGGCCTGAGGGCCTGATGGATCATCTTTGGAACCCGGTTAATTTCTTCCTCGCCCAGATCGCGAACCATGCCGGACTGTTCATCATTGCCGCGCTTCTGCTCGGCTTGAGCGGCGTAAGGGGTCTATTGGCTGGAAAGGCAGCGGCTGACGGCACCTCCAGTCCTTGTCCCGATGACCGTTTCCTTCTTTGGTTCGCGTTCCTGCCTCTAGCCGTCATTTTGTTGATGTCCGCAGTCACCGGAAATGAGTTCAAGCATATGTGGGGGACGCCCCTCTTTGTGCTTTCCGGTATCCTCGCGGTCAGGTTTCTTCTGCCATCCGGCAAAGTTACACTGGAGAGACCTGCGCTCATCGGCGCTGTCCTCATTCAGACGATCTTTCTTGGTGTGATTGTCGGACAGGCCCTTCTTGAACCGCTTTGGAAAACCAAACAAAGCCGCATCCACTATCCGGGTCAGGAGAGCGCGGAACTCCTCACCACCATCTGGCGCGAGGAAATGAAAACGCCTCTGCGTTTTGTAGCAGGTGACATGTGGACAGCAGCCCATGTGACGCTCTTTTCCGAAGATCGGCCGACGATGTATCTCGACCACGACGCAGCAGCTTCTCCCTGGGTGGATCAGGCGGATCTCAGAGAAAACGGCGTGCTGTTGGTCTGGAGAGGCGAAAGCGACACGCCGCCCGCCCCAATGTCCAACCTGTATCCCAAGGCAAAGCGGCAAGGTTCTCTGGTTCTGCCATACACCCTTGCGGCCAAGATGCCGCCAGCCATTGTAAACTGGACCATCATACGGCCATATGAAGTTGTAGTTTCGACACCTCGCCAACCCTGAAGGGTTTCGGCCACCAACGAACGTGACGGGAAAAACCTTCATGATTGATATGAAGGAAATCGATGGCATCGAGGATTGGTTGATTGGCCAAGCATTACAGACGGTCAGCCTGCCAGACATCTTTGCCAGCATGTGTGAGCGGCTGAACGAGTGCGGCGTGCAGGTGGATCGGGCAACTTTGGGCTGGTCCACGCTTCATCCGCTGATAGAGGCCGAAATGGTCTACTGGACCGCCGGGAACGGTGCCGTTCATGAGCGTTACACGCACAGAGAGGATGAAGGCGAGGACTGGATCAACAGCCCGATGCGCGCGGTGCTGCACAGCGGCGAAGATATGCTTCGCCGCAAGTTGAGAGGCGCCAATTCGGTCCATGATTATCCGCTCTGCGAACAGCTATCCAAAGATGGCTACGCGGACTACGTGGTTCTGGCGACCGGATTTGACCTTCCCGCCCTTCAGGACATGCGTGGGAAAACGGGAATTCTCGTTAGCTGGGCCACAATAGCCGAGGAAGGGTTCTCGGATGAGGAACTGTTTGCGATCCAATACCTCCAGAAGCGTTTCGCTCTGGCCGCCAGAGCCACTTTGCAGGCCGAAATCGCCCAGACGATTGCCGACACATATCTTGGCTGCATCGCCAGCCGAAAGGTCCTGTCAGGACAGATCCGCCATGGGGACGGCGAAAACATTTCCGCAGTGATATTTTTCAGCGATATCCGCAATTCAACGTCAATTGCCGAAGCTCTGGGGCCAAAGGACTATCTGCGCTGGCTAAATATCTATTTCGACGCGACAGCCGGAGCCGTGCTGCACCAGGGCGGCGAGATCCTCGACTTTATCGGCGACGCTGTTCTGGCCGTTTTTCCCATCAGCGAGCACGGGCTTGATGCAGCGGTGCGAAAGGCGATTGCAGCGACCGACGAGGCAAGACACAAGCTCGCCGCCATCAATTCCGAACGCGGGGATCAGCCCGAACTCAGGGCGGGAATTGCCTTGTCCGTTGGAGATGTGATGTTCGGAAATATTGGCATTCCCGACCGGCTGACCTTCTCGGTGATTGGTCAGACAGTTCATGCAGCAGCCCGGATCGAGGCGCTTAACAAGACTACGGGCACAGACATTCTCGTCACCGAGGACATTGCACGGCTGGCCATGGAACGGAGCCGGTTTGTGGGTAAATTCGCGCTGTCCGGTTTCTCAACCGAACAGCCGCTTTATACGATCTGAAGTCAGAGCACTTTCACGGAAGTGCCGATCTTCACATTCTCATAGAGGTGTTCGACATCCTCGTTGAGCATACGGATGCAGCCGGAGGAAACGGCGCGCCCGATCGACCAGTCCTCATTGGTGCCGTGAATGCGGTAGATCGTGTTGCCCAGATAGAGCGCCCTGGCGCCCAGCGGGTTCTTGGGCCCACCCGGCATATGGGACGGCAGGTTCCGGCCTTTCTTGCGCTCACGAACGATCATTTCCGGAGGCGGCGTCCAGCCCGGCCACTTTTTCTTGGCCGTAATGCGCTCGGTCCCTTTCCAGGTAAACCCATCCTTGCCGACGCCAATGCCGTACCGCATCGCCTTGCCGCCCGGCTGGACGTGATAGAGCCAGCGCTTCTTCGTATCGACGATGATCGTGCCGGGTTCGGCGTCCGTGCGATAACTCACCAGCTTGCGCTGGTATTTCTGGCGGGCAATCTTGCCAGCCGCTTCCGGCGTCAACTTGTACTCGACCCATTGCCGGGTATTGGGATCGAAAAAGCCTGACTGCGCGCTGGATGGAACAGCAAGGGTCAGCGCGACAATCAGACAAAGAAACCACGAAAGTGAACGAACCATCAGGAAAGCCCTTCGGTATCAGATCGGTTGCTGGAATCACTGCGCGGATCAACCGGCAGCGGTGCCATTGCATATAACGGAACGGGAAGATTTGAACAGTGCGGCACTGAAACTGACCGCAATGGCGGTGATCGTCACAAATCGTTCAGACAACAGTTGCAGATCAAGCGCCGGAAAAATAAGTCTTGTTCCAACTCATACCATGTTCAGGAAACCAATGACCGACCTTCGCCCAAACCCCAAAACGATCCTGCCCTTTCGCGAACAAGCCAGCCAGCAGGCGGATTCGGGTGCACCGGTCGTTCTTCTGCATGGGTTTGGAGGGGATCATCAGGGTTTCACGCATATTCAGACCGCGCTTTCTGCGAAGAAGCGCTCGCTTGCCTTTGACCTTCCCGGTCATGGCAAGGCGCTGGACTGGCCTGTGGTCGGCAATGCAGGTGTTGCGGCAAAGGCCGCCCTGCAATCGCTTGAGGCCCTTCAGTTGGAACGGATCCACCTCGTCGGCCATTCAATGGGCGGGGCGGCGGCGGCTGTTGCTGCCCTCCAGCAGCCCGAGCGTATTGCGAGCCTCACGCTCCTTGCTCCGGGCGGCTTTGGGCCGGAAATAAATCACAAGCTTCTTCGCCGCTACGCCTCTGTCAGCGATGCCGACCTGATGGAAATCCTGCTGGAACAGTTTTTCGGTTGGGAATTCAGGTTGCCTAAGTTCCTCGCCAAGACAGCTGCAGAAGAACGTCTGCGTCCTGGTGCAAATGCAACGCTTGAGGCCATTGTCGAGGAACTGCTGGACGGTTCCGTGCAGAAAACACTGCCAGTCAACGACATTGCCAACCTGCCGATGCCGATAAAGGTTATCTGGGGAACACAGGACCGCGTTCTTCCGACCAGACAGGCCCACAAGCTCCCCGGAACAATCGCAACTCACGTATTCGACCGGGTCGGCCACATGCCGCATCTGGAGGTCCCGAATGAAGTTGCAAGATTGATCCTGCAAAATGCCGCGACTGAATAATCGTGGCATTATACAGAATTGCCTAAAAGTGTTTCTTCCCATACCGCCAAGGTAATTACCCTTTGATCATTGTGCTCACACTAAAAATGCTGGCCTAATGTCAGAATTCACATCCGTAAAACTTGATGCGACATAGGGGGTCGGATCGTGCGGATGATTTGGGGGGCAATATGACGAATACAAGTGACGGGAATACAGGACTGGGCACAGCTGCCCAGCTTCGGGATCCGAACTATACACCGCCATTGGCAAAGGCAATCCCGCTTGGCATTCAGCACGTGCTTGCAATGTTTGTCAGCAACGTGACGCCGGCAATCATTGTTGCAGGAGCTGCAGGCTTTGGTTTCGGGTCCAACTCACCGGACTTTCCGAACCTCATCTACATGATCCAGATGTCGATGCTGTTTGCCGGGATCGCTACCCTCTTCCAGACAATAGGCGCGGGGCCTGTTGGTGCCCGTCTGCCCATCGTGCAGGGCACCAGCTTTGCCTTCATCCCCATCATGATACCGCTCGTTGCCGGCAAGGGCGTTGATGCAATGGCCGTCCTCATGGGCGGCGTGGTCGTGGGCGGGCTCTTTCATGCCAGCCTTGCCCCGTTCATCGGCAAGATCCGTTTTGCCTTGCCGCCGCTTGTCACCGGTCTCGTCGTCACGATGATCGGTCTGGCCCTGGTCAAGGTCGGCATCCAGTATGCAGCGGGAGGTGTTCCCGCCATTGGCACCGAAGAATATGGCAGCCTGCAGAACTGGTTTGTCGCAATCGTCGTCATCGTGGTGACGCTGGCGCTGAAATTCTTTGCCCGTGGCATGCTGTCAGTATCAGCGGTCCTGATCGGACTGCTGGTTGGCTACGTCGTGGCGTTTGCAATGGGCATGGTCAGCTTTACAAATGTCGGTCGCGCCGCATCGTTCGCACTTCCGAACCCGCTGCATTTCGGCATCGAGTTCTCATTTGCTGCCATCATCGGCTTCTGTCTCATGGGGATCATTTCGGCGATTGAAACCGTTGGCGACGTCTCCGGCATCACCAAGGGTGGAGCTGGCCGTGAAGCCACCGACAAGGAAATCTCCGGTGCCACTTTCGCAGACGGATTGGGAACCGCAGCAGCCGGTCTGTTCGGAGCGCTTCCAAACACATCCTTCAGCCAGAATGTGGGCCTGATTGCCATGACCGGCGTCATGAGCCGTCACGTCGTCACCATCGGGGCGCTTTTCCTGATTGTTGCCGGCATGGTTCCGAAAGTCGGCGCCATCATCTCCACCGTTCCGATCGAGGTTCTGGGCGGTGGCGTGATCGTCATGTTCGGCATGGTCGTCGCAGCCGGTGTGTCCATGCTGTCGGATGTAAACTGGACCCGGCGCAACATGGTGATCTTCGCCGTCTCGCTCTCCATCGGCCTCGGGCTTCAGCTGGAGCCCGGCGCGCTTCAGCATCTGCCGGGTACGGCGAAGGTGCTGCTGTCGTCCGGCCTTCTGCCAGCCGCCTTCCTTGCCATCGTGCTGAACCTGATCCTTCCCGAAGATGTGGGGGAAGATCAGACGGAGGAAATCTCCGGCGGTCACGCCAGCACAAAGAAGAGCTGAAAAAACAAAACCCCGCCACTGCTGGCGGGGTTTCTTTTTCAGGTGTCTTTTCAGATCCGATTTAGGCAGCTGGCAGAAGATCGTCGCGCCAGACTTCTCCGATCACGCGGCGGGCCATCATGTGCGAACGCGGAGAATTGACGCTGTCAACGGCGATGAGACGATCTTCCTTCAAATAGGCGACAAAGAACTTGTTGTCCTCGATCGAGCCAGACAGGACCGTCCGATCATAGCCTTCCGATAGCCCCGCGATCTGCAGCTTGATGTCATACTGGTCCGACCAGAACCATGGCAGCGGGTCATAATCACCTTCCTCGCCGAGGATCGACTGCGCAACCACCTTGGCCTGATCAATCGCATTCTGAACGCTTTCCATGCGCACAGAGCGCCCATACCTGCCGGAGAAAAACCGCGTGCAATCGCCGGCAGCAAGAATGTTCGGGTCGCTGGTTACCCCGCCGCCATCGACGAGAATGCCGTTGTCGACATCAAGCCCGGCAGCCTGCGCAAGCGTATCGTTAGGCTCGGCGCCAACAGCCACCAAAACGACATCAGCAGGGATTTCCTTGCCCGAGGACAGTTTGACGCTTCGCACCTTGTCCTCACCAATCAGGCTGTCGACACCGGTATCCAGCAACAGCTGAACGCCGCGCGCCGTATGAAGCTGGGAAAAGAAGCTGGAAATCTCGGGAGAAACCACCCGCTTCAACGGACGGTCTTGCGCCTCGACAACGGTCACGGTCTTGCCAAGGGTTCGGGCAACGGCTGCAACCTCAAGGCCGATATACCCGGCACCAATGATCACAAGGTTCTGGCCGTCCTGAAGCATCGGGCGGATGCGGTCCACATCGCCGATCCCGCGCAAGGTCAGCACACCCGGCAGCTCTGCGCCTTTCAGCGGGATCTGGCGTGCCCTTGTTCCTGTTGCCAGAACCAGCTTGCCATAGTCCAGCGTATCTCCATTGGCCAATTCAAGGCGGCGGCTGGCAGGTTCGATCCGGACCACGTTCGTATTCGGAATGAAATCGATGTTCTGGGTTTCATAAAAGGCAGGTGGGCGCAACCAGAGGCCGTCCGCGCCGATATCGCCGGACAGAAATTTCTTTGAAAGCGGCGGGCGCTGGTAAGGCAGATGCGGTTCATTGCCAATCAGCCGGATTGCACCTTCAAAACCACCCTGACGCAGGGATTGTGCGACCTGAGCGCCAGCCTGTCCTGCGCCCACGATAACAACGCTATCATGCATGAAATCTGCTTTCTTCGTGCTCAACAGTCAGTGGGTAGCACGAAGAACAACATCAGGCCAGATGACGAAATGTCATCTGCCTGATGAACGCTATACCAACCTCAAAAGATGGGTTCTTATCTTTTAAAAGTTGACATGGCTCTGTCGGAGAAATCAGGCGCTCCTGACCCCTTGAAGGAAAGTTGACACCTCTTGACGGATCAAGACACCCTGCTCGCTTAACGTACCGGCCAGTGTGTCCACCTCGGCGCCATTTTGTCTCGCAAGGTTTGCGGCAGAACCGATCGTGCCCATTCTGGAAGCTCCTTCATCTGAGCGATTTGCGGCAGTTGTCACATTTTCATTAATGGCCTGAACAGCGAGATCCTGCTGCTCAACCGCAGAGGCAACAGCAGATGCAAGTGTTTCCATTTCCTCGATAATCCGGCTGACTTCTTCGATGGCTCCAACTGCCTGTGTGGACGAGCCCTGGATCGCCTCAATCTGCTGGGCGATATCCTCCGTTGCACGAGACGTCTGATCGGCCAGCTGCTTGACCTCCGCAGCCACCACTGCAAACCCCTTGCCGGCTTCCCCTGCCCGAGCAGCCTCAATCGTGGCATTCAAGGCGAGGAGATTGGTCTGATTGGCAATATCCCGGATCAGGCCCATGACCTCCCCTATCCGCTCAGCAGCGCCGGAAAGCTCCCGCATTGTATTCACGGTCGTAGACGCGCTCTGGGCCGCCTGTTGTGCCACCACGGTCGATTTGCGCGTTTGACCAGTGATATCAGAAATCGATTGGGAGAGGTCTTCTGCCGAGCGCGAAGCTGCCAGAACATTCTCGGCTGCGGTCCGCATTGCATCTTCTGCATTCATGGATTGGTCGGCAACATCGTCGGCCGACTGCTCCATCGACTGAGATGTCTGGCGCAGTTCGTCATTTGACCGATCAAGATTGTCCAGCGCATTGAAAACAGTTGTCTCGAAACCGGCTATCAAATCCTCCAGCCTCGCTACACGCTGCGACCTTTGCTCGTTTTCTTCGGATTGAGATTGGGCAAGACGCATGCGCTCAATAGCATTTTCCTTGAACACTTGAACCGTCCGGCTAATGGCCGCAAGTTCCGACTTTCCAGACAGAATGGGCACATCGATCTCGGTATTTCCTGCCGCCAATTTCTCCATCGCTTCCTGCAGTCTGCCAAGCGGACGGGCAATTGATCGACCGATCATCAAGGCAATGGCAGGAAGAAGGCACAGCAAGGCAAGAATGGCTCCACCAATGGCAAAGGCCGCGATGTTGCGCATTTGCTCGAGGTTTGATGCTGTATCTGATTGAAGGCTCGTTGCCGCGCCATTGAGGATCGCGATGCGCGGCGGAACATTTTCGAACAGCGTTGTCAGTTCCTCGGTATGAGAGGCGGAGATTGCAGCAGAAGTCGTATATGTTTCGAATGTTGCCTTGTAAGTCACCATGTTGGTGCGCAGTTCATCCTTGATCTTGTCCGAAATATAAACCTTCTTGAGGAGTTTTTCGAACGCGGCAAACTCGATGTTGAACTGTTCGATGGCCCCCGCGGTGCGGTTTAGCATGAATTCCTTTTCTGCCAGTTGGACAACGAGAATGGCCCGCGCCAACTTTTCGAAATCCGGTCCTCCACCAAATTTCATTTCATCATAGAGACGAGATTTCACTGCGCCTGCGGTTTCCGCCAGCACCAGACGCAGTCCTTCAGCCTTGGTGTAACCAATTTCTTGTTGGACGGCGTCCAGACTGCCAAACGTCTCTTCGACGCTGGCCAGCATATTTGCAAGTCCGGAAATCTCGTCTTTGTAGCGGACAGCCGCGTCCCTTTTGGCAAGATGAGCCAACTTCTCACGCACCTGACCGAGACGCTGCTCAAAATCCTGGACAGAGCCTGCCGAAGGTGTAACTAGGTAATCTCGTTCGGTTTGTTGAAGAGACGTTGCGGCCGCCAAGAGTTCAGAGACTGCATCTGCAATTTCCGAGCTCTCGTCCATTCGCAAAAACGCAGAGTTAAGCTGAGATTGACTCCAGAAAAACACACCGCCAATTGCCAATAAACCGAATACCGTGACAAAACTCAATGTAAGAATTCTAACTTTTACAGAAAAGTCGGAAATAATACGAAAAGGCGATTTTAATGTGTTAAACATGTTCCGTAGCCCTTGCCTATTCGAATGTTGGATGCTTCGACTAAGACAATAGTTCCGCATAAATATCGAAATTTTTATTAACAAACGAACCAAATTCGACATGAATGATGAACTCGCATCAGCAAGAGTAGTAGAATATTGAAAAATCTAGCAATGCTTGCGCCGGCACTCTTTGTCATTCTTTGGTCCACCGGTTTCATAGGCTCGAAGCTGGGAGCGCCCTATGCCGACCCGATGGTTTTCCTCTCCATCCGCTTCATGGCCGTGTTGCCGATTCTGGCTGCGATCTGCTGGTGGGTAGATGTCAAATGGCCAAGAGAAACCTCGCAGATCCTGCACTGCATCTTCATTGGTTCACTGGTGCACGGCATTTATCTTGGAGGTGTTTTCTGGGCGATTGATGAAGGCATGCCCGCAGGCGCAAGCGCTATTGTCGTTGGGCTTCAACCGGTCCTCAGCGCAGTCACCGCGGCCTTTCTCCTCAAGGAGCGGATCGAGTTCAAACACTGGATCGGACTGGCAATCGGCGGGTTTGGACTTTTCCTTGTTCTGGGCCCGAAGATTGCGGTCACCGGCTCGGGCATCAACCCCGTAACCGTTCTGGCAGTCTTTATCGCCGTTCTGGCGATCAGCATCGGGACCGTCTATCAGAAACGATTTGTGCCAAATACCGATTTGCTGGCAGCGACCTTCTGGCAATACATTGGCGCGATTGCAGTCACCTTGCCCCTGAGCCTGTTCGAAAGCTGGCAAGTGATCTGGAGCGGTCAGTTCATTTTCGCAATCGCATGGTTGGTGCTGGTCTTGTCCATCGGCGCAATCCTGCTGCTGATGTTCCTTATCCGACAGGGTGCCGTCTCACAGGTCGCGTCGCTTTTCTATCTTGTGCCCGTCGCCACATCGATCGAGAGCTATTTCCTGTTTGGAGAAACCCTGTCCATCATGCAGCTTGCAGGCATGGCACTTGTTGTAGCAGCTGTTCTATTGATCAGGATCCGCTTTCGCCGAACACCGGCGTAACGGCAAAAGTCAGTCAGTTCGACGCAATCTTGCGAAGCCGGATCAGCGAGGCATTCAGCTCTCCGCCGAGAATAAAGACCAGCGCGCAGATATAGAGAAACACCACCGCCGACATGACCCCGGCGAGGCCACCATATGTGGTCACATAGTTGGCAAACTTTGCCAGATAGGCGCCAAAGACGGCCCCTGCGACCATCCACATGACCAGCGTCGCCACAACACCGGGAAGAAGATCACGAAACCTGCGGTCCCCGGACGGCAGGATCCAATGGGTAAATACAAGGCCAAAGGTCAATAGCGATCCGGCGATCGAGTAGCGCGCCACATCAATCGTCACAAGAAAGTCCTCGACCGCAGGCATCCAGCTCACAAGAGCATTGATCGCCAGCGGCGCAAGGACAACCAGGAACGTGTAGGCAATCAGAACGACAGAGCCGAGTATCACAAGCCCGAGGGATTGCAGTCTCAGGATGATGAAAGACCGCCGTTCCTGCTGGCGATAGGCCCGGTTCAGCGCAGCCCGCATCGCTTCCACCCCATTGGACGCAAACCACAGCGCCGCCACCGCACCAAAAGTCAATAGATCGCCTCGCGGCACGGTGAGAACACGATGGATCTCATCGACGAGCGGCTTGGCGACATTTTCCGGCCATGCATCGAAGACCAGATTGGACGCGCGGTCCGCCGCATCATTGAAGCCCATGAACCCGGCCAGTGCGGCGATGAAGATCAGAAGCGGGAAAACCGCAAGCAAGGCCGACAGGGCCACATGGCTCGCCATCGCATAGCCGTCATCATTGACGAAATGGCCAAGCGCATCCTTCAGGACCAAGTAGGCGGGGGTCAGTGTCTGTCTCCAAATCATGTCGTGATGTGAAAACGTTAGGACGCAAAGGTCAAGTTCTACACCTCCGCCAACGGCACTTCATCCAAAAGAAGTACAAATGGGGGCTCGACAAACGACCTGCTGCAACGCAACATACCTGCCGAAAAGACGCCTTGCGCGAAACAAATGAAAACGGAGACGCCTCATGTCCACTGCCGCTGCAACGGCTCCGAAGACCGGGGAAACCTTGCAAGACCTGACCGCCAGCGCATTGGTGAGCATCGAGGCCCTGCTTGATACCGCAACGCGGCAAGTTCGGGCCATGGTGACGGTCGATGGCCGCCTCTCCTCTTCGGCAATGGAGCGTGAACAGCGGGCGACACACGGCCTGGCGTGGCTCGCGACCTATGTCGAATCCCTTCGCCAGATGCATGCCTATGCCGACCGTCTTGCCGAGCAGGACGCCTATGGGGAACTGGAAGATCTCCTGGTGCGCCTCGGGTTTGCCGAGTATCTCGCCCAGATCTTCGGCGGCATTCCGATGAACCAGGGCGAGTTTGTCCGCCTGTCAGATCTCGGCGTCCCGGCAGCGGATCAGGCTTCAGCCCGAACGGCGGCAATCGAGGAACTGATCGCCGCAGGCAATACCCCGGCGATCCGGGGTCGTATTGCCGAATTGATCCGCCACAAGGCAGGCGAATCCACCTTCGGCGCGACTGGCCTCGACGAAACCATGGAGCAGATCCGCAACGAGATGCGTCGATTTGCCGAGGAAATGGTGACGCCGAATGCCCATGAGTGGCATTTGAAAAATGAATATATCCCCCTCGACGTCATCAGCCAGATGTCGGAACTGGGTGTGTTCGGCCTCACGATCCCGGAGGAATATGGCGGTCTGGGGCTCGGCAAGGAAGCCATGTGCGTTGTCTCCGAGGAACTGTCCCGCGCCTATATCGGTGTCGGCTCACTTGGAACCCGCTCGGAAATCGCGGCAGAACTGATCCTGTGCGGGGGCACCGAAGAGCAAAAGCAAAAGTGGTTGCCACTGATTGCATCAGGCGAAGTTCTGCCGACTGCCGTTTTCACCGAACCGAACACAGGGTCTGACCTTGCGTCCCTTAAGACCCGTGCGGTCAAGGACGGCGATGTCTGGAAGGTCTCCGGCAACAAGACCTGGATCACCCACCCGGTCCGCGCCGACATCATGACGCTCTTGACCCGCACGAACCCGGATGAGCCCGGTTACAAGGGCCTTTCGATGTTCATCGCGGAGAAACCGCGCGGCGATGACGAGACCCCGTTCCCGGCAGAAGGCATGAGCGGCGGAGAAATCGAGGTCCTCGGCTATCGCGGCATGAAGGAATACGAAATCGCCTTCGACAATTTCGAGGTGAAGGACGAGAACCTCCTTGGCGGCGTGGAAGGTCAGGGCTTCAAGCAGCTGATGCAGACCTTTGAAGGCGCACGCATTCAGACTGCTGCCCGTGCCCTTGGCGTTGCACAATCCGCACTGGACCTTGGCCTGCGTTATGCAGAGGACCGCATCCAGTTTGCCAAGCCGTTGATCGAGTTTCCGCGTGTCGCCGACAAGCTGGCCATGATGGCTACGGAAGTCATGATTGCCCGCCAGTTGACCTATTTCTCCGCATGGGAAAAGGATTCCGGCCGCCGCTGCGATCTGGAAGCCGGTATGGCCAAGCTTCTGGGTGCACGCGTCGCATGGGCTGCAGCCGACAACGCGCTGCAAATTCACGGCGGCAACGGCTTTGCTCTGGAATATGCGGTGTCGCGCGTTCTTTGCGATGCCCGCATTCTGAACATCTTTGAAGGCGCCGCGGAAATACAGGCACAGGTCATCGCCCGACGCATTCTGGAAACCCGCGCGCTGGATTGATCGAGAAGACAACCCAGAAAGCCAAAATCAAGGGCCAGCCGATCACCGGCTGGCCTTCTTCAATTCAGGGCCTGAAAGAACAACCAATTGTATTTGACCCAGGGTGTTCCTATCTTTTCTAGAGCATTTCCAGGCGAAGTGGATACCGGTTCGCCGTCAGGAAATGCGCCAAAGCAAAGATTCAGAGCACGTCGAGTGATTCAGTAAATGCGAGACGTGCTCTAGAAGCAACAAACCCTGGGGCACCATGACATCACCCTTTGACAAGATTGGCTTTGATCCGGAAATCCTCGGCAAGGAAGAAGATCAGAAAAAATCTGTTCGCCAGAAACTTCTGGGAACAGCCCGAAGGGCCGCACGTCAAATCCCCTTCATGGAAGATGTTGTGGCAGGATATTACTGTGCTCTAGACCCTTCGACCCCGGCCAAGGTGCGTGGCACCATTCTCGCGGCGCTTGCCTATTTCGTTCTGCCGCTGGACGTTGTGCCCGATTTCATCCTAGGCCTTGGATTTGGGGACGACGCCACGGTCTTGATGGCAACCATTGCCATGATCCGGGGACATATTCGCCCGGAACATATCGATCTGGCGCGCGAGACCCTGAAGGAAGATGTCCTGTCAGATCCGCAAAACGACTAGCTTTCTGGCCTCTCTTGCGTCGGGGGATTCACGATCCAGCACCCGGACAGCCTCCCGGCAATCATCCAGTAGATAAAACCGGCCATGAAACCGCCTGCCAGAACAACTGTCGTCCCGGGGCGCAGACCGACATCTGCGGTCATGGAATGACCCACAGTCCAGATGGCAAAGGCAAGCATGCCCGCAACACCTACATGCATGAGCATGCCCTTCAGACGCAGCACTTCCGCTACACCGATGGCGACAAGAGCTGGAAAAAAGGCCATCCCGCCAATCGCACTGGCTGCAAAGGCACCGGTGGACACCAAAGCGGCAATCTCGACCGGATCCGTATCAGGCCCAATCTTGCCGAAATAGCCCCAAGCCAGAAAAAAGCCGAAAGTCAGGACGGCACAGACAAATCCTGCCGCCACACGCAAAAGCTGGAAGAACAGCCGCAGCCCGGAAAAGGAGAATGCAGGGGCCCCGACCGGTGAATTGTTCGTCATTGTCAAGGCTCCCAAGGGTTAGGCTCATCCTGCCTAACAACGATAGCCTCACAGGTAAAGCCCGAGGACAGCAAATGCACCCCGGCATCCCGAAGGCACCGAAAATCGACGAGTTCCAGCACGATTGCGGCGCGAACCAAGGCTATTACCAGTTGACTTTTGCCCGCATAAGCTTGATTTTTAGATATGGCCACTCAGCTCAAGGTCACATAAACGCCTCGGCGCTTGCGCACGAGGGTTTTTGTGCATTCCGAATAGATATGACGTGACCACGCATTTGAACCATAGAGGAGATACCGACCATTCGTCGTCCGTTCCGCGCCCCGCCTCCGGTAAAGGAAGGTCCGCGCACAAACCAAGAGATTCGCGTTCGCGAAGTGCAATTGATCGATCACGAAGGTGCAAACCGCGGGATCGTTTCGACAGAGGAAGCTATGGACATCGCCATGGGCGCTGGTCTGGACCTCGTCGAGATTCAACCGAACGCTCAACCGCCTGTCTGCAAGATTCTGGACTACGGCCGGTACAAGTACCAAGCTCAAAAGAAAGCCGCAGAGACTCGCAAGAAGCAGAAGACCGTCGAGATCAAGGAGATCAAGATGCGTCCGAACATCGACACCCATGATTATGAGGTGAAGATGAAGAGCATGCTGCGGTTCTTCAATGACGGCGACAAGGTGAAGGTAACCCTTCGTTTTCGTGGACGCGAAATGGCCCACCAGGATCTCGGCATGAAGTTGCTGAACAAGGTGCGTGAAGAAACCACCGAAATTGCAAAGGTGGAATCTGCTCCAAAGCTCGAAGGCCGTCAGATGGTGATGGTCCTCGCGCCAATCAAATAAGGCATTTTTCAAATGCATTTGAAAAACCCCGCCAACGGCGGGGTTTTTTGTTTCAGCTGGATAGGTTGACCCAGCCGCCTGTTGCTTCGGATGCAAACAGCGCATCCAGTATCCGCATGTTCTGGACGGCGTCCTCAGGGCCATAGGAGTGCGGCTCCTGCCCGAGAATGGCGCGGCCAAAACTGTCCACCAGCTCTGCATATTGATCCGATGCCGCGATCACCTCTTCCACAACAGATGCATCGCCGAGGGACGCACCACTATCGACGCGAAGGATCGTCTCACCCTGCTGCTCTGCATTGAACGGCACAACGATCTCCAACCGACCCTTGGTGCCCAGAAGGTTTACCCGCTGATAGGGAACCAGCTGCGTCGAAACGGTGAACTCCAGTCGTCGCCCCTTGCCAAAATCCATAAGAGCACTGGAAAGACGATCCGTTCCAAACTCCGGATCCCGATCAATCAGCGACATGACCCGCACGGGCTCGTCTTCAAAGAAATAGCGCCCCGCAACCATCGGGTAGCACCCGATATCCAGCAGTGCCCCACCGCCGATATCTGCCTTGTTGCGAATATTGCCCGCGTCTGCATTGAAGTAGCTGAAAAAGCCCTGGATCACCCGCAAGTCGCCCAGCGCGCCAGAGCGAACAATCTCGCGCGCCCGCAGCCATTGCGGATGATGGCGCACCATGAAGCCCTCGGCCACCAACCGGCCCTTCGGCAAGGCCAGCAGTTGCCGCGCTTCGTCGGCGTTCAGCGCAATCGGCTTTTCGCAAAGGACATGCTTGCCGGCTGCGACCGCCTGAAGGGTCAACGGCACATGCATGTGGTTCGGCAAGGGATTGTAGATCGCATCAATATCCGGATCGGCCAGCAGCTCCTCATAGGAGCCAAAAGCCTTGTCGATGCCAAGTTCTGCAGCCGCCTTGGCAGCCGTCTCCGGGCTTCGCGAGGCGATGGCCGAAACCATCCCCGTTAGAGACCGCCGAATACCCGGGATGACCTTCTGGCGCCCAATTTTCGCCGTCGACAGGATGCCCCATCGGATTTGTTTCGTCATGGTTTCAACGCCTTTCGGAAAACCTGTAGGATGATCGAGGCACTCAATATTTCTGCGGAACATAAAGATGTTCCGGCAGCACCTTGCGCTCATAGGCCGGATTGAACACCCGGTCCGGCAGGGTCACGTGATCATGCGGGATTTCGTGATAGGGAATGAGCGACAGGAAATGATCGATGCAGTTGAGGCGGGCCCGCTTCTTGTCGTTGCCTTCCACAATGAACCAGGGCGCTTCCGGGATATTCGTCCGCTCGAACGTTTCTTCCTTCGCCTTTGTATAGTCTTCCCACCGAACGCGGGACTGAAGATCCATGGGCGAGAGCTTCCACTGCTTCAAGGGGTCATGCACCCGTACGAGAAAGCGCAACTGCTGTTCCTCGTCCGTGATCGAGAACCAGTATTTGATAAGCCGAATTCCCGAGCGAACGAGCATGCGCTCAAACTCCGGCACGTCGTGGAAGAATTCCTCTACCTGCCCCTCGTTCGCAAAACCCATGACCCGTTCAACGCCCGACCGGTTGTACCAGGACCGATCAAACAGCACGATTTCACCGCCCGCTGGCAGGTGTGGCACGTAACGCTGGAAATACCATTGCGATTTCTCTCGGTCGGTGGGCGCAGGCAGGGCGACCACGCGGCACACACGCGGGTCCATGCGCTGCATGATCCGCTTGATCACACCACCCTTGCCCGCAGCGTCGCGGCCCTCAAAGACAATGACGATCTTTTCCTTCGTGTGCTTGACCCAGTCCTGCAGCTTGACCAGCTCGGCCTGCAGCCTCAGCAGCTCATAGAAATAAACTTTCCGGTCGAGCGTGGAACTGTGCTTTTTCTCCGAAATGAAGGCGAGTTCCCGTGCGACCAGAAAATCGTCAATCTCCATTTCCAGTTCTTCGTCGAGGCTGTCTTCCCATTCTGCCTCGACCCAACTGCGTGCACTGTCGTCCGCCATGCTGTTCCCGCCTCCCGGAATGCCAAATCACCAGCTGCTTCCTGTGAACCCTGACATTGTGACATCTTTTTAACAATCCGCCGTCCCTGTGCGCATCTGCCAAATCGAATCTGTGGGTGAGAATTTCGTGATTGAAAATGAATGATCGTTCATTTATTTTACTCCCAACTTCGGAGGGCATGTCATTGGAAGCAGCACGGCAACAAACGCCAAAGGGAAGCCAAACCGCGGCCCGGGTACGCGCTGCGGCCCTCAAGCTGTTTGCCCGGCACGGCTACGCTGCCGTTTCCATCCGACAAATCGCCCAGGAAGTCGGGGTTCAGCCCGGCGCGCTCTACAACCACTTCCCCACCAAACAGGACATCCTGAAGGACCTCATGCTGGCGCATATGGACGACCTGATCTCGTCCTGGGATGCAGAACGGGCCAGAATTCCGGCGAAGACCGATCCTCTAGATGCCTTTGTGCGCTTCCACATCCGCTATCACATGGAAAAGCGGGATGAGGTTTTCGTCTCCTATATGGAGCTGCGCAATCTGGAGCCGGAAAACTACCAGCTCGTGGGCGCAGAACGGCGTAGATATGAGGCGATACTGACAGAAATTCTGGACCAGGGAGCCGCAAGCGACCAGTACATGGTCGAAGATGCCAAGGTCGCCACCCGTGCAGTCATTGCCATGCTGACCGGCATTCCCAGCTGGTATCAGCCCGGAGGCCCCCTGGGGCCGAGAGAAATCGAAGATCTTTATGCCGCCCTCGTTCAGCGGTCGGTCGGCAACACCACTTCCACAAAGACGATAGGAGAGCGGGTGTCATGAGCATCCTGAAATCCAGCCTGTCCCCGCGCAGTGAAGCCTTCACCGCCAACAAGGCAGCCCATGAAGCTGCGATGGCGGAAATCAAGTCTGCTGCTCAAGCCGCCCTCAATGGCGGCGGCGAGGTTGCCCGCGAGCGCCATGTCTCCCGTGGCAAGATCCTGCCGCGCGAACGTGTCTCCCGCTTGCTCGATCCCGGCTCGCCGTTTCTGGAAGTCGGCATGATGGCAGCCCACGGCATGTATGACGGTGCGGCCCCTGCTGCCGGCATGATTGCAGGGATCGGACGTGTCGAAGGTCAGGAAGTGATGATCCTCGCCAATGACGCGACCGTAAAGGGCGGCACCTACTATCCGCTTTCGGTGAAAAAACACCTTCGGGCGCAGGAAATCGCCGAGAAGAACAACCTTCCCTGTATCTATCTGGTCGATTCCGGTGGCGCGAACCTGCCCAATCAGGACGAGGTCTTTCCGGACAAGGATCATTTCGGGCGGATTTTCTACAATCAGGCCAACATGTCAGCCAAGGGCATCGCCCAGATCGCGGTCGTCATGGGCTCCTGCACGGCAGGTGGCGCCTATGTTCCAGCGATGTCCGATGAGACCATCATCGTCAAGAACCAGGGCACGATCTTTCTGGCCGGCCCTCCGCTCGTGAAGGCGGCAACCGGGGAAGAAGTGACCGCCGAGGATCTTGGCGGCGGCGACGTACACACACGCCTTTCGGGTGTTGCCGATCACCTTGCCAAGGACGACGCCCATGCCCTCGCCCTTGCCCGTCGGGCTGTCGCCAACCTCAATCGCGAAAAATTTCCCGATGTCGCCCTGCAGACCCCGGAAGACCCGCTTTATGATCCGGAAGAAATCCTTGGCGTTGTTCCGGCAGATTTGAAAACACCTTATGACATTCGCGAGGTGATCGCCCGTGTCGTGGACGGGTCCCGCTTTGACGAATTCAAGGCGCGCTATGGCACCACACTGGTCTGTGGCTTTGCCCATATCCATGGCATGCCGGTCGGGATCGTTGCCAATAACGGCGTTCTCTTCTCTGAAAGTGCCGTCAAGGGCGCGCATTTCGTGGAGCTTTGCTCCCAGCGCAAGATCCCGCTGGTCTTCCTGCAGAACATCACCGGCTTCATGGTCGGACGGACCTATGAAAGCGGCGGCATTGCCAAGGATGGCGCCAAGCTGGTGACCGCCGTTGCAACCACGTCTGTGCCGAAGATCACCATGTTGGTCGGCGGTTCCTTCGGGGCAGGCAACTATGGCATGTGCGGCCGCGCCTACAATCCGCGCTTCCTGTGGACCTGGCCGAACTCCCGCATTTCGGTCATGGGCGGCGAACAGGCCGCCGGCGTTCTCGCCACCGTTCGCCGCGATGGTATCGAGCGCAAGGGTGGCAGCTGGTCGAAGGAGGAGGAAACCGCCTTCAAGCAGCCGATCATCGACCAGTTCGAGGAGCAGGGTCACCCGCTCTACGCAACGGCCCGCCTTTGGGATGACGGCATCATCGACCCGCGCAAAACCCGTGACATTCTGGGCCTCTCGCTTTCCGCCGCCCTCAACGCTCCGATCCAAGACACCCGCTTCGGCCTGTTCCGGATGTAATGCAATGACGATAGACGACATCAAGGCCAAATATCCGGGCGCCCAGACCTTCACCTTTGGTGATAGCAAAGAGCTTTGCGACGAGCTTGTCTCCCTCGTTCGCTCCGGAAAAAAGACGGCCAGCTGCGGCGCCTTGCAGGAATTCACCTCGACCGACACACCGATGCCCATAGTCGGGCGACGGGACATTTCCCTCAACTGGGACGGCACACCAGCCTTCGTGATGGAGACCGTCGAGGTGACTATTCGCCGCTTTTGCGAGGTGGATGCAGACTTCGCGCTGGCCGAAGGGGAAAACGAAACCCTCGAAGCGTGGCAGGCCGGTCATCGGGCCTATTTCGAGCGCAATGGTGGCTTCAGCGAAGACATGGAACTGATTTGCGAGCGGTTCAAACTGATTGAAGACCTGCAGCAGGGAGCAGCATAATGTTCAAGAAGATCCTGATTGCAAACCGCGGCGAAATTGCCTGTCGGGTCATGGAAACCGCCAAACGCCTCGGCATCAAGACCGTGGCTGTTTATTCGGACGCCGATGCCGGGTCAAAACATGTCGCCATGGCGGACGAAGCCTACCGCATCGGTCCGGCGCCTGTTGCCGAAAGCTATCTGAAGATCGACAAAATCATCGAGATTTGCCAGAAGAGCGGCGCCGAAGCGGTTCATCCCGGGTACGGCTTCCTGTCCGAAAACCCGAATTTCGTCGATGCTCTCGACCGTGCAGGGATCACCTTTATCGGACCGAGCGCAAACTCCATTCGGGCGATGGGTCTGAAGGATGCCGCCAAGGCGCTGATGGAAAAGGCCGGAGTTCCGGTGGTTCCCGGCTATCATCGGGAAACGCAGGATGCAGGCTTCCTGAAGATCCAGGCCGGCAAGATCGGTTATCCGGTCCTCATCAAGGCCCGTGCGGGAGGCGGCGGCAAGGGTATGCGCCGTGTCGATCATCCAGACGAGTTCATGAGCGCGCTCTCCTCTGCCCAGCGCGAAGGGGAAGCAAGTTTCGGTGATGGCCGTGTCCTAATCGAAAAATACGTCGCAAAGCCCCGCCATATCGAGATTCAGGTCTTCGGCGACAAGCATGGCAATGCGGTTCACCTGTTTGAACGCGACTGCTCCTTGCAACGTCGCCACCAGAAGGTAATCGAGGAAGCCCCAGCCCCCGGCATGCCCGAAGACATGCGCAAGGCGATGGGTGAGGCTGCCGTGAAGGCGGCGCAGGCCATCGACTATGCAGGGGCTGGCACGATCGAGTTCATTGTCGACGTTTCGGAAGGCCTGCGTGCGGACCGGTTCTATTTCATGGAAATGAACACCCGACTTCAGGTGGAGCACCCGGTTACGGAAATGATCACCGGCGAGGACCTTGTCGAGTGGCAGCTGCTCGTTGCCAGCGGCAAGCCCTTGCCCAAAATGCAGGACGAGATCACCTTCTCAGGCCATGCGTTTGAAGCCCGCCTTTATGCAGAAGATGCCCCGAAGGGCTTCCTGCCCGCCATCGGCACACTCACGCATTTGAACCTGCCGGAAACTCTGGCACGCGTTGACAGCGGAGTCCGCCCCGGCGACGAAATCAGCCCCTACTACGACCCGATGATCGCCAAGGTGATCGTCCATGGCCAAACCCGTGAGGCCGCCCTTGGAAAATTGCTGGCAAGCCTTGAGGCAACGGAAGTGGCCGGTTGTGTCACCAATGCGGGCTTCCTTGCCGCCCTTTGCAGACATGAGGGCTTTGCAGCCGGTGATGTTGATACCGGACTGATTGACCGCGACCTGCAAAGCCTGATCAGCGAACCGGACATGCCGGAAGATGCACTTGCCCTTGCTGCCCTGACAGCGCTCGGACTGACGCATCCGGCCAAGAGCGACGACCCGTTCGACACGCTCGCCGGATGGCGGATCTGGAGCGCGTCCCGGCAATTCGCCCTTCTGGAGATCGGCGGCGAGCGCCGCGATGTCGAGGTGCAGGTGCTGGGCGAGAAGCGGTTCTCAGTTCATGTGGGAGAACAACCCGCAACCTACAGCCTGATCGCCATTGAAGGCCCGAAAATCACCTTCGAGCGTGAGGGTGGCCGCACATCGGCAGTGGTTGTCCAGACCGGATCGGAGCTCACAGTCTTCCTCAATGGACACGCCTTTACCGCCACCTTGCCCGATATCATGACGGCCGACGATGACGGCTGCGAAGCGGGCGACCAGATTATTGCGCCAATGCCCGGCCTCGTGAAGGTGTTGAGCGCGAAGGCAGGTGAAGCGGTCAAGAAGGACCAACCACTTGTCATTCTGGAAGCGATGAAGATGGAGCATACCCTGAAGGCCCCGCGTGACGGCATCATCGCGGAAGTCATGGCAAATGCGGGTGAACAGGTTCTGGACGGAACGGTTCTGCTTGCCCTGGAGACCGAGAATGAGACTGCTTCCTGACGCGGGCACTTATGGCGAGCTGATCGGACAGTTCAAATGGACTTTTCCCGAGAAGTTCAACATCGGGACAGCCATTTGTGATGACTGGGCAGAGCGGGATCCTGACCGGGAAGCCCTCATTTACGCCGAAGAAGACGGCCCCGTCACAAGGCTGACTTATGGCGATCTGAAAGAAAAATCGAACCGACTTGCCAATCTTCTGGCAAGTCGGGGCATTGCGCCGGGCGACCGGGTTGGCGTCTTGATGCCCCAGCGTCCCGAAACCGCCTTTACACACATTGCGGCCCTCAAGATGGGCGCGATTACCATCCCGCTCTTCACCCTGTTTGGCGAAGAGGCGTTGCTTTATCGCCTGCAGAACTCCAGCGCCAAGGCCGTTGTCACGGACGCAGCAGGCGCCCGGAAAATCGCTGCCCTGCGCGGCGAGTTGCCGGACCTCAAAGTCGTGTTGTGCGCTGACGGCGCCCGCGACAGCGCGGAAGACCTCCACGTGGCCATGAGTAACGCGCCGGTAGAGTTCACACCGGTCGAAACGCGCGCGGATGATCCCGCAATCATCATCTACACATCCGGGACAACCGGCCAGCCGAAGGGGGCGCTGCACGCTCACCGGGTTCTGCTGGGCCACCTTCCCGGCGTCGAGATGAGCCACGACTTTCTCGGCCAACCCGGTGATCGTATCTGGACCCCGGCGGATTGGGCCTGGATCGGCGGCTTGCTGGATGTCTTGATGCCAGCGCTTTATCTCGGTGTTCCTGTCGTCGCCTGCCGATTCAAAAAATTTACCGCGGAAGCGGCTTTCCAGCTGCTGCAGGATCAGAAGATCCGCAACACGTTCCTGCCGCCAACCGCGCTGAAAATGATGCGGCAAGTGGACAATCCGCAAGAGCGCTGGTCGCTGGACCTGCGGTCCGTTGCTTCTGGCGGCGAGACCCTTGGCGCAGAGCTGATCAGTTGGGGCCGCAAGACCTTCGGCCTGACAATCAATGAGTTCTATGGCCAGACCGAGTGCAACATGATCGTTTCCAGCTGCGCGAAGATCATGGAGGGTCGGCCCGGCATCATGGGCCGCGCTGCTCCCGGACATACGCTTGCAATCGTCGACGACAAGGGTGTCGAACTGCCCAGAGGCGAACAAGGAAACATCGCCGTCAAACGCCCCGACCCGGTTATGTTCCTTGGCTATTGGAACAACGAGGACGCAACGGCGAGGAAATTCGCGGGCGACTGGCTTTTGACCGGTGATACCGGTGTGATGGACGATGACGGTTGGATCCGCTTTGTCGGGCGCGATGACGATGTCATCACGTCCTCCGGTTATCGCATCGGTCCGGGGGAAATCGAAGACTGCCTCCTGAAACACCCTGCCGTCGCCATGGCGGGCGTGGTGGGCAAGCCTGATCCCCAGCGCACGGAAATCGTGAAAGCCTATGTCGTCTTGAAACAGGGGCATGAGGCGAGCGAACCCCTGGAGCGGGAAATTGCCGAGTTTGTGAAAACGCGGCTCGCCGCCCACGAATACCCGCGCGAAGTTGCATTCGTTGATGCCCTTCCCATGACCACGACTGGCAAGGTGATCCGCCGCGAACTGCGCGCCCGTGCTGCTGAAGAAAAGAAAGCCGACTAACCATGTCCGATTTTGTCACGATTTTTGAGATGGGTCCGCGCGACGGCCTGCAGAACGAGAAGGTTTTCGTTCCGACCGAAGACAAGATCAGATTGGTGGATCGACTGTCGGACTGCGGCTTTCGCAAGATCGAGGTGACCAGTTTCGTAAGCCCGAAATGGGTGCCCCAGATGGCCGACGCGACCGAGGTCATGGAAGGCATCTACCGCCACCCCGCAATTTGCTATGCGGTCCTGACCCCGAACGTGAAGGGTTACACCGCTGCCCGCAAGGTGTCAGCGGACGAAGTGGCTGTCTTTGGCTCTGCCTCAGAAGGGTTTTCGAAGAAGAACATCAATTGCTCGATCGACGAGAGCATTGAGCGATTCAAGCCCTTGATCGACAAGGCGCGCCACGACGAGCTTGCCGTGCGCGGCTATGTGTCCTGTGTCACGGACTGTCCCTATGACGGCCCCACCGACCCGGCGGAAGTCGCCCGCGTGGCAGGGATCATGTATCGGCTCGGCTGTTACGAAATCTCGCTCGGTGACACGATTGGGGCAGGAACGCCGGAAACCATTGCCCGTATGCTGGATGCTGTCCTGAATGAAGTTCCGGCAGACAAGCTGGCCGGTCACTATCACGACACCAAGGGCCGCGCGCTGGAGAATATCGAGGTCAGCCTCGAAAAGGGGCTCAGAACCTTTGATGCCGCGGTCGGCGGCCTTGGAGGGTGCCCGTATGCACCGGGCGCCAAGGGCAATGTAGCAACGGAAGCCGTTGCCGGCCTTTTGACCTCAAAAGGGTTTGAAACCGGCATTGACCTGGAGAAACTGACAAGTGTCGCCGCCTTTGCGCGGTCCTTGCGGAGTGACAGCGCATGAGCTTTGAAACGATCACGTTGACCACGGACGACCGCGGCGTTGCGCTCTTGTCGCTCAACCGGCCCGAAAAACACAACTCCCTCTCCGCTCGGATGATCAATGAGCTGACGGTTGCGGCGGGACAAATCAATGCCGACACAACCATCCGCGCGGTGGTGCTGACCGGAACCGGCGAGAGCTTTTGCGCTGGGGGAGACCTTGGCTGGATGCGCGAACAGTTCCACGCGGATCGCGAAACCCGCATGTCGGAAGCTCGCAAGTTGGCGATGATGCTTCGCGCACTCAATGAGCTTGAAAAGCCGCTGATCGGCCGGGTGCAGGGTCAGGCCTTTGGCGGCGGCATTGGCATGATGAGCGTTTGCGATACAGTGGTCGCAGTCGATGCGGCGAAATTCGGCCTGACGGAAGTGCGCCTTGGGCTCATTCCGGCGACCATCAGCCCTTATGTTCTGGCCCGCATGGGCGAAGGCAAGGCACGGCGCGTCTTCATGTCGGCGCGGATTTTCGGCGCAGAAGAAGCGCGGGAACTTGATCTGGTGGCAAAGGTTGTTTCAGCAACAGAGCTTGACGAAGCCATCGAGCGGGAAATCAAGCCCTATCTCGGCGCGGCGCCTGCCGCAGTTGCAGCTTCCAAGGCCCTGGCGCGTTCCCTGGGCCCGACGATCTCGGACGCAGTGATCGACGACACGATCCGGCGGCTGGCCGACACATGGGAAACACCGGAGGCCCGGGAAGGCATTTCGGCGTTCTTCGACAAGCGCAAACCGAACTGGGTGAAGTGACGAAACGTAGCCTCAGCTGCCTTCGCCCTTGAGGTGACCAAACTTGGACTGGTCAAGAAGCGCTGCAATCTTCTTGGCCTGTTCCCTCGGGCTCAGGGCCTCTTGCGGGACTTCGCTCTGGCGATACATCCGCTCCCGCTTCTTGCGGATCTTCACACGCTCGCGCTCGCCAAACCCGTGCGGCAGTTCCACCCCGGCCCTGTCCATGCCGATGAGTACTCGTTGAAGGTCCGGTATCACTTCGGAAGAGACCGCTAACTGGGTTCCGTCTTTCCGGGTAAACACAAGCGTGCGGCTGTGGTCTGAACCGGACAACAAGGCAACCTTCTGACGCGACATGAAGCCTAGCGACCCCAGCGCACGAACAAAGGCGTTGCCCGTTTGCCATTCGCGCACCACTGCGCTTTCCAGATCCACATAACGAACGCGGGTTTTCAACCCCATCTCGGCAAACTCAAACCCGTTGCCGAAGAACCGGACCCAGCTGGTCTTCTGGCGAATGGCAATCAGAAAGATCGGCAGACAAAAACAAGCCGGAAAGGCCAGAAGTCCGGTCCAGGCACCGATCATGCGGTCGCCATAGGTCAGACCGACAAGGGCCATCGTGAAGAGTGGAATGCCAACCGTATAACCGATCAGGTCGGTCATCCACACGGGTGGACTTGCTTCGGGTTGGATTACACCTGCTGGAGGTTTGGGCTGCGGTGTTGCGGCATAGACACCGATTGCCGTCGCCAGACAAACCAGAGAGGTGAAAGGTGTCATGAAGGTGATGAGACCGACAAGCCCCAGCACCGCGAGAAACAGCGGCACCAGCCGTCTCAACAGTTCGATTTTCGCAACCTTGCCCAAAGTACCGAACCTGGCTTTTTGTTCCCGCAGACGATTGAATCGCCCCTTATCGTATTTGAGCGTGGGAACAGAGTGAGGGTCAAGCAGAGCGGCTGGATAATACACGCATTCTTGACTTCCCAAGTGGGTTCGTCAGTCGTTCACTGCCAAAACATCGACAAAAGTCTGCAGTGACTCTCATTGCACGGCTTCAATACGTTTGATGGCAGCAGTTTTCCCGAAGGGGCAATACCCCGGGACATATGGATCAAGAGGAAAAGATGAAGCAACTTCAGACATTGACGGTCGGCCTGCTGAACCTGGCGCTGCTTGGTGTGTTGTGCGTTTTTCTTGCCTCACCCGGTCAAGCAGACCAGCCCTATGACCTGATCTTCAAGACCGGGACACTCGATGGAATTTCCCGAAATTCGGTGTTGGCCTATCAACGCACCACCGTCGCACCGCAGAACCAGGAACTTGCCGACACCAGCACGGGAACCATCAATCTCAGCTTTGCCGAAAATGACATGGCCCATCTGGAGTTTCTGCAGAAGGAAAAACATCGCAAGATCGGAGAGTTTCCGGCCAATGTCGGCAACCCCATGATCATGTATTTCGTGGAAACAGTGGTCCGGGACATGGCCGGGACCGCGGGAGGAAGTCCGTTCTACATACGCAATAGGGTGAAAGCCTCCCTGATTGAAGACGCCCCGGTCGAAGATGTCGAAGTCGAGTATCAGGGCAAACAGGTCCAGGCAAAGTCTGTCACGCTGTCCCCCTTCCGGGATGACCCCAATCGGGCCAAGATGCGCGGTTTTGAAAATCTTGCTCTGACAATCACCATGTCGGATCAGATCCCCGGATGGTATCATTCGCTCAAGGCCGGGACGGGCAATGACGTGTATTCCAACGAAATTGTCCTTCAGCCTTTTGAGGGAACGAAGTAGATGCATGCTGACATCAATGGGCGAAACAGCACCTTTCTGCGAGCCACGCTTCTTGCCGCCTTCTGCGCGCTTGGCCTTTCCGGCGCATCTGCCGAAGACCTGAAGCCTGCCTATAACGACTATCCAACAGAAGCGCGCGCCGACTATGTATTCGGCTGCATGGTATCCAACGGACAAAGCCGGGATGTGCTGCGCCGCTGCTCCTGCTCAATTGACGTGATCGCTTCAATCATCCCCTATGACAAATACGTTGAGGCAGAGACGGTTCTCTCGCTTCAGCTGGTGGGCGGTGAGCGCATGTCCATCTTCAGAACCGCTGCAACGACAAAATCCATCGTGGCAGACTTGCGCCGCGCACAGGCGGAAGCCGACATTCTCTGTTTCTGATTTAAAATCATGAAGGTTGCCAGAAAACCAAAAGGCGCAGCCTGCTTGACCGCGCCTTCTCGCTCATGTCTGGACCTGACCTGGATCGCCTGGACGATCCGCCTGAGCTGACCTCAACTGGCAGAACTGTCTTTCGGGATCACCTCTTGCCAGACATTGCCGTCCGTATCTTCGGCAATGATGGTGAAGGTCTCGGAACCATCATCATTATAGGCAAACCGGAATACCGGATTTTCAGACAGCGAAATGCCACCATCGACCGTGAACAGGGTTTCATCCCCCTGCTTGACCTCGATGTGGCTGACAAAATGGGCAGCAATGAAAAGCTGAGTCACCTGATCCCGCTGCAGGCCGGAATAGTTGGGGTGGCGGATCATGACCTGCGCCTCGCGCCTCTGGCTCACCCCTTCCGTTCTCGGGGTCAATGTCTTCGCACGGATCTGCCCCATGGTCGACAAGGCAAGCTCGGGGTCCTTGGTGGCAGGCGCAGAACACCCGCCAGACGCCTTTACATAGCGTCCGCTCATGACCGCTCCAGTATCCGTATCGGCGATCAAGCGGACATTCGAATACTGGTTGACGCGGACCCGCACCTCCATATCGAGCGGATACATGGACGAGCCAAATGTCATTTCGGCCGCAAGAGGAGCCGGGTTCTCGTCAATCACCAGCTTCGCATGTTTTACAAAGGGTGCGCCCGTGGCGGGTTGGCGGATTGTGATCGGGACTGTCGCAGCATCATGCGCCCGGTATGGCGCATCAATGTCGATGATACCTTCACCGTCCGCGGGCGTGACGTCACCAATGATGTCAGTGCGAAGATCACTCCAGCTTCCCTCGTCAATCAGGGGATTGGGGCGCGTGTCAGCGGCCCTTACGGGCTCCGGCATCACAAAGCCTCCTGCTGCTACTGCGCTGAAAAGAGCAACGGCCGTGCAGGTCGCAAGGCCTGATAAACCGGATCTGAACCTGCTGTTTTGAAACATCATTTCCCCTCCAATCGCGCCGACCATGTATAAAAATGGCCTCACGCCACCGCACTGCAGCATATACTTCTGCAGCAACTGTGACGCTTCGTATTCAGGCAAGCTTTGTTGTTCAAACAACAAACTACACGACGCCTTGATTTGAGAGAAATAAATATTCCGTTACGATATTTATAACAATGGATCCAATGGTAGCGATTGCTTCTCCACCCAGGTCGGAGAACTATTTGAATGAAATCGAATATTCTCTCTTCATCACTGACAGAAAAGCTAACCGCGACAGATGTTTGAAATCGTTGTAACCCTGTGCCTGCTCAACTCGCCCGACACGTGCCGGGTTCAGTTGCTGGCAGGCGAGCAGCATCAAAGCAAGGCTCTCTGCGAAGCGGCCTTGAAGGGCGCGGCCCTGTTACAGGGCACCCTCGCAGAAAAACGTCTGATCGCCCCGCAAGCCCCGTTTTGCAGATCAGCAGGGCCTGGCCTCGCGCTTTCAAAGGTCTCTGACGGAGTCTTTGTCGCCAAAGGCCTGATTGAAGAACCCTCTGCCAGCAATAAAGGAAACGTTTCCAACATTGGCGTCGTCATTGGAGAGACTTCGATCGCAGTCATAGACAGTGGTGGCTCCCGGGCCATTGGTGAGGACCTTTACCGGGCCGTAACGTCGCTCAGTCCCCTTCCGGTCAGCCACGTCATCCTGACCCACATGCACCCTGATCACGTTTTCGGTGCCAGTGTTTTTGCAGAAAGCGGCGCCCGGATCGTCGGACACCCCAATCTGCAGCGAGCCCTGCAGGACAGGCAGGAAGCCTATCTGGCAGGGTTTTCAGATCTTATCGGAAACCCCGGCTTCATCGGGACCAGCATACCATCCATAGAATCGGCAGAGCCGGTCATCGATCTTGGAGGCCGGAGGCTTACCCTCACTTTCTGGCCGAATGCTCATACGGCGACAGATGTCACCGTCTTCGACGAAAAGTCCTCAACGTTTTTCAGCGGTGACCTCGTCTTCCATGACCATGCCCCTGCGCTCGACGGCTCGCTCAAGGGTTGGCAGACCGTCCTCGCCAACATTCAAAAAACCGCAAATATTCAAAATCTGGTTCCCGGACACGGAGGTCCGGTGCTGAGCGTTTCAGAGGGAACCAATCCGTTGCAGCACTATCTGGAGGTCCTTGAGACGGACACACGCACAGCGCTGAAACACGGCGAGCGGATCGGTGACGCCGTCGAACACATCGGGCGATCCGAGGCCGACAAGTGGGCCCTGTTTGAGCTGTTCAACACCCGAAACGCCACGGTCGCCTATACCGAACTGGAATGGGAATAGGCTATTTCTGTACGCCTGCCTTCATCAGGATCTGGGCAATCCCGTAGAGCCGCTTTTCAATGAGCACCGGGGTTTCGCAGACATACGTCAAGGACCGGGACCGCTCCTGATAGATGCGCTCTTCCCAGTCCAACTGTTCTTCCAGCTTGTCGATCTTGTCATAGTCGGGCGCGCTGTCGGAAAGGAGCTTGTCCATTTCCGCGCGAATACCATCGATCTTTTCTGCCAGGGCAATCTGCTTCAGGGAATATCGTTCGATGCCCTTGATGATCTTGTGTCGCTTGGCGCCCAGTTCGTTGAAGATCCGTTCGAACACCTGTTCATAGACGGCCTCGGTTAAATCTGGATGCTCTGCTGCAAACCCGGCAACGAGACCTTCTACGTCTTCCAGCGACAGTCGGCGCAAGGCAAGTTGCTCAATAAGGCCTTCTGTCTCCGGGCCAAGTTCAACACCCTTTGACCCACCATTTTCAACCGGGCTGCTCCACATCAGACCCAGAGACAGGCTCTCCACCTTCCTCTGCACGCAAGGCCAAGTCGGGTCATTGAAAACCGCCGCAAACGCAGGAGTTCCTCCAACCGCCGCACCAACCATGGCTGCGACACCAAGCAGAGCCGAAAAATGACGAGACTTCATGACCTTATCCTCCCTAGGGGAAGGGTAATCATAAGGCCAGTTTTGTCCACGTCAAAAAACACAAACTAAGGTCTCGATTGTTCGGGTATGACCTGAATTTATAGTTCGGTATAAGCCACAAGAAGAACCTGAGGTGCATTACTCGCATCGGGAAATACGGGAAGGTATTTTATGCGTACGAGAGCGGCAGTAGCAGTTGGAGCTGGAAAACCTCTTGAAGTCATGGAGGTTAATCTTGAAGGCCCAAAGGCATTCGAAGTGCTGGTCGAAATGAAGGCTACCGGCATCTGCCACACTGACGAATTCACGCTCTCCGGCGCTGACCCGGAAGGATTGTTCCCCGCCATTCTCGGCCATGAAGGTGCCGGCGTGGTTGTCGAAGTGGGACCCGGTGTTACGACACTGAAGCCGGGCGATCACGTTATTCCGCTCTATACGCCCGAGTGCCGCACCTGCGAATACTGCCTCAATCCGAAGACCAACCTGTGCCAGCGCATCCGCGCCACACAGGGTCAGGGCCTGATGCCGGACGGCTCGTCCCGGTTCACCACGCTCGATGGTGACCCGATCCTGCACTATATGGGCTGCTCCACCTTCGCCAACCACACGGTTGTGCCGGAAATCGCCCTTGCCAAGATCAACCCTGACGCACCGTTCGACAAGGTTTGCTACATCGGCTGCGGCGTCACCACCGGCATTGGCGCCGTGATCAACACGGCCAAGGTCGAAATCGGTTCAAGGGCCATTGTTTTCGGACTCGGCGGCATTGGCCTGAACGTCATTCAGGGCCTTCGTCTTGCTGGCGCTGACCAGATTGTCGGCGTTGACCTGAACCCGGCCAAGGTGGAGATGGCGACCCGCTTCGGCATGACCGACTTCGTCAATCCGAAAGAGGTTGAGGGCGACCTCGTTGCCCATCTGGTGAACCTGACCAAGGGCGGCGCAGACTACACGTTCGACGCGACCGGCAATGTGAATGTCATGCGGACCGCCCTTGAAGCAGCCCACAAGGGCTGGGGCGAGAGCATCATCATCGGCGTTGCTCCGGCGGGCGCTGAAATCTCGACCCGTCCGTTCCAGTTGGTCACCGGCCGCTCCTGGCGCGGCACCGCCTTTGGCGGCGCGCGTGGGCGAACCGATGTTCCGAAAATCGTCGACTGGTACATGCAGGGCAAGATCGAAATCGATCCGATGATCACCCACACCATGCCTCTTGAGGACATCAACAAGGCTTTTGATCTCATGCATTCGGGCGAATCCATCCGATCCGTCGTCATTTATTGAGGACGGGCGAGATGGAGCTCCTGTCCGAAAACCGGTGTTTTGAAGGCGTGCAATCCGTCTATCGCCACAAGTCGGAAGCCTGTTCGTGCGACATGACCTTTGCGGTCTATATGCCGCCGCAGGCAGAAGACGGGCCGGTCCCGTGCCTGTGGTACCTGTCGGGCCTGACCTGCACCCACGAAAACGCCATGACGAAGGCCGGACTTCAGGCCCACGCCGCCGAGTTTGGTCTCGCAGTGGTGTTTCCCGATACCAGCCCGCGGGGCGAGAACGTTGCCAATGACGAAGCCTACGACCTTGGGCAAGGTGCGGGCTTCTACGTCAATTCAACCAAGTCTCCATGGGCACCGCATTTTCGGATGTATGACTATGTTGTCACCGAACTTCGGGGCCTGCTGGTCGAACGCCTGCCTCTGTCCGGACAGCACGGGATCACCGGCCATTCCATGGGCGGACACGGCGCATTGACGATCGCCCTGTCCAATCCCGACCGCTATCATTCGGTGTCGGCCTTTGCACCGATTGCAAACCCGAGTGCAAGCGACTGGGGGCGCAAGCAGCTTGGGGCCTATCTGGGGGACGACGAGGCTGCATGGGCAGCTCATGATTCCACAATCCTGCTGCGTGAACGCGGCTGGAAGCGGGACATCCTCATCGATCAGGGTGGAAGCGACCAGTTTCTGGATCTGCTGAAACCGGAAGCTTTGGCCAGCGCTCTGGCTGAAACCCGCACTGCCTGCGACTTCCGCATGCAGAAGGGCTACGACCACTCATACTACTTCGTTTCCACATTCGCCCGTGACCATGTCGCATGGCACGCAGAGCGTCTCTACGCCCACTACGGCGAAACGGAAAACAGCGCGGGTTAACCCGCGCGCGGAAGTGGCAACACTCCCGCACACAGGGAGCGGCCAAGGGTTTGCCGCCCCGAGCAAGAAAGCAAAGGAGCCAAGGGGAGGAAGAAAACTTCAAGCTAGTGACCTGACCGGGAACCCCGGAGCGAGGAGGCTCGGGGACAAACACCTGACCAGGTTTGTCTTAGTCGCAACATGCTAAGGAGGAGAGCATGAGAAGACTGTTAATCGCAGCTTCGGCCTTCGCGTTGACCGCCGGCCTGGCGCACGCCGATGCCAATCTGCAATCAATGATGGATGACGCCAATCAGTGGGTTATCCAGACTGGGGACTACAAGAACCAGCGCTATTCCAAGCTTGACCAGATCAACAAGGACAACGTGAAGAACCTCCAGGTAGCCTGGACTTTCTCGACCGGTGTTCTGCGTGGTCACGAAGGGTCTCCGCTGGTGGTGGGCGACGTGATGTATGTGCACACGCCGTTCCCGAACATCGTTTATGCCCTCGACCTGAACAACGACGGCAAGATCATCTGGAAGTACGAGCCCAAGCAGGACCCGAACGTCATTCCGGTGATGTGCTGTGACACCGTCAACCGCGGTGTGGCCTATGCTGATGGCAAGATCTTGCTGCACCAGGCAGACACCAAGGTCGTTGCACTTGATGCAAAGACCGGGGCTGAAGTCTGGAGCGTTACGAATGGCGATCCGGGCATTGGCGAAACCAACACGGCGACCGTCATGCCGGTTGGCGACAAGGTCATTGTCGGTATCTCCGGTGGTGAGTTCGGTGTTCGCGGTTCGGTAACCGCCTACAACATCAAGGATGGTTCTCAGGCATGGCGTGCCTATTCCATGGGTCCGGACAGCGACATCCTCGTTGACCCGGAAAAGACCACCCATCTCGGCAAGCCGGTTGGCGTTGACTCAGGCACCAACACCTGGGAAGGCGACCAGTGGAAGATCGGCGGCGGCACCACCTGGGGCTGGTATTCCTATGACGCGGAAGAAAACCTGATCTATTACGGAACAGGCAACCCTTCCACATGGAACCCGGCACAGCGTCCTGGTGACAACCGTTGGTCCATGACCGTGATGGCCCGTGATGCCGACACAGGCATGGCTCGCTGGTTCTACCAGATGACCCCGCACGACGAATGGGACTACGACGGGATCAACGAAATGATCCTGACGGAGCAGGAAATTGACGGCAAGACCCGCAAGCTCCTGACCCACTTCGACCGTAACGGCTTCGGCTACACGCTAGACCGCGTATCTGGCGAGCTGATCACCGCGGAAAAGTATGACCCGACGGTTAACTGGGCAACTCATGTCGAAATGGACAAGAACTCCGACCAGTACGGACGTCCGCAGGTCGTGGCACAATACTCCACCGAACATAACGGTGAAGACGTGAACTCGACCGGCATCTGCCCGGCGGCTCTTGGTTCCAAGGACCAGCAGCCTGCAGCCTACTCGCCGACAACCGGCCTGTTCTATGTCCCGACAAACCACGTTTGCATGGACTACGAACCGTTCCGCGTCAGCTACACGGCTGGTCAGCCTTATGTAGGTGCGACCCTGTCCATGTACCCGGCTCCGAACAGCCATGGCGGCATGGGTAACTTCATTGCCTGGGACAACATCAAGGGCGAAATCGTCTGGTCCATTCCGGAGCAGTTCTCCGTATGGTCCGGTGCTCTGGCAACTGCTGGCGACATCGTCTTCTACGGCACGCTTGAAGGCTACCTGAAGGCCGTCAACATGGCGACGGGTGAAGAACTCTACAAGTTCAAGACCCCGTCCGGCATCATCGGCAACGTGATGACCTACGCTCATGGCGGCAAGCAGTATGTCGCAGTGCTCTCGGGCGTTGGCGGTTGGGCCGGTATCGGTCTGGCAGCTGGCCTGACAAACCCGAACGACGGTCTGGGTGCCGTGGGTGGTTACGCCGCCCTCAGCGACTACACCGCACTCGGTGGTCAGCTGACTGTCTTCAGCCTGCCGAACTAAGGCTGTTTGCTTCACAGGAACCGGCGCGCCTGCGCGCCGGTTCATCCAAACGATCGGCAAGAACAATGACCGACGAAGCAACTTCCCAGGGAGAAACAATGCGTAATTTCAAAGTACTCTGCGCGGCATTCCTCGTGACGAGCGGCATCCATATCAGCCAGGCTGGCGCAGAATCCACCGTTGATCCTGCATTGATCGAAGCTGCTTATTCCGAAAACGGCAAATACTTTACGGCCGACGACATTCCCACCTACAAGGTACAGGAAGACGGCACGATCGATTGGCCATCCTATTCCGGCTTCCGCCGCTATCACTCCGAATGCCACGTCTGTCATGGCCCGGAAGGCGAAGGGTCCACCTATGCCCCTGCGCTCAAGAAATCGGCGCTTACAATGGACTACTACGACTTCATTGATGTAGTGACCAACGGACGCACGCGCATCAACGCAGCAGAAAATTCCGTCATGCCGGCCTTCGGCGACAACCCGAATGTCATGTGCTACCTCAACGACATCTATGTCTACGTGAAGGCACGTGGCACAGACGCAGTCCCGCGCGGTCGTCCGCGCAAGAAGGAGGCGAAGACTGACGCCATCCGGGAAGAAGAAAATGCTTGCCTTGGCACAAACTAGCCTGTTGCGGCAGGTTATGGTCTGGGCCGCTATGGCCCTGACTTTCGTTCTAGGCATGTATGGCACAAACGTGCAGGCCCAGACCTCAGACCTCGTCTCGAAAAACGCCCTGAGGGTATGCGCAGATCCGGCCAATCTTCCGATGTCCGCCATGGACGGCGCCGGATACGAGAACAAGCTCGCGAACCTTGTTGCATCGAAACTGGACCTGCCGGTCAGCTACACCTGGTATCCCATGGCAACCGGCTTCATCCGCAACACGCTGAAGGCCAACAAGTGCGACATCGTGATGGGATACGCCCAAGGTCACGAACTGGTCCTCAACACCAATCACTACATGACCTCCGGCTACACGATCATCGTGCCGAAGGATGGAGACCTTGCCGATGTAACGGCCTTGTCGGACCAGCAGCTGAAAGGCAAGCATATCGGGATCATTGCTGGCTCCCCGCCGGCAACCCACATGGCCCGCAATGGACTGATCGGAAAGGCCAAGCCCTATCACCTTGTCGTTGATCGCCGCTTTGAATCTCCGGCAGTCGACATGCTGAAAGATCTGAAAGCCGGTGAAATCGACGCCGCCATCCTGTGGGGCCCCCTGGGCGGCCCGCTGGCAAAGGCGGACTATCCGGATTTCAAGGTCATTCCCCTCTTGAAGGAAACGCTCCCGCCGCGCCTGTTCTACCGGATCACCATGGGGGTCAGGCAGGGAGAAAACACGTGGAAACGGAAGCTCAACTCGCTCATCCGCCGAAATAAAGATGAGATCGACGCCATTCTCATTGATGCAGGCGTTCCGCTCCTGAATGATACCGGTGACGCCCTGTATCAACCGGGCGGCTGACATCATGTCCAAGGCATGCACTCATCCAAAGTCCGCCCCGTTTCTCGTTACCCTTTTTGTGGTCGCCGCCACATGTATTGGGGGCAACTCGCTCAAGGCGCAGGTCCCAGAGCCGGATGGCTATCGGGAAGACCCTTACCGGGGTGAAGTTCCACAAACCCTGAAGGGCGGCACGGTTGTTTCCAGCGAAGAGGCAAACGCGCTCTGGAGCGAAGGCAAGACTGCCTTTATCGACGTGTTGCCGCGACCGCCAAAGCCGAAGAACCTGCCCAAGGGCACGATCTGGCGAGAAAAGCCGCGCCACTCCATTCCCGGAAGCCTCTGGCTGCCAAATGTCGGGTACGGGCAGATTGCAGAAATCACGGCTGGATACTTCAAGGACGGACTGAAAAAGGCAACAGGCGATGACAAGGAGCATCCGGTCCTTTTCTTCTGTCTCGAGGAATGCTGGATGTCCTGGAATGCCGCCAAACGCGCGCTCGAATACGGCTACACGACGGTCTACTGGTATCCGGAAGGCACCGACGGCTGGACATTCTACGACTATCCGCTCGAAGAGGTGAAGCCTGAACCGGAACCCTACTGAGGATCAATAATCCGCGAACTGGCGTTCGACTTCAGACACGGTTCCATCCGTATCCTGAAGTCTTGCCTTAGCGCGCCGCGTTGTGCCCGGAACAGCAAACGAAATCGTCGGATTTTCGCTCAAGGAAATGCTTCCCGTTACCTTGGCATAGGGAGCGCCGTTAAGCTCGATATCCAGCGTATCGACATAGCGTGCAGGGATGTAGAGCAGGCTGATCTGATCCATCTGCATTCCGGAATGGCTGGGATGACTGATGTCGACATCGATCTCCGTATCGGAGCCTGATGCTTCGGCAGAGTGTTGCAAAGTCTTCACGTCAACGAGGCGGCGCAGTGTCATTTCCATCTGACCCAGTGTCGCAAGAGCCTCCTCCGGATCCGTTCCGGGAGGGGCGGAACACGCACCTAACCCCGACGTCTTAACAAATCCCTCCGCCATGAAGAGCTGGCCGTTTTCCATTTCGGCAACCGCATGAACACCAGTCGGGCCATTGATCCGCATCGTAGAGGCAAAGCTGAACGCGGGCACCGGTTCAACGAACTCGAACTGCGCCGACACCGGCATCGGGTTCTCATCCAAAATCAGGGATACCCTTTTCAGCTGCTGGCCCTCTGGAGCACGAACATCAACCGAGATTTTCGTCCTTGCATCGTTCTCGGTTCTGTAAGGCGCGTCGATCGAAACCACCTTCTGAGAAGCGCCGATATACTGCTGTCCATAAAGCTCGGACCGAAGATCAGGCCAGCTGCTTTCAGCGGCTTGACCACCGTTCGGCAGAAAAAAGCCCGATGCGCCCAAAAGGCCAGCAAAAATGAACATCATTGAACGTGGCATGGCTGAACATCCCCGACTGTCGAATAGAGAAACTGGCCAAAAGCGCGCGGACCGTCTCCGGTCGGCACTTCTGCAAGAACATCATGGCTGATAGGGTCGATGAGGCTGATGCTGTTGGAAAACCAATTGGTTGAAACCACCATCTTGCCATCCGGATCGCCGGCAATGCCTTCCGGGTATTCACCGACATCGACCGTATCGATTTTCCGGTAATCGGACAGGGTGTAGACGGTTACGGTGTCAGCATACTGATCTGTTGTGAACGCCTGCCCTGCGGCAAATCCAATCCCGTAGGGCCGCGCGCCCACGGCGATGATCGCGATGACTACACCTCTCGCAGGATCGACGACATAGACATCATCTGATCCCACATTGGCGACGTGAACAAACCCGTCCGGGCCTGCAGCAACCCCGAAAGGTCGAGTGCCAACGTCGATCCGGTGCAGCAGCTTGAGATCAGGTAGAGAGAAGACGGAAACCTGATCTGCATCGCGATCTGCAGAAACAAGAAACTCGTCGTCACCCGCAACAGCAAGCCCCGCAGGTGCGGCACCCGTCTCCAGTTCACCAACCCAGTTCAGGGTTTCGGCATCCAGGACAAAGACCCTGGAATTGTACCAGTCAGACACAAAAAGCTGACCTGTGGTCTGCGCAAGGACAACTCCGGTCGGTCCGCCCGGCATGACAGCTTCCGCCTGCACCTTGCAACTCGATAGCGAGAACCTGCGAACCGTCATGTTGTCCGGGCTCACCGTATAAAAGCTATCCAGCAATGGGCTCACATGAATGCCAGCCGGTTTTCCGGGAACATCGATGCGCTTGAGTTCGGTTCTCTTGTCCAGATCCAGAACACTCAGGTCGGAGCTGTTCTGGTTGGTCACAAACGCAAATGTTCCGGCCGCACAAGGTGTGCCGACCAGAACCAGTGCGGAAAGAATGGCACCAAAACTAGTTGCCTGAAAACTTGGTCGCAAGAGCATCAAGCCCCGCTTCATAGACGCCGGTCACCGCTTTCACGGCAGCCTCGTCATTGAGATGTTCAGGTGGGTCATTGTTAGGAAAGCCGCGGTAAAACGCCCCTTTCCACTCCACCAGTGAGCCGCCGTTTGCACCCGGCTTTACCGTCAGGTGAGACGAGTAGTTCGTGACAGGCAGCACCTCCACATCCACCTCTGTGATGCGGTAGGAATAGCTCATCTTCTCGTCGCTGAACTTGTAGAGCACCTCGGAAATCGTCGACCCGCCTTCAGCACCGAGTGTGAGCACTCTGGTCGCGTCAATCGCATTGCCGCCCTCGCCGGTAGACGAATAAACTGCCGGATGCCAGCTCATGTCCTGAAAATTACCGACAACAGCCCAGACATCCGCCGGGCTCGCAGCAACTTCCCGCGTCACCGTAACTTTCTGCCGGGTTGGCCCATGGGCTTGCGAACTGGTTGCCGAAACGAGCGGCAGCCCAAGAAGCGCGAGAAAAACAAGAACTCTGAACACCATGTCAGTTCGCTTTCGTGAAGAACGTGGTTTTGAGGATGTAGTTCATGCCTCGTGCCCATGAATCATCCGTGTTGGAGCGAATATCGACGGAGCGCCCCAGAACGAACGCACCCGTTTCGACATCACGCATGACCAGATTCATGGAGAGGATGAGGTTCGAGACTTTCTGAACGATGCCGACCACGACGAACTCGGCGTTCAATTCCTTGGCCATGCGAACGTCGCAGCCATAGCAATTGGCCGGATTGACCGTATTCTCCAGCTTTTGGGAAATCGGACCCAGATCCAGAAGGACTATTCCCTCCTTCACGAACCGTTCGGCAACGAGGGCCTCCAGCATGTCGAGGCGAGCCGCTTCATCAGCCCTTGCGCCATTATAGGCACCTTCCGTCGATGTATCGAGGAAAGTCAGTCCGAGATAGGCGACCTTGCTGCCCGGCCCAAACTCCGCCGCTCCGCCGAGTGAAGGCAGGACGATCATTGCAAACAGGAACGCAAGAAGTCTCATGCAGGCAATCCTATTTGCCCTGCCCTTGACCGCAACGGATCCTAAAGTATCGGTTTTATTATCAAGAGAAGTCCTATGAAATCATATGGACGCATCTGGTAAGGGAACATGCGATGAAATCTGGTGCGGGATGCGCTTGCGAAGTATTAAAATCACTTCTGCTTGTCCTGGCATCGCTGTTTCTGCTGGCAAATGGTTCGCTCACGGTGCAGGCGGCGGATGTTCAGACAGGCATATTGCGGGTTGATTACACCACCATCGCCCCGATCTCACGCTACGATCGTTTTTTTGATGACCTCGGATTTGCTGGCGGAACGCTCGGCAACGAGGACAATCTGACGACGGGCGCGTTTCTGGGGCACCAGTATTCTCTCAAAACACAATCCACCACGCCCGACGGGGCCGTCGAAGCCGGCCGCGCCATGGTTCAGGAAGGCATCCGGTTTCTCGTGGTGCTGGCTCGTGCGGAGGATTTGCTGAAGATCGTGGATGCGGTCGGACCGGACACATTGGTTTTCAATGCGGCCGCCCCCGACAACGACCTTCGCCAGACCGCATGCCGGGCCAACCTTATTCACATCGCGCCGAGCCGGGCCATGCTTGCCGATGCAATCGCTCAATACCTTGTCTGGAAGAAATGGACACGCTGGTTTCTGATCGAAGGCTCCAATCCTGACGACCAAAAGCTGGCAGAGGCCTACCGCCGGGCCGCCCAGAAGTTTGGCGCACGCATCGTGGAAGAGCGCGTCTATGAAGATACTGGCGGTTCGCGGCGGGCAGACAGCGGCCATGTTCTCGTGCAACGCCAGATGCCGATCTTTACCCAGAACGCAGCTGAACATGACGTCGTCATCGCCGCTGACGAGAGCGATGTCTTTGCCCTCTACCTTCCCTATCACACATGGGACGCGCGGCCCGTGGCGGGATCTGCAGGCCTGCAACCGCTTACCTTTCACGCAGCCCACGAAGCCTGGGGCGCAACCCAATTCCAGCGACGCTTCGAAAAGCTGTCCGGTCGCCCCATTCGCGCTGAAGACTACAATGCCTGGCTGGCCGTTCGGGTGATTGGTGAAGGCGTGACACGCACCGGAACCGCGGACGCAAAGACAGTGGAAGCCTATATCCTGAGCGACGCCTTCGAACTTGCCGCATTCAAGGGTCAGAAGGTGACATTCCGGAGCTGGAACGGACAACTGCGCCAGCCGATCCTTTTGACCGACAACAAGATCACCATCGCTGTTTCCCCGCAGGAGGGTTTCCTGCATCACCGATCACCGCTTGATTCCATGGGTCTGGACGAACCGGAATCCGGATGCACCGCCTTTACCAAGTGAGGGACTGACATGGGTCTTCCAACAGCAAAGCTGCGCACGTTCTCTACCAGCCTTTTGCTCGCAACCTGTCTAGCAACAACCAGCCCTGCCCTTGCCAACAAGGCCTTTGTCAGCAACGAGCGCGGCAACACGGTGACCGTCGTCGATACCGAAACCTGGGAAGCCCTTGCCGAGTTTGAAGCCGGAAACCGCCCGCGCGGCATAGGCGTCAGCCCCGACGGAAAACACCTTTACGTCTGCGCCTCTGACGATGACAGCATCAAGGTGTTCGACACGACGACCTATGAGTTTCTTTGGTCCCTGCCCTCCGGACCCGACCCGGAGCTTTTTGTACTCAGCCCCGACGGGCACACGCTCTACGTCTCCAATGAAGACGACAACCTTGTCACCGTCGTCGATACCCTGAAAAAGACCATCATCGCCGAGGTTCCGGTGGGCGTTGAGCCAGAAGGCATGGCCGTCAGCCCGGACCAGAAATACGTCATCAACACGTCCGAAACGACGAACATGGCGCATTTCATCCGCACCGACACCTACAAGATCGAGCATAACATCCTTGTCGACCAGCGCCCCCGCTATGCCCGCTACACCAATGACGGGCAGACCCTCTTCGTCAGCTCAGAGATCGGCGGCACGGTTTCGGTGATCAATGCCGGCGGCGAGACCGGGCCGGTTCTGGAAGGCAAGATCAGTTTCGAGGTTCCCGGCGTTCAGGCGGAATGGCTCCAGCCGGTCGGCATGCGCATCACCTCGGACAACCAGTGGCTTTTCGTGGCGCTCGGCCCCGCAAACCGCGTCGCGGTGATCAACATTCCAAACCGGGAAGTGGAGAAATACATCCTCGTCGGCCAGCGCGTCTGGCAGCTGGAATTCACCCCGGACGAAAAGTACCTGCTCACCACCAACGGCAATTCCAACGACATTACCGTCATCGACGTCGCCGCCCAGGAAGCCATCAAGTCAATCCAGGTCGGTCAACAGCCCTGGGGCGTTGTGGTTACACCGGATTGAGGCTGCCGCGCATTCTGAAGGCCCAACGCAAAGGCTTGTAGCTCAGGGAGTCGGAGCTGTCAGAACACGAAAATCTGCGGAAGTAGGGTGCAGGTGAAAGAAGGTAGCCAGGACCAGAACCGCGCTCAAGTAGGTCGAAGGCCGATAGCGCAAAGAAATGGTGCCGCTGATAGGACTCGAACCTACGACCCCATCATTACGAATGACGTGCTCTACCATCTGAGCTACAGCGGCTTGGGACATCGCCCATCCCGTGCGGCTTGCGCGCGGGAACCCGTGAGCGGATCAACCGGATCACGGAACAGGCGCTTGATAACGGAGCGCCCTAAAAAGTGCAAGTGCGTTTTCAACCGAGTTTCCAACGCACCTGCATTTGACTTGTGATGAGGCGACACACCCTCAATTGAAGAAGCGCGGCCTTGGGCCCTTGGCCGGTTCCTCGTCATCCTCATCCGGGCCCGGATCATCCGGCATCCGGTTGAAAGCAAACTCGATCGGCTTCTTCAGATCCTTGCCGTCTGCAGCCTTGGACTCCGGCTTTTCGACCTTCTCTGCAGGCGATGCAGCAGATTCACTTGCCGGTTTTGCCGCAGAAGGTGGCGCTTCAGCAGGAGCTTTCTCCGCAGGCTTGGCTTCGGGTTTGGCGGGAGGTGCCTCTGCTACCTTTTCTGCTTTGGCGGCCTGATCCGGCGTGTCCGGCAAATCCCTCAACGCGGGAGAAATGGCTGCGTCGTCAGTGGTTCCTTCAACACCCGTGCGTGCCGCTGGAATCGGAGCGGCAGGCTTGGATGGTTTTTCAGCCTTCATGGGCGCAGCAGGTTTTTCAGCCTGTCCGAAGGCCTTTGCTTCGGGCTTTTCGGCAACAGGAGTCGCCGTGGCCGACGGGCCTCCAGCCGGTTCGGGCGTCGTATTTGGTTCGATATCGATGATATCGTCACCATCCACATCTGCCAAAGGAGTGACGGGTCCTGCCACTTGCGGGGCTTCGAACAGACTGTCCTCGATCACCTGTGCTTCGCGCTCGATACCGTTCGGCGTTGCCCATTCAAAGGCATCGAGACGTCCGCTGACCGGGGAAACGGCCATCCAGTCATTGGAGACGACCCCGTCGGCGATCCATGCCTTGTCGAGCGGCGCGTTAACGGCCTTGGACAGCCATTCGCGCATGCGACCACGGTCACCATGTTCCAGCTCTTCCAACTCAGCCATCATCATGAAGGCGCCACGGGTCGGGTCCGACCGCAGAACCTTTTTCATCTGCTCGCGTGCTTCCTCAAACTCGCGCGCCTCCATCGCTGCGCGGGCAATGGCCAGAGCGCCAACAGCTGTATTGGTCCGCTGACCAGCCAGCGCCTTCACGCGCTTCAGGCGATCAACGGCAGAATCACCGGACCGCACATGGGCATAGGCGTCTGCCAGATCCGGATGCGGTGCAAGACGCCAGGTGGTTTCCAGAACCTTGGAGGCCTTGCGAATATCGCCGCGCCGTGTTGCAAGGCGCGCTGCAATAATTGACGCCGGAACAAGATCCTGAGCCAGACCATGTGCGTCCTTGGCCGACACAAAGGCCTTTTCGGGATCGCGATCCTCCAGATCCTCTGCCAGTGCGGTGAGGAGCACGGCCCGCTGGCGTCGATAGGTCTTCTTGTCGATCATCTTGGCGGAATAGTTCCGCTCAAGCGACTGCAGCGCCTTTTCCCAATCGCTTGCAACGGCCTGATAACCGAGTACAGCCTTTCCGGCCCATTCCAGTCCGGGAACGAGGTTCGCAGCTTCCTCGGCATAATGCCGCGCAGCCACGGGCTCACCCTGCTTTTCCGCTTCCACAAACAGGCCATGCAAGCCAAGTGCCTTGGTCTGGGGATCGGAGAGCATGTCTTCGAACCGCTGACGGGCCTCGTCATCACGGCCTGCAAGCTGGGCGGTCTGGGCCAGAAGCAGCTTTGCCGCCGGCTCATCCTTCAACAGCTTTTCGGCATCAAGACCATGACGGCGGGCCAGCTTTGCATTGCCAGTTCCAAGCGCGATCAAGCCTTGCGAGAGGGCCTGATACCCCTTGTCCTTGCGGCGCTGACGGAAGAAGCGGGTGGCAATCTTCGGAGAGTTCAAAATAGCCCGGATCAACCAGACCACGAACAGGAAGGCGACCAGAAGAATGCCTAGCACAACGGCGACAACCACCGGAGGCTTCTCCCAGACATAGCCCTGCCAGCTGATGGAGATGACCCCCGGCAAGTCTGCCATCCAGGCAGCCCCAAGTGCCACCGCAAACAGGAGGGCAAAAAATACTAGGACGCGGATCATGCCAGTCGCTCCCCCAAATCATGCCGGCCTATTGCCGGTCTTGTGGTATCCCCATGGCCCGGGCGAACCCGGGCCAGTGTTCTGCTGCCGTTCAGCTGCCCTTGCGAGCCAGCCCCGCCAGAACATCCTGTGATGCCTTGTCGGTCAACTCCTCGATCTGCACGCGGGCCTTTGCGCGCTCGATCCAGGCCTCACCTGCCGCCTTGGCGGCTTCCGGCAAGTCAGGATAAGCAGCAATCGCATCGGAAAGGTTACCCTTGGCAACAGCATTTTCCATGCGGCGAAGGACGGCATCCGGGCCAGTTCCATCTGCATCCCCCGGCCCCCGCACCGACACGATGGACAAGGCGCTCGACAAAAGGCTGTCGACAACGTCGTCAGACGGGTTGGCCTTTGCGAAGGTTCCATGAATTTCGCGGGCGACCGCCGGGAATTCGGCAATCAGGACGGAAACAGGCGCCACGCCGGAACTTGCATGTGCTTCGAGGGCCGCAAGGTCCGTGTCTTCGGAAAGACCCGCCTTCACGGCAGCCAGTTCGGTCACATAGGGACGGCCGGAATCAACGGCGGACTTGAGAGCGGAAACTGAAAGCGCACGGGCGGCCAGTTCGCGAGCCGTCGCATCCCCCATTGTCGCTTCAACTGCAGCAAGGCGGGAGGACAATGTGGCGAGTTCCGCCTTCAATTCCTCCTGAACCGCCTCATCGGCTGCGCTCAGTCGATTGATATCGGCTGACAGGCCACTCAAGGCTTCGCTGGCGCGGGCCTGTGTATCGGACAAGGTTTTCAGGGAAACATCGGACGTAGACACCGCCGTTTGCGCTGCCTTGGCGGTGGCTTCGGCATTCTGCAGGCGGCTGGTGAGGTCGGCAATCTTGGTGCCAACGCCATCAAGATCGGATTTCAACGCAGCAAGGCTCTCGCTGACCGTACCAATCTCGACCTTCAGCTCTCCCGCGCTGCCTGATGTTTCTTCCGACTTGCCGAGCAGCTCGTCAACGGTGCCAGACAAGGATTTGAGTTGTTCTTCCAGCGGCTGGAGGATCGTCGTGTCGATGGCGTTTCCGGCATTGTCGACAACAACCGCACCGCGCTCTTTCACTTCCTTTTGCAAGGCTTCAAGCGAGGAGCGAACCTCATCCAGTGCCGGACCAAAACCTTCTGCCGTCTGTTGAACGGTATCCTTGGCTGCCGTTTCCAGCTCGGCGAGGCGCTTGTTCAGCCCGGAAACCAGGAGCGAAGGGTCGCTGTCACGAACGGTCTGGGACAACTCGTCCACCTGCGCCTGAAGATCCGCGATCAGTTTTTCCGCCTCGCCCGGACCTTCAGCCTCTTCCTGCGCAGCGCCAGCCTGAAGCGGCAGCATGCCATTGGAGATCAGGAGATAAGCCCCGCCGAGCGAAACGCATCCGCCGACAACAGCTGCAGCCAGCAATCCGCCGATACCGGCGCCCGAGCGCTGTATCTCCGGCTTTCCGGAAAAATTGGTCGCCGGTTCAGTTTTGGAAGGTGCGGTCTTTGCCGGGTCTTGCTTGGACGCATCTGCCTTTGCAGGCTCCGGCTTTTTCTCTTCCGCCTTTGATGCATCGGCTTTGGCATCTTCAGCCTTGGCGGTCGTTGCGCTTGCAGATGCAGCAGAACTTGCAGAGGAGGAGGCTGCCGCTTTCGTCTCGGCGGCCTTGATGTAGGAACCCTTTCCGTCGACGGCCTTGGCATCGCTCGCAGACGCCGTGGCCCCCGCACCGGTTTTCGTCTCCGGCTCCTTCGCCTCAACCTTCTCCGGTTTCAAATCAATCGTAACCGGCCGCTTCTTGCTGCCACTGCCTGTCACAGACGTCGGGTTAGCCGCAGAAACAGTCTCTTTTTCAGAGCCTGAGGGCTTGTTTGACTCCGATCCCGTGGATGATCCCGGTTTTTTCGAAGTGTCTTTATCCGATGTCACCTTTATTCCTCCGAGCAGAACCGCCAAGGGCCACTATATACATCCGCTTACCAAGCGAAACTGTTGTTGCAAATTCTTTTATGCGCTGCGGCAAGAAGACCCGCCTCCATCGGTTAAACCCGATTTAAGGCGAGATTGAGCAACGCTTCTTCAGTTGGGTACGCCGCTGCGTAAACACAAGCCCGATTTTCCAGCGGTTTTCCGGCCAGTTTTGAGATTGCAAACACTTTATGAAGCGGCAATGCACCCTCCGGATCAAGAACCTGTAACGCGTGCAAAAAGGCCTCAGCCGTCCGCCGGGAATAAATCAGGACGCCATCATAATACCCGGCCGCCAAATTTCCTGCTGCGCTTTCAGACAGAGCAGCGACCTGCTCCATCGCGTAGGCCTCAACCAATACGCACGAAATCCCACGCTCCTGCAAAGACGATTCCAGATCGACGGCGCGGTCGCGCGCAGCCGGATAGAGCAGCGGAGCTGACGGGGAAGCTGCAAGAATTAAATCAACAAGATCTCGAGAACTGCCGTTTGCCGACCTGACATCCTCCCATCCCGCTACACGCATCAGCTCCGCACTGCGATTTCCGACCGCATAGACCGGCAGGGATTTCAACGGAGCAGACTGCGGGTGGTTTTTGAGAAGTTCTGCCACTCGACCACTTGTAACCACCAACCCGGCGAACAGCCCCTCCGGAAGGGCATTTCCCAAGGTCTCACGCACGACAAGCATCGGCTCCTCAATCGCTTCATGTCCGAGCTTGCGGATCCTTTCCGCAGTTCGGTGACAATCAGGCTGAGGGCGTGTGACCAGAAAGCGCAAGTTTGCCCCTATGCGTCGAGGAAATTCGGACCGGCTGTCTCTTTCAACTCTTCACCTGCCGACCGACCCAGCGATTCGGCGTCCGAGGCAGGACCGGAGCGCTCGATTTCGTGGAACACGGACCCATCCGGTTTCAGGATAATGCCCCTGAACGTTATCGTCTCACCATCGAGCGTGGCAAGACCACCGATTGGCGTGCGGCAGGACCCATCCAGGACTCCCAAAAATGCGCGTTCAGCGTCCAGACGCAGTTTTGTCTCGCGATCATCTATGGCGCTCAGCAGTTTCATGGTCGCATCATCATCCAGTCGACTCTCAATGCAAATCGCCCCCTGACCAACAGCGGGAATGAAGTCGGACGTCTCAATGACGCTTGTCACAACGTCGCCAAGGCCAAGACGCTTCAACCCGGCGTGAGCCAACAGCGTGGCATCGACCTGACCTTCTTCCAGCTTGCGCAACCGGGTCTGCAGGTTCCCGCGATACATCACCACTTCCAGATCGGGGCGCAAGCGTTTGATCATGGCCTGACGACGCAGCGAGCTGGAGCCTACAACCGCACCATGCGGTAGATCCTGCAAGGTTTTCGCCTTGGGTGATATGAAAGCATCCCGCACATCCTCGCGCGGCAGGAAGGCCGTGATCCCAAGCCCTTCCGGCAAAACGGTCGGCATGTCCTTTGACGAATGCACAGCCAGATCAATGGCCCCGCCAAGAAGTGCGTCCTCGATTTCCTTGGTGAAAAGCCCCTTGCCACCCACTTCCGACAGAGGACGATCCTGGATCTGATCCCCGGACGTCTTGATCACGAGAATCTCGAAAGCGTCCTCTGGCAGGCCGTGAGCCGCCATCAGCCGGGCTCTGGTTTCGTGAGCCTGCGCTAATGCAAGCTGGCTGCCACGTGTTCCGATTCGCAAAAGAGTTGATTGCAAGGTATCTGATCCCGATGCTACGTCCCGTTTGTGGCATGTCTAACCAGTTCATCTGCTTCCGGCAAACAAAATGCCGTTCATACATCTAAAGGACAGCGCAGCGAAGCCCATGACATCAGTCAATCCGGACACAGGAAAAACGCTCACCGTTCTGGGCATCGAAACCAGCTGCGACGAAACTGCCTCCGCTGTGGTGACCGGACCGACAGACAGACAAGTCCTGTCCAACGTCATTCGCTCACAGATCGACGAACACAGCGAGTTCGGTGGCGTTGTCCCGGAAATCGCTGCCCGTGCCCATATCGAAATACTGGACCATATTGTCCGCGAAGCCATGGAAAGTGCCGGGTGCGGCTGGGACGACATTGACGCCGTTGCCGCAACAGCCGGGCCGGGCCTGATCGGCGGGGTGATTGTCGGCTTCATGACCGCAAAAGCCATCGCCATGGCTGCTGGCAAGCCGATTATCGGCGTCAATCATCTGGAAGGACACGCGCTAACCGCGCGCCTGACCGACGATGTGGAATTCCCGTTCCTGTTGCTTCTGGTCTCCGGGGGCCACAGCCAGTTCCTGCTTGTGCGCGGCGTGGGCGACTATGAACGTCTCGGCACCACCATTGACGACGCCATTGGCGAGGCATTCGACAAGACCGCAAAACTGCTCGGCCTTCCCTATCCGGGAGGACCGAATGTCGAGCGGCTGGCGAAATCCGGTGATGCGGCGCGCTTTCCCCTGCCGCGCCCGCTGCTGGACCGCCCCAACCTCGACATGTCCTTTGCCGGGCTGAAAACTGCCGTTCGTACACAGGCCAAGAAACTGGAGCCGGTGGACGACCAGACGGTTGCCGACCTTTGCGCCGGGTTTCAGCTGGCCGTCTCCGATGTTCTGGCCGCCCGAACGCGCTCGGCCCTCGCACTCTTTCGCGAGCGGCACCCGGACTGTCCGCCAGTAATCGTCGTCGCGGGCGGTGTTGCCGCAAATCAGCAAATTCGCTCGTCGCTCCTTGCCGCAGCAGAAGAAGCGGGGGCCCGTTTTGTTGCTCCGCCCATGTCCCTTTGTACGGACAATGCCGCAATGATCGCCTGGGCCGGTATAGAAAACCTTGCACTTGGGCCGGTCGATGACATGCAGCTCTCTCCCCGGCCACGCTGGCCACTGGACAGCGAGAACAGCGGAGTTCTGGGGTCTGGCAAAAAGGGTGCAAAGGTCTGATCCGCCACGCCGTCGCCACATCGGCATGACTTGATCCAGCCCCAATTCGACACTTCGATTCTCAGGACTTTTCAGGTGCAGATTATCTTCAAGGCTTACGTTTACCTGACCTGCGGGAGCAAGTTGCTTGTCTTTGACGAGCCGGATCATCCTGATGTTGGCCTTCAGGTTCCAGGTGGCACACTGGACCCCGGAGAGAGCTTTCTCATCGGCGCCAAACGGGAGTTTCGCGAAGAAACCGGCCTCGACCTTGATGTCGCTTTCACACCTTTCTTCGAACAGGATTTCTTCACAAACGGCGAAGTCGATCTGGAAGGCAGCAACGGCCAGCTGGCCGGGTGCCACCGCCGCCAGATGTTCCATGCCACGCTCTCCGCAATCCCAAGGGAAGAATGGGAGCATTTCGAAATGACACCCAGTATTGGTGGGGATCCGATCCGCTTCCGCCTGTTCTGGATTGATCTTTTCTCGGAGCAATGCCAAGAACCGGGAGCCTTCCACGTCGATTTTGACGTGCCACTTGCGACATTGCGCAAACGCGTCTCGGAGATCCTGTGATGACGGACATCAAGAGCATCGGCGTTCTTGGCGCTGGCGCGTGGGGAACCGCCCTCGCCCTGACAGCGGCGCGCGCCGGCAACAGTGTTGTCCTGTGGGGCCGCGATGCAACGGCTATCGCCGAAATGCGCTCGCGGCGCGTAAACTCCCGCTATCTGCCCAGCATCACCTTTGACGAAGATCTGGAAGCAACCACCGACATTGCTCGCGCCCTTAGCTCAGATCTGGTGCTGCTTGTCACTCCGGCCCAGACGACACGTGCCATGTGCACCCTTCTCGGCGATCACAAATTCGGTCAGAAGTCCCTGCTTTTGTGTGCAAAGGGCATCGAGCGGTCCACCGGCAAACTGCCATCCCAGACAGTGTCCGAACTTCTCCCTGGCGCGACAGTGGGCATGTTGTCCGGCCCGAGCTTTGCAGATGATGTTGCGCGCGGGCTGCCGACAGCCGTCACCATCGGCGCTGAAGATCTGGAAACGGCCGCGCATTTCAGCGAAGCCATGGCCTCCCCCTCCTTCCGCCCCTACGCGTCTGACGACCTTATCGGGGTTCAGGTAGGCGGCGCTCTCAAGAACGTCCTTGCAATTGCCTGCGGTGCCGTAGTTGGCCGAAAGCTTGGTGCGAGCGCACTGGCCGCGCTGACCGCCAGAGGGTTTGCGGAGCTGACCCGCCTTGGCGCGGCTATGGGCGGGCGGCGGGAAACCATGACCGGCCTGTCCGGCCTTGGCGATCTGGTGCTGACCTGCTCCAGCCCGCAATCGCGAAACTTCAGTTTCGGCATCAAGCTCGGGCAGGGCACACAGGCGCGGGACCTGATCGCCAGCGGAACAAAACTTGCAGAAGGGGCCTATTCGGCCCGGATCGCTGTTGAGCTCGGCGAGCGCCTTGGCCTTGACCTGCCGATTTGCAAAACCGTTGCAGCAATGATCGACAAGGATGTATCGGTGGACGAGGCCCTTTCGGAGCTGATGGCCCGTCCGCTGCGCTCCGAATAACATGACATTCAACTTCACCGGGGAGACGATTTCTTGCTCTACGCTCTGATCTGCACCGACAAGCAAGGTGCCCTGCAAATCCGTCTGGACAACCGTCCGGCACATCTGGACTATCTCAACAGCTTTGGCGACCGACTGAAGGGCGCAGGCCCGTTTCTGAATGATGCGGGCGATCCGGCAGGATCGCTGGTGATCGTTGAAGCCGCCAGCAAGGAAGACGCCGCAGAAATCGCCGCGAACGACCCTTATGCAAAGGCTGGCCTTTTCGAAAGCGTCGACATTCGCCCATGGAAGTGGGTCGTGAAGAACCCGGAGGCGAACTAAGTGCAATACTGGCTCATCAAGTCCGAACCCGACAAATGGTCCTGGGAACAGCAAAAGGCGCGCGGTGACGCCGGTGAACAGTGGGACGGTATTCGCAACTATCAGGCCCGCAACAACATGCGCGCCATGGAAATCGGCGACAAGGCGTTCTTCTACCACTCCAATATCGGCAAGGAGATCGTCGGGATCGTTGAGGTCTGCAGCGAGATCCATCCGGATACGACAATCGACGACCCGCGTTGGGAATGTGTGGACTTCAAGGCCGTCTGCGACGTACCCAAGCCGGTTACCCTCGCCGATGTGAAGGCGGAGCCACGCCTTGCCGACATGTCGCTGGTCACATCCATGCGCCTGTCAGTCCAGCCTGTCAAAAAGGAAGAATGGGACCTCGTCTGCCAGATGGCAGGATTTGGCGAACCGGTCTGATACCAGATGGCCATAGCGGACAAGGCTGGCTTTATCATTCGTGAAACGCTGGTGAAGTCGGTACCGCACGTACCTGAGCTTCGGCTGCATCTTGCTGACGAAGCCATGGCGCTGTGGCAAAAGACCGAGGACGAGTTGGGCGAAATCAGCCTGCCGCCGCCCTTTTGGGCCTTTGCCTGGGCGGGCGGGCAAGCCCTTGCCCGCTATATTCTCGACACCCCTACACTCGTCAATGGCAAGACGGTTCTCGATTTTGCCTGCGGCTCCGGCCTTGTCGGCATCGCTGCGATGATGGCGGGCGGGCGGAGTTGCACCTGCGTTGACATTGATGACTTCGCCATTGAGGCGACGCGGCTGAATGCCGCCCTCAACGAGGTCACCGTCGCCACGACCCGCGACGACCTGACCGCCGGAGCTCCTCCGCAGACGGATGTGCTGTTCTGCGGCGACGTGTTCTACGACCGGCCGATGGCAACCAAAATCCTCGCTTTTCTGGATCTTGCCCTTGAAAGCGGCACCGATGTCCTTGTCGGCGATCCGGGACGGTCCTATTTGCCGAAACATCGGCTGGACCACCTTGCCACCTACGAAGTTCCTGTCGTTGGGGCACTTGAAGACATGGACGTGAAACGTTCGTCCGTCTATCGACTACGCGCCACTTCGGACCCTGAATAGGCTTGCAAACCCCCGCCGATTTGAAGATTGTGACGCCTTCTTCTTCTCGAAACGGGAATTTGGTCCCGTTCTCGCATCAAATAAAGACGTTTTGCCCAGGGAGCAGACTATGCCCATTGTCAACCGCCTCGCGGATATGAGCGATGAAATTACAGCGTGGCGCCGGGACTTTCATGAAAATCCGGAAATTCTCTACGAAACTGTCCGCACGGGTCAGAAAGTTGCCGAACTGCTTGAGAGCTTCGGCCTTGATGAAGTGACACCGGGCATTGGCAAGACCGGTGTCGTGGGTGTGATCAAGGGCCGCAATGGCGGTGCTGGCCGCACAATCGGCCTGCGCGCTGACATGGACGCGCTGCCAATCGAGGAAGCAACGGGCAAGCCTTACGCCTCCAAGATCCCGGGCAAGATGCACGCCTGCGGCCATGACGGCCACACCGCGATGCTTCTGGGCGCGGCCAAATATCTCGCCGAGACCCGCAATTTCGACGGCACGGTTGTCGTGATCTTCCAGCCTGCGGAAGAAGGCGGTGCTGGCGCAAAGGCGATGATCGATGATGGCCTGATGACCCGTTGGCCGATTGACGAAGTCTACGGCATGCACAATTTCCCCGGCCTGCCGGTTGGCGAATTTGCGATCCGCAAGGGCGCGATCATGGCAGCGACCGACGAGTTCCGCATCACCATCACAGGACGTGGCGGCCATGCCGCCAAGCCGCACGAAACCATCGACCCGGTGGTGATTGGCAGCCAGGTTGTTTCCGCTCTTCAGACGATTGCAAGTCGCAATGCCGACCCGCTCAAGTCTGTCGTTGTGTCCGTAACCACCTTCAACGCAGGCAACGCCTTCAACGTCATCCCGCAGGAAGCCGTCCTTCGCGGCACGGTTCGCTCGCTCGATCCGGAAATCCGCGATATGGCAGAAAAGCGCCTGAAGGCGATTGCCACGACGATTACCGAGAGCTTTGGCGCCAAGGCGGACGTCTTCTTCCGCCGTGGCTACCCGGTCACAGCCAACCATGACGACCAGACGGATTTTGCGGCTGGCATCGCGGAGGAAATCGCTGGCAAAGGCAAGGTCATCACCGACATTGCCCCGATGATGGGCGGCGAAGATTTCTCCTACATGCTGGAAGAACGTCCGGGCGCCTTCATTTTTGCAGGGAACGGCGACAGCGCCGGACTGCATCACCCCGAATATGATTTCAACGATGACCTGATTCCGGTCGGATGCTCCTACTGGGTGCGTCTGGTTGAAACGGCGCTGCCGACAGCAGCCTGATCCATCAGAAGGCCGGCGCAAGTCGGCCTTCTTGCTGTTTGGGACCAATAATGGACCTTCTCGCCTCGTTTCTGCCGACCGACCTGTCCTCCCTGTCTGCCGTGGTGTTGCTGGCTTCCAGCTTCATGACATCGGCCATCACGGCAGCTGTTGGTCTTGGTGGCGGTGTCACTCTTCTCGCCATCATGGCGATGGTGATGCCGACGGCTGCGCTCGTTCCCGTGCATGGGGTGGTGCAGATCGGCTCCAATGGCGGGCGCGCGCTTGTGCAGATCCGCCACGTAGACTGGATGATCGCCGCGTGGTTTGCCGCAGGCGCCGTGGCAGGCGCATTTCTTGGCGGCGCGCTCGCCATCCAGCTGCCAGCGCCATGGCTAAAGGCAGGTATCGGATTCTTCGTTCTCTGGACCGTTTGGGGCAAAGTCCCGACACTTCAGAACGCCGCACGCAAGGCCATGGGCGTTGCGGGTTTCGTCTCCACGTTTCTGTCGATGTTTTTTGGCGCTGCAGGCCCAATTGGCGGCGCAGTTCTGGCAACCCTCGGCCTCTCCCGCCATCAGTTTGTGGCCAATCAGGCTGTCACAGCCCTGATGATGCACATCTTCAAGGTATTTGCCTTCGGCGTTCTCGGTTTCGCCTTCGCACCATGGATCCCCTTGATTGTCGGCATGGTGGCCACCGGCTTTCTTGGCACACTGGCCGGTTCCCGCCTGCTGGGCAAAATGAACGAAGCCACCTTCAAGAAGGGCTTCAGGATCGTGATGACCCTTCTTGCACTCAACCTCATCTGGCGCGCATTCATCTGATCGGCGAGGAAAGAACCCGACTTGAACTTTCTGCGAAGGCCAGTTGAACTCTTCGCAAGTTGCTTGAGCTTGTCAGCGCCATGACAAACCGCTAACCCAAGCGCACGGAATTTTCTTTGCAAGACGGGATGGACGTTCATGGCTGAGCAGAAGCTGCTTCTTCTTCCGGGCGACGGTATCGGGCCGGAAATCATGGAAGAGGTCAAAAAGGTAATCGCGTGGTTCAACGCCAATGGCGGAACCAACTTTGTCACTGACGATGGCCTCGTCGGCGGATCTGCCTATGACGCGCATGGTCAGGCGATCTCCGAAGAAGACATGGCCAAGGCCATGGCTGCAGACGCTGTGATCTTTGGCGCCGTCGGCGGTCCGAAGTGGGACAGCGTTCCTTACGAGGTACGCCCGGAAGCCGGTCTCCTGCGTCTGCGCAAGGACATGCAGCTTTTTGCAAACCTGCGCCCGGCGATTTGCTATCCGGCTCTGGCCGACGCATCTTCCCTGAAGAAGCATGTGATCGAAGGCCTCGACATCCTGATCGTGCGTGAGCTGACCGGCGGCGTTTATTTCGGCGAGCCGAAGGAAATCACCGATCTCGGCAACGGCCAGAAGCGCGGTGTCGACACTCAGGTTTACGAAACCTACGAAATCGAGCGCATCTCGAAGGTTGCGTTTGAGTTGGCGCGGACCCGGAACAACAAGGTCTGTTCCATGGAAAAGCGCAATGTCATGAAGTCTGGCGTTCTATGGAACGAGGTCGTGACCCAGACCCATGGCAACGGCTACAAGGACGTTGAACTGGAGCACATGCTGGCCGATGCAGGCGGTATGCAGCTGGTTCGTTGGCCCAAGCAGTTCGACGTGATCGTCACCGACAACCTCTTCGGCGACATGCTCTCCGACGTTGCCGCCATGCTGACCGGCTCGCTTGGCATGCTGCCGTCTGCGTCGCTCGGCGCTCCGGATGCAACAACAGGCAAGCGCAAGGCGCTCTACGAGCCGGTCCACGGCTCTGCGCCGGACATTGCAGGCACGGGCGCTGCAAACCCGATCGCGATGATCGCTTCCTTCGGCATGGCGCTTCGCTATTCCTTCGAGCTGATTGACGCAGCCGACAAGCTGGACAAGGCAATCGCCAATGCTCTCGACAAGGGCCTGCGCACCAAGGACATCGCCAGCGAAGATGACAAGGTGATCAGCACCACCGAAATGGGCGATGCCATCGTTGCCGAACTGACCGCGCTGAGCGCCTGATCAGTCTCAATTGCAATCAGGGCTGTCACCGGGTATCCCGGTGGCAGCCTTTTCGTTTCGAACCGGACATCATATGAGCGACCTTCTCGGCCCTTTTCTCGGCACCTGGATACTGGATACGGAAGAAAGCCATTTCGAGCAGGGCGAGCCGCCCAAAAGCGCCACGATGAAAATCGAGGACAATTTCGGCATGGCGCGGTTCTCGATGAACCAGGTCAGCCAGGACGGTGAAATCACCAATGACGATTTTGAGGCCCTCCCCGATGGCCCGGAAGTCAAGCTGAGCAAGAGCGGTCTGGTGGACGCCATGCGTCTTGTATTCGACGGGGATCGCAAGCTTGTTTCAGAAGCCCGCCGCGGGCCGCTGACGATCATGAAGGCGGAACGGGAGCTTTCGGATGATGGCATAACGCTGACCGTCACGCAGACCGTCCACCTCGTCGACGTCGCGTCCTTCACGAATATTTCTGTCTACAAGCGCGCACAATAACCGATGGCAGCGCGGCAGTTTCTTTCTGCAGTTTCGGTCATCGTGCCAGACTACGATCAGGCCTTGGCCTTCTACGTTGGTACGCTCGGATTCGAACTGATTGAAGACACCCGGCTGTCTGACGAAAAGCGCTGGGTTCTTGTCGCGCCACCCGGCAGTACCGAATGCCGTTTGTTGTTGGCGCGTGCAGACGGGTCGGAGCAAAGGGCCGCAATTGGCAACCAGACGGGTGGCAGGGTGTTCCTGTTTCTTCAGACGGATAACTTTGCCCGCGATCATGTGACAATGCTTGGCAAGGGCATCAATTTCCTCGAAGAGCCCCGCACCGAAGCCTATGGGACAGTCGCCGTTTTTCAGGACCCATTTGGCAACAAGTGGGATCTCATCCAGCCAGCCTGAGCCCGTTCTGCGAGCGTACCAAGACATGGCAGGCAAACCCAAATAGTCCGCCACAAACTTTAGGGCAGCTACTCTCCCAGCCATCGTTTTCTTCCTGCCAGGATGCGAAGAGATCGGCACCCCCAAGTGGTTGAACCTTAAAAACTCCGGGCATGAACAAAATTGGGCAAAAACTGTCCTTGGCCCAAATAGCTCTACACTACGACATCAGAAACCACAGACATGTAGAGACAAGCATGATCCAGAGTACCATTTTAATGATACTTTAGGTGATTGTAGCCTTTTCCGGCAATGACACGCCGGTTTTGCCCTTGTCATAAGCCACAAGTATGACAATGCTGCTTCCCGACAAAACGGGAGGACGCATGAAGGTCGTGAAGAACCGCTGGCGAGGTATCGGCCTTCCGGCGCAAGAAGGCTTGGCGCCGGAGGAGATCTCAACCTCTGCCAATTCTGCATTCACACTGTTTGCGGCTTGCCCTCGGACAATGACAACGCCATTGGTCGAACGCCCTGACATTGCAGGCGAGCTCGGTGTTGCAACGCTTCACATCAAGGACGAACGCGCTCGCATGGGGCTTGGCAGCTTCAAGGCGCTTGGCGCGGCCTATGCGATTGCCCGGGAAGCGGACGCCCGTGTGCGCGACGGCAGGGCGAAAACCCATGAGAGCGCACTGATCGGCCAGACATTTGCCTGTGCTAGTGCCGGAAATCACGGCCTCTCCCTTGCTGCAGGCGCACCTGTCTTCGGCGCCAAGGCCGTCGTCTTCATTGCCGAAACGGTGCCGGAGGCCTTCGCGGAACGCCTGCGAGCAAAAGGCGCCGACGTTGTGCGAGCCGGAGCCACTTACGAGGACAGCATTGCCGCCGCAGAAAAGATGTCTGTAGACAACAGCTGGCATTTCCTTCCCGACGGCACGTGGCTTGGCCAAACCGCAGCGGGCAAAGCGGTGATGGAGGGATATCTGGTGATGGGCGAGGAAATCGCAAACCAGATCCCGCAAGCGCCTACCCATGTCTTCCTGCAGGCCGGTGTCGGGGGGCTTGCCGCCGCCGGAGCAATCAGCGCGCGGGCAAAATGGGGGGATGATGTCACCATCATCGTCATAGAGCCGGAGGCAGCACCTGCGCTTCAGGCCAGCATAGAGGCCGGTGGGCCTGTCACGACAACAGGGCCAGTTTCCAATATGGGTCGGCTGGACTGCAAGGAACCCTCACATCTGGCGCTGAAACTGCTGGCAAGAGAAGCGGACTGGTTCGTGACGATAACCGACGCCGATGCTGCAGGCTGCGTCGATTGGCTTGCGGGCAAAGAACTGGCGACCACGCCATCCGGAGGAGCCGGAATTGCCGGTCTGAAGTGTCTCGCCGCCGTCTCCAGCGATGTCGGGTTAGCCCCCACATCCCGTATCCTGTGTTACCTGTCCGAAGGTCCTGAAGATGGTTGAGCCTGATTTCCCGGAAGCCGAGTTCTCTGCCAGAACCGAACGGGCGCAAAAGGCAATGGCCGCTGAAGGGCTGGACGCGCTTTTGTTCACCACAGAGGCGGAAGTTCGCTATTTCTCGGGCTTTAGAACCCTGTTCTGGCAAAGCCCGGCCCGGCCATGGTTCCTGATCGTCCCCGCAAAGGGGAAGCCGATCGCCGTCATTCCGACCATCGGCGCGCATTTGATGGCATCGACCTGGCTGGACGACATCCGCACCTTCAGCGCTCCCCACCCGGAAGACGAAGGCATCTCGCTGCTTCGAGACGTGCTGGCCGGATACGCTCGGATCGGCATGCCGATGGGACGCGAAAGCACGTTGCGCATGCCGCTCGCCGACTTCGAGAACCTTCGCTCTGGCCTGCCACATGTCGAGTTCGTCAACGCGACCCAGCTTGTTCAGGCACTCCGCCACATCAAGTCAGAGGCGGAGATTGCAACCTTGAAGGAAATCTGCGGCATTGCCTCGCGAAGCTTTCAAAATGCGCCGAACCTCTTTCATGCAGGCCAGTCCCTGTCAGATGTCTTCCGCACCTTCAAGATCGAGCTGCTACGGCGCGGGGCTGATGATGTGCCCTATCTCGTTGGAGGCGCCGGGAGGGGGGGCTATGAGGATGTGATCTCGCCTCCGACCTGCCGTCCGCTGGAACGCGGCGACGTTCTGATGCTCGATACAGGCGCGACGAAAAACGGATATTTCTGCGACTTCGATCGCAATTTCGCGATTGGCCCGGCAACAGAAGAGGTTCGTCAGGCCCATCGAAAACTGGTGGCTGCCGTTCTCGAAGCTGCAGCGATTGCAAGACCGGGAAAGACCTGCGCTGATCTCTTCACCACGATGGCGGACGTGCTCGGCCAGAGCGATGGGGATGTCGGGCGCATGGGCCATGGTCTTGGCATGCAACTCACCGAGACGCCCTCAATAACCGGTTTTGATACAACGGTCTTGCAGGAGCGTATGGTGCTCACGCTCGAACCCAGCATTCAACTCGCCAACGGCAAGATGATGGTGCATGAGGAAAACATTGTCATTCGCGACGGCGAAGCCGAGTTTCTCAGCACGCCGGTCCATTCAGAGATACCCGTGATCTGACAAAAGCGAGCGAAACCGGCGCATCCGTGAAGGAGCAGGACAATGAAACTGGCATTCGACTGTGACGACGGATCCTCGGCGAAAGCCGCGCTCGGCCTGATCGTGCTGAAGGCAGACGAGACCATCGAGCGGGAACTTGCTCCCCTGTTTCGGGATGACGGCGTCACCCTGTTCCATGCCCGTATCGAAAGCGCACCGGAAGTCACGCCTGAAACCCTTCTCCAGATGAAAGAACGGCTGGCCGAAACGTCAGCTCTCTTTCCCGCCGAACGTCCGATGGACGTGATCGCCTATGCCTGCACATCCGGCGCCACCGTCATAGGCAGCCGGGAAGTGGAGCGGCAAATTCAAAAGGCCTTTCCCTCAGCCAAGGTGACCAATCCGGCAGAAGCGATCATTGCCGCCTGCCATCATCTGGGTGTCAGGCGTATCGGCCTTGTCTCTCCGTATGTTGCAGAGGTCTCGGATGCATTGTGCGCCCTTCTGGCGGAAAACGGCATCGAGACGCCAATGGTTGGTTCATTCGAACAGGCAGAGGAAGCGGTAGTCGCGCGCATTGCCCTTCATTCGGTCGAGGAAGCCGTCTGCCAAATCGGGGCGTCCGATGAGGTAGAAGCGGTTTTTGCCTCCTGTACGAACCTGCGGACTTTATCTGTCATTCCGGCCTGTGAGGCGCGGATCGGCAAGCCTGTGCTGAGTTCAAATCTTGCGCTTGCATGGCACATGCGCCGCCTTGCCGGTCTTTCAACCCGCGAGGCCTGCCCCGGCAAACTCTTTGCCAGCTGAACCGGTTGAGCCAAAATTCACGAGGGGCGACGAAAGCTCAAGGCGTTAAGTACTTATTGCGTGTTGACTTCCGGCCATTTCCGCGCAAAAAGACGCCGTCTTACAGTTTCTGAAGAATGCGACACACCATGAACCGGCTCGGTGCAGACATCCTGACCGTCATGAAAATGGCCATCCGCAGCGCAACCTTTGCGCCGGTGAGCACCCGTGCGCGCACTCGCAAGGTCACTTCGACCAAACGCTTCACGAAAACCACCAAGACCACCGCTTGACGGTACCGCTCGTCCCGCACTCCCCGGGGATGGGGGGTGCCGAGAGGCCCGGCTGCGCATTCAATACAGCAGCGGGCGGAGCGGGGAGACGGACGAGGATCAGACGAAATGGGTTACAAGATTGCAATTGCCGGCGCGACGGGAAATGTCGGGCGCGAAATGCTCGATATTCTGGCTGAACGCGGTTTTCCGGCAGATGAGGTCGTGGCACTGGCTTCCCGCCGCTCCCAGGGCACCGAAGTTTCCTTCGGCGACAAGACGCTGAAGGTAAAGGCTATGGAGAACTATGATTTCTCCGACACCGACATCTGCCTCATGTCTGCCGGTGGTGCTGTCTCCAAGGAATGGTCCCCGAAGATCGGTGCCAAGGGGTGCGTTGTCATCGACAACTCCTCTGCGTGGCGTTACGACTCTGACGTGCCGTTGATCGTTCCGGAAGTGAACGCGGATGCGGTTGCCGGCTTCTCCAAGAAGAACATCATCGCCAACCCGAATTGCTCCACTGCGCAGCTGGTTGTGGCCCTGAAGCCGCTCCATGATGTCGCCAAGATCAAGCGCGTTGTCGTTTCCACCTACCAGTCCGTTTCCGGCGGTGGCAAGGATGCGATGGAAGAACTGTTCAACCAGACCCGCGCCGTCTTCGTGAACGATCCGATCGAACCGCAGAAGTTCACCAAGCGGATCGCCTTCAACGTCATTCCGCATATCGACAGCTTCATGGAAGACGGCTACACGAAGGAAGAGTGGAAGGTTCTTGCCGAGACCAAGAAGATGCTCGACCCGAAGATCAAGGTCACCTGCACCGCCGTGCGTGTTCCGGTCTTTGTCGGCCACTCCGAAAGCGTCAACATCGAGTTCGAAAACCCGATCACTGCAGACCAGGCGCGCGACATCCTGCGCGAGGCTCCGGGTTGCCTTGTCATCGACAAGCATGAAGACGGCGGCTATATCACGCCTTACGAGAGCGCTGGCGAAGACGCGACCTACATCTCCCGTATCCGCGAAGATGCGACGGTCGAAAACGGCCTCAACATGTGGGTTGTTTCCGACAACCTGCGCAAGGGCGCAGCGCTTAACGCCGTTCAGATCGCCGAGGTTCTGGTCAACCGTGGCCTGATCAAGCCGAAGGCACAGGCTGCCTGATCTGACGATCTCGCACCACGCGCCTGATTTTTCAGCGCGTGGTGCCTTTCTTATTGATTTTCCTGTCCTTTGGTCCACATGATCCGGCAAGTCTGCCGGACGTGAACCCGTCTACAGCCCTTTCCATTTGCCGACCTCACCCGCATTTTGCGTGTGACTATGCGGCCTCAACGCACTCGACAACAGCCCTTGATGACAATGTCCGGGAGGGGACAGGCTCATGTTGGTCTACGAGCTCGCGGCTCTTGCCGCTGCCACCTGCTGGGCACTGACCGGCATCATTTCCGCCGGACCATCGCAGGCTCTCGGGGCAATTGCCTTCAACCGGCTGCGCATGGCGCTGGTCTTCGTGATGTTGACTGCCTATGTCGCCGTCACAACGGGCTGGGGCTCGATTAACGAAACATCCGCCCTCCTTCTTGCCGCGTCCGGCTTCATCGGCATTTACATGGGCGACACCGCCCTGTTCCTGACACTCAACCGCCTCGGCCCACGCCGGACGGCCATGGTGTTTTCGCTGAATGCGCCGATGTCTGCCATTCTCGGCTTTCTGTTTCTTGGCGAACGTCTCGGACCATGGCAGCTGCTTGGCATTGCCCTCACCTTTCTGGGCGTGCTGCTCGCCATTCGCTTCGGCAAGCGCAAGTCACAGCTTCACAAGTGGGAGGAAATTCGAGGACCGCTCTGGGTGGGCATCTGTCTTGGCCTGCTGGCGGCGCTGTCGCAGTCCGTCGGCTCGCTCATTGCGCGTCCGGTGATGGCAACCGGCGTGGACCCTGTCGCGGCATCCACAATCCGCGTTGGCATAGCCGCGCTTTGCCTGTCGCTCATGATGCTGTTGCCGTTCAAGCGCTTGAAACCTGCCGGACCCGTAACCCTGAAAATCGCCGGCATCGTAGCCTTTTCAGGCCTTTTGGGCATGGGGCTTGGGATGACCTTGGTGCTCTTTGCGCTTTCGGGCGGCGAAGTCGGCATCATCGCAACGCTGTCAGCAACAACACCGGTAATCCTGCTCCCGCTCCTGTGGTGGCGCACCGGCGAAATGCCCGCGCTCGGTGCATGGGCCGGAGCTGCCCTTGTCGTCTGCGGCTGTGCGCTGCTCTTTACGACCTGAGAAGGCCGTTCAAAGTCCCAGCCACACCCGCAGCGGAAAATCTGCTTCCAGAATAAGCTTGGTTGCCATGGCAATGCAGGAGAGCACCAGAAGCGGGCGGATGACCCTGGAGCCGTTCTTCATGGCAACGCGCGAGCCAACCTGCGCGCCGATGAACTGGGCCAGACCCATCAAGAGGCCAATCTTCCAGAGAACCGCCCCATTGATGAAGAAGACGGCGAAGCCTCCAAGGTTGGACGCAAAATTGAGAACCTTCGTATGCGCCGTTGCTTTCAGGATGCCGAACCCGGCGAGACTGACAAAGGCGAACATGAAAAAGGACCCGGTGCCGGGTCCAAACAGACCATCATAAAGACCGATCAGCGGAACCGCCGTCAGCGAGAAGACAAAGAGGCTGATACGCGGGTGGCGCTCGATGCTGCCGATATCCGGCTTCAGGGCAAAATAGATCGCGATGGCAATCAGGATAATCGGCAGCCCCCCGCGCAGGATCTCGATGGGCAGATACGTTGCCACCATCGCCCCGAGCACGGCGCCCACAAAGGAGACCAGCGCCATCGGCCAGATCATCCTCAGGTCCACATGTCCCTTTCGCGCATAGGCAATCGTCGCGGACCCGGACCCGAACAGGGCCTGCAGCTTGGACGTTCCAAGCACGTCGAGTGGTGGCAGGCCGGTCATCAAGAGCGCCGGAATGGCAATCAGTCCGCCGCCGCCGGCAATGGAGTCGACAAACCCGGCAACAAAGGCCACGACAAAGAGAAACGCCAGAAGGTGAAAGGCGAGATCGAATTCAGGCAAGATGTGAGACCGTTCAGATCGGAGACAGGCAAGACCTGCGTCTGAGGTCGCAAGATCTTGCCGGAGGGGTGTCTCTCCTTACGCCTCTTTTCGCAGGAAATCCAGCGCCTTACCCGACGTCCGCAACCGCATCCGGCATCCACGGCAAATCCGTTACACCGATATCGATACCCGCCTGGGACAGCAGTGTGGAAAGCTGACCGCGGTGATGTGTCTGGTGATTGAAGAGGTGACTGAGCAGCAGCCATTGCGGCCGCGTGTTCGTCTTCGTGCCGTCGATGCTCGTCCAGGTCAGGTCGGCCAGAAGCCACTCGGATGTCAGGCCGTTTGCAAAGGCAATGATGTCCTGACACATGGCAAGATGCGCGGCCTTGAGCTCTTCGTAGTCATCGAAAAGATCAACGCCCATGCCCTTGATTTCGTAGGGTGTGCCGGTGAAGCGTCGTATCCAGGCCCGGTCCGCAAACAGGATGTGGTTCAGCGTGGAGTGAACCGACTTGAAGAACGCGCCACGATCTTCCTTGCGCTCGGCATCACTCATCTTGTCAGTCGCAAGATAGGCCTTCTCGGTCATCCAGAGATTGTAGACGGCAAGTTTCTGATACAGCACCGGATCCATCGGCAAACTCCTGTCGGATGGCTTGATCAGCGGGCGTTTCTAACACAACGCCCGATACTCCAGCGGATTTATTCGGCCGCTTTCAGCACTTCGGGCTGCGCTTCTCCGAAGGCTTCCGTTTCCGGGTCCATCACGCGCAGTTCACCCGAACCGATATCAAACCACGCACCGTGCAGGTCCAGCACCCCGTCCGCAACGGCCTGCTCCACAAACGGGAAGGTCAGAAGGTTCTTCAGAGACTGCCGCACCCCGGCATATTCCATGGCCAGCTGCGGATCGTCGATCCGGTCCACCGGCATGCAAGCCAGAGAAATCGCCGCCGGTTCCAGAAGCTTCAGCCAGCGCCCGATGAAGTCGCCCTTGAGGGTCGGAGCATTGGCATTTTCGCGAAACGCATGAACCCCACCGCATTTGGCATGGCCCATAACAACCACATGCTTCACATTCAGCGCTGTGACGGCATATTCGATTGCGGCACTGGTGCCGTGATGCCCGGCATCCGTTTCAAACGGCGGCACCAGATTGGCGACGTTTCGCAGCACGAACAACTCGCCCGGCCCGACATTGAAGATGCCTTCCGGCGTCACCCGACTGTCGCAGCAAGAGATCACCATCACGTCCGGCTTCTGACCATAGATCGCCAGATGCTCATGGGTTTCCTTGTGACGGGCAAACCCTTTTTGCAGATAGCGGCCATAGCCATCGAGCAGTGCGTGAGGAAAAGTCAAACCGCGCATCTCCTGTACGTCCGGACATTGTAAATTCCGACAGAACCTATAGGAGATTGCCGCACCTGCCGCATAGATACGTAAGATTACGTACAGGTACCTCTACGCGCCATCCCAAGCGTCAGAAACGCTCCGCGCGCAGCACTTCACAGTCGGTTACTGTGACCACGCCGATATGCCGCTTCACCACCTTGAAGGCCGCTTCCAGCAGCGTGTCGAGCCGCTCTTCGCGAATGATGCAGATGACGGCGACCATGCCGCCTGCGCGCGAAACCTGTCCTTCGCGGCTCCAGCGACCCGAGCGGCCGCTGCCGCCCAGAACCGGGAGAACCGTAAAGCCGGTCACACCCGCCGCCTCCAGAGCTCCGGTCAGGCGCTCCTCCATCGGGGCTTCGATGATGATCTCAACCCGTTTTGCCTTGTTCGTTTCCATGAGATCAATTCCCGACCAGCGTTGCGAGCGTCAGATAAAGCGGTATGCCAAGCGTCAGGTTGAAGGGGAATGTGACGCCAAGGGACATGGTTAGATATATGGAAGGGTTCGCCTCGGGCAAGGCCACACGCATGGCCGCGGGCACCGCAATGTAGGAGGCAGAGGCCGAGAGCGTCATCATCAACACGGTCCCACCCAATGACAGACCAATCAACATTGAGACAAGAAGCCCGAAGATGCTGCCGATGACCGGCATCAAGACCCCGAAGGAAATCAGGCCAACTGTCAGAACACCGCGGCTGTTGCGCAGCCCGCGCCCGGCCACCAGCCCCATATCAAGCAGGAACAGGCAAAGCACCCCCTTGAACGGCGAGATGATAAAGCTCTCGATTTCCGCCAATCCGTCCTTGCCCGTGATGAAACCGATCAGGAACGAGCCAACCAGCAGAACGATGGAGCCATTCAACAGGATCTCCCGCAGCAGACCTTCCCGCTCCTGAGCCTCCTCTTCCGTCGGCTTTGCCCCGCGCGACACCAGCCACAGGGCCGACAGGATCGCCGGAGCCTCCATCGCGGCGGCAATGGCCACCATATAGCCCTCGCTCGCAATCCCCTGGCTCTGCAACACCGAAGTCGCGGCAACGAAGGTGACAATCGAGATCGAACCATAATGGCCGGCAACGGCAGCTGCATCCGTGCGGCTGAGATTGGTCATGACCTGAAGCAGGCCGAAGGCGACAATCGGGATCATGAAGGACAGCACGATGCCCGCCGCCAGCGTTGTCAAAAGGCTCTGGTCAATGCCGTGATCGCTGACGCTCACCCCGCCCTTATATCCGATGGCAAAGAGCAGATAGATCGACATGCCCTTGGCCACCGCCTCGGGAATGGAGAGATCCGATCGCAGGAAGGCCGCGACAAGCCCCAGAACGAAGAACAGGATAATGGGCGAGAGAAGGTTATCGCCGGCAAGGCCGATGATGGTGTCCAGCATTCGGATCGTCCCCTGTAACGTCTGGAAGGGCAGCACAGCACGTTTCAAGCCACCTGCGCACCCATTCGGATATACGTACTACCCCGTATAGGTAGACAAGACGCAGTCGACAAGATGCTGCACCGCGAATTGGCGCAGGTTTTCCTACGCTTGGGGACTTTCGTCAATTGCAGATTGTGTCAGGTCGCAACATTGACCGCGTGGTGATCTTCATCATCCTTGTGGTCCTCATAGGCATGACGGACGGTTTCCGCACTGGTCCGCCCCGGCTCCTGATAGAGCGGATGGCGCTCGCCCGGCGTGTAACCCGGCACAAGGAGCGTCTTGGCAGTGGCCCTGTAGGCCGCCACGCCGTCAAGCGTATGGTCTCGAAGGTGATGAGGTTCGATCACGACAGCGGGAGTATCTTGCTCCTCAATCCTGTCGTCTGGCTGGTCGTCTGGGCGCTGCACCGAGGACTCAATACCATGCCGATCTTTGTGCTCCCGTTCGCGCCGCTCGCGGTCGGACGGGTATTCGGTAGCGTGCCCAACGACATTGGCCGCAGGTGGCCGTTCAACTGTCGATGGCATTGTGGCCTCCTGGCCGGTTTCAGTCAGCTGCGGGGAGCCTTCTGGCACCCACAACCCAAGATTTACAAACAAAGGTTAACATATCTTTGCACAAATTTAACGATTGGGAGTCGGGTGCAGGACGAGAGATCAACAGGTCTCCACGCGAGTTCGGCTCGTCACCGCACATCACCGCCATCTTCTGCAAGATGAACAGCGCTATCGGTCGTCATCACCAGACTTGATCTGGTGATCCATACCGTGATGCACCCGCGCCGTTGAGCGGGCGCTGAAAAAGAACGGAATGGATGCCATGATCAAGTCATGGCATGACCTGCAGAGCAAGGCGCACTCTCACACCGTCATCCCCGACTTGATCGGGGATCCATACCGAGATGGCTCCACACCAACGGAAGCCGGGCGTGCGTCTCCTCGAAAACATAGACAGCAAAAAACCCGGGCCAATGACCCGGGTTTTTCAATTTCCAAGCTCTGGAAAGCCAACGCTTAGGCGGCACTTTCCTTCTTTGCAGCGCGTTCGGCACGCTTGCGCTCATGCGGGTCGAGCTCGGCCTTGCGCAGGCGGATGGAGCTTGGGGTGACTTCCACCAGCTCATCATCCGAAATGTAGGAAAGAGCTGCTTCCAGCGTGAGGCGGATTGGCGTGGTGAGCTTGACCGCATCGTCCTTGCCCGCGGCACGCACGTTGGTCAGCTGCTTGCCCTTCAGGACGTTCACTTCCAGATCGTTGCCACGGGTGTGCTCGCCGATGATCATGCCCGGATACACCTTCGTGCCCGGATCGATCATCATCGGGCCACGGTCTTCCAGGTTGAACAGCGCGTAGGCAACGGCCTCGCCAGACCCGTTGGACAGGAGAACCCCGGTGTGACGCCCCTGGATCGGGCCCTTGTACGGCTCATAGGCGTGGAACAGGCGGTTGAAGATCGCCGAGCCGCGCGTATCGGACATGAGCTCGGCCTGATAACCGATGAGGCCACGGGTCGGGGCGTGGAACACGAGACGTGTACGCCCGCCGCCGGACGGTTTCATTTCCAGAAGGTCGGCCTTGCGCTCCTGCAGCTTCTGCACGACCGCACCGGAATATTCTTCATCAACGTCGATGATGACTTCCTCGATCGGCTCAAGACGCTTGCCGTCCTGATCGAACTGATACACGACGCGCGGACGGCCAACACCAAGTTCAAAGCCTTCGCGGCGCATGTTCTCGATCAGGATGGCCAGCAGCAATTCACCGCGACCCGACACGATGAACGCATCCGGCTCGTCCGTGTCTTCCACTTTCAGCGCAACGTTGCCTTCAGCTTCCTTCATCAGCCGCTCGCGAATGACGCGGGACTGAACCTTGGACCCTTCCGTGCCAGCCAGCGGGCTGTCATTGACGCGGAAAGTCATGGACAGCGTCGGCGGATCGATCGGCTGCGCCTGCAGGGCTTCCGCAACATCCGGTGCGCAGATCGTGTCGGCAACGGTTGCCTTGGTCAGACCGGCGATGGAAACGATGTCGCCTGCTTCGCCCTGCTCGATCGGCTGACGCTCAAGACCGCGGAAAGCGAGAACCTTGGAAATGCGTCCTGCCTCGATCTGCTTGCCGTCGCGCGACAAGGCCTTGACGGCCATGTTCGGGACAGCCGTGCCGGAGACAATGCGGCCGGTCAGGATGCGGCCCAGGAACGGGTCGGACTGGATGGTTGTGGCCAGCAGCTTGAACGAGCCCGGCTCGGACTGCGGCGGGCTGATCTTGTCCAGCACCATGTCGAACAGCGCATCCATGCTGTCCTTCGGACCTTCCGGCTCCAGCGCCATCCACTCCTGCTTGGCAGAACCGTAGAGAACCGGGAAGTCGAGCTGGTCTTCATTGGCGTCAAGCGAGGCGAAAAGGTCGAACACTTCGTCCAGAACTTCGTCGGCGCGCTGTTCCGGCTTGTCGATCTTGTTGATGGCGACGATCGGCTTGAGACCCAGCTTCAGGGCCTTGCCCAGCACGAACTTGGTCTGCGGCATCGGGCCTTCGGCAGCGTCCACCAGAAGGATCACGCCGTCGACCATGTGCAGGATACGCTCCACCTCGCCGCCGAAGTCGGCGTGGCCCGGTGTGTCCACGATGTTGATGCGCGTGTTCTTCCACTCAAGCGAGGTGACCTTGGCAAGAATGGTGATGCCGCGCTCACGCTCGATGTCGTTGGAGTCCATCATGCGCTCTTCTGTCCGCTGGTTTTCGCGGAAGGCGCCCGATTTCTTGAGCAGAACGTCGATCAGGGTTGTCTTGCCATGGTCGACGTGCGCGATGATGGCGATGTTACGCAAATTCATGTAGTGGCTCCGCAAGACCTGCCCTCGTCTGGTATCAGAGAAGGGAAAGCCCTGGATCTAGATTGTCCGGATTGCTGCCAAAGCTGGCGATTTTGCGCACTGTATACCGGTAACGTCAGCCTTGTGCAACGCGGCAAACCTGACAGTTGCGCCGAATATGCAACGCAAATCCGGTTTTCGGGCACCTGAAGCCCGATTGACGCAAAAAAGACGCTGCCAACCTTGGTCGGCATCGCCTTTCATTTAGCAATCAGTGAGCAGGGCTCGATCAGAACCAGTGCTTCGGCTCACCACCACCGGCAGCGTAGTTTGTGCCGTTTTCGGCATCGTACTTGGCCGCGTCACCGAACACCTTGTCGAGACCGACCATATAGCCCGCTTCCTGACCAAGTGTACCGGCAATGTTGGTGATCCCAAGAAGACCACCCAGAAGACCATCATTGCCCTGGCCTGCATTTCCACCCAATGCGTGGGAATGACTAGTATGGTCAAAGGTGTTGACCAACCAGCCACCAAGATCCCCGTTCATAGCTGCCTTGTGAGCGCCGTCATGGCCAACCAGCTTGGAGAAGATGCCGAGAACCGGAGCAGCAATGCCGCCGATTGCGCCAAGGAGGCCGTTGTTCTTGGAGAAGAGGTTTGCAACACCGCCAAGAAGACCGGCTTTCAGGCCGAGAATGCCACCGAGGAGGCCGCCAACGTTACCGTTGTCCTGCTTGCCATGCTGAGCGTGCTGGGCCTGAACGTTGTAGCCAGCCTGCACCTGAGCCCCGCCCTGAACCTGGCCAGCACCCTGTACGCCGCCACCAGCGTGGACATGCGCACCGCCATTGGCATGGACATGAGCACCGCCGTTTGCATGAACATGCGCGCCATTACCTGCGCCGCCCATCTGCATGCCACCACCAGCATTCGGCATGGGCATTGGCATCGGACGCGGCATCGGGCAGACAGTCGGCTTGCCCGGAAGCGGAACCGGCTTGCCCCAGCCACCGCCATTTGCGTTGTTTCCGACTACGCCGACAGCACCATAGTTGCCAAAGCCTGCATTGTGGACCATGCCAAGCGGCGTATCATCCTGCGGGATGTTGTTGCCGTCATAAATGGTCGCGCCCTGCAGCTTCTGGGTCAGAGCCTGTGAGAGGCCCGGATTTCCCATGATCTGAACGCTCTGGATCTTGCCGTTCTGAACGTAGATGCGGCTTCCGGCTTCACGTGTATCGATACCACCAGCCTGAACGAGCTTGATCTTGCCGCCTGTTGCCTGGTTGATGATGTTGGCCAGCTGGTTCAGTCCAGCATTTGTGTTCGGGTTCGGGCCGGCGTTGTTCACCTGTCCGCCGTTGTTGACCTGAGCACCATTGTTAACCGGAGCGCCAGCACCTGCGAGCGCAGCGTTGCGACCTGCAGCGGCCCGGCCGTTGTTGCCGCCTTGCAGCGCATTCTGGAACTGGGCTGCATTTCCTGCCTGACCAGCATTGTGTTTCTTGCCGCACGCATGCGCCTTATTGTGAATGAAAGTCACCTGAACCCCCTGTCGGACTTCTGAATTCGTAAACAAACTATGAAACTATTCAGTGGCAATTGATATGCGGGTTGATGCCGGGTGTACTTTACGTAGTACGTACATGCCCTGCGAATTGCTTTCCGATGATAGAAGAGTGGCCTGTCAGCCTATTTTCCAGCTTGTGCCGCTACGGCTCCACCCCCTACAAGGACCGCGTATACACATCGATTTCTTCCCGCCGCAGCTCTTTCGCCAGGATCCTGACGTATGACCAACGCCGCATCCGTCATGAGCGAAAGACGGACAGCCCTTCTCGGAGCCGGGCTTGTTGCTATTGGCCCCATTTCGATGGCGCTCTACACACCCTCCATGCCGACTCTGGCCGAGGTGTTTTCAACGACCGACTCCATGATCAAGCTAACCCTGACGTCCTACTTCCTGGGGTTTGCAGTCACGCAGCTGATCGTTGGCCCATTGACGGACGCATTTGGGCGAAAGCCGGTAACGCTTGCTTTTCTGGGGCTCTATCTGGGCTCCGCGGTTCTCGCGACTTATGCTCCCGACATCACCTGGATGCTGATTGCCAGAACCCTTCAAGGCATTGGCTCGGCAGTCGGCGTTGCCGTGTCGCGAGCCATGGTCAGGGATCAATTCACCGGACAGACCTCCGCCCGGATCATGAACACAATCGCCATGATGCTCGCACTCGGCCCTGCGATTTCCCCCACCATCGGCGGGATCGTTCTGGAAGCCTTCGGCTGGAGAGAGGTTTTCTGGTGCATGATCGTCTACGGGCTTGGCCTCTTGCTGGCCGTGCTTTTCTTCCAACGCGAAACGAATTCACACACAGGTCTCGCTCACCTGAACCCTGCAAGACTGGCGAAGAATTACCTCAGTCTGCTGAGGACACCGGCTTTCATGCGGCCGAGCCTGCTGGTGGGCTTCAGTCTCGGCAACCTCTATGCCTTGAGTTCGGCTCTGCCCTTCGTCCTGATCTACGAAGTCGGCCTGACACCGACCGCCTTTGGCATGACCATGATGTTGCAGTCCGGCTCCTTCATTACAGGCACGGTCATAACAGGACGCCTGATGAAGAGCCGGGAAGCCAGTGAATTGCTCATCCCGGGCATGATCGGACTGTGCCTCTCCTCTGCAGCCATGTGTGTGTCGATGCTGCTCCTGACGCCATCGCTGGTAACAGTCATGGCGCCCGTGATGCTGTTTGCATTCTCCCTGGCCTTCATCCTGCCCTCCAGCCTGACGAGCGCCATGCAGGATTTCCCGCATATTGCAGGGGCCGCCTCCTCGGTCATGGGCTTCCTGCAATTCGGCGGCGGCATAGTAGGCAGCCTGCTGGTGGCCGCACTTGGAAATCCCGTACTCGGGATGGGCACCATCATCGCCGCCATGCCGGTAACCGGTGTGTTGCTGTGGGTGTTGCTGAGACCAAACAGGTCCGATGACGCCGGAAGGGCAGAGTAAGGCCCTAACGCGAAAGAGCCGGAAACCCGGCCCTTTCTTCATCGATTCAAACTTCGGCTACAGGTTGCAAAGCCTAGGCTTTGCGAACCGGATCCAGTGTGACCGAATAGAGCTCCACGTCATCCCGATCCATCAGGCGGACGGTAAACTGTTCCGTTGCCCCATCAATCTCGACAATACCAAAGAACTGCAGCCCCATCGACGGCGGCAAATTGGCTCCCTGCTCGGCGGTCGGTGCCTTCACATATCTGACTTCCGGGCCAAAGGTCATGTCGAGATCGTTCGGCCCAAAGGTGCCTGCATGGATAGGCCCCGACACAAACTCCCAGAACGGCTTGAAGTCCTGAAACTGGGCCTTGTCCGGATTGTAATAATGCGCTGCCGTATAATGTACATCCGCCGTCAGAAAGACGATGTTGTCGATGTCCGCAACATTGATGTATCGGAGCAGATCTGCGAACTCCAGTTCACGGCCCTTTGGCGCGCCATGGTCGCCATTGGCAATGGCTTCTGCACCCGCCTTTTCCTTCCAGTTGTCCCACACGATCAAGCCGAGCGGCATGTCGGATGCGATCACTTTCCAGGTGGCGTTGGAGCTGGCGAGTTCCCGCTTCAGCCAGGCGACCTGTTGTTCGCCGAGAACACGTGAGGCGGGGTTCATGTCCTCTTCCAGCGAAGCCCCGTTCGGACCACGATAGGAGCGAAGATCAAGGAAGAACACATCCAACATCGGGCCATAAGCAATCTTGCGATAGACCCGGCCCGGCTCGGACGGTGTGTAGCGGATCGGCGTAAGCTCATGAAAAGCACGAGCGGCACGGGCAGCCAGAAGCTGTACATTCTTTTCGCTATAGCGATCGTCCACAGTCAGATCCTTGGAAGCGGACCAGTTGTTGACGACTTCATGGTCATCCCACTGGAAGAAGGTCGGAACTTCCGCATTGAAAGCCCGGAGATTGTCATCCATCAGGTTGTACTTCCACTGGCCGCGATACTCGTCCAGCGTCTCGGCGACCTTGGTCTTTTCCTCGATCAGCTCATTCTTCCAGATCGTGCCATCCTTCAGTTCGACAGTTTCCTTCATCGGGCCATCCGCATAGATCGTATCGCCGGAATGAATGAAGAAGTCAGGCTGGTGCCTTTGCATCGTGGCGTAGGTTTTCATGCCGCCTCGAGCCTTGTCGATGCCCCAACCCTGCCCCGCGGTGTCACCGGACCAGACAAACTTGACCGACCGACGTGAGCCCGGCGCGGTACGGAACCGCCCGGTCATCGGCTCGGAGATCGCATTGACATCCCCAAGATCGGTAAAGGCCACCCGATAGAAAATGTCCTGATCGGACGGGAGGTTCTCCAGCAAACGCTTGGCCGCAAAATCGCTGTCCGGCAGCGCGTTCAGGGGCGCAAGGCGCGTCGGGTTTTCAAAGGATCCGTTGGTATCGAACTCGACAAGCATGCGGGAGGGGCGGTCGGCACGAGCCCAGATCATTCCCGAATTGGCATTGACATCCCCCGACTGCAGTCCGTGGGTGATGACAGGTCGGGAGGACGCGCGGGACAGGGCAGGCATGGCAAGACCGGCGGAAAGGACAAGGCCGGTCGCAGCGGACGATTTCAAAAAAGAACGTCGGGATACCGGAGAAGGCATGAAACACTCCATGGCTGGGGGAAGGGGAAATCCCTTGGCAACCGGCATTCAATGCCCGATCTGTTTGTCAGTTCGATCTCAGTCAGACGACAGCTTTAGGAATTTTCGATGACACATGTCGCTTGTGGGCTTGACCCTGCGACGGCGACGGGCGAAACCGCTGATCGATATGACGAAGGTTGATTTCATGACCAGCTACGCCTTTCCCGATCTCGGCAAGATGGAACGCCCGCAGGTCATGGGCATTTTGAATGTGACACCGGACTCCTTTTCCGATGGTGGACGCTTCAATGCAGTAGAAGACGCCCTTGCACAGGCGCGGTGCATGATCGGTGAAGGCGCCGACATACTGGACATTGGTGCGGAAAGCACTCGTCCGGGCTCGGCGCCTGTTTCTGTGGAAGATGAATGGGCTCGCCTTGAGCCGGTTCTCGCGCCTGTGTGCGACATGGGCCGCCCCGTTTCCATCGACACCTACAAGGCGGAGATTGCCAAGCGCGCCTGCGCAGCCGGAGCCACCATCATCAATGACGTTTGGGGTCTGCAGAAAGACCCCGCCATGCCGGAGGTTGCGGCTGAAACCGGCGCCCATGTCATCATGATGCACAATCGGCTTGCTGCAGATCCTGGCATCGACATCCTTTCAGATATCGACCGGTGGTTCGAACAGTCGATGAAACTGGCCGACCGCGCCGGGATACCCCGGGACAAACAAATGCTCGATCCGGGTTTTGGCTTCGGCAAGACAATTGACCAGAACTTCCAGATCCTGAACCGGTTCGAGACGCTCAAGAAGCATGGGCTACCCGTTCTTGCAGGTGCCTCGCGCAAACGCATGATCGGAGCTGTCTTGAATGTGGAAACGGATGAACGGATGTTCGGTTCCCTTGCAGTTCACCTGATTGCGCTGCAGAAAGGCGCCGAGATGGTGCGGGTCCACGATGTGTGTCCGCATGCCGATGCGGTTCGAATGTTGGCTGCAACCCGGCGTGAAACGGCCGAAATCGATCAGGATTGAACAATCGTGGCTGAAACCGGAACCTCCCCTTCGCATTGGACACGCGCCGCATTAGGTCTCGGTTCCAACATGGGCGACACGAAAGCGGCGCTCGAAACAGCCATTTCCTTGCTGGAGGAACGGGATGACATCCGTGTCACAACGCGATCATCACACTACCGCACCCCTCCCTGGGGCCCGATCCCACAGGATGATTTTCGAAACGCCTGCATTTTGATTGAGACATCGCTTTCCCCACAGAACCTGCTGGCCGTTTGCCTGGAGGCCGAACAAAGGATGGGCCGCATTCGCGAAGAGCGTTGGGGCCCGCGACTGATCGATATCGATGTTCTTCTCTATGGCGACACCGCAATAAACGAGCCGGACCTGACCCTGCCCCATCCCCGCATGGCCGAACGCGCCTTTGTGCTTGTTCCGCTTGCCGAAATCTGGCCAGACGCCCCCGTCGCCGATGGCCTGACAGCAAAGGACGCACTCAAGTCCTGCACTGACATCGATGACGTGGTTGAACTTTAGAATTCCCTTCGTTATTTGCTATTAGTAATAAACATAACCAAACCACCTAGAATGGCGAAATGCTGCATTGCCTTAAACGCAAATTTTGACGAATGACGCTGAGGTTACAGCTTGACCAAAGATTTTCTCCATTTAAGGCAATTAACTCTCCAATTTCTGCGAACTGAAGAATTTACGGCCTTTTTGGGCGCACTGCTGCTCTTTGTTGCCATTGTAAGCTCGGTAGTGACAATAGATGCCCTTAAGGAACATTGGCTGAACGCGCACCTGCTGCCAGCAACCTTGGCCGACGAAAAAGTCGGCGATTTCGCTGCCTTTTACCGAGCAGGAGAGATGGCCTTGGCCGGGGAAGCCTCTCAGGCCTATGACGCAGAGAAGTTCATCGCAAATTTCAGCGAAGAACGAAAATCCCTGCTTTACCTCAATCCTCCTCATTTTCAGCTTTTTGCTGCGCCAATGGCCTTGCTGCCTTATGGCGTAGCAAAGCTATTGTTCTTGATAGCCTCGGTAGCGGCGCTGTGCCTCATTGTGCAGTGCATGAAACTTGAGCAAGGGCCTTTGGCTTTCTGGGTCTTCGTTTTGGGGCCGCCGCTGCTCTATAATATCTACTATTTTCAGCTGTCCCCATTCATTACATTGTTTCTGGTTTTTGCATTGCTCAACCACCGAAACTCTCCTGTCTTGTCAGGAGTTTTGCTCGCCATTGCGACGGTGAAACCGCAATACGGCTTACTGGTCCCGGTATTCTTGCTTCTTCACAGATCCTGGCTGACTTTCGCTGTGGCCACCATTGGAACAGGTGTCCTGATCCTCTGCTCGGCTCTCCTGTTTGGTTCAGACAGTTGGCGAATATTCTTTGAGACCGTTTCCGGCGTCCATTCGCAGCATATCGGCATGAACTACCCACTGATGGTGACTGTCTCCAGTTCACTCGGAAAGCTCGGAATCTCGGGCAACGTCGCCTTCGCGATTGCAGGACTGTCTGCCCTGTTCAGCCTTGCTGCCGTTTATCTTCATGTGTTGAAGGCAAATGAATATGTAGCAATCGGGTTGGTGTTGCTGACGACGATCCTCGCCGCCCCCTCCTTCATGCTGTACGATTGGCCTCACATCTGCGCAGCGATTTTCCTAATTGCCGCGGGCATTTCACGCTTTTCCATCAGATACCAAATCGCAGCAGCAATTGTTTGGTCCCTGCCGATCGTCCTTTCCTACCTCTGGTCAAAAAGTCCGATAGCAAGCTACTACCTGAGCGCATTCGTACCCGTATTTGTCCTTGTGTTGATTGTATTGACCTATTTTGAAGACAGTTCCCGCGCGCCCATACGGACCCGTTCTGTGTAATCCATCTGTCTTCTAGCGATTGATCACATAGAGCATCGCGTTCAGATAGGTGGCAAAAGCGCCCCAAAGGGCATAAGGCGCAAAGAACAAGGCTGACAAGCGTTCGCTCCGCCAGGCGCGCTGGATAAACAGCACAAGGCACGTCAAGAGCAGCATCATGATCGCCAGCCCAATCCCGAGCTGATGGGCTGCAAAGACGGTCGGGCTCCAGGCAAAGTTCAGCCCCATCTGCAACAGCCAGATGGAAAAAAGCGACGAGAGCCCTTGCTGCTGCCAAACCTGCCATCCGGCGATGGCGATCAGCAGGTAAAGCACCGTCCAAACCGGAGGAAACAACCAGTTTGGCGGCGTCAATGGCGGTTTTTGCAAGGCCGCATACCAGTCGCCGGGCGGCGTCGTCATTCCGATCAGGACACCGATGCCGATCACCCCGCCGACAAACAAGACCAGTGACAACCACTTTTTGAGTCTCATGTCCCGTACCGTTCAGGAACCAACAAAGCTCATCATGTGAAACCGGGCCTGCTCGGAAACATGAGCATGCTCTTGCCCAAAGGGGCAGGCCCTGCGGGCAAGACATCCGTGCCAACAGGCCGCGTCTTGCGTCCTGGACAAATAAGCCCTGCAGGTCATGTAGTCATAACCTTGCGACGAGGAAATCGCGTTGACGGGACAAACATTCAGGCAGGGTTTGTCGACACATGCCCCACATGGTCCATTCCCACATCGCCCATCGGCCAGAATGTGTGGTTCACGCTCGCCCTCTCCCACTCCCGGAAGCACAAAAGCGCCGCGCAATCCGAGCCAGGGACCATAACTTTCATGCGCCAACACGCCGAGCGGGCTTTGCGAGAAGCCACCGTACGCCTTGGCCCAGCGCTGGAACGGATAATAGGGAGGGCCGTCGAAAGGAAAAAGAACTTCCACGCCGAACGTCTCGGCAAGCCCGCCAAGAACCCGACGGGTAAACCGGTCCATGGCATCCGGCAGGCCGTCGGCTGCTTCGGTGGAGGCACTGAATACCGTCCAGAAATCGGATCCCAGACTTCCGACGAGAAGCAGCTGGCACGGATTGTCATGCCTCACGACAGAAGAACCGGCTTCATCCCTATCGGATACAATCGTCCCGACCGGGTGAAATCCGGCAGCTGAAACCTCTCGCTCGATTTCAGCTGCCAGTGTCATGACACTCAGCCCAGCCGGTCGCGTTTGGCGAGGGTGCGAAGGCGCAGGGCGTTCAGCTTGATGAAGCCGGCCGCATCCTTCTGGTCGTAAGCACCGTGGTCATCTTCGAAGGTGACCAGTTCTTCCGCATAGAGTGAATAGGGAGATGCACGACCAACGACCATGACATTGCCCTTGTAGAGCTTCAGGCGAACCGTACCGGTGACAAACTCCTGGCTCTTGTCGATCAGGGCCTGCAGCATCTCGCGCTCCGGCGAGAACCAGAACCCGTTGTAGATAAGTTCCGCATAGCGCGGCATCAACTCGTCCTTCAGGTGACCCGCACCGCGGTCAACAGTGATGGATTCCATCGCCCGGTGCGCGGTCAAAAGGATCGTGCCACCCGGCGTTTCGTAGATGCCGCGGCTCTTCATGCCAACGAACCGGTTCTCAACCAGATCAAGACGCCCGATGCCATTGTCGCGGCCAAGGTCATTCAACTTGGCAAACAGCGTGGCCGGAGACAGTTTTGCGCCATTGAGCGAGACCATGTCGCCCTTTTCAAAACCGATCTCGATCTCGGTGACAACGTCCGGTGCGGTCGTCGGATCGACCGTGCGCTGGAACACATAATCCGGCGCTTCCTCGTTCGGGTCTTCCAGAACCTTACCTTCAGAGGACGAGTGCAGCATGTTCGCATCGACGGAGAACGGCGACTCACCGCGCTTGTCCTTGGCAACCGGAATCTGATGTTTTTCGGCAAAATCGATGAGGTCGGTACGGGACTTGAAAGTCCAGTCACGCCACGGCGCAATCACCTTGATGTCCGGGTTCAGCGCATAGGCGGACAATTCGAAACGCACCTGGTCATTGCCCTTACCGGTTGCGCCGTGAGCAATGGCATCGGCACCGGTTTCCTCGGCGATCTCGATAAGGCGCTTGGAAATCAGCGGGCGGGCGATGGACGTGCCCAGCAGGTAAACGCCCTCATAGACCGCATTGGCGCGGAACATCGGGAAAACGAAATCCTTGATGAATTCCTCGCGAAGGTCATCAATGTAGATTTCCTTGATGCCCAGCATCTCGGCCTTCTTGCGCGCCGGCTCCAGCTCTTCGCCCTGTCCGAGATCCGCGGTGAAGGTCACCACTTCGCAGCCATATTCGGTCTGCAGCCACTTCAAAATGATGGACGTGTCGAGACCGCCGGAATAGGCCAGAACGACCTTCTTGATTTCACCATGCGCCATATGCGTACTTGCCTGCCTGTTTGGAGCAGGATCACCCCGCTCCGACCTAAAATCCTGCGCAATTTAGCCAGTAAACGCTGCGGCGCAAGGGGATACACCCGTGCAGGAGTGAGGTTTGAGGAGAAAAATTCCTCATGATAGTTGGGCTGCCACATTTCAGGACTGGAAAATGTGCCCAAACTACGTCGAGTACTCCTAACCGAAGGCCCATCGATAGAGCCTGAACCATTTTGCTGCAATTCCGTTATCTTCAACCACAACATAGGGCGTTGAACGGGGCTCCCGCTTCAATGCTGTATCGCGCCACAAATTTACGATTTCGACGAATGTTTCTGCAGATGATGCAGCAAACTCTTCGACAGGATTTCTTGAACTGTATTTGTGCTGCGCGACGAACTGCCCTATCGCGATCTCTCGATCAGAGGAAAATTCGTTTGTCTCGTCCTCTCTCTCGTCATCCGAAACAGTCTGGTCCACCTTGCGAAAGGCCAAGTACACAGCCCCTATGTCGGCTCGTCTGCCGTATCGGTCCTGACGAAAATACTCAATAAGGGTAAAGCGAGACACTTGCTTCCAAGAATAAAACTCATCCTTGCCGCCCAGACGATATGTGAAACCAGTCGACGAGAGTATGATCTGCTCAATCAGAAATCGTTGCGCCCAACCGAAGTATACACCAGCCGCAACCAATGCAGAGACAAGAGCGGGAACAAGGAGCGATCCCTCCAAACCGGGAAGAAAAGCCTTGGAACAGATGAAACCTGCTACTGCGCCCGCAGCTACAGCGAAAAAAACGATAAGCCGTGCTTTGTAAGGATCGGGCTTCAGTATCAAGGTTTGGCTGGCATCCAGCTCATTTATCGAAAACACTTCACAACTCGCAAAACATTAAATCCCATACCGTGCGATGATCATGTCGGCGCTTTCCTCGATGATGGTCTGCATCTCGTCTTTGGAGACCACGGCTCCGGCAAAGAGGTTCGGCAGGAAGGCTTGCGCCTTGATCAGTCCGAGAAACTGTTCGCCAGCCCGCTTGGGATTGTCAGCCTTGAGCTTGCCTTCGCGGGTCGCCCTTGCCATGAAGTCCTCAAAAACGATCAACTTGTTCATCTTCGAGGTCAGATCGGCGGCAAGTTTCGGATCACGGATGATCTCGCCCATGATCATGCGAATGAGGCGCATGAAACACGGGTTGGTCAGAAGTTCACCTTCCGCCCATCCGAGGCGGATCAGGCTGTCACGGATCGGCAGATTCGGGTCATAAGGAATTTCAAGGGCAGCGTTGAGCTGATCGACGAGACTTTCCGCAATGGCCTGAAACAGGCATTCCTTGTTCTCGAAGTGATTGTAGACAGTGCGCTTTGAAACGTTGGCGCGCTCTGAAATGCGGTCCATGCTGGCGCCAACGAAACCCCGGTCCTGGAATTCCGCGATTGCCGCCTCGATTATCTGGGTTTTCTTCTGGTCCGCTACCTGCATTTCACTTTCCGATTGTGCCGCCCCCTTACATCTCAAATTTCGCTCCCTATGTAAACTTGGGAGTTTACACACTCCCGCCCGTCAATTACACTACACAGTATAGTTTACCCCTCCAGCCAGTGATTTCCAGCCAGGGAGGCACGGACAAAATGTCCATTACCTTGAAAATAAATGGCGAAACCCGAACCGTCGACGCAGAACCGGATACGCCGCTGCTCTGGGTTCTCAGAGACGACCTGCAGATGACCGGCACAAAGTTCGGTTGCGGCATTGCCTCCTGCGGGGCCTGCACGGTTCATCAGGACGGCGAACCGATCCGCTCCTGCCAAACATTTATCGGCGACCTTGAAGGCGCAAACATCACGACCATTGAAGGCGTGAACGGCAAGGCGGCAGAGGCTGTGCAAGCGGCCTGGCAGGAACTGGATGTTCCCCAATGTGGCTATTGCCAGTCCGGCCAGATCCTCGCGGCAACCGCACTTCTTGCCGAAACACCCAAGCCGACAGACGAAGATATTGATGCCGCAATGGACGGCAATGTCTGCCGCTGCGCCACCTACGCCCGTATTCGCAAGGCAATCCACCTTGCCGCCGACAAGATGGAGGGCTGACCCCATGCTGCATCTTCTTCAAAAGCCGCTGGAAGCTGCCAAGCCGTCCCGCCGAACCTTCCTCAAGATGTCGGCAGGGACCGTCGGTGGCCTGATCATCGCCGCCAAACTGCCGAACATTGCCGAAGCAGCTGGCGCTGATGAACTCGTCCAGCCGTTCGTTCACATTCGCCCCGACAATTCCGTTGTTGTCATCGTCAAACACCTCGACAAGGGCCAAGGCGCAGCCACAGGCCTCGCCACCCTGGTGGCCGATGAACTTGACGCCTCCATCGAGCAGGTTTCGACAGAATTCGCGCCATCCAATCCGGAAGTTTACAAGAACTTCCTGTTCGGCGTGCAAGGCACGGGCGGCTCTACCGCGATTGCCAACTCCTTCCAGCAGTATCGCCAGGCTGGCGCTGCCGCAAAGGCGATGATCATTGCTGCAGCCGCAAAGAACTGGGAAGTTCCGGCCGGCGAAATCAGCATCTCCGGCGGCGTTGTTTCGCACGCTTCCGGCAAATCGGCGACATTTGGCGAGCTTGTCGGCGCTGCAGCTGCTCAGGAAGTTCCAGCAGAGCCGACGCTAAAGACGCCGGATCAATGGGTCTATATCGGCAAGTCGTTCCCGCGCGTTGACACACGCAACAAGACTGTCGGTGCACCTGGTACCTACACGATGGATTTCCAGCGCGACGACATGCTGGTTGCCGTTGTTGCCCGCTCTCCGCGGTTTGGCGGCAAGCTGAAATCTTTTGATGCCGAAGAGGCAAAAGCCGTTCCCGGCATGGTGGATGTGATCACGCTTCCGGCAGGCGTTGCGGTTGTCGCAAAATCGACATGGCCGGCGATCAAGGCCCGCGAGCTGATTTCTGCAGAATGGGATGACAGCGCAGCCGAAACCCGATCAACCGATGTCATGATGCAGGAACTGGCGGCAATGGCTTCCACTCCGGGCATCAGCGTGCGCAAGGACGGAGGCGCTGAAGCTGCGCTCGCCTCGGCGGCAAAAGTCATCGAGGTCGACTACGAATTCCCGTTCCTAGCCCATGGCACGATGGAACCGCTCGACGTCGTCATCAGCTTTGACGGCTCCGCTGCAGAAGTTTGGGCCGGCTCCCAGATCCAGACCATCGACCACAATGTGACGGCTGCCGTTCTCGGCATCCCGTTCCCGCAGGTGAAAATCAACACGCTCTGGGCGGGTGGATCCTTTGGCCGTCGGGCAACACCCGATGCCCATGCCTATGCCGAAGCTGCCATTCTGGCCAGGGCGCTCCATGAGAAGGGCACCTCCGGCGTCCCGATCAAGATTGTCTGGACCCGCGAGGACGACATGACCGGCGGATATTACCGCCCCATGTCCGCCCACAAGGTCAAGGTCGGCCTTGATGCAAGCGGCAACGTCGTCGCCTGGTCGCATCGCATGGCCGCGAAATCGATCATGAAGGGAACCGCTTTCGAACCCATGGTCATGCCAAACGGGATCGACCACAACATGACCGAAGGCGCTCATGATACGACCTATGCGTTCCCGGCCATGGAAATGGACCAGCATTTTGCGGAAACGCCTGTTCCGGTTCTCTGGTGGCGGTCCGTGGGGCACACCCACTCAGGCTATGTCATGGAAACCATGATCGATCGCTTGGCCAAAGAGGCCGGAGAAGACCCGGTCGCCTATCGCCTGAAGATGATCAAGGACGATCCACGCAAGGTAGCGGTTCTCAAGCTGGCTGCGGAAAAGGCCGGTTGGGGTTCCGATCTGCCGGAAGGCCGCTATCGCGGCGTTGCGGTTCACAAGTCCTTCGGGTCCTACGTGGCAGAAGTGGCCGAAGTCTCTATGCGAGAAGACGGCACCTTCAAGGTCGAGAAGGTTGTGTGCGCGGTTGATTGCGGTATTCCGGTCAATCCGGACAACATCGTTGCCCAGATCGAAGGCGGCCTCGGCTATGGCCTTGGAGCGATCCTGCGCAACGAAATCACCCTGACGGACGGTGTGGTCGACCAGACAAACTTCGACACCTATGAGCCGATCCGCATGTCCGACGTGCCGGAGATCGAGGTTCACATCATTCCGTCAACCGAGGCGCCGACCGGCATCGGCGAACCCGGCACGCCCCCGATCGGTCCTGCCGTTGCAAATGCCATTGCCGCGGCAAAGGGCGACTGGGTAACCAGCCTGCCGCTGTCAAAACACGGATTGGTATAAGCCAACGCGCGGGCCTGATCATACGTCAGGCCCGCGTCCAGACTGCAAATATTCTAGGGCGACACACTCTGCAAACGCCTCGAAAGCAATATTTCAAACCATCGTTATTTACTTCACAATTTATGATTGTTTTTTATTATTTCACCCTCAATTAACGCAGACGTTTACTGCAAATAAACGAAACTAACCCAGAGTTCGCTTAACTACTCTTGCAAGTCGGAGCGAACATGCGCCTCAATTTTTCCAGAATAAGCGGAAAGCTTCCGGCAATTATTGTCGGATGCTCTGCAGTTACCGCTGTTGTCATTGGGGCGCTGGCCTACATGGTCAGCTCGGCGAGTATCGAACGCCTGACAGATGAAAGACTGCGCGGATTGGCAGACGCCAGGGCCAATGACCTTCACCACTATCTCGATTCAGTGACCGAGGATCTGATCGTAACCGCGGCCAATCCCGCAACCGGGCGCGCCATCAAGGTCATGCAGGAAGCCTGGTCCCAACTTCCGGGAAACCAGCAAGAGATCCTGCAGAAGGCTTACATCGAAGACAACCCGCATCCGCTCGGACAAAAGGATGAACTGGTTACAGCTGGAAACAGCGTCTATGACGAGAAACATGCCTATTATCATCCGTTCTACCGCAAGAAGCTGAAAACACGGGGCTACTACGACATCTTCCTGTTTGGGCTCGATGGGTCGCTCGTTTACACCGTGTTCAAGGAACTCGACTACGCCACGAACCTTCTGGACGGTGAATGGAAAGACACCGATTTGGGGAACGCCTATCGTACTGCGCTCACCGCAAATGAAGGCAATGTAAGCTTCTTCGACTTCCAGCCCTATGCACCGAGCGCGGATGCGCCAGCCAGCTTCATTTCGAGCCCGGTCTTCTATGAAGGCAAGCGGGTCGGGGTTCTGGTCTTCCAGATGCCTGTCGACAAGATCAACGAAATTATCAGCAACAACAAAGGTCTGGGACAATCCGGGGAATTTGTTCTTCTCGGTGAAGACGGATTGTTCCGAAATGATTCAACCAAGACTCCCGATGTAAATGATATCTTGTCTGCAACTGTTGAGGGCGACTTTGTCAAGGAAGCCTTTGCAAATGAGGCCGCTACCGGTCTCTTGCCTGACTTCAGGGGAGAAGGTTATCACGCTGCTTCCAAGAATTTCGAATTTCACGGGGTAAAATATACCGTTCTTGCAACGTTGGCCGACCGGGAGATTCTCAAGCCGCTCGTAGATCTGAGGAACAACATCCTGATGATCTTCGTCGGCATCGTGGTAGTGATTGCCGCCATTGGCTGGTTTGCCGCCCAGGGATTGGTCAAGCCGATCAGTGGCCTCGTTGAAGACGCAAAACGCCTTGCCAGTGGTGACGTTTCCGTCACTTTCGACGAAGCCTCGCGACCGGATGAGATAGGGGACATAGCGTCAGCCATCGCGGGATTCCGGGACACGGTTCAGAATCAGGCGGAACTTGCCCGGCAACAGAAAATTGAAGATGCCAAGCGTGAGGAGCGCCAGAAGCAGGTCGAAACCCTCATCAGCGAGTTCCGGTCCCACTCCGCAGAGCTGCTGGAATCTGTCCAGAACTCCATGGCGCAGGTGCAATCCAATGCCCATGAAATGCGCTCTGCCGCAGCTCAGGCCCAGGAACAGACCTCAGAGGCAACTGGCGCGACCGAACATGCCTCCAACAATGTTCAGGTCGTTGCCGCCGCCACAGAGGAACTGTCGGCCTCCGTTTCCGAAATCGGACAACGTGTGGAAGAAACCTCCCGCGTCATTCAGGACGCCACAAACCGGTCTCAGCAAAGCAACGAGAAAATGAAGTTGCTTGAAACCGGGTCAGCGCGAATTGGCGAAGTGGTCAGCCTCATTCAGGCAATTGCCGAACAGACCAACCTTCTTGCCCTCAATGCCACGATTGAAGCTGCACGTGCAGGTGAAGCCGGCAAGGGCTTTGCGGTGGTCGCCGCAGAAGTGAAGGACCTGGCCACACAGACGTCGAAGGCGACCGAGGAAATCTCGAACCAGATCTCCGAGATCCAGGCCGCAACCGCCGAAGCTGTGAAATCGATCGAGGGCATCGTCGCCATCATGGCTCAGGCAAATGACAACGCTTCTTCTATTGCCGCCGCTGTTCAGGAGCAGGATGCAGCAACAGCAGAAATCAGCCGCAGTGCCGCAGATGCGTCGGAAGGAACCCGTTCGACAGCTGGCAACATGGGTGCTGTTTCGGAAGTTGTTGCCAACACGGCGCATTCCGCAAGCGAAGTGGAAACCGCGACCGAGATGGCTGCCGACAGGCTTCGTGAGCTCAACACCACGGTCATGACCTTCCTTCAGAAAGTCGCTGCTGCCTGATCCAGAACACGATCGGCCAGCAAAAACCCGGCGCCCAGAAGGACGCCGGGTTTTTTACATGTTCAGACAATCTCGAAAATCAGGATGCGATTGCTTCGCGGTCCTTCTTGCGCATGCGTTCGGACGCAGATTTCAACTGCCCACAGGCAGCAAAGATGTCACGCCCGCGCGGTGTGCGGATCGGTGAGGCATACCCCGCCCGATTGACGATATCGGCGAATTCCTCGATTCGCTCCCAATCGGAGCACTCGTATTCGGAGCCCGGCCACGGATTGAACGGGATCAGGTTGATCTTGGCAGGAATGCCCTTGAGCAGCCGAACCAGTTCCTTGGCGTCCTGATTGCTGTCATTCACGCCTTTCAGCATCACATATTCAAAGGTGATGCGCTTGGCATTTGACAGGCCCGGATACGCACGGCAGGCATCCAGCAAGTCCTTGATCGCCCACTTCTTGTTGATCGGCACGAGTACATTGCGCAGGTCATCGCGAACCGCATGCAGGGAGATGGCCAGCATGCAGCCGATTTCGTCACCCGTGCGGGCAATCTCGGGAACAACACCTGAGGTAGACAGGGTGATCCGACGCTTGGACAAGGACAGGCCGTCGCCATCGGACGCGATCAAAAGGGCGGTCTTCACATTCTCGAAATTGTAGAGCGGCTCGCCCATTCCCATCATCACGATGTTGGACACAAGGCGCCCTTCCGAGGGAACAACCGCCCCTTGCGGCGTTTGTGCTTCCGGGAAGTCTCCAAGGCGATCGCGCGCCATCAGGATCTGGGAGAGAATTTCCTCTGATGTCAGATTGCGAACGAGCTTCTGGGTTCCCGTGTGACAGAAGGTACAGGTCAGCGTGCAGCCAACCTGAGAGGACACACAAAGTGTCCCGCGTCCTTCTTCCGGGATATAGACGGTTTCGACCTCTACCGGGCGTCCTGCGCCACGGGCAGGGAAGCGGAACAGCCACTTGCGTGTCCCGTCGACCGAGATCTGCTCATCGACAATTTCCGGCCTCGCGATTGTGAAATGCTCGGCAAGCAATGCCCGAAGGTCCTTGGCGATATTCGTCATTGCCGAGAAATCGGAAACACCCCGCACATAGAGCCAGTGCCACAGCTGGGCCACACGCATGCGCTGCTGCTTTGGCGCAATGCCGATGCCCCCGAGCGCTTCAGCCAGCTGTTCCCGGCTCAAGCCGATCAAGGAGGGCTTTTCCTCAGCAGGCGACGGCAGCACCGCCGTCTTGTCTGCAACAACAGGAGCCGCATTCGGGTTGTCCCGAGCGATATTCAAACTGGTCGCCATGTCCTGATCCATCCAATGTCGGCCGGTGCCGCATTTGATCGCCTGCTCCGCAAATCCGGAACGACCCCGCAGGCAGAAACGCTGCAGAACCTCGGCGGATGACCGGGAGCCAAAAGCGAATTGCCCGGCAGAGCCGGGCAAATCTCAACGGACGAATACAGAATATCGCCCCGAAAATCAAGAAAAACGCTTTGACCCCTGCTGGCCCCATGCAGCGCATGCGACCGGCAACATCAACCTTTAGCGGCAGGCAGCCTGCGCCGAGTTGATCGCAGCAGTCACGCCCGAAAGCGAGAACTTGTAGGAGGTCTTGGTCCCGCGGCTGGATTCGGCATGAACCGTCAACTCACGACCGGCTCTCATGGCATTGACCAGCTGCGTTTCGGACGCAGCATTGTCAACCCATGCACCGTCGTTGTTGGTGAACATGGAGAACCGGTTACCATCCACGTCGGCAACCACTGTCGACTTGTCTTTCAGCGGATACCCGACCAGCAGGCTCGGCTCCGAAGACACACCTTCCGCCGGACGGGACGTGATGAAGAAGAACACATCACCATGGTTCCTGTCGCCCGGAAGCATTTGTGTCGGTTTTGTGAGTGCGTAGCAAACTTTGCCACTTCCACCCGAGAGGGAATAGGCCGCCCAGTCGTTGTGCTGCTTCAGCAGGGTCGGGGACTGTGCGAAAGCCGCTGCACTACTTACAACAAGACCCACGATGGCCAATCCCAGCGATTTAGCTTTCATCATCTCCACACCATTGGCTTGTGAAACTTCTGTCACATTCTTTTCAAATGCCACTTTGTTTATAAACTCCACTTTAATGATAACTTAAAGCGAGTTACGAAAGGGTTGAAATTGTCGGGAAGTTTCAGCTCCTGAATATTTCGCCCCCTGCTCATCATTCTCATTACCTGACCGGATAATTCGGCAACAGTGTGACATTGCACCCCCGCCCCCCTTACTAATTGAGCGGAACCTGCTACACAGGAGACCATGGCAAGGAGTGGTTAGGCCGTTGGATCAGCTGCAGTATTTCTCAGATCTTGTGGTGAAGGTTGCCGTCAACCGTGACAGGTCCGCATTTGCGGAGCTGTTCGATCACTTTGCGCCGAGACTGAAGGGTTTCCTGATGCAGCAGGGCGCTGACGACAGCGCCGCAGAAGAAATTGCGCAGGACGTGATGGTCACGCTTTGGCGCAAGGCCGACCTGTTTGACCCGAAGAAATCGTCCGCCAGCACCTGGCTTTTCCGGATTGCAAGGAATCGGAGGATCGACCAGCTGCGCCGCCGCAAGAGCGCGGAGCTGGACCCGGAAGACCCGTCCCTGCATCCAAGTGAGCCGGTTGACGTCGCCGAGGACATGGATGCACGTCTTCGTGAGGAACGGGTCCGCATCGCCCTTTCAACACTGCCCGAAGAGCAAAGACAGGTCGTCGACCTCGCCTTTTTCTCAGGCCTTTCGCACAGCGAGATATCCGACCAGACCGGATTGCCGCTTGGCACCGTAAAATCCCGCATTCGCCTTGCGTTTGGCCGCCTCAGGCAAGCCATTGAGGCCGATGCGGCCGTTGATGTCGACTAACGATAGTCCACAGCGCGCCCATCAGGTGCCGGGAACCTTTCGACCGCGCCGCATGATTGGTCCGCCAAAAACGTGCTCCGGTCGCTCAATCTTCGGACCGCCTGCTGTTAGTGACCTTTCGGCATAGCGCCCGAGTGCCCGATGCCGGTCATACATCACGATTGCGCCAGCCATCGCCACATTGATGCAGAACTTGGTCGGGATCTTGATCACATGATCACAGCGTTCCAGCATCTGTGGTGACAGGGATCCCCGCTCCGGGCCAAGGATATAGGCTGCCTGCAGCGGATGCCCGAAGCTCGGCAGGTCGATAGCGTCGTCCGTCAGTTCCACGCCCACGAGCTGACAACCTTTCGGGAGATCCATCGTCTCCACGCTGTCCCACGAAAAGACTGGCAGATGCCCGGGGCTTTTTGACGTATCAGTCGGCGGTGCCTTGCGGATCTTTGCTTCGGCATCGACCGTGAAGAAGAAATTTGCGCCAAAGGCATGGGCAGACCTCATCAGGGTTCCCAGGTTCATCCGCTTGGAAAGCCCTTCCGCCCCCACTGCAAAATAGCCTCGCATCGCCAATTTCACCTTCTCTCATCTCGGTCCTGTGCGAGCCTTATAAGCCCACGAGAAGAAAACGGGCAACGCACTATCCCATTTTCCAGATGTGTTCCGGCTGGCTATGGGTAAGAATGGCAATGCAAAAGGAATTGGGAGACTGTCTTGAAAGCTTGCCTGTGCACATCGCTCGACGCCGGATCGATACTTGAAATCGCCGATTTGCCCGACCCGGTGGCAGGGCCGGGCGAAGTCGTGGTCAATGTGAAAGCCTGTGCGCTGAACTTTTTCGACACGCTGATCATTCGCGGCCGCTACCAGTACAAGCCGGAGCTGCCGTTCTCCCCCAGCGCTGAAGGCGCAGGTGTCGTGGACTCCGTTGGCGAAGGCGTGGAGGGCTTTCGCCCCGGGGACCGGGTGATGGCCTATATCTGCTGGGGCGCTGCACGCGAAAAAATCATCGTGCCGCAAAACCTGTTGGTGCCCATCCCCGATGAAGTTCCTTTCGATGTCGCAGCCGGTCTCTCGGTAACCTATGGCACCACACTCCACGCCTTCAAGGACCGCGCGGACCTGAAACCCGGCGAAACCGTTGCCGTACTTGGGGCATCGGGCGGCGTTGGACAGGCTGCAGTCGAGATTGCCACCATCATGGGCGCGGACGTCATCGCCTGCGCCTCGTCACAGGAAAAACTGGAATTTGCCAGAAGCCTCGGCGCCCGCAGGACGATCGACTATTCCAGCCAGTCGCTGAAGGACAGCCTGAAGGAACTGACCGAAGGCAAGGGCGTTGATGTGGTCTATGATCCGGTGGGCGGAGACCTTGCCGAACAGGCAATTCGCGCCACGGCGTGGGAAGGCCGGTTTCTGGTCATCGGCTTTGCAGCGGGCGACATCCCCAAAATCCCGCTCAATCTGCCACTCCTGAAAGGCTGTGACATTCGGGGTGTCTTCTGGGGTGCGGCTGTCGAACGCGACCCGGACGGTCACCGCGCCAACATGGCGCAGCTTCTGGAATGGGTGAAGGACGGCAAGCTCAAGCCGCACATCCATGCCACCTACTCCATGGACCGGATTTCAGAGGCGCTGGAAGAAATCGCCGCCCGCAGAGTGTTGGGCAAGGTGATCGTTCACCCCTGAAGCCGACAAGAGACGGGCGGACGGATCACGGTCCGCCCGGCTTGATCAGGCTTCAAATTCGGCAATCACAGGTGCGTGGTCCGAGGGCTTTTCCCAGCCTCGGGCCTCACGCAGCACGCTTGTCGACCTGATCGCACCTTTCAGCGGATCAGACACCCATACATGATCAAGGCGCCGGCCCTTGTCGGCCTTTGACCAGTCCTTTGCCCGGTAGCTCCACCACGTGTAGATCTTCTCGTCCATGGGCGTGAACTGGCGCATAGCATCCAGCCATTTCCCGGTTTCGCGCACTTCTTCAAAGAGGTCGGTTTCAACCGGCGTGTGCGAGACGACTTTCAATAGCTGCTTGTGAGACCACACGTCGTGCTCATAGGGAGCGACATTGAGATCGCCGACCAGCACGGCGGGACGGGCTGTTTCCGCGCCCTGAAGCCAGTCTTTCATCTCCGCCATGAATTTCAGCTTGTGATCGAACTTGTCGTTGATTGCCGGATCCGGCTCATCGCCGCCTGCCGGAACATAGAAATTATGCACCCTGACGCTCGATCCGTTGAAAGGGACGTCGACGGCAAGATGACGGGAATCACCCATATTGCAGAATTCGCGCTTTTCGACATTGCTCAAGGGCAGACGCGAGACAGTGGCAATGCCGTGATATCCCTTCTGCCCGTTGATGGCGATATGATCGTACCCGGCTGCCTTGAATGCCTTTTCCGGGAAGTTGGCATCCGGACACTTGGTTTCCTGAAGGCACAGCACATCCGGTTGAACCTCGGCCAGAAGCCGCTCGACAATCGGCATGCGCAGACGAACCGAGTTGATGTTCCAGGTCACAAGTTTCAGGCGGTTTGTCATGACGTCCCGTATCTCCGCATTTTTGACGGAGACAGTCATAGAGCCTGAGGCTGACGGCGCAAAGGCCTAACACCAAGCCTGCTGAAATTCTCCTGACAGGCCACTTGAAACGATCAAATTCGCTCCCAAATGACCGCCGTCCATATTCCATTAGGAAAACTGCCACATTTTAACGATGTCATTCGCGAATCATAAACACGGACGAATCCCCTTGCGCCCCATGATCGATATAATCTGCGCCATCCTCAGCGCTTTCGCCCTCGCAGCCTGTTCGGGATACGATTTTCCCGACCCGACGCCTGAAGACTACGCCATCCACGGGATCGATGTCTCACGCTGGCAGGGCGATATCGATTGGCATGCCGTCAAGCGGGCCGGCACCGAGTTCGCCTGGATCAAGGCAACGGAAGGCGGCGACCACTTTGATCCGAGGTTCTTCGACAACTGGACGGCAGCCAAGGCCGCCGGTGTCCGGCGCGGGGCCTATCACTTCTATTATTTCTGCCGTCCGGTGGAAGAACAGGTGGCCTGGGTCAAGGAGGTCATTCCGGTCGATCCCACGGCCATCCCGCTTGTGCTTGACATGGAATGGAATGCCCATTCCAAGACCTGCCGTGATCGCCCGCCGCGCGAACAGATCCTGCGGGACATGAAATATTTCCTCGACGAAACCGAAAAGCACTACGGCAAGCGCCCTGTGATCTATTCGTCCGTGGACTTCCACCGAGACCGACTGGTCGGCGCTTTCAAGGATGAACACTTCTGGCTGCGCTCCGTGGCGGCCCACCCGAACCGGGTTTATGAGATGCGCGAAGACTGGGTGTTCTGGCAGTACACGGCCACAGGAACTGTAGACGGTGTGGATGGGGACGTTGATCGAAATGCCTTCTTCGGCACGCGCTCCCAGTTCCAGCAGTGGCTGAATGGCGAACTGAAACGTTAGAGCACGTCTCCCATTCACTGAATCACTCGACGTGCTCTAAATATTTGATTTGGCGCATTTCCTGACGGCGAACCGGTATCCACTTCGCCTGGAAATGCTCCAACGCTTTCAGGAATTTGCAGGTTGAACGGGGCCCTCATGGGCCCCGACTCATTTCCAGACTTGCGACCCGTTGGATCAACGCACCTTGATCTGATGTGCGATCTTGTCACCGTCGCTGACCGTGACTTGGGTGAACCCCATGAGCTTGCAGAAATCGAGGAAATTCAGGTCCTGAGGCCGGTCGACCTGCGCAAAAAGCGGGGTGGCGCGAGCACGGGAGGTCAGGCTGGCAAGGAGGGCACGCAAACGATACAGCGTGTCATACCGGCCAGCTGTTGTGCCCACGATGATCAGCTTCTGAAGCTGGCCACCCTTTGCAAAGAGGTGATAGCCCGCGTCGTGATTCTGATCGAGCTGCTGGGCTGCAAGCCCGACAACAAACGCGGCGCGGGATGCTTCCGTAGCGTCCGGCGCCATGTCGATCTCCGACACATAGACTTCCTGTGTCTGCGGCGTTGGATAATAGTATCCGGCATGAAGGTCTGTCGCTTGCGCGGCAAGTGGCAGCAAGCTTAGACACGCGAACAGAACCAGACGGCCAATTGTCATATATGCCTCCCCGACAATTGAAGAATTCAGCCGAACATGACCGTCCGGCTGCGGGAAGGCAACGGCCTCACGAATATGTCAATTCGTTTTCTGTGGGCCTGCCATGACAAGCGACCAGAACACCTTGTGCTTGGCAGACGGCGAATAGGCCGTGGAAATTCCAAGCCGTGTCGCATTCGGATCAAGCAGCACTGCGTTATGGTTCGGGGATTCCCGCCAGCCGGAGAAGGCTTCTGCCAGTGTCCGGTATCCGCCGCTGACGTTTTCGACTGCCGAAACCCCGTCCTCGCCAATGGAGGCCATACGCGTGGCAAGGGCGTTTTCCTTTTTCAGCGACGCTTTCACGTTGCCGGCACTTGCCATGGAAACAGCCTGAACATTGGCGATACGGGTCAGGTTGGCATCGGCCACGACCGGGCCAAGCCCGTTGTTCCGGCGATATTGCGAGATCATCTGCGCGGCCGTCTGCGCATCCACCACGGCGCCCGTCTGGGCCATGTTCTGATAGAAAGTCGGCGTCTGGACCGGTTCGGACACACACCCGGCAAGCCCGAGGGCCCCGCACAGAACCACCGCGTACCGAGCTGCTGCCCGGCCAGAGAACTTGACCACGATTCACCCTCACATGAGTGCTGATTTTGGCGCACACTATCTGGAGGGCGAGCGTTTGGAAAATCCTATTTCGAGATGGTCCCCCAAAGAGAAGAAGAAAAAAAGACCCGCCGAAGCGGGTCTTCAAGTCAGGCTACGTGAGGCCTAGCCTCGGGGAGAAAACTCTGTCTTTCAGCGCTTTGACGCTTCCAGAACATCCTCAAGCGTCCGAAGACCCGTGGTCGGCGCACTGACCAGCACGGACATGTTGCCCGGTGCATGCTGGTTCTTCCACATCTTGGTATGCGCCTTCGGGATCTGGTCCCACGGAAAGACTTCCGACATATAGGGATCGATTCGCCGCTCGATCATCAGCTTGTTGGCAGCCGATGCCTGCTTGAGATGGGCAAAGTGAGACCCCTGCAGTCGCTTCTGGTGCATCCACATGTAGCGAACGTCGAAGGTGCAGTTGAAGCCGGACGTGCCAGCACAGATCACGACCATGCCGCCCTTCTTGCAGACGAAGGTGGACACCGGGAAAGTTGCCTCGCCGGGATGCTCGAACACGATATCGACATTGTTGCCCTTGCCGGTGAATTCCCAGATCGCCTTGCCGAACTTGCGAACCTCGTTGAACCACTCCTTGTATTCAGGAGAATTGACCTTCGGCAGCTGGCCCCAGCAATTGAAGTCCTTGCGGTTGATTACGCCCTTGGCGCCCAACCCCATGACAAAATCGCGCTTGTCTTCATCGGAAATGACGCCGATGGCATTTGCGCCTGCCGCATTGATCAGCTGGATCGCATAGGACCCGAGGCCACCGGAGGCACCCCAGACCAGCACGTTCTGACCCGGCTTCAACTCGTGCGGATGATGGCCGAAGAGCATGCGGTAGGCGGTTGCCAGTGTCAGTGTGTAGCAGGCGCTTTCTTCCCAGGTCAGATGCTGCGGCCGCGGCATCAGCTGCTGTGCCTGAACGCGGGTGAACTGGGCAAAGGAACCGTCATGGGTCTCATAGCCCCAGATACGCTGGGTGGGAGAGAACATCGGGTCACCGCCGTTGCAGTCCTCGTCGTCCCCGTCATCCTGGTTACAGTGGATGACAACCTCGTCACCAACCTTCCAGCGCTTCACCTTGTCACCGACAGCCCAGACGATGCCTGACGCATCCGAACCAGCAATGTGATAAGGGGCCTTGTGAACGTCGAACGGGCTGATTGGTTCGCCGAGGCCAGCCCAGATGCCATTGTAATTGACACCAGCAGCCATCACGAGAACCAGCACTTCATTGCTGTCCAGCTCCCAGGTCGGAACGACCTCGAGCTGCATTGCCTCTTCCGGCGCCCCATGACGCTCGCGGCGGATCGCCCAGGCGTACATGTTTTTCGGCACGTGGCCGAGGGGCGGAATTTCGCCAATCTCGTACAAATCTTTCACCGGAGCGTCTCCCCGCGTCTGGTTATCATTTGCTTCGGCTGCAGCCGTCATAAATGCCTCCTCATGGACCAGCGTGTGTGCTTCCTTCACCCTGCCAGCTTCGCATGTGCACAAAGCCAATCTGAGTGAAAACCCGATTTTGCGCAACTATTGTTCAAAATTGCACATCTTTATATTAGACTATTGCTCAACTTGCGTTCCGCGCCAAGCTTATTTTTGCATTGCATATAAAAAGGTCTTTTCAGGTCGGCGTCAAACCGGCAAGAATTGACCCCGAGGAATAGCACTGGAACCCGACTGGGGAATTCTGGGCGAGGCAGCAGAATAGGCGGCATTGCCCACGGAGGAGAGAGAATGACGAACCGGGAAAAAAGTGAACGCGATCGTCCGTGGATTTTCCGCACTTATGCCGGACACTCCACAGCCGAGGAATCCAACAAACTGTACCGGACCAACCTGTCCAAGGGGCAAACCGGTCTCTCCGTCGCCTTCGATCTGCCGACCCAGACCGGGTATGATCCCGATGATCTGCTTGCGCGCGGCGAAGTGGGCAAGGTCGGAGTTCCCGTCTCCCATCTCGGCGACATGCGGGCGCTTTTCAATGAAATCCCCCTTGAGCGCATGAACACGTCGATGACGATCAACGCGACGGCTCCCTGGCTTCTGGCCCTTTATGTGGCAGCTGCCGACGAGCAAGGCGCCGATCGTTCGCTCCTGTCGGGAACAACCCAGAACGACATCATCAAGGAATATCTGTCGCGCGGCACCTATGTGTTCCCGCCCGCACAATCCCTGAAGCTGACCAACGACATCATCGGCTGGACCTATTCCAACATGCCAAAATGGAACCCGATGAACGTGTGTTCCTACCATTTGCAGGAAGCTGGAGCGACGCCGGTTCAGGAACTCTCCTTTGCCCTTGCGACCGCTGTCACCATCCTGGATACGCTGAAGGCCAGCGGCACCATTCCGGCAGAGGACTTCCCCAAGGCCGTTGGTCGTATCTCCTTCTTCGTCAACGCTGGCATGCGCTTTGTCACCGAGCTATGCAAGATGCGCGCGTTTACCGAGCTTTGGGACGAAATCTGCCGTGAGCGCTACGGCATCGAGGACGAACGGTTCCGCCGCTTCCGCTATGGCGTTCAGGTGAACTCCCTCGGACTGACCGAACCGCAGCCGGAAAACAACGTTTACCGCATCCTGATCGAGATGCTGGCCGTGGTTCTGTCCAAGAATGCCCGCGCACGCGCCGTACAGCTGCCAGCCTGGAATGAAGCGCTCGGCCTGCCCCGTCCCTTCGACCAGCAATGGTCCCTGCGCATGCAACAGATCGTCGCCTATGAAACCGATCTTCTTGAATATGGAGACATTTTCGACGGCTCATCGGAAATCACCCGCAAGGTTGAGGCCCTGAAGGCCGAGGCACGCGAAGAGCTGGCCCGGATAGATGAAATGGGCGGCGCGGTTGCCGCCGTCGAATCCTCCTACATGAAGCGCAAGCTGGTGGAAGCAAACTCTGCTCGCCTTGCCGGGATTGAAGCTGGCGAACAGATTGTTGTCGGCGTGAACAAGTGGACCGAAAGCGAGCCCTCACCGCTGGCTGGCGGCGAAGACGGCGGCATTTTGACAGTGCCAGAGCATGTTGAAGCCGAAGCCGTGGAAAAGGTGAAAGCTTGGCGCGACAGCCGCGACCAGGCTGCTGTCGATGCAGCGCTTGCAGACCTGCGGTCCGCTGCTCAGGAAGGCCGCAACATCATGGAGCCCTCCATTGCCGCAGCCAAGGCCGGAGCCACGACAGGCGAGTGGGGTAAGGTTCTGCGGGACATCTTTGGCGAATATCGCGCACCCACGGGCGTCGGGCAGGCTGCCCGCGAAGATGCCGGAGACCTTGAAGCCGTACGCAAGGATGTCGATCTGGCGTCCGCCAAGCTTGGCCGCCGCCTGAAGTTTCTTGTCGGCAAACCCGGTCTCGACGGCCATTCCAACGGCGCTGAACAGATCGCCGTGCGCGCCCGAGACTGCGGCATGGAAGTGGTCTATGAGGGCATCCGCCTCACCCCTGCACAAATTGTGAATGCAGCTGTGGAAGAAGATGTGCATGTCATTGGACTGTCTATTCTTTCCGGATCGCACCTTGCGCTGGTTCGCGACGTGATGGATCGCCTGCGCATTGCCGGGGCGGACGATATTCCCGTGATCGTCGGCGGCATCATTCCCGACGAGGATGCTGCCGTTTTGAAGGCCATGGGTGTTGCTGCCGTCTATACGCCGAAGGACTTCCAGCTGACGGAAATCATGGCCGACGTTGTGAGGATCGTCTCCTCCCACGCCGAAAAGGCCGCCTGATCATTTTTCAGGCGTCATTTCGGCGACCAGAAGGTCGGTGACCTGCCGAAGATACGGGCTGTCCCCGCCGGGGGCAGCCTTCAACCCCAGAACACGCCCGGTGTCGGCGCGTGTTTCAAAAAGCCGCACCAGACGGCCAGCCTCAAGATCTGCAGTAATAAGGTCATGGTGGCCGATCAAGACACCTGCGCCGTTTCGGGTTTCCTCCACGGCCAGTGCATAGAGCGAAAATGCCGGCCCTTTGAGGATCGGGAAGTTGTCGGCCCCGGCTGACGCAAGCCAGATACCCCAATCCGTGTTCCACGTCGCGTCCTCAAGGCAGGCAATTTCAGCAAGCTTTTCCAGACTGTCGATCTCGCGCGCCACTTCCGGGGCTGCAACGGGATAGATTACATCGTCAGAGAGCCGCACCACCCCATCTTCCAGGACTTCCTCGGCCTCCAGATAGAACAGGCAGATATCATAGTGGTCCCTCGCCACATTTGGCGGCTGCTCCAGAGCGGAAACAGAAATCGAAGCGCTGGGAACCGCTTTGCGGATCTTCGGCAAGCGCGGAGAGAGCCAGAGCTGGGCAATGCTCGGGAGAGCCGCAATCCGGATCTTGTCCGGAGCTGCCGCCAGTCGCAGCTTTCGCGAAGCTTCTCCCAGAAGATCAAAGGCCTCGGTAAAATCTGGAAGCACACGTTGCCCCAAGCGGTTCAGCCGGACCCCTTGCGGGTGACGGTCAAAGAGGGCAGCGCCCGCCCAGGCCTCCACGGCCTTTACGTGTTGGGCAATCGCCCCGGCTGACACATTCATCTCCTGCGCCGCCGAGGTGAAACTGCCGAGCCGGGCAGCAGCTTCAAAGGCCCTAAGCGCGTTGAGCGGTGGTCCCTTGGGACGGGGAGGAGCAACAGCCATGGCAAAGACCTAGTTTTTCTAGGGCTAGTATTCAGTAAATCTGATTTGCAGCAAGGAGAAATTGCCGGTTAGCTCAGCACAAATGTTGGAGGATACCACCCATGAATGCTCTCTACCCCCGCCCCTGGGTTCCTGTTGATTGTGAAACCCACATTCTGGCGCTTGCCCAACAATCCACGAAGCCGTCGCGCGACATCAGCGCCCGACTGGACGACCTGGTGGAGGAAAACCGCCGCATTCATGAGGAACGCTGCTTCAATTTGAACCCTGCCTCCAACGTCATGAACCCCAAGGCGGAAGCCGCTCAGGCAAAAGGCCTCGGGTCGCGCGCCTCGCTCGGCTATCCCGGCGACAAATACGAGATGGGTCTGGAAGCCATCGAGGAAATCGAGGTTCTGGCAGCAGAACTGAGCGCCGAGATCTTTCGCGCCCGTTTCGCAGAAGTTCGCGTTCCATCGGGTGCGATTGCCAATCTCTTTGCCTTCATGGCGATCTGCAAACCCGGTGACACCATTATCGCCCCGCCCGCCTCGATCGGCGGCCATGTGACCCATCACGATGCGGGATGTGCCGGTCTTTACGGCCTGAACATCAAGCATGCACCGGTATCTGCCGACGGTTACACTGTTGATCTCGACGGCCTTCGGGCGCTGGCGAAACAGGAAAACCCGAAGCTGATCACCATTGGCGGCAGCCTCAATCTCTTTGAACATCCTGTGAAGGAAATCAGGGCGATTGCCGACGAGGTTGGCGCAAGGGTGCTGTTTGATGCCGCGCACCAATGCGGCATGATCGCCGGAAGCCTGTGGTCAAACCCGCTGGAAAACGGCGCCGACATCATGACCATGAGCACCTACAAGAGCCTTGGCGGCCCGGCTGGCGGCCTGATCGTGACGAATGACGCAGATCTTGCCGAAAAGATCGACCGGATCGCCTTTCCCGGCATGACAGCAAATTTCGATCCGGGCAAGACAGCAGCGCTCGCCTATACGATGCTCGACTGGCGCGAATTCGGCCACGCCTATGCCAAGGCCATGCAGGCCACATCTCAGGCCTTTGCCGGACAGCTTGATAGAGCGGGCATCCCGATCTTCGCGAAGGCGCGCGGATACACCCTCTCCCACCAGTTTGCGATCGAGGCAGCCAGCTTTGGCGGCGGCCAGACAGCGGCAAAGAAAATAGCAAAAGCCGGTTTCCTTGCCTGCGGCATAGGCCTGCCGATTGCACCGGTCAATGGCGACCTCAACGGCCTCAGGATCGGCACTCCGGAAATGGTGCGCTGGGGCGTGAGCGTTGAAGATATTCCGCAGATCGCGGACATTCTAGCCAGAGCCCTGACCGGGGATACCCCGGAAAACCTTACGGAAGAGACAGCTACCTTGCGCAAGCGTTTCAACAAGGTGCACTACGTTCTCGATTAACTGCCGGTTCCGGACTGGTCGGACGAAGGACGAACTTGCTTTGTGCAGTGCGATAAGCATTATCAATCCGTCAAATGCATGTGGACGGGGAGTGAGCACGTGGCCAAGACCAATCCGGGAAACTATTTCGAGGACTTTGAAATCGGACAGGTGATCCGTCACGCGACACCGCGGACGGTCACCCATGGTGACGTTGCCCTCTACACCGCCCTTTATGGTTCCCGCTTTGCCGTTCAGTCCTCCGACGCCTTCTCATGGTCGCTGGGGTACGAACAGGCCCCCATTGATGATCTGCTGACCTTTCACATCGTCTTCGGCAAGACTGTCCCCGACATCTCGCTGAATGCGGTTGCCAATCTTGGATATGCAGGCGGGCGTTTCCTTGCCCCGGTCTATCCGGGCGACACCCTGTCCGCTATTTCGGAAGTCATCGGCAAGAAGGAAAATTCCAACGGCAAGACCGGCGTCGTCTATGTCCGCTCCACCGGCTACAAGTCCGATGGCACCGAAGTGCTGGACTATGTCCGCTGGGTGATGGTGAACAAGGCTGATGCCAGCAATCCGGCTTGCAAACCTGTCGTTCCCGAACTTCCCGCCGCCATTGACCCGAACGCTCTCGGCAATGCCGTTCCCCTGCTCGACATGGAACATTGGGACGACAAGCTTGCCGGTTCGCCCTTCCGCTTCAAGGATTATCAGGTCGGCGAGAAAATCGACCATGTCGACGGAATGACGCTGGAAGAGGCCGAACACCAGATGGCCACCAGGCTCTACCAGAACACGGCCAAGGTGCATTTCGACCAGTTCTCCGCCAATTCCGGTCGCCATGGCCGTCGCCTGATCTATGGCGGGCACATTATCAGCATGGCCCGTGCCCTCTCCTTCAACGGTCTTGGCAATGCTTTTCACATGGCCGGCATCAATGGCGGGCGCCACGTTGCCCCGGCTTTTGCAGGCGACACCATTTACGCCTGGTCCGAAGTGCTCGACACAGCCGAAATCGAAGGCCGCGAGGATGTTGGCGCGCTGCGTCTTCGCCTTGTCGCCACCAAGGACCGGCCCTGCGCGGACTTCCCCTACAAGGCAGACGAAAAGACCTATGAAGACGGGGTCATTCTCGACTTCGACTACTGGGCGCTGATCGCAAAATAACCCTTCTCATTGCCCGCTTGGAATTCTGCCGAAACTGCGTCAGACTTGACCGATCGGCAGAAATCCTTGGGAGGGGAACATGCTGACGACCCTGTCGGCACGTGAGACGTCCGAACTTATCGGTATCATGCAGGATCTGACGAGGCTCTCGAACAGCCACGAGCTCAGACAGCGCGTGGGCGAACGTCTGCTCGGCCTGCTGAATGCGGACTTCTTCGCCTCCTTCGTCGCAGGCCCACCCGGGCACGGCTATGGAAACCGGGCCTCGGTCAACATGACCCCGGCCAATCTCGATCTCTACGAAGCGTATTTCCAGCACCGCGACCCGATCACGCAAAAGCTGGCAAGGCGGCGGCACGCCGTCCATGTCAACGAGGTCATCGACCAGTCTGACCTTGAAAGAACCGAGTTCTACAACGACTTCCTGCAGCGCGACGGTCTGCATCATGGCATGAACTATCATGCCCATGACGGCGCCGTGCATGTCGGAGACCTGAGGGTCTGGCGCTCCCGCGCCAAGGACACTTTCGACCGACGCGACGTGGACATCCTTCAGGCGGTAGGAACCGCCTTCTCCAATGCCGTGATCCAGCATCGTCGCTTTGAGGAAAATCTCCGTCAGCTCGATCCACTTCAAACGCTGGAGAGCGTCGCCCAAGGATGGTCATTGACCCCTCGCGAGACAGAAATTCTGTCCTGCATGACCCGTTTCGGACGAGATCAGGACATTGCCGATCATCTTGGCGTCTCGGTCACCACCGTGCGAACCCATATCCAGCGGCTGTTTCAAAAGGCCGGGGTCAACAATCGAACCGCACTGGTAACCAGGCTGATGGCCGCGCGTCCCAACTAACCGACGGCTGGTATCCGCGCCCGCATCCTCAAAAATGAGGACGCGTTGCAGCGCATTCTTCGCTCCAATGCTCTTCCGATCTTGACGGGAGGAATGATCATGGGAGTTCGCAGTATCTTGACCCTTGGAGCAATGGCACTTGGCAGCCTGCCAGCACTCGCGGGCGACAATCTGAAGGACCTGACCGCCAGCGAAGCCGCAGCGCAGATCGCATCCGGCACACTGTCACCGCAAACATATGTTGACGCCCTGCTTGAGCGGATCGGCGATGATCCGGGCAACGCGTTCATCACGCTGGACGCAGATGGCGCCAAGTCTGCAGCGCTGAAGGAGCCGTCAGAAAAGGGCCCCTTGTTCGGGGTGCCCATCGTCGTGAAGGACAACATCGCCGTTCAGGGTCTGCCGACCACCGCCGGAACGCCCGCTCTCGCCAATTGGCATCCCGCAAAGGATGCCCCAGTGGTGGAGCGGCTGCGCAAGGCAGGCGCGATCATTCTCGGCAAGACCAACCTGCATGAACTGGCCTTTGGCATCACATCCAACAACGCCGCCCATGGCCCAGTTGCCAATGCCTACGCATCAGATCGCTTCGCAGGCGGATCAAGCGGTGGAACCGGTGCAGCCGTCGGGGCCCGGTTTGCACCTGTCGGATTGGGGACAGATACCGGTGGGTCGGTTCGCATTCCTGCAGCGCTCAATGGCGTCTATGGGTTCCGTCCTTCCGTCGGCAGATATCCGCAGGCAGGGATTGTTCCAATTTCCCACACGCGCGACACCGCCGGACCGCTTGCCCGCACCATGAAGGATATCGCCTTGATGGACGGCATCATCACGAATGGCGAAACCGACCTAAAAGCCCTCGATCTGTCCGGGGTTCGCCTTGGACTCCCGTCAGCCTTCAATGGCCATGTGGATAGCGAGACGGATCGCCTCATGAAAGCGGCGCTTGAAAAGCTGGAAGCGGCAGGCGCAACCCTGGTTCCGCTCGATCTTGCGGACATTCAGGACCTCAATAGCCAGATCGGTTTCCCGATTGCCCTGTTTGAAGCCAAACACGATATTGCAAAATTCCTTCAAGAAAACGGGACGGGCCTCACGATCGACCAACTGGCCGCCGGGATCGCCAGCCCGGACGTGAAATTTGTCTTCGACAATCTGATTCTCGGAGATCAGGCCGTGCCGGAAGCAGCCTATCGCAGTGTGATTGACGACCTTCGCCCCAAACTGCAGGCGCGATATGCCGAAGTATTTGCAGCCCACCGTCTGGATGCCCTTGTCTTCCCGACAACCCCCCTTCCTGCGCAGCCCATCTCAGGCTCCGATCTGGAAGTCAAGTTGCAGGGCACCAAGGTCCCGACCTTCCAGACATTCATCCGGAATACGGACCCCGGATCCAACGCCGGCCTCCCCGGTCTCTCGATCCCCGTCGGACTGACAAGCGACGGTCTGCCCGTCGGGCTGGAGCTTGATGGCCCGGCCTTTTCGGACAGGCATCTGCTGGCTCTCGGGCTTGCGGTAGAGGCGCTGCTCCCACCAACACCTGCCCCCTGATACGTGATCGCGACGGTTTCTGGCCAGAAAGCCCCGGTTTCGGGGCTTTCCCTTTGTCAGGTGGACTGCAACACTCTTAGAGCAGACCGATGAGGCATGGGGGGATGCAGATGGACCGCGTATCATTTACCCGGATGAAGGATGGCACCAAGGCCGACTATGACCTGCTGGCAGAAGCCGAACGGCCCTACCACGCCCTCACCGCTGACCGCATTCTGGCCGAACTTCGCAAACAGGGAGAGGATTCCCTGTCAGGCTATCAGATTACCCGCATGGATCACGGTTTGCAGGCTGCCACCAGAGCGCTGCGGGAAGGCGCGGATATCGATTGGGTGGTCGGTGCTCTGCTGCACGATATCGGCGACGGCCTCGCCCCCCAGAACCACGACCGATTTTCGGCAGAAGTCATCCGACCCTTCGTTCGCGACGAAGTCGCCTGGGTGGTGGAGCATCACGGCATCTTCCAGATGATCTACTACGCCCATCATTATGGCTGGGACGAAAACGCACGCGACCGCTTCAAGGATCATCCGTGCTTCCAAAGCTGCGCGGATTTTTGCGAACGGTGGGACCAGTCATCCTTCGACCCGGACTATCCGACCGAGCCGGTTGAAACCTTCGAGCCAATGGTTCGCGAAGTCTTCGCCCGCAAGGCCTACGACCCGGACGTCATTCAGGAAGGTGTTGTGAAGGGACTGCCGACGCTTTCGGCCTGACCCCGGACATTCCGGGGCCAACCGATGTTACGGCTTGGGAGCCGGAGCAGCGCTTGTCTCTATAGGGCCGACCGTTGTCGTGTCATCAGTCGTCTTTTCGCCAAAGGGCAACCAGCGCTTCAGGAAGTTCCCAGGCGTTCCGCCTGACTGGTCAGACGGCGCATAGGCGGTTGCAACTTCGCCCTCAGGCCGTGCCTTGGGCGCAGCCGTTGCCGCAGCTACGTCAGCTACAACAGGTTCCACCTGCTCGCTTGCAGGCGCAGACCCGGCGACATCAACCGAAGGCGCCTGACCACCACCCAGAACACCAGCGATCGCTTTCTGCCGCTCGTCCCAGCGCTTCTGGCGCTCTTCGCGCGCTTCCAGCTTGGCGACAATCGTCTCGAATTTCTTCTCGTCTTCGCGCTGCTTGTGATCGATCAGCAGGGCAACACGGTCCGGCACCTTGTATTCCGGGCATTTGGCGGTTGCGCGGAACGGAATCCCTTCCACCAGCGGCGTTGCGTCGAAGACGTATTTCTTCTCGCAAACATCCACTTTCGGCGGAACCTTGGTCAGCTCGAAATGATCGTAGCCGACCTTGAGCATGCGCCAGAAGTCCATGTGTTCGCTGTCATGGTACTTGGCCATGTTTTCCGGCGTCATGTGGAACGGAAAGGCCTGAACCTGAAACGAGCGTTGACCACCCTTGAAGCTGTCGCGGGCCAACGCGTAGATGTCCTGCACCTGCGCATCGGTCATCGCATAGCAACCGCGCGAGGAACATGCGCCATGAACCATCAGATGCGTACCAGTTCGACCATGGGCGCGGTCAAACTGGTTCGGATATCCAAGATTGAAGGCAAGGTGATAATTGGAATTCGGGTTCATCAGGCCGGGCGTGATCTCGTAGAACCCTTCCGGGGCCTGACGGTCGCCTTCCTTGAATTTCGGGCCGAGCTCCCCGGACCATTTGCAGATCTCGAACTTTTCGAGCAACTGGTACCGCCCGTTGCGCGCCTGTTTCCAGACTTCCAGTTCGTTTTCCTGCTTGAAAATGCGCACCATGATCGGCGACGTCGAGCTCATGTTGAGCTCTGTCATCTTGCGCTTCACTTCCGCGCTGACAGGGCGTTGCGCTTTGGGACCATAGCCCAATTCGTCGGCCTGGCACCCGGCCAAAAATGCAGCTGCCATTACCACGATGCCCACCTTGCGGGCACTGGACAGGCGCTCAAGGAGGGAGGTGCCTAAAGAATTTTGCCAGGCGGTCATGCGCATTCCCGAACTCAACACAGCAACGGAAAACCAAAAGCGACCCGGAATGATGGCTTTATTGCAAAGCCTGACCCGGTTAGCCAATTGGGTACGTTACGGGGTTATGGTTGACAGCAAGTTACCTTAAAACAAGCAATTTGGCAGACGAATTTCGCTAACATTCACGTCATTCGCCGACGATCGCCACCATGACGGGCAATTTCGACAAAAGCACGGCAAGACACACTGACCCGAGCAATTTCGGGTCAGCAGAAAGAACGAACAGCCTGTTTGTTGTCAGGACAGCGTGCGGCCGATGGAGATGAACTTCTCGCGGCGCTGCTTGCGGATTTTATCCGGCGTCAGACCTGACAGCTCCATCAATGCCTTTTCGATGGCCGAGCCCGCATTGTTGATCACCGTTTCCGGCGCCCGATGTGCACCGCCTACCGGTTCCTTGACAATGCTGTCGATCACGCCGAGCTGCAGGAGATCCTGCGCGGTGATTTTCATGGCCGTGGCAGCATCCTGCGCCCGGGCGCTGTCGCGCCAGAGGATCGAGGCCGCTCCTTCGGGAGAAATAACCGAATAGATCGCATGTTCCAGCATCAGCACACGGCTGGACGTGGCAACCGCAATCGCACCACCAGACCCACCTTCACCAATGACCAGAGACACGGAAGGAACACCAAGCCCAAGTCCCTTGTCTGTGGAACGGGCGATGGCTTCCGCCTGACCGCGCTCTTCCGCGCCGATCCCCGGATAAGCACCCGCCGTGTCCACGAAAGAAACGACCGGAATGCCGAACCGATCAGCCATGTCCATGATACGCACGGCCTTGCGATAGCCTTCCGGGCGGGCCATGCCAAAATTGTGCTTCAACCGCGACTGGGTGTCGGAGCCTTTTTCCTGCGCCAGAATGGCGACCGACTGTCCGCGGAAGCGACCGAGACCGGCGATAATCGCATGGTCTTCGGCAAAATTGCGGTCTCCAGCCAGCGGCGTAAAGTCCTCGATTAGTCCGGCCACATAGTTGGCTGCATGCGGGCGATCAGGGTGGCGGGCCACCAGCGTCTTCTGCCAGGGCGTCAGCTTTGCATAGAGGTCCTTGAGCGTGCCAGCGGACTTGCTCTTCAACCGGTCGATCTCATCTTCGACATTGACCGCCTCACCATCGGCAGCCAGAGCGCGAAGCTCCTGGATCTTGCCTTCGATATCGGCAACCGGCTTTTCGAATTCCAAATAGCTGTGCATGGACTAAGGTACCTGGGCCATCTGGCCTGCATAAGGCAGGCATAAAAACGGATATTGCTTGGGCTCTAACAAGACATGGGCCGCCACGCAAGAGCACGTTGCGCCCTGAGGTATGTCCCCAAAGGCGCAAATGCAACAGCCGAATTCGGCTACAGGTCCAAAATGGCAAGCATTTCAAGGAGTCAGCATCGCCGGGAAGGCTTTAAGCCTCCCACTGGCTGTTTTTGGCTTATCGCTCGGCGCTGTCGCGCAGGCCGCCCTTGATCTGAAGGGCTGTCGCCTCGACGACCAGACGTCCGGTCTTGGTGTCGATGGACATGCGATAGGGGATCAGCACGTTTTCATCACCCATCGGCGCCAGCCAGACTTCCATCGGCGCCTTGGCCATGTATTTGACCGAATCCTTGGACGGACGATGACCTGCAACGGGAATCCACTTGGCATTGCATACGACAACAGGTCCGTCATAGCCCTTGCCGGAGACATTCTTGATCTCGCGGTAGCTGAGCTTGATGTCGAAACGGGTCCAGCCATCAAAGATCGGCAGCTTGCGGTCACAGGCTTCAGGCCCGAGCGCCTTGCCGGATGTTGCAATCGGCATAAGGGCCGCACTGAGCGGATCGACGGCATTCTGCTTGTGTTTCTGGCGTACCTCGATGCGCTCCTTGTTCGGCTTGAACTGGGGCGACACATCCGCAGAACGGATATGACCCGAGCCCTGATTGAGCCCGACAAAGAAGTCCCGGTTCGCAGCGTGGGAGGCCATCTGGTATTTGGACGGCACGACCTTCGAGCCGACCACCCAGCCGGAGGCTTCCGCCCCACCCTTGCCGGTGGAGAACAAGGTGCCAATGCCAGCCGGCTTCATGCCCACCTTGGCTGAATAGGCATTTCCCTGAAGCACGAGTGACAGCGTGCCTTCACCAACGGTCAGGCCCGCAATGGAAATGTCATATCGTCCACCGACACTGCTGCGTTTTGCTTCTGCTGGAGCAGAGACAATGACAGTTGCTGCGGCAAGTGACAGAGCGAAAAGTCGCCCAACCGAGGAGAATGCAAACACCTGAACCTCCGAAATGCCGAACGCGGCAAGACAGTCAAACCTTCGCCTGCATGGGTTTCGCACCAAGGGAATCTGCAGAAACGAATAATCCCGAATTGTTCGCTTTCATGGTAACATTAAGGTTAACGAAATCCTGTGCGATGAAAGAAAATCATTCTGCTGCGCCGAATCGAAACTGATGTCTTGACCTTCGTCGCCGGTCCCATTATAGCGGGACAACTTTTTCCGAGACAAGCCGGAGATGCCGTTGCGAGACCTTCGCGTCCGCGCCTTTCCGGTTGAACCAGCCGGGACCAACGACGGACCGGCCGCGAAAATATAAAGGTGAACTCATGGCACGCCGTTGCGAACTCTCCGGCAAAGACGTGATGACGGGCAATAACGTTTCTCACGCAAACAACAAGACCCGCCGCCGGTTCCTTCCGAACCTGTGCAACGTTTCTCTTCTGAGCGACACACTTGGCGAATCCGTCAAGCTGCGCATCAGCGCCCATGCGCTGCGCTCCGTTGAGCACCGTGGCGGTCTCGACAACTATCTCTTGAAGGCTTCCGACACTGACCTGTCCGACAAGGCACGTCAGATCAAGGTTGCCATCAAGCGCAAGCAGGCGGAAGCCGCTGCTGCTTAACCCCAAAAGGGTCAAGGCATGACAGATACCCGGAGTTTCTCCGTGGCCAACTTCGCCATCGCGATCACCGCGATGGCGATTGTCGTTGTGGCCTCGAATTTTCTGGTACAGTTCCCCGTTCAGGGCACGCTCGGCAGCATCAATCTTGCCGATCTTCTGACCTGGGGCGCCTTCACCTATCCGGCTGCCTTTCTGGTGACCGATCTCACCAACCGGCGTTTCGGCCCACAGGCTGCACGCAGCGTCGTGCTGATCGGTTTTGCCATTGCCGTTGGCTTGTCCATCTGGCTGGCAACGCCACGCATCGCGATTGCCTCCGGCACAGCCTTTCTTGTCGCCCAGCTTCTGGACGTGACAATTTTTGACCGGCTTCGCCGTGCGAGCTGGTGGAAGGCCCCTTTCGTCTCCTCCATGATCGGTTCAGTGGTCGACACGCTGCTGTTTTTCGGCATCGCCTTTGCCGCGCGATTTGCCTTTATCGACAGCACATTTGGTCTGGAAGACAGCTCGCTTGCCTTTCCGGTCCCGTTCCTGAGCGTCGGATCCGACGTCCCTCTTTGGGTTTCTCTGGCGGCTGGCGACTTTATCGTGAAAGTGCTGGTGGCTATTGCCATGCTCGCGCCCTATCGCGTGATCCTCAGCCTCTTCCGGGCAACCCCAAACGGCACAACAGCCTGAAGCGAACCGCGCAATTTGCCAGAATTCAGAAGGCATCCGGGGTAAACCGGGTGCCTTTTTTCTTATCCTAGCCGCGTTGTCAGGATCTTGAGACCTGCTATCCCAAAAGCCAGCGAGAAAGCCGCGTTGAATGCGCGGTACATACGCTGATAGCCCTTGACCATGGCCGGATTGGAGAAGAGCAGGGAATAGCCGATATTCACGGCAAGGCTCTGGATCCAGAGCGCGATAATCAGGATCGCCAGCTCCCGGATCGGCGTATGGGCCGGAACACCGATCGAATAAAGCGAACCGAAAAAGAAGATTGCCTTGGGGTTCGTCATGTGCAGCAGGAAACCGCTGCGATAGGCGCGAAACGCATCCCCCTTCACCGGGGCAACCTTTGCCGCAGGTCCTGAAGACGCCATTGCCGCGCGGGCGGATTTATAGGCGAGATAGATCAGATAGAGCGCACCGAGATACTTGATCCCCTCGAGCATCCACGCATTGGCCAGCATCAGCGCGCCCAACCCCATGGCCGCGGAGACAGACCAGACGAGCGATCCGGTCGACACACCCATGGCAAGGGCGAAGCCGTTCTTTCGTCCCGCGGTCATGGACGTGCTCGCGATGGCGAGAGTGGCCGGGCCGGGGCTGGCAACGGCGATCAGGGCCGCGGCCATGATCAGGGGCAGATTGATCGTCTCAAGCATCTTTTGTGAACCCTCCCCGTCCACACAGTGTTAGCCTGCTGCCGCTCCCAGTTTGAAGCGCAACAACAGCGTTCGCTGCAGGATGGAGCGATTGTTGTCGGACAAAAGCGTCAGGATCGTGTCTCCAGCTGCCGTTTGATGAACCGCAATCGCTTCCATGTTGTCGATCTGGAATGTGTATCCCGCCTCCAGAAGTATCTCGCCGACGAGACGCGCGCCGGGGCGGATTTCGCTCTGGTCAAACCGGCGAAGCCGCATCCCCACAAGATCACGCAGGTTGAACCGCCGTTCCAGAAGCAGAAAATCGCCATTCGGCAGGAACACCGCATCAGTCGCGTCATAGCGATCTGATCGGGCGATCGTAAAAGTTCCATCCTTGCCGCCGCCGATCAAAAACCCCGGCAGATCATGGCTTTCGCTCTTTCCGCGTTCGCCTACCGCAACAATCACTCCGTCGAGGGAAGACCCTTTCGGGCCAATTGCGATCGCTTCCAGTCCCTTGGAGCCCCGGAGTTCCTTCACGCCTTGCGGAACCTTTACTTCCTTCAGCATGCGCTCATTGCCCGTCGGCAAGGGCCACGGGAACCGGTAGATCGTGTTGGCCCGCTCGGCGGAGACCAGCAGCGTATCGCCATCAAGCGACAGCCCTTCCGTGTCATGCCCCCAGATCCGGCGAAGGGTTTCGCCGTTCTTGCGCCGCATGGGTGCATAGCGCACGTTGCCGAGCGCCAGCGGCGTACCGTCGGCCTCCTGATCGACATCCGCACTTACCCAGTGCCCATTGTCGGTCACAGCAAGGATTTGCGTCCCCTCTCCCACCGACAACACACCAGACAAGCCGCCAATCTCCCGATTGGACGTCAGGACTTCCAGACCACCCAGAAAGGTCAGCCGACCAAACACGTTGTCGGTGCGGCTAATCTCGAATTCGCGGATCGGCTTCGTCTTGATCGTGACCGTCTCTCCCGCCGACAAGAGGTCCATGGCCGAGACAGGGCTACCCAAAAGAAATGCTGCCGTGAAGACCACGGCAGCATTCAAAAGACGTTGGAAGCGGATCTGCACGACTAACGGCCTTTGCCAGCCCGCCGCCGACCGCGTCGCGATTCGGCCTGCTGTGCCTGATCGTCAAAAAGATTCGCCAGCTGGTCAGTCATGGCACCAGCCAGCTCTTCTGCATCGACGATTGTCACGGCACGGCGGTAGTACCGCGTGACGTCATGCCCAATCCCGATGGCAATAAGCTCAACCGGCGACCGGGATTCGATCTCCTCGATCACGTAGCGCAGATGACGCTCCAGATAATTGCCCGGATTGACCGACAACGTGCAGTCATCCACCGGCGCGCCATCGGAGATCATCATCAGGATGCGGCGCTGCTCAGACCGCGCAAGCAAGCGCTCGTGCGCCCATGTCAGCGCCTCGCCGTCGATGTTCTCCTTGAGGAGCCCTTCGCGCATCATAAGGCCAAGATTGCGGCGAGCCCGTCGCCACGGCGCATCCGCCGACTTGTAGATGATGTGGCGCAGGTCGTTGAGGCGCCCCGGAGACGGCGGTTTACCGGCACCGATCCACGCTTCGCGCGACTGACCGCCTTTCCAGGCCTTGGTCGTAAAGCCGAGAATTTCCACCTTCACGCCGCACCGCTCCAGCGTGCGGGCCAAAATGTCGGCGCATGTGGCCGCCACCGTGATGGGCCGACCACGCATGGAACCAGAATTGTCGAGAAGCAGCGTCACCACAGTATCGCGGAAATTCGTGTCGCTCTCCTGCTTGAAGGCAAGCGGGCTCATCGGGTCTGTCACCGCACGCGTCAAACGTGCCGTGTCCAACAACCCTTCTTCCAGATCAAAATTCCAGGACCGGTTCTGCTGCGCCATCAACTTGCGCTGCAAGCGGTTAGCAAGTCTGCCAACAGCGCCTTGCAGATGGGTCAACTGCTTGTCGAGGAACCCACGCAAGCGGTCCAGTTCCGCCGTGTCGCACAGATCTTCAGCACGAATGGTCTCGTCAAACTGCTCGGTGAAGACCTTGTAGTCGGAGAGCGGCGGCTTGTTGGAGAACGGAAGTTCCTGACGTTCGCTCTCGCCCGGCTCTTCGGCCGCGTCGGCCATATCCTCTTCGGCAAGGTTGTCCATGTCCGCGTCAGACGCTTCCGTTTCACCGGAATCCTGCTCTTCGCCGGACATTTCCATTTCCTGAGGAGAGGCCTCCTGATCACCGGAGTCTTCGTCCTCCTCGCCGCCAGATTCCGCTTCCTCGTTGTTGCCCTGATCCTCGTTCTGCTCCGGATCGTTTTCCTGATCCTCGCCGCCCAGCTCGTCGGCCATGTCGAGCGATTTCAGAACCTCCCGGAAGCTCTGCGCAAACGTGTCCTGGTTGTCGACAGTCTCGATCAGGCCGTCCAGCTCAGCACCGGCCTTCTGCTCGATCCAGTCGCGCCACATGTCGACCAGCTTGGCCGCAGCCTGCGGAGGCGGTGCGCCGGTCAACCGTTCGCGAACAAGCAAAGACAACGCATCCTGCAGCGGCGCCTCTTCGCGGCTCGAAATATCCGGCGAAGCAGACTTCAGATAGCGATCTTCCAGCATGGCAGACAGGTTGGAGGCAACGCCTTCCATCCTCCGCGCGCCAACAGCTTCGCAACGGGCCTGTTCAACCGCCTCGAAAATGGCTCTGGCATCAGGTCCCACCGGCATGTGCCGGGCATGAACCTTGGCATCATGGCAGGCCAGCTTCAGCGCCATGGAATCGGACAACCCGCGCGTGATCGCAATCTCCCGCGCATTCACCTTGCGCGAGGGATCGGGAAGCCGGGCGGTCTTGCCCGAAATCCCCGGCCGATCTCCCGAGAAGACGACTTCCAGCTCCGGATCGCCGGAAATCGCGCGCATGCACCCGGCCACCGACTGCTTGAACGGTTCGGGATCAGGTGCAGGCTTGTTTCCTGGGACGGAGTTGCTTCCGGGCCGTGGTGCCATCTTGTCCTCAGCTCATGACGACGTTGACTGCGGATTCCGGCAATTCCTCGCCGAAGCAGCGCTGATAGAACTCGGCGACCAGCGCCTGTTCCATGTCGTCACACTTGTTCAGGAAGGTCACACGGAAGGCAAACCCCACATCGGCAAAGATGTTCGCGTTTTCCGCCCAGGTGATGACCGTACGCGGGCTCATGACCGTCGAGAGATCGCCGGCGATGAAGGCATTACGGGTCATGTCCGCCAAGCGAACCATCTTGGAGACGATGCTGCGGCCCGCCTCGTTCTGGTAGTGCTTGGCCTTGGACAGGACGATGTCGACTTCATTGTCATGCGGCAGGTAGTTCAGCGTGGTGACGATCGACCAGCGGTCCATCTGCGCCTGGTTGATCTGCTGCGTGCCATGGTAGAGGCCGGACGTGTCGCCGAGACCAACCGTGTTTGCCGTTGCAAACAGGCGGAAGGCCGCATGCGGGCGGATAACGCGGCTCTGGTCGAGCAGCGTCAAACGGCCGGAGGATTCCAGAATGCGCTGGATCACGAACATCACGTCCGGGCGACCTGCGTCATATTCGTCGAAGACGAGCGCAACATTGTGCTGGTAGGCCCAGGGCAGAATGCCATCGCGGAACTCGGTGATCTGCAAACCGTCCTTGATGACAATCGCGTCCTTGCCGACAAGATCGATACGCGAGATGTGGCTGTCGAGGTTGACTCGGATACACGGCCAGTTCAGGCGCGAGGCGACCTGCTCGATATGGGTCGACTTGCCGGTGCCGTGATAGCCGGTGACCATCACGCGGCGGTTGTGCGCAAAGCCTGCGAGAATGGCCAGCGTGGTTGCGCGGTCGAACAGGTAGTCTTCGTCACGTTCCGGCACATGCTCGGACGGGGTCGAAAATGCCGGGACCTTCAAATCGGACTTGAAGCCAAACACCTCTTCAACGGAAATCTCGGTATCGGGCAAGCTCATGGCCACGGTCGTCGTTTCAGTCATCGGTCCTCCGCTGCCCCGGTTCGGCCCGGGTGGGGTATTTTTGAGAAAAGGACTACAGGAAATGCAGGCCTAACAGAATCCGGACTTTTTCAAAACCTGATAGGCCTGAATGATCTCCCGCAAGCGGTCTTCGCAGGAGCGGTCACCGCCATTGGCATCCGGGTGGTTGAGTTTCACTAGTTCCTTATAGCGCGCTTTGATTTCGTCGCCACGTGCTGTCTGCGGCAGATTGAGCACATCAAGCGACCGTTTTTCAAGCGCTAGTAACTTTCTTTGTCGCGGCCTGCGCGCTTCTGACGCCCGGCGGCTGGCATTCGAGCGCATGTTTTCACGCGGATCATAGCCGTCAGGACCATCGGCAGCCTGTTTGTTGACGCCCATTTTCCAAGTCGGACGGTGGCCTGTCAGGCTGTCCTTCTGGTAGGTGCGCACATCATCGTCATGCATGCCGGAAAAATAATTGTAGGACTTGTTGTATTCGCGCACATGGTCGACGCAGAAATGAAAATACTGGCCTTCCATGTCCCGCCCCTTGGGGGCCTTGTGCGTACCGGGCCGCTGGCAGCCCGAATGCTCGCACACGGGATGGCGGCCTTGCTCAACCCGGTCCTTGTCCGGCTTCACCCGGATGCTATCGAAGATTTTTGAATCCAGTTTCATTGGCGTGATTATGGTGAGATGCGCCTTTGGGAACAAGCCGCGTTTATTGGCAATTTGCTGTTCTTCCGCGCAAATTTTTGCTGACGGTTGCAAGCGACAGCTGGCATGCAATCCTCAGACGGCAGCGGGCAGCATTCTATGCAAGCCGATCTTGACGGACGACGCAGGCGGGACCACAACACTCTCATGAGCATCAAACAGACAATCATTTCCAAGCTCACCGGTGCGCTGGCACCGGTTCAGCTCGACGTCATCGACGAATCCGACAAGCACAAGGGCCACGGCGGTTGGCGCGAGGGCGGCGAAACGCATTTTCGCGTGCGAATCGTCTCCCCCAGCTTCTCCGGCCAGAACCGGGTTGCGCGCCACCGGGCCATCAACGAACTTCTGGCTGCCGAACTGGCAGGCGGCGTTCATGCGCTCGCGATCGAGGCCCGGGCTCCCGAAGAACCCGATCCCCGTGCGGCCCGCATAGCGGACTGATCGACCGGACGTTTATTGCGCCACGGCCTGCTTTGGAACGGCAGGCGCAGGAACAACCGGCGTCTTGAGTGCGCCGGATTGCGTCAGCGGCATGATCCGCAGGCGGGTGACCCTGTTCTTCTCGCGCCGCATGACGGTGAAGCGGAAGCCATGGAACGTGAAGATCTGGCGTTCCTCGGGGATCATCCGCGCCTCGTGAATCACCAGCCCCGCAATCGTGGTCGCCTCGTCATCGGGTAGGGACCAGTCGGTTGCACGGTTGAGATCGCGGATCGGCACAGAGCCATCGACAATCACCGAGCCATCGGCCTGCGGGCGTACGCCTTCCAGTTCCACATCGTGCTCATCGGCAATCTCGCCGACAATCTCCTCCAGAATATCTTCCAGCGTCACCAGACCCATCACCTCACCATACTCGTCCACGACGAGGGCAAAGTGGGACTTGTGCTTGAGGAACACGTTCAGCTGGTCCTGCAGGGATGTTGTGTCCGGCACGAAGCGCGCCGGGGTCGCGATCTGAAGAATATCAATGCCATCCGCCTTTCCGCCAGCCCGGTTCAAGGCCCGAAGCAGGTCCTTGGCATGCAGGACGCCGACAAAATTGTCGGATTCGCCGCGCCACAGGGGCAGGCGGGTGTAAGGCGAGCTGAGCGCCGCATCGATCAGCTTCTGCGGTTCCTCGTCAGCATTGAGGGCAACCATGTTGGTCCGGTGCACCATCACGTCGGAAACTTCCAGATCCGCGAGATCCAGAAGACCGCCAAGACGGTCGCGCTCACCCTTTTCAAGGCCGCCTTCCTTGTGCTGCAGGTCCACGGCACCGCGGAGCTCTTCATGCGCAGAAAGGATGGATGAGCCTTCACCCACTTCAACGCCAAGACCGCGAAGCAGCAGTTTGACGATGGCTTCGACCCCGATCACGATCGGGCCAAACACCGCCACCACCACCCGCACGATCGGCGAGACGGCCAGCGCGAATTTTTCCGGTGCAGAGATCGCCCAGGTCTTCGGCATGACTTCTGCAAAAACGAGAACCAGAGCGGTCATGACAAGCGTCGCAATGGCAACACCGGCTTCACCGAACAGCGTCAGAAACACCGTCGTTGCCAGCGCCGAGGCCAGAATGTTGACCAGGTTGTTGCCAAGCAGCAGGGCACCGATAAGGCGCTCCCGGGACGCGATCAACTCGCTAACGATCCGCGCCCGCTTGTCTCCGGTCTTTTCAACCTGGTGAATTCGCGCACGCGAAGCAGCCGTCAGCGCTGTTTCCGAGCCCGAGAAAAAGCCCGACAGAAACAGCAGAATCAAAACGGCAATGCCTGATAGCCAAAGGGTCGTATCGGTCATGGTGTCAGTTTCTCATCCAAAAAGGCACGTACTTCCGCCGGATCGACGCCCTTCTCGACAAAGGCTTGCCCAATCCCGCGGGTAAGAATGAATGTCAGTTCGCCGCGCGACACTTTCTTGTCCTGCGCAATACTGTCCATCAGCGTATCGACCGGAGGCAATTGTCCGGGAATGTCCGACAGGCGGGTAGGCAAACCGACTTCCCTTAGATGGTGCGTCGCCCGCTCCACGTCCAGATCCGAAATGAGACCCAGACGATTTGAGAACTCGTGCGCCAGCACCATGCCGATGGACACACCCTCGCCATGGACGAGGCGGATGGTTTCAAACTCGACGGCGGCTTCCAGCGCGTGGCCGAACGTGTGCCCCAGATTGAGTAGCGCCCTGCGGCCGGATTCGCGTTCGTCAGCCGCAACAACATCGGCCTTCGCCTGACAGGAACGGGCAACGGCCTCGTCCCGCTCCGGTCCGCCGGCAAAGACAGCACGCCAGTTTTTCTCCAGCCATGCAAAGAAAGGCTCGTCCCCCAGAAGCCCGTATTTGGCAACTTCTGCATATCCGGCCCGGAAGTCGCGATCCGGCAATGTGTCCAGAACAGCGGTGTCGGCCAGAACCCAGACGGGCTGGTAGAACGCGCCGATCAGGTTCTTGCCGAACCTGGAATTGATTGCGGTCTTGCCGCCAACAGAACTGTCGACCTGCGCCAGAAGTGTTGTCGGGATCTGGATGAAGGTCATGCCCCGGCGAACAGAGGCGGCCACAAACCCGGAAAGGTCGCCGACAACGCCGCCGCCCAGCGCGATGATGGCATCCCCGCGCTCAAGCCGCGCTTCAAGAATTGCGTCGCAGACCCGCTCGAACTGCTTGTAGCTCTTGCTGCTTTCCCCACTTGGAATGGCGACCGACGTATAGCCGACACCGGCGGCATCCAGACTGTCCTGCAAGGCACCCAGATGAAGCCGGGCAACTGCTTCATCGGTCACGATGGCGACGCGCGCCTTCGGAAGCATGGCGGCAATCTGCTGTCCGGCACCGGCGAGCAGGCCGCGCCCGATATCGATCTTGTAGCTGCGCTCGCCAAGCTCAACCTGGACCGACTTGTGCTCGGCCATGTTCGCAGCGTCCTGATCAAGAAGGTCAGTCATGGGTATTCTTCAGTCCTGAAATGTCAGCTGGCAGCGCCAGGTGCCAGAAGGTGTTGGCGCAGGGCTTCCATGATGTCGTCAACCACGGTTTCATGCGGCACTTCCCGCGACAAAACCGTCAGCTCCGCAAGGGCATAAACCGGATGGCGTTTTTCCATCAAGGCCCGCATGGTGCCTTCCGGGTCCGGGTTTTGCAAAAGCGGCCTCGTAGAGCGGCGGCGCACGCGAGCCATCACCGTGTCAAACTCGGCCTTCAGCCAGATGGACACCCCATGGGCGGCGATTTCGTTCCGGGTCGCTTCACTCATGAACGCGCCGCCACCGGTTGCCAGAACCTGCGGCCCTTCCTGAAGAAGACGCGCAATCACGCGCTCTTCTCCGCTGCGGAAGTAAGGCTCGCCATGTTCGGCAAAGATCTCGGTGATGGTCTTATTCGCGGCCCGTTCGATTTCGGAATCCGCATCCAGAAAGTTCAGGCCAAGCCGCTGCGCCAAGCGGCGGCCAACCGTGGACTTTCCGCAGCCCATGATACCGACCAGAACGATGGTCCGACCGTTCAGGGCCTCGACAATCGCCTTCTCCAATGACACGTCCAGCTCTTCAGCTTCGTCATTTGCATCGTTGCGTATGTGCTTCATGCGGCGGTTTTAGCACATTCGCAAAAAAACGCACCGCGAGATGTAGACGAAGGCCCCTTCTCCCGGCAAAAACTTGCGCACCAACGCGGAACGGGGAAAACTTGCGCTCCGAATCGAACGGGAAACCAGACGACCTTGCCGACACTGACACGCCTCTTGATCGCGCTCCTGATATTGGGGGGGCTTGGATATGGCACCCTTTACGCGCTGGCGAATTTCGTCGAGCCGAGGGAACGGGAGATCACGGTTCGCGTACAAAAGGAAGGCTTCGGGCGCTAGGCCCCTAACCTGAGGATCAGCGTGGCAACCGACTACACGATCGAGAGCTTTCTGGAGATGCTGAGCGCCGAGCGCGGCGCGGCCGAAAATACGCTGCAAAGCTATCGCCGCGACCTTGACGACTTCGCCGATTTCACAGCCCCCCAAAAGCCGTCAGGTGTCGACACGGACAAGATCGCAGCTTATCTGCGCGACCTGTCGCTCAGGGGTTTTGCGGAAACCTCGCAGGCGCGCCGCCTGTCCGCGCTCAAGCAGTATTTCAAGTTTCTCTATGCGGACGGCGTCAGGACGGACGACCCCACCAGAACCCTGTCCGCGCCGAAAAAACGCCAATCCCTGCCAAAGGTCCTCGCCATTGATGAAGTCGACAAGCTGATTGGCGCTGCGGAGACAGCCAGCAACGGCGACCACAAGAGCGACGCCTCGCGCCTGCGTGCCCTGCGGCTCTACACGCTGCTGGAAGTGCTCTATGCCACCGGCCTTCGTGTGTCTGAGCTGGTCGCCCTGCCCGTCACCGCCGCCCAGCGCGACCAGAGGCTGATCGAGATCATCGGCAAGGGCAACAAGGAACGTCTTGTGCCCCTGTCGCCAGCCGCGCAACGGGCCATGCGCAGTTATGTAAGCCTCAGGGCCGAGAGCGGGGCTTACGCCAAAAGTCCGTGGCTGTTTCCCTCACACGGAAAAAGCGGTCATTTCACACGTCAGGCCTTTGGCCGGGACCTGAAGGATCTTGCCGTTTCAATCGGACTTGATGCAGAGAAAGTCTCCCCGCACGTTCTCCGCCACGCCTTTGCCTCGCATCTTCTGCAAAACGGCGCGGATCTCAGAGTGGTCCAGCAGCTTTTGGGCCATGCCGACATTTCAACGACCCAGATCTACACCCACGTTCTCGACGAACGCCTCAGCCAACTGGTCGAAAGCGCCCACCCGCTTGCGAAGCGGTGACTTCCCTTATCTGATCTGGATGTGAATATGGTCGTCGTGGCGCGCCGCAAAACATCCCTGAAACCGAACCTTGGACAGCCTGAGACCGAGCCGGTCTTGCAAATGCGGCTCCAGAAAAATCTTCTCGACTCGCCCGTCGTCGGCCAGCCAATGGACTGCGGCAGCCGTTCTGCCCGGTTCCAATTCAAGTTGTCCCCACAGTGGCTGCAGCATATCGAAATTCCAACGCAAGGTCGGAAACGTCGGCTGGCAGTTTGAAGACCCCTGCTCGAAGGCAAAATAGCCGATCGGAGAGCGAACCGCACCGCGCTCATAAGCACCATCCCTTTGATAATAAAAAGCGATGTCAACCTTCTTCCCGTCATCGTGAGACAGGTGAGGCAAGAGCGGGATGCCATTGAAAAAGGGAAATCCGGCATCGAGAACCAGAGTTTGAGTTCCCGGGTACCGGGCATCCACCGCATTGGCCAGCTCACCGAGAACTTCTTTTAGCTCCGGACGAACGTAGGTTCGGTTTGTGAGGCAATAGATCCAAGACTGGACCTTGAGCACGCTGTTCCCTCCACAGGACAGCTGAACCCGCCCAAAATAGGGAGCCAAAAGCGTCGCGGACACCAGCAAACCCAAATAGATCACCGCGAAGGCAAGCCACCTGCGACGAAACAGCAACGCACCAAGCCAGGCGATGCCGCCAATTTGGGTCAGTATTGTGAGAACGACAAAGACCGCGCTGTGGAGAGCAAACCTTGCCATCGCTTCTCACGCCCAGATCGCGGCTCGAAGGCCCTTGCTGTCGCGTTGGAAGTCACTTGGAAACGGAACAGCTTCGCCCCGCCAGATGCGCTCGGCGATCAGGGAATTGACCGCCGCGTCCAGCAGGTCGTCCCGGCCTGCACCTTTCGGCGGCTTTTGATCAAGCACACTGGGGGAAAGGCCACAGCGCACGAGAAGATCGCGCCGCTGATCCAGCCCCTCCGGATTTGCCCGGCTTTTCACCTTTTTCGGAAGGCTCATCTCGCGCTCGCCATTCAAACGCCAGAAGGCAAGCTCCGGATGGACCTCATAAACACAAGTCTCAAGCTCCGGTGACATAAGGGCGTCAATTTCCCGGATCTTGGGGAAGAGATAAAAGCACTGCTTGGAGACTTTTCGCGGCGGGGTGGAGGTTTCCAGCGACCGGTCACAGGCCTGAAGATAGTCATCGCAATAAACGGCAGCGCGGGAGGGAACCGAAAAGACCGACGACTGGCGCATGCCCAGATGCTTGCGGGCAGCTTTTTCCGCTCCGCGACCGTCAGGTCCGATATGATCGGGCAAGCCGATAGGCATATCGACAGCGATGATCGCCAGTTTCGGTGAATGGCTCAGAAGGTCGGCAAAGCTGGAAAAGACCTGGATTTTCTCGCTGCCGGAACGACCGATTTGCCGCAAACAGGCAATCCAGCCCGCCTTGCAGCCGTCCACCCCGGCGACCCAAACGTGATCGTGTAATCTGATGCCCTTAGGCACGGGCCGTGCTTTCCATGACCCGGCGCTGGGAGATCAGGGCCATCGGGCGCACCAGAACGTCTTGTTCTTCGGCAATCAGCAGCTCGTCGCCGCCCTTCTTCACGCTTCTGGCGACCAGCTCGAAGGTTGAGCCTGCCGCACGCACCAGCGCTTCCTCGTCGCCCATGCCGCCCATGAAACGCGACAGGAACAGGGCGGAAAGAATGTCTCCCGTTCCCTTGGGTGGATTGGGAATTGCGGCGTGTTCCGCTGCCAGCGCCTTGCCCGGCGCGGCCAGAAGATTGGAAATGGCGTTGCGACGAAGGGCCGGAGCGGAGGTCACGATGACACGGTCCACACCCAGCGAGCGGGCAGCGGCCAGCGCCTCCGCCTCGGTGTCGGCAGAAAATCCGGACAACCAGGAAAGCTCGAACCGGTTCGGCGTCGCGATATCGGCAAGCGGGACGAGAGTGCCGCGCATTGCAGTTGCCGTTGCCTCTGGCACGTAAAGACCGCCTTCATCCCCGATCACCGGATCGCAGAGATAGAGTGCAGACGGATTATGTGCCTTGACCGCATCGACCAGACGAGCTGCCGGTTTTGCCTGTTCTGCAGACCCGAGATAGCCGGTCAGAACCGCGCCGACCTCCGCCAGCCTGTCAGAGCGGATCAGGTCTTCCGCCATGGCCGAAAAGGCATCGTCCGGCGGCGTGATGCGGGTGGCAAGCCCCTGCCCCGGATGCCAGGGCAGGACAATTGTTGGCAGGAACCAGACCGGATGACCCAGCCGTTGCAGCGCAAAGACAATGCCACGCCCGCTGATCCCGCCACGGACCACCTGCGAGGTGATCACAAGAATGGGTTTCTTTTCAGCGGGAGGGCCCGGCTGCTGGGACATTCAAATGCCTTTCAGGCCGCGTCGGTTGACGCAGGTGACTTGGAGGTGCCGAAACGTTGTTCGATATAATCCAGTACCATCTGCTTGAACTCATCCGCAATGCCTGCACCGCGCAAGGTTGTGACCTTTTCGCCGTCAATGAAGACGGGAGCCGACGGGGTTTCGCCTGTTCCGGGCAGCGAAATGCCGATATCGGCGTGCTTGGATTCGCCCGGACCATTCACGATGCACCCCATCACGGCAACGTTGAGGCTTTCAACGCCGGGATATTGTTCGCGCCAGATCGGCATGGACTCGCGGATATGCCCTTCAATGTCCTGCGCCAGTTCCTGAAACACCGTTGATGTGGTGCGCCCGCAGCCCGGACAGGCAGCAACCACCGGCACGAAGGCGCGAAAGCCCATGACCTGCAGCAGTTCCTGCGCCACCTGCACTTCGCGGGTGCGGTCGCCGCCCGGTTCTGGCGTCAGCGAAACACGGATCGTGTCACCGATCCCCTGCTGCAGCAGGATGCCCATGGACGCAGCTGAAGAAACGATGCCCTTGGTGCCCATGCCGGCCTCGGTAAGACCCAGATGCAGCGCATAGTCGCAGCGCCGCGCCAGATCCGCGTAAACGGCAATCAGGTCCTGAACCTGCGAGACCTTGGCCGACAGGATGATCTTGTCGCGGCCCATGCCCAGATCTTCCGCGCGTTGCGCCGACAAAAGCCCGGACTGGATGATCGCCTCGCGCATGACGGCGGATGCGGAAACCGGTTTGTCGCTGGCCGCATTCTCGTCCATCAGCTTGGTCAGAAGCTCCTGATCAAGCGATCCCCAGTTGACGCCGATCCGCACCGGCTTGTCGTGTTTCAGGGCAATGTCGATGATCTGCGAAAACTGCGTGTCACGCTTGGCCTTGAAGCCGACATTGCCCGGATTGATCCGGTACTTCTCCAGCGCAGCGGCACAATCGGGATAATCGGTCAGGAGCTTGTGGCCGATATAGTGGAAGTCGCCCACCAGCGGCACGTTGATGCCGAGCCGGTCCAGCCGCTCGCGAATACGCGGCACCTGTGCAGCCGCCTCCGGACGGTCGACCGTGATGCGGACAATCTCGGACCCCGCCTTTGCAAGCGCGGCAACTTGCGCAACGGTACTGTCTGCATCAGCCGTATCCGTGTTGGTCATGGACTGCACGACAATCGGTGCGTCCCCGCCAACGGTTACAGACCCGACCTTGACAGGAACGGAGACACGGCGGGCTTTGGGGCTGGCGAATTCATCAATCATCACGTCACTGCCATCTCGCGCGGGAGGAGCATTTCTTTTTCTCAGCCCTTGATTAGTGCGGCGAATGCAAAAGGGCAATAATCAGGTCTGGCAATTGCAAGCGCAAACCACCGGTCATGATGTCGCTCTATGGCATGCAATCATGGCAAATCTGTCTCAATGAGGATGCGCTTTTGTGTCCGACCTCTTATATGCAGGGAAAGCAGCAGGAGACGTCCCAAATGTTTTTCACGGTTCTGGAACGGTCGCTGGCTCTGGGCCAGCATCATGTCAGCACCCTTTTCAGAACGGGCTGGGCCTATATCCTCCTGCTTCTGGCCGTGAATTTTGCCATCGGATCGACCCTGAATCCCTCCGGTGCTTTCACAACCGTCTCCTACATGACCGAACCGCTGGATACGCCGGATGAGGGCGGCTTGCGATTTCTCGGCGCGCTGGCAAACATCGTGATCGGCTTTTCCATCGCCGTCGCCTATGTGCGCAAGATCCTGATTGACGCCAAGGACTTCCCGCTCCAGTTCGGTACGCGCAATATCAAGGTCATCTATCTGCAGGTCCTGCTCACACTGATCGGCTTTGTCTCTTTGATCCCCTTGATGATGGCCGCCGGATTGCTCGGTCTTGTCACCGGCGGGCTAGGGCTCTTTTTGCTGCTTCTCGCACCCTTTCTGGCGCTGATGGTGGTCCAGCGACTGTCCATCGTGCTGCCCGCCGCTGCCATTGATGACAGTCTGTCCTTGCGCGAAAGCTGGAAGACCACGACCGGCCTTGGCACCTCCATGGCCATCGCCGGCATGGTGACAAGCCTTCTGGCAGCGGCCCTTATTGGGGGCTGGGCGCTGCTTTTATGGGGACTTGGAAGTCTGGTCCCGGCAGATCCCCTTTGGCAGCACATGCGCTCCACAGCCTTCCCGATGGGAACCATGCTGGTTCTTGTCTGGTGTTTCGCCAGCCTCAATGCGACCTGCTACGGCCTTGTGCGCGAGAGATATGCAAAGCAGCTGGGCCTTGCCCGCGATGACTACGAAAAGGCGGAAATGGAACGCGACCGCACCCGCGAACGCGCCAACCGGGCGCTTGGTTCTGTTCGCAATCTTGGCCGCAAATAGGCTCTCACCGCCTTTATTTTCGATTTTGCTCCTTCCCATGTTGCAGTGCGGCGAATTTCGGTGAAATGTGCGGCTACCGATAAGTCACCATGGGAGTTCTTCGATGCTGAAAGGCAAGACAGCTGTCGTCACCGGATCCACCTCCGGCATTGGTCTGGGCTGCGCCCGCGCATTTGCCGCTGAAGGGGTCAATGTCGTTATCAATGGCCTCGGCGACGCTGGCGAGATCGAGGCAACCCGCGCTGCGATCGAAACCGACTTCGGCGTTCGCTGTATCTATTCACCGGCCAACATGCTGAACGGCGAAGAAATCGCCGGCATGATCGAGATGGCGGAAAAGGAACTGGGGTCTGTCGACATTCTGGTCAACAACGCCGGCATCCAGCACGTCTCTCCCGTTGAAGATTTCCCCATCAACAAGTGGGACGCGATCATCGCGATCAACCTGTCCTCCGCCTTCCATGCCATTCGCGCAGCCGTGCCGGGCATGAAGAAGCGCGGCTGGGGCCGGATCATCAACACCGCCTCTGCCCACGCCCTTGTCGCCTCGCCTTACAAATCCGCCTATGTGGCTGCCAAGCATGGCATCGCAGGCCTCACCAAGACCGTCGCACTGGAAGTTGCCGAAAGCGGCATCACCGTCAACGCCATTTGCCCGGGTTATGTCTGGACGCCGCTTGTCGAAGCCCAGATCCCGGACACGATGAAGGCGCGCAACATGACCGAGGAAGAGGTCAAGCGGGACGTCCTGCTCAAGGCCCAGCCGACCAAGAAATTCGTCTCCATCGAACAGGTCGCCGGTTATGCCGTCTTCCTGTGTTCCGACACGGCGTCTTCCATCACCGGCAGCATCCTGCCGATCGATGGCGGCTGGACCGCACAGTAGACCGGCACACGCGCGCTTCCATTCGCAGACCAAGGGAGATATCGGATGGGCAAGAGCCCCAAGCGGATAAACCTCGCCCTGCAGGGTGGCGGTGCGCATGGCGCCTACACATGGGGTGTCCTTGACTGGCTGTTGGAGGACGACCGCTTTGAAATCGATGGCATCAGCGGCACATCCGCGGGTGCCATGAACGCCGTTGTCCTGGCAAGCGGCCTTCAAAAAGGCGGTGCCGACGGCGCGCGCAAGGCGCTGGAAGACTTCTGGCATGCCGTCAGCCGAACATCTTTCTTCAGCCCGATAAAGCGCACGCCGATTGATATCGCCCTTGGCCAATGGAGCCTGGATTTCTCTCCAAGCTACCTTGCCTTTGACATCGTTTCCCGCTTTGCCTCGCCTTACGAGTTCAACCCGCTCAACATCAACCCGCTTCGGGACGTGGTTGAGGAGATCGTCGATTTTGATCTCGTCCATGCCTGCGACTGCCTGAACCTGTTCGTGGCCGCAACGAATGTCTACTCAGGCAAGATCAGGGTCTTCGAAGGCCGCGAAGTCACCTTGGACGCGGTCATGGCCTCTGCCTGCCTGCCGAACATGTTTCAAGCCGTGGAGATTGAGGGCGAACCTTACTGGGACGGCGGATACATGGGCAATCCGCCGCTCTACCCCCTGTTCTACAACACACAAACACCGGATGTGGTACTGGTCCAGATCAATCCGGTTGAACGGCGGGAAACCCCACGCACGGCGCGCGAAATCCTCAACCGGATCAACGAGATCACCTTCAACTCCAGCCTGTTGCGCGAATTGCGTGCCATCGACTTTGTCAGCCGCCTGATCGAGGAAGGCAAGCTGTCGACGGAAGACTATATGGGGGTGAAAATGCACCGCATTTCCGCGGAAGAACTCGTTCCCTTACAAGCTTCGTCCAAGGTCAACGCGGAATGGTCGTTCCTGCAGGAATTAAAGGATATCGGACGGCGCGCTGCCAGAAACTGGATCGAGACGAATTACGACTCCATCGGCGTCCGCTCCACCCTTGATTTGCGCAGCGAATTCTCCTGAAGACGATAGCAGTCATAAGCTGTTAACCCTGTTTGCACTCCGCCTTGCAAATTGCAAGGCGCGACATTCAAACAAAACCTTAACGCTTCCAATATGTTGTGTCCGGATCAGCAAAGAAACACAACAAGTAGAAATTTCATCGCGAAAACGAATTGGCAAGCCTTTTGCCATCTACTTCGCACGCTGATTGTAAGGTTGTGCGTCGTCAGCGATCGTGGACGGGAGAGGCAAGCATCTGCGACCCCGCTTGTCTCCCCCCTCCGCACACTGCATCTGACAGCCGTCTCCCCGATAACGTTTCTGATGCTTGCCCTTTAAGTGACGGCATTTTGCCATTACCTATTGGAGAATAGAGTTTCGATTCCGGATGACGCAGGTGATTGATTTGAATTCTCCCTTGGCATCGCGCTGCCGTACGGCGGTTTTTGTTGTGGCCCTTTCAACCAGCACTTCGGCCTTTTCCGCTGACGTTGCGTCCATCAACAAGGATGGTGGTTGCCCGGATTGCGACCTGCGCCTGATGGAGTTGCGCGGTCTGAAGATTGATGGCGGCAATTTCAGCGATACGGTCCTTCGCGAAGCCGACATGAAGGAAGTCGAACTCACGAATTCGGATTTTCGCGGCGCAGACCTCAGGCGTACCGAACTGGAAAAGTCGGATCTGACCGGAAGCGATTTCTCGAGCGCTTCCATGCGTGCCGTCGACATGGAAAAGGCCCGGCTTGATGGAGCCAAATTCGTGAAAGCGGACCTGCGTGACGCCGACCTCAACGACACACAGTTGAATGACGCCGATTTCAGCGGCAGCGACGTCCGCAACTCTTCCTTCATTCGGGCGATTGCAAAGAATGTCATCTTCAAGAACTCGAAGATGGATCAAACCGATTTTGAGCGCGTGGTTCTCAATGGCGCAAACTTTGACAATGCGCGGCTGAAATACTCGGATTTCGACCGTGTCTCAGCCAAAGGCGCCAGTTTCGAAAGCGCTGACCTGACCGGTGTTCGTTTTTCCAGCGCAGACCTGACAGGGGCAAACCTGAAAGGCGCGAACCTGGAAGGGGCTCTGCTTCGTCATACACGGCTTGCCGGTGCAGATCTTTCGGGAGCAAACGGTATGTCCATGGAGCGGATCATGGGAGCGTGTGGCGATGAAAACACCAAGCTCCCGCGCGGCATCACTCTCAAGCCCTGTTCCGGCGAGTAATCCAAAAAGCTCCAGACATAAAAAACGCGGCCCGGAGCCGCGTTTTTCGATTTCACATATGACGTTTCCGCCTCAGTCGAACAGATCGAAAGAGAAGCGGTAGCTGATGCCGGTGGAGATGCGGAACTGGTCCTTGCTGCCAACATCGGCAATCGGGCTGTTCGCTGCATCGCCGATCAGGCGGTCATAACCGGCGGCCAAATGCAGGCGGGTCTTGTCATTGAGGCTGTAGCTGGCGCGCGCAGCAAGACCGACGCTGGTAAAACCGGAATCCGGGTCATACTGGCGAAGGCGTCCGCCGCTTGCAGCAGATTCTGCATCCGTAACACCATAATAGGTGTCCATGTAGTCGCCGAAGCCAAAGCCGAGACGCGGACCAATGTTGAACTCGAGCTTGTCCGTCGGATACAGGATCGCATCAGCTCCAAGCTGACCTACCTGACCGGTATGACCGTTGAAACCCTGACGAATTTCGACGAAAGCGCGCCAATGCTCTGTTCGGTACCCCGCACCGAGACCAGCTTCAAACGCCCAGTCGACGTCGCGGGTACCCGTCAGGTCCTTGTCATCGGACGCCTTGCGCTCGCCGTGAAAATCCAGAGACGGGAAAAAGAAGATACCGTTCTTGCGGCGACCGTCCAGAACCTGTCCAAGACCTGGAACATAGAACCGGCCAACACTGAAGATCGGAAAGGGCGAAAACAGATATTCGTCAGATCCCGGGTAGCGGGACTGCAAGGAGCCACCGATACCGACCTCAATGTCGAACTGGCGCGTGGAGGTCGGCGGCTCAAGGGCTGCTTCCTGCGCAAGCGCACTTCCGGCAAAACCGCACAATGCGATACCCAGCACTGCTTTTTTCACGGTCAACTTCATCACAGACTCGCTTTCGAACAATCGAATTTGGCGGACCCTAGCACATGACCATGTGAAAAGTTGTGTTAACGCCGTGCCAGAGCGGCACAAATTGGTGAACTGTTGTATTTGCGCACTGCCACATGTGGGGAAACCCCGGGTTCAACCGGCACCATACGCAATCTCCACCTTGCGGCGGCGGCACAGGATCGCTACATCAAAAGGTATCGGGTCCTACTGAATCGGATGATGCTCCATGCTTGCTCTTCTTGACGTCATCATGCTGGCGCTCAACCTCTATGTTTACGTAATCATCGCAAGTGCCATTTTCTCGTGGCTTTATGCGTTCAACATCGTGAACTCCAGCAACCAGATCATCGCCACGATCGGGCAGATGCTCTACAATCTGACAGAGCCCGCCTTGCGACCGATCCGCCGTATCCTGCCGAATTTCGGGGGCATTGACCTCTCGCCGATTGCATTGCTGCTCGGCATTTTCTTCCTTCAGAACGTCATCGTCCGTTACGTCTATCCGAACGTGTTTTAAGGCTGAAGAAAGCCGCGCCGATCCCGTCAGCGCGAGCATTCGCGGTTATTCGTCCAGAAGCCTTGCTTCCTCGGGGAGCATGATCGGAATGCCGTTGCGAATCGGGTAGGCCAGCTTGGCCGCGCGCGAGATCAGCTCCTGCCCCTCAGCGTCATATTCCAGGGTGGTCTTGGTCACCGGACACACAAGCAGCTCAAGCAGCTTGCGGTCGAGCTTTCTGGGCTCCGCAACAGGCTGCGTGTCGGAAGATGTCATGTTCTGCTCCTGATTACTGGAGAGTGGTTCCACCCTCGCCATGATGAGAGCGGGCAATATCCATTTCCGTGATCGCAATCAAGGTTTCCGCCCGAATGCGAAGGTCACGCGCTTCCAGAAGCGCCTGCTTTTCCGCCGGACCATAGGGGCTCATCATGCACAGCGCATTGACCAGAACTTCTGTCTCGGCCTCGGAAACGCTCTCCCAATCCGCTTCAAGGTCGTTTGCATCAAGATAGGCCCGCAAGGTTCTCAGAAGCCCGTCCCGGTCAACATCCTCTTCGCCTGTGCCTGAGCGCAGGTCGGAGGCAAAGGGCGCAAAATCGCATTCCACCTGCCGAAAGGCCGTGAATGTATCGAGTTCACGCCCAACCGCGAATCGGGAAACACCCTGCAACGTGATCAGGTAGCGGCCATCGCCGCTTTCCTGAAACGAGATCAGTCGCCCGACACAGCCGACATTCGCCAGAACGGGCAGGTCCGGATCATTGCGTTCCAGATCGGGGGATGGCTGCACCATGCCGATAAGCCTGTTTCCCGCCAGCGCATGATCGATCATGTCGATATAGCGTGGTTCGAAGATATTCAGCGGCAGCTGGGTCCGAGGCAACAGGAGTGCGCCGGATAGGGGAAACACAGGTATGAGAGGCGGCAAATCCGCGATGGTTTCATAGATTGCGTTTCCAGCCTGCATGTCAGCGCAACTCCCACAAATCACCTGTCGGACGGTCAGTCTACACCATCACCGCGTTTCCGATACCGTCCAACTATCTGTGGCGGGAAAGAGCCGGGTCAAGAAAACAGCACAGAAGACAGTTTGCGGCGACCATAGGCACTGGCCGGATCCTTGAAGCCCCAGGCTTCGAAGAACTGCAGAAGCTGCTTGCGCCCGCCGTCCTCGTTCCACTCGCGATCCCGGCGGACGATTTCGATGAGCTGGTCGACAGCCCCTTCCTTGTCACCGCGTGCATTGAGACCGATGGCCAGATCGAGCCGGGCCTGATGATCCATCGGATCCTTCTCGACACGGTCCTGAAACTCTGCCAGATCCCCGAGATCTGCAGCCTGTTCGACGAGATCAAGCGCTGTCTTGGCGGCAACGTAGGCCGGATCGGAGTGCTTGTCTTCCGGCACCATCGCCAAAACCTGCTTGGCACGATCGGTCTCGCCAACCCCGAGCATGCACTGGGCCAGTCCGGATAGCGCCTTCACGTTGTCCGGCTCCATCTGCATGGCAGCGCCGAACAACTGGGCAGCTTCCTGATAGTTCTCGGCGGCCAGAAGCTCCTCGCCCTGCTCGATGAACTGGTCTGCCTGACTGACAGCCGGCACCCCGCCCAGCTTTTCAATGAAAGCCTTGACTTGGCTCTCCGGCTGCGCGCCCATGAACCCGTCCACCGGCTGCCCGTTCTTGAAGGCAATTACCGCCGGAATGGACTGAATGCCGAGTTGACCGGCGATTTCCGGGTTCTCGTCAATATTCATCTTTGCAAGCTTCACCGCCCCGCCTGCCGCCTTCACCGCGCCCTCGATGATCGGGGTGAGCTGCTTGCACGGGCCGCACCATGGCGCCCAGAAATCCACGAGGATCGGCTGGTCGCGGGACGCTTCCATGACGTCTTTGAGGAAAGACTGGGTCGTGACGTCGAAGATCAGGTCGCTGTCTCCACCTGCCCCGCCGGATGAGCCGCCTCCGCCGTAGCCGTCGCCACCGCCGAAACCGCCACCGAATCCGCCGCCAATCTGGCCGCCCATGGAAAAGTTGCCTGCGCTCATTCTCATTGCCTCGTCATATCGGGCTGAAGACATCTGTTCGGCCACATGCCTCATGCACTCTGGCCGACCGTTGCCCCTAACATGGAGTTGTGAAGCGGATTTTACAAATCCGCCGTTTCAACCTGCTCTCTTGCCTCTTCGCTGACTGCCAGAACTTGAGGCTCGTGGCCACAGGCTTTTGCAAATTTCAGTAGATCTCCAGCCTTGATTGCGGTGGAGGCGTCATTGAGCAGGGGATGAAAGTTCAGGATGTCATGCTGCATCATGGCCGCGTCGAAGATCGGCGTGACGCGCTGCGCCTCGCGGTCATTGATCAGGGAGAACGGGGTGACAGAGCCTGGCGTCACGCCGAGCACTTCCATCAGAAGATCTCCATTGCCAAACGAAACCCGCCCCTGTCCGCCAATGACCTGATGCGCCTTTTTGAGATCGATCGTCGCATCATGCAGGGCGACGATCAGAAACAGTCGCCCCTTCTTGTCTTTCACGAAGAGGTTCTTGGTATGCCCGCCCGGAATCTGCTCATGAAGAGCGCTGGACTCAGCCACAGTGAAGACCGGTTCATGGTCTATCGTGGAAACCTCGATCCCCTGCGCCTCAAGAAATTTCATCAAGTCTGCACGGTTCGCAGGCATGCGCTTCTCTCCAAAATTCGCTTTTCCGTCAAAAGAGCTGTACCGTAAGCGGGGTCGATTTCTCAAGGAATTTTCAGGCTTTAGCGGCCAAAAACAGAACAAGGGAAGGGCCAGTTCATCCACAGGGAATCCCCAAAATTAGGCATAATCAAAATCTTGCATTTTGCCTGTTGCAAAATTTTTCGGCTCGGTGCATATACTGCCCACCTCACCGACGGAGGCGGTCACAAACCAACTCCCCGGAACATTATGCGGGTGTAGCTCAGGGGTAGAGCACAACCTTGCCAAGGTTGGGGTCGTGGGTTCGAATCCCATCGCCCGCTCCAATTCGCTCGAAAGAGCCTCAGACCGACGATCGAAAGATCGTCGGTTTTTTGGTTTTTGGCCCCTGATTTGACCCTTGCAAAACAAAAGGCCGAGCGACGAGCCCGGCCCTTGCAAATGCGTCATGCGGCGTTAGAGCAGTCTAGGCGAAGTGGATACCGGTTGGCCGTCAGGAAATGCGCCAAATCAAATATTCAGTGCACGTCGAGTGATGCAGTGAATGCGAGACCTGCTCTAGCAAACAGCCAGAAAGCGCCCGCCCTCTGCATTCGATTGCTCCGCCAGATCAAGGGCAACCTGAAGCCTGGCGCCATGATCAAAATCGGGCTCCGGTGCGACTTCACCGCGAATGGCGGCAATAAAGCGCTGATAGACTGTCGGGACTGGTGACACCTCAATTGTTGCCCAGCTCCCTGAGCTCAAATCCCCCTCCTTGCAAATGCGCAAGGACTCAACGCCCTTTTCAAACAGCACCTCCAGACCGCCCTTGTCACCGTAAAGGCGCAGGCGCAGGTCGTTGAGATGGCCGGAAGCAAAGCGGCTGGCCGAGATAGTTCCGAGCGCCCCGTTTTCAAGCTCTGCCTGCAAGGTGAAACTGTCATTGGCATCAAGGACATAGTCTCCGATCTGCCCACCCGGAGCCTTGTCGAAGGTTTTCAGGCGGCAGGAAAGGCTATCGACCGCAGACCCTGCAGCAAATGTCGCAAAGTCCAGAATGTGGATACCGACATCGCCAAGAACCCCCTTGGAGCCATGGCGGGTCGACAAGCGCCACAGCCATTGGCTTTCGCTCTTCCAGTCACCCCAGGCAGGTTGGGTCAGCCAGCTCTGGAGATAGGAGGCCTCAAAATGCCGAAGGGATCCGATTGCTCCATCAGCAACCAGTTCGGCCGCCTTTTGCAGTACCGCAACATTGCGGTAGCTCAGGTTCACCATCGCGACCTTCCCGCTCTTGCGCGCAGCCTCAGCCATGTCCCTGGCATCACGAGCATTCGTCGCCAGCGGCTTTTCGCACAGGACATGCTTGCCAGCCGCAAGCAATGGCAGGGTCGTTGGATGGTGCGCGCCATCCGGTGTCACATTGGAGGCAGCATCAAACCCCTCCCAGGCGATGGCTTCCTCCAGCGAGGCGAATCGATTGGCGATGGCGAAGTCGTCGCAAAAGGCTTCCAGAACGGCCGGACGCTGGTCGACAGCAGCCACGAGCTCCACACCGGGGATCTTGCGATACGCCTCGGCATGGGCCTTGGCCATGTTTCCGGTGCCCAGAATCAAAATGCGAACAGGTTGAGCGGACGATGCCATCTTGGTTTCCTTGAAAACGATCAATCTTGGAGCGGGAACACACCGGGTGCGGATACCGCCTAGCGGTATCCGTCTTCGCCTTCGGCATGCAGTTTCGGCCCTTTTTCGACGATTTTCTCCGGCGCCTGATCAACCGGGACATTCGGTGCGGCATTCGGATCTGCGATCCTGGCCATGGGATTGAAAGCCCATTTGACACCATTGCGGATCACGGTCTGAACGTCCTTGTTGTGGTAGGTCGGGTAGGTTTCGTGGCCGGGTCGAAAATAGAAGATGTTGCCAGCGCCTCGCTTGTAAGTAAGACCGGAGCGGAATACCTCCCCGCCTTCGAACCAGCTGATGAAAACAGTTTCCAGAGGCTCCGGCACGCCGAAAGGCTCGCCATACATTTCCTCCATCTCGAGTTCAAAACTGTCCGGCAGGCCAGCCGTGATCGGGTGATTTCGGCTGGTCACCCACAGCCGTTCCTTTTCGCCAGCTTCGCGCCATGTGAGATTGCACGGTGCCCCCATCAGGCGCTTGAAGGGTTTTGCAAAATGGGCTGAATGCAAAAAGACCATGCCCATGCCCGACCAGACCGCATTGCATACGCGCTCGACAACCTCATCGCTGACATGCCCGTGGGCCGCGTGTCCCCACCACAAGAGCACATCCGTTTCGGCAAGACGCGCTTCGCTCAATCCGTGCTCGGGTTCCTGAAGGGTAGCCGTCGTCGCCTGAATGCCCTGATCCAGATTCAAGGCATCGGCGATGCACTGGTGCATGCCTTTCGGATAAAGATCTGCAACGACCCTGTTCTTCTGTTCATGGACGTTTTCGCCCCAGACGACTGCTCTGATTGGCATGATGGCTCCCACGGAATAGCTAAATACACACACGCTCTGCACCCGAAATTCAAAGCGCTTTGAATAGCGCTATCATGCGATTTTTACAGCTGTCAATGACCAAGGGGAAAGTGGTCCGGATTACCTTTGGAGCGCTGGAAGTCTCAGCATCTGCCTCCTCACGCCCGACAATTTGCAAATGCGCTGCGCTCAAATGTCGCCTTTCCTGAGCTACACATCAGGAATACAAACCATACTGTTTGGTATGTTTGGAGAGTTTGATGAACACCTATTTTGCAGCAGCTGCATTCCTGTCCTTTGTGGTCTTTCTGGTCCACACCTTTGCAGGTGGACGTGCAATCGCCACACCCTTAATGAAAGCGAAGGACCTACATCAGGTTCCGAAACTAACCACCTATTACTGCTGGCACCTTGTCACCATCGTGCTGGCGGTCATCTCCGGGATGTTCCTTCTGGCAACCCTGCGTGCGGAAAGCCTAGATGTTGCCTGGATCGCTACACTTCTGACGGGCACGTTCTGCCTGTTCGGGCTTGTCTTGCCCATCTGGCATCGCCAGAGCTACAAGCATATGCCGCAGGGCTGGCTGTTCCTGCCCATCGTCGTGCTTGGAATTGCCGGAGGTTTTTCTTGAGGTGAGCAAACGGTTTGGAAAAGCGGACTGGCTGGCCCTTGGCTTGAAACAGCTGGCCGCCATTGGAAGCCGGGGCCTTAGCCTTGAAGCCCTGTGCGAGGCCTCGGGGAAAACGCGGGGGTCGTTTTACCACCACTTTCCCGACCACTCGGCCTTCATCCTCGACCTCATGGAAGAGTGGAAACGAAAGAACACGCTGGAAGTCGCAGACTCTGCCCTCAAGGAACCACCCGAAGATCAAGGAGAGCGGCTCACCGTTCTGGCCACCGCGCTGGATCAGGATCTGGAACGAGCGGTCCGCCAGTTTGCCCAATCCAATGAAACCGCCCGGAAGGTTTTGCGGGAGGTGGATGAGCTCAGAACAGGGTTCATCGCCCGAATTTACAAGGCTCAGGGGTATGACCCCGCCTCTGCAATCGACATTGCGCGGATTGAATATGCCGCTTTTGTCGGAACACAACTTGTGTGGCCGGACTTGTCACAGCAGGAGATATTGAGGTTGGTTCGCCGGTTCAACAAGATGGTTGAACTGGCTGCCGCCAAGGGCGACAGCCCGATTTCCTGACTGGCAACAGTGCGTGGGATCAGTATCCGAGGGTCAAGGCCCCTTCCCGGCGCGGATCGGACGCCCCCGCCAGCACACCGTCCACCTTCATGATCGACTGGGTTGATCCCATGACGTTCTTCAGCGCCACCTTGTGACCCCGCTCTTCGAGCAGACGGATCGTATCCGGCGAAAGCCCCTCCTCGACGCGGATTTCATCCGGGAACCATTGATGATGAATGCGAGGGGCGTTGGTCGCCTCGGCAATATTCATCTCGTGATCGATCACGTTCATGATGACCTGCAGTGTCGTGGTGATGATCCGGCTACCGCCCGGTGATCCGGTGACCATCAGAACCTTGCCGTCCTTGAAGACAAGGGTCGGGCTCATGGAGGACAGCGGCCGCTTGTTTGGCTCCACCGCATTGGCGTCCCCGCCGATCAGGCCGTAGGCATTCGGCACGCCGGGCTTGGCCGAAAAGTCGTCCAGCTCGTTGTTCAGCAAGACACCTGTCCCATCGGCCGTCATGCCGACGCCATAGGAGAAGTTCAGCGTATAGGTGTTGGAGACCGCGTTGCCATCCTTGTCGACGACGGAATAGTGTGTCGTCTGATTGCTCTCATAGGGCAGGGGATCGGCGGGCCGTACCTCTTCAGACGGCGTTGCCTTGTCGAGCGAAATCAGCTCCCGCAAGGTGTCTGCATAGGCCTTGCTGGTCAGACCGGCGACCGGAACGTCCACAAAATCAGGATCTCCCAGATACTCGGACCGGTCAGCATAGGCCCGGCGCATGGCCTCGGCCATCACGTGGATCGTGTCGGCGGAATTTGCGCCGGTTTCGCGGATGGGAAACCCTTCCAGAATATTGAGGATCTGCACGATATGCGTGCCGCCAGAAGAGGGAGGCGGCATGGAGGCAACTTCGTGCCCGCGATAGGACCCCGTGACCGGTTTCCGCCAGATAGCGTTGTAGGAAGCAAGGTCTTCACTCGTCATGCCACCGCCGGTCGCCTGAACCTTGGCAGCAATCTTTTCCGCAACATCCCCCTTGTAGAAACCGTCGGCTCCGTTTTCCGCAATCTTGCGCAAGGTGGCGGCAAGATCGGGTTGTTTCAGGACTTCCCCCGCCTGATAGGGCACAAGCCCAGGTTTGTAGAAGATTTTGGCCGTCGCCTCGTCCTGCCCCAGCCTTTCCAGACGGGCAACAAGGGAGGAGGCAAGGTCCGGCGTCAAGACGATCCCGTCCTCAGCCAGCCGGATGGCCGGTTCCACCAGGTCCGCCCAGCTGACCTTGCCGCTGCCATGTTTCTTGAAAGCCGCCTCAAAACCGGCAACCGTTCCCGGAACGCCAACGGCGAGACCCGAATAGCGTGACTTTTCCTTGTCTGCATTGCCGTCAGCGCCAAGGAACATGTCGCGGAACGCAGCAGCCGGGGCCTTCTCGCGGTAATCGAGAGCTTCGGTTTCATTGCTTTCACTGCGATGGATCATCATGAAACCGCCGCCGCCGAGGTTTCCGGCACGTGGCAGGGTCACTGCAAGGGCAAACCCGGTCGCAATGGCCGCATCAATGGCATTACCGCCCTTTTTCAGGATTTCGACACCGACTTCGGTCGCCAGCGCTTCCTGACTTGCCACCATTCCGTTTTCGGCGACAACCGGGTGAAACCTGTCCGCTCCGGATATGATGGCGGTCTGGGCAAATGTCGTGACAGGCAGGGCAATTGTCAGGGCCCCGGCAAGACACATCGCGCGAAGAGAAAAACTGCGCCTTGTATACATGGCTTCCCCGGTTCTTGTGATGAATTGGCATTGTAAAAATGGTGCAGGTCCAATGTGGCCCATGCGGCAGCCTGTTACAATATGCAGATGGCAATCGAACCCATGTCGTTTATCTGTTGAATTGCGGATTTCCCTTGGCACAACCAGTCGATAAGCTGGTTCAGTACATCATTGGCAAATCGCGAATCGACGCCGCATCTGGGAGAGATGACATGAACAAGGTCCGATCAGTCCTGACCATCGGGGCAGCTCTCTGTTTGATGGGCACCGGCCTTTCCCTTCCCGCGCACGCCGCAGATGAAGCCAACGGCAAGGCGCTTGCCCTCAAATGGTGCGCGGCCTGCCATGTGGTTGCCGAGGATCAGGACATCGTCTCCGGCGCCAGCCTGCCAAGCTTCTTCGATGTTGCCAATGGCGGTGCTTACACCGAAGAAAGCCTCAAGACCTTTCTGGCCGACCCGCATCCAAAGATGCCCGACATGGCGCTGACCAATTTCGAAATCGCCGATCTCGCCCGCTACATCCTCTCCCTGAAGGAAGATTGAGCCTCAGCTCTTGAGAATATTCGAGGATGGATCACTTGCGTCGGACGTGATAACGGGTCGGCAAAGGAAGGTTTTTCCCGCAATGACGATACCCTCGTGTCCCTGCAAATCCGGTCGCCCTTTTGCCGAGTGCTGCTCGCCGTTTCTGGAAGCAGAGCGGCTGCCGGATACGGCCCAGCAGCTGATGCGCTCGCGCTATAGCGCCTTTGCAACGGGCAAGATTTCCTATCTGAAGGAAACACTCTGGCCGAAATACCAGCCCGAGTTCGACTTTGCGGCAACCGCCAACTGGGCGGCGGAAAACCACTGGTCCGGGCTGGATATTCTCAGGGTGGAAAAGGGTGATGCCGGGGATCGTGAGGGAACGGTCCTTTTTGAGGCGAAATACCTGACAGGCGGCACTCTCAAGACCCATCGGGAGCTTAGCCGGTTTCGCCGGAAATCCGGTCGCTGGTACTATGTCGAGGCGCTTCCGGAGGCCTGAACTCCGCCCCGCGTGACGGCCCAACCTGTCTGGCATCCCTACCTGTCTTGCATCAATGAAAGTTCCGCCCGCCGGGCAAGGCCTTGAGCTTCTCCGGCTTTAACCGGGCAACGTCCTGACGCAGTTCCGGCACCTCGCGCACCAGCTGCGCCAGACGACTGGCCGGCTTGATCTTTTCAGACAGTTCGATCACCGGGCGCCTGACCTCGTCAGCATGGGCAAGTCCCGCCTGAGGCATCCCGGCTGCGGCAAGCGACATATCCGACAGATTGGCCATGAGCGGGGTGGCATCCTCCACATGATCGGCAACCACATGAATGACCCCGGCTTCCGATTGCAGGCGGCCCCGCACCTTCAGGAAGCGGCAGCCAAGCACCAGCGGGCGGTATCTTTCAAAAACCTTTGGCCAGACAATCACATTGGCGATACCGCCTTCATCTTCCAAAGTGACAAAGATCACGCCCTTGGCTGAGCCGGGCCGCTGGCGCACCAGCACAAGCCCGGCAACGGTGACGATCCGTCCCGATGGCACCCGGTCCAGCTGCAGGCAAGGCAGAACCCCCTGCTGGCGAAGGCCAGGCCGCACAAAGGCAACCGGATGCGCCTTCAGGGAGAGGCTGAGCGTCTGGTAATCCGCCATGACATGCGCGCCCGGAGGCATGGCCGGCAGATCTGCGTCCGGCTCGGGCCGCAAGTCACCCGCCTCAGCCGTATCGAACAGGGGAAGGCGATCCTGAAGCTTGCCACGCTCCAGCCCCTGCGCTGCCCAGACTGCAGCCCGTCGGTCCAGCCCGAGCGATCGAAAGGCGTCCGCTTCCGCCAGTTTCAGGATCACCGGACGCCCAAGCCCCGTGCGCAGCCAGAGATCACGAACAGAATCATACCCCCTTCCCCGAAGGGCGACCAACTGTTCCATGTCGTCCTGCCGCACGCCCTTGATGGAGCGGAAACCAAGGCGCACTGCCTTGTCGGAACGGATGGTGTGCCGCATGTCGCAATGTCTTGGATGCAGACGACCCGCCGCCGGGCTTCCCGGTTCAAGGATCGCATCCCAGCCCGACAGGTTGATATCCACCTCGCGCACATCCACCCCATGCTCGCGCGCATCGCGCACCAGCTGGGCAGGGGCATAAAACCCCATGGGCTGGGAGTTCAAAAGCGCAGCACAAAAGACATCCGGGTAGCGCGCCTTGATCCAGGACGAGGCATAGACCAGAAGCGCAAAGCTTGCCGCGTGGCTTTCGGGAAAGCCATATTCGCCGAAGCCCTCGATCTGGCGAAAGCACCGCTCGGCAAAGTCCCGGTCATAGCCGTTTTTCGCCATACCCTCGATCATCTTGGTCTGGAAGGTGCCGATGGTGCCCACCCGCCGGAAGGTGGCCATGGCCCGCCGCAACCGGTCTGCCTCGCCGGGCGTGAAACCCGCTGCCACGATGGCGATCTTCATCGCCTGCTCCTGAAAGAGCGGCACCCCCATGGTCTTGCCGAGAACCTCTTCCAGCTCGCGGCTTGGATAGGTGACCTTCTCCAACCCCTGCCTGCGGCGCAGATAGGGATGCACCATGTCGCCCTGAATGGGGCCGGGGCGCACAATCGCCACCTCGATCACAAGGTCATAGAACGCGCGCGGCCTCAGGCGCGGCAGCATGGTCATCTGGGCCCGGCTTTCGATCTGAAAGACGCCAACCGTATCCGCCCTGCAAATCATGTCGTATACAGCCTCCTCCTCGGCCGGGATGCTGGAGACCGTCAAATCCAGCCCATAGTCGACCGACAGCATGTCGAGCGCCTTGCGGATGGCCGACAACATGCCGAGGGCCAGCACGTCGATCTTCAAAATTCCAAGGGAATCAAGGTCATCCTTGTCCCATTCGATGACCGTCCGGTCTTCCATGGCCGCATTCTGGATCGGCACCACTTCATCGAGCCGCCCTTTGGTAATCACAAAGCCGCCGACATGCTGGGAGAGGTGCCGGGGAAACCCGATCAGGGTTTTGACCAGATCCATCATCTGCACCAGCATGGGATCTGACGGATCAAGCCCGGCCTCGCGCACCTGAGCGTCACTGGCGGCGGAACTGGAGTGCCCCCAGACGGTGCCGGACAAAGCCCCGATGGCATCCTCCGACAGACCAAAAACCTTGCCGACCTCCCGCAGGGCCGAGCGGGTCCGGTAGGTAATCACGGTGGCCGCAAGCCCTGCCCGTTCCCGGCCATATTTCTCGTAGATGTACTGGATCACCTCCTCCCGCCGCTCATGTTCGAAATCAACATCGATATCAGGAGGTTCGCGTCGTTCCGGCGAGATGAAGCGCTCGAAAAGAAGGTCGGCCCTCTCCGGATCGACCTCCGTGATGCCGAGACAGAAACAGACGGCGGAATTGGCCGCCGATCCCCGTCCCTGACACAGGATACCCCGGCTGCGGGCAAAGCGGACAATGTCATAAACGGTCAGGAAATACGGCGCGTACTCAAGCTCTGCGACAAGGTGAAGCTCGTGCGCAATGGCCTTTTTCACCTTGTCCGGCGCCCCGCCCGGATAACGCTGGCGCACGCCTTCCGCTGTCAACCGTTCCAGTTCCGCCTGTGGTGTCGCGCTCTCCCCACAGGGTTCCTCGGGATATTCATAGGCCAGGTCATCAAGGGAAAACCGAAGCTCCTCCAGCAGGGTCAGGCTTTCCCGCAAGGCTTGGGGGAGGCAATCGAACAGGCGGTCCATTTCCTCCGCCCCCTTCAGATAGCGCTCCGCATTGGCTTCAAGGCTGCGTCCCGCCGTTTCCAGTCGCTCATGCAGACGAATACAGGTCAGGACATCCTGCAAGGGGCGACGTTCGGCAACATGATAAAGAACATCATTGGTAGCCAGCAGCGGCACGCCCGCCTTCCCGGCAAGCATACGTGCCAGATCCAGTCGCCGCCGGTCAGCGCCGCCACGCGGCAGGGAAACGGCAAGGCGCAGATCAGACCCCAACCGGTCTTTCAAGGACAACAACATGGCCTTGACCGTGTCAGGTCGGGGCAGACCTGCAGGCAGGACGAGGGCAGCGGCACAGCCCTTGCCCAGCAGCTCCAGATCCTCCTGCACGAGATGGCAGCTGCCCTTTTCCGCTCGCCGGTTGCCAACGGTCAAAAGGCGGGTCAGCCGACCGTACCCCTCCCTGTGTTTCGGCCAGACCAGAAGGTCCGGTGTCCCGTCCAGAAAGGCAAGGCGGCAGCCGGGCACAAAGGCAAGGCCAACCTCCTTGGCCGCCATATGGGCCCGCACCACCCCGGCCATGGAGTTTCGGTCGCACAGGCCAAGTGCTTCCAGCCCGAGGGCAGATGCCGTCATCGCCAGCTCTTCGGGGTGGGAGGCCCCATGCAGGAAGGAGAAATTGCTGGCCGTGCACAGTTCGGCAAAGCGGGTCTCCCCGATCATGCGAAGATCCCCTGAAGATACCAGCACGGCGCCGTCGTCTCGCGGGCATAAAGCCCTTCGCGGTAGAGCCAGAAGCGCCGACCGTCCTCATCCTCGATCCGGAAATAGTCTCGCGTGACCGCCTGTCGCTGCGGGTCAGGCGCATCCGGCGCACCCATCCACCAGGGCGGAGCAATGCGCTCCGGCCCCTCGGACCGCACCACCTTGTAGAGCACCCGCCGCCAGCGAAACCGCAAGGGAGGGCCTTCCGGCACCATCGCCACCGCTTCGACAGGTTCGGCAGGGTCGATCAGGCGCAAGGGCCTCTCAAGGGGAAGCTCCAGCGGCAATTCCTGCCAATGCGCCTCGACAACCGGGTCAGCACCGGAAACAAGGTTTTCCGTCCCTTCCTTGCCAAGGCCGAAATCATCCCCGCCAAACCCTACCCAGGACAAGGCGTCCTCACGCGCAAGGGCTGCGGGAACAAAACCTGTCTGGCTTTCCGGCAAATGACGGTTCACGGGCAGGAACCGGGTCACCCGGTCGATGCCAAGCCGCGCCCCAAGGCGATCAATCAGACCGGCAAGGTCTGCCTCGCTGCCCTGCTCGCTGCCTGTCGACAGGGTCAACTGTTCAGCACTTGCCGTCTCGGCCTCGATAATGGCGAGCCGGATCAGGTCATAACCATAGCCGGCATCGAGCACGCTCTCGTCCGTTTTGAGTTTTTCGGCAAAAAGGGCGAGAACGCGCCTGGGATCACGCAAGGGGCGGCTGGTGCCGACCACGACACGCTGTACGGCGCCGTCCACCCGAAAGAGCGCCAGCTCGAACACCCGTCCGCCCTCGCAGCGCCGCTCCAGCGCCCCGGCCACCTGACCCGCAAGGGACAAGAGCACCGCCTGCACATCTTCCATGCGGCCAATCGGTTCGAAAAAACGCCGTTCCGCCACCACAAAGGGCGCGGCGAACCGCGGTGAGATCGGTTGTTTCTCCCGACCCAAAGCCTGATCCAGACGCTGCACGAGCTCCAGCCCGAACCGGTTTGCAAGGGGCGCACGCGGCCGGTCGCAGATTGCCCCGATTGTTGCAAGTCCGACCCGTTCCAACCCTTCCGCTGCTGCCTCGGCAATGCGCAGCGCGCGAACCGGCAGGTTTACAAGGGCAGCACGCTCTTCTCCCGAAGGAACACAGCCTCCCATGCCGAACCGGGTTATCGCCCAGGCTGCCCCCGGTGTGTCCGCAACGGCCCCGCAAACTGCAAAACCCTGACGGGTCAGACGATCCTGCACGTCAGCAAGAAGCGCCTCTTCCCCGTCAAAGAGATGCGCGCAACCGGTAATGTCCAGAATGAGGCCATCCTCGCCATCCAGCGCCACAAGCGGCGTGTAGCGATCACACCAGTCGGCCAGCCGCTCCAGCAGCATCCGGTCCTGCTCGGGTGCGGCCGGTTCGACAAGCAGATGGGGAACGCGCGCGCGCGCATCGGCGAGATTCTCGCCCGGTTTCAGGCCCAGCGCCCGCGCCATGCGGTTGACGGAGACGAGGCGCTGAACGTTGCCAGTCTTGTCGGCAACGGCAAAGGGTGGCTCAACCGCTTCCGCCGAAGCCTGCCCGGCCGGAGGCCGCATCGCCGAATTGAGGCGTCTCAGGATCCTGTTGACCGGCAGGTCCGGAAACCAGAGCGAGAGCACGCGCTGGCGCAGCAAATTGTCCCGTCTCATGGTTCCACTCCAGATCTAAGTTACCGGATCGGCCTTCCCGATTGCGTGTCAAACTCACCATCCACCCCGGCCTGCCGACCGCCTCATGCGGGCCATGCCGCAAGAGATCTGGTCCCTGCGACGCGCGCGGCGAGATGCACCAGCGCGTCAGGGCTGCTGTCGGCTCCTGCGCAACCCCGTGGCGCAGCAACAGCACCGGCACGTTGCTGGTCTGCGCCCGCAACAGCAAACGGCGGGTTGCTGTGAGATCAAGGATCCGGTTCATGCCCTGCACCTCGCCCAGAACGGCGGCCAGCGACGAACATCGCGCCCCTTCCTCCAGCCCCCAGAGGACATCCTCCATCCGGCGTGGAAACACGGCCACAACGCGGCGCGGATCGAGTCCGAACTGCAGAAGCCCCGGACCGTGAAACCGTCCTTCCTCGCGAAGAACCTCGGGGCCAGCAACCCAAAGGACCATGCCTTTTCGCTGCCGCATGATCCTTGCCAGAAGCGCAAGGGCAAAGCCGGAGACAGCCCCGCAATCCCGACTCTGTTCGCCCACCACCTCATGCAGCGTGTCAAGGCGCAGGGCATAGTCGCGAAACACCGCATCAAGGGCCTCGATGCCAAACCTGAGACGCAAGGCTTCCGCATCTGCCCCTTGAGAAAAGACCGGCCCCTGCTTCATGGCGGCGGAGACAGGGGCCGGATCAAACCGCGCCTCGGAGGGGAGGCGACCCTCCAGATCCGCAATGCGGCGGCGCAGTTCACAAAGGCGGTCGCGCTGATCTGCCCGTTTTTGGAAACCCTGGTGCACGTCAGTTCCAGTCAGCACAAATGTTCTCTATTTGTTCTAATTGATTCCGGAACTTTGCCTGCGAGTCAAGCGCCTTCTGATCCCGTGTTTCAAATGCTTGCTCCCCGCGTTTGATTTCGCCAGCACCTCCTTAGCCTTCACACAGCTTTGATCACGCAAGCTCCGAAAAAGACACGCACAGGTAAAATCTTAAGAGAGCCGTGTCATAAATACGCAGTGAAAAACAAAGGTTTCAGGAACCTCGCGTGCGTTCAATTGACGGCTTTTGGGCTCAGCGCCTCCAGAATGTGCTGGCAGCCCCCCTGCTTGCCCCCTTCGTGAAAGGGGCAAAACGGCTATTGGGCGGTCAGGACCGGGAAGCGTCCGCCGCCGGACGCATGGCCGTGAAGACCTTCCTGATTCGCATTGCCGGCGCGGGCCTCGCCTTTGCCTCGCAGATCCTTCTCGCCCGCTGGATGGGCGCGCATGAATACGGCATCTTCTCCCTCGCCTGGACCTGGGTCATCATGCTGGGCGTCATGGCCTGCGGCGGGTTTGCGACCTCCGCCAGCCGGTTCATCCCCCAATATCGCCAATCGGAGGACTGGGCTCATCTGCGCGGCTTCCTGACCACCAGCCGCCTGGTCGCCTTTCTCCTTGCCAGCCTCGTCACCGCTGTTGGCATCAGCGGAGTGCTGACCTTTCAGGGCGCACTTGAAAGCTATTACGTCCAGCCGATGCTGATCGTCCTGCTGGCGATCCCGATGTTTGCCGTCGGCGCCGTGCAGGACGGAATTGCCCGCAGCTACGACTGGACCATGTTGGCGATGCAGCCGACCTATATCTGGCGCCCCTTGACCATTCTCCTTCTGCTGGCCGCCCTGATCCTGCTTGGCGAGACCGTCACGGCCCAGACTGCCGTGATCACTGCGCTTGTTGCCACGACCGTGATCGCCCTTGCCCAGTATCTGAAACTTGCAGGCAGGCTCAAATCCGTCGTCCCTGCCGGAGCGCGGGAAACAGACCTGCCAACCTGGGTGCTGGTGTCCATGCCCATGCTGCTGGTTGAAGGGTTCATCCAGCTCATCACCAGCGCCGATACCATCATGGTCAGCTTCTGGCACACTCCTGATGAAGTGGCTGTCTATTTCGCCGCCTCCAAGACGCTGGCACTGGTGCATTTTGTCTATTTTGCCGTACGGGCCGCCTCGGCGCATCGCTTCTCCGGCTTCGTTCACTCAGGAGACACGGAAGGCCTGTCCGCCTATATCAGACAGGCGACCATGTGGACCTTCTGGCCGTCCGTTGCAGCGGCCTGCGGCCTGTTGCTGATCGCCCCCTTCGTGCTGTCATTGTTCGGCCCCGGTTTCAGCGACGGGTACAGCCTCATTGCCCTGCTATCGCTCGGGGTTCTCGCCAGAGCCTCAGTTGGACCTGCAGATGCCCTCCTCAGCATGTCCGGCTACCAGAAAAGGTCTGCCTTGATCTACGGCACCACCTTCATCTTGAATATCTGCCTGAATATTATCCTGATCCCGCAAATGGGCCTCGCTGGCGCAGCGCTTGCCACAAGTCTGGCAATTTCTTTTGAAGCAACCTATCTGGCCATTTCAGTCCATCAACGGTTTAAAGTGCATACATTCATTTTACCCATTCTCCTGTCCGGAAGACGGAAAACATGATCGGGGAAACCCAAAAACCGACCAGCCCGCCAATTGAGGCCTTCGCGCTGGACCCCCTGTCGCCGGACATAGATCTTGCGGCCTGGCAACGCCTTGCCGAAAAGGCCAGCGACCCGAACCCGTTCTTCGGACCCGACTTTCTGATCCCCTTCCTGAAAAACATGGACAGCGGACAGGTAAGGCTCATTGTCGTGCGCCATGGACAAAACGGCGAATGGCTGATTGCCGCCCCGGTTGGCAAGCGCCGACTGGGACTGGCCGTTCCCGCCGCAACCGTCTGGAGCACCGAATACGCTCCGCTTGGCACGCCCTTGATGACCGGCTGCACGCCGAAGGAGGCAGTGGGGCTGTTTCTGGACACCATGACGCGGGAAACCGGCACTCCCCTTGCCGCAATACCCTATCTCCCGCTCGACACCGCCATTGCAGCGCAGTTATTGACACTTGGATCCGACTGGTCATGGAAGCTGGCTCATGAAGCGGAACGAGCCGCACATGCACACGGTGCCAAGGGTGAAATCCAGTTCTCCGAAGCCTATACCGGCAAGCGGCGCAAGGAGTTCAAACGCCTGATCCGACGCCTTGCAGAGGAAGGCGACGTGGAGTTCACCAGCGTCACCGGCGAAGCGGCTGTGGCAGCCTTCGATACGTTTCTGGAGCTGGAAACACGCGGCTGGAAGGGAAAGTCCGGCACGGCCCTGAAGTCCAATCCGCGGACACTGGCCTTTTCAAGGGAGATGGTCGCCCGCCGTTCCGCATCCAACGGCGTGCGCATCGACAGCCTCAGCGTGGGCGGCAAGCCGCTTGCCATGCTGGTGCTCCTGCAGGAGGGCCATCAGGTCTATTCCTGGAAAATCGCCTATGACGAAGCCTATGCGCGCTACTCACCGGGCAGTCAGATCGCCCTTTATGCGATGGAAGAAAACCTGAAGAACCCGGACATCTGGAGCGCGGATTCCCTTGCCATTCCAGGGCACGCCATGATCGAGCCGCTGTGGCGCGGCAAGCTGCGTATCGCCACGCTGCTCCTGGCAAAGTCCTCGACAGGCCGCCTGCTCATGTCGGCGGGACAGGCGGATACGGATCTTGAACAAACGGCAAAATCCATCGCCCGAAAGCTCTTCCGCAAAAGCCGTTAAAGCATTTACAGGCGAAGTGGATACCGGTTCGCCGTCAGGAAATGCGCCAAATCAAATATTTAGAGCACGTCGAGTGATTCAGTGAATGCGAGACGCTCTAGAGTGAAACTATGGCGCCTTTGGCCAGCCGGACTTCCTCACGCGCCTTTTCGCGCAGCTGACGGCGGATCACCTTGCCGGTTGTCGTCATCGGCAACTCGTCCACAAACTCGATCTCGCGCGGATATTCGTGTGCAGACAAACGCCCCTTCACGAAATCACGGATATCGGCTTCCAGTTCGTCTCCCGGCTGATGCCCCTCTTTAAGAACCACATAGGCCTTCACGATCTCCGTTCTCAAGGGATCGGGCTTGCCGATCGCCGCCGACAAGGCCACCGCCGGATGCATCAACAGACAATCCTCGATTTCGCCGGGGCCGATCCGGTAGCTGGCGGAGGTGATGATGTCATCATCCCGACCAACGAAGAACACATAGCCGTCCTCGTCCTGAACACCCTGATCGCCGGTCATCATCCAGTCACCGACAAATTTCTCCGCCGTCGCTTCGGGCCGTCCCCAATATTCAAGGAACATCACAGGGTCCGGGCGACGGATGGCAATCTGCCCCTGTGTTTCGGGCGGCAGCACATTTCCCTTTTCATCGACAATGGCGACCTCGTGCCCGGGGATTGCCTGCCCGATGGCCCCCGAGCGTGACACGCCAGCTGCAGCACAGGACCCCAGCACCGCGTTACACTCCGTCTGGCCGTAAAACTCGTTGACCGCAAAGCCGAATTCGTCAGCAAACCAGTCATAGGTCTCCCGCCCGAGAGACTCTCCGGCCGACCCGACAGAGCGAAGGGCAAGGTCAAATCGCGAGGCGGGCGAGGCAACGGAACGCAACATCTTCAGGGCCGTTGGAGGAATGAAGGCATTGCGCACGCCTTGTGCTTCCATCAACCGGAAGGCCCGCTCCGGATCAAATTTGCGGAAGGCAAAAGACACCACCGGCACACCGAAATGAAGCGCCGGGAAAAGGGCATTCAAAAGCCCTCCCGCCCATGCCCAGTCAGCCGGGGTCCACAGACGATCACCGTCCTGCCCGAGAAAATTCTGGGACAACTGGATGCCCGGCAGGTGCCCCAACAGCACCCGGTGCCCATGCAGCACTCCCTTGGGCTGGCCGGTCGTTCCCGACGTATAGATCATCAGCGCCGGATCATCAGGTGTGGAGCCAGCCGTTTCAAACCTGTCGGAGGCAGCGCCCATCAGGTCATCGAAGCCCATTGCCTGATCGGTAACCCCATCGACCGAGATCACGATCTCAAGACCCGGCAGTTCATCCCGGATCACGGCCAGCTTTTCCAGCCCCGCTTCGTCGGTGACCAGCACCTTCACACCGGCATTCGACAGGCGATATTTCAGGGCCTCCAGACCAAACAGGCTGGCGAGAGGCACAGCAACGCCGCCGCACTTGTAAATTCCGACATGGGAAATCGCGACCTTGGGACCCTGCGGCAGCAAGAGCGCCACCCGGTCACCACGAACAACGCCGTGCGCCACCAGAACATTGGCAAAGCGGTTCGCTGCCCGGTTCAGCGCAAGGTGGGACCAATCTTCGAGAGTACCATCTTCACGAACGTGGCGGATCGCCAGACGCTGCGGATCTTCCACCGCCCAGCGGTCACTGACACTGTCCGCCATGTTGTAACGCACAGGCAGGTTCCAGGAAAATCCGGACCGGATTTCCGCAATGTTATCAGCAAGCTGCAGTTTCAAGACTGCGATCTCCAACGCTTAAACCGCGGAGACCCTAGCGCCCGGATTGCTGCAGCGCAATAGAACGAATGGGCACTGTTGGAAGTTCGCATCCTCAAGGCGCATTCCGACCTTATATATATATGCGCTCAAAAATGCCAACGGCCACCCCTATCCATCCCGGTTAGGATGGATAGGAGCGGCCGTCGTCAACAGTCTTGAATGCGCAGGTTCCTAGAAGTGAACCGACCGGCCGGAAGCCAGCTTGTCGCGCGGCGGGGCGAACTTGGTCAGGTCGATGCCTTCAACCGCCTGCTTGTACTCGTCGATATTCGGCGTGCGGCCGAGGATCGCAGAGAGAACCACGACCGGGGTCGAGGCCAACAGGGATTCGCCCTTCTTCTCGGCTGAATCTTCCACCACGCGGCCCTGGAACAGGCGTGTGGAGGTTGCCAGAACCGTATCGCCCTTGGCGGCCTTTTCCTGGTTGCCCATGCAAAGGTTACAGCCCGGACGCTCCAGATAGAGAATGTTCTCGTACTCGGTACGGGCCTTGCTCTTCGGCGCGTTGTCGTCGAACTCAAAGCCGGAGTATTTCTGCAGAACGTCCCAGTCACCCTCGGCCTTCAGCTCGTCGATGATGTTGTAGGTCGGAGCGGCAACGACCAGAGGAGCCTTGAACTCCACCTTGCCGTTGGTCTTTTCCAGGTTCTTCAACATCTGGGCAACGATTTTCATGTCGCCCTTGTGCACCATGCACGATCCGACGAAGCCCAGATCCACCTTTTTCTCGCCGCGATAGAACGAAACCGGGCGGATGGTGTCGTGGGTGTAGCGCTTGGAGACATCGGCGTTGTTGACGTCCGGATCAGCGATCATCGGCTCGTCGATCTCGTCGAGATCCACAACGACCTCGGCGAAATACTTGGCGTTTTCGTCCGGGGTCAGGGCCGGCTTCTCGCCGGAGCGGATTTCGGCAATGCGCTTGTCAGCCTTGTCGATCAGGCCCTGAAGAACCTTGTTGGCATTGTCCATGCCCTTGTCGATCATCACCTGGATACGGCCCTTGGCCAATTCCAGCGAGCCGATCAGGGTCTCGTCATTGGAAATGCAGATCGACGCCTTGGCCTTCATTTCCGCCGTCCAGTCGGTGAAGGTGAAGGCCTGATCGGCCAGCAACGTGCCGATGTGAACCTCGATCACGCGGCCCTGGAAGACGTTGTCGCCATGCTGCTTGAGCATCTGCGCCTGCGTGGCATGAACCACGTCGCGGAAATCCATGTAGTCCTTCATGGCACCCTTGAAGGTGACCTTGACGGATTCCGGGATCGGCATGGTGGCTTCACCGGTGGCCAATGCCAGCGCCACGGTACCGGAGTCCGCACCAAAGGCAACGCCCTTCGACATACGGGTGTGACTGTCACCACCAATGATGATGTCCCAGTCATCCACGGTGATGTCGTTCAGCACCTTGTGAATGACGTCCGTCATGGAGTGATAGACGTTCTTCGGGTCACGCGCGGTGATCAGGCCGAACTTGTTCATGAAGCTCATGAGCTTCGGGATGTTGGCCTGTGCCTTCAGGTCCCAGACCGATGCCGTGTGACAGCCGGACTGGTAGGCCCCGTCAACCGTTGGGGAAATGACGGTGGCTGCCATCGCTTCCAGTTCCTGCGCGGTCATCAGACCTGTCGTGTCCTGCGACCCGACGATGTTGACCTTCACGCGCACATCGGAACCGGCATGAAGAACAGTGCCCTTGGCAACGCCTGCCGCATTGCGGTTGAAGATCTTTTCAACGGCAGTCAGGCCCTGCCCCGGATGGGAAACAACCTTGGACGGGGCAAACACGACCGGCATGTCGACGCCGAGGGTTTCAGCGGCAAATGTCTGCAGCTTCTTGCCGAAGACGATGGCATAGGAGCCACCGGCGCGCATGAACTCGACCTTCTGCGGTGTGAAGGACGAAGCCACATCGGCAAGCTCTTCGCTGCCGTCTTCGCTGAGCAGCTTCTTGGTCTTGGTGTTTACCTTGAAGACCGTTCCGGTTTCGACGGAGTATTTCTGCTCCAGAACCGGGCTGTCATCATTGTTCAGGATCGGCTTGCCATCCGCATCCAGCTTCTTGACCCAGTTCTTCAGGTCAATGCCAATGCCGCCGGTCACGCCAACGGTGGTCAGAAAGATCGGCGAAATGCCGTTGGTGCCCGCAACAACCGGGGCGATGTTGACGAACGGCACATAGGGGCTGGCCTTCTTGCCGGTCCAAAGCGCCACGTTGTTGACGCCGGACATGCGCGAGGACCCAACGCCCATCGTGCCCTTTTCGGCAACCAGCATCACGCGCTTGTCCGGATGCTGCAGCTTCAGGGCCTCGATTTCCTTCTGTGCCGCTTCGGAAATCATGCACTTGCCATGCAGTTCACGGTCGGACCGTGAGTGCGCCTGGTTGCCCGGCGACAACAGGTCGGTGGAAATGTCGCCTTCGGCAGCCACATAGCTGACGACCTTGATCTCTTCCTCGATCTGCGGGAGCTTTGTGAAGAATTCGGCCTTCGCGTAGCTTTCCAGGACATCCCGAGCCACTGCATTGCCAGCTGCAAAAGCGGCCTTGAGGCGATCGGTGTCTGCCTCATAGAGGAACACCTGGGTCTTGAGCACGTCACCGGCCTGCATGGCAATCGCGGCATCTTCGCCAAGGGCAAGATCCAGCAGAACCTCGATGGACGGGCCACCCTTCATATGGGACAGCAGTTCGAAGGCAAAATCCGGGGTGATTTCCGCGACAACAGACTGACCGAGGATGATCTCTTTCAGGAACTTCGCCTTTTCACCAGCCGCGCTCGTTGTGCCCGGCAGGGTGTTGTAGATGAAGAACTTCAGGGAGTCGGCGCGGTGCTCGTTCCCGGCGTCCTTGATCTGGGCAATGATCTCCGCCAGCAGGGCAGCATCATCGATCGGCTTCGGATGCAGGCCCTCGCCTTTGCGAGTCTCGATCTCTTTCAGATAGTCAGTGTACAAGCTCATGATGATCTGGCGTCCTGATGTTGGGTTGGGCGTGACGTCCGGATCGCTGTCAGGGTCTGGCGGGCCGGAAGTCAGCTGGCTGCGCGCGTTTTAGAACAGTATACAACTGTATGCAATATCTCTGTGACCATTTTGATCGGCGTTTTTCGCCGATGGCCGCTCACAGGGGTTGTACCCCGCCTGCCCTTGGGAAAACAAACCCAAATAGATGAATAAACCGTCACACCCACAGCCACAAACAGGGAAAAGCATTACGGGAAATTGACCCCGCACCGCCCACTCCCTACCTAGAGGCATGGACCGAACTGCTGTATGACCATCGAGGCAGCATTAAAGCGTTGCCTGGCACACAAGAGCCAACTGTTCAAACGCAGCGCCGCATGTTTTTGCACCTTCCCCGGTGCACCAGAGATTTTGAAGACCCAGGCAATCGGCATTGCAAGATGCCGACCCCCAAGGAACCCGCAGGAGATCACCCCCGTGACCCAGTCTCTCGACAGCTTCAAGTGCAAGAAAACTCTCACCGTCGGTGACAAGACCTATACCTATTTCTCCATTCCGGAAGCTGAGAAGAACGGTCTTGAGGGCGTCTCCAAACTCCCGTTTTCACTGAAAGTCGTGCTGGAAAACCTGCTGCGTTTTGAAGACGGGCGCACAGTTAAACGCGAAGACATCGTTGCCTGCGCCGAGTGGCTGAAGACACGGACCTCAACTCACGAGATCGCCTATCGTCCTGCCCGCGTGTTGATGCAGGACTTCACCGGCGTTCCCGCTGTTGTCGATCTGGCCGCGATGCGCGATGCAGCCGTGAAACTCGGCGGTGATCCGAAAAAGGTGAACCCGTTGGTTCCTGTCGACCTCGTCATCGACCACTCGGTGATGATCGACTATTTCGGCACGCAGGACGCGTTCAAGAAGAACGTTGATCTGGAGTACGAGCGCAATCAGGAGCGTTACGAGTTCCTGCGCTGGGGCCAATCGGCTTTTGACAATTTCCGCGCCGTGCCACCGGGCACAGGCATCTGCCATCAGGTGAACCTCGAATACCTCGCCCAGACAGTGTGGACGAAGGACGAAAACGGCGAAACCGTTGCCTATCCGGACACGCTGGTCGGCACCGACAGTCACACCACCATGGTCAACGGCCTTGCGGTTCTGGGCTGGGGCGTGGGCGGCATCGAGGCGGAAGCCGCCATGCTCGGCCAGCCGATCTCCATGCTGATCCCCGAAGTCATCGGCTTCAAGCTGACGGGCAAACTGAACGAAGGCATTACCGCGACCGACCTTGTGCTGCGCGTTGTTGAAATGCTGCGCAAGAAGGGTGTTGTTGGAAAGTTCGTCGAGTTCTACGGACCCGGCCTCGACAATCTCAGCCTTGAAGACGCAGCCACCATCGCCAACATGGCCCCCGAATATGGCGCGACCTGCGGCTTCTTCCCCGTTGACAGCGACACATTGAAATATCTGCAGGCCACCGGCCGTGACACGGCTCGTGTTGCCCTTGTCGAAGCCTATGCCAAGGCGCAGGGCATGTACCGCGCAGGTGGCGAGGAACCGGAATTTACCGACACGCTGGAACTCGACATCTCCACCGTCGTTCCGTCCATTTCCGGCCCCAAGCGCCCGCAAGACCGCATCAATCTGGCCGATGCGGCCACAGGTTTCGCCAAGACCATGGAAACCGAGTTCAAGAAGGCGGGTGAACTTGCAAAGCGGGTCTCTGTTGACGGCAAGGACCATGATCTGGGCAATGGCGATGTGGTGATTGCCGCGATTACCTCCTGCACCAACACCTCCAACCCGTCGGTTCTGATCGGTGCAGGCCTTCTTGCCCGCAACGCGCTGGCCAAGGGCCTGTCCGTCAAGCCGTGGGTCAAAACCTCACTGGCTCCAGGCTCGCAGGTCGTCACCGATTATCTGAAAAAGGCGGGCGTTCAGGACGATCTCGACGCGCTCGGCTTCACGTTGGCAGGCTATGGCTGCACCACCTGCATCGGCAATTCCGGTCCGCTCGACCCGGCAATTTCAAAAGCGATCAACGACAACGATCTGATCGCCTGCTCTGTCCTGTCAGGCAACCGGAATTTCGAGGGCCGCGTCAATCCGGACGTGCGCGCCAATTACCTCGCCTCTCCGCCGCTGGTCGTCGCCTATGCGCTCGCCGGAAACCTCAACATCAACATTGCCAAGGACGCACTTGGAACGGACAGGGATGGCAATCCCGTCTATCTGAAAGACATCTGGCCAACCACTGAAGAAATAACCGGCCTCATCCGTTCCTCCATCACAGAGGAAATGTTCCGCTCGCGTTATGGCGACGTCTTCAAGGGCGACGAAAAATGGCAACAGATCAAGGTTGAAGGCGGCCTGACCTACAATTGGCCGGTCTCGTCAACTTACGTTCAGAACCCGCCCTATTTCGAGGGCATGACCATGGAGCCGAAACCGCTCACCGACATTGAAAATGCTGCGGTCATGGGCCTGTTTCTGGACAGCATCACCACCGACCACATTTCCCCGGCAGGCAACATCAAGGCCGACAGTCCGGCTGGCACCTATCTTGCCGAACATCAGGTGGCGCAAAAGGACTTCAACTCCTACGGCGCGCGGCGCGGCAACCATCAGGTCATGATGCGCGGCACCTTCGCCAATATCCGCATCAAAAACCAGATGGTTCCGGGCGTTGAAGGCGGCGTCACCATGAAGGACGGCGAAAAGAAATGGATCCATGACGCCTGCATGGAGTATCAGGCCGCAGGCACGCCGCTGGTCGTCTTTGCCGGCAAGGAATACGGCACCGGTTCCTCGCGCGACTGGGCGGCCAAGGGCACGAAGCTTCTGGGCGTGCGTGCCGTCATCGCCCAGTCCTTTGAACGCATCCACCGCTCCAACCTCGTCGGTATGGGCGTCATCCCGCTCACCTTCAAGGACGGCGAAAGCTGGCAGTCCCACGGCATCGAGGGCACCGAACGCGTCACCATCAAGGGCATTGCCGACATCCAGCCGCGCCAGATGATGAATGTCGAGGTCACCTATGCGGACGGTTCAACCAAGGTCATCGAATGCCTCTGCCGCGTCGATACCGAAGACGAACTGGAATACATCAAAGCCGGCGGCATCCTGCACTATGTTCTCAGGAACCTCGTGGCCGGGTGAGGTTTTCTGAAAGTTTCGGAAGAACAAGAGCGGGTGCCGAAAGGCGCCCGTTTTTTGTTCGTTCGGCAAATCACTCGCTCCGCACGCCATTCCCGACTTGATCGGGAATCCCCCGCAATGCTCCCATTTCAGCCCCGAATGCAGACGCCAAAAAGCGAAAATGCGACCACACGTCCGGGCTTATTGACTCTACGTCAGTTTACGGACCAACCTCCTTCTTACGTAAAGGTCACGCCCACGAAGGGATTACGGGCATGGCGGACAAGAAGAACAAAAGTTCAACGGGATGGGGTGGAATGCGTAAAAAGTTGGGAGCAGGTCGTCGGTTCGGGCGACTGCAGAAGGCTGTCTTGCTGGCCGGAACAGTATTGGCAGCAGCAGGCGGAACCGCGGCACAGGCAGAACAGGCCGTTGGCCGGATCTTTGTGGTCGGGGATAGCCTGAGTGACGGCGGCACCTACACACAGGCTGCCATTGCCGCATCCGGAGGGGTATTTCCCTCTACCACGAATTATCGCTTCACCGCCAATGCCGCCGACGGCTCCGCGCTGACCTATGCGGAATATCTGGCCAAGTCCTTCGGCTTCACCATCTCCAACAACGCCTACTCGGTTCCCGGACTGCCACAGCAAATTCTTGGCGGAACGAATTATGCCGAAGGCGGTTCACGGGTGGCCGAACTCGGCGCGACCTATAATCCCACCAACGGCATCACCACCACGCCGATCCTGACCCAGATCGACCGGATGCTGGCCAGCACCAGCTCGTTTGCAGAAAATGATCTGGTCATGCTCTGGGGCGGGGCAAACGACCTCCTGACCCAGGCAACGCTGGTCAGCGGCGGGACGATTACCCCGGACGCAGCAGCAGCAAACATGGCAACCGCAGCCACCCAGCTGAAGGCGGGGATTGATCGCCTGACAGCAGCTGGCGCAAAGAACATCATCGTGCTGACCATTCCCGATGTGACGGCAACGCCCTATGGCGCCTCGCTTGGTGGCGCCAGCTCTTCCGCAGGCCTGCTGCTGCGCTCCCTGCAGTCAGCCTTCAACACCACGCTCTCCAGCGGATTGTCATCCAGCCGGGCGATTGTGTTCGATTCCTCCCGCCTTCTCGGGGCAATCATCGCCAACCCGACCGCCTATGGCTTCAATGCCCCGAACGCGGCGACCGCCAAGGCCTGCACCGGGTCCAGCCTGACCTGCCTTCAAGGCGTCAACACGGTCGGCGATACCAGCCAGTACATCTTTGCCGACGACATCCACCCAACAGCCACCGCTCACCAGATCCTCTCGCAGGCGCTGATGGGCACGATCACGGCTGCCTATCAAAATGCTGCTATGGCCCTTTCGACGCAGGCAACCATCCGCCAGCACCGCAGCTTCATGGAAAACCGGCTGAACAGCACTGCGTTCTTCGAGCAAAACAGCGAAGGCGCGCTGGAACGTCGTCAGGAAGGCTCTTACCGGGTCTATGGAACAACCCGGCTGAGCTACCAAAACTATTCGTCCGATAATCTGGCGCCTGATGTCACCGGTCCGTCCGAAGAAGTTCAGGCCGGTGTCGATGTCATGCTGACCAACAGCACGCTGGTTGGGGCGTCGGTCGGCTCCGGCGGCAGCCAGAAGGAATTCGATAGCGGCCATGGCGAGTTCGACAGCTGGACCTTCTCCGGCGCAGTTTATGGCGTCCAGTCTCTGACCGACACGATCTACCTGTCGGTTGCCGGCGGCGCGAACCTGACCGATTATCGGGAAATCACCCGCGAGTTCAATCTTGGCCCCCGGGCCGAGAAATTCACCGGCAGCACGGAAGGCTATGGCTATTTCTTCCGGGCTGGCATTGGCGCGAATGTGCCTGTGACCACCGAAATTTCCGTTCTGCCGTCGCTGGCGTTCACCACGGAACAGCTGACGGTTGAAGGTTATGCGGAAAAGACCGGTGCGGCGAGCCTTGCCTTTGGCGACACAGACTACACGTCCAATCGCATCAGCGCCGGATTTGGCGTCGCATTCGCGCCAAAGTCGCTGCCGGATTGGTCCTTCCTCGCCTCGGCGACGCTGGAGCATGACTTCAACACGGATGATCTGGAAATCGGCCTCGGCTCATCGGCCAGCAGCCTTGGCATCTGGGAAGTGGAACGCCCGATCCAGACCTGGGGCACACTGGGCCTTTCCGCGTCCCGCACAACCGGCAAGGGCATCCTCTCGCTGGCGGCCAACACCACGATCAACAGCAACGGCTTTGAAGGCATCGCCGCCGAAGCCTCGTTCAAGCTGCCGTTCTGAAGAAGTACCCAGAAGGGTCGGCTTATCGCCGACCCTTGCGGACGGCTCGAGCAAAACCATCAAATGCCTCTGCCGCACCGATACCGAGGTCGAACTGGAATACATAAAAGCCGGCGGCACACTCCCTGCCCTATCCCAAGCTTAACGTTTTCAATAGACCCCGGCTCGGGGGCCGGGGTGACTGTATGGGGGAGTGGGAAGGCAGTGCTCCACTTCAATTCCCGGACAAAGCACACCACCAACCACACGCACTGAGCGTCATCCCCGGCTTGACCGGGGATCCAATATGCCCGTCCGCATGGCACAAGCGCCTGAATAGACATCCCGGCGGCAAACTCCGTGCCCCACCTCACGCCGAACGGTTTCAATGGACCCCGGCTCGGAGGCCGGGGTGACGGTATGGGGGAGCGGCAAGGCAGTGCTCCACTTCGTTTCCGGACAAAGCGTACCACCGACCACTTGCTCTGCTTGTCATCCCCGGCTTGACCGGGGATCCATTGCCACTAACAGTGGAATTATGGCGTATTACATTTACATTCTCGCCAGCCGCCAGCGTGGTACGCTGTATGTCGGCGTGACCAATGATCTGGCGCGGCGTGTGCACGAGCATCGAGAGAAGCAGGCTGACGGCTTCACTCGACAACATGGCGTAACGAGGCTTGTTTATTACGAAACATTCGGCAGTCCTGAAGAGGCCATTGCGCGCGAGAAACGTCTGAAACGCTGGAACCGCGCCTGGAAAATACAGGCCATTGAAGCATTCAATCCGGACTGGGAAGACCTCTACGAAGACCTGAACAGATAGATCGTATTTGGGTCGTAAGGTCTCTGGAATTCAATGGATCCCCGACCAAGTCGGGGATGACAATTTGAGTGTACCGAAAGAACGTGCTCGGACACTCGATAGAGCAGGTTTCAGTTAAATTTTTGCGACAAGTTCAAACCGTCATCCCCGCCTGCGAGCGGGGATCCAATATGGCCGTCCGCATGGCACAAGCGCCCGGTCAGTCACCTGTCCCGCGGCAAGCGACCTCCCCCATCCCACGTTCAGCGGTTTCAATAGACCCCGGCTCGGGGGCCGGGGTGACCGAAAGAGCGTGTGGCGAGATGTTGCCATTATTCCAAATCGATCAAGAGCCATGGTTCCCACCCCCGCTCCCCTCCTTATCCTCCACCACACTTTCCTATCCTCCTGAAAACAATCATCTTTCCGCACCACAAATAAACTTATGCGCAGATAGGAATTCAGTCCCATATGAGGGGCGTGCCTGCTCGCAAGGGCACTTGAAGGACCGACCGTTGAGGCGGGGCAGGACGGGTGGGGCTGGGGAAGAGAGGTAACGAAGCTCTTCTGGCAGGTCCGCTGGTGCTTATCGCGGGAACCGCAGTCTCGCGTGGCGAGCGCGACCATGAAGGGCATGTTGCGGGGGTTTGGACAAAACCCAAATGTCTGTTCAATGGATCGGGTCAGGGTACCATGAGAAATAACCCGGGCAAGGCGTGAAGGCCGAGCCGAAAATTGTTTTTGACACAACGCGCGGGCAACGCCTTCGCGTCTTGCCACTCCCTTGGCTTTTCAAGGGGCCAAATGTCGTACCGCCGCAGGATTTCCTCGCGGCGCTACGTGTGTTTGCCCAAAAGAAAAATCACCCGCGCCCGCGATAAGGCGCAACACCCTGTTCGGGGATCCAGACGCCTTCCGGGGCCGGGCCGGTCTGGTAGAAGACATCGATCGGAATGCCGCCGCGCGGATACCAGTAACCGCCGATGCGAAACCACTGGGGATCGAGGAGTTCCACCAGCCGCTTGCCGATGGAGACCGTGCAGTCCTCGTGAAAGGCCCCGTGATTGCGGAAAGACCCGAGAAACAGCTTCAGCGACTTACTCTCCACCAGAAAGTCGCGCGGAACATAGTCAATCACCAGATGCGCAAAATCCGGCGCACCGGTGATCGGGCACAGCGAGGTAAATTCCGGCGCAACGAAGCGCACCATGTAACCGGTTCCGGCCTGCGGGTTCGGCACCTTCTCCAGCACCGCATCTTCCGGGCGCTGCGGCAACTCGGTGGATGCGCCCAGCTGGGTCAGGTTCTGATAGATCGATTGATCACTCACGGGTCAAACTCCCCTCAAGTTGCCCCAGATCAGCACATGCAGCTGGGGCAGAATGGTTGCAGAATACCAGCGATCGGACATGGCGCGGTCAATCAGCCAGCGCATGCGGTCCATGATGCCGGAAAGATCGATCGCCGCATCTTCCGCATCGGGCGGCGGCGGTGTGTGGTTGACCGGCTGCAGATAGACCGGAAGCTGCGGATAGCGGGCAGAAATCTCCCGTGCAAAGGCATAGTCCGCCTCGTCCATGACAGGAAACTTCAAGGCCGTTCGGGTGGAAGGACCAGCCGCCGCAACGCACGCATCCAGAAGCGCAAGATCGGTCTCCATGGCGCTCGACGGCGGCTTGGGGCTAAGGGTCAAAACATCCAGCTCGGCAAACCAGTCCTTGACCACGCTACCCTGCGTTTCCAGCGCGAATTCATAGCCCTTCGCCTTGCCAAGCGCGATCAGGCCCCCGAGCGGCTGAATGGCCGGATTGCCGCCGGACAGGGAGATGGTCAGTGGCACTCCCCTGGACAGCTCTTCAACTTGCGCAAAAATCTCGGCAGCCGTCATCGGCTTCCAGTCATGGCGATATTCGGTGTCGACGGCATGCAGCGTATCGCACCAGGAGCAGCGGTAGTCGCAGCCGCCCGTGCGAACAAAGACGGTCGGCTTGCCGACCAGAGCCCCTTCACCCTGAATGGTCGGCCCAAAGATCTCGCTGATGCGGATTGCACGCTCCAGAACGGAAGAGTCAGCCATGGCGGCACCGTCTCGGACGATATTCCGCACAGGTCTTCGGGGTTTCGCGCACACGAACAGCCACAACTTCCGGCCAGCGCGCCTTGCACCAGTCGTGAAAATGCTTGGCCATGCGCTCTGCGGTCACGCCATCATCGCCGAGAATGTCGTTCAGGTGACGATGGTCCAACGTGTCGTCGATATATGTCTTGAAGGCCCCAAGCTCGCGGTAGTCCCGCACGAAGCCGACATTGTCGAGCTCTTCGGATGCAAGCTCCACCTCGACAACATAGTTATGACCGTGCAGGCGAGCACATGGGTGATCTTCGGCAAGGCCAAAGAGCTGATGGGAGGCGGAGAAGTGAAACTCCTTCCAGATCCTAAACATTGCAGGCCGCCTTCCAGAAATCCGGATCCGCGTATTCGGTCGGGTCGGGCGCACCAGCCAGATGAAAGGCCTCGCGCCGCTCCACGCAGGTACCGCAACGTCCGCAATGGATCTCGCCGCCCTTGTAGCAGGACCAGCTCCGGGAGTGATCGACACCAAGGCGAGCACTTTCCGCAGCGATGTCTCCCTTGGAGGAGCCAACGAACGGCGTATAGAGCCGAATGTCGTTCATGCCCTCCAGCGCATGGCGCTGCATGGTCTCGAAAGCCTCGACAAAGCCGGGGCGGCAATCGGGATAGATGAAGTGATCCCCGCCATGAACCGCAGCGGCAACTGCATCGGCACCACGAGCCGCCGCAATGCCAAACGCAATCGTCAGCATGATGGCGTTGCGATTGGGAACCACCGTGATCTTCATGGTCTCCTCGGCATAATGCCCGTCAGGCACTGCAACATCATCGGTCAGGGCCGATCCTGTCAGCTTGGCGCCAATGCCGGAAATATCGATGAGGATATGTTCAACGCCGAGACCGTCAGCGCAGTGTTTTGCGCAGTCCAGTTCCTTCCGGTGGCGTTGGCCATAGTCAAAGGAGAGGAGCGCAAGGAGCTCATTTTCCTTGTGCACCTTGTGCGCAAGGGTGACGGAATCCATTCCGCCGGAACAGACAACGAGTGTTTTCAAGTTTTTGACCCTTGTTTTCGCTAGAACCGGGTAGGCTGCGACCGGCTTCCGCAGATGCGGACGGGCCTTTTTAGCGATCAGGGACCAAAATGCAATTGCAAACACTGTCCATGATGAACAGGCAAAGTTGAACGCCCCCCGCATCAAGGCAGGTGAATAGCCCCTTGCCAATCAAGCGCTTCACGAACTAACAAGGCTGAACCATACAAGTGCCCGGGGGCTGTTCTGGAACTCATCGCTGAAAATTTGGCCGTCGATCGCGGGGACCGTAGGGTCTTTGAAGGACTGTCCTTCACCTTGTCCGGTGGTACCGCGCTTGTGGTGACCGGACCAAACGGGGTTGGAAAATCCTCTCTCCTGCGCACGCTGGCAGGCCTCGTCTCGTTGATGGAAGGCACCTTGCGTCTGGAGGGCGGTGAGACCGATCTGACACCCTTCGAACACACCCACTATTTCGGCCATCAGGATGCGGTCAAACCGGCCCTCTCCGTTCAGGAAAACCTTGCCTTCTGGCGTGATTTTTCTGCACCAGCGACACCGGAGAGCTTTGCAGCCGGAACCATTCGGCCATTGGAAGCACTGGATTTGTTGGGCATTGGTCACACAGCCCGCTTGCCCGCCGCTTATCTTTCGGCAGGACAAAAACGCCGCCTTTCACTGGCCCGCCTGTTGGTGACGCCGCGCCCCATATGGCTGATGGATGAACCGACCTCCGCTCTCGACACCAAGTCGGAAGCCACCTTGTTGGGACTGATGAACTCGCATCTTGCCCATGGCGGCATGATCGTGACAGCAACACACACCCCCCTCGCCCTGACGCCGATGCAAAAGCTGCATCTGGATACGGCCCCCTCAGAGCCGGAGGAAACAGCATGAACGGGTGGGTGTCAGCACTCTTTCTCCGGGAACTCCGTTTGGCCGTCCGCGTGGGCGGCAGCGGCGTCGTCGGCGTCCTGTTCTTCCTTGCCGTGGTCACTGTCATCCCCTTTGGCGTTGGTCCGGACCTGAACCTTTTGGCCCGCATCGGCCCGGCCATCTTGTGGATCGGCGCGCTGCTCGCCACGCTTCTCGGGTTGGACCGGCTGTTTCAGGCCGACCGAGATGATGGCGCTCTGGACCTCATCCTGATGTCCGGCCGCTCAATGGAACTGGTGGTTCTGGTGAAATGCCTCGCCCACTGGATGGCAACCGGCTTGCCTCTTGTGCTGGCCGCGCCCGTGTTTGCCATCTTCCTGAACCTTGATCCGGTTGCCATCGGCGCGGTCACCCTGACCCTGCTGGTCGGCACGCCTGCGCTCACCCTGATCGGCGCAATCGGGGCATCCTTGACGGTCACGCTCAGGCGTGGCGGATTGCTGATGGCAGTTCTGGTCATACCCCTCGCGATCCCGGTGCTGATTTTCGGCGTGAGCTCGGCGGATGCCGCCATCCATGATCCGGTCCCGTTCCTGACCCCGTTCCTGATCCTCTGCGCCCTGTCGCTGATCGCTGCAGTCATCGGTCCCTTCGCATCCGCAACGGCCCTGCGCTTTGCAAGCGATTGATTGTGAATTGCAAGTGATCGTGTTTAGCGATTGATTAGGCGCAATGAAAAGGATGCGGCGCCGTGTCCATTGAATGAAACTCTCCGCTAGCTTAGAACGGTTCTATGGCATTTTGGGACTTCGCTAATCCGACGCGCTTCATGCGCCTGACCGACCGCGTTTTGCCGTGGCTCATCGGCGCGTGCGCAATCGCGTTTGCAATCGGGCTCTACAAGAGCTTCTTCATGGCCCCCGAGGACTATCAGCAGGGCGATACGGTCCGGATCATGTTCATCCATGTTCCGGCGGCCTGGCTTGCGATGATGTGCTATTCGGTCATGACCCTGTCGTCGATCGGTACTCTGGTCTGGAAACATCCGCTGGCAGATGTCTCCGCCAAGTCTGCCGCCCCGCTGGGTGCCGCCTTCACCTTCATCTCGCTGATCACCGGATCGCTCTGGGGCAAGCCCATGTGGGGCACCTACTGGGTGTGGGACGCCAGACTGACCTCTGTTCTGGTGCTCTTCATCATGTATCTGGGCCTGATGGCGCTCTGGCGCACGATGGAAGACCCGATCAAGGCAGGAAAGGCAGCAGCCGTGCTGACACTGGTTGGCGCGCTCAACCTGCCGATCATCAAATTCTCCGTCGACTGGTGGAACACGCTGCATCAGCCTGCCAGCGTGATGCGGCTCGATGGCCCGACAATCCATCCGGACATGCTGATCCCGCTGCTGGTGATGGCGCTGGCTTTCACGCTTCTGTTCTTCACCCTTCACCTGATGGCCATGCGCAATGAAATCCTGCGCAGGCGTGTGCGGTCCATGCGCCAGAAGGCTGCGGCAAGTGCCCGCCCGGCAGCCGCAACAGCATCGACGCAGGCTGCGGAGTAATTCATGGATCCCTTTGACCTCGGACCGCATGCCGGTTTCATCGTAGCCTGTTACATCATCACCTTTTCCGTGGTGGCTGCCGTGATCGGCTGGGTCCTGATCGACCGTGCCCAGCTGAATGCAGCCCTCAAGGAACTTGAGGATCAGGGCATTACCCGCGCAAGCAACAAACAGAACGCATCATGAGCGATCAGGCACCTACTCCCGCACAGGCAGCTGAACCAAAGCGCCGTATTCCGGTTCTCGTCCTGCTTCCGGTAATCATATTCGCCGCGCTGGCGGCCCTGTTCCTGTTTCAGCTGACCATGGGCAATGATCCGAGCAAGATCCCCTCTGCCCTGATCGGTCGCCCTGCCCCGGATACCACGCTGCCGCCTGTCGAGGATCTTGTCCAGGACGGAACCCAGCTGCCCGGCTTCAGCAAGGCGGACATGATGGGCAAGGTCACCATCGTCAACGTCTTCGCATCCTGGTGCGCGCCCTGCCGTCAGGAGCACCCGCTTCTGGAAGACCTTGCCAAACGCGACGGCTTCCAGATGTTCGGCGTCAACTACAAGGACAAGCCGGAAAACGCCCGACGATTTCTCGGCACACTTGGCAACCCATATAACCGGGTCGGCTCCGACCCGAAGGGCCGTGCCGCAATCGAATGGGGCGTCTACGGTATTCCCGAGACCTTCATCGTCGATGCAACCGGAACGATCCGGTACAAATATATCGGCCCGCTGTCTCCCAAATCGTATGAAGAAGAATTCCTTCCCCAGCTCGACAAGGTGCTGGCGTCTCCAAACGGAGACTAGGCCGTGCATGCGAACAGGCTCGATTACGAGTTGGTGATCGGCCCCGTTTCACCTGCTCGTGACTCGCTATTGAAGTCCCCGTTAACTACAGTTTGATGACAGAAACTCGGGACTATATGAAGCAATGAGCACGACATCTTTCAAATACGAAACGCTGATCGGCGCCCTGCTGACAAGTGTAGTGGCATTCGGCCTTGTGGTCGGTTCCCCCGTTTCCGCCGCGGCCAACCCGAAAGTCGTAGCTGAACTTTTCACCAGTCAGGGGTGTTCCTCCTGTCCACCGGCAGACCGCATCCTGCAGGAGCTGTCAAAGGACAGCTCGGTCCTCCCGTTGACGCTTTCCGTCGACTATTGGGACTATCTGGGCTGGAAGGACACGCTTGGAAGCCGCACACACTCAGACCGCCAGCGGGCCTATGCCGCAAAGCGGGGAGATCGATCTGTCTACACGCCGCAACTCGTCGTGAACGGGGAAACGCACGTCGTTGGAAGTCGCCGGAAAGATGTTGACCGGGCGCTGAAACAGGCGGATCGCTTTTCAGCAAATGTCGACATGACCTACTCCGACATGGCCCTTGAAGTGACCGTTGACGGCACTCTCCCGTCACGTGCGGAAAGCGCAACGATTTATCTCCTGCGGGTCAGCGATCACGAAACGGTTTCCATTCAGCGCGGAGAGAATGCGGGCCGGGAAGTCACCTACCACAATGTGGTGAAAAGCATTCAGCCCATCGGCGTGTGGACCGGCGAAAAGACGGTTTTCAAAATGCCGAAATCGGAGATGACCAAGGACAAGAACAACCTGTGCGCCATTCTGGTGCAGGTTGACGATCCGAACGGTCCGGGCAACATCATCGGCGCCAATATCATGAGCGTTTCAATGGCAAGCAATTGAGCTGCTGAAACCTTATCGCTTTCTGCGTGCAGGCCTTTGCCTGCATCGCCAAACCTGCTAGGCCTGTGCGCATATCGGAACGCCGACGCACGGAGCACGCTTGATGACAGTCAGACTGCGGATCGCCCTTGCCAGTATTGGCGTCGGTTTGCTGGTGCTGGGTCTCAAGTTCACCGCCTATTGGCTGACCGGCTCTGTCGCGCTTTATTCCGATGCCTTTGAAACCATCGTCAATGTGGCCTCCTCGGTCGCGACCGTCTTTGCGGTCTGGTTTGCAGCCAAACCGGCAGATTCCAACCATCCCTACGGCCATGACAAGGCGGAGTATTTTGCCGCCGTTCTTGTCGGCGTGATGATTGTGCTCGCAGCCCTGTCGATCTTCGTTGCCGCATGGCACGGCTTTGTCGAGCAAAAGGAAGTTGTCTGGTCACCCGTAGGGGTGGGCGTCAACGCATTTGCCGCCTTGGTCAACGGGGCCTGGGCCCGGTTCCTGATAAACTATGGCAAAAGCCACCAGTCACCTGCCCTTGTGGCGGATGGCAAGCATCTCTTCACCGACGTTGTGACATCGCTTGGCGTGTTGGCAGGCGTGATTCTCGTGATCCTGACCGGATGGCAAATGCTTGATTCCATCTTGGCGGCCTGCGTCGGACTGGCAGTCCTGTGGTCGGGCTGGGAACTGACAAAGGAATCTGTCAGCGGCTTGATGGATGAATCGGCCTCCTCAGACGTCCTTGAAACAATCCGGGGCCTCATTTCCGAACACGGTGAAGGGGCCCTGGAAGCACATGACCTCAAGACGCGGATCGCCGGCCGTCTGACCTTTGTCGAATTTCACCTGGTCGTGCCGGGTGATCTCACCGTCGATCAGGCCCATGACATATGCGACCGCATTGAAGCGGCCATTCGCGAAGATATTCCCGGCGCACGGATCACGATCCATGTGGAGCCGGATCACAAGGCCAAGCTTTCAGGGATTGTCGTATTGTGACGAGGCGCACGTTGACCGTCCGGAGCCTCGTCGATCACCTGATCCTGATAACCGGCGCCGTGTTCATGTGCGCCCCGCTCGCTGCCCTTGCAATCTCGACCACCCATGCGCCCGGCAGCCTGCCCCCAAGTGGTCTGACGTTTGTTCCCGGTCTTGAGGCCCTGACCAACTATGGGCAGTTGATGAACGCTTCGCTCGGTGCAAGCGGTGACGCGACAATCATGGTGTTGGCGTTCAATTCCTTCATTCTCGGCACAGGTTTCGCCGTTCTCAAGGTCACGTGCTCGCTGCTTGCCGCCTACGCGCTCACCTATTTCAGAATTCCCTTTGCCACACCGATCTTCAGCCTGTTGCTTCTCTCGATCATGCTGCCGTTGGAATCCCGTTTCCTGCCGACCTATGACATTGTCGCGAGCCTCGGCTGGGTCAACAGTCCTGCGGGAATGATTGTGCCTCTGGCGGCAACCGGGATCGGCACCTTCTTTTTCATCCAGTATCTGAAATCCGTCCCGGACACGCTCATAGAGGCCGCGCGGATTGATGGTGCAGGGCCGGTCAAATTCCTGGTCGACATCCTGCTGCCCATGTCCGTTCCGATGATAAGCGCCCTGTTCATCGTCATGTTCGTGAACGGCTGGAACCAGTATTTGTGGCCCGTGCTCGTGGCCTCGGATGAGAGCAGCTACACCCTTGTGCGTGGCCTGCAATATTTCGGACAAGCCAGCCTCACCGGCAAGATGCTCGCCTGTTTATCCATTCTGCCTCCCGCTCTGTTGGTTCTCCTGTTCCAGCGACAGGTTATGAAAGGTCTTTTTGATGGTAGCCACTAACCCTCCATTTTCCGCCGTAATTTTTGACTGCGACGGCGTAATGGTGGATTCTGAACGGATCTATCTTGAAGTCGAGATGCACCATCTTGCCGAGATCGGGCTGCATTTTTCCAGGCATGAGTATCAGCAAACTTTCAACGGTCTGCGCCCGCAGGATTTCATTATTGAAGTGGCCACGGCATATGAAAAACTTGGCAAGGGTCCCCTTCCGGAAAACTTCGGACCGGATCTGGCAAGCGAAGCTTACGCCCGTATAGAAGCCGACCTTCAAGCCATTGACGGAATACATGCCCTGCTGGACAGACTACCGGACAGCCCCAAGGCGGTCGCGTCCTCTTCCAGCGCGCCGCGCCTGTTCAGAAAACTGGAGCTGACAAACCTCACTTCCTATTTCGGCGGGCACGTCTATTCCGGTGACTTTGTCGAAAACGGCAAACCGGCTCCTGACCTGTTTCTCTATTCTGCTGAAAAACTCGGCGTTGCCCCCGCCGGATGCCTCGTGATCGAGGACAGCGTGAACGGTGTTCTCGCCGGTATTGCCGCAGGAATGGACGTCTGGGGCTTTACCGGAGGTGGCCATGCTGACGAGGCCCTTGGCCATCACCTGAAGGCTGCCGGAGCCAGCCGCGTGTTTGACAGTCACCACGCCATGGCAGCGGCTTTGGCCTGAACCGGTTCGGCGCACAGCAACTAGATCAAACGAAAAACGGGGGCTCAAAGCCCCCGTTTCAGCAAGTCGTGAAACCAACGCGTATCAGGTAGGCAAAGCCTTCAGATCCGAGAAGGCAATGAGCCGCCGGGCCTTTGCATCCCATAGACTCAAGCGTACGGTCTTGAGGCTTTCTATGATCGTCATGCGGTTGATTTTCGCCAACTCGCAATGGTCGCGCAGGACTTCCGGCAGTCGATAGAACGGTATTCGGCTGTAAAGATGATGCACATGGTGGATGCCGATATTCGCCGTCAGCCACTGCAGCACCGGAGGCAGAACGTAGTATGAACTGCCATGCAACGCGGCATCATGCAGCTGCCAGTCCTCTTCCTGCTCCCATTGCGTTGTTTCGAACTGGTGCTGGACGTAGAATAGCCACACACCGGCCGTAGCAGCCAGCAGCGTGGATGGCAGGAAAATCAGCAGGATTGGCATCAGCCCGCCAAAATAGAAAATCGTGCCCAATGCGAGGAAGATGCCCGCATTTGTGGCCATTGCGCTGATCCAGTAGCGCGCATGCTCGGTCAGGCCCAGCGGCAACCTGTATTCCAGTAGGAACATGTACCCCGGACCAAGGCCAAACAACACGATCGGATTGCGATAAAGCCGATAGAGAATTCGGTTCAGCGGCTTGAGCGCGCGATATTCCTCCACAGTGAGGGTATTGATATCTCCCAGCCCGCGCCGCCCGAGATTTCCGGCTGACCCGTGGTGGATTGCGTGGGCACGCCGCCAGACGTCATAAGGTGTCAGGGTAAGAATACCGATCACCCGGCCAAGCCAATCACTGACATTCTTGTTCTTGAAGAACGCACCGTGCCCGCAATCATGCTGGATCGCAAAAAGGCGCAGCAGGAAAGCGCCGTTCACAAGGGAAATGCCGAATGTCAGCCAATAACTGACACCAAGCGACCACCAGGCCAAAATCCAAAGAGCAAGGAAGGGGCCTATTGTAACGGCCAGTTCAAAGGAACTGCGCCAGGAACTCGGCTCGCGATAGGCGGCCAGGACTCTCACCCAGTCACGCGCATCGCGTGTCTCTCGCTCGATTTTGGTCGTTTCAGGAAGATTCAGCATCTTGATGCACCGCCATTCATCAGCGGACCTTGCATATAAAATGCTCACGCCGCAGTCTCTAACGCATACCCGTTAGAAATGATTTAGCAAATGCTTCCGGATGCCGCACGTAACAAATGTGCTTAATCCGCCGTTTTTCGCGTCGATACAGCAAAATTGATCGCATATAACTTACCAAGCGTAACTATTGACGAAAAATTGTGCAGGATCGCCCGTGACCAGAAATGGGGCACGGGCGATCGAATGACTATCGGCCGACGAGGTCCTGCTCCGGATGGGAGCCGATCTTGTGGATGGCCAGATCCGCGCCCATGTACTCTTCTTCTTCGGAAAGCCGAAGGCCCATCACGCTCTTGAGGACACCGTAGACCACATATCCAACCCCGAACGCGTAGGCTGCACCGATGACAGTGCCGACGATCTGCGACATGAGCGAAACCCCGCCAAGCCCCCCAAGAGCCTCCAGCCCGAAGATACCGGCAGCAATGCCGCCCCAGGCACCACAAATGCCGTGAAGCGGCCAGACGCCGAGAACGTCATCGATCTTCAGCTTGTTCTGGCAGATTTCAAAGCCTTTCACAAAGACAGCACCGGCAACGCCCCCGACGATCAGGCTGCCGATCGGGTGCATCAGGTCCGATCCGGCGCACACGGCAACGAGCCCGGCAAGTGCGCCATTGTGGACGAAGCCCGGATCATTTCGACCGACGATCAGACTTGTCAAAATGCCGCCCACCATCGCCATGAGCGAATTGATGGCAACAAGACCGGAGGCCGCGTTCAGCGAACCTGCCGTCATGACATTGAAGCCAAACCAGCCGACGCACAGCATCCAGGAGCCCATCGCGAGCCACGGCAGGGACGACGGCGGAATGCCGATCGGCTGCCCTTGCTTCGTGTACCGTCCCTTGCGCGCACCGAGCAGAAGAACAGCCCCCAGCGCAATCCAGCCACCGACGGCGTGGACAACCACAGATCCCGCAAAATCGTGGAAGGCCGCCCCGAACGTCGCCTCAAGTGCTGCCTGAAAACCGAAATTGCCGTTCCAGATCATTCCTTCAAAGAGCGGATAGGCAATCCCCACCAGAACCACAGTGGCAAGACATTGCGGCAAGAACTTCATGCGTTCGGCAATCCCGCCGGAAATGATGGCCGGAATGGCCGCTGCAAAGGTCGTCAGGAAGAAGAACTTCACAAGCGTGAGGCCCTGCAACTCGAAGCCCTCACCGCCACCGGACAAGGTCGCTGCATTGACGAAGAACGTCGTGCCATAGGCCACCGCATAACCAACGAAGAAATACGCCACAGTAGAAAGGGCGAAGTCCACGAGGATCTTGACCAGCGCATTGACCTGGTTCTTTTGCCGGACCGTTCCCACCTCCAGAAACGCAAATCCTCCATGCATGGCAAAAACCAAAATGGCGCCCATCAGGACAAAAAAGACGTCGCCGCCCACCGAAGCGTCAGACATTTGCACCTCTCCCTACGCACTCTGCCCGATTTTCGGGCACCCGTGGGACGCCACTAATCAAACTGCATGCCAAATCGGCAGAGCATTGTTTGCAAAAGGCTTTTCCGAGAACGACAAAGTGGAGAACATGTAGATGCGAAGAAAAAGGCGGTTTTTGACGCATTTGCCTGTCAAAACTGCCTATGAAATGATCAGACAGGCCTATTTCCGATAAAAGACTGCCTGACAGCAACCTTCAAACCAGCAATAGCCTCTATTTTTCAACCACATGGACAAATGCCTAAAAAATACCCAGGGCAAGCGCCCTGGGCGTGAGGTGCGGTGTCGGCTCCTTGACACCGAGAGTCTTGGCAAGGATCGCAGCTTAGAACCGCTGCGAACCGGTCCCGAATTCCGGGTAAGCCTCGATACCGATTTCGACCTTGTCCAAACCGAGGGCCTCTTCTTCCTTGGTGACACGGATGCCCATGGTCGCCTTGAGAAGGAACCAGAAGGCCGTGCTGGCTGCCAGGGTGAAGGCACCATAGGCAACGATGCCGGTCAGCTGGGTGCCATAGGACGCATCCGAGTTGGACAGCGGCACGATGAGGGTTCCCCAGACACCGGCGACAAGGTGGACCGGGATGGCACCGACAACATCATCGATCTTGAGTTTGTCGAGAAGCGGCACCACGAAGACGACGATTGCACCACCAACACCACCGATAAGGACAGCCTGGAAGACGCTTGGGGCAAGCGGCTCTGCCGTAATGGAGACAAGGCCAGCCAATGCGCCATTGAGCGCCATCGTCACGTCGACCTTCTTGTACATGATCTGGGTCAGGACAATGGTCACGACCACACCGGCAGCTGCTGCCATGTTGGTGTTCGCAAAGATGCGGGAAATGTCGGACACATCACCGATTGTTCCCATGGCAAGCTGGGAAGCGCCGTTGAAGCCGAACCAACCGAGCCAGAGGATGAAGGTTCCGAGCGTCGCGAGCGGCATGGAGGAACCCGGCAGCGGTGTCACCTGACCATTTGCTCCGTACTTTCCGGTCCGCGCACCGAGAATCAGCGCACCGGAGAGAGCCGCCCAGCCACCGACAGAGTGAACCAGTGTGGATCCGGCAAAGTCAGCAAAGCCCATTTCGGACAACCAGCCGGCACCCCACTGCCAGGACCCTGCGATCGGATAGATGAAGCCGGTCAGGACCACCGTGAAGATGAGGAACGGCCACAGCTTGATGCGCTCGGCAAGCGTGCCGGACACGATGGACGCAGTCGTTGCACAGAACACCATCTGGAAGAACCAGTCGGATGCCGTGGAATAGCCGGTATCCAGCGCATTGCCGCCAACCGGGTCGAAGCTGTAGGGCCCGAAGGAGCCGATAAAGCCACCGTCAACGCCGGTATACATGAGGTTGTAACCGGTGATCCAGAACATCAGGCCTGCGATGGAATAGAGCGCAATGTTCTTCAGGCACTGCATGGAAACGTTCTTGGTGCGTACGAGACCGGCCTCCAGCATGGCAAAACCTGCCGCCATCCACATGACCAGAAAGCCACCGATCAGGAACAACAGGGTGTTGAAGATATACTGGACTTCAGGTGACACGGCGGGCGCAGCATCCTGAGCAAATGCCGGCGTAGCACCGATGAAGAGAGCGGTGAGCAACGCTGCACCTTTTGAGACACGTGTGTACATGAGGGTAGTTCCCGCTTTTCTAGAGGGCTTCAGCGTCGGTTTCGCCGGTACGGATCCGGACAACCTGATCAATGGAGTGAACGAAGATCTTGCCGTCGCCGATCTGGCCGGTCTTGGCGGCGCCCGAGATGACCTCGACGACCTTGTCGGCAACATCTGCAGCCACGACGACTTCGATTTTCAGTTTGGGAAGAAAGCTGACCGCATATTCGGTCCCGCGATAAATCTCGGTATGGCCTTTCTGGCGACCGTACCCTTTCACTTCTGTAACTGTCAGGCCCTGGACGCCGATGCCGGTCAAGGCATCCCGCACTTCGTCGAGCTTGAACGGCTTTATGATTGCCATCACGATTTTCATTGCTCGTTCCATTCCTTTCCAAAGACCAGCCCGTTGGGCCGAACCCGCTTTCATCCCCGTGAGGGGCCCGAACGCACTTGAACAAGCGGTCCGGCTCAGGCTTCTCTTTTCAAACACTGTGCCAATTGCAGAGAGGAACGAAAAAACCCGCGGAAATCCGCGGGTTTTCTTCTTTTCGATGCGGGAAATACAGGCGCACAGCAGCCAAGACGGATGCGCGCTTTGCCTAATTTTCGATCACAAATTATATGATGATTACTTTTTAATCATGACACTTGGTTCCGGATCAGGCGGAAAAACCGCCATTTTCCATATAGTCCCTCTCCGCTTGCGTGGACTCCCGGCCAAGCACCTTGTTTCGATGCGGAAAGCGCCCAAACCGCCGGATCACATCCATGTGGATCAAGGCATAAAGATAGGCCTCCTGATTTCCCAGCACCCGGAACAGATCAACCGAAGTCTCTTGCGCATCCATATCTTCCGCGTGCTCAAACGGCAGATAGAAAAACGAGCGCACGTCCTTTGGAAAAGCCTTGTCATAACCTTTGGCAACGGCTTGCCGGGCAAGCTCCAGAGCCTTTGCATCACTTTCAAAGGCCCTTGGCGAGGCGCGGAACACATTTCGGGAGAATTGATCGAGGACGATGATCAGCGCCAGCATGCCAACTGGTGTCTCCGCCCAGTGGTCAAGCTCCCCCTCCTGACCCGCTTCGATCAGATGCACAAAGCGCGTCTTGCACTCGTGATCAAACTTGTCGTTCTTGGCAAACCACTTGGATGGCCCCGCATCCCACCAGAACTCGAGAACATCAACCGCAGAAGAAAGTGAATGAGCCATATCCGGACCTTGACCTATTGGAGGGAACAATCAAATGTCCCAATGAGGTAAGGACTTCTTTGGCCAACATCAATTGCAACAGGGGCAAAACCGCCGTGAGCGAACCCACTTCTCTCGACTTGAAGGGCCTCAAATGCCCGCTCCCGGTTCTGAAGACCAGAAAGGCTCTGGCCAGCCTGAAGCCCGGAGACCGGTTAATGGTCCTGACCACAGACCCGATGGCAGCCATCGACATTCCGCATTTCTGCAACGAAGCTGGCCACACCCTCGAAGACAAGCAAACAGACGGCGAGAGCGGCAGCTTCCTTATTCGCAAGGGCACGGATTAAAGTGCCTAACCGGCCCTGGTCTGAGCCTCGATCTCGCTCATGCGTGCAGCAAGTCTGAAATCAAGCTCGCTCAGACCGCCCACGTCATGCGTGGTCAGGGCCACATCCACCATGCGATAGACATTGGTCCATTCCGGGTGATGGTTCAGTGCTTCGGCAACCTCCGCAACACGGCTCATGAAGGCAAAGGCTTGAACGAAGTCGGCAAAAACAAATCGCCGGACAAGCGCATCGCGGTTGTCAGCGAGTGCCCAGCCCGGAAGTTCTTCGAGACGGGCTGCGGCTTCCTGCCTCATCAATTGGTCCATGATCCTTGCCTCCTGCCTCTGCAATTCCATTATTATAGGGTATCGCTGTTATTCTGACCTAGGGGAAACGGTCTATTCAAGCGGCTGGATTGGGAAGGGGATCGGATCCGTGCCCTCAGTATTATTCGTCTGCCTTGGCAACATCTGCCGCTCACCCTTGGCGGAGGGCATTTTTCGCCATGTGGTCCAGGCTGCCGGAAGAGAGGCGGACTTTGTCATCGAGTCTGCAGGGACCGGCGGCTGGCATCAGGGAGACCCTCCCGATCCGCGGTCGATCGACATTGCACGCAAGCATGGAATAGACATTTCCGCCCAGCGAGCGCGTCAGATCCGTGCCTCAGACTTTGACACGTTTGACCTGATGGTCGCCATGGACGCAGACAACCTGCGCACCTTGCGGGGACAAAAACCGTCCGACGCAAAGGCCAAATTGCGGATGCTGCTGGAATCCCCGCAGAGAAACGTGCCCGACCCCTATTATGGTGGCCCCGACGGTTTTGAGCTTGTGTACCAGCTCGTCCTGGAAGGCTGCACGGACCTTCTGCGACACTATCCCTGACCCGTTCGAACCTTATCCGTCCGATCCACGAGCCGAGGCAAATTTGCGTCGACCGGCACGCCACAGACGACCAGCCCAGTCATGCAGCTTTTCGCCCATGCGTGTCATGGCGGTGTCCATACCCTTGTCAGTCGGGTGGAAAGGCGCCTTGTAAAGCAACCAGTTAACACTCAGCATCAGCAAGAGCGTCACACCCCAGGACAAGAGCGTATCTGACAGGAAGTGCCCGCCGAAGGCGACCCGGTTGACCGACAGGATCAGGCAAAGCGGCAGGGTAAAGGCCAGCACGGCCAAGCGCCATGCAACAGGCACAATGAGGGCAATTCCAACCAGCCAGATCGCAGCCGATGCCTCACCGGAAACAAACGAGCAGTTACTGTCGCAATAATCGGTCGGTATCCAGACCAGCTGATGCGGCAGGTCACCGCCAAATTCCTCCACAGAACGAGGCCGTGGCCGTCCCCAATTGTCCTTCAGGATCGAGTTCACCAGAACGCCCGGCCCAAGGATCAGCGTGGTCACGAGAAATGTGGGTATGCGCAGCGGCAGGATGGCTGGCCGACTTGGCAAGAGGAGCTTGAGCAGCAGTACGCCCACTGCACCAATTGCCACCCACTTCACCAGATAGGGACCAAGGTGGCGCACCTTTTGAAGGAAGGCGTTCTGCTCGGCGACAAATCCCGCACCATCGACATAGAAAAGTCCGCTGCCCCAAAGGTCAACTTTCGGGAAAACCAGAAAGAAGGCCGAGACGACGGCAATGTAGATGCAAAGGGCAAGAAACGGATGCGCGCGCGCTGCTTTCCAGAGAACGCTGAATGTTCCGCGCAACTTGCCGGTTGGGTTGGATGTATCTGCCATGGGCGCTGTTTAGCGCAAAGGATCAACCGATGCCATGCGAAACAATGCCCTATACGACAAGGTCATTGGCTCCCGACAAGGCATCAGCCAACACCCGGTAGAAGCTCGCTGGGGAGATTGGCTTGGAAACAAGTTGACGGATGCCGTCAGCCCTAAGGCTTGCAAGGTCATTTGTCTCAACTGCAGCCGTTACGGCAATGATGGGCGCAAGGCTATCGCCAAACTCCGCCACCCAGGCGCGGGCGCATTCCTGACCGCTCATTCCCGGCATGTTCAGATCAAGAAGGATCAGATCAAACCGCTCCCTTGAAAGCGCTTCACGGGCCTCCGCACCACTGGCCACATCAACACATTCAGCCCCAAAGGATTCCAGCAACGCCAGAAGCAGGCGCCGATTGGTGGAGTTATCATCAACGACCAGAATTCGTGCATCAAGCGGCCCCTCCGGCGCGGGTCGCTCAGGCTGGAAATCCTCGTCCATCGGGTCTTCGTCAATCTCAAGATCACGACGCGCAGGCAAGGTGATGACAAAACGGCTGCCGCGTTCCTTGCCGGGAAACACCTGTAATTCGCCGCCAAGTTCCTTCAGCAACTCCGATGCGCCCCATAGGCCCAGCCCGGTACCGGGCGTATCGTCCTGCCCGGCGCTGCCACGGACAAAGGGACGAAAGAGGCGCTCGGCTTCCCCTGCCTCAAGTCCGGGGCCGGAATCCTCGACAGAAATCTGCAAGAGTGTGTGGCTGACATTCGAGCCACTGACACAGGGAGATGCCCGCAGAACAATCCTGCCGCTTTCAGTATATTTGATTGCATTGTGCAGAAGAGCGGCGACCGCACGTGTCAGGTTACCGGACCGGTCCACACTCCAGCCAACACAGGCCGGATCAAGATCCACTGCCAGCTCGAGACCCTTCTGCTCGGCGGAAACGCGAAAAAGATCCGTCTGATCCTTGAGAATACGCAACACCTCCACGCGAGTTGCTGCGGCCTCATGACTCGCCTTCGAAGCCGCATTCACCAGCTCGGTGGTCATAACGGAAAGACTGTCAATGGAACTCACGAGCACGCGCAGATAATCCCGCTGGTCGTCAGAAAGTGTCCCAATACCGATCAGATCCGCCGTCAGGCGCATGGCAGACAGCGGTGTGCGCAAGTCATGCGCAAGCAGGGCAAGTTTTTGATCGATATCCCTGAGATCAGACATGAGGCGCAAGCATCCGTTCCAAGATGCCGGTCAAAGGCCCGCCAAAAGACAACGCTTTTGGCCTCCCTTCTGCCAGCAAGGTCAAACCGGTTGAGTTCATCTCCTCATACCGTAACGAAAAAAACAATTCTGCTAAGGTGATTTGGGCGCTAACTTCTCCTAATTCCACGCATTTCGCCCCCTCCAGCCAACCGGTCCCATGTTGAACTCCATTTTGTCCATAACACTACCGGTATTTGTACTGATAGGCGTCGGGTACCTGACGGCCCGTTTCAAACTGCTATCGGAACAAGTGGGCGAAGCACTCGGACAATATGTCTACGTGATTGCAATTCCGGTGCTGATTTTCCGCACTCTCTCTGGCGTGGATCTGGGCGGCCAGTCACCCTGGGCGCTGTGGGCAACCTATTTCTCCGGCATTCTGGTGGCCTGGACCGCCGGGACACTTGTCATTCGCCATGGCTTTGGCCGCGAGGCACGTGCCGGTGTCATCGGCGGCATCTCCGCAGGTTTTGCCAACACCGTCATGGTCGGCATTCCGCTTGTCACTCAGGTCTATGGGGACGACGGCCTCATTGCCATCCTCGTGATCATTTCCATCCACCTACCGATGATGACCATCATTGCATCAGTTCTGATGGAGCGGGCAGCAGCCATTGACAACCAGAGCAAACCCGCACCGATCGCTGCACAGCTCAAGAAGATCGGCAAAAGCCTTGCCACCAATCCGATCGCAATCGCGATTGTCTGTTCGCTTGTGTGGCGGTCAACCGGATTTCCTGTGACCGGCATTATGGAAGACGTGCTGAACAGGATTGCGGCAACAGCCCTACCTGTGGCGCTGCTTTCGCTCGGCATGAGCATGGTGCTTTATGGTCTGCGCGGAAACATTCTTCCCGGCCTGTCCCTCAGCCTGATCAAGATGTTGCTGATGCCAGCGGTGGTCTTCGTCATGGGCGCCTATGTCATCCACCTACCGCCGCTTTGGACCTGCGTTGCAACCTTGACTGCCGCCTGTCCGACAGGAGTCAATGCCTATATCTTCGCCAACCGCTTCGGCACGGGCCATGCGATGTCAACCAACGCAATCACGGTGACAACGGCGGCAGCTGTCCTGACCTGTGGTATCTGGGTCTATCTGGTGGAATTCTGGCGCGCCGGTCTCTGACTTGCCAGTTGTTTCAGCCAAGACCGACCAACCGTCGGATATCGGACACACAGACGCCTTCGGCGCGCAACATCCTGAGGCTCGTGTCCCGGGCAGATTTGGAGAGTTTGCGTCCATCCTCTCCAAGAATAAGCCGATGGTGCCTGTAAATGGGTTCTGGAAGGTCGAGAAGCCGCTGTAACAGACGATGCACGGAAGTCGCAGCATAAAGGTCCGTGCCGCGAAGCACATCGGTAATGCCCTGCTCCGCATCATCCACGACAACGGATAAGTGATAGCTGGTGGGCGTGTCCTTGCGAGCCAGAATGACATCGCCCCATTGAGCGGGCTCTGCCATAATCCGTTCCGGCGCATCTTCCAAAGCAGTTCCTTCCGAACCCGCCTCCTGCCACGACAGGTCAGCACCCGCCCGCGCGACTGCCCCAGCCATGTCCAACCGCAAGGCATAAGGGGCATCCTTGTCTCGGCGACGGCGGATTTCCTCGTCTGTCAGGACGGCTGTGTCCCTCGGATAGAGCGGCGCACCATCCGGGTCTCGCGGCCACACAATTCCCCTTGCTTCCGCCTCACCGACAGCGCGCTTGATTTCGGCTCGCGTCAGGTAGGCGCGATAGACCAGCCCCATCTCTTCCAGCCGCACCAAGGCTGACCGGTAAGCCTCGAACCTTTCCGACTGGCGCAAGATCGGCGCCACAAGCGGATAGCCGATCCACTCAAGGTCCTCATACAGGTCCTGCTCCAGATTTGCCGTGCATCTGGCTTCGTCGATATTTTCCACCCGCAAAAACGCGGTGCCACCCAACCGCTCGGCGGCCTCCACGTTCAACAGCGCAGAAAGCGCGTGACCCAAATGCAGATGGCCGTTAGGAGAGGGGGCAAACCGGAAAACGCGGTGGGATGTCGAGCTCATCTGAAACCGGATACGCAAGAACGTGGCTTTCTGCAACTGCAGGGGCTGAAGATCCAGGCGGGCGAGCCCTCATGCAAATCATCAATTCCCTGCAGGATGTCTCGGATGGATTGACCGCTCTTGCCGAGCTGGATGATCGCCTTGCGCGGATTATTGACGCCGTCGATGACGTTCCACTACGGCGTCATCCCGCCAATTTTGCCAGCCTTGCGCATATCGTGACCGGACAGCTTCTTTCCACCTCAGCCGCGGCCGCGATTTTCAAAAGACTTGAGGAAACCGTTCAGCCGCTTGATGCGGAGACGCTGTTGCGGACTGACGAGAGTGACCTCTTAAAGGCGGGACTATCGCGCGCCAAGGTCGCCACCTTGCGCGCAGTCGCAGAGGCGACTGCTAAGGGCCTCAATCTGGAACAACTGGCGTTAGCCCCGGCAAGCGAAGCCCACAAGTCGCTTTGCAAGATCAAGGGGATCGGTCGCTGGTCAGCTGACGTGTTCCTCGTGTTTTGTGCCGGTCACACCGACATTTTTCCAAGCGGAGACCTTGCGTTACGGGTCGCAACCCAAACCGCACTCAATCTGCCGGACCGGCCTGAAATCCGCGACCTTGATGCCATTGCGGAGAAATGGGCCCCATGGCGCTCCATTGCAGCACGCCTCTTATGGGCCTGGTACCGGGTACAAAAACAGGGCCGCGAAACCACTCCTCTCTAGATAAGCCCCTCAACTGTCTTCAACAGCAGCTCAATGTCCTGCGGGCGGGACAGACGGTGGTCGCCATCCGGGATCAGGGTCAGAGAAACATCATCCAGCGGCAGAGCTTCAGCCAGTCGCTGGGCGTGCTGCCAGGGAACGTCGGGGTCCTGAACTCCTTGAAGGATCGCGACCGGGCAGCCTGTCTTCAACTGGCGGTCCAAGATGAGATGCTTGCGGCCATCCTCGATCAGCTTGCGTGTGATGACATAGGGATCTTCGGAATAGGCTGACGGTTGCTCGAAACGTCCGGTTTCCATGATCGTTTGCCGGATGTCATCGCTGAACCGATGCTTCCACATCAGCTCTTCGGTGAAGTCGGCCGCAGGAGCAATCAGGACAAGTCCCTTGATCAATCCGGTTTCGCGGCGGGCAAGGGTCAAGAGCATGGCCAGCCAGCCCCCCATGGAAGATCCGATAATGATCGTCGGCCCCTTGCAACATGCATCGAAGACAGCAAGGGTTTCCTCAAGCCAGTCGGACAAACACGCATCTTCAAAGTCGCCAGCGCTGCGACCGTGCCCCGAATAATCATGGCGCGTGCAGGAAACACCCCTCTCCGCGGCCCATTCTGCAACAGCAACCGCCTTGGAACCGGCCATGTCGGACTTGAATCCGGACAACCACATCACGCCAGCCTCTGCCGGGCCGCGCGCCCTTGCCGGTTCGTGCAGATAGGCAATCTCGCGCGCTCTCGCGCCGTTTCCGACAGTCAGGAATTGCGGTTCCTCTTGCATCATATTATGCCTCTTTGGAGCTGCAGGCCTCTTCTACCCTGCTCTCCGAATGGCACAGCCCAGTTTGAAAAAGAAGCCTCGATTTGACCTCATCACCAAAACCCGGACCAGCTCCCGTCATCCTTCAGGTCATTCCGGACCTGGAAACCGGCGGTGCGGAACGCACCACAGTTGATGTGGCAAAAGCTGTGATCGAGCGCGGAGGAACAGCCCTTGTCGTCAGCCAGGGCGGGCGGATGGTCAGCGAACTGGAGACCCTTGGTGCGCGGCATATCGTGCTACCGGTCAAGTCCAAGAACCCATGGACGATATGGCGGAACGCGGCACGTCTGCGACAGGTGATTGATGACAATCGCGTCGACCTTATCCATGCCAGAAGCCGCGCCCCGGCATGGTCCTCCCTCTGGGCCGCGCGCAAGGCCCGCATTCCCTTCGTCACAACCTATCACGGCATCTACGGACAGAAATCTGCACCAAAGGCATTTTATAATTCAGTGATGGCACGCGGAGACGTCGTCATCGCCAACTCCCGATACACGGCTGACCTGATCGAGGCCCGTCACCCCGTCGCAAAGGGGCGCATTGTCACCGTCTATAGAGGCTCCGACATGCGCGAACTCCACCCCACGTCGGTCAGCGAGGACCGGAGAGAGGCTTTGCGCGCGCAATGGGACTTGCCGAGGGATCGTCCGCTTATCATCAACCTTGCACGGCTCACCGGCTGGAAGGGTCAAAGGGTATTGATCGAGGCAATGGGAGAACTAAAGGCCAAGGGATTGACCGCACCGGTTGCCGTTTTGGCCGGAGATGCACAAGGGCGAAATGACTATCTTGCAAGCCTGAAGAGCCAAATTGCCCAGCTGGATCTCGCAGATCAGGTTCGTATTGTCGGTCACTGCTCGGATGTTCCTGCAGCGCTCGCCCTTGGCACCTTGTCGGTCATTGCCTCAACCGAGCCGGAGGCCTTTGGCCGGGCTGCGGTTGAAGCGCAAGCAGCCGGCGTTCCGGTCATCGTCTCGAAACTTGGAGCCGTTCCCGAGACCGTTCTTGCCCCGCCGGTCGTGCCAGACGCAGACCGCACCGGCTGGCATGTCCCACCGGGAGATGCGAAAGCGCTGGCCTCTGCCATTGAAAGCGTGCTGAGCCTTAATGGACAAGAGCGCGAAGCTTTGACCGCTCGCGCCCTTTCCCATGTTCAGAAAATTTTCTCGGTTGAGGCCATGACCGGGGCAACGCTCGATATCTACGAGCGCCTCCTCCCCGGCAAAGCCTTCAACCAGACGCCCGGCACAACCGACTGATCATCAGGCGGCCTTGATCTGTTCGAGGAACCGATTGACTTCCTCTTTCATCAGCGCGGACTGACGGGAGAGCTCTTCCGCTGTGGCCATGACTTCGTCGGACGCCGAGCGGGCCTCATGGGTCGCCGACTGCACATCGCTGACGCTGTCAGAGAGGCTCTTTGTCCCGTCTGCGGCTTCAACCACATTGCGGGCAACAGAGCGGGTGGTTTCCTCCTGCTCCCGCATCTGGTCCGCGATCACGTTGGAGGTCACCTCAAGGTCACTAACAACCTTTCCGATCTTGTCGATGGAGCCAACCGCTAGCTTTGTTTCCGCCTGAATCTGGTTGATGAGGCCGGATATATTCTCGGTCGCCTTGGCTGTTTCGCTCGCCAGAGCCTTCACTTCGGCGGCAACGACCGCAAACCCCTTGCCCGCCTCGCCCGCGCGCGCCGATTCAATCGTCGCATTCAGGGCCAGAAGGTTGGTCTGTTCTGCAATATCCGAGATCATCGAGACCACCTCACCGATCGTATCGACGATTTCCGCAAGGCTCTGCATCTGCTGGTCGGCAACATTCACCTCTTCGGCAACCTGTTTGGAGGACGTTGAAGCCCGCCCGACCTGCTCTCCGATCTGGTTGATCGATGCGCTCATCTCTTCGGCAGCAGCAGCCAAGAGCTGAACATTGTCGCTGGTCGATACAGAGGCAACGGATGCGGTTTCAGCTCGCTGCGTGGTGATATCCGTTGCAGACGCCATGGACCGGGCGCTTTCGGACAGCTTGGCAGTCGATCCGGAAACATTGGCAACAATGGCCCCGACGCTTTCCTCGAACTGGCTGGCAATCCGTGCCATCATTTCCCGTTTCTCAGTCGCAGACCGCTCTTCCTGAAGCTTCTGCTCTTCTTCCAGTTGGCGCGTGCGCACGGCATTTTGCTGGAAGATCTCGATTGCACGGGCGATATCGCCGATCTCACTGGTGTTGTCCGTATAGGGCACGGTGATGTCCAGCGTTCCGCTTGTTAGATCGCCCATGGTATTCGTAAGGGATCGGACCGGGCGCGTGATGCTTCGACCGATAAGCCAGGCCGACAGGAGGGAAATCACCGCAGCTACAAGAGCGACCGCAAAGAATACAGTACCGGCAAATTCCTGCGTGTCCTCTACATTCTTTTGAGCTCTCCGCTTACCGGCAAACGCTACATCGCTCATCCGTTGAAAGCTCGGCTCGATGATCTGGAATTTCTCGTTGAGGACTGTAATTTCCGCCGCAATGTCTGTTGAGGCAGCAGCAAAGGCATGGAAGTCAGACCGATACTTGTCCATGAGCTCCGTGATTGCACGCTTTTCGCTATCGGCAAGAGACACCTCGGCAAGCAGGGCATCGAACTCCTTGCGACGGTCATCGATGCGAGCGACGTATTTCACATCGCCGCGCAACATGAAGTCCTTCTCATGCCGGCGCATCATTAACATTTTGATGGTCAGCTCATCGAGATCCGCCAGTTTCAACTGTTCCTCAACTGCGTGAACTGCGGCCCGCAAGTCGCCGCGAAGGCCTACCTTCTCGGTTACACCCATCTTGATATTGAGATCACGAAGGACAGAAAAGGCCGCCATGTGAGCCTTCAAACCTGCACGGACTTCGGTAATTTCTGTTTCGATTGCAGCCACATCGGACGAGGTAGCCAGTTTTTCCAGCTTGTCCAGAGCACCTGCATAGTGCTGGTCGTAGGCGGCCGCGATATCCATGTCGCTCGTAAGCAGGAAGGCCTTGCTCGTGCGACGCATTTCCAGCGCGTGCGCATGTATGTCTGCGACCTGCTCGTTGATTGTGGTGTAGATGGTCTGACGAGCCATTTCATGATCGATAGCGCGCGAATTGTAGTAGTACGTGCCACCCAGAATAAGAATGGCCAACAGAGAGAGTACCGAGATGGCCCCAACCCGGACGGAAATTGGCGAACTGGAAAAGATCTTGCTTAGCGCCATGAGTGCCTCCGATTTGCCCCGCGAGAGGGAGAACAAGAATATTTCCCGTAAAACTGAAAGAAATTCGATAATTTAAAATTAATAGATACATCGATTTCAGGGATTGTTACTTCTAACAATTCGAAAGCAACAAATAAAAAATACAACCTTAGATAGAAAACAATTTAATAATTACAATATATAATTGAATATATAGTAGTTGAAGCTCTCTTATACATATTTTCAAGCAAAATGATTGGACGGGCCGACAAATTCAACGCGCGACGAAAAGCATGTCGGTAAGTTGACCAGCCTCACAGGAACGGCAGTTTGCAAAAAGAAACAATTCTCTGAGCTTCACGCAGCAAGCGGGTAGGCTTCCTCTACGAGATATGGGCCACCGCCGACACTTGCTTTCGCCGAAAAGAGGACAAAACGTCCCGCCACGAACGGGGCTGCTTCGAAGCCGCCGCGCTCCGCCAGCCATTTGGCCACATCCTCATTGGTCGACGTTCGACAGCGGGCAAGGGTGACATGCGGGATGTACTTTCGGCGATCCGGCGGCAAGTGCAGGCGCTGGAAGATGCGTTCCTGCTCCGCCTGAAGTTCCCTGAGCTCGGCATTCGGCTCGACCCGCGCCCAGACCGCATGCGGCTTTCCGTTTCCGAAAGAACCGAGCCCATCGAGATGAATGGTGATAGCGGATCGCCGGATCTTGTCGAGCGCTTCGGCCACTTCATCGGCCGTGCGATCATCTATGTCGCCAATGAAGCGCAAGGTGATGTGATAGTATTCAGGATCAATCCAGCGAGCGCCCCTGAGACCGCCCCGGAGCATGGAAAGCATGAGACCGGTTTGCGCCGGGATCTCAAGACCTGTGAACAATCTCGGCATGGGACACCCCCTCTGCCTGTCGCTGATACATTCATCAGGAAACAAGAGCGCCCAAAGCGCAACCCAAAAACGTAACAAGTTCATTCAAATGGACATTTTCCCCCAGCAGATCCACCGACCTGTGGGAGAAATGTCAATCAGACTGCCCTATCAGGAAAGAATGATTCCCGGCACCCTTGCACTGAACACGGCGATCAAGGTGAGGTATTGCCACGCAACTGATGAACAGCGTCGATCGCGTCCAGAACCTCCTTGCCAAGCTGAACATCAGCCGCCGCCAGATTGTTGGCAAGCTGTTGCAGGGTCGTCGCCCCGATGATCACCGATGTCATGAAGCTGCGCGACAACGCGAAGGCAATGGCCATCTGCGCAGGATCCAGCCCGGCATCTGCAGCCACCTTCACGTAATCTGCAACCGCTTCTGCAGCACCAGGCTTTTCGTAGCGCTGGAGCCGGTTAAACAGGGTCTTGCGCGCTCCGGCAGGAAGCGCGCCATTTTGGTACTTTCCGGTCAGATAGCCTTGGGCGAGTGACGAATAGGCCAGAAGACCGACATTCTCGCGCAGCGCCACTTCGGCAAGGTTCACTTCAAAGGTTCGGTTGATCAGCGAATACGCATTCTGGATGGAGGCAACCCGTGGCAAGCCATATCGCTCGGCCGCCGTGATGTAGCGCATCGTGCCCCAGGAGCTTTCGTTGGAAATGCCCACATGTCGGATCTTGCCCGCCTTCACAAGATCCTGCATCACTTCCAGCGTGCTCTCGATCGAGTTTTCATCCTCGACCGGCTCGACGTCGACCCAACGTGTGGGATTGCCGCCAAAACCGGAAATGTTCCGGTCAGACCAGTGCACCTGATACAGGTCGATGTAATCGGTCTGCAGGTTCTTCAGGCTTCGATTGACGGCTTCCTCGATCTGCTGCCGTGTCAAACGCCCGAGGGAGCCGTCCTTGCGAAACCAGTCCATGTCCGTGCGACCCACCACCTTGGTGGCGAGAATAACCTTATCGCGGGTCCGCCTTGCCTTGAACCAGGTCCCGATGATGCGTTCCGTCCGGCCTTGCGTCTCGCGATTGGGCGGGATCGGATAAAGCTCGGCCGTATCGAAAAAATTGACGCCATGTTCCAGCGCAACGTCCATCTGCGCATGACCTTCGCGCTCGGTATTCTGTTCCCCATAAGTCATGGTGCCCAGACAGACAGCACTCACATCAAGTTCGGTTCGGCCCAGCCGTCGGTAGTCCATCGATCAATCCTCGGAGAGTTTTGCTAGGGTCAGGAGAAGTCGGGCAAGGCCCTCAATCATTTGTTGGCGACACGCGCCAGAAGCTCTTCGACATGGGGCATGATATTCGAGACAATCACCGAGACACCCTGTCCATTGGGATGCATTCCGTCCGCAAGGTTCAGCTCCGGGTTCAGCGCAACGCCTTCCAGAAAGAACGGATAATGAAGCGCGCCGTGCTCGGCAGCCACTTCTGCGTAAATCGGATCGAACCCGGCGGCATATTCTTCACCCAGATTGCGCGGAGCCAGCATCCCGGCAACGAGGACTTCCACGTCACGCTCGCGCAGGCGCCGAACCATCTCTTCGATGTTCTTGCGCGTGACTTGAGGCGCAATACCGCGCAAGGCGTCATTGGCACCGAGCTCCAGAATGACCGCGTCGGTCTCAGGACCTGCGGACCAGTCAAGCCTTGAAAGTCCGCCGGAGCTGGTGTCCCCGGACACACCCGCATTGACCACGGTTACGTCATGCCCCCGTTCCTTCAACGCCTTTTCCAGCTGGGCGGGAAAGGCTTCGCCCGGAGCCAGCTGATAGCCGGCTGACAAACTGTCGCCCAGGACAACGAGTTGAATGGTCTCGGCTTTCGCGGCGCCAAATGCGGCAGAAAGAAACAATGCAAAGCCCATAATTACAAAACGATACACTTTATTGCTCATCTTCCGTCTGGAAAGCCTCGATCATGACACCATATGCTGACAATTGGGGCCAGCACAGGCTCACGGCAACACCTTTCGGAATTATATAGGTTGGAATATGGCAGACGGACCAGCGATTGCGCTCAAGGATGTGCACTTGACACTCGGAGACGGCGCTGGCCGGGTCCACATTCTCAAGGGCATCACACTCGATATCGCGGCGGGGCAGTCTGTTGGCCTTGTTGGCCCATCGGGCTCAGGCAAGTCAACCTTGCTGATGGTGATGGCCGGTCTGGAACGCTCCGACAGTGGCTCGGTTGAAGTGGCCGGCGAAAACCTTGGCCCGCTTTCCGAAGATGCCCTTGCCCGCTTTCGGGGCCAAAATGTCGGCATCATCTTCCAGTCCTTCCATCTCATCCCGAATATGACGGCCCTCGAAAATGTGGCCGTACCGCTGGAACTGGCGGGACGAAAGGACGCTTTCGACAAGGCACGCGCCGAACTGGAGGCTGTAGGGCTTGGTCACCGGCTGCATCATTATCCGGCGCAAATGTCCGGTGGCGAACAACAGCGAGTGGCGGTGGCGCGCGCTCTGGTGGTGGAACCGGCAATCCTCATAGCCGATGAACCGACCGGAAATCTCGATGAAGCCACCGGCGCTCAGATTGTCGACCTGATGTTCTCCGTCCAGCGGGACCGCAAGACGACCCTCGTTCTGGTGACACATGACCCGGCCCTTGCCGAAAAATGTGATCGTGTGATCCGGGTACGATCGGGCGAAATTGAGGAAGAAGGCTCTGGCGATCTGCAGGTAAAAGAGAGCCTGAGCGCATGACCGGTCTTGTCCGAAGGGCAGAACCCCAAAACACTTCGGCTACCGGTTTCCGCCTTGCCGCACGCTTTGCTCTTCGCGAACTCCGCGGCGGCCTGCGCGGTTTCTACATTTTCATTGCCTGCATCGCACTTGGCGTTGCGGCCATATCCGGGGTCACGTCCCTGTCGCGATCCCTCACCGAGGGCATTTCGGCGGAAGGCCAATCTATTCTGGGCGGCGATCTGTCCGTTTCCCTGGTTCACAGACAGGCAGATGAGGCTGAACTTTCCTATCTGGAGAGCCTCGGGGACATATCCCGGATTGCCAGTCTTCGGGCCATGGCGCGCTTGCCCAATGGCGTGGATCAGGCCCTTGTGGAACTGAAGGCGGTGGATCAGGCCTACCCGCTCTACGGCACATTGACATTGCAGGGCGATGCCAATCTTGCAGATGCCCTTTCCCGAAAGGATGCGGTGTGGGGCGCTGTCGTCGATGTCGCATTGCTTGCGCGGCTGAACATCTCAGTCGGCGACATGATCAAGCTCGGCAAGGGTGACTTCAAGATCACCGGTGTGATTGACAATGAACCCGACAAACTTGCAAGCGGTCTGGAATTCGGCCCGCGCTTCATGGTGTCGGATGCCGCCCTTGATGCAACCGGACTGATCCAGCCGGGGAGCCTCGTCCGCTGGCACTATCGCATCAAATTGCCGGACGGCACCAGCGTCTCACAATTCGAGGAAATTGCGAAAGAGGCGGAAAAGACGGAATCCACGTCCGGTTGGCGCGTACAATCCCGCGCCAATGCGTCCCCCGGCCTTCAACGCAACATTTCCCGGTTCGCCCAGTTTCTCACTCTTGTCGGCCTGACTGCGCTGGTCGTTGGTGGCGTGGGGGTTGCCAATGCCATACGCGCCTATCTTGAAACGAAACGGGAAGTGATCGCGAGTTTCAAATGCCTTGGCGCCACTGGCGGCTTCGTGTTTCAGGTCTATCTCGTACAGATGATGCTTCTGGCGTCCATTGGCATCACTATCGGACTGGTCCTTGGCGCCCTCATTCCATTCGTCGCTGGCACCATCCTTTCCGGGGTCCTGCCGGTGGAACTGGCTGTTGGCATTTACCCGACAGAACTTCTCCTTGGCCTTCTTTATGGAATTCTGACGGCTCTTGCCTTCGCGCTATGGCCATTGGGCCGCGCTCACGACATCCCGCCAACCGCGCTTTTCCGCGATCAAGTGTCCGGTCAGCGCACCCGGCCTCGCAAACGCTATCTGGTTGCAACTGCTGCAATGATTGTTGCACTTGGATCGATCGCGCTGTTGCTCTCCCATGATCGCAACATCGCCTGGGTCTATATCACAGCCTCGGCCGGTGCGTTCCTGCTGCTGACGCTGGTTGCCCGTGCAATCATGTTCCTCGCCCGGCGGGCACCACAGGTGCGCTCGACTGAACTGCGTCTGGCAATTGCGAACATTCATCGCCCCGGAGCCCTCACAACATCCGTGGTGCTGTCTCTAGGCCTCGGGCTTTCCCTACTCGTGGCGCTGGCCCTGATCGATGGAAACCTGCGCCGTGAACTGAGTTCCAACGTTGCAGGTGAAGCGCCAAGCTTCTTCTTCCTCGACATCCAGAACCATGAACGCGAAGCTTTCCAGACGCATCTTGCGAAAGAAGCTGCGGGCGGAACCATCGAAAGCGTGCCTATGCTGCGCGGGCGTGTCACCCGCCTGAAAGGCATTGCCTCTGAGGACTACGATACATCGGGCGGATCAGGCTGGGTCCTGCGCGGCGACCGCGGCATCACCTATCAGGCAACACCGCCGGAAAACTCCAAGATCATTCAGGGTGAATGGTGGCCGGAAAACTATAGCGGCAAACCGCTTGTCTCCATCGAAGACGAAGCCTTTCGGGAGCTGGGTCTTGCGCTTGGTGATGAAGTGACCGTCAATGTTCTGGGCCGCGAGATCACGGCGGAAATCGCCAACACGCGCAACATCGAATGGCAGTCCATGTCGATCAATTTCGTGCTGGTTTTTTCGCCGAACACCTTCGCAGGCGCCCCGCATTCCCACCTCATGACCCTTGGCTGGGAGAAGGATCCCGGACTTGACCGTGAACTGGACGTCATGCGCTCCGTCGCCAATGCCTTCCCGACCGTGACCACCATTCGCGTGAAAGACGCGATCACGCAGGTCAATAACCTGATCGAGCAATTGGCATGGGCCATGCGCGGGGCCTCGTCGGTGACGCTGATCTCGAGCATTCTGGTTCTCGCCGGAGCCCTTGCGGCCGGACACCGCAGCCGCATCTATGACGCGGTGATCCTGAAAACCATCGGGGCCACGCGGAGACGCCTGATCCTCGCCTACGGGCTGGAATATGCGATCCTCGGGATCTCGACGGCGATCTTTGCCCTCGTGGCCGGAGGACTGGCAGCCTGGTTCGTGATCTCGCGGATCATGGGAGGGGAATTCACTCTTCTTCCCGGCACAGCCGCAGCAGCAGCATTTGCTGCCCTTGTTCTTACCGTCGGCTTCGGACTGGTGGGCACATGGAAGGTCTTGGGCAAAAAACCGGCTCCCGTTCTCAGGAACCTCTGAAGGCGGCCGGAATTGGTAAATGAAAAGTTTGCACGCGCACCGCGTGCAACATGAAATTTCTGTAATGATTTTTTTCACCTTTTGCGCTTGTTGTGGCCGCCGACAAGTCCCATATTGTCGTATAAATCCATCAAGAGCCGACTTGGCTTTTGCAACGTGAACAAGGGGAAAACACAGAATATGTCGACCTTCGACCGGAACACACAGGCTCCGTATTCGGTTGCCGGCAGCCATGCCGAGGCCGGCATCGATCAGGGCCTCCGCGCCTATATGCTGGGCGTCTACAATTACATGACCTTTGGTCTGGCGCTGACTGGCCTGTTTGCGCTGGGTACCGCGATGCTGGCAACAACATCCGACCCGAGCATGGCTGTCGCCCAATTGGGGAACGGCAAGATGCTGACCCAGCTCGGCGCAACCCTTTACGGCAGCCCGCTGAAGTGGGTGGTCATGCTGGCCCCGCTTGGAATGGTGATGTGGCTTTCCTTCCGCGTCCAGTCCATGAGTGCTTCCGCAGCCCGGACCATGTTCCTGGCCTATGCAGCCGTCATGGGTGTGTCGCTGTCCTCGATCTTCCTGGTCTATACCGGTGGCTCGATTGCTCGCGTGTTCTTCATCACCTCTGCAGCTTTCGGTGCGCTTAGCCTCTTCGGCTACACCACCAAGAAGGACCTGTCCGCGTGGGGCTCGTTCCTGTTCATGGGCCTGATCGGCATCATCATTGCCTCGATCGTGAACATTTTCATGGAATCCTCTGCCCTGCAGTTCGCGATTTCCGTGATCGGTGTTCTCGTGTTTGCCGGCCTGACCGCGTATGACACGCAGCAGATCAAGGAAATGTACTACGAAGGCGACGGCGACGAAGCAGCCATGAAGAAGTCCGTAATGGGTGCGCTGCGCCTCTACCTCGACTTCATCAACATGTTCCTGATGCTGTTGCAGCTCTTCGGCAACCGCGAATAAGCGGCAGCTCAGACACAAACAAGAAAGCCCGGCAAACTGCCGGGCTTTTTTGTTGCGCTCGTAGAGCTGATTTTCAGAGCACGTCTCGCATTCACTGAATCACGCGACGTGCTCTAAGCATTTGATTTGGTGCATTTCCGGACGGCGAACCGGTATCCACTTCGCCTGGAAAGGCTCTAGGCGTCTACCAACCGCAAGTGCCGCTTCTTCTCCAGAACTTTCAGGACCTGCGACAGGTCATGCCCGCGTTTCAGAATCATGCCACCGGCCGCAACGACGGAATAAGTCCCTTGCCGCCGGGCAAGTTTCGGGTCCTTTTCAATACGGAAAAGTGGCATTTCGGAACTGCGGCGAAAGACGGAAAACACCGCCCTGTCTTTCAGGAGATCAATGGCATAGTCGCGCCATTCTCCATCGGCAACCATCCTGCCATACAGGCGGAGGATCGTATCCAGTTCTCGTCGGTGGAAGGAAATTACAGAAGATCGTTGGGTATTCGCATTGCCGTAGGCCAATCCCGCAGTGGCCCCGGCTGCCTGCTGCCCTGCGCTGTCTTCGGTGTCGCTCATTCCGCCTCCTTGGGTCAGGTGATGCGTGGCTACGTTCGCGCTATTTGAAGATCATGCGCCCTCCCCTTGGGGCATGGCAAGAGTAAGCGGTTAAAAAAGCACGACGAATAACCAATATCGTCAAGAAAAGCTTCATGAATTCAATGTGATGAAGGTCCAAATTTTGAGCCTAAAAAATCACTGTTTTGCCTCATTCCGGCCCTTGGCATGTCCAAATGACCCACCATATTAAGATCATACCCTGATGGGTACGACATGGACGAACAGCGGACCGCATTAGCCCCCCAGCCCCCCGCTGCTTGACCGTGAAGTGCCAGAGTTAAGTATCAAACATCAGGGCAACTGAAGGGCCGGTTTTAACCGGCCCTTTTCATTGGCAAAGCCGCCGATATCCCGCTCCCCTCGTTGATTTTCCAGCTTTCTTATCACTCCGGCTGATGTAGACTCCGCCCATGGCCACCCGGATGATCGACCTCAGGGCTGCAACCCTCCCGGACTGCGACGCGCTTGCCGCCATTCATGGCGAAGCATGGCTTGGGGCCTATCGCGGACTGCTTGACGGGATTGAATTGCAGCGCCTGATTGCCAGACGAAACCCGGCCTGGTGGAAGGGTGCCCTTCAACGTGGCGTCCAGATCAAGCTGCTGGAGATTTCCGATACGCCCGCTGGATATGCCACCTATGGAACCTCCCGCTTGCGTTCAGTGCCCAGTGAAGGTGAGATCTACGAGCTTTACCTCAGGCCGGAATATCAGGGTCTCGGGTTTGGCCGACAACTGTTCGAGGCCGTGCGAGCGGACCTGAACGCGCATTGCCTGCAAGGTCTAGCCGTTCAAGTGCTGACCGACAACGAGCCTGCGGTCGGCTTTTACACTGCGCTTGGTGGACAACTGACTGAAACCTCAACCTATCACAACGGCGGAAGGCCTCTCGGGCTCTCTGTCTTCACGTGGTCAGCGGTCTGACTTTCCGGCACGATCCTACCAGCTCAAAATTCCCGGCTTGCCGATGACCTGAGGATCGTCTTCACAGCTCACACGACCTGCCAATGTATCGGCTGCCTGCCGCGCCATCACATTCGCGTTCTTGTTGGCCTTTGCATCGATCCGCGCAATCTGGCAGGTCCCGCCGCCGGGCAGATACTGGCTGACAATCAGCACGCTCCCTGAGCCGTTTCCGTCCGCATTGCTCGGGAACCAGCGCAGGATCGTCGCAAAGGGCTTTCCATCACGCAATCGCCATTCCAGCGTCTCGTTGATCGTGTTGAACTGCGGCAGGGTCTGACGCGCTGCCGGTTCGTTCGCGGCGGCAGGCCCGAACGACACGAACATCCTCAGATCCCCTTCAGCAACATAGACCGGAATGCCCTCATAACCCCGGCAGAGCCATGACCCGCCAAATGTACTCTCATCCGAGGGCCCTTCCAGCACCGGACAGGTTTCCAGATTGATCTTGGTGTAGACGCTGGTGATGGACGCCGCCTCGCTTGTCGAGCCTGTCGCGAATAAGCCGATACCGGCAAGAAGTGACAGGGCATGCACCAAAAATCTGGTCCGGATCATCCAAAATCTCCATCGTTTGAACACGCATCAGTCAACCAGCTTCATCAATTAGACGCAATGCAGCATGAAGGGGCTTGAACTTGGGGCGAGGGATTGCGATAGACGGCGCAACAGTTCAACAGGAGCCATAAAATGCGTATCGACGCCGTGCCGATTGGCAAGAACCCGCCGGAAGACATCAATGTGATCATTGAAGTGTCCGTTGGCGGCGAGCCGATCAAATACGAAATGGACAAGGAAGCAGGCGCCATGTACGTCGACCGCTTCCTCTACACTCCGATGCGGTATCCGGGCAACTACGGTTTCGTGCCGCACACCCTGTGTGGTGACGGTGATCCGATCGACGTTATTGTCGTCAACCAGCGCCCGATCGTTCCCGGCGCCATCATGAACTGCCGCCCGATCGGCGTTCTGATCATGGAAGACGAGTCCGGCATCGACGAAAAGATCCTCGCCGTTCCGACCCACAAGCTCTCCAAGCGCTATGACAACATCAACGATGTGTCCGATCTGCCGCAAATCACCGTGGCTCAGGTCAAGCACTTCTTCGAGCATTACAAGGATCTGGAACCGGGCAAGTGGGTCAAGGTTACCGGCATTGAAGGTGTCGAAACCGCCAAGCGCCTGATCGTTGAATCCATTGAGCGTGCCACCAAGCAGGCCGCTGAATAAGCGGACAGCCGATCATTCCGATCCACAAAAAAGGCGCTGCAGACTTTCTCTGCAGCGCCTTTTTTTCGCGGAACACCCTGTCACATTGTCAGGTCAGCAGCTTCTTCAATCCGCTCCATATCCTCGTCGGACAGCCCGAAATGATGCCCGATTTCGTGGATGAGGACATGCGAGACGATGTCGCCGAGTGTCTCATCGCCAGAGGCCCAATAATCCAGAATGGCGCGCCGATAGAGCCAGATGCGGTTCGGCATTTGCCCGGTAAACGGTTCGTCGCCAACTTGCGCCAGTCCGACACCCTCAAACAGCCCGAGCAATTCATGCGGATCTTCGATCCCCATGGCGTTCAGGATGTCATCTTCGGCGTAGTCGGCAAGGCTGATCTGCACATGTCCGCACAGGGCAAGGATCTCGTTCGGCAACTGGGCGAGCGTTTCGCTTGCCAGAGCCTCGAACGCGTCCAGATCCGGCGCCTTGGCGTGCGCCCAGCTGCTTCTGCGATATGGATGTTGCGTAGCCAACCGGAAGTCCCTCTGCCCTAACCCGGGCAAACTCCCGGTACTTTCGCTATAGATATGACTTGAAAAGGTAAATAACGAGCCCGACTGCAAAAATCAGTCCGGCGGCACGGCCGATACGGGTGCCCCAGATTTCCACGGGATCGTCGGAATTCTTGTCGGCCGCAGACATGTGTTTCTGCGCCCGGTCGGCCATTCGCACAAAGGTCGAGCCAACAATCGTTTCGCTTTCCGCCTGAACACGGTCAATCGCCCGCAGGGCTTCCTGCTGCTTTTTTTCCTGCTCTTCCAGCTTCTTGTTCATGCGTGGCTCGCCTCCTGCTTGCGGACAGAACGAAGGGAAAGAAATGCGGCCAAAGCAGCGAGGAGTGTCAGGCCGGATGAAGCAACGGCATTCCAGCCGGCAAAGGACAGGCCAAACATGCGCCAGCTTGCCTCGGTGCAGCTGACCACCTTCACGCTTTGCAAGGCGGACAGCATGTCCGCAGCAGAGGTTGGCGTCGATGCCCCTCCGCCACAATCATTGGGACCGTCCCAGAAGGCCCACTCCGCCCCTGCCTGATAGGCACCGAGACCCGCCCCATAAGCAAAGACGATGGCAACAATGCACAGGAGACCCGCAGCCAGACCATGGCGCCTCATCTGCATGAGAAAGAGAGCGACAAGAGCCAGTGGCAACCCAACATAGTAGGGAACGCGCTGCTCAAGACACAGCTTGCACGGAATATAGCCGCCGATCAGCTGAAATCCCCATGCGGCCCCGATCACGGCTAGCCCGCCGACAAGCAGCAGCAGCACGGTGTCACGGGCAATCGTTCGGGAAGTCAGCATGTTAAGGGTCTCCGGCCTAGACAAATTTCAAAATGGCAAATCCACCAACCAAAAGCACCACGAATATGGTGAACATGAGACCCAGCCGCTTTTCGATAAAGTCGCGGATCGGCGGCCCGAAGAAGTAGAGCAGCGCAGCAACGATGAAGAAGCGCAGCCCCCGCGACACTATGCTCGCCAGAATGAAGATTGGCAGGCTGAGGCCCGCAGCCCCGGACGCGATTGTGATGACCTTGTACGGGAAGGGCGTAACCCCGGCTATGAAGACGAACCACCAACCCCATTCGTGAAAGATGGCACTGAATTCATTGAAGTAATCCATCTTGCCATAAAAGCTCAGGATCGGTTCCGCGACCTGCTGGAACAAGAACATGCCGATCAGATAGCCAAGCACTCCGCCGAGGACCGAGGTCACCGTGCAAAGCGCAGCGTACCACCAGGCCTTCTCCCGCTTGGCAATCACCATCGGGATAAGCAGGATGTCCGGCGGGATCGGAAAGAAAGAACTCTCAACAAAGGATACGCTTCCGAGCGCGGCAGGCGCACGCGGTCCGGCAGCAAGGGACAAGGTCCAGTCGTAAAGTCGGCGCAACATGACCGGGTCAATACAAGCAGGGCGGGCCAATGTCACCTTAAATCGGGTGACCTATCCGCTCTTTCGTTGCCCCGTGGCCGAATGCAGATGCCACCATTTGGGAAGCTCGCTGGCAGGCATCGGCACTGCGAAGAGATACCCTTGCAGCGCATCACATCCAAGATCACGCAGGATTTGCGCCTGCTTCTCCCGTTCGACCCCTTCAGCCAGCACCTCGATATCAAGCGCCTCGGCCACATCGATGATGCCGGACACCAGTTTTGCATGCCGCGCGGAGGTATCGACAGGCCCTGCAATCTCGCGCGCGATCTTCAACCGGCAAGGTGAAAAGGACAGAAGACCGGCAAGCGAGGCATGGCCCGTGCCGAAATCATCCATTTCCAGACCGATATTCAACTCCTGAAGCCGGTCGACCGCATATCTGCGCACATCATCAAAGTCATCGGAGAAAACCGTTTCCAGCACTTCGAATGACAGTCTGCCATCCGGCAGATCATGCGTTTCCAACCAGGTCAGGAACTCGGAATCCGCCAATCGGTGCTCTGACAGGTTGAGTGACAGGCGAGGAACATGAAGCCCGATGGAATCCCAGCTGCGCAGGTCCACCAGCGCCTGCTCCATGATGCATTCGTCAAGCTTGCCCAACAGCCCGAGCCTGCGCGCCATGGGAATGAAAACGGCCGGGCTGAGAGATCCCTTGTGTGGATGGTTCCACCGGGCAAGCGCCTCTACCCCGATACATTCGCCCGTGCGAGCGTCGACCTGAGGCTGATAGACAGGAAAAAACTCCCGTTTCTGCAGACCGAGGATCAGATCATCAGACAGAGATTTACTGATTTCGACTTCGGAGCGGAGCGCGTGGCTGAAGAACACAAACCGGCCCCGGCCAGTTTCCTTGGCCCGGTAGAGCGCAATATCTGCATTCGACAGGAAGAGGTCGGAGTCAAATTCATTCAGATCATCGCCAAAGACGATGTTGATTCCGACGCTCGCGCCGAACTGACACAGATTGTCCATATAGTGAATGGGGCGCGACAGGCTATCGATGATCCGCTTGGCCATCTTCCCCAATGGCTCCTGCTGCCCATTGGAGAAACTGAGCACCAGAAATTCATCGCCACCGACGCGTGCAACGACATCGTCTTCCCTTGTCTCCCTGTTCAGCACCTTCGCCACATGCTGAAGCACATGGTCGCCAGCAGCATGACCAAGCGTGTCATTGATCTGCTTGAACCGGTCCAGATCAATGTGAAGGACCGCCAATCCGATATTCTTTTCCTTCGCCGTCTTGAGGCACTTTCGGATTTCCCGTTCCATGAACCGGCGATTGGCCAGCCCGGTCAATGCGTCATGCATGGATTCGTGTTCGGCATGCTGACGCATTTCCTCAAGCGCCCGGTTCTGTTGGTCAGCCTTGCTGTAGGCTTCCTGCAGCTTCCGGGTTTGCTGAATGATCGAGCGCCGCATCAAAACCGATGCGCCAACGCCAAAAACAACAAGCACACCGAGGCTGCCAACTTCAAAGGCATAGAGCAGATTGAGCCGTTCCCGTTCTTCGTTGATCCGGCGAGTGGCGACCGTCATGCCTCCTTTCCAGAAGGCAAGCAGGCGGGCTCCGAACGCATCACCGACCGGCAACAGCGTGTCGATTTTGATGTCGCTGCCACGAACATAATCGCCTGAGCCAAGAACGATTTTCGCCATTTCCGACTGCAGCTTGCTATTGTCTGCTCGATAACTTGCGCCCAAATCCGTCAGCCAGCCCTTGGCCTCGCCGTCCAGCTGTAACGGAACTGCGTTCGAAATCATGCTGACGCTGTCGGCCAGTGTCTTGAACTGACCGGCCGCAATCTGGATCGACATCGCGTCGTAGCGGTTGAATTCGTCCTTGGTCTGAAGTTTCTTGACGATCGACAAAAGGTATTCAACCCGAAACGCAAGTTCGGGCGCCTTGTCGAACAGGACCGCAGCAAGGGTCGGCGTTTCCTCCGACAGAAGATTGATCAGCTTGGACTTCCCGGCCACATCCACTGTGATGTCATAAGCCGCCCGGAGGCGCATATGCCGTGGTGCATCGGGATCCGAGATTGTGGTCAGCGGTTTGGAAAGATCCCCGACAAGTGCACGAAAATCCGGCTGCAAGTCTTCCTGAAGCGCAAGGGCCTGTTTCGCAGCCCCCTCATCCAGACCGGCGTTCCAGACCTTGGAGATGAACTCTGCCCCTTGAAGAGCCGACATAACACGCTCACGCTCAGCGTCGATCATCTCGACACTGAGAACCGAAACCACGACGAGCGGCGCGATCAAGGATACAAGAATGAATGTGAGCTTGCCTTGAATACTCAGCATGCGTTCCACCTACCTACTTGCCGTAGAGGTCGCACAAAAGATCTAAGCAATACTTATAGTTGCATCTTGGAAAATAAAAACTTTCGCCATTCGGTAAATGCCTGGTTAACAAATACCCTGCGGAAACACCAAGCAGACACTCGACGGTCAACCTGAACCAAAGGAAGACCCCTTCGGATTGCGCATAAAATCATGAAATGGGGGAGGTGAAATATCTGCGCCAGCTGTCGCGTCCCGCCGTTCAACGACCTCGGCAACAAGAAAGTGGTGCCCCCCGCCGGACCCATGCGAAAGCTTATGTATTGTTATTTCAATTACTTATATGAATTCAACTATGCAAATGTACGGCAATATGTACGGCAATATGTACGGCAAGATACGCACCCAACCAAGCACAACTTAGTGCCATCAGACTTTAACAGCAAGCCGCGTTCTGGACACGTTCCGTCAATCTTTGTACGGGAACGTAAAGGGAACCGATTGGAATGGAACGCAAGACAAATGCAGCCACAGAAATACGAACCGGTCACAATCACCTGGGCAAAAGATCACTGCACCGGAATCGAGATCCACTGCATGAAATGCGCCTACATGGAGATTGTGGGGTTTGATGGGTATGGGGACAGCGAAACGATCCCCGACCTGCCTAAGAGCCGGACTTACCGCTGCCCGCGTTGCGGCTCAACCGAGATACAGACCCGCCCGCGCTATCCGCAGGCACAGGGAACTTGAACCGGACGTCCGGCGAAATGACGGCTAACTTCCGCAGTTCGTCTTCGGTCATCACCTTTGGAACAATGTCAGCAAGCGGCACAGGTTCCATGCAAGGCTCCTATTTGATCACGCTGCAGCAGACAGGGTCGCCATTGCGACGATCAGAAATACAAGAAACATGATCGGCCAAGGCATCTCGTGCTCTTCGAAGTCCCTGATGTTATACCAAGCCTGTTTTAAGCTCACTGCCCGCTCCCCTGTTTAGCACTATGCATTTTCTGCATATTGCCCTTGTAAATGAGTACAGCGCGAGCCTTCACGTCGAAGACCTTTCCCTTTCGGTTATCCGCTTGGGCAGTGCCCGTGCGGCGCGCTGAAACCGCTCCTATTTGATCACAAATCAGGCTTTTTCCTTCGAGTAGTCGTCAAACTCTATTTCACCCAAATAGGTCAGGTTAAATCCCTCACCGGAAGCGGAAACAGGATTGCTAATCTGACGATACAGTTTACCGCTCGAATGCTGCTCGACCACCATCATCACGAGGACGTTCAAATCGGAAACATCAAGCTCGTTGATCCGACGATCCAACTCATCAGCCCATTTGTCGGACCACGACGCCATGAACTCTTTGCCAGAATGTACCGCCACATCCGAAAACGCCACTTCCATGAAGTCGTGATCATAGAATGTCTCGCCTTGTGAGGCTGCAAACTTAGATAGTGGATAGTCCCCATCTTCGTTTTCGATGGCGTAGTGTTCAGGGTCCTCTCCTGTAAAGTCATGGAAAAGCGCTTCATCAGAAAACTTACCAACCCAAAATTGGGCAATAATCGTCTTTTTGCCGTTCCCTGAAAATGACATTCAAAGCCGCTCCTACCTAATCAGGTCACTTGTAAACGAAATTCAGAATGGCCATCAACGCTATGATGAAACTTGACGCTGTTGCGATTGCCGCCAACATCCGCTCTGGCCAAGCCAGCTTGGATGCTATTTTGAGTTTTTGGCCATCCCAATAAAGCTCGCGGGTTTTCGGATCGATGCCTATCAAATCCATTTGTTCTAAAGATATTATTTGAACATTTTCGGGCCACCCTTGTCGGATTTTACCTGTACCCTTTGGCATGTCGACCATCATCCGCTCCTAAAATTCGTCTACACAGCCTTGTGTCATTCAGGCTCTGGGGGGTGTTGAATAACGAAAGCGATTTTTGCGCTCTCCGGCACACATGTTTTACGACAACTCAAAGGGAAGCGGCCTTCGCGAAGAAATGTGACAAAATGACTAGTGATGCGCCCCGGTATAAGATCAAAGGACAAGCCGAGCTCGGGAGCTTCAACCTCATAGATATCGTCATCTGACGTCATAATGAATTCTACGGTATTTCCAACTGGGAGAATGATCTCGGACATGGCAGTGGGTGGATTACCACCAACGGCGATGTTCCAAATACCCTTTTTAACATGTCCCCGGACCTGAATATCGGCTCTTTCTGTTATTACAGGAGATTTCAATAGTTCCAACGCAGCGTTGCTTCCGGGTATTGATTGCGAAATCTGGTCGACAATACTTAAGAGATCTGAGGCTGATCCCACGGGTGACGTCTCCGAAACGAAGTCTTTTTTTGTTTCTTGATCGCCCGCCGAAACCAATTCTGTCGAAGTCGCCACAATGCAAAAGGCATAGGTAGCGATGACCAACTTTCTACCCAAATCTACTGTTGTCATCTACCCGCTCCTCAGTTTTCAATCTGTGACTGAAGTTGTTTGTACAATTCTTCTGGATGAACCACGCGAATTCCTAACTTAGATGCAAGCTTTTCAGCGAAATTCAAAATTTTTTTATCTTCCGTAGAGAATATATCTCGCTTGTTGATGAGGTGGTGAAACAACTGCTTACAATCTGCACGACCACAATCACCCGCCACAGACAAAATTTTACTGAAAAGCGCTTTGTGCTCATCTGTCATTAAGTAGGAGTGCGGGGCCTCATCTGAGCCATTTCCAAACCCTCCAGCTCCTTCTTTTTTACACCGGCAATCAGGATCAGCGCACACAAGTGTTAATGGCAAAGAGTTACGACCTTTGATCTTCGATCCGGTCGCCGGGAGCTCCATATCGGACACATAGAGCTTTAAAAGCCCTTTTCGCTCGAGCTCTCTCAACAATTTTTCGTTGCCACAACGGTCCTTGGTAACAGTCAGAATTGTGTCGTCAACCAATGCACGCTCCCCTATTTTACGTGTGCTTTCCATCAACAACGCCACCCAGCTCAGGGAATAGCGCATCAATGAGGTGTATCCGATCCCAGCAGCTATCGATTGTTGATTGTTGGGCATCCCACCAAGCTTCCGGCTTATCATTCGGCTCCGCGTCCAATGCGGATTGAGCAAAGTCACGTCGAGCGGCAGCGGCTTTACGCCACTCAGCAGCTTTGGCTATGCGGTCAGCTTCGGTCATATCCGCTCCCCTATTCCGCCAAAAACATATCCAACGACAACCCGCGCTCCTTCGCCATTTCGATGGCAGTAGCCTTGCGCTGGTATGCCTGTAAAGCGCCGAGCACCCTGTCACGGTCCGTCAAGTCTTTGCGGCTCTGCGATCTATCCCACACGTCAAGAGCGTGGTCCGCACAAGCTTTTTCCTCTGGCGTCATGGTGTGCATGCCCGCTCCTATCGAGTCACAGTTTACTTTGAGACAGTGGCGACCGGGAAACCCAATCCTTCGGCAATGCCTTATCCTCGCGGACCACTGAATTTGCTAGCTCTCTGTTTTGCACTACCCGCATGTTTACCGGCAATCAGCCAATAAAATACTCCGCCGAACACACCGGACGTTACAAAGTAGAGCAATGTGGAGCCGTCCGTTGTTGCAAGGTCACTTACAATTTCAAGAACCACCAGACTGACCAAAAGCCCTGATGCCGAATAATAATAAACACTTCTAATTCCCTTAGCTTCGGACAATGCTAAAACAAAAATTGCGGGAACAATCGAAAATCCCATAATTATTATTGAGAGAATAAACATATACATAATACCGCTCGAGCTTATCTCGAAATTTAACCCTGAACGGGCAATAACTAAGGCATATAACATCATATACGCGGCAACGAAGCAGCATGTTAATAGGAACCCGGCAACCACCCTCAAAATATCCAAGTTCCGCTCCTTTCGAGTCACACGTAACCATCTGCATCGAGTCGGTCGATGATCGCATGAACCTTGTCTCTGCTGCCATCAAGCAAAGCATCGCAGGCAGTCGCGCCTTCAAGCTGAGGATGCGGAGAAGACAGCCAGCGGAAACGCTCTGCGGTGGAGTAGTATGGCTCTAGCCGAGCATCTACTTCCCGCACGTCCTTCCAGAAGCTTTCAGTAGGTTTTTCCTGCATGATCCGCTCCCCTAATTTCAATTTTCATTTATGACATCAACTGCCCAAACCGCACCTTCGATAAAGGCTTGTCGCATCAAGGCATCAATTAACCTCCGTTCTTGCAGTCACACATTCCCGGCGCTCCCTATGAATTACAGACCATCATTGATTGCTCTCAACAATTTCTCGAAGCGTTTGTAGCGCCTCAGAATCCCCTAGATCGAACGCGTCTACATAATCGTCGTTTCCAAGCGCGATTGCTGCTTCGAGGGAATTTTTGCCATCATTATTACGGGCCGTAACATCGGCGCCTAAATCGCGTAGCAAGATCGCGGTTTCGAGATACCCCATTGTTGCTGCGAGATAGAAGGGCGTGCGGCCAAACTCGTCCCTGGGATCAAGTTTGGCTCCCGCTTGAGCAAGGCGTTCAACGTTTTTAGTTTTACCGTCGAATGCCGCATGAGCCATTGCGGTGAGACCATTGCCGTCTCTGACTTCGAGTTTTGCGCCAGCTTCGAGCAGAATCGAAAGGGTCGCAGTCGACGACCAAGACGCGGCTTGCATCAGCGGGGTTGCATTGAAGTCGTTTAGGGCATTCACCTCAGCTCCTGCCTTCAATAGCAAAGAAATGATATCCCCTCGGTCGGCAAAAGCCGCTTCAAAGAGCGCGGTTTCTTTTCTGTCGGGCTCTTTGGCTTCCAGATCTGCACCAGCCTCTACTAGCATTGAGATCAACTTCAGCCCAGCATTGCCTATTGCCAATGAGAGTAGTGGTTCTCCATAACTTCCACGCATGTTCACATCTGCCCCCGCTCGGATCAGGGCCGACGCAACCTCTACGTTGTCGTAAATGATGGCATAGGATAGAGGCGTGAATGCATTTGCCCCAAATTTGATGTTGGGATCTGCCCCCGCGACTAACAGGGCATTCACAACGCCGATTGATTGCTTGCCATCCATCACCGCCAGCAAGGCAGTGAACCCATCTTCTCTGCTAGCATTAACGTCAGCGCCAGCCTTCAATAGTAGTTTTACCGCGACAGTATTTTGCGCCTCGGCCGCCCGCATGAGAGCCGTATTTTCTGAATCGTCTCTGATACTCGGGTCCGCGCCCGCATCCAACAGAATGCGAAGCGCCTTTGGGTCTTCATGCCACACGGCTGAAACAAGCGGCGGGGTGCCATATTGATCGTGTGAACTAAGGCTTGAACTGGAAACAACCCTTTGAATTTCTCGGTCTGACGCGGTTGACCACCACTCCTCATCGCAGAGTTTCGTACAAATATCAGACATTTGCAATGAACCGAAATTAAGTGAGAAGTCGGGCACCAAAAACTTTGCCGCAACCAGACACGCAATAAATGCGAACCCGCCAGAAACTACCAGCCTAAATTTGCGTTTCAATATTCCCACACCCTCTGAGTAAAATTTGCAGCTAAGCTCGAAAGTTTGTGATGGTCCGATCAGGCGGCAAACTCCGGCACTGGTTTGCTAACACCCCCGAATAAGGCATGGAAGACACCAAAGAACCGGCTAAAGAGGCTGTCAGGCAAGAATTTGAGCGGATTGCGAGAGAGGGATGAGTCTCGTCAAAAACCAAGCTTGGTCATATCTTTTTGAGAAAACCGTTTGTGGCTCCCCTCCAGTGAGCAAAGCCCCAAATCAGAAAAAATCTCTGCGACAGCAGTAAAGTTCTGCCTTTGATCGAACAATCCGAGATTCACAACGTAAAGTTTGGATTTGTCATTGCGATAAAGGACGTTACTACCGCAACGTCGACAAAATCCCCTCTGTGCGTGTTCAGATGATTGGAACATATTCATATTATCATCTGCCCGAATAGTTAATTTTTCAATCTTTACGCTGAAGTGAAGTCCTGACGACCACTTTTGGCACATGTTGCAATGACATACGTAATACTCTCTTGCTGGAACAAGAGCTTCGAACTCAATATCACCGCAAAGACACCGACCATACATCACTTCACTTTTACTCATTTACATCGCTCCTTATGAGTCACAGTTTTGGCGGCACCGGATTAGCAGAAGGATCGTGGCGCCACTTGTTGATTTTGACGCAAATCAGCTTTTCCAGCTCTTTCAGGTCTTTTGCGCTCATACCTTTCTTGCGGGCGAATTCGAAAACGGCCTGTGCGCCATGCTGAAAGCCGGATCTGTACCGAAATTCGGGATCTCGATTAGCAGCAAAATCTGGCGATTTAAATTTCTCTGACATAGCCTCCGCTCCCCTATTTCTCTCTTGCTATTTCCCGGAGGGCATCCTCCGAAACAAAAAACGGACCGCGCATCACTGCTTCGCGAGATAAGAGCTTCTTGGCAGTGATCAGCCCCACCTAAGCGGTCCAGTTTGAATGTTAGTGCATGATTAGCCTGG
>NZ_VXDB01000080.1 GCF_008711325.1 Roseibium sediminis
AAGCCAGTGAATCAGAAATCATCCAACAGCGCGAGGTTTTTGCGGGTGTCCAGCTGCATCATCGTCGAAGATCGGACCAGAGCCCATATTCCGCTGGTTGAGTGATCTTCAGCACTTGGAATATAATCCTCAAATAATGAAGTATCTCCCCCTTCGGCTTGGATAGTCGCCATTGTGGGGGCGAATGTTGCTCCAAGATACTTTAAACCTTCTGCAGTTGCGGGACCAGGGTATCTTTTAATGATTTTACGTGCGTTTTTTTTACTTAAAGCCGGCCCCGAGTTGGTTTCTAGGCTATATAGACCCTTGCTCTGGTTCTTCTTGTCATGTCGCGAAGATTTTGCCTCCAAAATTAGACAGCCCGTACGACTTGGATTACTAGCCGTAGGAGAAAGGCCATCCGCTACTGCCGCTTTACCTTTCATTCGATCTTCGTGAACAGAACCTTCAAAATTGCCGCACTTGTATCGTTGATAGTTTGCTGCCCGACCTGGGCGGGTGAAGAGCTGCTTTACAGAATTTTTCCAAGATAATGCTTCGGCAGGGATACATTTTAGAGTTCTGCCCCAATTGCCGGTTGCCCTTCCCTTTGACTCCGCCATCAATCGAATGGCTAACCGCTGATTCCAGGGTAAGTCCTTTTCTTTTAGCAAGATGGCCTTCTTAGACATTTATTGACACCTAGTTAATATCTACATCTTTTCCATTTATTTGTACGGGACCTGAAGAAGTAAAATTAAATCTTGCCCCAGTTATTTTTATATAACCCGATTTGTCCAAACTTATTTGTGACTTTCCGCATGTAATGACCATTTTTGTACCGACATTTACATGATAGGTTTTTCCGACACTTGACATTTTGGAGATTCCAACAGCCTCCATACTCGAAATGCCGACTGTTTCTGCCTTATTTTTTTCAATCGTAATTGTTTGATTGCCCTCTCCAGGATTCAAAAGACCGGGCAACCCTAATGCATCACCAATCGCTCCAATGCCTCCGGTCAATTTACTGACGGTATCATTTATTATTTGTCCGATGCTTGATGGCCCAACGCTTAAAGTCATATTCCCACCAATGACTTCATCATGGTTATTCGTAACCTCAACGGCTTTATTATGACCAACTGACTGCACCCAATTATTGTCTATGCGCTCTGTATGGTTGTTGAGCGTTTTCTCATTTCTGTCTTTCTGCGCATGAACAAAAATTTCCTCACGACCTGACTCATCTTCGAAGCGCAACTCATTAAAGCCTTCCCCCTTATGACTTTCAGTCTTGATAGTCATTC
>NZ_VXDB01000081.1 GCF_008711325.1 Roseibium sediminis
TGATCAGCCCCACCTAAGCGGTCCAGTTTGAATGTTAGTGCATGATTAGCCTGGGTTCCATCGGAACGATGGCCTCTGGGGCCGGTGGGCGGTAGCCCAGAGCACTGTGGGGTCGTTTGGTGTTGTAGTGTTTCCTCCATTCTTCGATGATGATTTGGGCTTCGCGTAGCGTGTAGAAGACCTCCCCGTTCAGCAGTTCATCCCTGAACCGGGCATTGAAGCTTTCGCAGTATCCGTTCTCCCAAGGCGATCCCGGCTCGATGTAGGCGGTTTTGGCGCCGACCGCCGCTATCCAATCCCTGACAGCCTGAGCAATGAACTCTGGGCCGTTGTCTGACCGGATGTAGGCAGGGACGCCACGTAGGATGAACAAGTCGGTCAGTGCGTCTATGACCTCGGTCGAGTTCAGCTTCCGTTTGACCCGGATCGCCAAGCACTCCCGGCTATGTTCGTCCAGGATGTTCAGGGTCCGGAACGATTTCCCGTCATCGGTTCGATGATGCACGAAGTCATAGGACCAAACATGGTTGCGATACCTGGGCCGCAGCCGGACGCATGAGCCATCGTTCAGCCAGAGCCGCCCTTTCTTCGGTTGCTTCATGGGCACTTTGAGCCCCTCGCGTCGCCACAGCCGTTCCACACGCTTGTCGTTCACCATCCAGCCTGCATCCCTCAGAAGAGCGGCAATCCGACGATAACCATAACGACCATACTGGCGCGTCAACTCGATCATGTCAGACACCAGGCGGCCTTCGTCAGCGCGCCCCTGTGGCAATCGCCTTTGTGTGGATCGGTGCTGCCCCAGAACGCGGCAGACCCGCCTTTCAGACACCCGCATCTCATTGCGAATGTGATCGATACAGGCGCGACGGCGCGAGGGGCTCAGTAGTTTCCCCGCGCGGCCTCTGACAAAATGAGCTTGTCCAGAGTTAGGTCCGACACGGCTCGACGCAGCCGGTCATTCTCCTTTTGAAGTCGCTTAAGTTCTTTCAGTTGGTCGGTTCCCATGCCGCCATATTGCTTACGCCAGCGATAGAATGTCTGCTCGGTTATCTGCACCTGCCTGATCGCATCAATGCGCGGCACTCCTTGGCCGCAAAGCACCTCAACCTGCCGTAACTTCGTGACAATCTCTTCCGGCTTGTGTCGCTTGATTCCCATTTCTGATCCTCCGTTTCCTAACTATAGGGGCGGACCAATTCAAAGGGGGAGGATCA
>NZ_VXDB01000082.1 GCF_008711325.1 Roseibium sediminis
TCTCGACACAGCGCAACGACGTTGTGAACGAGCGCGGCGAGACCCTGATGCAGTCGACTGCCAACAACGGCCAGATGCTTTCGGAAGACGTCTGGTTCGCAAAGAACTGAAATTGAGTTTGGCGCTCCCCCGGTTCATGCGGGGGAGCGTATATCTCAAGGGAAAAGGCCTGTCCGGGATGCCGGGCAGGCCTTTCTTTTTTATTGCTCGCCGGCTTGCGAATTATCGTTAAGTAGGAGTTAATTTTATTTGTACGTTTCACTTTAATTAATCTTATTTCCATTAGTATTCAATAACAATCAGTTAATATAATCAAACTTTACGTAGCTTTATACGTAGTCAGTGCGAATATATATTCTTGTTTTCATCTGTATTCTTGCCGCCATCACAGATTTCCAATTTCGCCCCGAGGAGAAAAACATGGTGTGCAATAAGATTGGTCACGCTAATCACGGCGGTCAGGGTGCAGGTGCAGACAAGGCTGATGGGTTTGGCAACGCGCTCAAGCAGAATGCCAACCTGACAATTGCCAAGCAGCCGCCGAAGCAGCACGGCAACGGTGCCCAGAATGGTGGCCAGGGCAATGACCACATTCAGGGCAATGACGGCAACAACGTCCAGTTCGGAAATGGTGGTGCTGACCATCTTGCTGGCGGCAAGGGCAACGACATCCAGTTTGGTGGCGCAGGCAACGACCTAATTGAAGGCGGCGAAGGCAACGACATCATCAAGGGTGGTGCCGGTTCCGATACGATTCGTGGTGGCGCAGGCAATGACGTTGCGCTTTATGATGGCAACCGTGCCGACTACACGATTCTCCAGAACGGCGACCTGACTGTTGTCATTCACAACCAGTCCGGTGCAACCGATAACCTCAAGGGCGTCGAGCAGCTGGCCTTCACCGATCAGTCGGTCAACATTGCTGGTGGCTGGAACGCCGGTGGCAACTGGGGCGGCGGTCATAACCATGGTGACATGGGCGGCGCGAACAACGGTGGCGGCTGGAACGGCGGCAATGTTGGTGGCAACTGGGGCGCTGGCGGCAACAACGGTGGCAACTGGAATGGCGGTGGCAACTGGGGTGCTGGTGGAAACAACGGCGGTGCAAAGCCGATGGACCCGATCAAGGTCGATAACGGTCGCATCTGGGGTGATCCGCACTTCGTTGGCGCCGATGGCGGTACCTATGACATTCAGGGCGAAGCCGGCA
>NZ_VXDB01000083.1 GCF_008711325.1 Roseibium sediminis
CAGCTGTTTTCCTACGTGGATCTTGAGGCTCGCGTGCCAAAGGGGCACCCGCTGCGGGCGATGCGCGATCTGGTGAACCCGGCTCTGATTGCTTTGGATGGACAGTTTTCCGCTCTTTACAAGGACTGCGGCCGCCCATCGATCGCCCCGGAGCGACTGTTGCGGGCGATCCTGTTACAGCTTTTTTATTCGATCCGGTCCGAGCGGCAACTGATGGAGCGGCTCAATTTTGATCTTCTGTTTCGCTGGTTCGTAGGGCTTGGGGTGGACGATCCGGTCTGGGACGCCTCAACGTTTTCGAAGAACCGGACGCGGGTGCTGACAGAAGAGATCGCGCAAGGGTTCCTTGCGGCACTTCTGTCGGATCGGCGTGTGAAGCGGCTTTTGAGCGCCGAGCATTTCTCGGTGGATGGCACGATGCTGAAGGCGTTTGCCTCGTTCAAGAGCTTTCGGCCGAAGGATGGATCTGGCAATCCGCCTGGCGAGGGCCGAAACGGTGAGCAGGACTTCCACCGCGAGAAACGCTCGAACGAGACGCATGCTTCAACCACCGATCCGGATGCGCGGCTGTATCGCAAGGCTTGCGGCCAGGAGAGCCGGCTTGCCTATCTCGGCCATGCGCTGATGGAAAACCGCAACGGGCTTGCTGTGGCGGCAACGGTGACGCATGCCACGGGCACGGCGGAGCGGGAAGCGGCGCTGGAAATGAGCGAGATATTGCCGCAAGGCGCGACGCTCGCGGCTGACAAAGGCTACGATGCCGAGGCCTTCGTGGAGGAGTTGAAGACGCGCAAGATCGTGCCGCATGTGGCGATCAACGGCACGGTGTCGAAGACCGGCAAGGTGCGCAAGACGGCTGTGCCCGACGAGGTCGCAGCAAGCGACGGTTATGCAGTCAGTCTTCGCTGCCGCAAGCGCATCGAGGAAATCTTCGGCTGGGGCAAGACGACCGGCGGGCTTCACCAGTTGAAGGTCCGGGGGATTGAGAAAGTCGCAACCATCTTCACCCTCGCGCTCGCCGCCTACAATCTCGTGCGCCTGCCCAAATTGTTGGCGGTGGCGGGAGAGGTGTGTCCAGATGCACCAAGATAGGCAAAAGACAGGAGCAAAAGCCGCCTTTATCGCATCAATCCGGCGCCCGCGGCTGCTCAAACCGTCCAAAATCAAACCGCAGGACTGAGATTGC
>NZ_VXDB01000084.1 GCF_008711325.1 Roseibium sediminis
ACCACTGTATCCTGGCGCCGGGGCCAGCGGAACTTGTCCTCGCTCAGTTGCTTCAGCACAAGTACGAAGCCGGACCGATCGAAGAACAACAGCTTCATCCGGTCGCGGCGGCGATTACAGAATGCAAACACCCCACAGGCAAACGGGTCCAGTCCCATCGTTTCCTGAACCCGCACCGAAAGGCTATTGATCCCCGCCCGGAAGTCGACCGGCTCGCGGTGCAGGTAGACCTGAACGTCAGCGGCCAGTGTGAACATCGCACAAGGCTCCGATTATCGCCGACAGCGCATTTGCATCACCGCATTCAAGCGTCAACCTCACCCCGTTCGGCAAGGACGCGCTCACCTTCGCGGGAGAGGACAAAGGCCTCATTCGCTCCAATTTCGCCAATTGCTCTTCACCACGCGTGGGAGGAACCTCCATCGGCTTGCTGGGCATCGGCGGGCTGCTATCCACGGCCAAAACCGGGACAAACGCCGGCGTCGAAGATGACTGCACAGTCCCGGTCTCCTCGGCTGCCTTGATCCATTTCCGCAGCAGGTTCGCATTGATCCCATGGTCCAGCGCAAGCCGAGATACCGACACGCCGCCCTCAAGACAGGCCGCAACAAGACGCGCTTTCGACGCCGGGTCGTACCAACGCCGACCGTCACGGCCCACCAGCCTAACATTCAGCTTCTGATCTTCTTCCATCAAATGGTCTCCACCTATCTTTGGTGGACACCTCATGCATCACAGAACTCAATGCCAAAAGGTGCGGGGAAATTCGCGCTTACAAATCAACCGGAACCTTTTTATGAAAAAGATCACTCATCGAATTTACAAAAATGAGCCGTGGCTTTCGCCATTTAATCGGTTGCTCGATCCGACTTGGCCACAGACGTAAATCAAAGCCCTGCTCGTATGGATGGCCTTTAATACCACGCCAACGCTCGGCAAATCGGGCAGCATAACAGTTGTCACATCCCGGTCCAATCTTCGTGCAACCAGTTATCGGGTTCCACGTTGCATCAGTCCATTCTATCTCAGAGCTCTGCGCCATATCACAACCTAACAACTGTTCTCAATTTGTTCTATACATTTCTTACACTAGAATGGGTAAGCTTATTTTGGTTAAGTGATCCTCCCCCTTTGAATTGGTCCGCCCCTATAGTTAGGAAACGGAGGATCAGA
>NZ_VXDB01000085.1 GCF_008711325.1 Roseibium sediminis
AAAACGACCGTAGATCACATGCTTGTCGACCCAGGCATGGGCCTCGCCAATCTGTTTGAGATTGAACACGAACTCTCCGGTACGAGGGTCAAAGGAAACGTTCGCGAATTTCGCTGTCGCCCGCTCTCGATCCATTCCGTCCAAACGATTACAGATGTTGAAAAAGTACATTTGCCGCGCAAGCGAGCCGTCCTTGTAGACCACGTCCACAGGGAAGAACTGATGAACACCCGGTTCATGGCGTTCAAGGATGTCCTTGAAAGCATTCGACACGAGATAAATGCCGTACTTGTATAGAACATCAGGAGGCGGGTATCGCTTGCTCTCCCATTGTACACGCGTCGGCACATGGTCTGGCTTGATTGCGCGGCCCGCATACAGCTCGCCAGCGTCAAACAAGGGTGTGTGCCCTTTGTCAATTGTAGTGTCGACATATTCGATCTTGTCGACATCGCCATCCAAGGGAAAGCACTCAATCGTGTGTGGGGCTTCCTCCCTAGTCCCAATGCCATAGATGACACCCTCGGTCATTTTCATCTCCTCACGCTGACCCGAAATCGGCCTCGCAGCGCGTTTGAAATCACTTTGACTATGCAACGGACGGAGACTGTATCCGGGCCTTGTTAAATATGCCCAAACGGAAACTTCTGACAGCGGAGGATTGTATGAGGGCTTGGCCCGTGTACCTCTCCCGTTGGGAGAGGTTGGCGCGCAGTGGCGGGTGAGAGGATACTATCTCGCCGAAAGCCAAGACATTTCAGCCCCTCACCCCAACCCTCTCCCAATGGGAGAGGGAGGTGTAGCAGCATCTCTCTGTCGTCACCCCGGACGAAGCACAGCGGAGATCCGGGGTCGGTGAACCCGGTACCCTACATGGACATTGAGGACTCTCCGATCCCGGCTCGCGCTTCGCTTGGCCGGGCTGACGGATGAGGGGGCGGCCTTTGTTCCCCTCCCCCTTGTGGGGAGGGGGTAGGGGTGGGGGTACGCTTCAGGGCATTTTGCAATCTGATCCGGTGACAAGATCTTCACTCCCATCTCTGCCCTCTCCACAAGGGGGAGAGTTCCTGAAATTACTCCCGGAAGCTGCCTGTGTTATGCGTTAGCTACCGTCGTTCTGGTCAGGTTTGTCCTGACCTTCTACCGTGCTGCGAACTTGGGCAG
>NZ_VXDB01000086.1 GCF_008711325.1 Roseibium sediminis
CGGCTGCTCCTAAAAGGCCAAGCCAAAATCATTGGGTTTTTGCGGGTGTCCAGCTCGCCAACGAATATTTCTACGAAGAAACCGTCCAGCTCAGCTTTCGACCGGTGCGTTTTAACGCGGGGGATCGACCTTAATACGCTCCGGATTCACGACCGAAACCAATACGGAACTCTTTTAGCGACTGCTCGGGAACTTCGGTAAAGGCAGTCTCTCGCTGGGTAACATCCTGGACGGCGCACTTGATGGAGCAATCTCGTCAGGCCTTTCCTCGGCGGTCTACGGTACTGACTTCCTGGAAGGCTTCTCGTCTTCCATGGTCAACACGTTGGTGAACCTGACCCTTGCCGACGTTCAATTCGAGATCGGTGAGCTTGGGGTCACCTACGACGCTAGTGGAAACAGGATCAAAAATGCCAACTGGGAGGGGTCTCTCCCTCATGCGCTGCTGCATGGGCTGGCTGGCTGCGCCGCAGGAGCTGTCCAGAACGGCGGACAAGGCTGTGCAGCTGGTGCTGCGGGTGGATTGGCACAGAGTCTCTATGCTGGCATAGCAAAAAGCAGCGAACCAAAAGCTGAAGACTATTCTAACCCAAATGACTTTCTTTCGGCTCAGGCGGCTTGGCGTTCGAAGGGTTTGCGCATGGTTGAATTGTACTCCGCCGTGGCAGGGTACTTTTTCTCAGGTGGTGAAGGTGGAAACGTTTCACTTGCCAGCCAAGTCGGCACATCTGCTTTCAGAAATAACTATCTGAGCCACGATCAGTTTTCGTCGATGATCGAGGCATTTGAGAACTGCGAAGGTGATACTCAATGCATGCGCGATGTTCTTGGTGAATACCGTGTCCTTTCTCTGGAACAGGAACATGAATTAGCTCTTTGTGGCTCAGATCTTTCGTGCATGGCAAAACACTTGCCGGATCTAGCAGGTACGCTTGGAAGTGGCCAGATAGGAGATTTTTTCAGTGATTCCGATCTGTTAAAAATCGACGATCCTGTCGTGCAGGATATCTTGCGCCAAATTAATGCAATTCAAGAAGTTAGTCTCGCATCTCATGGTGATCCTCCCCCTTTGAATTGGTCCGCCCCTATAGTTAGGAAACGGAGGATCAGA
>NZ_VXDB01000087.1 GCF_008711325.1 Roseibium sediminis
CCTCGCCCAAGAATTTCCCGCCTTGGAGATGCCCTGGCACTTCGTCACGGTGCCACTATCATAAGCGCTCGGCGTCAGGCCCAGATACGATGCGAGGTGCCGACGCGACGAGAATGACCGGGCGAAGACCTCCCGGGCAAGGATAGCGGAAGCAGCACCGCCAATACCCTGCAGCCGACAAAGATCGAGACGTTTCTGTTCGACGACAGGCGATTGCGCATCGGCCATGTCCCGTTCTTTCTCCACTATGCGCAGTTGATCCTCGACCATGACCAGTCGTGCGTATTCCCGTTCCAGTTCGGCGAGTAGCCGCGGCGGAATCGAGTGCCCCTCTGCCGTTCGGAGTTCTTTGAAGTCTACACATGCGCGTCGCAGACGCGGTTCTACATCCCGGATGCCTTGCGCGAACAGTAGGCCCTTTATGCGATTTACGTGGGCGGTTCTCTCATGGATGAGCCTGTCGCGCTCGCGATGTGACCGGCGAGCGTCTTCTTCCTCCACACTCAAAACGCGAACCTGTGCGCAAACTTGTCTTTCACCCCGGTATACAGCGGCCAACGCGCGAAGCATGGCCAACGCATCAATGCGGTCTGTCTTAACCCGCCTTGCCCGGCGATTGACTTGAAGGCTCGCCGGATCAAGGACACGGACGTCGTAACCTTCTGCCTGCAGAAATCGCGCCAACCAAAATCCATCATGGCCGGCCTCGAAACAGAGAACCATATCCTCAGCGCTTGACGTTCGTTGCAACCGGATGAGCAAACCCAGCGTATCGCCTCCAGACAGTCGATAAATGGAGGGCTTGTCCCGATCAGGCTTGGCGATCCCAATGACCCAGCTGCGCTTGCTCAGCTCAATGGCGACAAATGTCTTCGGTTGGATAGTATGGTGATGGTCCATGAATAAGTCTCCCGCAAAACGTGAATGCGGTCAGGCTACCCAAACGGCGCGTCCCGCCCTCATAGGATCTTTTTAGCCGGCGCGCTCGCCAAAGCGGGACTGTTGGGGAGCGCAAGGAAATGAT
>NZ_VXDB01000088.1 GCF_008711325.1 Roseibium sediminis
GCAGGACGAAACTCTCAAGGGCATTGCCGAAGGCGAGCCAAGTTTCAACGAGCCGGGCCATGCCCGCCGCGAGGAAGACCTTGTCTGGGCGCTGCCGGACGATGAGCAGGAAGGCGAGTTCACACGCGTCTATCAGCTTCGCGATGGCGTTGTGGTCGACAAGAAAGTGCCGTTGGCGCTTACGAACATACTGGCGACCATCGGCGATTACGACAGGGCCAAGGGCTCGTATATTGTCGACGGCTGCGGCGTTCGTGCCCTTGGGGACGATGGTACCGGACAGCAGATACTTTCTGTCGACGCGGGGATCGCGCATGTGGACGGGTTCCGGAAAACCAGAACCGAAGCCTTCACCTTGTTTGTCGAACAAGATCCTGATTTGGAGGACGTTCCTGCCGAGACCCATTCTTTCGAAGATCCGCAAGGGACAGGTTCGTCCACCATCGAGATCAACCGCCCACCGATTGCCAGTGTCACCAGCGCTCTTGTTACAAAGCAGATCACGGAGCAGGTTTATCGTGGGGACGTTCCCAACGGGCTTGACGAATTGCAGCATGGATCGGTCCGCCGGGTACTCGGCGTCTCCCAGCCCGGCACCGACTACATCGAGGGCACGGACTTTGAACTGAGCGGCGACAGCATTCGTTGGCTTCTGGACGGCAACCAGCCGCAAGGATCAGAAACCTACAGCGTCACCTACCTATACTATGCGCCCGCCGACGCGATTGCCTTTGACAATGAGACGATCACGATCTCGGGCGGAGTCGATGGCGAAGATGCGCTGTTGACCTATAAATCGAAGATCCCGCGCCGTGATCTCCTGATCATGGACGCGTCCGGCCAGCCCCGGATCATCAAGGGTGTGCCAACACGTCGGGCTTCGGTGGCTCCGGCAACACCTGCGGGAACACTGGAGCTTGCCGAGATACACAATGACTGGTTTGGCGCGCCGCTGATTGTTCAAAGCAAGCAAAAGATCCTGAC
>NZ_VXDB01000089.1 GCF_008711325.1 Roseibium sediminis
AGAGGTGGCTCGGTTTGTTTGGACAGGATGGAGCGTTTTATAAGTGGCTTTCTGCCTCTGGTTAAGCCGCCTGTTGAAGCGGTTCCAGTTTGAAGTAGGCCTCATCCGGCGTTCTGTCGTCAAGGCTCGAATGTGGTCGTTTGCGATTGTAAATTTCCAGATATTTTCCGATTGACGTTCGAGCCTGGCCAACGCTTTCGTATGCCTTGAGATAGACCTCTTCATATTTCACAGAGCGCCAAAGACGCTCGACGAAGACGTTATCGCGCCATGCGCCCTTGCCATCCATACTGATCTGGATCTTGCTGTCGAGCAGAACGCCGGTGAAGTCATGGCTGGTAAATTGGCTACCCTGATCGGAGTTGAAGATCTCAGGCTTCCCGTATCTGGCCAGTGCTTCCTCGAGCGCCTCGACACACGGGGCCGCGTCCATGGTGATCGACAACCGCCAGCTCAGAACCTTGCGCGTAAACCAGTCGATGACGGCGATCAGATAGCAGAACCCCCGGGCCATCGGGATATAGGTCAGATCCGCAGCCCAGACCTGGTTTGGCCTTGTTACCGCCAGTCCTCGCAGCAGATACGGATAAATCTTGTGTCCATCTCCCGGCTTTGAAGTTCGTGGCTTGCGGTAGAGCGCCGTTATTCCCATGCGTTTCATCAAGGTTCGCACGTGCAGACGGCCCGTCTCAAAGCCTTCACGGTTCAAGAGCTTCTGCAGCATGCGAGAGCCCGCAAACGGATAATCAAGATGGAGTTCGTCGATGCGGCGCATCAACTTCAAGTCAGCCGCAGAGGCTGGCTGTGGCAGGTAATAGACGATGCTACGGCTGATCCCCAAAGCCTTGGCCTGACGGGTGATGGACAGATCATGACTGCGGTCGATCATTTCCTTGCGCTCCCCAACAGTCCCGCTTTGGCGAGCGCGCCGGCTAAAAA
>NZ_VXDB01000008.1 GCF_008711325.1 Roseibium sediminis
CCGGAAACACCTTCTTCAAATGATCGGCCAGCAATCGCCGGGCCGTGCCAACACAATTACAATCCCCGTGCCAAACGGCTCACGCAGGGTCAGAAAAATAACAAGACATTGAAATATATGTCTTTGTCGGATCGAGCTGACGCAAAGGCAGCCAAAACTGACAGCCGACACACGACCATCCCCTTGGCAAAACTGGCCATAAACGGCCAGCCCATCCAGAAAAAGGCACCAAAAAATCGACTAACGTATTGATCTAATGAACAGAACACCCTCTGGCCAAATTTGGCCAGGGCTGGCCATTTTTGGCCAGCGGCGGAAATACGCGGAGAATCGGCGTAGGTGAAGCGCGCAGAACGCCGATAGAATGCAAAGCGCACACTACAAGTGATCGCAAAACACGTTCGAATTTTTCAGGAAGAAGAGTGGTGCCCAGAGCCGGAATCGAACCAGCGACACGCGGATTTTCAATCCGCTGCTCTACCAACTGAGCTATCTGGGCATCTGGCGCTGAACCATGTTGTCCTCGCGCCGGAGTGACGCCCTTATAGTGGGTGGTTTCGGGCTTGTCCAGCACCCCGGCGAAGTTTTTCCAATGCCCCTGCACTTTTTTCACAAGCTGGCGCAACTCTTCTGTAAGCCTCTGTTCCAAAAGGAAAAAGTTTCCCCTTTGCGACCGGGATAACCTGCGGGGCGGTCTGCAATATTTGGGGCAGCGAGCTGATCATTGCTCCGTACAGACGGAGCATTCAGGAGCATGGTTCAGCGGCTTTGTTCAGGGGCTCAGTTCAGGGTCCCGTTCCGCGGACGGTTCTGCCCGGCTGATGCGACGAAGCGGAACGCCATGCATCCCTGCAAATGAAAAACGCGCCGGAGAGACTCCGGCGCGTCGGTATTTCTGCGGTTTTGACCCGGCTTATTGCTCGACGATACGACCGTCGGTGAACGGGGCGTAGCCGGTGTTTTCGGCAAGGTAGTCGGCCACAACGGTTTCAAGACCCGGACCGAAGTCATAGGCGTTCATGCCGTTGGTTGCGAAGACCTTGTAGCCGTCGCCGCCGGAGCGCATGTAGTTGTTGGTTGCGACCGTGTAGACCTTTTCCTGATCGATCGGCACCCACTGGTCGCCTTCCTTGACTTCAACAACAAGGATACGGCCTTGCCCAGCCGGCTTCTTACGGGTCCAGGAGTATTTCATGCCGGCGACCTGCGGGAAGCGGCCTGCGCCTTCCTCAACTTCAGAGACCCCGTTTTCCAGAGCCGCGACCACGTCGGCGCCCTTCAGCTGGAACGTGGCCAGCGTGTTCTGGAACGGAAGAACGGTCAGGACTTCGCCCATGGTGATCTCGCCTTCATCGATGGACGCGCGAAGGCCGCCACCGTTCTGGATCACGATCTGGACGCCCTGCTCCCTGGCGCGAGCGAGCATGGCTTCGGCAACAAGGTTGCCCATGGCGCATTCGCCAGCGCGGCAGGTGTCACGGCTGCCGTCGATCATGCCAGCCGCAGAGGAAACGACCTGTGCCTTGAGAGCCTCGATCGGCGCACCCAGCTCGGCAACGCGGGCCAGAACCTTTTCGTTCGGCGTGACGGAGTTGTCGAGCAGGATCGGGTCACCGGCGACCTTGGTCACGTTGCCCGCATCATCAAAGGTGACTTCCACTTCACCCAGATACTTGCCGTAGGCATAGGCCTGCACGATCGGCACGTCCTTGCCTTCCGGGTTCTTCACCAGAACCGGATACGGGCCCTTGGCCTTCTCGTCGATGTTGGACAGAAGCGTGTGGGAGTGGCCACCAACGATCAGGTCGATACCCGGAACAGCTGCAGCGATTTCCATGTCGCGCGGCAGGCCCATGTGGGTCACGGCGATGATCTTGTTGACGCCTGCAGCTTCCAGGCCTTCAACGGCGCCCTTCAGGTAGTCTTCGCCCTGAATGAAACGCACGCCAGCGCCCGGAGACGAGGTTTCGCCGGTGTCTTCAGCCAGTGCGGACACGATGCCGACCTTCTGGCCGCCCTTTTCAAGGATGATCACGCCCGGAACCTTGCCCTTCAGGAGCGGCTCGCCGGACACGTCGATATTGCCGGAAATGACCGGGAAATTCACTTTGCCGAGGAAGTTGGCAAGACCTGCCGGACCGTCGTCAAACTCGTGATTGCCGACTGCCATCACGTCAAAGCCCATGCCGTTCATGAACTCGGCTGCCGCGTCCCCCTTGTAGGTGGTGTAGAACAGCGAACCCTGGAACTGGTCGCCGGCATCCAGCAGGAGGACGTTCTTGCCTTCGCCTTCCAATGCGGCGCGGCGCTCGTCAATCTTGGACTGGATACGGGCAACGCCGCCGAAGCACTTGCCTTCGGTCTCGGACTCTGCGTCGCAGGTGGAATCGTACTTGTTGATCGATTCAATGCGCGAATGAAGGTCGTTGATGTGCAGCACAGTCAACGAAAAGTCGGCAAATGCCGCGGTGCTCATTGAAGTTGTTAGGGCCAGCGCAGCTGCGCCGAACAGTGTCTTTTTCATAAAAGCCTCGCCAGTCAAGACGGGGTTCGAGGGGCCGGTTTCCGGCTTCGCTCCCTGATATATCCTCTGGAAGAGTGTCATCCCAAATGTGGTTGCAACCATGCGCCCGGCAGAGTGGCAATCTCTCCCCGGCACCTCGTAGCATACAAATCGGATCAGCTCCCCATGGAACCGTCTAGTGCGGTTCCAAGACGCTATTATGACCGTGAAAATTTTTTCACGACAAGCAAAATAATTTAAAAAATTGCCGACGAAGCGTCTGCCTAGCCAGCGGACGGGTCTTCGTCTTCCACGTCATCGGTTTCAACGGCGGGAATGGAGTAGCCCTCGGAAAACCAGCGGTGCAGATCGACCTGATTGCAGCGCTCGGAGCAGAACGGGTAGTCTTCCGGACTGGACAGCTTTGAGCATATCGGACACGGCCGCATGCGCCGCCCGGGGCTGCTGCCCGCGTCCTTTCCGGATGTGCTGTCTTCGGTCATGTCGACCTCCGTATTCTGCATGAAAACCGGTGATTGGGGACAATGGCGCGTCAGCTGACCGCGTCGGCCCAGCCCTTGCGCACGGGATAGCCGGCACCGGCCAGCAATGTGGCGGTTTCAGCCAGGGGCAACCCGACAACCGCGGGATAGGACCCGACCAGCTTCACGACAAAGCTTCCGGCCAGTCCCTGAATGGCGTAGCCACCCGCCTTGCCGCGCCACTCGCCCGACTGCAGGTAGTCATCCATTTCCTGACGCGACAACCGCTTGAAGCGCACCCGTGCCTCGACCAGCTTGGTCCGCAGCTTTCCATCCGGCGCGGAAACGGCAACACCGGTGTAGACGCGGTGGCCGCGCCCGGACAGAAGCGACAGGCACGAAATAGCCTGATCGGTGAGTTCTGCCTTCGGCAGAACACGCCGCCCAACTGCGACCACCGTATCAGCCGCAAGGATGATGCCGGATTTCAGCTCGTCACTCTGGTTGGCAAGGGCACGAACGGATTCGGCCTTTTCCCGCGCAAGGCGCACCGCTAGCGCGCGCGGCGACTCATGCTTTTTCGGCGTCTCGTCGAGATCGGCCGGCATCAGGTGATCCGGATCAAGACCGATCTGCTGCAGCAAGGCCAGACGGCGGGGCGAAGCAGAGGCCAGAATAAGGGGCGGAGCCGATGCCATTTCAGAACAAACCCTCTGCGTCCGCGATAAGTGCGGTCACGAACCTACTTGAAACGATAGGTGATTCGACCCTTGGTGAGGTCGTAAGGGGTCATTTCAACCAGAACCTTGTCGCCTGCAAGCACGCGAATGCGGTTCTTGCGCATGCGTCCTGCGGTGTGAGCGATGATTTCGTGGTCATTTTCCAGTTTGACCCGGAATGTTGCATTCGGAAGCAATTCCGTCACAACGCCCGGAAACTCCAGTGCTTCTTCTTTAGCCATATGTATCCCTGAGATAAGGCTTCTAAACGAGCCGGGAACCTAACGGATCACGTGATGAAAGGGAACCGCTGATTTTCGCTGTTTTGGCGAATTATGCGTCCTGCACCACAGAATTCAGCCGCTCGGGGCAGAAGACCATGCCAAACGCTTCTTGATCTTCATCATCAGCTGGTCGCGCACGGTCCGATAGCTGTCCATGATCTGCTCCCGGCTGCCGGTCGCCAGGGTCGGATCGAAGGTCGGCCAATACTCCACATCAACCGAATCCACGCGAGACATGTCCAGCGCCTTGTGGTGCGCTTCGGGGGCAAGTGTGATGATCAGGTCAAAGCCGGATTCGTCCAGCTGCTCGAACGTCTTGGGCCGATGGCTGGCCATGTCGATGCCGATTTCGGCCATGACCGCATCCACGAACGGGTCCAGCTCACCCTGCCGCACACCGGCGGAGCGGACATAGATCTGGCGCGGGAACAGCGTCCGCGTGATGGCAGAGGCCATCGGCGAGCGGACGGAGTTCATGCCGCACGCAAACAGGATTGCGGATGGACGCTCGGCCGGCCCGTCCACTCTTCGTCAGCCCTTCCAGTGCAGGGCGTAAACGAGGGTGAACAGCCGCCGGGCTGTTTGCATATCGACCGTGATCTTACCCTCCAGACGTTCCATGAGGATCGAGGATCCTTCGTTGTGAACACCGCGCCGCCCCATGTCGATCGCCTCGATCTGGCTTGGGGTCGCGCGCCGAATGGCTTCATAGTAGCTCTGGCAGATCAGGTCGTAGTCCTTCACGACCTTGCGCAGCGGCGTAAGCGACAAAACATGGGTGACCACCTGTTCGCCGCCGTCGGTCTTGATATCGAAGACCAGCTTTTTCTCGACAACCGAGAGGTTCAGGACAAACCTGCCCTCCGGCTGACCGGCTGGCTGAAAGACATTCTCGTCGATGAGATCGTAGATCGCGACGGCCCGATCATGCTCGACATCGGGGGTCGAACGGCTGATCGACGCCTCATCCAATACCACTTCGACAAGCTTTCCGCCTGCCGCCTGTGTGGACTCCTGATCTTCGATCTCAGCCATGCGTCATGTCCGTCTAGAGATTCAGCCTGATGGAAACAGACCGTGCGTGCGCCGACAAACCTTCGGCCTCCCCCAAAGTAATGGCGGCGGGCCCGAGTTCGCGCAAGGCTTCCGGCGTACATTTCAGGATGGAGGTGCGTTTTACGAAATCCAGCACCGAAAGACCGGAGGAAAACCGTGCCGAACGGGCAGTTGGCAGGACGTGGTTGCAGCCACCCACATAATCCCCGATGGCTTCCGGCGTGTGCCGTCCAAGAAACACAGAGCCGGCATTGCGCACCTTTTCAAGCATCGCATCGGGATCTTCAACGGCGAGTTCCAGATGCTCGGCGGCAATCCGGTTGATGAGCGGCAGCGCGCCCTCAAGGCTGTTCACGAGGATCACGGCACCGAAATCTGTCCAGCTGGCGCGCGCCACCTCTTCCTTCGGCAATGTTGTCAGCTGGCGTTCCACCGCCTTTTCGACGTCCGCAGCCAGGCTTGGCGTGTCGGTGATCAGGATCGACTGGGCGACAGGATCATGCTCGGCCTGCGCCAGAAGGTCGGCAGCAAGCCAGTCGGGATTGTTCTCGCCATCGGCCACCACCAGCACTTCGGACGGACCGGCGATCATGTCGATGCCAACCGTGCCGAAAACGCGGCGCTTGGCAGCGGCCACAAAGGCATTTCCGGGTCCGACAATCTTGGCAACAGGGGCAATCGTCTCGGTGCCATAGGCAAGTGCGGCAACAGCCTGCGCCCCGCCGATGCGATAGATTTCGGTGATACCGGCAATCTTTGCAGCGGCCAGAACCTGCGGGTTCAGCACCCCGTCCGGGCTCGGAACGACCATCGCGATGCGCTCAACCCCTGCCACCTTGGCCGGGACGGCGTTCATCAGAACCGAACTTGGATAACTGGCCAGTCCGCCGGGCACATAAAGACCGACCGATTCAACAGCTGTCCACTTTGACCCGAGCTCAACCCCGACAGCATCCACATAGCGGTCGTCTTTGGGGAGCTGGCGCTTGTGATGGGAGGCAATGCGATCATGCGCAAGCTGAAGCGCGTCCAGAACGTCCTGCGGCACCTGCCCGACAGCCGCCTCGATCTCCGCTTGCGAAACCTTCAGCTCGGACATCTTTTCAACTGTCAGCCGGTCGAACCGCGCCGTGTATTCAACGACTGCCGTGTCCCCGCGATGTCGGACATCTTCCAGAATGGTGCGGACCACCTGATCCACATCTTCAGACACTTCCCGCTTGCTTGCCAGCAGTTCGGCAAAGCGGGCTTCAAAATCAGCATCATTCTGGTTGAGGCGGGTGACCAAGTTCGGCTCCTTCATGAGCGATTTGTGCGTTTTCGATTGAAGCGGATAACCTGATATACTCATTTAACAGAGACTGGCTAGTTTTTGAGCAAATCACGCATTTCTGCTTCGTGTCTGATCCAGTGAAAAGCCATCCCAAGTGCCCCATGTATTCGTGCTGGCAATTCGCCTGAAAGGCCATATTGGGGTTCAGCGCTTTCATATTTGTGCGCCCACAAGAACACCTTTGAATCTACGTATTTCACCAATCTGTCACTCAAAACTCCACAATCTGAAACCAATCTGGCTACATGTTTATTATGATCAGCAAGTGAGCCGGGCGTGTACCCGATCACAGCGATTTCGATCAAACATCTAACCTGCCTAGTCTCACTCTCGGAAAGTTCAGAAACGTCGCCAAAAATCGCTTGAATGAGACCACCAATGCGGTCGTGACCTTCCGGAAACATCATTTCATTTGCTCATCAAACTTGGGTGCCAGCTGACTCGGATAATTATCCACGCTTCCCCCTGCGAGTTCCTGCATTTTTAACGGTGTGCCGGTCAGGCGAGATCGTGGCTTGGCTTGTTCGGGGTCGACCAGGCCGCGCCGAGATCGGCAAGCTGAGCCTCGATGCACTCGACCTCCAGAAGAATGGAGGGGCCACCTGCAAAATCAAGACGGACACTGCCAGACGGCTCTTCCCCGGCCTCAAAGGTGATTGCAAGAAGTTCCAGCACCGCGTCCTTGGCATTCTGCCGCAGCTGGTTGGCCTTCATCGAACGAACCTGCGAGAAGGACAGCGCTGAACGGCGGCGTTCATGCGCCTTGGTCCGGCGATCTGCTTCCTTGTCCCAGACAAAACGGTTCATCACGAAGACGGCCCGGTTCTCCTTTGGCAGATAACGAATATCGCCCACGAGGAGAACGGCATCCTGAACATGCGCCGAAAGCACCTGAAGGTCTTCGGCATCAAGGGCGGCAAGCTTCAATTGGTCCATGCTGGTCAAGTCAAACCCGGTTCATTGACGGGGCGCGGAAATCCGCTGCCCCTATGCTCTATCCAAGCCGTTGACCTAACGGGGATTGGCCGATTTGGCAATGCGCAATTCGGCAGAGCTGTCATGCCTTCGGCTGCCGGCGCACTCCTGCGCCCGGCTGGATCAGCCCGAGATGCGCTCGATCTTCGCGCCGCAGCGGTTCAGCTTGTCTTCCAGCCGCTCAAAGCCGCGATCCAGATGATAGACGCGGTTGACCGTGGTCTCGCCTTCGGCCACCAGACCGGCAATGACGAGCGACACGGATGCGCGCAGGTCCGTTGCCATCACCGGCGCACCACGAAGGGTGGAGACGCCGTCAATGGTTGCCGTGCGCCCATCGATATGGATCTGAGCCCCGAGACGAGCCAGCTCCTGAACGTGCATGAAGCGGTTCTCAAAGATCGTCTCGGTAATCCGGCTGGTCCCACCGGCCTTGGTCATCAGCGCCATGAACTGCGCCTGAAGGTCCGTCGGGAAGCCCGGGAACGGCTCGGTGGTGATGTCCACCGGCTGAATGCCGTTGCCATTGCGATAGACGCGGATACCTTCCGACGTTTCGGTGATTTCCGCACCAGCCTGGCGCAATGTCTCCAGCGCATTTTCCAGAAGGTCGGCGCGCGCACCCTTCAGCAGCACTTCGCCGCCGGTCATTGCGACCGCCATGGCGTAGGTGCCCGTTTCAATCCGGTCCGGCAGAACGGCGTGATGGGCGCCATGCAGGCGCTTGACGCCCTGAATGCGAATGGTGGATGTGCCCTCGCCCTCGATCTTCGCACCCATGGCCTTCAGGCACTTGGCAAGATCGGTGACTTCCGGCTCGCGGGCCGCATTGACGATTTCGGTCTCGCCTTCGGCCAGCGTTGCCGCCATCATGATCGTGTGGGTCGCACCGACGGAGACCTTCGGGAACTCGACACGAGCACCCTTCAGGCCGCCCGGAGCCTTCACGACCACATAGCCGCCCTGAATGTCGATCTCGGCACCCAGTGCTTCCAGACCGTCGATAAAGAAATCGACGGGACGCGTGCCAATGGCGCAGCCACCGGGAAGCGATACGCGCGCCTCATGCATGCGGGCAACCAGCGGGCCAATGACCCAGAAGCTGGCGCGCATCTTCGACACCAGCTCATACGGCGCGGTGGTATCCACGATTTCGCGGGCGGTCAGGGCAACGGTCTGGCCTTCCAGATCATCCTGACCGTTGCGCTTGCCGTTGACGGCATAATCAACGCCGTGGTTCGACAGGATCTGGGTCAACTGGGCCACGTCGCGCAGGCGCGGAACATTGGTCAGCGTCAGGGTTTCATCGGTCAGCAGGGAGGCAATCATCAGCGGCAAGGTCGCGTTTTTCGCGCCCGAGATCGGAATGACGCCATTCAGTTGTGCGCCGCCGGTTACCTTGATGCTGTCCATTGTTTTCCAACCCACCCGATGTGTGTGTCCGCCCATCCCGGCAGACTGTCATTTCTTGCAGAACCTAAAGCAGTTGACGGGGTCTACACGCAAGTTTGGGCGCACGCAAGACGAGGCCTTGGCAAGAATGGGGCAATTCGCGGCCTTTTTCTGCCGTTTTGGCTAACGCGGGACCTGTTCTGCGCGCGCAGCATCATCAAGCCCCCGGTTGCTCAAGCTTTTTTGGCAGCCGCCTTCCGCCGACGAAGATTTGCCCGCAAGGCCTCAGCCAGTCTTTCTTCGCGGGACTTCGGGGCTTCCTTGTCACCCTTCGCGCCGGAGCCCTTATCTGAAGCCTCAACCTGCGTCGCCGGCTTTTCCCTGTCGCTCACCCTTGCTCGTCCCCTTGAAGATTTCGCGTCTTCTCCTTCATACTCCTTACCTGTAAGGACCGGAAGCCTCCTTCCCATGGTATCACCTCCCTCACCTCCCCCTTTTTCCACAAGCGGACCTGCAGGCGTCTGCGCCGTCGATGGCGTCAGGATTCCTGCTGTTCAGGCGCAAAATGCCGGGGAACCATACGTCCGCCTGTCCTTGCTCGGGACAGTATCAAGAGCGCCGGGAGCCAGATTGCCGCCTCCAATCAACGCATTCACAAAAAAACCGGAAAACGCCGCTTGCACCCCGGGGCCAGTTGTGGCAAAAGCCGCGTCATTCCGGACGACGGCGTCGGACGGAGACCCCGGTTTGTTGCCAATCACCGCGCAACCCAACCACCGGCTCAGCTGCCGTAGCTCAGGGGTAGAGCACTCCCTTGGTAAGGGAGAGGTCGAGAGTTCAAATCTCTCCGGCAGCACCATATTAAATGCTCCCCAAGCACTTGATTTAAATAGAATATGCAGCCAATCGCGCAATTTGTCATTTTGCGTATTGCGCCTGCCCCTTGCAGTTTCATGCAGGAACATGCAGAGAACAAACAAGGAAGTGCTGCAACATTTCTGCAAAACCCCGACAATTTCGTTCTTGAGCCCTTCATCATGCCCGCAGATAAGGACACATCATTCAAACCCGTCACAATCGTCCGGGCGAAAGATCACTGCACCTGAACCGAGATGCACTGCATGAAATGCGCCTACATGGAGATTGTGGGATATGATGTTTATAGGGACAGCGAAACGATCTCCGATCTGCCGAAGAGCTGGACTTACCGCTGTCCGCGTTGCACATCAACTGAGATCCAGACACACCCGCGCTATCCGCAGGCGCTGGGGACTTGAAGTTGTTCCTATTTGATCATGTTGCTGTAGCCAGGATCATCATTGCGACGATTAGAAATCCAAGACGCATAATCGACCACTGCAACCACTTACAATTGACGCCTTGAAGCCGCCACACATCATAAGGTAAATACTCGCAATTCCTTGCTCAGATTTCAGAAGCTGGATATTTTAACAACTCTTTGCGCTCGACAATATGATTAAGTACATTAAGTATCCACTCTAGATTTCGCATAACCTTTAACTTATCCGCATCGCGCATACGCCGAATTGCTTCTTGGGTACTTTTCACTTCAAAATGGAAGTCGTCTATTAATATACATATTTCATCCAGATGACTTTCAAGCTCGAATATCTCGCAAAAATTCCATAAGGCTAGATTTTGGCGCTCGCCGTTTGCAGCAAGGCGAGTGTAATTCCGAAGAGTATTTGGGGCTGCATCCTTCCCCCCCCCGATCACGCTCGAGTAACACACAAGTATCCCAGAACAGATGTGATTAAAACACTCGTTTGCCAATCGCCAAAATTGAAGATCAGTCTGCTGAGAAGGCATCAAATTTTGCAAATGCTCGACTGCCCGATCAAGATCATGCTTTAACGTCGCCAGCTGGTTGCTTGGATTTACGAACCAAGGATGCGGCAATTGAAGAGCCAAATCTTCTGATATTGCGCATAACGTTTCGTATCGGATCTCATAAATACCCATTCTTCTAACAGAAGAGAGTACCTCCCTTGACATATGGTCGATGTTGCCTCGGGAGAATGCTACATCCCCCCCGCGGTTGCTCACAACCGCCCCACGATACCCTGTCAGCCTCTCTGCAAGGTCTGGAATGAATGTTTTTTCCAAAAACTCATAATTCAGAGGCGTAACGTCGCCACCCTTAAATGCTACCATGATCGCATGGGATGGATTTCCGTAATTTCGAGCATATTTATTCGCTAGATCTCTCCTCTCTTGACGACTAATTTTCAAGGCGTCTGAATGCAATATTGCATTTGACACGCTCCGCCTAATATGTGCTGTCGAGAATGAATTGGTCTCTAACTTCATTTCCTCCGAAATATACTCGCCAATATTGAAAACAAGCCTGTAAGCATACTCTGCACTAATTCCAATATGCACGAGAGACGAAAATAATTTTGCTGATGAGTAAACTACACTCTTTCCACCGGCCGTTGGAGACACTGGATCTCCAACGGCCATTCTAATCTGATTATCTATTTGGGAAAATACTTCTGAAAGATCAATATTCGCTGGGAGAGTTCCGTAATTATGGACGATGTCACGACCTGCTTGTTTGTTATTGCTCCCGACTACCGATTGTGACTTTGGAAGAAGGCTAGGAAGCTTGGTAAAACGCAAAAAAAACCGAAGGATCCGTTTCCGCCTACTAACCATTAATATCGCGCCCTGCTTGTGCGTTGTCTCTCCCGGTTGTGTTTTGGGTGATATTATCTCGCATATTCACGTTGATCTTCATAACCAGCCCAAGCGTAAGCAACGAAATCAGAAGTGAAATGATTGAACAGATGGTTCCAATCGCAGTCAAGTCGATCAACTTCCCCTCCCTTTCCCCGTACCAAAGAACTAGAATCCATCCAAGAGATCGAAATTGTCTTTGTCAACTCGGATTGCACACTAAATTGGAGCCTACTAAGAATGCTCGAAGTGTCCCAATAACTGCACAAGTAGTGTTACCAGACTTTCAGTCTTTGCGCACAAGCCAGATCACCCCGCCCAACCCGTGATCGACTTCAAGTCCGGCAACGGCCGCCTAAGCAAAAAAGGGCAAGTTTTCACCGACCGGCATTGGCGGAGAACAAGTTTATGTCCTCCTCGATCCCGTCCAGTTCGAACCTCAGGCGGTCAATATCGCGCCTGTAATCGCCAATGCGCCGCTCGTTGCTGCGGATGTCGTTGTAGATCTGTTCGAGCCGAAGGCGGTCGCTTTCCTTGCGGGCGTCTTTTTCAAGGCGGGAAATCTCGTATTCGAGGGACCGGATCGAGCTTTCGATCCGCCGGATCTCGTCTTCCTTGGCATAGGCGGACTTGCCAAGATTATAGCCGCGCAGAAAGCCTTCGGAGCTGTTGCCCGGACAGACATTCGCATAGCTCTTTCCGGCGCGGCCAGCTGCCAGACCATTCATCGGTGTGCAATAGTTCCGCAGCCCCTGATCAAACCCGCGTTGCCACAAGGTCTGATCCGGCGCAACGCCAATGCGCGAACAGGCCTTCACATGCCCTGCAAACCGGTCCTGAGGGTTGTAGCCGGCAGCACCGTCATTGCGCCCGATCACTTCCCAATCCGCGATCTGGCATTCTTCCTTGGAAAGGGTCTGGCAGGATGCCACAGCGCCCGTCATGAGGAGGAGCAGGCCAAGGCGGGCAAATCGGGTCATAAAGGTCAGTCCGTTTCGTGCGCAAGTTGTCCATCCAACTTGCGGCAGCGAGGCCGACAAGCAGAATGAGCCGAGATTATCGGCAGGGTGCCGACAAAAAAATGTATGAATCCATACCCCTTCGCGGATCTAGGAACCAGAGTGAAAACCCTGAACTGAAACAAAATTAAAAAACCCGCGCACTGGCCTGTGCGCGGGTCGAATTCTTTCAAGTTGGTCAGAACCGATCAGACGGTCTGCCAGCTTCCGGTGAAGTCGAAGGCCTTGTCGTAACCAAACAGGGCTGCGGAGCCGCCGGTATGCAGGAAGACAACGCGCTCGCCCTTCTTGAAGTGCCCCTTGCGGATCAGGTCAATGAAGCCTGCCGCGCCCTTTGCCGAATAGACCGGGTCCAGCAGGATGCTCTCCAGTGAGGCAAACATCTGAATGGCTTCCATGCCGCTTTCGGTCGGAATGCCATAACCTTCGCCAACATAGTCGGTGTTTGCAACAACGTCTTCGCGTGCAACGACATCGGCGCAGCCGAGCTTTTCAGCCGTGGCGCGCGCCAGTTTGAAGACGTTCTCTTCCTGCGTCGGCTTGGGAGCGCGAACGCCGATGCCCAGGAGCGGGATCTGCGCGTTCATGGCCTTGAGGCCGACAATGAGGCCTGCCTGCGTGCCAGCGCTGCCTGTTGCGTGAACGATGTGATCGATCTTCAGGCCGCGGTCGTTGGCCTGTCCGACCAGTTCGAACGCGCAATTGACATAGCCCAGCGCGCCGGTCGGGTTCGAACCGCCACCCGGGATCGTGTAGACCTTCTTGCCCGTGGCGCGCAGACGATCAGCCGCCTGTTCCAGTTCGGCATTCATATCGCCGCCGCCCGGACGGATTTCGGTGGTCGCCCCATGCAGGTGATCAAGCAGAACGTTGCCGTTGTTGATGTAGTTCTTGTCCTGCGAGCCGGTCCGGTTTTCCAGAAGGATGTGGCAGCCCATGCCGAGCTTGGCAGCGAAGGCTGCCGTCTGGCGGGCATGGTTGGACTGGATGGCGCCCTGCGTCATGACGATGTCCGCCTTCTGCAGCTCGGCTTCCGCCATCAGGAATTCCAGCTTGCGGGTCTTGTTGCCACCGGTGGAAAGGCCGGTGCAGTCGTCGCGCTTGATCCAGATTTCCGGACCACCGAGCTCGGCGGACAGGCGGTCAAGCCGCTCCAGCGGGGTCGGCAGGTGGGCGATGAAACGGCGGGGGAAGCGGGCAAGATGCATGGCACTCTCCAAATTTTGCTTTGCGACAAGTTACGCTGCGAAAATTCACCGCGCCAATTCGAATTTCTTCGCCTAATATGCATTCTCTGCATTTTATAAACCCAAGCTGACGGCGCATATGCGACTGGAATGGATCGAGGATATTCTGGCAGTTCTGGACAGCGGCTCTCTTGTGAGGGCCGCCGAACAACGGTTTGTCACCCAATCTGCCTTCACCCGGCGCGTGCGGATGATCGAGGAAAGTCTTGGTGTCGAGCTGTTTGACCGACGCCGCAAGCCGATCACCCTGCTGCCGGGCATTGCCACTCTTGAGCCGGAACTCCGGGACCTCGGTGCCCGACTGCGCAAGCTGCGTCAGGAACTGCGCATGTCGGCAGGCATGAGTGGCAGACCGGTCACCTTCGTGTGCCAACACGCCATTACGGCAACCGTCTCGCCCGCGATTGTTCGCCTGCTGGCAGATATCAATGAAGACGGCGTGCGCGTCCGCTCTGCCAATCTGGATGAATGCCTCATGCAGTTGCTGGCCAACGAGGTGGACTTTGCCGTCAGCTACGAGGCAGCGGGCACGCCGGTCATCACACCGCCGGAGAGTTTTGACACGGTGACCCTTGCAAGTGACCGGCTGATCCCGGTCTGCACGCCCCGCATTCAGCCATTGGCCTCAGGGTCGGATGTTCCCGTCATTGGTTATCCCTCTGACGTCTTCCTCGGCCGCGTCTTTGACCAGATGATTTCCCCGCAACTTCCCTCTGGCCTGCATCTCGTCACCAAGGCGGAAACGGCCCTGACGCTCGCCATGCAGCAACTCGTCATGAGCGATATCGGGGTCGCCTGGCTGCCCGAGACGCTCGTCTCCTCCCACCTGAAAACCGGGCACCTCGTATCGGTGGAGACAATGCTCCCGAGCCAGAAGCTGGACGTCAAGATGATGCGCGTGAAAGACCGCTCGACCGCCAGAAGCGAAGCCATCTGGGCCCATGTCGTGGACCGGTTCGAGCCACAGTCACTGGCCTGAGGGTTTCGCCTCTACAGGATTTCCCAGACCTTGCGGCCGGTCTCGTCCAACCGGTCCAGCGAACAGAACAGCGAGAGGGTCATTTGCGCGTGCCATTCCTTGCCGCCGGCAAGGGCCAGATCACCGGCAGCGATCTCCTTTGCGACCGAGCTTTCCGGCAACCAGGCAACACCGCTTCCCGCCAGAGTCCGGCGCTTGATGGCTTCTGTCAGCGCATCCATGTAGCGCAAGTTCAAAGGCGGCTTGCGATTGCCGATGGTCTGGTCCACCACGGTTCCAAGAAAACTGGTCGGGTCATAGCCGAGATAGGGAATATCCCGTGCTGCCGTGTCCGACAGGTTCCAGCCATGGTTCTGCACCTTGTCTGCAGCCGCGACCGGGATCAGCCAGTCGATGCCGATGTCCTTTCTCGCGAACTGGGCCTCGTTGAACACCGGTTCGACCTGCTGATGGCGGTAATAGAGCAGGAAATCGCATGTGCCTTCCGACAGAAGCTGACAACAGATGCGCAGGTTGTCGGAATAGACCCGGACCCTGAGATTGGGGATCGATTGCTCGAAAGAGGCGATGCGTTCGGACAGGTAGTTGACCGAAATCGTGTGCAGCACTGCAAAGCGCTGAAAGGCCGTACTGCCCCTCTCCTCCTCACGGATCACCTGCCGGATATCCAGAAGGTTCACGACTGCCTCTTGCGCCACAGGCAGGAACTGCACCCCGGCATCAGACAATTGAACCGGATAGGTGGTTCTCTTGATCAGGGGAACACCTATCCAGAGCTCCAGAGACCTTATCCTGCGACTGAACGCTGGCTGGGATATATTTCGCTCCTCTGCGGCACGTGTGAAGTTCAGCGTTCGCCCCAGACACACGAAATCTTGCAGCCAGTTCAGGTCCAAGCGCCCCTCCCGTTACGATCAACTTATTGATATTTATACGTCATGCAAATCTTGCATATATTTATGATATGTTTCGATTGGCATGATCGCAAGTAGTTCGCCTAGCGTAACTTCGCAGATTGGGAGGTCGACGGGATCCGAAACTGATCGAGTTTTCCCGAAAGCCAGCGGCGATGCCGCACACCGAACGCCGGCGAGGAGGAGTTTGTCGGAGCCCGTTCGGTCAGCACTGGGAGGTGAATTATGAAGAATACCTGGAAAGCAACGGCAAGCGCACTGGCGCTGATTGCATCCTTTGGCGTCGCACAGGCAGAAACGACACTGCGCCTGTCGACCTATGTCAACGAAGCCGATATCCGTTATGAAGGCTTCAAGCATTTTGCGGATCTGGTCGCAGAGAAGACCAAGGGCAGCGTAAACGTTCAGCTGTTCCCGTCCTCGACGATCCACGGCTGGTCCGAAGGCGTCGATTCCGTGCAGGGCGGCGTGTCCGACATCAGCTGGATCAATGCAGACAACCGCCTGCCTTGCTATGCAGTCACGTCTCTCTATCCGGCAATGGTCAGCCTCGACAACCAGCCAGCGCTGGACGCAGCCTATGCGGATTTGATCCGCGAAGAAGCTGCCAACGTCAATCTCGTTCCGCTGATCAACTCCAACTACTCCTATGATCAGGAGTGGTGGTTCCACGATGCCAATATCGATCTTGGCAAGCTGGACGGCAAACTGGTCCGCTCCATCGGCCCGCTCGTCAGCGCAATGATTGAAACCTGGGGCGGCGAGCCGGTTTTCGTTGCACCGAAGGAAGTGTTCCAGGCCAGCGAGCGCGGCGTGGTCGACGGCATCAACATGGGCGTCGCCACCTACAGCTCCTGGAAGCTGTGGGACGTGATGCCTCACATGATCAATGCCAACCTGTTCTACGGCAACATCATCTACATGATGAACAAGTCGAAGTTCGATGGACTGACGCCGGAAGAACAGACTGCCCTGCAGCAGGCTGCCCAGGAAACCGAAATCTGGTTGCAGCCGCGCTACGAAGGCTGGGTTGACGAGCAGGTTGCTGCTGCTGTTGCCGCAGGTGGCACGGAAGTGAACATGCCGAAGGAAAAGAGCCTCGAGCTGATTTCCAGCGTGAAGGGCAAGTGGGACGAAACGGTTGACGCAGCTTGCGGCGCCGATCTTGCTGGCAAGATCCGCTCCCTGCTGGACAGCCACGCCCAGTAAGCCGGACGAACAGACGTTCAGCCTGAAACGAAAAACTTTCAGGCTGAACCATCGCTGGCACCATTTCTTTCGGGGTTTGTCATGGACGAGTTTCTCGACCGGTCCATTCGTCACGTTGAGCGCGCCGTGGTGTGGGCTGCAGGTGTCGGTGGCATCATTGTTCTGATCCAGATGGTCTGGATCTCCTACGGGGTATTTGCCCGCTACGGTTTGGGTCGTCCCGACCGGATGGTGACAGAAGCGACCGCGCTTCTTCTGTTTCCGGTGGCCTTTTTCGGCCTCGCTTTCGCGCTTCGCGAAGACGCCTATCCGAAGGTCACAATGGTGATCGACCATTTCGGCGCCGGCGCACGAAAAATCGTCGACATCATCAATCTCGGCCTAATGCTCACCATCGGCCTCTTCTTTTCCTATGCAGGCATCAGCGCGACCATCCGGTCCTTCAACTCCGGGGTTTCCTCGGAAATCCTGCACTGGCCCCGGTATCTGTTCTGGGCGCCGGGAGCGTTGGCCCTCGCCCTTTTTACAATTTATGCAGCGCTGCGTCTGATCCGTGAGATCCGCACGCCTGCCGGACAAGGACGCTGATCATGGAGTGGTACGTCGTTGGCCTCGGCCTTCTGGGACTCCTGATGTTCTTCATTGTCATCGGTCTTCCCATTCCTTTCGCCCTGGCGGCTGCTTCCTTGCCGTTTCTTTTTCAGATCCAGGGCTTTGATACGTCCATTGTCTCTGCCGAACTGAAGCTCTGGGGCGTGTGGATCGACTATATCCTGCTCGCCGTTCCATTGTTCGTCTTCCTCGGCGAGCTGATCGGAAAGTCGAATATAGGGCCCAATCTCTATCAGTTCCTGCATCAGGGCGTGCGCATCAAGGGTTCCGCTGCTTATGGCTCGATCGGCGCCAGCGCCGGGTTCGGCGCGGTGTGTGGCTCGTCCATGGTCGGTGCGCTGACCATTGGCGGCGTGGCCCTGCCGGAAATGCTGCGCCTTGGTTATGGCAAGCGTCTGTCCAGCGGCGTTCTGGCTGCAGGTGGCACGCTGTCCGTTCTCATTCCGCCGAGCCTGATCCTTCTGTTCTACGGGATCGTGACCGACCAGAGCATTGGCGACCTGTTCATTGCAGGCGTAATCCCCGGTCTTATCCTTGTCTCCAGCTTTGTCGTCGTGGTGCTGGTGTGGGGCATGCTGAAGCCGGAGGATATTCCAGGCAGTGAAGATGCCGAAAAGATGCCCCTTGCCATGATCGCAAGCACGCTTGGTCCCATTTTCCTGATCGGCCTCGTCATCACGGTTGCCATCTATGCCGGCATTGCAACACCGACAGAAGCTGCCGCCGTTGCCTCGTTGCTCACCGTCATTCTGGCCTTCACCGTGGGCGGGCTGACATGGCGCGGGTTCTGGGACTCCCTTTACGCGACCATGCGGACCATGGGCTATCTTGGTCTTCTCCTGTCCGCCGGTGTGCTGTTCGGCTTCGTGCTGACCTATTACCGCGTGCCGCAGCAGTTCACCGAACTATTCCTGTCCTTCGATCTGTCGCCGACGATGGTGCTGATGATCGTGCTGCTGTTCTACATCATCCTCGGCATGTTCCTTGAGCCGGTGTCGATGACCTTCATCACCCTGCCGACCATCTATCCGCTGATGAGCGCTGCCGGGTTCGACCTGATCTGGTTCGGCGTCGTCTACACGATCACCATGGAAATCGCGGTTCTCACCCCGCCTGTTGGTCTCAATCTCTACGTGATACAGGCTATCAGCCGGGAACAAGTGACCATCGGTGACGTGATCATCGGGTGTCTTCCCTTCATCGCTGCAATGGTCCTGCTGATCGCACTTTTGATCGGCTTGCCGGAGATTGCGCTGTGGCTGCCGGAGCAGATGGGCTGATGACTGACGCTCCCCTTCCCTTCCGCAGAGCCGGACAAGGCACGCCGCTTGTCTTTGTGCATGGCTATCTGGGCGGCTCCGCCCAGTGGCAGGCTGAAATCGATCACTTCAGCGACCGCTTCGACGTGATCGCACCGGATCTTCCCGGCTTTGGCGACGCAACACATCTTGAAAGCTGCAACACCATCCACTGCATGGCGACACGTATCATCGCCTTGCTGGACCATCTGGGTGTTGGAACCTTCATCCTGCTCGGCCATTCCATGGGCGGCATGATCGCCCAGGAAATCGCTGCCATCGTTGGAGACCGGATCGACCGGCTGGTGCTCTATGGCACAGGCCCGCTGGGCATCATGCCGGACCGCTTCGAGCCGATCAAACTCTCCCGCGAACGGCTGGAGAGCGATGGAGTTGCCCGGACCATTTCAAGGATCGGCGCCACATGGTTCTATCACGGGGCAGCCGCCCCCGGTTTTGCCCTCGTCGAGAAAATCGGCACGGGCGCAAACCCGAATGCGGCGCTCAATGCCCTTGATGCAATGGAAAGCTGGGACGGACGGGCAGCCCTTCCGACCTTGACCATGCCGACGCTGGTTCTGTGGGGCCACGAAGACCGGTCCTACCGCTGGCCGCAGGTGGAAACCCTCTGGAAGACCCTGCCCAACGCCACGCTCTCTGTCGTGCCGGGCACCTCCCACGCTGCGCATCTGGAAAAACCGAAGCTCTTCCACGCCATTCTGGACGACTTTTTGGGAGACTGCGCCGTCAGCACGGCTCAGGCATCATGACCCTTGTCGGCATTTTCCCTGCAGATCATTGACTGCAGGGCTTTCGTCTGTAGTCCAACTCTGGCATGGGAAGGCATGAGATCGGTTCAACCGGAACCGCCTGCACCCTGATCCAGTCTGGGGAGACGACATGAAGGTCAATGGTCAGCACTATCGCTCGCTGTGGTGGGACGAAGGGGCAAAGGCCCTGCAAATCATCGACCAGCGGTGGTTGCCACATGACTTCAGGGTCCAGCAGGTTGACAGCTTGCAGGACTTTGCCGATGCCATCGTGGAAATGCGGGTACGTGGTGCGCCGCTGATCGGGGCGACAGCCGCTTATGGCATGGCGCTGGCAGCCCGGCTTGATCCGTCCGATGCCCATCTCAACTCGGCGTGGGAGCAGTTCAACAAGACGCGCCCCACGGCCATCAACCTGCGCTGGGCGCTCAACCGCTGCCGCGATTACCTTCTGCCACTGCCAGAAGCGGCGCGGGCGGATGCGGCATTGAAACTGGCGCATGAAATTGCTGACGAGGATGTCGAGATCAACCGCAATATCGGTTTGAACGGGCTGAAGCTGATCCGGGAAATTTCGGCCCGCAAACCGGCCGGTGAGCCGGTGCGCATCTTGACCCATTGCAACGCAGGCTGGATTGCCACCGTGGACTGGGGCACGGCAACCAGCCCGATGTACCATGCCCATGACGAAGGCATTGCGATCCACATCTGGGTGGACGAGACCCGCCCGCGCAATCAGGGCGCGCTGACCGCGTGGGAGCTTGGCAGCCACGGCATTCCGCACACCTACATCACCGACAATGCCGGTGGGCACTTGATGCAGCACAGCCTCGTGGATCTGGTGATAACCGGCACCGACCGAACCACCCGGCGCGGCGATGTGTGCAACAAGATCGGCACTTATCTGAAGGCGCTTGCGGCGAAGGACAATGGCGTGCCGTTCTACGTGGCCTTGCCCTCCCCCACGATTGACTGGACCGTGGATGACGGCGTTGCCGAAATCCCGATCGAGGAACGCAGCACGAGCGAAGTCACGCACATCATGGGCCGGGATCAGGCTGGCGCAATCGGCACGGTTCAGGTGACCCCGGATGGAAGCTCAGGCGGCAATCCGGCCTTTGACGTGACTCCGAACCGGCTCGTCACCGGCCTTATCACCGAGCGCGGCATCTGCGACGCCTCGCCGGAAGGACTGGCTGGTCTTTTCCCGGAATTTGCAAAAGCCTAAACAGGCCGCGCTCATTTCAAGGTTTCGGCTGCGGTCAGACCCGACAGAAACGCCCCATGTGCGGTGCCGGGATATGCATCATGGCAGGCCTCGCCTGCAAAGACGAGCCGCCCGTTCCAGTCTGCGCCGGAAAGCTCGAACCGAACATGGCTTTCAACGCACCATCGGCTCGTGCCATGATCTCCTTGTCGGACAGAGCTTCGATGTGCCTGGCTTCATCGCCGCCATGAAAGGCCAGCAACACAGGAACCTGCTTTATTCTCGCAAGGCTCAGCCATTGCGACCAGTAACCGGGCTGCGGGCCGACCCATTCGATCCAGTCAACGTCATCTGGCCAGGCGATTTCATCAAAGAAAAACCAGACCTTCGATAGAAGGCCCATTCCAATTGCCTCAATGGCCTTTTGCCGGGCAATTGACAGTGGTTCAGCAAAAAGCAGTCCGCCTGCCTTGAGCACGCCAAGCGGAACTGTCACCACCGCATGATCAGCGCTTAGCACCTCGCCCCCGGCAAGCGTTGTTGCGACACCCTCGCCATCAGGAGAGAGCGCTGTTACCGGCGCATTGGTACGTATGTCCAGACCTTTTGCCAGATAGGAGATGATCTGGTCATACCCGCCGGGAAACACTGCATCATTGCCGCCGAAAACATCCCCTTCATCATAATGCCAGGCCGAGGTTTCAGCCCAGCTGCTGCCAAATTCGGTCGTGATCTCGCCATCGATCACATGCCGAACCAGCCGACGTTGTGCCTCGTTTGCAGAAGACCAGCCTCTGCTTGCCTCAATCGCAGCCTGAAGTGACAAATCGTGGTTCTGTCTCTCGGACGTCCTGCGGGCCGACTCCATGATTTTCTCGGCCAGGTCATAAGCTTCATCGAGATCGATGGCCGAGCCGGAGGCATCCAGCGCCATGTCTGCGTCGAAGCTTGTTTCGACATAGTCGGCCCCGGCTTGACGCGCCAATTCGGTTATCGGGTTGCCGTTCAGACCATGTATCCAGCTCGCCCCCATATCCATGGGCAAACCGGTCCATGCACGCGAGGTCCAGACACGCCCGCCAATCCGCTCACGTCCTTCAAGCACTGTCACGCTGGCGCCTGCAGACGCAAGAGCCCGGGCGGCAGCAAGTCCTGCAAGCCCGGCTCCGACAACCACGATCTTCCGCCCGCCGGAGTTGGCATGCACCGGCTGCGCGATCAATGTTGATAGACTGGCCATCAGGGCGGCCAATGTGCTGCGGCGTGTGATCTTCATAATGCCAACCTGTTCGGGCACACCTTCAGATCATGGTGTCAGGCAGATCATGGTGTCAGGATCGCAACAAGCCGGGATCATGAAGCAATACGGGCGCTTCAGTTTCCTAACGCCCGACTGCTCCACATTTGAAGCTTCGTTACCCCAGAACGATGACCTTCGTGCCGACCGGGACCCGGTCATAGAGGTCGATAATGTCCTGATGCCACATGCGGATACAGCCGCTGGACGCGTTCGTGCCGATGCTGCTTGGCGCGTTGGTACTGTGAATGCGGTAGAGCGTGTCCTTGTTGCCCTGCCACAGATAAAGACCGCGTGCGCCGATCGGATTGGACGGACCGCCGGGCTGGCCGTCCTTCCACTTGGCGAGTTTCGGGTCACGCTCGATCATTTCCGCAGGCGGGAACCATTTCGGCCACTCCTGCTTGACCTTGATGACCGCCTCGCCATTCCAGGCAAAGCCGGCGCGACCAACGCCAATGCCATAGCGGATGGCGCGACCACCGGGTTGGATCAGGTAGAGGAACTTCTTCTTCGGATCGACGACAATCGTCCCAGACGGATAGCGCGAGGGATAGAACACGGTCTGACGCAAGTATTTCGGATCGAAATTCTGGTACTTGATGGCTGGCAGTGAGAACCCGCCGTCCCGAACCGGCGCATAGGCGGTTGCATAATCCGGCGTACCGTCTTCAAGCGGTTTCAGTCCCGCCTGCAAAGTCGCTCCGGACTGGCTCTGGCAGGCTGCCAGAAACAGGGGCATTCCCAACAAGAAACCGCGTCGGCTCAGATTTCCGGCCATTCGTACCTTCTCCCCAATGACGACTTTGCGTCGCCCCTCCCGGCTATCTGCCCCAGAGGATCAAAACCAATAAACAATTCCCATTCGGGTTGTCGGCACTAAACACGCCGAATCTGATCGATGGCAACTCATTTTATGGCAAATATTCGCCCAAGTGAGCAGGCAGTTTCACTCTGAGGCGAAAAGAACACACACGCCCCGAACGGGCTCAGGCATAGTCCTTCCGCTTCGACATCTTCCCGATGCCCGGATTGAAGGAGTTGGTCGGATCGCAGCAGCGGTAGTGCTCGGCAAGAGCCGGTTTTGCCGGATAAAGGTGACCGACATTGTGTTCAGCCGGATATTCCGCGCCGCGCTGATCCAGGATCTTCAGCATGTCTGCCTTCAGAGCCTTCGGGTCATTGCCCTTTTTCACGATATAGTCCTGATGCAGGACATGGCACATGAAATGGCCGTAGTAGAGTTTGGAGACGAGCTTGTCCTCGATCTCCTTCGGCAGGCGCTCGTACCATTCCCGATCATTGCGGCGCAAAGCGATATCGAGGGCCAGAATGTCCTCCACCTCGTTTCTGTGGATCGCCATGTAGCGCACGGCGGCCCCGGCTGCCGCAAAGCGGTGAAGACCAGCGATCTTGGCCTCCCGGTCCGTGCATTCAAAGAAGTCACCGTCCCGGCCCTCGAAGTGGGTTTTCAGATAGCTGGACGCTTCCTCGATGCCGCCATCCCGCATCTTCAGGATCAGATGATGCCGGTATCTACCGCGAAAGTCGCGCATGCGTCTGGGCAGGATGTTTGGCGTGATCCGCGAGACCAGCTGCATCACCCGGTCTGTCAGGTTCGACAGACCCGGCACATTGCGCAGATAGGCATCGACAGCCCCTTTCAGCGCAAAGAACATCGGCAGGCGGTCCGTTCCCAGCCAGTCGATCATCATCACCGTGTCCTTGCCATAGCGCTCGGTGATGTCGAACACCTCACGTTCCATGTATTCTGCCGAAACGGGAAGGGTTTCGAAGTTGGCGAGGATATCGCGGCGAAGCTCTGTCAGGTCCGCTTCGCTGTTGGTTCCGATGTAAAAGGTCTTTTGCGCGGCAGGTTTTTTGTAGGTGTCCAGCCGGACTGCAAACACACCGAGTTTGCCCGCACAGCCCGATGCCTCATACAAACGTTTCTTGTCGGCATTGAACCGCGCTGGTGTCTGCGCATCGACATTGCGAACTTCACCGGCATAGTCGGTCGCGGAAGCCTTGCGGTTCGTGTCGGGGGCTGCTCGTTCGAATGTACCCTTTTCCAGATTGGAGAGGATTTCTTCCGGCGTTTCTCCAAGCTCCAGCCCAAGATGATTGACGAGCTTCAGGCTGCCGTCTGCCTGCTTTTGGGCAAAGAGCGCCAGCTCCGTATAAGACGGGCCGCGTTCCACCAGAGAGCCGCCGGAGTTGTTGCAAACACCACCGATGATCGAAGCCCCGATGCAGGACGAGCCGATGACCGAGTGAGGTTCGCGGCCAAGCGGGGCAAGCAACTTTTCGAGCCCGAACAGAGTCGCACCCGGAAAGGCCAGCACCTGCGCTCCGTCATTCAGCGGCACGATCTTGTCCATCCTGCGCGTGTTGATCAGCACGACATCGCGGTCATAGGTTCCCGACGGCGTAGAGCCCTCGGTGAGCCCGGTATTGGCTGCCTGCATGATGACGATCTTGTCTGCTGCAACACAGGCTTCAAGCACCTTCCACTGCTCCAGCAAGGTGCCGGGCTGGATGACACATAACGCCTCCCCCTCACCGGACCTGAAACCGCGGCGAAAGCGCTCCGTGGCGCGGGCGCCGGTCAGGACATGGCCTTTGCCAACAATGTCGCGAAAGCGGTCGATCAGATCGGCATCAGACAGGGGAACCGGGTGTGCGGAGGATGACATGAGGATATCCGGGATCTCTTCCAAAATCGCTGCCTTTTAGCCAATTTGCAGGCCCCTGTACCCGGTAGTACTACCTAATTAGACGAAAAGACCAAGCGTTACCCTCTGTGCATGCTCTATTCGTCGGACACCTGTGCTGTGCTGTTTTTTTCACCGCCAGCACAAATTTTCAAATACCCTATCAAAGGCTGCATTTTCAGTGGTTGCATGAACGCAAGAGATGGATGTGACCATTTCCTGATCAAAAAATTTTTCCAATTGTTCAAAATTTTAGCCGTAACGTGGGCTGACCAACTTGTGAGCACGTTGGAACTGTGATCCTCTTGAAGGTGTAAAAAATCACACTCCAGGGGATTCCAATGGCGCATATCAAACAGGGTTCCTGGCACCGCCGGGCCTTTCTGACGGCGGCCGTGGCCGCGACCACCGCATTTGGACTTTCACTCCAGCCCAGCTTCGCAGCGGACCCTATCAAGGTCGCAGCGATCTACACGGTGCCTGTTGAGCAGCAATGGGTCAGCCGCATCGACAAGGCGCTGAAAGCTGCCGAGGCACGGGGCGAGATCACCTACACGTTCTCCGAAAACGTTGCCAACACCGACTATGAGCGTGTCATGCGCGAATATGCCGAACAGGGCATGAACCTGGTTGTCGGTGAAGCCTTTGCCGTGGAGCGGGCGGCGCGCAAGGTGGCTGCGGAATATCCTGACACCGCATTTTTGATGGGGTCGTCCTTCGGGGCTGCCAAGCCGAACTTCTCTGTCTTCGACAACTGGATCCACGAGCCGAGCTATCTCTCTGGCATGATCGCGGGCAGCACCACCAAGTCCAACGTGATCGGCATGGTTGGCGGCTACGCCATTCCGGAAGTGAACCGCTTGATGCATGCCTTCATGGACGGGGCACGCGAGGTCAATCCGGATGTGAAGTTCCTCGTGACCTTCATCAACTCCTGGTATGACCCGCCCAAGGCCAAGGAATCCGCCTTTGCAATGATCGACAAGGGTGCGGACATTCTCTACGCCGAGCGTTTCGGCGTGTCTGACGCGGCCAAGGAAAAGGGCATTCTGGCCATCGGCAACGTGATCGACACGGCCGGTGACTATCCGGGCACCATCCTGTCTTCCGCCCTGTGGCACATGGAACCGACAATCGACAAGGCAATTGCAGCCGTCAAGGCCGGGAACTTCGAGCCTGCCGATTACGGCCCCTACAGCTTCATGGGCTATGGCGGCGGCAGCTTCGTCGTCGACGAAAGCCTTGCATCCGCTGAAGCTGTTGCTGCGGCCAAGGCCAAGGAGCAGGACATTCTTGGCGGCCTCTTCCGGGTGAACGTGAACGACACGGAACCCAAGTCGACCATGTAACGACTGCAAGAGACCCTGTGATCGGCGGCCTGTGCTGCCGATCCACCTCTCCTGATATTTCCGACATTGCGGAGACCCTGATGGCTTCCGACGCCTCTACTCGTCCTGTTGTCCTGCAACTGACCGGCATTACAAAACGCTTCGGCTCACTCACCGCGAATGAAGACGTCTGCCTCGACCTTCGCCAGGGCGAAATCCTTGCGCTGCTGGGCGAAAACGGTGCCGGTAAGACAACGCTCATGAACATTCTCTTCGGGCACTACGTGGCAGACGAGGGAACGGTTCAAGTTGGAGACGGAAACGGCGGGCTTGTTGCGCTGGAACCCGGCTCTCCCCATGCGGCGCTGGAAGCCGGCATTGGCATGGTGCACCAGCATTTTACGCTGGCCGAGAACCTGTCGGCCTTTGACAACATCATTCTGGGCACCGAGCCCTTGTTCGCCGCCCGTGTTAGCCGCAGGCAAGCCCGCTCAAAGCTTGAGAGCCTGATGGAGCGCTCAGGCCTCACCGTCAATCTCGATATCCGCATATCGAGCCTCTCGGTGGGTGAAAAACAGCGCGTGGAAATCCTGAAGGCGCTTTACCGGGATGCACGCGTTCTGGTGCTCGATGAACCCACGGCAGTTCTGACGCCGCAGGAATCCGATACACTATTCCAGACCTTGAAGAAGCTCTCCGACAGCGGCCTCGGCATCATCTTCATATCGCACAAGCTGGCAGAGGTTTTGGCCTCTTCCCACCGGATTGCCGTGCTGCGTTTGGGCAAAAAGGTCGCCGATCTGCCCACAGGCGGTTGCGACCAGCGCCAGCTTGCCGAACTGATGGTTGGTGCCAAGGTCAGCGAGACAATCCGCCCCCCTCAAGAGCCGGGCGCGCCGTTGTTTGTCCTCAACGGCATTTGGGCAGGCCAGGGCCGTAATGCCATTGAAGGCGTCTCCCTGACGCTCAAGAGCGGCGAAATTCTCGGTATCGCCGGTGTCTCCGGCAACGGCCAGACGATGCTGGCGAAGGTGATTTCCGGTGTGGAACGTCCCGAGCGAGGAACCATCAAACTTGGTTCCGTTGATCTCAGCCATGCCAATGCACGGGTGATGATCGATAACGGCATCGCCCGCATCCCTGAGGACCGGCATCATGATGGCATTGTCGGCACCATGACCGTCTGGGAAAATCTGGCATCAGAAAGCGTTCGAAAGCCGGAGAACCAGCGGTTCGGGCTGCTGCGCTTTGCTGCCATGAAGGAGCGGGCACGAGCGGCGATCAAAGCCTACGACATTCGCTGCCAAAGCGAGGAAAGCCCTGCCCGGCTCCTGTCAGGCGGAAACATTCAAAAGATCGTGCTTGCCCGAACCCTCGACGGCGCACCTCAAGTGGTGCTCGCTGCCCAGCCCTCGCGTGGCCTTGATGTCGGTGCGACAGCCGACGTTCACCGCCGCCTTCTGGAAGCGCGCGCACGCGGCGCGGGTGTCATCCTGATTTCTGAAGACCTTGATGAACTGATGCGACTTTCCGACCGGATTGCGGTGATCCATCGCGGCCATCTGTCGGAAGCTGATCCCACTGAAACCCTCGATCGCAGCACATTGGGCCTTCGCATGGCCGGACACAGCGGGGCAGATGCAGCATGATCCGTTTTGAACCCAGAGAACCGGCCTCCCTTGGTCGCCTTGTCCTGTTGCCGGTTATCGCTGCCGTTGCCGCGCTTCTGCTGGCCGCTATTCCCATGGCCTTTGCGGGCCTCAACGTCTTTTCCGCCTATGGATTGATGATCAAGGGCGCCTTCGGTTCGCCCTTTGCCTTTACCGAGATGCTGACCCGGGCCACGCCGCTCATCCTCACCGGTCTGGCGGCAGCGGTGGCCTTCAAGGCCAAGCTGTGGAACATCGGCGCGGAAGGTCAGCTTTATGCGGGCGCTCTGGCGGCGGTCGCAGTTGGCACCGGCCTTATCGGTGGCCCCGCTTTCATTCAGATCCCGGCTGTGGTCCTTGCCGGGGCGCTGGCGGGTGGTCTTGTCATGCTCGGACCGACCCTTTTGAAGACACGGCTTGGTGTCGATGAAGTGGTAACGACGCTGCTCTTGAATTTTGTCATCATCCTGTTTGTCCAGATGATGCTGGAAGGCCCGATGAAGGATCCGATGGGCATGGGCTGGCCGCAGTCCGAACCCATTACGGATGAAGCTGCGTTGCCAAAGCTCATGGCGCGCATGCGCATCCATGCCGGTCTCATCATTGCGCTGGTGGCCGCACTTGGCGTCTATTTCCTGATGAAACGCACCGTCTGGGGATTTGAAATCCGGGCGGTTGGCGAAAACGCGGCCGCTGCCCGGCACGCAGGTATGCCGGTCACCGCCACCTTCATCCGTGTCGGCCTGCTTTCAGGCGCACTGGCGGGTCTTGCCGGCGTTGGCGAAGTTGCAGGTCTGAAAGGCTATCTCACCGCCGATATTTCTCCCGGGTTTGGCTACACGGGCATCGTCGTTGCCATGCTTGCCGGTCTCTCGCCGATTGGCGTGATCTTCGCAGCGCTTTTCATCGCCAGCATTTTTGTCGGTGCGGATTCCATGTCGCGGGCGACCGGCGTTTCGAACTATCTGGCGGATCTGATCGTGGCCATGGCGCTGTTATGTGTGTTGGTTTCCGGTCTCTTTCTCAGGTTCAAGGTGCGCTTTGTCGGCGTGAAAACAGTGCAGGAGGCCGCCGAATGAGCGACATTCTCGACATCCTCCTGGCAGCCAATTTCTGGGCTGCAGCGCTTCGCATCGCGACCCCGCTCATCTTCGGCGTGATCGGTGCCCTGATCTGCGAACGCGCCGGGGTCTTGAACCTTGGCATTGAGGGCATCTTCACCGCAGGTGCCATGGCGGGCTGGATGGCCGTCTGGCTTGGTGCCGGGCTCTGGGGCGGCGTGATGGTCGCTGCACTTGCCGGAGCCTTTTTCGGGCTCATCCATGCCATCCTGACCGTCCCCCTCGGCCTGTCGCAGCATGTGTCGGGGGTCGGCGTCACCCTCTTTGCGACGTCGCTGAGTTATTTCATCTACCGGACAGCGCTGCCGGAAGTGTCCTCCCCTCCCCGGATCGAGGCGTTTCAGCCGCTGAATATTCCAGGGCTCTCAGATCTTCCGTTCATCGGCACCGTCCTGTTTCAGCAGACCGCGCTGACGATCCTTGCGCTCCTGTTGGTCGGCGTGACCGGCTATGTGCTCTACCGCACGCCCCTCGGCCTTGCGATCCGCGCCGTGGGCGACAATCCGTCTGCGGTCGAATCGCAGGGGCTTTCGGTCTACGGCCTTCGCATTGGCGCAGTTGTTGTCGGCTCGGCCATCATGGCGCTGGGCGGAGCGTTTTTGACCATGTCCGCCTTTGACGCTTTCTTCTTCGGCATGGTCAACGGACGCGGCTGGATCTGCATTGCGCTGACCGTGTTCGCCTCCTGGCGACCGGGCAAGGCGCTGATCGGCGCGCTTCTGTTTGGGGCGTTCGACGCCTTTCAAGTGCGCCTGCAAACGGAAGTTGGCAGTTTCATTCCGGGGCAAGTGTTCCTGATGATGCCGTATATCCTCTCCATCCTCGCGTTGATCATCGTGGCCCGAAAGGCCGACTATCCGCGCGCCATGCTTGTTCCCTATTTCCGCGGCCAGCGATAACCCCGTGAGGCACTCATGAGTTTTGATCTGATCGTCAAGAACGCAAACCTGCCGGATGGGCGCACAGGGATTGATATCGCCTGCCTGAACGGGCGGATCGAGGCTGTGGAGGCCGGGATCACGGCTGAGGCTGGCAAGGTGATTGATGCCGCCGGGCAACTTGTGTCGCCCCCCTTTGTCGACAGCCACTTCCATATGGATGCAACTCTCTCGCTTGGCCTGCCGCGCATGAACAAGAGCGGCACCCTGCTGGAAGGCATCGCGCTGTGGGGTGAGCTGAAGGAGATCCTCACCGTTGAGGCCGTTGTCGAACGGGCGCTGAGATATTGCGATCTGGCCGTTTCACAGGGACTGCTCGCCATCCGCACCCATGTGGATGTCTGTGATGATCGTCTCACGGGCGTGAAGGGCCTTCTGGAAGTGCGCGAGAAGGTGAAGGACTACATTGACCTTCAGTTGGTCGCCTTTCCGCAGGACGGCCTCTATCGCTCACCCAATGCGGAGAAGAACCTTCTCACCGCGCTCGACATGGGCGTCGATATTGTCGGCGGGATTCCGCATTTCGAGCGCAGCATGGAAGACGGGGCACGCTCTGTCAAAAGACTGTGCGAGATTGCTGCCGAACGCGGCCTGATGGTCGACATGCATTGCGATGAGACCGACGATCCAATGTCCCGGCATATCGAGACGCTGGCCTATGAAACACAACGCCTTGGACTGCATGGCCGTGTGGCTGGCTCGCATCTCACTTCCATGCACTCCATGGACAATTATTATGTCTCCAAGCTCCTGCCACTGATTGCCGAAGCCGAGGTGCATGCGATTGCCAACCCCTTGATCAACATCACCTTGCAGGGGCGGCACGACACTTACCCCAAGCGCCGGGGACAGACACGGGTTCCTGAACTCAGATCCTATGGGGTCAACGTTGCCTTCGGCCATGACTGCGTGATGGACCCTTGGTACTCGATGGGCTCCGGCGACATGCTGGAGGTCGCCAGCATGGGGCTGCATGTGGCGCAAATGACCAGCCGCGATGACATCCGCTATTGTTTCGAGTGCGTGACTTCGCATCCGGCAAAAGCCATGAGGCTGGACGGATACGGGGTGAAAAAGGGCGGCAAGGCGGACTTCGTTCTGCTGCAGGCCCGCGACAGCATCGAGGCCATCCGCCTGAAGGCAACACGGCTTAGCGTTGTGAAAGGCGGCAAGGTGATCTCGGAAATCGCCCCTCGCAAGGCAAGGCTCTCCCTCACCGGTCGGCCAGAAATGGTCGATCCGGCGAGCTATGCCCCAAACGAGGGATAAGAAGCGTCACTCAGCCTGAGGGAGCGCTGCTTCAACGGTTTTGGCAACGGCCAGAAGCTTCTGGTCCGAACCACCCTTGGCGACCAGCATCACGCTGAGCGTGTGGCCATCGTTCTTGTAGGGCATGGCAATCGAACAGGCGTCGGTCACGTTTGCGAGCGAAGGATTGCGCAGGGCCAGAAGGTTGAGGCGGTTGAAATCCGCATCGTCCGTCACCGCCTCCAGTCTTGGTGGCAGGATCGGCGTTGTGGGCAGGATCAGGAGATCATCCCCCAGCTCCTCACGGAATGCTGCAATCAATTTCTGGCGACGATTGATCGTCTGGCGATATTCGACGGCCGAGATTTCATTTGCTCGCGCCATTCTGGAATGGACACGGCGATCCATCTGGTCGGCTGCGGTCTGAAAGAGGGCCTCATAATGCGCCCGTGATTCTACGGATGTCATGTGCCAGGGCGGCACCTGCTCATAGAGCGAAATGCACTCAAGATCGCGCTCCACGATCTCAAAGCCGACATCGCGCAGCTGAACCAGCAGATCCTCAAAGCCATCGGCGATGACCTCATCCATCTCGGAGAAGCCGAAATTGCGCGGGACAACAAGACGGGCCTTGGCAGGTTCTGAAGGTACGACAGGTTGACCTGCCATCATCTGCCAGACGAGTTCACACTCGGCAACAGTCCTCGCCATCGGACCGAAACTGTCCAGACTGTCGGACAAGGGCTTGCCGCCTTCCCTCGAAACCGAGGCTTGCGTTGGCTTGAACCCGGTAATCCCGCAAAAGGCCGCCGGAATGCGCAAGGATCCGCCGGTGTCGCTGCCAATGGCGATATCGACAAGCCCCTGAGCTACGGACGCTGCTCCGCCACTTGTCGATCCGCCGGGCACGCATCCAGGATAGGTCGGATTGTGCGGCGTCCCGTAATGGGGATTGAGGCCGAGGCCAGAATAGGCAAATTCAGACATGTTGGTGATGCCAACAAAAACGCCTCCGGCATCATCCAAACGGGCAATGGCAGGCGCATCCGCACTGGCCGGTGCTTCGTTCTGCAGCACCTTGGCCGCGGCTGTCGTCGTTTCCCCCTTCACGTCAAACAACGCCTTCACGCTGATCAGGGCGCCAGACAAGGGTGAGGCCTTGGCAGCTGCTGCCTTGGCTTGCGTGCGGGCACGATCCGGCAGGGCTTTCGTGAAGACCGCAGACGCGGTTGCTTCTGCCTCCAGACGGGCAAGGCTCGCCTCAAGGCGAGTTTCGCTGTTCTGGCCTGACCATGGGAAGCGGGGAGCGTGCGACATGCTGACCTCGGGAAGAATGCAATATGCGTCAGTTCTGCCAAGTGCCTTTCGGTTTTGCAAGCCGCGTTCCCGCCGCCCCCGGAGCCTCTCGCAACCCTTTGTCCTGACCGTAACATCGCCTTGAGGTGGTGCGCGTCATTTGCCTGTGTTATGGGCACGGCATGAAGTGAGTGAGGTGAGTCCGTTTTTCCGTTGGCTCGCCATCAGGAATTGGGATTTGAATCCATGCGCGTTGCAATGATTGGCACCGGATATGTCGGCCTTGTTTCAGGAGCCTGCTTTGCCGATTTCGGCCATACTGTCACCTGTATCGACAAGGCAGTCGACAAGATCGACGCTCTCAATGCCGGAGATATCCCGATCTACGAGCCGGGCCTCCAGCAGCTGGTTGCCAAGAACGTTGCCGAAGAACGCCTGTTCTTCACCACAGACCCGACCGAGGCAGTGAAAAACGCCGATGCGGTTTTCATCGCCGTCGGCACACCGACACGGCGCGGTGATGGCCATGCGGACCTCACTTATGTCTATGCGGCTGCCGAGGAAATTGCGGGCCTGATCGAGGGCTTCACGGTCATCGTCAACAAGTCCACCGTTCCGGTCGGCACGGGGGATGAAGTCGAAGCCATCATTGCCCGGACGAACCCGGACGCGAAGTTCGCGGTTGTCTCCAATCCGGAGTTCCTGCGCGAAGGCGCTGCCATCAACGACTTCAAACGCCCGGATCGCGTTGTCGTCGGCACGGACAGCGATGCCGCCGTCAAGGTGATGCGAGAGCTTTACCGCCCGCTTTATCTCAACGAAACGCCGATCATCGTCACCAAGCGCCGCACGTCCGAGCTGATCAAATACGCGGCCAACGCCTTCCTTGCCGTGAAGATCACCTTCATAAATGAAATCGCCGACCTTTGCGAAAAGGTGGGCGCCAATGTGCAGGAAGTCTCGCGCGGGATCGGCCTCGACAACCGGATCGGCGCAAAGTTCCTGCATGCCGGACCGGGCTATGGCGGCTCGTGTTTCCCGAAAGACACGCTGGCGCTTGCCAGGATCGGTGCGGACGCAAATGTCGATCTGGATATCGTCAATTCGGTGATTGAGGTCAACAACCGGCGCAAGGGCCGCATGGCTGACAAGGTGATCGAGTTCCTCGGTGGCGATGTCTCCGGCAAGACGATTGCCCTTCTTGGTCTGGCATTCAAGCCAAACACGGACGACATGCGCGAGGCCCCTTCCATCGAGATCGTTTCAAGGCTGCAGAAGGCTGGTGCCAGGATCCGCGCCTATGATCCGGCAAGCATGAAAGAAGCCGAACAAGTGATGTCGGACGTCCTCTTCTGTGATGGTCCTTACCACGCAATCGAGAACTCCGATGCGGTTGTGATCGTGACCGAATGGGATCAGTTCCGCGCTCTCGACCTTGACCGGATGAAGTCGTCGCTCAAGCAGCCGAACGTCATTGATCTCCGCAATATCTATGAACCGGACTACATGATCGAGCGCGGCTTCAACTACACCAGCATCGGGCGCGCATACTGACGTTTCTGACTTGCGCATATTTACGCAACGTCATCCCTGTTCTTCAAACTTACTATACAAACTTCTCCCCGGCGCAGCTGCTTGCGTTGGGGAATTTTTCAATCATTTGTATACATATCGTCAAACCTCCCCTATTAACCCTTTGTAAACTAATCCTTGGCGTCGACCACCCAGTCCGGTGTATAGAGGTTGCAGGGACGAGTGAGGCTCTGACGAGACCAGTAAATGTCGGACGAGTATTTGACATATGAAAAGAAGACACCTGGCATTTCTGCCAGTGGGCATCTTTTGAAATTGTGGGACTCGTCACCGACCCCCCTCGGCTATCGGGACTTTCAGGTGCAGCGGGCTGGCAGCCTTGGTCGCAGAAGCCAGCGCAGACCTTTCAAGCGGACTTTCGATCTCGTTCTGGCCCTGTTCGGCACGGCACTCTTGATGCCACTGCTGCTGGGCATTGCCATTGCCATCAAGCTGACAAGCAAGGGCCCTGTTCTCTTTCACCAGCATCGCTACGGCCTGTTCGGACGCACCTTCCGGACCTACAAGTTCCGGACAATGTATCTGGATGCCTGCGATGAAAGCGGGCGCCAGCAGACAACGAAGGATGATCCCCGCGTCACCCCCGTTGGACGGTTCCTGAGACGAACGAATTTTGACGAACTGCCGCAGCTCCTGAACGTCATACGAGGCGACATGTCGCTCGTCGGGCCACGCCCGCACGTCCCAGGAATGCTGGCCGCAGGTGTTCCCTATGAGGAATTTGACCAGCGCTACATGGCCCGCCATCGGGTTCTGCCGGGCATTACAGGCCTGGCTCAGGTCAAGGGTTGGCGCGGTGAGACAACAGACCCGCATGCCGCCAAGATGCGTCTCGAATATGACCTGGAGTATATCGAGAACCAGTCCATGCTTCTGGACGTGAAGATACTGGCGAAGACGGTGGTTAGCGAATTTGTTCGCGGCTCTGGATACTGATCCCAACCTCAAAAGATCATCGTGACCAGCGCATTATTTGGCGCTGGCCACCTGGAGCATTTCCAAACGGCGAACCGGTATCCCCTTTGTCGGGAAATAGCCTAATCGGTGAACAGGAGCCCTTGGTTCAGGCCCCGGACCTGTTCAGCAGTCGGGCAAGCCGCAACAAGGCCAGTTCATATCCTTGCGTGCCGAAGCCTGCAATGACGCCTTCTGCACGCGCAGACACGAAAGAATGATGACGGAACGCTTCGCGGGCATGGATGTTGGAGATATGAACCTCCAGAACAATGCCATCAAAGGTGTTCAACGCATCAAAGATCGCAACAGATGTGTGAGAATAGGCTGCAGGGTTGATCACAATGGCCGCAGCTTCATGGCGGGCCTTGTGGATCAGGTCGATGATCTCATGCTCCGCGTTGCTCTGGAAGAATTTGGGCGCCAACCCAAGATCTTTTGAAAGCTTAACGCAACGCTCTTCCACATCAGCCAGCGTTTCCGAACCATAGATTTCGGGTTGCCGCAGGCCAAGCAGGTTCAAATTCGGTCCGTTTATGACAAAAACAGTCTGACTCATGGCCTCTCTACACGCCTTCGCTCATTCTTGAAGCTTCCATCGGCTTCGACTCGTATCGTGAATACGAGCGGCAAACAATAAACACTGAATAATGTGGATTTCAACTTGCGTTCCGCCGCAGGTGAAGGGAAAACTCATTTAGTTAAAATTAACCATAATCCGTGATGTTTCGGCATAGCCAAAACAGTTCGGAAGGATGGCGTGTGGAAATGGTCAAGGTTCGTAAATCACTCACAAGTCTGGACGAATTTCTTGCGGCCATTGAAGGGTACGAGCATCTGGACAGTAACCTGCTGATCCAGTTCCTGATCGACAATTATACCCTGGACCTCGATCTTGTTCCCGAATTCGTATCCGCTCTGGCCGGAATGGCTAGCCAGATGCAGGACACGCGTCATCAGGACACTCTCGCCGCCTGATGTGGCTGGGTCGGTCAATCGGTGAATTGGCAGGTGCCTAGCCTGCCGAGGCTTCCGAATTCTCTTCCTTGCCCTTTTGCCCGGGCGCTCCCTGCCAGATCTTCTGACGGTTGCGGATTTCACGCGGAGCCGGACCAAAATAAGAGCCGGTCTTGATGAAGTCCCGCGGCTGCAGGATCACGCTGGAAACACGCTGATAAAGCGCCTTTGCCGAGATAGGTTTGGACAGAAGCTCGTGAACACCCAGTCGGCGGGCTTCCACGATGCGGCTGCGCTCTGTATGCGCAGTCACCATGATGATCGGGATATAGGCGAACGGATTGTTGGGTGAGCGTATCATGCGCACCATATCCGCGCCGTCCAGAATGGGCATAACCCAGTCGAGGATTAGAATATCGGGATTTGCGCGATCCATGGCCTCAAGACCGGACGCACCATCTTCTGCCTCAACAATCCGGCGTGCGCCGAACCCCTGAAGCATCGTACGAATGATCGTACGCATGTATGCGCTGTCTTCCACCAACAAAAATGTCAGTGAGGCCAAGTCCAAACTCACAAATCCCTCCTTGTTTCGTCTTATTAGTGTCATGAACTTCTAAAAAGAGGGTTAGTGTTTCCACGGTATTTAATTGTAACTTCTACCAAATAACCGTCTTCTTCTTCCCTTTCTAAATAAAACAAAATGACCCACAAAGCGTGCTGTCTCAGCTATTTAATCCGAAAACGTAAAAGAAACAGTAAATCGTCACTACGGTAATTTTACCGAACGAAATTGCCCGCATTTCGGCGAGAAACTCGGAAATAATCACGAAAAGATTGGATTTCTGAAATATGCACTTTTTGATTGAAATCGATATCTAACGTATCATCGCCCAGACGAAAAAGGGGCACTCGACATGCCCCTCACTTCATCTTCAATCATCCGGCAGGTCCCTTTGTCAGAACCCTTGCCTGTCTAGAGATCGTCATCCTGCAGGATACGCCACTTCGCGCCCTCCAGATCATCATACTGACCTGTCTTGAGCGACCAGAGGAAGGCCACGAGACCGAGGAGCCCCAGCAGCAATGCGATCGGGATGAGGTAGAGCAGTACGTCCATGTGCCAAGTTTCCAAACCTGGGCCAATTGCCCGTGAGGTCCTATATAACAGATTTCGAGGTATCACCCCAACGCAATCGCAGGGCATTGGCTGTGACAGCGACCGACGACAGCGACATGGCCACCGCAGCAACAAGCGGCGTCACGAAGCCCGCGACGGCAATCGGCACGGCGATGACATTGTAGATCGCCGAAATCCAGAGGTTCTGTTCAATCGCATTGCGCGCCCGGATCGAAATCCGCAAGGCATCGGCCACAGGTGACAACTTGTTTCCGAGGAAGACGGCATCTGCGGCGGCCTGACTGAGATGCACAGCGGTGACCGGTGACAGCGACACATAGGCACCAGCAAGCGCCGGTGCGTCGTTGAGGCCATCGCCGACCATCAGGACCTTGCGCCCTTCGGCTTTCAGCTCCTCAAGGCGGGCGATCTTGTCGGCAGGCTTGACCCCGGCTGTCCAAGCATCAATTCCAAGCTCGCGCGCGACACTCTCGACCGCGCCGGTCTGGTCGCCGGAGAGGATTTCAATCCCGTAGCCACGCGCCTTCAGATCCGCGACCACATTCTTGGCATCCGGGCGGATTTGCTGGCGCAAGGGCAAGAGGCGCAGATCCTCACCATAGCGGACCCCGAGCAAGGACGCGCCCGGGTGAGCCGCCAGCGCTGTCTCAAGCATCTTGTCATCCGCGCCGCAAAAGGCAGGGCTGCCAAGACGCAGGACCTTGCCATCAACTTCGGCCTCGATCCCTGCCCCACTGACTTCCTGGACCATATCGAATGGCACCATTGCATGGGTGGCCTTCACCATGGCCTGCGACAGCGGATGGCGGCTTGAGAGCGCCAGACGACCGGCGAGAGCCACTGCCGGATCCTTGAGGTCCAACGCCTCGCAGAACTCGGCTTCCGCCGATGTCAGGGTTCCTGTCTTGTCGAACACGATCATGTCCGCATCCGAAAGACGCTCGATGGCATCGCCCGAGTTGAGCAGGATGCCTGCCCGGAACAATTGACCGGAGGCGACCACCTGAACAGCAGGAACAGCAAGGCCAAGCGCGCAGGGACAGGTGATGATGAGAACGGAAATGGCGATGACAAGCGATGGCTGCCAACCAAGGCCCCAAAGTGTCCAGCCAAGGAACGTAAGTGCTGCGGCCGTGTGGACCAGCGGCGCATACATTTGCGCGGCCCGATCAGCCAGCCGGACATAAAGCGACTTTGCCTGAGCAGCGGTCTCCAGCAGACGGTTGACCTCGTCCAGAAGGGTTGCGCCGGTTTCTGCCGAGACCCGAACCTTCAGCGGCCCGTCACCATTGACGGTCCCTGCATAGACCCGTTCACCGGCGGTTACCGGAACAAGTACGCTTTCACCGGTGACAAGGCTCTGGTCGATCTCGGATCGACCATCCTCGACCACGCCATCGACAGGAACGCGCTCGCCCGCGGCGACCAGAACGAGATCGCCGGTGACGATCTTGGACAAGGGCACTTCCCGAACAAGGCCATCATCGCCAATTCGGGCGGCTACTTCCGCCTTCAATGCGGCGATATTCTCCGCAAAGGAACGGGTCTTGCCGCGCATGTTGTGATCAAGGTAGCGCCCGACAAGAAGGAAGAACAGCAGCATCACTGCCGATTCAAAATAGGCATGGCTGTGGTGCTGGATCGTCTGGACCAGCGACAGGATAACCGCCAGAGAAACGCCGATGGTGATCGGCACATCCATGTTCAGGCGGCCAGACCGGATGGCCTTGAACGCGCTATAGGCGAAGGGACGGCCGGCATAGACGACGGTGGGAAGCGCAATGAGCGCAGATACCCAGTGAAACAGATCCCGGGTCTCGGGTGTGATGTCGGTGACATTGCCAGACCAGACCGAAATGGACAGGAGCATGATGTTCATACTGGCAAAGCCGGAAACGGCCATGGCCCGCAGCAACATCTGGCCGGTCTTGTCCTTGCGCTCGCGGGCGCTGGCCGGGTCAAAGGGATGCGCGGTATAACCGAGGCGCGATAATTCGCTGACAATGTCATCGGCGGCCGTTGCAGACTGATCCCAGTCGACTGCAAGCCGGTGCGAGGTCAGATTGACACGGGCCTTGGCGATTCCCGGCAAGCGGGACAGGCCGCGTTCGATCTCACCCATGCAGGCAGCACAGGTAATCCCCTCCACGGCCAGATCCATATGGGCGTTGCCATCCTTGCCGGGAGTGATAAAGGCATCCCAATCGCGCATATGCACGGTCATAACACACCCTATTGCGCGAGATAAACGCGGTTTTGCGAGCGGAACACCCGTTCCGATCCGGAATTGGCCTCAAGGCTCAGCGTCCAGTTTCCCGCATCAATGCCGGAAATAAGCCCGCTGTACTTGCCTGCCTCGCCTTCCAGAAGACGAACGGTCTTGTCGAGGTTTTCGGTGGCCGGACGCTCAAGGGTCGCGGCGAAATCGAGCCCGGAAATCGGCCGCCCGGTCTTGTCGAGCGCATTGACGGAGATCTCGGCACTGCCATCTGCGAGACGTTCAACATGTGTTGCCACATCCCACGCACGGGCGCCTTGGGCCTTGGCTGCCGCAATATCCTCGTTATAGGCCTGCCCCGCCTTGTAGGAGCTTTCGACAGCCACACCGGGGAACGTGCCGAGCGCGAAATAGAGGAACACGCCATTTGCCGCAAAGATGACAGCAAAGAAAGACACGAGGTAAAGCAGCACCCTCTTGCCGGTGAGGGGTTTGGGGCTGTGCATGTCCGGATGGGTCATGGCCATCTTGAGCTCCTAGCGGAATTGGTGTCAGGGTTCGGTCCATCCGGGACCTGTCCCCGCTGTTGTTCTGGACGGGGGCGGACTTGGGGCCCGCCCTCCGGTTATCAGCTCCCTCAGGGAGCCTTGAAGAAGTCCTTGGTCGTGACGACCTCCCCCATCACGGAATCGGTGATGCGGAAGATCACCGGCGTGCTGGGGTCCATCTTCGCCCCGACAGGGGATGTCACCAGAACCCGGACTTCCCGGGTTGTGTCCGGTCCGACCGGAATGATCGGGCGACCGGCTATGACCATCTCGACACCAACGACCTCTACCTTTGCATTCGGCGGCATGCCTTCGACATGCAGGATGAAATTGCGAAGGTGATGGCGCTTGTTGGACAGGCGCACGGCATAGCCGTTACGCACCGTGCCATCGCTCTGGGTGACAAAGATCGGATTGCGATCATGCACCACGCTGATATTCGCGAAGCTCCGTGTCAGCAGGGCATAGAGCATGATGGCACCGACAATCGCGATCACCGCCGCGTAGATCACCGTTCTCGGGCGAACGATGCTGTAGATCGGCTCCTTGCCCTCAACCCTACGCTGGATATTCTCGTCCGTGTCATATCCGATCAGGCCCGTCGGTTTTCCAACCTTGGTCATGATGTTGTCGCAGGCATCGATGCAAAGGCCGCACTGGATGCAGTCTAGCTGCAGGCCATTTCGGATATCGACCCCGGTCGGGCAGACCTGAAAGCACTGATAACAGTCTACACAATCGCCAGCTGGCATCCCCTTCGCTTCCAGCGCCTTGTTCTGCTTCAGCGAACCACGCGGCTCCCCCCGATCCCAGCGATAGGTGACGTTGAGGGCCTTTTCATCGGTCAAGGCGGCCTGAATGCGCGGCCACGGGCACATGTATATGCACAGCTGCTCGCGCATGAAACCGGCAAGCAGATAGGTGGTCGCTGTCAGAATGCCGATCCAGATATAGGCAATCATCGGCGCCTGAAACGTTGCCAACTGATAGACCAGCGTCGGGGCGTCGTTGAAATAGAGCACCCAGGCGCCGCCGGTCCACCAGGCGATCATGATCCAGAGGAAGTGCTTTGTGGCGCGTTTGGCGACCTTGCCCGCCGTCCAGGGCTGCTTGTCCAGGGCAATACGCTCGCGGCGGTCACCTTCGACCTTGCGCTCGACCCACAGATAAAGGTCCGTCCAGACGGTTTGAGGGCACAGATAACCGCACCACAAGCGCCCGGCGATGGCGTTCATCAGGAACAGCGCCAGTGCAGCAATGATCAAAAGACCGGTGAGGTAATAAACTTCCTGCGGCCAGATTTCGATGAAGAAGAAATAGGCACGCCGACCTTCCAGATCGACGAGCACAGCCTGTCCGGGCGCGTCCGGGCCCCGGTCATAGCGAATGAATGGCAGGAAATAGTAGATACCCAGAGTGAAGAACAGCAGTCCCCACTTGATCCTGCGAAACAGCCCATGGGTTGCCATGGGATAGATCTTCTTGGCAGACTGGAACCACTCTTCCGGGTGTTCACCTGATCCGGCTTCGGTTTGCGAACCCATGCCGTCCGTCCTTATCTCTGGCGGACCCTGCCCCAATAGGATCCTGAAACATCTCAGGGCCGGTCTCCTTCCCCGGTCCTGTCGAATTCTCTTGTTTAGAGCACGTCTCGTTTTTACTGAATTGCTCGACGCGCCCTAATTATTTGATGTGCCGCGTTTCCTGACGGCGAACCGGTATCCACTTCGCCTGGATACGCTTCTAGCGATACCGGCCTTAAAGCCATAAGGCATTGCGCCGCATCAAATCGGCGCCGGGAAATTGCTTCCCCGACGCCGGTTGTCAGTTACTGACCGCCACCGAACGAATGGACGTAGACAGTCAGGGACTTGATGGTTGCCGGATCAAGACGCGCTTCCCAGGCAGGCATGACGCCGTTGCGCGGGTTGCGGATCTGGGCCGTGATGGCATCCAGCGTCTTGCCATAGAGATAGTTGGCAGAGACAAGGCTCGGCGCACCAACATCCTGAATGCCCTTCAGGTCATCGCCATGGCAGGCCGCGCAGTTGTCCGCATAGAGCGTTTCACCTGCAGCAAGGTCAATGCCTTCCTTGGGCTCAAGACCAGCCTTTTGAGCCACGAAGCTTGCAACCTGATCAATCTCTTCGCGAGACAGAAGTTCGTCCCGACCGAAGGCCGGCATGTCACCGACATGGGCTTCGTCATGACCAGAGCGGATACCATACAGGATCGATGTCTGGATCTTGTCCAGCGAACCACCCCAGATCCAGGTGTCATCCTGAAGGTTCGGGTAGCCTTCGAACCCGGTGGCACCCGTGCCATGGCACGGGGCACAGTTGTCACCGAAGGCCGCTGCGCCGTTGGCCGATGCGAACTCAAGGAGGCTCTGGTCCGCCTTGATTTCCTCCAGCGAGGCCGCAACGATCTTGTCGGCAAACTCCGAGCGGGCCTCGATGCCGGCTTCATAGGCGGCAATTGCATCCGCGCGCTGGCTGTTGCCCAGTACACCGCTGGTGTAGCCGCTGATCATCGGCCAGGACGGGTAGAGAACCCAATAGCCGATTGCCCACACGATGCAGATATAGAAGCTGTACAACCACCATTTCGGCAGCGGATTGTTCAGTTCTTTCAGCCCGTCCCATTCATGACCGGTGGTTTCCACCCCGGACAGCTTGTCGACTTCCTTGTTGTGAATGTCAGCCATTGATCATTCCTCCCGAAACGGGATCTGTGCGGCATCGTCGAACTTCTCGCCGTTTTTCGGCCAGAGAGCATACGCAAGGACAATGCCAAAGAGAGTCATGAAGTAGAGAAGACCCCAGGTCTGCGCGAAACCTGCCACGGCCATATATGTCTCGTTCATCGCCGCCTACCTCAAGTTTGCCTTGTTGTCGTAGATCGAGAAGTCCACGAGAGTGCCGAGCATCTGCAGATAGGCGACGAGTGCGTCCATCTCGGTGACGGCTTTCGGGTTCCCGTCGAAGTCGCGGATCGCGATCTCCGGCCAACGCTCTTCAAAGCCGTCGGCTGCATCGGTATCCGGCGAGGCCTGACCCATAATGTCTTTGGCCGCTTCTGCGATCTGCTCTTCCGTGTAAGGCACACCCACGATGGAGTTGGCCTTCAGCAGGGACGAGATCTCACGCGTGTCCAGCTTGGTCTCCGCAAGGAACGGATAGCCGGGCATGATCGAGGTCGGAACAACCGAGCGCGGATCTACAAGGTGAGCCACGTGCCAGTCGTCGGAGTATTTTCCGCCGACACGAGCCAGATCCGGACCGGTCCGCTTGGACCCCCACTGGAACGGGTGGTCGTACATGGATTCAGCCGCCAGCGAGAAGTGACCGTAGCGCTCCAGTTCGTCGCGCATCGGACGCACCATCTGGGAGTGACAGGTGTAGCACCCTTCCCGGATGTAGATCTCGCGGCCGGCCAGCTCCAGCGGAGTGTACGGACGCATGCCTTCGGTCTTTTCGATCGTGCTCTTGAGGTAATAGAGCGGAGCGATCTCCACCAGGCCGCCGATGGCGACCATCACGAGGATGCCGACGAGAAGAACAAGCGAGTTCTTCTCGAAGACTTCATGTTTTGCCCAAAGTGACATTCTTAGTCTCCCTTATTCGGCAGCGGCCAGGGAGCCGGCAGGCACAGTGTCAGCTTCTTCAGCTTCGCCATGACGAACCGTCATCCAGAGGTTGTAAGCCATGATCAGAGCGCCAACGACGAACAGTGCGCCACCCAATGCCCGGATCACATAGAACGGGTACATCGCATCTACGGATTCGATGAACGAGTACTCAAGGAAGCCAAGAGCGTCATAGGCACGCCACATCAGGCCCTGCATGATACCGGACACCCACATCGCGGTGATGTAGAGAACGATACCGATCGTGGACAGCCAGAAGTGCCAGTCGACCAGCTTCAGCGAGTACAGGCTCTTCTTGTTCCACAGCCACGGGATCAGGCAGTACAGAGCTCCGAAGGAGATGTAGCCAACCCAGCCCAGGGCACCGGAGTGAACGTGACCGATGGTCCAGTCCGTGTAGTGTGACAGCGAGTTCACGGCGCGAAGGCTCATCAAGGGACCTTCGAAGGTGGACATGCCGTAGAAGGCAACGGACACCACCATCATGCGCAGAACCGGATCGGTCCGCAGCTTGTCCCATGCACCCGAGAGGGTCATCAGGCCGTTGATCATGCCACCCCAGGACGGCATCCACAGGATGATCGAGAAGGTCGCACCCAGCGTTGACGCCCACTGCGGCAGAGCCGTGTAGTGCAGGTGGTGAGGACCAGCCCAGATGTAGATGAAGATCAGCGCCCAGAAGTGCACGATGGACAGGCGGTAGGAGTAAACCGGCCGGTCAGCGCGCTTGGGAACGAAGTAGTACATGATGGCAAGGAAGCCGGCGGTCAGGAAGAAGCCCACCGCGTTGTGGCCGTACCACCACTGCACCATTGCGTCCTGAACACCGGACCAGACAATGACCGATTGGGTCGAGAAGATCGACACCGGAATGGTCAGGTTGTTGGTGATGTGCAGCATTGCCACGGTGACGATGAACGCAAGATAGAACCAGTTCGCCACATAGATATGCGGCTCCTTGCGCTTCCAGAGCGTGCCGAGGAACAGGAGAAGGTAAGCGACCCATACAATCGTCAGCCAAAGGTCAGCATACCATTCCGGCTCGGCATATTCCTTGCCCTGCGTCGCGCCCAGCAGGTAACCGGTACCTGCGATCACGATGAAGGCGTTGTAGCCCAGCACCACGAACCACGGCAGAACACCACCCGGCATCCGCGCACGGCAGGTACGCTGGACGACATACATGGACGTTGCCAGAAGGACGTTACCGCCAAACGCAAAAATCACCGCGGAGGTGTGCAGCGGGCGCATACGGCCGAAATTGGTCCAGGGAAGGTCGAAGTTCAATGCAGGCCATGCCAGCTGGCTTGCAATGATCAGTCCGACCAGGAAGCCTGCGACACCCCAGAACATCGCCGCCACGGAGGCGAACTTGATCGGTCCCAGGTTGTAATTCGGCTTTCCGTCGATCTCCTGCGGAACCGCTTGCTGGTCCCCCTCGAAATAGTTCTTGAAGATGTAAAACACGCCGGCAGCCGCGAAAAGCGCCCCAATCCCGGTGTGAAATGCCATCACTTGGTCAAATGTTTTGCCTGCAATGATCAGGCAGACGAATGCAATTACGGTCAGGAACAGGGCAAAGAACCCCTCCTCGATCGTAATCATTCTGGCATGTGATTTTGCCATTTTCAGCGCCCCAGTTCTTTCAATCGTTACAAGGTGCCAACGATATGAGAGACCATGTGCACGCCCCCCGGCGCGGTGCGTTGATTCAAATCAAGAATCGACCAAAGGCCGGGGAGGAACAGGGCAAAAGCGGCCTGTGATTTGTGATTTTGGCATTATTGTCGCAGGCATCGCCCGAAATGCGGCTGACAAATCAGAGGATGGGGTCAGACTGCTTGCGTCCAAGCACGATGATCGTGACCCAGGGCAGCAAAAGGATCATGGTGACGAATCGGAAGATCTGGTGAACGGCGACATAAACCGGGTCCAGTTCCAGCATGAAGGACAGGAGCGTCATGACCTCAAGTCCGCCGGGCGCATAGGCCAGAAGTGCCTGACCAAAGGGGACGTCGAGCCAGTAAGTCGTGATCGACGCTCCGGCCACAGCCACGGTCGTCCCGGCCAGAAAGGCAGCCAGCGAGATCTTTGACAGCTGAACGAGATCGCGAAGCGTGATGTTCTCGAACCGGCTGCCGATCATTGCGCCAAGGAGGACAAAGGCCGGAATTTGTGCGTTTCCGGACAGGCTCAGCGGCAGGTATCCGCTTGCATTGCCAACCAGACTGACCAGAAAACTGCCGACCATCCAGCCAGCCGGAATCCCGGCACGGTTGGCCAGATATCCGCCAAGCGCACACAGGACCAGCCCCAGCATCAGATGCTCGGGTGACGAGGTGGGTACGGCAAGCCCTGCCTCAGCGGAAAGTTCTGTTGTTCCGGCCACCAATGTTGGCAGGACCGCCACGAGAATGAGAAGGCGTATTGTCTGGGTGGTCGCAATGCGCGCCAGATCGACGCCGCGTTCGGATGCAAGGGCCAGCACAAAGGACAAGGCGCCGGGGATCGCGCCGTAAAACGCGCTGTCCTTGCTCCACCCCCCGAGATATCTCAGGACAGCAAAACTGGCTGCGGTAATCCCGACGACGGTGATGGCCAAAATGGCGATCGATAGCGGCCAGTGCATGACCTGCTGCAGGAAGTCCGGCTGGACACCCGCCCCCATTGTCAGGCCTAGAAGAACAAAGATGCCGTTTCTTACCGAGTTGGGGATGCCGGTGGGAACTCCGCCGAGCGTCGCAAGAGCCACAAACACCATCGCGCCCGACAGCCAGCCAGCCGGAAGCCCGAGGGCCGTGAATACGCCGCCACCAAGTGTTCCAATCGCTGCCGAGACCGCAATCTTGCGAACGGCGTCCCAATGTCCGTGCATCATCGCCATGGACCGTTTCCTGCTGACCAGTGCCTGCAGCCAGCCTGCAGGGCGCGATCAACTGCTATGTCATGTTGAAAGCAAAGGCATGATTGATTGATGCAATCAACATGTCATGCCGTTTTGGACATGAGAAAGGGCAGTTGTCAGTCGGTAATTCCCGGCAAGTCCGGCCTTGAAGGGTGAGTAAACGGCTCCGGCCCAAGCCCTTCCAGCGCGGTTGCCCGAAGGACTTCCGGCATTGCTTGGAGCCTTTCGCACAAGGCCTTGATGCCGGGAAGGACACCAATATTCATGGTTCCTCCGCGCATATAGAGCTGTGCCCAGCGGGCGCAGGATGCAAGATAGGGATCAAGGACCGTGATCTTCGAACCAAGGAGGAACGGACCACCGCTGCGCGCGATCTCCTGCTCCAGAAGCTCGAAGTGGCGCTGCACGCGGGCGGCGACCACCAGACCGACTTCATCAGAAGCACTGGCAGTGTGCGTATAACGTTCAGGGCGGAAGGAAATACGTAGATCCGATTGGACCGTGTTTGAGAGAAACAACAGCCATTTCAGGAACCTGCCGCGAGCAGGAGCGGCAACATCCGGCGCAAGCCCTCCATGTTTGTCGGCCAGATGAAGCAGGATCGCAGCCGTCTCGAACAAGGGAGCGTCCTGATCCGGATCGACAAGAACAGGCAACAGGCCTTGCGGGTTCATGGCCAGGTAGGCCTTCGACTTGTGTGCCTGTGTGCTGCGGTCGACCGCCACGTACTCATAAGGCACATGCAGGATTTCCAGCACAAGGCGGATGACAAGGTTCGCGCTGTCCGGAGACCCGTACAGCTGATACGTCATATTCACCTGTGTCATGCCTTCTGCCTCCCCTTTCCTTCCTGCATGAAAGGCGGATTGAGAAAAATCAAGGCGCGTCAGACCGGAAATGACGATTGTTCGGGCATGAGCAAGATCGATCTTTCCTATGCGATGCGGACCGTCCCACGATACACCAGCTATCCGACGGCCCCGCATTTTCATGATGGCCTGACCGCCGACACCTATGCGCAGTGGCTTGAAAGCCTTGGCGCCGATGACAGCCTGTCGCTTTATCTTCACGTGCCTTATTGCCGGGAGATCTGTCATTATTGCGGCTGCCACACGAAGGCGACGCGCAAAGACGCTCCGCTTGTTGCCTATGCAAAGACCTTGCGCGAAGAGATCGATCTGGTTGCCGGGCATCTGTCGAAGGCAGGACCGGTCAGGCACATTCATTGGGGAGGCGGCACTCCGAGCCTGCTTCCGGCATCAGAGCTGCGCGCGATCGCCGAAGAGCTGAAGTCCCGGTTCCGGTTCAGCGACGCCATAGAGCACGCCATTGAACTTGATCCGCGCAATGTCACGGCGGAACTGGCGCGAACCCTGGCCGAGATCGGCATCAACCGTGCCAGCCTTGGCGTGCAGGATTTCGATCTGACCGTGCAGAAGGCCATTGGCCGTGTGCAGCCTTTCGAGCTGGTTGCCAAGGCCGTCGCGGACCTGCGCACAGCCGGGCTGACGGAACTCAATTTTGATCTGATGTACGGACTTCCCGAACAGACATCACAGACCATTCTCGACACGATTTCCAAGACGCTTGAGCTGAATCCCGGGCGTATTGCCCTCTTCGGCTATGCCCATGTTCCCTGGATGCGCAAGCACCAGACCCTGATGGACGAAAGCCGACTGCCGAATGCAGCCGAGCGGCTGGAAATGGCCGATCTTGCGCGCACAACGCTGCAGCAGGCGGGCTATATTCCGATTGGCCTCGATCACTTCGCAAGGCCCGATGACAGCATGGCAATCCATCTTGCCAACGGAACCCTGCGCCGGAATTTTCAAGGCTACACCACCGATCAGGGCGAACAGCTTATCGGGTTTGGCGTTTCCTCAATTGGCCGTCTGACTCAGGGCTATGTTCAGAACCTGCCGGATGTCGGCAACTGGAAACGGCAGATAGAAGCCGGAAACCTGCCAGTCAGCAAGGGATTGGCCTTGTCGACAGACGATCTGGTCAGGGGCCGGATCATTGAGCAGTTGATGACCGAATACCGGTGCGACGTGGCTGCCGCTTGCGCTGCCCATGACGTTTGCACATCCACCCTCTCCGGCAGTTTTGACACCTTGAGCGAGCTTGTCGAGAACGGACTGGTTGAGCTATCGCCCTCCGGAAGCGGCGATTTTCTGGTGACCATAACCGAGGCAGGCACACCCTATGTTCGCCTCGCGGCTGCGGCCTTTGACGCCTATCTGCAAGACAGCCTGTCGTCCGGCAAGGCGCGGCATTCAACAGCGGTTTGATCGATCGCCAAAAACCAAAAAAGCCGACAGATCCTGTCGGCTTTTTCGGCTTGGGAGGAGCATCGCCAAGGGCGAAATGAGCTGTCAGTGCATGCCTGTCATCTGGCAGAGACTGCAAACCTTGCGCAGGTGGATCTGGTCCGACCGATCGACCCGGATGACCCCGCGGCGCTTGAGATCGGAAACAACCCGGCTGACGGTTTCGATGGTCAAGCCGAGATAGTCCGCGATTTCCTGCCGGGTCATGTGCAGCTTGAGGTCATAACCATCGTCGTCTTCATTTTCCGGACCCAGACAGCCAACGCCACCTCTGTTCGGAATGAGATACATGAGGAAGCTGGCAACCCGCTCAACGGCAGACTTACGGCCCAGAAGGACAGCATGTTCGTGCAGAATGCGCATCTGGTTCGCAAGGCACTTGGCCAGCTTGCGCTGGACATCCAGATTGGAGTCCACAAGGCGAAGGTCGAGTTCGTGGATCGATGCATCGGTCAAGGTTTCTGCCGTGCACTCGTATTCATTGCTTCCGGCCAGACCGAAAATCTCGCCCGGACGAAGAACTTCAACAACCTGACGACGTCCGTCGGGAAGCAGCTTGAAGAGCATTACAGTGCCCGACGCGACTTCAAACAGGCGCTGGGCTGCATCACCTTCATAATAGATCACATTATGGGCAGAATACGCGGAAGTCTTCGCGCCAAAATCGGCGAACGTGTCGCCGGTATCTTGAACGCCCGGACGAACCGGACGCACCCGACGTGCAAACCTGATGCTTTCTTGAGTATCAAGATAAGCCATATTCCCTCCTTGGCCCAAACGGACCGCGCCCAACGGGCAACATGTTTAAAAGCAGGGCATTCAAGACACTGAGGGAGAGAATTTCAGACGCGTAACAAGCGGAAAGCCAACAAACCCCGTCGTGTGAGCAGCTGTCCCGTCCGACAGCTACGCCCTTCAACACAACCAAGGTAACCGCATGACTTAAATCAATAAATTCGTTCGAATGCGTAAGTCGTACTACTTAGCGGCGTATTGTCTCATGCGTCACTAATGCCATTAGCCCATTTGGCCTTACGAAAAATGCTCAGCCAGAGCGGTGAAGGAAATGGGTTTGCGCAGAACTGTAAGTTCTGAAAATCCTTCAATGATTTTCTTCAGCTGGTTTTTCGGCTTGCCGGAAATGACAATAACCTTTGGCGGCGTGACCATGGCCACCATCTGACTGATAACCGAGGTCCCTGCCTGTCCGGGCAATCCAAGATCGACAACAACGGTGTCGTTTGGCTGTGGCAAGGCGGTTTCAAAGAAGATTTCGGCTGTGGAATACGCAGCAACCTCGTGACCCAGTTCACTCAAGAGCATGGTCAACGCATCGCAGACAGCGTAGTCATCCTCTACGATATGAACGGTCAAACGGGTTTACTCCGGCTGCGGACAGTTTTGGTGGTGTAATAAATACCGAAAAAACAGATGCAGACCAGTACGCAAAAACCCTACTTCTCAGGCAGATTTTAACCGATTCTTGGCCGCAGAAGCAGAACTTCTGCTGTCGATAAATCTTTAAGTTGAATCTATTCACAAAACACGCAATCCGATCGTCAGTTTGAACGCCACGGCAAGCCCAATCCGACACCGGGAAATTGCGATTAATGCCCCAGCACGATCCTCACGAGATCAGCGGCATTTCGCGCACCCAACTTTTCCATGATGCGCGCACGGTGGACTTCTACAGTCCGCGGGCTGATGCCCAATTTGCGCCCGGCTTCCTTGTTGGAAGCACCGCCCGTGATTTCGGTCAGGACTTCGCGCTCGCGCCGTGTCAGATGCTCTGCGCCCTGGAAGGTTCCGGAAACATCGAGTGTTGTGCGATTGCTTGCGGATATGCCCTCTTCCACCCGCTGCACAACAGCGTCGGCCGTGAAGGGCTTCTCGATGAAATCATAGGCGCCGTTACGGATCGCCTCCACGGCCATGGGAATATCCCCTTGACCGGAAATGATGAAAATCGGCGCCGGATAGTCTTCCGCATTCAGCGCCTTGAGGATCTCGATGCCGGATCGTCCGGGCATGTGAACGTCCAGAAGAACGCAGGCAGGATGTTTGCGGCTGGCAGATTCGATGAACTTGTCGCCGTCCGAAAATGACTCGACAGTGAAACCTTCGGCCTCGAACACAACGGACAGGGCATCCCGTACTGCGGGGTCGTCATCGACAATGTAGAGTGTCTTGTCCTGTGCCATCTTACTGCTCGATCCTCATACCCATTCCAATAATTACCTGATCGCAAAGATCAATCGTTTTCCGCGTTTTTCGGTCGATTTATGGGGAGTTTCAGCACGAATGTCGCTCCCGCGCCTTCGTTGTCCTGATCAAGGTAAAGGTCTCCACCGTGGTTCTGGGCAATCGAGCGGGATATTGCCAAGCCAAGGCCAAGCCCCTTTTTCTTGCCGCCACTAAAGGCGCGGAAGAGTTCCGACCGCAAGTGGTCGGGCACACCGGGCCCTGTGTCATGTATCCGGTACAGGGTCACCTCGTTGTCCTGGACAAGGTCCACCGTCACCAGCTTCTCGTCCGACTTTCCGACCGCCTCGCGAGCGTTGCGCAGAAGGTTCACCAGAACCTGCCGTATCTGAACCGGATCGACATGCAGGCTTGCAAGGTCAGCTCCTGTGTTCAGGGCGAAGGTAACCCGATCTTCCGATGCACCAAGTTTCACAAGCTCAATGCACTCCCGGCACAATTCGGCGGCATCGACCTCTTCGCGCTCGGGCTCCTTCTTCTCCACGAAGTATCGCATCCGCTGGATGATGTCGCCTGCGCGCTCCACTTCACCGATTGCCTTGTCGATGATCGTAACGACGGGCGCATCCGTGTCGCTGGCGCGAATCTTTTTCGAGATCGTTTGCAGGTACAGCATCATTGCCGTCAGTGGCTGGTTCAGCTCATGCGCAATTGCCGCCCCCATCTCGTCGAGGGCGCTGATGCGGGTCATGTTGACGAGCTGTGCCTGAGCTTCGGCGAGCTTTGTTTCTACCGCCTTCTTGGCACGCAGATCCCGCAGGATACCAATGAACTGGCGCCCTTCGGCTGTCGCGGCCTCGCCGACTGACAGTTCGATCGGAAACTCGGTGCCGTCCTTGTGCCTGCCTTCAACCTCGCGCCCGATCCCGATGATCCTGCGCTCGCCGGTTTCCCGGTAGTTGTTGATGTAGCCATCATGGGCAGTGGCATATCTCTGCGGCATAATCTTGTTGACGTTGCGCCCGAGCAGCTCGGCAGCCTTGTAGCCAAACAGGGTCTCGCAGGCCTGATTGAAGGCCAGCACCTGTCCCTTTTCGTTGATGACAATGATGCCATCCACGGCCGTTCCGAAGACGCTCGCCAATCGCGCTTCGGAAACGGTTGAGGCGACCTCGTGAAGATCGGCATGATCGTTTTGATCCATGTCCTCTCCCTGACTGCCCCCGCCTTCACTTGAACGGGAACAGGATGTTCCGGCGCTTCGGTATCGATCAGACTTGAGATCGTCGATCGGTTCCAAATGATGATCCGATGATGCAGATCCCTAGTTTTCCCAACCTTTAAGGGTATTTACTTAGGACAGCAAGCCTAACGATCCACTATCCACGCTTGAGGAATTCACGGATCCGATCAACCGCCATTTCAAGGTGGTCGTGCCGCCGCGCAAAACACAGCCGAACGAAATTGCTCCCCGCATCGCCAAATGCGGTGCCCGGTGCCAGGCCCACTCCCGTCTGCTCAAGCAGGTCGAGCGCGAACCGGCGTGTGTCCGTCACCCCGTCAACGGAGAAGAAATAATAGAATGCGCCAGCAGGGGCCGATGCCTGGATACTGTCGGCAGATGCAAACCCGTTCAGCAGAATCTCGCGACCCTTCGCCGCCTTGGCGATCTGTTCCTCCAGAAAGTCCTGTCCGTTCTGGAGCGCGGCGACTGCAGCACGCTGGTTGAAGGCCGGAACTCCGGACGTCGAATATTGCACGAGGTTCTCCAGCACCTGCCCCAGCTGGGCGGGCGCTGCAATCCACCCCAGACGCCAACCCGTCATGGCCCAGTTCTTGGACATCGTGTTCACGTAAATGACCGGGTCATCCGGCGTGCTGATTGTCAGGAAGGACGGCGCGGTTTTGGCATTGCCATAGTGAAACTGACCGTAGATTTCGTCCGCGATGATCCAGACGCCGCGCTCGCGGGCAATCTGAAGAACATCCTTCAGGAACTCTTCGCTCGCAACCCAACCTGTCGGATTGCAGGGCGAATTGAGGAAGATCGCGCGGGTGCGCGGCGTTATCGCCGCTTCCAGCCGAGCCTTGTCCAGCTGCCACCCGGTCGCTTCGAAGGACATCGGCACAGTGACGGCCTTTGCTCCCCGCAACTCGACAGCTGCGGCCATGTTGGGCCAGGCAGGGGTCGGGACAATGACTTCATCTCCCGCACTGGTGACAGCGGCAACCGCCAGCTGGATCGCCTGCATTCCCGATCCGGTCACGCAGATACGGTCCACTCCGACCGGCACATTGTAGGTCTGTGAATAGTAGTCTGAAATCGCCTGCCGCAGTTCGGGGATGCCCCGCTGCCAGGTGTAGAAGGTCTCGCCCTCTTTCAGGGATTTGATGGCGGCCTCGCAGATGAAGTCCGGCGTCGGAAGGTCTGCCTCTCCGGCCCAGAGCGGGATCAGATCCTTGCGCAACCGTCCTGCATTCACGATCTCGATAATTCCGCTCAGCGGCGCATTGCGGGCTTCATGGCTCAATGCATTGATCAAATCAGTACTCACCAGCGTCCTCGTGATCAGCGTGTCGGAGAATGCGTGGCAGACCAGCACACGCGGCTTATCTGATGGCATGAATGGACAAGGCTTGCCAACTATGATCCGATTGCAGCGAAGAAAAACGGCAATATAACCGGTAGTCGCAATCGGACAGACCGGTGGGGGCTTCAGCGCGATCACATGATGTATGAGTGGCTATTCGTTTTCGCGGCAATTGCCTACATCCTGCTTCTGTTCGCCATCGCAAGTTATGGCGACCGCATGTCGGGCAATGCCTTGCGGCGCGGCCACAGCAGACCGCTCATCTATGCCCTTTCGCTGTCAGTCTATTGCACCTCGTGGACCTTCTTCGGCTCGGTCGGCAATGCCAGTCGAACCGGCTTTGAATTCCTGACGATCTATATCGGGCCATTTCTGGTCTTCGCGCTCGGATATCCCCTGCTTCGCCGGGTTGTCCGGCTGGCCAAGGCCGAGCGCATCACCTCGATCGCCGACTTCATCGGTGCGCGTTACGGAAAGAGCCAGTCCGTTGCCGCGGTCGCAACGATGATCGCCGTGATCGGCATCATTCCCTATATTGCCCTGCAGCTCAAAGCCGTTTCCCAGTCGATCACTGCCCTTGTCGGTCCGCCGGACCTGCCCGCCGTCCTGTCGCTTGTCGGATTTGATGACATTGCCTTTGTCATTGCCCTGAGCATGGCGGTATTTGCATGGGCCTTCGGCACCCGCCACGTGGACACGACCGAACATCAGGACGGGCTCATGCTGGCGGTTGCCGCCGAAGCCGTGATCAAACTCGTTGCGTTCATGGCAGTGGGGATCTGGGTCTGTTTCGAGCTCTATGACGGACCGGTTGATCTGGTGCGGGCCATCGTCGCAGCCCCGGAAGTGTCCCGCGTCTTCGAGCAACCGATCAATACCGGCAACTGGATGATCATGATCATCCTGTCCACCTTCGCGGTTCTGCTTCTGCCTCGCCAGTTCCATGTCACTGTCACCGAGAACAACACGGAATCGGAGCTGAAACGCGCGGTCTGGCTGTTCCCGCTCTATCTGGTCCTGATCAACCTGTTTGTCGTGCCGATTGCGGCAGCAGGCCTGCTGCGGTTCGGACAGGACGTCAATCCGGACACGTTCGTTCTCGCTCTGCCGGTTGATGCGGGCCAATACTGGCTGGCCCTCTTTGCCTTTATCGGCGGCCTGTCGGCAGCAACGGCGATGGTGATCGTGGCAACGGTCGCCCTGTCGGTGATGATCTCCAATGACATCGTGATCCCGCTCATCCTGCGGCGGCGCAAGGATGGCGAAATCCTTGCTGCCAGCCAGCAGGACATGAGCCGCCACCTGCTCACGATCCGGCGACTTTCGATCTTCGGCATCCTGCTGCTGGCCTATGCCTATTACCGGGCAGCGGGCGACACCGCCGCGCTGGTCTCCATTGGGCTTTTGTCCTTTGCCGCAATCGCCCAGTTCGCCCCCTCGTTCATTGGCGCCCTTGTCTGGCGGCGGGCAACCGCACGCGGCGCGATCTGGGGGATGGTCGCCGGGTTTGGCTGCTGGTTCTACACCCTCCTGCTGCCGACATTTGCGGAATCCGGCATCATCTCCGGCGCCATTTTGGAGGTCGGCCCCTTCGGCATTGCCATGCTGAAGCCGCAGGCCCTTTTCGGGCTTGAATTGGACCCTTTCATTCAGGGCAACATGTGGAGCCTTGTCGCCAACGTTGCGTTCTTCATTCTCGGGTCCCTGTCCCGCCAGCCGCATGCTGCTGAAACGCTTCAGGCCAACATCTTCGTACCGGCTGCGTTCAAAGCGACGCCCAGCCTGCGCCTGTGGCGGACCTCGGCGACGGTTGGCGACCTGCAGACAACCGTTGCCCGCTATCTGGGTGAAGCCCGAACCGAGCGGTCCTTCCAGCGCTATGCCCGCGAACGCGGTGTGGAGTTGTCGCAAACGGACTCCGCGGATGCCGGGCTGCTCCGCTTCTCCGAACAGCTTCTGGCGAGCGCCATCGGCGCGGCCTCCTCGAGGCTGGTTCTGTCGCTGATGCTCAAGCGGCATACCCTGTCCACCAAAGGCGCGGTGAAACTGCTCGACGATGCATCGGCTGCCTTGCAATATAACCGCGACCTGCTGCAAACCGCGCTTGATCAGGTGCGTCAGGGCATTGGCGTGTTTGATCGGGACTTGCGCTTGATCTGCTGGAACCGCCAGTTCCGCGAGCTTTTGGGCCTTCCCCCCGAATTCGGACAGGTCGGCATTGCACTCGACAATATCATCCGCTTTTCCGCCGAACAGGGCGAATACGGGGGCGGTAATATCGACGAGATAGTCGAAAGCCGTATCGATCTCATGGCCAATCGCTATGAGACCTTTCAGGAGCGGTTGGCATCAACCGGCACGGTTCTGGAAGTTCGCGTGAGCCCGATGCCTGCCGGTGGCATCGTGACGACCTATACCGACATCACGGAGCGGGTGATGGCGGAAGAGGCTCTGGCGCGGGCCAATGAGACGCTGGAACGCAGGGTTCGCGAGAGAACCGAAGAGCTGACCGAGGTCAACAAGCAGCTTCGCGAAGCCACCAGAGCGGCCGAAGACGCAAATATCGGCAAGACACGCTTTGTTGCCGCTGCCGGCCATGACATTCTCCAGCCCCTCAATGCCGCACGGCTTTATTCCTCCATTCTCGTTGGCAAGCTGAATGAGGGCGAAAACGGCGAACTCGTTCGCAATGTCGAGGCGGCGCTTGAATCGGTCGAGGACATTATCGGCGCGGTTCTCGATATCTCGCGCCTCGACACAGGGGCCCTGAAGCCGGAAATCAGCGAGTTTGCCCTTGATGACATTCTCTCGCCGCTGATCCGCGAATTCGAACCGATTGCAAAGGAAAAAGGCCTGAAGCTGCGGATGGTGCCGACCAGCCTGACCGTGCGTTCAGATCGCCGCCTGCTGCGCCGCCTCATTCAAAACCTTGTCTCCAATGCGCTGAAATACACCGCAAAAGGCAAGGTTCTGGTTGGCGTGCGCCGCAAGGGCAACGTACTGCATCTGGAAACCTACGACACCGGCATGGGCATCCCGCCGCGCCAGCAGAAACTGATCTTTCACGAGTTCCAGAGACTGGAAGAAGGCATGCGGGCGGCCAAGGGTCTTGGTCTGGGCCTTTCCATCGTGGATCGCATCAGCCACGTTCTGGATCATCCGGTCACCTTGCGCTCACGCGTGCAAAAGGGGTCTTGTTTTTCCGTCTCCATTCCAACGGCAAAACGTGTCGAGAAGGCAGCCCCTGCGCCGGTCATCAGCGCCCCGCTTGGCCAGCTGCAGGGCTTGTGCGTCGTTGCAATCGACAACGAACCGGACATCCTCAATGCGATGCGGCATCTGCTGCAGGGATGGCAATGCACCGTCATCACCGCACCCGACGATATCACTGCGCGCGAACTGCTGGACGATGCTGGGCTGCTCCCGGACATCTTCCTTGCGGACTACCATCTGGACGATGGAACGGGGATTGAAGCGATCGGACGCCTGAGAACCACTTATGGTGACGGCATCCCGGCCATTCTGATCACTGCAGACAGAAGCCGCCCGGTTCGGGCCGACGCAGAATCAAGGTCGATACATGTCCTGAACAAGCCTCTGAAACCGGCGGCTCTCAGAGCTCATCTTACCCGCTGCAAGGCAGAGCAAACCGCCGCGGAGTAACACCAACCTCAAAAAGACAATCGGCGCCTGACGGCGCCGAAAAACAATGGATGGTAAGCTCAGCGCACCTGGTTTAGGCGGACGCCTGATCTTCTTCACTGAGCTGCCACTGCCCAATCTCGATCTTGGAGGCGGCAATGACCGCCTGGGTTCGGCTTTCGACGCCAAGCTTTTGCAGGATCGCAGACACGTGCGCCTTGACGGTAGCCTCCGAGACAGACAGCTCATAGGCGATCTGCTTGTTCAGCAAGCCTTCGGACAGCATCATCAGCACCCGCACCTGCTGCGGGGTCAGAGTGGACAGGCGTTGCACAAGATCGCCAATGCCGTCGTCCGCTGTCAGCTCGATTTCCGGCGGGGTCCACAGATCCCCGGCCATGACGGCGGAGATTGCATCGCGGATCACGTCGATGCCGTGAGACTTCGGTATGAAGCCCGAAGCACCAAACTCGATGCAGCGACGAATGACCTGCGGCTCCTCGTTGGCCGAGACGATGACCACCGGAACACTAGCGTGCTGAGCACGCAAATACATCAAGCCGGAAAAACCGCGCATGCCGGGCATCGTCAGATCAAGAAGCACGAGGTCCGCCTCGCCGCTTTCGTCCAGCCGTGCAGTTACATCTTCAAGCGCACCTGCCTCGAGGATTTCTGCACCGGGATAGAGCGCTTCAAGTGTCTGCCGCAGCGCCCCGCGAAACAAAGGATGATCATCCGCAATTACAAACCGGTAGTTTGTTTCAGCCACGCCCAATAACCTCCCTCACCCGTATTACCAGTTCGGCACTCGTGACGATCTGTGCGCAGACAAAAGGCAGCTCCGCCCGCCGACAGGGTGTTTTACTTTTCACGAAAGTATGTTCGCTGAACCTAAAAAGCGCAAGCGCGAGTGCAGATAAAACCCAATTGCAATCACAGGGGAGACAATGTATGCATTATTTCACATCAGTAATACTGACGTGAAAATGAATGGCGACTACCTATAATTAGAGAAGCAAGCAATTAACGCCCGATTTTGAACAGAAAAAAGCCACATTCCAGAAAAACACAGAAAATAAAACCCGTATTTTCAACAATCTTTCAATACCACATATGAATATGTTATTGAATATTTTTCTAGACCTACTATTTCTTCGATCCAATCATTAATTCTTCCGTTACGCCATTACAAATAAAACACGCGAATGAAGGCCAATACATTATAATGCCGAAACCGATAGTCACACTATATTCTTTTGTAAACAGATGGGAATGCGATGAGAATGATCATCTCAACGTTCAGTTTTATTTTTCCAGATTCGAGGAAGCCGACCGCCAATTCCGCCTGACGACGGGCCTGAGTGAAACGCTCGTCGGCGCACGCCGTGTCCGCCATGTCCGCTATCACAAGGAACTGCGCACCGGCGACCTGATCCACGTTACCTCTTATGTTGCCTTCGACGGCCCGCACATGCTGACCGTTGTTCATCAGATGCACAATGCGACAACCGACGTGCTGGCTGCGACGGCGATTGACGGATATGAGCCAAACAGCAGTTCGGTGAAGTCTCTTCGCACACGGTTCAAGGACTTTCATCGCCCGATCCCGGATGAGGCAACCCCGCGCGGACTTCCGGCCTCCCCGACCCAGTTCCGCTCCACCATGGAAGCCCTGATCCAGTCCGGCGGGGATATCTGCTTCCGCGGCACCGTGCTTCCGCGTCATCTGGGCGCAGACCAGAAAGCGGACGACGGCTTTGCTCTTTCCTGCTTTACCGACGGCGTTGCCCATATCTGGCAGCGCACGCCAATGACCCACGCCTACCTGACGAACAATCAGTTTGGCCGGGTCGCAGCTGAAATGAAGCTGACATGGTTCAGCCCGTTGAAAGTGGGCGATGCGGTTACCGTGGTTAGCGGCGTGACGAACATGGCGGAAAAGGTTTTCACGCTTCGCCATCACCTGTTCGAGACACGCACTCAAAGGCTTGCGGCCATATGTGACGTCGTCGCCCTGATGATAGACTTGAAGGAACGCAGGGCTGTGCCGCTCCCGACCGATGCATTGAAGGAAACAGAACGGCTGGTTGCCGACTGAACAGTTAGAACATACCGGAAGCATAATTGATCACAGTTGGGCCTGTACACGTACAGGCCCAACTGTTTTTACTTGTCGCCCTTGCCTTCAAGCTCGGATTTCAGATCCTGCATAAGGCCGAAGAAGCGGCGCATTGCGCTTTCACTGAACTGCAGCATTTCCTCCAGCTCTTTCTCTTCGGCAGCAAACTTGGAACCTGGAGCCTTGTCGGGAGCATCTGAAGGCGCTGAGGTTTGATCCTGCTCAGGCTCTTGCCTTTCCGGCTCGTCGGACTTGTCGTCCTTTCCGGATTGATCGGGTATTTCTGTTTCGCTTTGCTGCGGCTCGGCAGAAGTCTCAGGCACCGCTTGAGGTCCCGTCTGCGAAGGCGAACCGGCTGCCGCAGCTTCCAGCTCATCCACCCGCTCCTGCAAACGATCAATCTCGGCGGAAAGGTCCTCGATCTCCTGAAGATAGGCGTCTTCGGCCATAGGCGCCGGCACACATCTCCAGGCGCCGTTTGCAGTCTTGCAGAAATTGATTGTACCGCTTTCGCGGTCCACGCGCAGGATGTCCTCACCCGCTTTCAGCAGGACGTACCGGCCATCCATATTGTCCGGCAAGACGTCTGCCTTTTCAGCAACGGTTTCCGTTTCCGCTGCTTTTTCCGGGGGAGACGACGGCACAGCTTCGGCAGTCTTTTCAGCCACGAACTTGGCACGCGGTGTTTCGCTCACAACAAGAGGTCTGCGCGCAGGAACCTTGGCCACGGCGGCAACCACCTTGGCAGCAGCTCGCGGCTTCACCGCAACTGCCTTTTTCAGGTCAGCCATGTGAACGATACTCGACCACTGCACGACGTTCTGGCTGAACCCGGCAGCCTGTCCTGGCGCAGCGAGTGCGAGCATCCCGGACGCTGCGATCCCGATGGCGAGCGGGGCATGGCGAAATGTCATGGCGGCCTATCTCCTTGGGAAGTTTCCGCACCAATCAAATTGCTTCAATAAATTACGTGACACAGTTCCATGGCCAAAGCACGGCCAAGCGGAAAATAATCGCCCGTCATGCACAGGCGACCCGATTTCCGATGCCCGCAAGATTACGTTACGTCATTTTTTTTCGATGTTTCAGGCTTTTCCAGAAGTCTTCTGAGAAGCAGTGTCAACGCCCTGAAGCAGGGATTCAAGAAGTTCAAGCTTGTCTGCATCGACCGGCTTCTTGTCCCATCTCAACCGCGAGATTCTTGGAAACCGCATGGCCACGCCTGACTTGTGCCGTGTGGACCGGTTCAGCCCTTCAAAGGCCACTTCCAGCACCAGTCCATTGTCAGGGGCATGGGCGACCTCACGAACCGGGCCGAATCGATTGATCGTGTTGGCCCTCACGAAGCGGTCAATTTCGCGCAGCTCGTCGTCGGTGAAACCGAAATAGGCCTTGCCGACAGGCACCAGCTCCTCTTCTGCCCCGGCCTGTTTCCAGACGCCAAATGTATAGTCCGAATAGAAGGACGAGCGCTTGCCATGGCCGCGCTGCGCATACATGAGCACCGCATCGACGATGAACGGCTCCCGCTTCCATTTGAACCATTCTCCCTTCGGCCTGCCCGGAAGATAGGGGCTCAAACGACGCTTGAGCATCAGGCCTTCAACGGCCCCGGCGTCCTTGGGCTCAAGCAATGTGTGCGGGTTCTTGCGGGCATCCGCCCACGCCGTCCATCCCGAGACGTCCAGCTGCGGCGACAAGTCGATGCGCGGGTCCTTGAGGTCAGTCACGAGACTCTCGAGTTTCTTTCGCCGCTCGACAAAAGGTTCGGCGCGCAGGTCCTCTCCCTTTATTGCCAGAACATCATAGGCGCGGATTACAGCCGGAAAGTCGCGCATCAGCTTTGGCCCTGCCTTCTTTCGGTTCAACCGCTTCTGCAGATCGGAAAAAGGCTGGATCGCGCCGTCGCGGCGGATCAGCAACTCTCCGTCGATGGCTGCATCAAAGGTGAGGCTTTCCAGCACATCGGGAAAGGCTGCGGAGATGTCTTCTCCGGTTCGGCTGAACAGCTTTCGTTGCTGCTGCCCGTTTTCATCAACCGCCCCGACAGCCTGCACGCGGATGCCATCCCATTTCCATTCAGCGACGAAATCGGCGGCATCCAAGGAGGCTTGATCCTTCTGCTCATCCAGCGGATGGGCCAGCATGACGGGCCTGAACGGAACCGGGTCGCTAACCTCGGGTCGTCCCGATTTTCCCTCAACCCAGGCAAAGAGATCCGTGTAGGGAATATCCAACCCGTGCCAGATTTCTTCCAGATCGTTGGGCTCCACATCTCCCATACGGGCAATGGCCGTCTTGGCGAGACGGGCGGAAACGCCAACACGCAAGCCACCGGTCACGAGCTTCAACAATGCCCATCGCCCCGTTTCATCAAGCCGGTCCAGCCAGTCGGACAAAGTTCCCGGAACATCCTGCTTGCCAAGTTTCTTCAGGGTTTCGACGACAGTGGCCAGTTCCGGGGCGGGTGTTTGCGTTCCCGCCGGGTCACAGCCCGCCTCAGGCCACATCAGGGCAATCGTCTCGGAGAGATCCCCGACAAAGTCATAGGACAACGCAAAGAGAACCGGATCTGCCTTTTCACTGATCAACCCGCGCAACAGGGCCGGTTTGGCATGGCGAAACGTCAGGCTTCCGGTCAGTGCCGCGAGGGCGTAACCGCGATCCGGGTCGGGCGTACGGCCGAAATAGTCCCGCAGCAGTGCTTCCTTTGCAGACCTGCGCGGCTCAAAGGACAATCTGTCGAGAAGGCAGGCAAAGGCATGCATGGGCGGCGGTTTACATTGATGAAATTGCAGATCTTGACCAGTCTAACGCAACTTGATGCAGTGTGCCGGGATTTCAAGCCCTTCGAAAACCGGTGAACTGCCATGCGTGAATGCTCTGGACGCAATCCCAAAGGACGCCTATACAGGGCGCAACTTACACGCAAATCCTATCATTGGGCCAGACGTGCAGCCCGGATCTGCGTTTCCTTTCATGAAAGTAGACTATGACAGACGTGAGCTCTCTCCCGCAGCCGCTTCAGGCCGCGTTGGAGAAACGGGGATATGAAACCCTTACACCGGTTCAGGAAACCATCCTGAAGGACGCCCCTGCGGAGGCCGACCTTCTGGTTTCCGCACAAACAGGATCGGGAAAGACCGTTGCCTTTGGTCTGGCGCTTGCCCCAACCCTGATGGGTGACAGCGACAACCTGGGCCCTGCGGATGCACCGGTTGCACTGGCCATTGCGCCGACCCGAGAACTTGCCCTGCAGGTGAAGGAAGAACTGTCCTGGCTTTACAAGGAAGCCGGAGCAACACTGACTTCCTGTGTTGGCGGCATGGACCCGCGCACCGAACGCCGGGCCCTTGAACGCGGCGCTCATATTGTAGTGGGCACGCCCGGCCGTCTTCGCGACCACCTTGAGCGCGGCGCTCTTGATCTTTCCCGCATCAAGGCAATCGTTCTTGATGAAGCGGATGAAATGCTGGACATGGGCTTTAGGGAAGATCTGGAATTCATTCTGGATGCTGCCCCCGCCAGCCGGCGGACGCTGCTCTTCTCCGCCACGGTTCCCAAATCGATCGCCGAACTGGCGAAGCGCTATCAGCGGGATGCCCTGCGCCTTTCGACGATCTCCGCGCGCGAACAACATGGCGATATCGAATATATCGCCCATCCGGTTGTTCCTAATGAACGCGAGAACGCGATCATCAACGTGCTGCGTTGGTACGAAGCTGAAAAATCCATCATCTTCTGTTCGACACGCGAAGCCGTCAAACGTTTGACGGCGCGCCTCGGCAATCGTGGGTTTTCCATCGTTTCACTTTCCGGCGAACTGAGTCAGGAGCAGCGCTCTGCGGCGCTTGCGGCAATGAAGAACGGCACAGCCCGCGTCTGTGTTGCAACCGACGTTGCTGCCCGTGGTATCGACCTGCCGAACCTTGATCTGGTGATCCATGCCGACCTGCCGACAGGCAAGGCCGCCCTTCTGCACCGCTCGGGCAGAACGGGCCGTGCGGGGCGCAAGGGCACCTGTGTGCTCATGGTCCCGTTCCCGCGCCGCCGGGCTGCCGAACGCACGATGCAGTTTGCCGGCGTCAGCGTGAAGTGGACCGGCGCTCCGACGGCCGATGACATTCGCGCGAAGGACAAGGAACGCCTGTTTCATGCGCCTGTCCTCACGGCGGAATACGAGCCGGAAGAACTGGCGATGGCCCGTGAGCTACTGGAAAAGCATGATCCGGAAAAGCTGGCAGCTGCATTCGTGAAGCTTCATCATGATCGCCTTCCGCCGCCGGAAGATGTCAGCGAAACAAACGACGATTATGTGCGTGGCCGCGATCCCGGCTCCCGCGGTGGCCGCGTTGCGGAAATTCAGGGCAAGTTCGACGAGGGCGTCTGGTTCCGCCTGTCGCTCGGTCACAAGCATCGTGCGGACCCGCGCTGGCTGTTGCCGATGATCTGCCGCGCTGGTCATGTGACCAAGGGCGAAGTGGGTGCCATCAAGATCTTCCAGACCGAAACCCGGTTCGAGATCGCAGGTGATCACGCAGAACGCTACGCAGCCAAGCTGAAGCGCGACGGGTCGGGCGAGGAAAACGTCACCATCGAGCTTCTGGACGCACGCAAGGGCAAGATTCCGCCTCCCCCACGCTCGGAAGGCGGCGGATGGAAGAAACCCCGCCGGGGCCCAGGCACTCCTGACTATGAAAACCTTGGCCCGGAAGACCGGCTGGACGGCGACAAGCCTCGCCGGGGGCGGCCAAATGACCGTTTCAGTGACAAGAAGCCGCCGAAAGGGAAGAAGCGTGGCAAGTTCGGCGATGATGAGGCCGCTCCGCATCATCCGGCCTATGAACCGCTGGACATGAAGGCACTTGCCGGTGACCGTCCGCAGCGGGAAGACCGTCCGCAGCGCGAAGAGCGCCCGAGACGGGATGACCGCCCGCAACGGGATGATCGCCCCCAACGGGACGACCGCAAGCCGCGCGATGGAGACGACCGTCCTGCGTTCAAAGGCAAGAAGCCTCCTCGTGGCAAGGCGCCTGCCGGCAAGGCGTTCGGCGGAAAGCCCTTCGGCGACAAGCCGGCTCCGGGCAAGGGAAAGCCGAAGAAGGCCAAACCTTCCAGAGCCGCCCGCAAGGAAGCTCGTACAAAGACAAGTTAAGGGATATTGGGCCGGAGTTTCCGGCCCTTATTCGTTGATGATCAGCGCAATCGACCAGTCTTCACCGTCATGGATGAGATGGTAATGGCAGGTGAAGTCGCGCACGACTTCGCCGTCATCGTTTTCCTGGCTCCAATCCAGTGTGATCATGGCTGAATTGCCGCTGATATGACTGGACGACACATGGAAGTCGGACTGGGTGATCCCCTCCTTGTCCATGCTGAGCAGAAGCGCCTCGATATTGTCGATGAGATCTTCCTCGTCGACAAAGACATGCCCGTCATCGTTCTGCCAGATCGTCACCGGCAGAGCGAAACAATCACAAATCCGATCGCCCTCGTAGTTGTTGAAGCCGGCCTGATAATCATCGAACAGTCGCGCAATTGCAGCTTCCGCTTCCATTTCGGCCTCTGACGCGGTTGCCCGCGACTGGCCGTTTCCGTTGGACACGGAGTGATTGTCATCCGACATCAACTGGCTCCCTCTTCGCCGTCGTCATAGCCGATCATATTGAGCGGACGCGCGGTTCGTCCATTCATTTCGCACCAGTGAACCAGTGCTTCTTCCGCTCCATGAGTGACCCAGATATTCCGGGCACCCGTTTCCAGAATGGTGCGGCACAGGTCATCCCAGTCGGCATGGTCGGAAATGATCAGCGGCAACTCTGCGCCCCGCTGCCGGGCCCGGGCGCGAACACGCATCCATCCGGAGGCCATCGCGGTTACCGGATCGCCAAACCGCCGCGCCCAGCGGTCGGTCAGCTGTCCCGGCGGACAGAGAACCAGTTCGCCCTGAAGCTCCTTGCCGCGCGATCCAACCGCCTCGACCGGTCCAAGCTCGACACCTTGCGATTGATAATAGTCCGTCAGGCGCTCCAGTGCCCCGTGCAGATAGATGGTCCGCTCAAATCCGGCAGCTCGCAGTTCCGCAATCACCCGCTGTGCCTTGCCAAGCGCATAGGCTCCCACCAGATGGGTCTGTTCAGGAAAGAGCGCCATGGAGGTCAACAGCTTTTCCATTTCGCTTCGCGCAGGCGGGTGACGAAACACCGGCAGACCAAATGTCGCCTCGGTTACGAAAGTGTCGCAGGGCACAAGCTCGAATGGTGCGCAGGTCGGGTCCTCCTGGCGCTTGTAGTCGCCTGAGATGACGGTGCGTTGGCCGTCCGCTTCCAGAAGGATTTGTGCTGACCCAAGAACGTGTCCCGCCGGATGCAGCGATATGGCGACAGGACCAAGGTTCACCGCCTCACCATAGGATATCTCCTGCGCCCGGCCGCAGAAATTCTCGCCATAACGGATTGCCATGATGTCGAGTGTCTGGCGCGTTGCCAGAACAGCTCCATGTCCGGCACGCGCATGGTCCGCATGGCCATGCGTGATCACCGCGCGCTCCACCGGCCTGACAGGATCAATATGAACCTCGGCTTGCGGACAGTAGAGACCCTCGGGCGAAAGCGTCAGAAGACTGGACATTTTGAATAGCTAAGCATCCCCACGGCAATGTCCAGCCCCGAGCGGATTGAAACAAACCGTGTTGAGGTCAAAAGACTACCACCACCTTGCCCCCTCGCCTTTTTGACAAATGCGACCTAAAACTTGGGGCATGGATTCTGCGGTTCTGCCCCTCCGGTTTCAAGATTGGTTTTCCTCCAGAGGATGGTCGCCGCGGCCGCATCAGCTTGCCCTGGTCGATCATCTGGGACGCGGGGACTCGACCCTGCTGATTGCTCCGACCGGGGCAGGCAAGACACTGGCCGGCTTTCTGCCGAGCCTTGTCGAGCTGGAGGCACGGGCGAAACTGCCGCCCGATTCTCCCGGTTCCAAGGGACTACACACACTGTACATCTCGCCGCTGAAGGCCCTTGCGGTTGATATTGCCCGCAATCTGGAGGCTCCGGTCAGCGAAATGGGCCTGCCCGTCACGCTGGAAACCCGCACCGGTGACACGCCTTCCCACAAGCGCCAGAGGCAAAAGCGCAACCCGCCGGATATCCTGCTGACAACCCCGGAGCAGATCGCACTGCTCTTGTCCGACCCTGTTTCCATGGAGATGTTCCGGACACTGAAGACGGTTGTTCTTGATGAACTTCATGCGCTGGTCACGTCCAAGCGCGGCGACCTTCTGGCTCTCGGGCTGGCACGACTTCGGCAGATTTGCCCGAACCTTCGCACCATCGGTCTTTCGGCAACGGTGGCCGAGCCGGATGATCTTCGCGCCTATCTGGTCGCTCAGGACGTCTGCGGAGAAAGGCAACTTTCCAAGGTTGTCCAGATCGCGGGCGGGGCTGAGCCCGACATTGCCATTCTGGATACGCAGGAGCGCCTGCCATGGTCCGGACATTCCTCGCGCCACGCCATCGGCGAGATCTACGAGCTGATCAAGCAGCACAATGTGTCGCTGATTTTCGTCAACACCCGCAGTCAGGCCGAAGTGATCTTTCAGGAGCTGTGGCGGATCAACGACGACACGCTGCCGATCGCGCTTCACCATGGCTCGCTCGACGTCGGCCAGCGCCGCAAGGTGGAAGCGGCCATGGCATCGGGCGTGTTGCGCGCTGTCGTTGCCACCTCGTCACTCGACATGGGCATCGACTGGGGTGACATCGATCTGGTGATTAATGTCGGTGCACCGAAGGGGGCAAGCCGCCTTGCCCAGCGGATCGGCCGCGCCAATCACCGCATGGACGAGCCGTCCAAGGCCATCCTCGTTCCTGCGAACCGGTTCGAGGTCTTGGAATGTCAGGCCGCGCTTGCTGCCTCGCGGCGGGGGGAGCAGGACACGCCTCCCCTTCGCAAGGGCGCGCTGGATGTTCTTGCCCAGCACGTGCTTGGACTTGCCTGCGCCGCCCCATTTGATCCGGTGAGTGTCTTTGATGAAATCCGGTCCAGCGAGACCTATCGCCATTTGACTTGGGAGACGTTCGAGAAGGTCCTGAATTTCGTTGCAACCGGCGGGTATGCGCTGAAGACCTATGAGCAATATGCCAAGCTGCGAAAGGGTCCGGACGGGCTTTGGCGGATTGCCCACCCCAAGATTGCCCAACAGTACCGGCTCAATGTCGGCACCATTGTGGAAGCGCCGATGCTGAAGGTTCGGCTGGTCAAGTCGAAGGCCGATGGCCGCCGCAATCCGATCGGGCGCGGGGGCCGGGTGCTCGGTGAAATCGAGGAATGGTTCATCGAGCAGCTGTCACAGGGCGACACGTTTCTCTTTGGCGGTGAAATCCTGCGGTTCGAGGGATTGAGGGAAAACGAGGCCTTTGCCTCGCGCTCCAAAAGCGAAACCCCGATGATCCCTTCCTATCAGGGCGGCAAGTTTCCCCTATCCACTTATCTCGCTGAAAGCGTTCGGGCGATGCTGGCCGACCCGGCCAGCTGGCAGCACCTGCCGGATCAGGTGCGCGACTGGCTGCAGTTGCAGCAGACCAAGTCAAAGCTCCCGCCTCGCGATGGCCTTCTGGTCGAGACGTTCCCGCGCTCGCGCTACAACTACATGGTCTGTTATCCGTTCGAGGGACGGCTTGCCCACCAGACCCTCGGCATGTTGCTGACCAAGCGGCTAGAGCGGCTGGGCGCAAAGCCCATGGGATTTGTCGCCAACGACTATGCCCTGTCCATCTGGGGACTGGGCGATCTCTCGCTTTTGTTCGAAACCGGCAGGATCGATCTGGATGCATTGTTCGAGGAAGACATTCTGGGTGACGACCTTGACGCGTGGCTGGCAGAATCCTCGCTGCTCAAGCGCACCTTCCGAAACTGTGCCGTCATCGCCGGCCTTATAGAACGGCGGCATCCGGGCAAGGAAAAGTCCGGACGGCAAGTCACCGTTTCTTCCGATCTCATCTACGATGTACTGCGCTCGCACGAGCCGGATCATATCCTGCTGCAGGCCACCTGGAATGACGCAGCTGAAGGACTTCTGGATATTTCGAGATTAAGCGAACTTCTTGCACGCATTAAGGGCAGAATCACGCATACTCGCCTTACGAAAGTTTCGCCTCTGGCCGTACCTATCCTGTTGGAAATTGGAAAGGAACCGGTCTACGGCGAGGCTATTGATGATATCCTTGCCGAAGCAGCGGACGATTTGATTCTGGAGGCCATGGAATGAGTGCACTGACGTCGTATCTGGACGACTTCGCAATTGCGCCGGTGTGCCATGACATCCAAATCAACGGAGAAACGGTCGGACTTCACGAAAGCGGTATTCTGTGGTGGCCGGACCAGTCGGTCATGGTCGTGTCCGACATGCATCTTGAAAAGGCGTCGTCCTACGCGCGGCGCGGCGTGATGCTGCCGCCCTATGACACCGGAATCACGCTTGAACGCCTTGCAGCTGCAATCGAGACCTTTGATCCGGCCTGCGTGATCTCGCTTGGAGACAGTTTTCATGATCCCGATGGCTCGGACCGGTTGCCGCCAGTCTACCGGGCCATGCTGACCTCCCTGCAGCTCAATCGGGACTGGATCTGGGTGACCGGAAACCATGATCCGATTGCGCCGGTGCGCCTGTGCGGCGAAACAGTGGACGAGATCTCCATCGGTCCACTGACCTTCCGCCACGAACCGCTGCAAAAAACCGACAGGGACGTGATTGCGGGCGAAATCTGCGGACACTTGCATCCGGCCGCCCGCGTACGCCGCTATGGCCGCTCTATCCGCCGCTCCTGCTTTGCAACGGACGGCTACCGCCTCGTCATGCCCGCCTTCGGCGCCCTGACCGGAGGCCTCAACGTCAATGACCCGGCCTTCCATCTGGTTTTCCGCCGCAGGCAGTTTTCGGTCTTCATGCTCGGAAATGACCGACTTTATCCGTTCACGGCCTCTCGCCTGATCGAAGACTGACACCGATTAGCTTTGGCGAATGACAAGACATGGGTTGCCCCGTGCGCGGCCCTTGGCATATGCACGGCCCTTGGCATTTCGGCCTCATCGACACCCTGAAAAATCAGTCTTTCTTGAAGATCACCCCGGCCAGCCAGCCGGTGAGAATGGCCAGAACAACGGCAATCAGTCCGTAGACGAGCGAATAGCTGCGCGACATCTCGAAGGTGAACTGCTCAAAACCCGTTTTCGCCACCGACAGCTCTTCTTCCGTCTCAGACAGCATGACACCATCCTGAAAGAGATAGCTCTTGATCTTGTAGGCGCCGACCGGAATGTTCGCCGGGAGCGGGACATTGGTCCGGAACATTGTGTCGGTCAGAAAATGGATCGCTTCCGCGCGCTCCGAATACAGCCCCTGTTGGGTGCGCAGCCGCAGGAAAGCCTGTCGGAAATCATCCCGGTCAGACAAGGGAACATCGGATTTGCCGGAGACGGCGAGATTCAGGTGATTCAGCCCGATCTCGTATTCATCCAGAAGGTTCCGGTGCGCCAACTCATTGATGTTTGACGTGCTGGCCGCTGCATAGAAGGACGGAACGCCCAGGAACCTTTCATAGTAGCGGTTGACCCACACACCCAGGAAACGCCCCTTGCGACGGGTGGTAATGTCCTGCGTCGGGCCTTCAACAATGATCGCGATATCGTAATTGCCCCGGCGGCTGATCGTATTGTTGTCGCGTGTCACCTGACCGAAAATGACAATCTCGGTTCCCGTGAAGTTCGACTTGATCGAGACCTTGTCCGATGACAGGGACGTCACCAGATCCTCGGCCAACGCGGCACCACTGGCGAGCGCGAGCATGATTGCCATCCAGCAGGGAAGCGCGCGACGGATCATGCCCCTGCTCCCTTGGTGATGGCGATCGAATAGAAATCGCTCGGGGTCAGCAGAAGATCGATGGCAAAGCGCATACCGACCGACAGAACCAGCAACCCGAGCAACAGGCGCAGTTGGTCACCGCGCAGTTTCTGCCCCATCCGGGCGCCGAGCTGCGCGCCGATAACGCCGCCCACCATCAGCGTCAGTGCCAGAACGATATCAACCGTCTGGGTGGAGACCGCGTGGAAGATCGTGGCAGCCGCCATGGTGAAAAGGATCTGGAACAGGGACGTCCCGATAACGATGCCGGTCGGCACCCGAAGAAGATAAATAAGCGCGGGAACCATCATGAACCCGCCGCCAATGCCCAGAACGGTTCCCAGAAAGCCGATGGCAGCGCCCAGGCCAAGTACCGGGATCACGCTGACATAGAGTTTGGAGCGGCGAAACCGCACCTTGAAGGGCAGCCCGTGGATCCAGTTGTGCTGGCCGGGACGTTTGGCACTGACCACAACGCCTGATTTTCTGCGCCGGATCGCCTTGATGGATTCCACCAGCATCAACGTGCCAACGGTTCCAAGGAACGTGACGTAGGACAGCGAAATCACGACGTCCAGCTGGCCGAGTGATTGCAGGATGTCAAACAGAATGACACCTGCCAGCGAGCCGGCAACACCGCCAGCCAGAAGATAGCTGGCGAGCTTCAGGTCAATTGCCTTGCGGCGCAGATAGGTGACGACCGCGGATGCGGAAGACGCAACAACCTGTGTCGTGACCGTGGCCACTGAAACCGCTGGCGGAATACCGGAAAAGATCAGAAGTGGTGTCAGCAGAAACCCGCCGCCGATCCCGAAGAGACCGGACAAGAAGCCGACAGCGCCCCCCATTCCCAGAATCAGGAATATGTTGACCGGTATCTCGGCGATAGGCAGGTACAGTTGCACGATGTTTACCGAATAGAAGCGGACGCCACTGGGGGCGTCCGTTGTCGCAAAGGATCAGCGAGTGTTCCTTAGGTTAATCCCCCGGTGTCGCCGTAGTGTCAACCGGGGGTTAGTCTTGTTTTACCGAGTGTTGCATGCATGCCTCGGCATTTCCACACGCCTAGATTGATTGACCGTTAAGTTCCTCAACCAAACGTGCGTCAATGTTTCCTGTTTCAGGCAATCCGAGGCTCTTCTGGAACTCGCGAACTGCATTGCGGGTGCGCGGTCCGGCCTGCCCGTCCGGTGATCCGGCATCAAACCCGAGTGCATTGAGCTTCGACTGGGCCTCGCGAATGAGACCGGAGTAATCAACAACACTTTCCAGCGACGAGGACGCATTGGTCGACAGGGACGGAGCCGTAACCCATTCGGGGTTGGTGATGACCTTGTTGGCTGCCGGGTCCGGCGTCAGGACACGGAAGTTCTCGACGGCAAGACGTGCTGCGGCCAGATCTGCCGGGCTCATAGTGTTGGCAACATCATCGCGGCGCTGTGCAGCATCCCGGTCGCCCTGATCAGCGGCAATTGCAAACCACTTGTAGCTTTCGATCAGGTTCTTTTCGACGCCGAGACCCTGAGCGTAAAGGATGCCGAGGTTGAACAGGCTGTCCTGAACGCCGTGGGTGGCGGCTTGCTGGAACCAGTGCGCAGCCTGACCAAAGTCCGGCGAACCATTCTGGCCTTCTGCATAGAGAACCGCCAGATTGTGCATGGCCTTGGAGTTGCCTGCAGAAGCGGCCTTCTCGTACCAGGCGCGGGCCTTTTCGAGATCCTTTTCAACGCCCCGGCCCTTTTCATACAGGCTGGCAAGACGATATTGCGCGGGCGGTAAACCACGATCCGCCGCAATCTGATACCAGCGGGCGGCTTCCGCCAGATCTGCCTCGATGCCGCTTCCTTCGGTGTATTTCACACCAACAAGAAAAGCTGCTTCCGGATTGCCACCGGCCGCCGCGCTGCGCAGGGCAATCGGTCCAATTTCTTCCGGCGGCATGCTTGCGATCAGGTTCGCCGGCTGTGAGAGCGGAGTGGTCACTGCGTTGGCAGCTGCCTTGAATCCTTCGGCAACAGTTGCTGCCTGCTCGGCAAAGCCGTTGGCAACACCGGCCGGAGGTGCGAAGGCGACATTCGGAGCCAGATCACCTGGCGCTTCCAGTTGCGGCTGGCCTTCAATTGCTGTCAGGTCCATCGGCAGACCGTCTGCCGGACCGTCAAAGCTCTCATCGAGGGTCACGGTTCCGTCGCCGGACCCGTCCATCATGTCCTGGGCGCCCATACCATCGATGGGGCCGTCAACCAGCGCGACATCACCCTGCACATCACCGGGGACTTCAACTGTCTCGTCGGAGGTCACATCGGTGTAGGTGCCATCGATGACGTTTCCATCCGGACCGATCATTTCCTCGGTGTTCACCGAAATCTGGTCCTCGGCAACATCAGACGGAGAGACCATCTTGAAGACCTGCAGGGTGCCGATCGCAAGAACGACAGCTGCGGCGGCATAGACAAGGGCCTTGCGGCGTCCACCACCTGAAGCCTGCTCTTCCGGCTCGGCGGTCGGACGGTCACCGGCAAGAACCGGTGCGACCGTGTCTTCCGCGTCCATGGCAACAGAAGCGAGTTCGGCTTCGGCCTCACCCTTCTTGCCACGGCCCAGAACCTTGCGGAACCAGCCGGCACGTTCCTTGGTGCGCTCGCCTTCATCGTCAACAAGGTTGACCATCGGCTCCGGCGCATGATGTCCCATGCGGGCAGCTTCCACCGAGGCGGCCTGTGCGGCGCGGCGTGCGGCGGCGATAAAGTCGGCCTTGCGATCACGACCGCGATCGCCCTGGTCTGCCTTCTCGCGCATCAGGGGATGGCCTTCTGCACGCCAGGGCTTGCGACCCTCATCCATAGCAGGCTCGTCCAGCGGCTCTGGCTCAAGGTCGGGCTGCGGGATGCGTGTGGTGGCAACAGCCTGTGAGGGACGCGCAACCGAAGACCGCTCCAGGCTTTCCAGCCGCTCGGTCAGAGAACCGAGTACGGACTGAACACCGCTAAACGTGTTGCGTGTGCGCTCCTCACTGCCTTCAGCAGCATCAAGCAGGCGCTTCAGGTCGGATTGCAGACCCTCGATCGCCTTGTCGTATTCCCCGGTCGGGGCTGCAGCAACGGCCTTCGGCTGCTCGGCCAGAACTTCCTTGGCCGCATTGCGGGCGATGTCTACGACATCACTACGCGTATCCTGCAGGCCCTTTTCGATCCGCTCGAGCGCAGTAGCGACCTTTTCCATTTCGCCAGCATGGCTGGAGGCATTCTCCATCTGCTCGGCGAGCGCAGCCACCTTCATGCCGATCTGCTCGATCCGGCCATCGTCAAGGTCGTCACCACCGCGGGTAACAGCTTCGGCGAGTTCGTTGATGCGTTGCTCGAGAGCTGCAGTGGACCGCGGCTCCTCAACGGCAGCCCGCATCGCACCAATTTCGGCGCGAAGGCGGTCAAGATCTGCGGTCGTCACACCGCCCCTCGGCGCGTCAAGGCGGTTGCTCAGATCGTCCATGCGGTTCTGGAGCTGGGTGAACAGCATCTTGTCCGCGTCGGAGACTTCGAACTTGCCGTCCGCAACGATCGGCTGACGATCTGCCTTTTTCTCGATCACTTCGATCTTGTCGGAAATCGCCTCAAGACGGCGCTCCAGCGAGTTGAAGGCTGCCTTATCCGAAGACGCGGGAGCAATACGCTCCATCCGCTCCAGACGATTGACGATCTCGTCAAGGCGCGTATCCATCATGCCAAACTGGTCGGCCTGCACATTGGCCGCACGATCATCCGACATCATGCCGACGATGTCTTCCAGACGCCCCTGAAGACGAGAAATCGTCTCGGGCTCCGGCATGCGCTGTTCCATGGCACTCAGACGGCTGTCGAGGCCACGCTGCTCGCGGGCAAGCACTTCCAGATCGTCCAGACGACCGGAAACGAACTTCATGCGGTCATCGATGCCTTCGACAAGACCTGCCACGTCGATATGCTCGACTGCCTGGCGAACTTCACGCAGTTCTGCGCGCAGCGGCTCGATTTCCGTGTGGTTCTTGCGATGCAGCAGCTCTTCCATGCGCTCGGAAATGCTGCCGATCCGCTCATCGAGAATCAACAGGTGTTCCGACTTCGGCAGGGATGCAAACGCATCCTCGATCTCGTTCAGACGAACGGTCACGCCGCGCAGCACACGTGGATCAATCGAGCCACGGCTGAGCTCATCGAGACGCTGCAGAATATGGGCATAGCCATGCTCAAGTGTCTGCAGGGCACCTTCCACATTGGAGCGTCCGACAATCGACTTCAGCTCGGCAACTTCCCGGCGCACGTCCTTGGCAAACTGATCGTTGGACTTGTCAGCCCGCAGACGGTCAACCATGTCGGCCAGTCGGCGCAGTTCCGCATTCTGGCGTGTGACACGATCCTGCGTCCCCTTGGACAAGCCGCCAAGCGCGTTGCGCAGGGAGCCCAGCTCCTCGCGAACATGCTCGAATGCTTCTTCCTGAGGTTTTCTCAGGGCGTCGATCCGGCGACCAAGTTCCTTGTAGAGCTGCAATGAGGGATCGGCCGATGCCTTGCGGGCCGGGCGGGCACGCGGCGGACGGATTTCCTCATACTCATCTTCATCGTGGTAGTCGCCGGCGAAGTCGTCATACTCCTGACCACGATCAAACCGGGCAACCTCGGTGAAATAGGCATCGCTTCTGCGGCGAGGTGCCGGACGCGGCGGTTGGCGGAACTCTTCCTGACGATACTCTTCGCGAGCACGCGGTGCAGGTGCGACCGCACGGGGTGCTGGTGCCGGTGCCGGAGCCCGCCGCGGCCGATCATACTCGGCCTCATATTGGGGTTCGTCAATATAATCGTCGTCTACTGGACGTAGCCTTCTGCCTGACATGTCCTGAACCTGCTGATCCAACCTGTCGAGCGCTCCCATCACCTCGTCGACACGCTGATCGTCTTGCGGTGCATAGGCGGGCTCGTCATCATAATAGTCTTCGGCATGTGCCTGGGCGCGTGCAGCCGGACGAGATGCTGCGCGTGGCGGTGCCTTGCGGGAAGGTGCACGTGAAGACCGGTCGCTCCGCTCCGAAAGCAGGCGATCCAGTTCGTCAGCAACTGCTTCCAGATCGTCTTCGTCGCCATCATATGCCATGGCAGGTGCCCGTCCTGCAGGCGGCGCCGCATGTATCGGGCGCTCAGCACGCATGTCGGGATGTTCGTTGGCCTTGCGTACATGACCTCGGGATGGTCCACGCCGACGCCCTTCCGGTTCGTCCATGTAGCGATCCTCATCATATTCATGAGGTTCGTGTCGGTCGCGACCGCGGCGTCCTGCCTCGCGGTTTTTCCAAGCCGGCATTTCTTGACCCTGACTTTACGGTCTGATGACCGCGGTAAAATTTGGCCTGCAAGGGTCCCCACGAAATACACCCGGTCCTGCAGTATTTTGAAAATCTTTGTCCAGTCAGGGTAAACAGCACGTTAATTCAGTTTGCGTTTTGCATTTTTCCTTTGAAATCGTGACTCTTCGCGCTCCGGATTTGACACATTACTTTAACACTTTGGAAAGTTTTTCAGGGGTTTTCCATCCGTCTACTAGACGTTTACGCGAACGTTAGCTAAACATACAATCAAGTTCAGGCGGACCGCATTTCGCCTGTAAGCACTTGCGACCTTGGCAGAAATACTGCACTTACCACCCATAGCAGACGCAATGACGTGGTAAACAAAATCAAAATCCTGCCACCCAGAACGAGCCAGACAGAATGAGTGAAGCGTTATCCATATTGAACGAACAGGAACTTGTGGATGTCGTAGCGGCACGCGACGAAAGCACAAAGAAAACCCAGTTCACTATTGGAGAACTTGCAAAGGAATTCGACTGCACGTTGCGTACCTTGCGGTTTTACGAGGACAAGGGCCTGATCAACCCGAAGCGCGATGGCCTGAATCGGGTCTATACCCGCAGGGATCGTGCGCGGTTGAAGCTTGTCCTGATGGGCAAGCGCGTCGGCTTTTCCCTCAGCGCCATTCGCGACATGCTTGATCTTTATGACCTTCGGGACGGTCAGGTGACGCAACTGCGAGTCGCCCTGAACAAGTTCAATGAGCAGATCGATGTGCTCAAGGTTCAGCAAAACGACATCCAACAGGCTATCGATGAGCTGAGCCGGACGGTCGAGATCGTTTCCGGCATGCTCAAGCAGAAAGAAGCCGAAGAGGCAGCCGAGCAATAGGCTGCTCTCCTCTTTCAACCTTCCAGATTGCCGCTAACACGAACCCCGAGGCTTGCTTCGGGGTTTTGTCGTTTTTGCGCCAAACCTCCCAAAACAAGCTAATTTGATCAAAAAACGGCTTCTCAGCATCGCGATTGGTGCTACCATCAGCCCAAATTTCAAGAAAAACACGCCAATTCGACATTTTTTGAACGGGTTCCCCAACGACACCACTTGCCGCAAGCGTAACCTGGTCGTATATAGCTTGCAGTTGACGTTTACGGAAACGTCAGGTCACATCTCTCAATGGCAGATCTGGGAGGATACGGATGCCGAGTTACAGTGCCCCAGTCGAAGACACGCTTTTCCTGTTGAAGGACGTTCTTGGGTTCGAGAAGCTTTCCACCCTCCCCGGCCTTGAAGAGGCGACACCGGATCTCATTGAAGCCGTGATCCGCGAAGGCGCCAAGTTTGCCGAGGAAATCGTCCATCCCCTGAACCAGTCTGGCGATCTTGAAGGCTGCAAGCGCCATGACGATGGCCGCGTCACCACGCCCAAGGGCTACAAGGAAGCCTATGACGCCTTCTGCGAAGCTGGCTGGGGTACGATCTCCGCCGACCCGAACTACGGTGGTCAGGGCTTGCCGCACACGGTCGGGACGCTTTTGAACGAGTATCTGTCCTCCGCCAACATGGCGTTTTCCATGTATCCGGGACTGACGGCAGGCGCTGTTGCAGCCCTGACGATCCATGGCACCGACGAGCAGAAGCAGACCTATCTGCCAAACATGATCGCCGGCAAATGGTCCGGCACCATGAACCTGACCGAGCCCCATTGCGGCACGGACCTCGGACTTATCCGCACCAAGGCGGCACCTCAGGGCGATGGCAGTTACAAGATTTCCGGCACCAAGATCTTCATCTCCGCCGGAGAGCACGACCTTTCGGAAAACATCATCCATCTCGTTCTCGCCCGCATCGAAGGGGCGCCTGAGGGTGTGAAGGGCATCTCGCTGTTTGTCGTTCCGAAATATTCGATCAAGGAAGACGGATCGAACGGCGAGCCGAACGGTGTTTCCTGTGGCTCCATCGAACACAAGATGGGCATTCACAGCAACGCGACCTGCGTCATGAACTATGACGAGGCAACCGGCTGGCTGATTGGCGAGGAGAACAAGGGCCTCAAGGCCATGTTCGTCATGATGAACGAAGCCCGCCTTGGCGTTGCCGTTCAGGGTCTGGCCCAGTCGGAAATCGCCTATCAGAACGCAGTTGCCTATGCCAAGGACCGTCTGCAAGGCCGCTCGCTCAGCGGGCCGAAGAACCCTGAAAAGGCAGCAGACCCGATCATCGTGCATCCGGATGTACGCCGCGTACTGATGTCCATTCGATCCTTCAACGAGGCTGCCCGCGCATTGGTCCTTTGGACCGCCATGCATGGCGACATTTCCCATCATGCGGAAGATGCCAAGGAACGCGAAGCTGCCGACGACATCATGGGCCTGATGACCCCGGTGCTGAAAGGCGTCCTGACCGACACCGGCTTTGCCAACACGGTCAACGCCCAGCAGTTGTTCGGTGGCCACGGCTACATTCAGGAATGGGGCATGGAGCAGTTCGTCCGCGATGCCCGCATTGCCATGATCTACGAGGGAGCCAACGGCATTCAGGCGCTCGACCTTGTCGGCCGCAAACTGCCGGCAAACGGTGGCCGCGCGGTCATGGCCTTCTTCAAGGAAGTCGGTGACTTCCTGAAGGCGAACAAGGAAAATGCAGATCTTGCCCCGTTCACCGGACCGCTGAAGAAGGGTCTTGATGACCTTCAGGCTGCGACCATGTGGTTCATGAACAACGCCATGGCCAAACCGGACAACGCCGGTGCGGGCTCGGTCGACTACATGCATCTCTTCGGGCTCGTCGGGCTTGGCTACATGTGGGCGAAAATCGCCAAGACCGCGCAGGACCAATTGGCTGCAGGTGCTGGAGAGAAGGCCGACTGGCTCTCCAACAAGGTAGCCTTCGGCACGTTCTTCATGGAACGCCTCATGCCGGAAACATCTGCGCATCTGGCCCGGATTTCTGCCGGTTCCGATACGCTTATGAACATCTCCGCCGACGCGTTCTAGGATCACCGCGGCCCGGTTTCGACCGGGCCTTCTCCACCCGCGCATTTCTGCATGGATGCGGCTAAGCTCGCCTTCCTTTCAGATGAAATGCCAGGGAGAATCATGAAATGGCAGACTACATCCTTCACTGCATGGCCGAGTCAGGACACTCCTACAAGGTTGCCCTGATGCTGCAGCTGTGCGGGGCGGACTGGAAACCGCGCTGGGTGGATTTCTTCAACGGCGAGACCCGGACGGACGAATTCCGCACCACCTATAACGAACTGGGTGAAGTGCCCGTTCTGGAAACCGGCGGACAGATGATGACGCAGTCAGGCGTCATTCTCGACTTTCTGGCAGAAAAGCTGGGCCGCTTCGGTTGGGAAAATGAAACCGAGCGCCGGGAGATCCTGCGCTGGACCCTGTTCGACAACCACAAGATCTCGTCCCAGCTTGGCGTTCTCCGGTTCCTCAGAACCTTTGCCAAGACCGGCGAAACCGACACGACGAAATGGCTCGAAACCCGGTGCCGGAGCGCGCTCGCCATTTTGAACAAGCATCTGGCACGCAACGCGTTTGCCATCGGCGACAAGCCGACAATCGCCGACTTTTCCCTCTGCGGCTACATGTTCTACGAGGGCGAGCTCGGCATTGACCTGAACGAATACGGCAATGTTGCCGCCTGGCTGGAGCGGATCAAGTCCCTTCCCGGCTGGGACCATCCGAACAACCTCATGCCTCGGCAGGCGACGCCGGGAGCAAGTTGAGGTCACCCGTTTCTTGAGGAGGATCTGATGCCTGAAGCCTATATTTATGATCACGTCCGCACCCCGCGCGGACGCGGCAAAAAGGACGGAGCCCTGCATGAGGTTCCCGCCGTTCGCCTTGCTGCGACCGCGCTGGAAGCCATCCGGGACCGCAATGGTCTGGACACCAAGACAGTTGATGACGTGGTTCTGGGCTGTGTTGACCCTGTCGGCGAAGCGGGCGGCGACATCGCGCGCGCTGCCGTGTTTGCAGCTGGCTACGACACTGCCGTTCCAGGCATGCAGATCAACCGTTTCTGTGCGTCCGGCCTTGATGCGGTAAACATGGCTTCTGCACAGGTCATGTCCGGTCAGCACAAACTGGTGATCGCAGGCGGTGTGGAAAGCATGAGCCGCGTCGGCATCGGTGCGTCGGGCGGTGCCTGGCCGATCGAGCCTCAGGTCGCGATCCCGTCCTACTTCATGCCACAGGGTGTTTCCGCCGACCTTATCGCCAGCAAGTACGGCTTCACCCGCGACGACTGCGACGCCTATGCCGTGGAAAGCCAGAAGCGCGCCGCGCAGTCCTGGAAGGAAGGCAAGTTCAAGAACTCCGTGGTTCCGGTGAAGGACATCAACGGTATCACCATTCTTGACCACGACGAGCACATGCGCCCGCAAACGGACATGCAATCGTTGGCTTCCCTGAATGCTTCTTTTGAACTGATGGGCAACATGGGAGGCTTTGATGCTGTCGGCATTCAGGCGCATCCGGAACTGGAGAAGGTTCGCCACGTCCACCACGCAGGCAACTCTTCCGGCATTGTTGACGGTGCGGCGGCTGTCCTGATCGGTTCGCGTACGGCAGGTCGCTCTGCCGGTCTTAAGCCGCGCGCGCGCGTCAAGGCCTTTGCCAATATCGGCTCGGACGCCGCACTCATGCTGACCGGCCCGGTCGATGTGACCAAGAAGCTCCTGAAAAACGCCAAGATGGAGCTGAAGGACATTGATCTCTTCGAAATCAATGAAGCCTTTGCGTCTGTTGTCCTGCGGTTCGAGCAGGCCTTCGATCTTGATCCCAAGGTCGTCAACGTCAATGGCGGTGCCATTGCCATGGGCCATCCGCTGGGCGCGACCGGTGCGATGATCCTCGGCACAGTTCTGGACGAGCTGGAGCGCCGTGACCTCAACACCGCTCTTGTGACGCTGTGCATTGGCGCGGGCATGGGCACGGCTACCATCATCGAGCGGGTCTGATCGATGATCGCCAATATCGAACAGGAATTTGCGCAGATCACAGACTACTGGTCGCCTCGGGTCGTTGCTGACGTGAACGACCAGTGCGTGAAACTGGCCAAGCTGAAGGGCGAGTTTGTCTGGCACGACCATGCCAACGAGGACGAACTTTTCTTCGTCTACAAGGGCTCGCTGACAATCCGCTATCGGGACCGGGACGACGTCGTCCTGTCCGCTGGCGAGATGTACGTTGTTCCCAAGGGCGTTGAGCACAACCCCTTAGCAGGCGACGAGTGCTGGGTGATCCTGTTCGAACCATCCGAGACCAAACACACGGGCGATGTGGTTGTCGCCGGAACGAAATCGCTTGCCGAACAACGCGCCCATCAGGGCAGCGCATCGGCTTGAGCGGGAGGAATTGTGATGAGCTATACAAACTTCAAGATTGAAACTGACGCCGACGGCATTGCTGTCATCACCTGGGACATGCCGGAAAAGTCCCTGAATGTCATCGACATGAGCGTGATGGACGAACTGAGCCAGATCGTTGATCAGGTTGCCGGTGACGAGGCCATCAAGGGCGCCATTATCACGTCCGGCAAATCCGGTTTTTCCGGTGGTGCAGACCTGACCATGCTGGAAGGCCTGCTCAAGGAATACCACGTCAAGAAGGGATCTGATCCGGAAGGCGCTGCGAAGATCGTCTTTGAAGGCTCCCGGAAACTCTCCCTTGTCTATCGCAAGCTGGAAACTTGCGGGAAGCCGTTTGTTGCAACATTGACCGGCGTTTGCATGGGGGGCGGCACGGAACTCGCCCTTGCCTGCCATGCGCGCATCGCCGCCGATGACGACAGCTTCAAGATGGGTCTTCCGGAAGTGAAGGTTGGCCTCTTCCCGGGTGCCGGTGGCACGCAACGTGTCATGCGTATGGCCGATGGCCAGCAAGGCATGCAGTTCCTGCTGCAGGGCAAGACGCTGCGCACGAAGCAGGCCAAGTCCATGGGTCTGGTGGATGACGTCGTTCCGGCCAAGAAGTTGATGGAAGCAGCCAAGAAGCTGCTCAAGGACGGCCTGGACCCTGTGAAGGCCTGGGACAAGAAGGGCTACAAGCTGCCGAATGGCAAGATCTATTCGCCGCAAGGCTTCCAGTTCTGGCCAGCCGCCAATGCGATCTATCGCCGTGAAACCCATGACAACTACCCCGGCGCCCGCTATCTGTTGCATGCGGTCGTTGAAGGGCTTCAGCTGCCGATGGACCTCGCGCTTCAGGTAGAAAGCCGCTACTTCGCCAAGGTGCTGCAGACACCGGAAGCCGCCAACATGATCCGCTCCCTGTTCATCTCCATGCAGGAGTTGAACAAGCTGGCGCGCCGTCCGCTTGACCAGCGTCCGAACAAGATCAAGAAGCTTGGTGTTCTCGGTGCCGGTTTCATGGGCGCGGGCATTGCCAATGTCTCCGCGCAGGCAGGCCTTAGCGTTGTTCTGATCGATCGCGATCAGGAAGCTGCCGACAAGGGCAAGGCGCATGCTGACAGCATCCTGAGCAAGTCGGTTCAGCGCGGCCACATGAGCGAAGACCAGAAGGCAAAGGTTCTGGAGCGCATTACGCCGACCACCGATTACGACCAGTTGGCAGAGTGCGACCTTGTGATCGAGGCCGTGTTCGAAGACCGCGAAGTCAAGCGTCAGGTGACCCAGAAGGCGGAAGCGGCGATGAAGAGCCGGGCCGTTTATGCCTCCAACACCTCCACTCTCCCGATCTCATCTCTGGCCGAAGCTTCCGAACGCCCGAAGAACTTCATCGGCATTCACTTCTTCTCACCGGTAGAGAAGATGATGCTGGTCGAGGTGATCATGGGCAAGAAGACGTCCGATCGTGCGCTGGCTGTTGCCCTCGACTACATCAAGACGATCAAGAAGACGCCGATCGTCGTCAACGACAGCCGTGGATTCTACACATCGCGCGTTGTCATGACTTATATCCGCGAAGGCCTGATGATGCTGGCCGACGGTGTTCCGGCAGCGATGATCGAAAACGCGGGCAAGATGGCCGGCATGCCGGTTGGACCGCTGTCGCTCGGCGATGAAGTTGCGCTTGATCTGGCATGGAAGATCGTCTCGGCAACCCGCAAGGACCTTGGCGTGAAGTATGTCGAGGGTCCGCTGGACAACATCCTTGAAGAACTGGTGGTCAAGCGCGAACGCTTTGGCCGCAAGAACGGCAAGGGATTCTATGACTACAAGGGCAAGGACAAGAGCCTCTGGCCCGGCATCACCGATGTAACCGGCCAGCCCAAGCCTGCTGAAAGCTTCAACATCGAGGAACTCAAGCAGCGCCTTCTGGTCATGCAGGCCCTCGAGACCGCCCGCATCTTTGAGGAGAAGTGCCTCACCGATGTGCGCGAAGCGGATGTCGGCTCGATCCTCGGTTTTGGCTTTGCGCCTTATACCGGTGGCACGCTCAGCTATATCGACATGATGGGCACTGCGGAATTTGTCGAGCTTTGCAAGAAGTTCACCCGCAAGTGGGGCCCAAGGTTCAAGCCGAACAAGCTTCTGCGTGACATGGCGAAAAACAACGAATCCTTCTACGGCAAGTTTGCTCCTGAGAACAATTCAGCGACCTCTCAAGCCGCCTGACGCAGTGGTATTTATATCTATCACCAATAAAACCGCCGCTTTCGAGCGGCGGTTCTCGCATATTTTCTGATTTTTTTGCAGTTTACGCCGCAAATTTGATACGAAGCGCCAACTTTTGCATGATATGCATGCACTTATATGTTGTGCCGGAGCCAATTTGATGCGGTCTATGAAATTCTGGGTGCGTTCCGACTTCATAAAGTTCCTCAAGACACAACCGTACACACGTACACTTGATTGGAAACAAATCGAGGATCGCCACAGCCTGACCGAGGAAGCGACGGACAATCCGCTCGGCATCGTGGCAGCTGACATCTATTTTTCCATCTTCGAGGAAACCGCCAAATCCCTTGGCAGCGACGCGCTCTATTTCGATCTGATGTATGAAGCGCCGGTCGGCCCGTTTTCCGCTTCCGACTATCTCTTTGTTTGCGCACCGGATTTGCGTACATCCCTGCAGTCGATGGTCGACTATGCCCCTGCCCGTACAAACGCGGTCGACTTCATTTTCGAAGAGAATGAAAACTACGGCGTGTTCGAGTGGCGGATGATCGAGGGACTTGGGGAATGGCGCCAGAGCATGTTCGGGCAGATGGCCATCACTGTTCGGCATATCGAGCTGGTGCTTGGAGACGACAAGCCCCCACTGACAATGGAGCTTGCGGCAGAACCGCCCATTTCCAAATCAGCGTTCTTGGCCAAATACGAGAACCGGGTCACCTTCAACACGCTCAGAAACAGAATTCTTATTCCGCGGCATATGCTTAGCAGGCCGAACAACCGGCACGAGGAAAACCTCTACCAGATTATTCTGCGCGCATCGGCACAGGATCTGGAGACGTTCCGGGAGTACGATTCCGACATTTCGCGCGTCACGACCCAGATTGTCGAGAACCTGAAAGCCGGAAACTGCACCCTTCCGGAAGTCTCCAAGGCGCTTGGCATGTCCCAGAGAACCCTGCAGCGCGTGCTGGAAACGGAAGGCTCCTCCTTCCGCACCCTGGTGGACAAGGTTCGCAAATCGGCTGCACGCCGCTACATCGTGAACAGCAATTTGCCCTTCAAGGAGATCGCCTATCTGCTTGGGTTTTCCGAACTGAGCACTTTTTCAAGGGCTGTAAAGGCCTGGTACGGCGTGTCACCGCGCGGCCTCAGGGACAAGAAGAAAACCGAATTGAGCAGGAAGCTCAACAGGTAATCTACCCGCAAAACAGACTGAATTAATTCACCTTTTTACAAAAATAAAAGTCCCGGCCTTGCCGCCCCTGAAGGCGGCAAAACCGGGATCTCGAAAGTCTATTCGCTAAATTTCAAAAAAAAGCACGGGACCGGCAAAACCGCTTTCCCGTGCAATTACATCCGAAACCTTTTGGAAGCACGTGGGATGCTCCGATCGGGTACTCATGCGGCCCGGATGCCGGACCAAGCCTTTGTTCTATTATCACAACCATGTGTTCCGATGCGCAACGCTCCAACCAATTTGGGGCTGATTGAAGCGCTCTGCAGAGTACCGGGACACCCAGTTGCAGGCTTAGGACCTGAGGCTCAGAATCGAAGTTAGGTGGGAACAACCGCAACCCTGAGGCACACAACCTGTGTCTACGGTATAAATACCCCATTGTAATTGGCAGGATTTGATTAAATTTATCACTTTACGCCATTCTTTACCGTAACGTAGCTTTAAATGCGGACAGTACCCGTAAAGATTGCGGATGCCAGCTACGCATCTTTTCAATTGATGTTACGTAGTCAGGGCATTGTAAGTGCCAGTTTCCTGTACTACCTAAGAATCAACAACTGGATACATTGAACAACCGGGAAAAATGACATGACACAACAAGGCCTGACCCGTCTTCTGGGCGGCTCCCCCGGGCAGGTGGTTCTTCGGCTGGTGTTTCTGTCCTTCGTGGTTGGTGTCATCCTCTCGGCGCTGGATCTGAACCCCCTTGATATCTTTGACATGATCCAGACGTTCTTCTCGCGCCTGTGGCACATGGGCTTTGATGCTCTGGGGTCAATCGGGCGGTATTTCCTGCTCGGCGCAGCAGTGGTTCTGCCAATTTGGCTGATTTCCCGGCTACTTAGCGTTTTCGGACGCTCTTCCTGACACCTTTGCCGGCTCGCTCAACCAGCAGCACAGTCGTTGCCGACTGCGAGCGCCGCGCGATGGAGCGTCAAATGGCGATCCGCCAGTTCGTCAATATCCTCGCCGTATCCGCCGCCGAGCACACCGGCGAGCGGTATCCCGAGTTTGCGCACAGTCCCTATCACGAAAAGATCCCGGCGCTTCAGCCCGTTTCTTGACAGACCAAGTCGGCCAAGCCGGTCGCCCTCCCAAGGATCAACGCCCGCATTGTAAAAGACGATATCCGGTCTGCTTGCCTCCAGGATCGACCTCAGACGCGCCTCCAACAGGGCGAGATAACTGTTATCTGGCATGCCGTCGGGCAGCTCTGCGTCATGGTTGGAAGGCACCTTTCGGACAGGGTAGTTCTTGCGGGCGTGCATGGAGAAGGTGAAAACGCTTTCATCCCGTCGGAAGATATCCGCAGTGCCATCCCCCTGATGCACATCGAGATCAATCACCAGCGCCCGCTTGATGACACCGTCCGCCTGCATGACGCGAATGGCAACAGCCACGTCGTTAAAGACACAAAAGCCGGCGCCATGCGCCCATCTTGCGTGATGGCTGCCGCCTGCGGTGTTGCAGGCCAGACCATGTTCCAGCGCAAGATATCCGGTTAGTACCGTTCCCCCCGTCGCATAACGGGCACGAGCTGCAATATCCTCAAGAATATCGAAACCGATCTCCCGTGAAACGGCCTTTGGAACACTTAAGGAAAACACCTGATCGACATAACGGGGGTCATGCGCCAGCGCGACCCACTCAAACGGGGCTGCACGCGGTTTGTGGAACGGCCTACCCTGCAACAGGTCTTCCTGCAAAATGAAGTCTGCCACCGCCCGAAACTTGTCCATCGGGAAGCGGTGATTGGCGGGCAGGACGGCGCAGTACCCCGGATGGTGCACAATCGGAACAGTCATGGGATCAGTTATAGCGGGCGCTGCCTGCGTGGAAAGCTCCGCTGCACCCTTTGATGCGCTTGACGAACGGGCACATTGAGCCCAAAGACAGGGTTTGAGAAAGTCTCCCTCCATGAATGCCCCGACACGACCGACCCTTCCTTTTGACGTCACTTGGCGCACGGTGCTGACGATTGCCCTGCCGATGACGATCGCCTATCTGTCCACCCCGCTGCTGGGACTGGTGGATACGGCCGTGATCGGCCAGCTGGGAGACCCTGTTCTTGTCGGCGGCATTGCAATTGGCGGCATCATTTTCGACCTTGCCTTCACCACTTTCAATTTCCTGAGGTCCGGCACAACGGGGCTGACTGCGCAGGCCGTTGGCGCGAACAACAGCCGCGAAATTCCAGCCATCCTGATGCGGTCCCTCTGCATTGCCCTGATTGCAGGCATTGCGATCATTCTTCTACAGGTGCCGATCCGCGATGCAGGGCTGTTCTTCCTTGGCGGCAGTGATGCGGTTCAGGCCGCCACGGCAAGCTATTTCGATATCCGCGTCTACAGTGCGCCCTTCCTGTTGGCGAATTACGCCATTCTTGGCTGGTATATCGGCCTCGGGCGTGCGGGCGCAGGTCTTGCCCTGCAATTGTTTCTGAACGGATTGAACATTGCCCTCAGCCTCTGGTTCGTCATGGGGCTTTCCCTGGGCGTGGAAGGCGTTGCCGCAGCCACCGTCATCAGTGAAGCCGCAACCACTCTCCTTGGCGGTGCTGCTGTGCTGTGGACCCTAAAAGGGTCGCCATGGCCCAGCCGGGCACATGTCTTTGACCGCGAGCAATTTCTCAAGACGATGGCGTTGAACCGGGACATCATGATCCGATCCTTCACCCTGCTGATCGCGTTTTCCTATTTTGTTGCCCGCTCAGCCGATCAGGGCGAGGTCATTCTGGCGACAAACACCATTCTTGAAAAGTTCATCATGACCGCCGCCTTCTTTCTGGACGGGCTGGCGACTGCGGCAGAACAGCTGGTGGGCCGGGCTGTCGGGGGAAACTATCGTCCCGCTTTCCGCAAGACCGTTCGTCTGACTGTTTTCTGGAGTTTTGTTATCTGCGGGCTGCTTTCAATCCTGATTGCCCTGTTCGGGCCGCAGCTTCTGGATCTCATGACCACCTCCGATGAAATCCGAGCCACCGGGCGCGAGTATCTGGTCTGGGTGATCATCGCGCCAGTCTTCGGCGTTCTGGCCTATGTGATGGACGGTGTGTTCATCGGCGCAACATGGTCGAGAGACATGCGGAACATGATGCTGGTGTCGCTGGCTGCCTTTCTGGCAGCCTATCACCTGTTCTTCCCGATCTGGGGCAATGACGGACTCTGGCTGGCCCTGACCATCTTTCTTGGCATCCGCGGCCTGTCGCTCAGCGTCATGTGTCGCTGGCGTGCAGACCGCACCTTTTCGCCTGACCCCATCGCCCTTTCGAACAGAGCCTGATTAGCGTTTTACGGATTTGCGGAGGCCCAGGCGGACATTTCCGTATCGCGAACCTCACGCAGGGACGCAATGCCCTCGCGGTCAAGGCGGGCAATCAGGCCCTTGACGATGGTGTTGGCAAGGCGCGGTCCCTTGTAGACCATGGAAGAATAGAGCTGCAGCAGGTCCGCACCCGCCGTGATCTTCGTCCACGCGGTTTCCGCGCTATCGATCCCGCCAACGCCAATCAGGGGCAAATCCGGCCCGACGCGCTTGCGGGTCTTGGCCAGCATGATCGTTGATTTCAGAAACACCGGGCGTCCCGAAAGACCGCCCGTCTCATTGGCAACGGCTCCGGACCGCAATCCTTCGCGGCTGATCGTCGTGTTGGAGACGATCATGCCGTCGACTTTCTTGGCCAGCACCACTTCACAGACATCGTCGAGCGTGACCTCGTCCACATCCGGAGCAATCTTCAGCAGAACCGGCACCATGCGGCCAACCCGGTTGGTGGCGGCATCGCGTGCTGCCATCACGCCGCTGAGCAGCTCTTCCAGCGAGGCGCGTGCCTGCAGGTCGCGCAGTCCCGGTGTGTTGGGCGACGAGATGTTCACGGTGAAATAGGACGCGTGATCGGCGAAGGTCTCAATGCCCTTCACATAGTCGGCGATGCGGTCGCTCGCATCCTTGTTGGCACCCACATTAATGCCGACAATGCCCGGACGCCCTGCCCTTGCCTGCAGTTTGGCAAGCAAGGCCTGGTGGCCCTTGTTGTTGAAGCCGAAGCGGTTGATGACACCCTCATCGGCGGCAAGGCGAAACACGCGCGGCTTGGGGTTTCCCGCCTGCGGCAGTGGTGTGACGGAGCCGATTTCGGTGAAGCCGAAACCAAGTCGCAGAACCTCGTCGGGAACATCGCCGTCCTTGTCGAAGCCTGCGGCCATTCCAACCGGGTTTTCGAAGTCCAGATCCCATAGGGTCTGCTTCAGGCGTGCATCCCTCGGGCTGTCACAGGCCGGAAGAAGACCGGATTTCAGCGCCTTGATTGTCACACCATGGGCGGTTTCCGCGTCCAGTTTGTGGAGAGCGGCCAGACCAAACTGATCGATGAGGGACAGGATCATTGGGAAAGTTCCGGAAATTGGTGCACACCGTCATCCCCCAGCGGCAGGTCCTTGACCCACAGGGCAGTATCGACGGGCATGGTGTCAAAAAGATGCGGGAACAGCGCGCCGCCGCGGGACGTTTCCCACTTCATCGCCGGTCCGAAGGCATCGGCATCGCAGGCAATCAAGACAAGGTCCGTTTGCCCTGCAAAGTGCTTGGCAGCCGTTTCCTTCACCTGATCTCCCGCCGAAAAATGGATGAAGCCGTCGGCGAGATCGACCGGCGCGCCCTTGAACTCTCCGTCCCGGACGGCGATATCCCACATGGATTTCGGCATTATCTTGAAAATCAGCGACATCACCCGCTCCCGGTGGCATTTCAGGCGGACCAGCTCCACCAGCAAGAAACTCGGCGCGGACCCTATAGGCACCGACCGGGCAAGACAACCACCGGGATGCGCAATCCCCACGCCTAGGAATATTTTGACAGGATTCCCGGGCCGGAACATAGTGAACAGGCGACAGCTCCCCCTGTCGCCGGCACATTCGGAGAACAGCATGCTGTCGCATGAACAAATCTGGACGGCGATTGACACCTTGGCCGCAAGAAACGGGATGTCTCCTTCCGGATTGGCGCGGCGGGCAGGTCTTGATCCGACAACGTTCAATCCGTCGAAGCGCTTCGGCGGCGATGGCAGGCCACGCTGGCCCTCTACCGAATCCCTTGCGAAAATCCTTGAGGCGACCGGGGAAAGCCTCGACACGCTGCTGGATGTCCTGAAGGGTCGCCTGCCCGGGAACACCCGCTCCGCCCCCTATGCCGATCAGGTTCAGATGGTGCCCGTTGCCGGGTTTTCCGAAGCCAGCCAGCAGGCGGCTTTTGACAAGGATGGTCGCCCGTCCAGCAAGATGTGGGACCAGATGCAGTTTCCCGATCCCAAGGCGAAGGGGCTGTTCGCACTGGAGATCAGCAATTCGGAGCTCAGCCCGTTTTATCGGCAGGGCGACATTCTGATCGTTGACCGCCAGCAGGCCATTCGCCGTGGAGACAGGGTTCTCGTTCGTCTTGCAGACGGCAATCTCAAACTCTTTGTCATGGCGCGACAGAACCCGTCTGATTTCGAGTTTCATTCCCTGTCACCGCCCGTCACACAAACCAGCATCAAGCGCTCTTCGATCGCCTGGGTCGCCCGGATCCTTTGGGCAAGCCAATAGACCGATGTATTGCCGAACTCTCGCTCGCCTGATGTTGACCCTCGCCGCGCTGGCCCTGGTGCCTCTTGTGGCATCAATCGGCCAGAGCAGTGCCCAAACAACCAGTCAGGCAACCGGCCACGGCCCGGCCCCCGATCCGTCACGTATTCGCAATGTGTCGCCGGAAGGCGTCACGCCGCCCCCCGTCACAGGCCCCTTGAAGCGGATCGAGCCATCCAGGAGGTATCAGGAGCTGGTTAATCCCCCGGTGGAACCGGTTCCGGACGGTCCTCTTGTTCTGCGCCGTGTCCATGTCCTGAGCGCGGCCGATCTGGCGACGGATGAGCTCAAGGTCCGTCTTGCGCATGTTCAGCCGCTTGTCGGCGATGCGACTTGCGAGATATCCGGCTCGACCAGCTGGCCATGTGGAGCAAGAGCCCGAACCTTCCTGCGTGGGTTGGTGCGCCAGTTCCAGATCACCTGCACTAAGGAAGCGGATGCGGGACCCAAGGCGATTATCGCCAACTGCCAGCGCGGCACGATGGATCTCTCCGAGGCGCTGATCCGCAATGGCTGGGCGGATGTGTCAGAAGCAGCGCCCCCGGCACTGGTTGCCCTTCGAGACGAGGCCAAAGCCGAAAAGCTCGGCATCTGGCGGCAGGAATGGTCCTCCCCCTATTCTGCAGTTACGACAGACCCCGAGCCGGGAACGGAGGTCACCTCTCCTGCTGCGAGCCTGACGGTTGAGGAAAGCGGGTTGATTGACCTTGGCATTCCTGGCCTCGACCCGGCCAGTTCCGATCCGGTCAATCCGTTCGACTTTCCCTCAGGTGTTGCCACCGACACCGAGGACACACTCTTGTCAAATTCGAGTGAAAACCCGCGCCCCTGACCACATTTGCGCCGCGGAATCATCCGTTTATCACCCTTCTGCGCTCACAAGATGCCCCAACTCCTGCGCCGTAATGACCCATGGGCACATGCGCGAAACGCCTCTGCCCGATCACTTAGATCAGCGGGCGCTAAATCGGGATCGATTGAGCGCCCGAAGCTGATCGATTCAACAGTGAACGAGCATCGGGCGTTTCTAGCAAAACGCCCGATGCTCTTGGGCAGGAGTTGATCATGATACATAAATCGAAGAACTGGTTTGTAGCAGGGTTCCTTTCCCTGCTGGTCCTGGTGGGCCTTGTGTGGAGCTATGTCGGCGACAGGTTGGGTACTTCCCATATGTTCGGGCAACCCAAGGAGACGGCCGATGCCTCACAAGACGCTTCGGAAAAAGCTGAAAATCGAAACCCGACAATTTTGACACAGACCGGGCAACCTCAATCTCCCACCAAACCATCCGATACGACGACGGCTCAGACACCTGCGCATCCACCTGTCGAGCCCGAAGCTGCTTCGGAGAGCATGCAGATGGCAGATCAGGCTGTTCAGGAAAACCCAGTCATCAGGATGTACAGCGGGGGGGAGCCGGGTGGACTGTCGGCACCAGCAGCACCCCTTGGGAAAACCAGAATGCTCTTGCAGCCCAGCGGTGCCTCGGTTTCGGTCTCCCCCCAACTACCGAACACCGAACGTTTTCCGGAAGCTGAGAGCAATCCGCTGAAACAGGTCAAGGCGGACCCGGTTTCGACCTTCTCGGTCGATGTGGACACCGCCTCCTACGCCTTTATCCGCTCCGAGCTGGTCAATGGCCGCAAGCCGAACCCCGAAGCAGTGCGCATCGAGGAAATGATCAATTATTTCCAGTATGATTATGCAACGCCGGACAGCCGCGAGGCCCCGTTCTCGACCAATGTATCCGTCGTCGAAACGCCGTGGAATGCGGATACCAAACTCCTTCACATTGGCCTCAAGGGCTACACGGTTCCCCTTGCAGATCTTCCGCCGCAGAACCTTGTCTTCCTGATCGACACGTCCGGTTCCATGCAGGATGAAACCAAGCTGCCGCTTCTGCAGCAGGCCTTCCGCCTGCTTCTGTCGACGCTGCGCAGCGATGACACGGTTGCCATCGTCACCTATGCGGGCAATGCCGGTGTGCTGTTGGAGCCGACCGCTCTTGCCGACAAGAGCAAGATTGCAGAGGCCATAAACTCGCTGACCTCCGGCGGCAGCACGGCTGGCCACGCAGGTCTGAAGGAGGCCTACAAGCTTGCCGAAACGATGCAGGGCGACGATGCCAAGACGCGCATCATTCTGGCAACCGATGGCGATTTCAACGTCGGCCTGTCCAGCGCGGATGAAATGAAGCAGTTCGTGAAGGAAAAGCGCGAGAGTGGCATCACCCTCTCCGTCCTCGGCTTCGGCCGCGGCAATTACAATGACGAGCTGATGCAAGCGCTGGCCCAGAACGGCAACGGCGTTGCGGCCTATATCGATACGCTTTCAGAGGCCCGCAAGGTTCTGGTCGATCAGATCGTCAGTTCGATTTCCACCATCGCCCAGGATGTGAAGATCCAGGTGGAGTTCAACCCGGCAACCGTCGCCGAATACCGGTTGGTCGGCTATGAGACCCGCGCGCTGAAAACAGAGGACTTCAATAACGACAAGGTTGATGCTGGTGACATCGGTGCTGGCCACACCGTGACAGCGCTCTACGAGGTGACGCCTGTTGGCTCGCCCGCTGTGCGGATCGATGACCTTCGCTACGCCGCCCCTTCCCCTTCCGAGGGTGACGAGGCACCGGCGGAGTTTTCCGACGAACTGGCCTTCGTGAAGCTGCGCTACAAACTGCCGGGTGAAGCCAAGAGCACGCTGATCTCAACGCCCGTCACGCTTTCGACGTCTGCCATCCCGCAAGGTGAAACGGAGTTTGCAGCGGCTGTCGCAGGGTTCGGCCAACTCTTGAAAGGGACGGATTATCTCGGCGCTTGGACGGCAGCCGATGCACTGAAATTGGCTGAAGCCAATGTCGGTGATGATCCCTTCAACTACCGAAACGAGTTCCTCTCCCTCCTGCGCCTGTCTTCCATCGCGCAGACATCAAGAGGCACCAGATTTTAAATGAAAAGGGACGGCTCCCGATGGGGCCGTCCCATTATTTCGAGTTCGAGCGAAGTTGAGCGCTTCATACTCCTTTGATATACTCCTGTATGATAGGGATATATAAAGAGGACACTATGGCCCGGATAAAGGTGAACCTGACCATTGACTCCGAGGTCGCTGAAGCGGCTCGTTCGCTTGGCCTGAACATGTCCCGGCTTGCAGAAACGGCGATCGCAGAGGCGACAAAAGCTGAACGCAATCGGCTGTGGCGTGAGGAAAACAAGTCTAAGATTTCGTCCTATGCAGAAGAGGTCGAACGGGAAGGCTTGGCCCTCGCAAAGTACAGAAGCTTCTGAGTGCCGTAGGCCATGGCCCAGTTCGACCTCTATCGCCTCAAAGGCGGGCAACTCGTTGTCGATTTGCAGACAGATCTGATCGGTATCGATGCGTCCCGCATCGTCGCGCCCCTTCGGGAAGCCGGCGCTTATACATCCTTTCCCGGACTGACCCCGGAAGTCGAATTTGACGACCGTGTGTGGATTGTCAGAGTGCAGGAACTGGCTGCTGTCCCGGGGCGCGAGCTGGAGGATCGCGTTGGCTCACTTGCAGCGCATCGCGACATGTTGAAACGGGCGCTGGACATTCTGATCGACGGTTTTTAAGGCTGGAGCAGGCAGATAAAAAAGGGACGGCTCCCGACGGGGCCGTCCCTTGGTGTTTTTGGAGCAAAGACTGGAGTTGATTAAGCTGCCAGTTCTCCGGAAAGGGCCTTCCTGATCAGCTCCCGGGTCTCCGTGATGCCGTAAAGCGCCACGAAAGAGCCGAAGCGCGGGCCCTTTTCCTGACCGATCAACAACTGATAGAGCGCGGAGAACCAGGCAACAGAAACGCCCGGGCCGCCATCAGGGCCCTTCTTCTTTTCGTCCTGATACCGCTCGATCGGGCGGGCAACATCCAGAACCGCGTCCTGAATGGTGTTGCCGTCCGCATCCGCCGGAAGCGCTGCAAGGCTGGCATCAAGGGCCTCAAGCGCAGCACGTTCGACATCGTCCGGGGTCTTGAACGACTTGGTCGGTTTGACGAAGTCATCAAAGTAGCGGATCGCAAAGCCGACAAGTGCATCCAGATGCGGATGGGTCTCGGCCGTTACTCCCGGCGCGTAGCGGGAAATGAATGCCCACAAAACGTCCTTGTTTTCCGCGTTGGAGGCCGACACGAGGTTCAGCAGCATCGCGAATGGAACAGGCATATCGATGGCCGGAACAGCACCGGTATGAATGTGCCAGGCCGGATTCATCAGCTTCTGCTCAACCGGCATTGCCGCGTATTTTTCCGCAAAGGTGTAGTATTCGTCGACTGCTTTCGGGATCACGTCGAAATACAACTTCTTTGCCGTCTTGGGCTTCTGGAACATGTAGAGCGCAAGGCTTTCGGTCGGAGCGTAGGTCAGCCACTCGTCGATGGTCAGGCCATTGCCCTTGGACTTGGAGATCTTGGAGCCATCGTCTGCAAGGAACAGCTCGTAGACGAAATGCTCCGGCGGCTTGCCGCCCAGAACCTTGCAGATCTTGTCATAGAGTTCCATGTTCGGGCCGTGGTCCTTGCCGAACATTTCAAAGTCGACATTCAGGGCTGCCCAGCGCGCACCGAAATCCGGCTTCCACTGCAGCTTCACATTGCCACCCGTAACCGGAAGCGTGACATCCGTCCCGTCTTCATCGGCGAAGGTGATCGCGCCGTCCTTGGCATTCACATCCTTCATAGGGACATAGAGAACCCGGCCGGAAATCGGGGAGATCGGCAGGAACGGCGAATAGGTCGCCTGACGCTCTTCACCCAGTGTCGGCAGCATGACCTTCATCAGGTCATCGTATTTCTCGACCGCCTTCAAAAGAATGTCGTCGAACTTGCCGGACTTGTAGTACTCGGTCGCGCTGGCAAACTCGTAGTCGAAGCCGAACGTGTCGAGGAAGCGGCGGAGCATGGCGTTGTTGTGATGGCCAAAGCTTTCGTAATCGCCGCCGAACGGGTTCGGCACGACGGTCAGCGGCATCTGCAGATACGGCTTCAGCGCTTCCATGTCCGGCACGTTTTCCGGAATCTTGCGCATGCCGTCCATGTCATCGGAGAAGCAGAGCAGCCGGGTCGGGATCTTGTCTTCGGTCAGCAAACGGAACGCCGTGCGCACCATTGTGGTGCGGGCCACTTCGCCGAAGGTGCCGATATGCGGCAGGCCGGACGGGCCATATCCGGTTTCAAACAGAACCGGCACCGACGGATCCCGTTTCTCGACACGTTTGACCAGTTTGCGTGCTTCTTCAAAGGGCCAGGCTTTGGAAGTCCGGGCCGCCTCAACGAAGTCAGACGAGAGGTCAAGCGGTGGCAAAGATCGTTCGGTCATGATGATTGGTTCGGTTCTGTTCTTGTTAGAGAAAGTCGCAAAGGCGGGCTCAAAAGAAGTTCAAAAGCCTGCAGCGAGCGGCGCGACACTAGAAAAGCAAGCGGCCCGCGTCAACGAAATGTCGCACTGCACGGCTTGAAGACTGGGCCTTGAGCGGATATCCCTCGTTTTATTGTCAATCCGCGTCGACCGAGAGGCCCATCGAGAAGATGAAAAAAGACGTCAGCATCCAGGAAGCCCTTATCTATGTCATGGTGATCATGTCGGCCGCCGACAGCAGCATGACGGACAGCGAACTGGCCTCGATGGGAGACATCGTGAAATCCCTGCCGGTCTTCAAGGGCTACAACGAAGACGACATCATCAGCGCTGCCCAGCGCTGTGGCCTCGTGCTGCAAGAGCCGAACGGACTGGATTCCGTTCTGACGCTGATTGCAGACACCCTGCCCTCCAAGCTCTATGACACCGCCTATGCAGTCGCAGTGGAAGTTGCGGCGGCAGACCTGAACCTGCGTCAGGAAGAACTGCGCCTGCTGCAAATGCTGCGCGACCGCTTCAATCTGGACAAGCTGACCGTTGCTGCGATCGAGCGCGGCGCGCAGGCCCGTTACCGCACCATCTGATCTCGCAAATCGAGACTTGATGTTCAAAACCCTCTTCAAGCGCCCGATCCGTTGGGCGCTTTTTTCTCTTGGTATTTTATCGGCAATAGGCCTTGGCCTTGTTGCCCTCTCCGGACTTGCGGATTTTGATTTATCGACACGCTCCGGACAGGAAGTCACTTTCGAACATGCCGGATCGCAAATTTCCGGAAGCCTTCATGTTCCGGACGGTTCCGCCAACCCACCGCTTGTCATCCTGATTCACGGCGATGGACCCCAAGACCGATATTCTGGCGGCGCTTTCCTGCCCTTGATCAGCTTCCTGCTGGATCAGGGCATTGCGGTCTTTTCCTGGGACAAACCCGGCGTCGGCAAAAGCACGGGCGATTGGCTCGCTCAATCCATGGATGACCGGGCTCGACTCGCGATCAAAGCCCTAAATACGCTGCGAAAAGTCGATGGCTTCTCAAATGCAATCATGGGCTTCGTCGGATTTTCCCAGGCCGGGTGGGTTGTCCCTCAGATAGCGCTTCAGGATGGCTCTGCGGATTTTCATGTTCTCGTCGGGCCTGCGGTCGACTGGATCAATCAAGGTCGATACTTCACACGAACACGCCTGAAACTGGAGGGCATTGACGAAAACCGGATTGATATCGAGCTGGCGGAGTTTGAACGGGAGGTCGCCCTGCTTCTCGAGCCTGAACTTACCCATGAAGCCTATGTCGATGCTTTTCCCTCATCGGCCGACTTGACACGCGAGCGGTTTGACTTCATCCGCAAGAACATCGCATCAAATTCGACAGCTGCGCTATCCCGAACGCCAGCACCCTTTCTCGTTCTGCATGGCGCGGAGGATCTGAATGTTGATGCGAGAGGTGAGAACAGACGTTTTAAAGAGCTGTTGGGCCAGCGGCATCCAGCGACAGAACTCCACCTGATTGACAACGCCACCCATGCCCTGCTGGACGCGCGCTTCTTCAATCACCAAACCCCGGATGGAGCTCCCCTCTGGACGGGCTGGATGTTTATGTCGCTTGGGCGTGAGGCCTATGCGCAAGACGCTCTTGAGCGAATGGCTGATTGGATCAAGGCGAGAGCGCTGGCAGTTCAATAATACCTATGATCAATTCAAGCTGCGTTTGCCGTCCGGCAGGTCGAGTGAGAACGCAGGAATGTCGACATCAAACATGCTGCCGTCCGGGCGCTCCATTCGATAGGACCCGACCATGAAGCCGGAATCCGTCTTAAGCGGGCAACCGGAAGAATATTCATAGGATTCACCGGGCTGAATGATCGGTTCTTCACCGATCACCCCCGGACCGGAGATTTCCTCGACGCGGCCGAGCGCGTCCGTGATCTTCCAGTAGCGCGTGCGCAGCTGCACGGGCCCTTCGCTCTCGTTGCGGATTTCGACCATGTAGGCCCAGATGAACTGGCTGTCCTCGGGACTGGATTCGTCGTCGAGGTAGAAGGGTTCCACCGTTACCTGGATGCCATTTGTTATTGCGCGATACATTCTGCGGTATCCTGTTGACTATCGGTATCGTAGCAACACCCAAAGGCGGCTCGATCCGCCAAGGGTGTTGTTCTGCCCTGAACCTGTTTATAGGCCCAATAACGCAAGCTTGAAAGAGTTTGGGTTGCCCTGTGTAACGTCGTGTTCCATTTATGAATCAATGCCCAAGTCGGGAACCTCTTAAAAAGTGCAAGAATGTTCGACGCCCAGATCCGTCCCTATATAGATCCACCCCTTGATCGGGCCGGACGACTTGTGGCGCAGGCGGGCATCTCCGCCGACACGGTGACGCTTGTCGGATTTGCACTTGGCATGGGTGCTGCGGTGGCCATTGCAACCGGTCTCCTGCTTCTCGGCCTTGTGCTGATAGCGCTCAACCGGATTGCGGATGGATTGGATGGCGCTGTCGCCCGTGCGACCCACAAGTCCGACCGAGGCGGCTATCTGGACATCGTGCTGGATTTTGTCTTTTACGGCTCGATCCCCATGGCGTTCGCCATTCTCGATCCAGCGCAAAACGCCTTGCCCGCGGCAGCCCTGCTTCTCAGCTTCTATGCCAATGGTTCGGCGTTTCTGGCCTATGCGATCATGGCGGAGAAGCGTCGGATCACCACGACCTCGCAGGGCATCAAGTCGCTCTATTATGTGGCTGGCATCGCAGAAGGGGCCGAAACAATAGCCCTCTTCGCGGTCATGTGCCTCTGGCCAGCCGGTTTCCCGATCCTGGCCTGGGGTTTTGCGGCGGTGTGCTTCGTATCAGCTGCCGCACGCATCATCGGCGCGGCAGCCAGCCTGAAAGGCAATTGATACTGGTATAACCTCAATCAGATCACGGTCAGCGCCTGCTCGATGTCTTCCAGAAGATCAAGCGGGTCTTCCAGTCCAACAGACAGACGCAGCATGCCGCCGGAAATATCCAGCTCGGCGCGTGCTTCCTCGGTCATCGACTGGTGTGTCGTGGTCGCCGGATGGGTGATCAGGGTCTTTGCATCACCAAGGTTGTTGGAAAGCTTGATGATTTCCAGCGCATTCAGGAAACGGAAAGCCGCATCCTTGCCGTCGCCGATTTCGAACGCGACCATGGTGGACCCACCGCGCATCTGGCGCTTGGCGACTTCTGCCTGAGGATGATCGTCGCGGCCCGGATAGATCAGGCGCGAGACCTTGGACTGTTCGGCAAGGAAATCAGCGATCTTCGAGGCGCTTGACGTCTGCTGGGCAACGCGCAGCGGCAGGGTTTCCAGACCTTTCAGAAGAACCCAGGCATTGAACGGGCTCATGTGCGGGCCGGTATGCTTGACGAAGGGCATCACTTCATCGGTGATCCATTCCTGATCGGAGAGAACCACACCGCCGAGGCAGCGCCCCTGCCCGTCAATGTGCTTCGTGGCGGAATAAACGACCACATCCGCGCCCAGTTCGAGCGGCGACTGATACATCGGCGTTGCAAAGACGTTGTCGACGATCAGGCGTGCGCCAACTGATTTTGCGATCTCCGCAACGGCGGCAATGTCGATGATTTCCAGCGTCGGGTTGGTCGGGCTTTCCAGAAACAGCGCCTTGGTGTTCGGCTTGACCGCAGCTTTCCACTGCTCGATGTCCGTGCCGTCCACCAGCGTGCTTTCAACGCCAAAGCGCGGCAGCAGGATTTCGCAGATATAGCGACAAGAGCCAAACAGCGCCTTGGCCGCCACAACATGGTCCCCCGCACGCACAGACGCCATCAGAGCAAGATTGACAGCCGCCATGCCGCTGGCGGTGGCCCGTGCAGCTTCCGCCCCTTCAAGCGCCTTGATGCGATCCTCGAACATGGCCGTCGTCGGATTGGCGTAGCGGGAATAGACGAAACCGGGATCCTCGCCGTTAAAACGCGCTTCTGCCGCCTCGGCGGAGCTGTACACAAAACCCTGTGTCAGGAACATTGCCTCGGAAGTTTCCCCATATTGGGAACGGGTTCCGCCGCCATGGACGAGCGTTGTTGCCGGGCGCAGTTTCTTCTGAGTTTTTGTGTCGGTCGTCATTTCCTGTAACTCCAAATGCAAAACCCCGGCCTGAGCCGGGGTTTTCGCAACCCGGCCTTTTTAGCGACTTCTTTAACGTGGCTGCAAGCCGGCCGGCTCAAATCACCACGGAGTTGACGCTCATTTATTCCAAAACCGGACCGCCGTCAAATCGTGGAAATACCATATATCCAACGAACCTTGACGGAATGCCCAAGTGCAAAAGGCACGAATTGCGGTTGGCGTTCGAATATCAATCCGCTAAGCACAAGGGAACAGTGAATTTTATCCAGGGACAGGCGCATGAGTAACCGGCAGACCGGCATTTTGCCCGCGCATATGATTGAAACCATGTTCGAGCATGGCTCCATCGCGGCAGAGCGCCCTCCGGTCGACGGCCAGATTCAACCCGCCAGCCTTGACCTCAGGCTGGGGCGTACGGCGTTTCGTGTGCGGGCAAGTTTTCTTCCCGGGCCAGATGTGACAGTTGCGGCCAAACTGGACGCGCTGGAACTTCATACGGTTGATCTGAAGGAAGGCGCGGTTCTGGAAACGGGGTGCGTCTATATCGTGCCGCTGCAGGAGAGCCTTGACCTGCCGGACGACATATCCGCAACCGCAAATCCGAAAAGCTCGACCGGGCGCCTCGATGTCTTCACCCGTGTGATCACCGATGGTGGCATTGCCTTTGACACGGTGCCTGCGGGATATCAGGGGCCGCTTTACGCGGAAATTTCTCCCCTCACCTTCCCGATCCTCGTGCGTACCGGCTCGCGTCTCAGCCAGATCCGCTTCCGGCGCGGCGTGTCTCTCATTCCCGATGCCGAACTGGAGCAGGTCCACAAGAACTACACGCTTGTCAGCGGCGGCAACGAGCGCATTGGCGGCGGCGTCCAGCTTTCCATCGATCTGGAAGGTGACGGCCCGGGGGCTCTGGTCGGTTATCGCGCCAAGCACCATTCCGGCCTGATTGACGTTGATCTGGTGAATGCCCGCGATCCGCTGGACTTCTGGGAACCGATCTACCGGCGCAATGCCGCCGAGCTTATTCTGGACCCGAACGAGTTCTACATTCTGGTCAGCCAGGAAGCGGTGCATGTTCCGCCGGATTTTGCTGCGGAAATGGTGCCGTTCGATCCGCTGGTTGGCGAGTTCCGTGTCCATTACGCAGGCTTCTTCGATCCGGGCTTCGGCCATGAGCATGCCGGCGGCATCGGCTCACGCGCTGTTCTGGAAGTCCGCTCGCACGACGTTCCCTTCATCGTGGAACATGGCCAAACGGTTGGCCGCCTTGTCTATGAGCGCATGGCAGAACGCCCGAAGACGCTTTATGGCGAGGGCATTGGCTCCAACTATCAGGGTCAGGCGCTCAAACTCTCCAAACACTTCAAGGTGCCAAGCTAACCGGCATGGGGTTCAAGACGGTCACGCGGGAGTTTGAAGGCTATCTGGAGGACCGGAAATCCCGCTTCCTGAGCTTTCTTGTTCCCGTTGACCTGTTCGACCAGCGCCTCGGCGAGTTGAAGGCCGAACACAAGAAGGCGGCCCATGTGGTGACCGCCCATCGCCGCCTGCTGGACGATGGCCGGGTCGAGGAAAGCGGCAAGGATGACGGTGAGCCCGCCGGAACCTCGGGCATGCCGACCTTGCGTGTCCTGCAAGGGGCGGAGCTGATCAACTGCGCTGTCTTGATCGTGCGCTATTTCGGCGGAACAAAGCTGGGTGGTGGCGGGCTCGCTCGGGCCTATTCCGGGGCTGCGCAAGATGCCATCAATTCCGCCGAACTGGTGCCTTTCCAACAACTTAGGCAAAAGACGCTCACGATGGATTTCGCCAAAAGCTCCGAGCTGGAGCGCCGTATAGCCGAGCTTGGCCTTGTGGTGATCGCCCGGGATTTCTCCGAAGCCGGGGTCCAGCTGATCGTCGAGGGGCCAGAAGACGGAATCGACGCCCTCTAGAGCACCTCTTGCGTTAGCTGACTCACCAGACGTGCTCTAACTATCTGATTTATCTCGTTTCCTGACGACGAACCGGTATCCACTTCGTCTGAAAGCGCTCTGGCGCGTCTTGCTGTCTATTTCCCGACCTGATCGCGAAGTTCCTTCAGTTCCTTCCTGAGGGCCTTGACCTCTTCAAGGATCAGGCCCGTATCGTCATGGATCGCCTGCCGGTTTGCATCCGCTTCGGCTTCATGTTCCTCCTGCATGGCTGAGACGATGATACCGATGAAGAGGTTCAGGACCGTGAAGGCCGTGCACAGGATGAAGGGCACGAAGAACAGCCACGCCCAGGGGTAGACTTCCATAACGGGGCGCACGATGCCCATGGACCAGCTTTCCAGCGTCATCACCTGAAACAGCGTGTAGACAGACAGGCCGATATTCCCGAACCATTCTGGGAACGCTGAACCGTAGAGCTTGGTCGCCATCACGGAGAAAACGTAGAAGACCAGTGCCATCAGCACGACGATGGACCCCATGCCCGGCAGGGCGGCAATAAGGCCACCAATCACGCGGCGAAGCGAAGGGATCACCGAGATCAGGCGCAACACGCGCAGGATACGAAGGGCACGCATCACCGCAAACGGCCCGCTTGCCGGAACAAGGGCGATGGCCACAATGGTGAAGTCGAAGATGCTCCAGGGATCGCGGAAGAACTTCAGCCCGTGTGCATAGAGCCGCAAGATGATCTCGATCACGAAGACGGCGAGGATGAGGTTGTCGAAGGCAACCAGAAATCCGCCGATATGCGCCATTGCTGTCTGGCTTGTCTCCAGACCGAGCGTAACCGCATTGATGACGATCAGGCCGATGATCGCCATTTCCCAGCGTTTGGATGTGACCAGTGCCTTGATGGTGTCGCGCATGGTTCCCCGCGTGCAGTAAATCTCCACTACAGGCTGCAGTGGCAGGTGTGCTGGCGGGAAAATGGCTGTTCACTTGCCCATTCGCAAGATGCGGACCCCAACCTTTTTCACCCCTTTGCCCAGTTGCTCACATCCTTCAACGCCAGACGTCCGGGAAGCCTCTTGACAGTCCCCGGGACCGGGAGCAGAAGTGACAGTATCGCGGGTGTAGCTCAATGGTAGAGCAGAAGCTTCCCAAGCTTAAGACGAGGGTTCGATTCCCTTCACCCGCTCCAATCCCCCAACAGCCAGTCTGAAATTCGGTTTTCCTTCCATTTGTCGGGAAGGCGTGTGGCCGCGTTTTGCCAGCTGCTATCGCCCATACTATTCGCCCGAAACCGGGTCAGGGGCTCCCCTCCGACGCTGTTGGAGACGATCCACCTCCCCCTCCCCCTTACGATCACCCAATGTCAGTTTGTCATTGCTGTTTCGAGGGATCGGGAGTTCAGCGAAGTGCCCAAACGCCCTATTCTAAGGTTTCGATCAGCCGCGCGAAGGCCTTATGCGCTCAAGATGCCTCGGCACAGGACCCTTGACCAATTTTACACTAACTAAACATCCCATACGTAAGGTGCCCCAAACGTCTTTGAAACGAGTGACTGATGCCGCCCTCCAGCCCCGCCGCCCTCGATATTCTCAATCTTCGCAAGCACTTCACAGAGCCCGCAGTAGACGGACTCTCGTTGACTGTGCGGGCGGGCGAGTTTTATGCCCTGCTGGGGCCAAACGGGGCGGGAAAGACAACGACCCTTCGTATGGTCGCGGGGTTGCTTGAGGCCGACGCAGGCTCGGTGAGGATCTGCGGCATCGATGCCTTCGCAGAGCCGATTGCGGCAAAACAGGTCTTGGCCTGGGTTCCGGACGAACCAATGGTCTATGACAAGCTGACACCGCTTGAATACCTTGAATTCGTATCAGGCCTTTGGAGCATGGACGTGGATTTCGCACGTCATAAGGCCGATACCCTGCTCGATGCTTTCGGCCTTGCCCCCCACGCAAACGAGCGATGCGGCGGGTTCTCGAAAGGCATGCGGCAGAAAGTGGCGCTTGCGGGTGCCTTGATCCATGAACCGCGCCTGATCATCCTTGATGAGCCGCTCACTGGACTTGATGCAGGATCCGCCCGACAAGTGAAACGGGTGTTGACCGACCTCGTGGCACAAGGCGTGACGGTCATCATGACAACGCACATCCTCGAAGTTGCAGAGCGCATGGCCGACCGGATCGGGATCATCGCTCGCGGACAGCTCGTTGCCGAAGGGACGTTGGAGGAATTGCGTGCGCGGGCCAGCGCTGATGGCAATTCCCTGGAAGATATCTTTCTTGAAATCGTTGGTGGCGGCTCAAAAGGTGAACTGCTGACGGGAGCTCCCCTGCACATTGACGAGAAAGTGGCATGAGCCAGACAATGGCACTGCCTGCCCTGATGCGCTTTACGCGGCATGAACTAAGGCTCGCCTGGCGCGACTGGGCCTGGATATTCTCGGGATGGCGCAAGACAGGTCTGCGGCGGACACTCATCGGCATGGGCGCGTTCTACGCGATCCTGCATTTTGTCGCTTACGCCGTGTTGTCACCCCATTTTGCCGACGGGTTTGTATTCGACCAAACCGCGCTGGCCGTGATTTCGGTCACTGTGGTGCTCAGCTTCACCATGATGCTGTCGCAGATGATCGAGTCCGTGACGCGTGCATTTTACGCCCGCGATGACCTTGATCTGATCCTGTCCTCGCCTGCGCCTTCCCGAGACTTGTTTCTCGTCCGTATCGCCATGATGGCCGCAACCAATTGGGTGATGTCTGCGCTGGTCATTTCGCCATTCCTGAACGTTGCAGCATCGCTCGGCGGGGAACGGTGGCTTGCAGGCTATCTGGTCATCCTCGCCGCTTCGCTGACCGCCACCGGTTCGGGCGTGTTGATGACACTCGCATTATTCAGAACGGCTGGGGCCCGGCGCACGCGGCTCTATGCGCAGATCCTGGCTGCGGTCGTCGGCGCGGCCTTCCTGATCGGAATGCAGGTGGTTGCAATCCTGTCCTTCGGGTCAATGTCGCGGTTCGCGCTGTTTGATGCAGACTTTCTGGCCGTTCATGTGCCAGCCGCAAACTCGATCTGGTGGTTCCCGGCTCACGCAGTGGCCGGACAAGCGGATATCGTGGTGATGATGCTCGGAGCATCCCTTGCGTTTTTTGCTGCGGCTGCCTGGTGTGGCGCAGTCCAGTTCCCACGCATTGTCGTGATGGCGCTCGGCGTTTCTGAAAATACACCTCACAAACGCGCAGCGGAGCAACCCTTTCGCCGCCGCCCGGTGCTCGGCACGCTCATTCACAAGGAACTTAAACTGATCACTCGCGATCCCTGGCTTGTTTCCCAGACGCTGATGCAGGTTCTCTATCTCATCCCGCCTGCCGTGATGCTTTGGATCAGTTTCGGCGAAACTGCCGAGATTTCCGTCCTCGTCGCACCCGTTGTCGTCATGGCAGTTGGCCAGCTTGCGGGCGGTTTGGCCTGGCTCACGATCTCGGGTGAGGACGCCCCCGATCTTATCGCGACGGCCCCCATCTCTGCATTCACGCGCCTTTGTGCGAAAGCGCTGGCTGCTCTGGCTCTCATCGCAGCAGTGCTGCTGCCAATTACCGTCGGGATGGCAGTCGTTTCTCTTGCGGGCGCAGTCGTGACCTTCATCGGGGCAATGATCGCCGCAGGAAGCGCGATCCTGATTCAACTCTGGTTCCGTGCGCAAGCCAAACGCACGACCTTTCGCAGGCGTCAGGTCGCCTCAAAAGCCTCGACATTTGCCGAGGCTGGAGCGTCTATCGCCTGCGCAGGCGGGACAGCACTCGTGGCGGCGGGTAGCCCGTTGGCGCTATTGCCTCTCGCCCTGCTTTTTATCGTGCTTGGAATTTCATGGAGCATCAGGCCGAAGCATAACGCAACAAACTGAGGCGCTCATTGCGAAGGCTTGTCTTACGTCCTTACCCGAACGCGGTGGCGCGCCTGACCGTGGCTTGTCTTGTTCCAGCGGTAGGGATGCGCGAATAGTTCCCAGACCGCGCGATAGAACGCGATGCCGGTGAAGAACCAGTAGAGCGGCAAGCTAACCATGTCGAAAAGCTGTGGCCCAAACTGTCGACGGTCTCCGGCCTTCCAGATCGCAATAACCGACCCGAGATAGCCGATGGCTGAACCGCCGAAGGACAGGCCCAGCATGACGATCTCGACGCCGGTCTCCGGGCCTGGCAGCTGCACCAGACCGATGAGATAGGCAAACAGCAGAACAAAGAACACCGGATGAAGGGCGATAAGCGATAGCGCCCCGGCAAAAAGCGCGGCCAGCGCCAGAAAGTTTCTCGGTCCGACATCGCGCAGCAAGTCTGCGGGCTGGCGCATATGCACCCCGATTGTCTGGAGCCATCCCTTGTACCAGCGGGTCCTTTGGGCCAACCAGCCGGACAGGGTTACGGGCGCTTCCTCGTAGGTTGAGCTGGTCATCACCCCCAGCCGCAACCCGAAGCGGGCAAGACGAACGCCCAGATCCGCATCCTCGGTGACATTGAACCGGTCCCAGCCGCCGACTTGATCGAGCGCCCGCTTGCGGAAATGGTTCGACGTGCCGCCGAGCGGAAACGGGATGCCGAGGCGAAACAGCCACGGGAGCATTTGATCGAACAGGCAGGCATATTCGAACGCAAACTGGCGGGAAAGGAACCCGTCATTTGCATTGTCGATGGTGAGCCGCGCCTGAAGACAGGCAACCGTTTCTGGGGTCTGGGCGAACATCACGGCCGCCTTCTTCAGTTGGTCCGGCTCGGGCCGGTCCTCGGCATCGAAAACGGTGATGTAGTCGCCGGTAGCTTCGGCCAGCCCATAAGACAGCGCCCGAGGCTTTGTTCGCGGATAACCATCGGGAACAACGAGGATATCCATGGCTGACGAGAGGCGCTCGCCCCGCAAGGCATTGAGCGTCTCGCGATCGTCGGATTCAACGAGAAAGAGGACCTGAAGGCTTTCCATCGGGTAGTCGAGCTGGGCGAGCGAGGTCACCAGCTCGGGCACGACATTTGCCTCGCGGTAGAGCGGCACGAGAACCGTATAACCCGGCCAGATGATGTTCCGGCTGGCGAGCGATCCGGGCAATTTGTACTCCATCGGATCGTGCCAAGTGGACACCGCACTGGCGATCCGCGCGCCGCCCATCATCAGGCAGGCAAGAGCCATGAACATCATGAACGTCCAGAACCAGGCCATCACCGGCAGGTTCATTCCGACGAGCGCGGTCGTGAGCCCGAGAGCAAACCCGCCCCATCGCAGGCCGCGCCCTTCTTTACGCGCAGATAGGCGCGGATAGCGACACTCGAGGTCTGACGCCGGTGAGTTCATGATTTCCGCCGCCAAGGCCATGGCTGACGGCTCGACAATCCGGATTTGGCGCCTGATTTCCGGATGACGGTCGAGATGATCCTTGACCAGCTCGAACCGGTTGTAGTCCGGAGAGATGACGTAAACAGGTTTGCCCGAATGAATTCCGACAAGGATCGGACCACAATTGAAGGACCCGAGATGAACCGGTACGTCATTGACGGTGCTGACCCGAAAACTCCCCTTGGGCAGAAACAGAACGTCACAATGTTCGGCAAAGGCGCTGTAGACCGCCGCTTCCGACAAGAGGTTTCGCTGCACGAGATACTCGCATGCAGACACACCCTGAGAGGGTGCGTATCGCATTGCGGTTGTGACTAATGACTTTGATATTCCCCGTGCTAAAAGTACCTGTAGTTCACCGGAAATCTGGATCGTCATGCAACTGTCCCCCACTGTGCAAGACTTGAAAAATTCTGGTGGGCGCATTGGCGCCGAAAAACTTTGAAGATTACCCTGCGGCGGGAAGTTAGGCATAAAACGAAGATGCACTCAATGGTTGTATTTCAAAAGTTTTCAGTATTGTTAATTTTGACAATCTCGAGTGCATTTCTTGGGGCTCCTCTGGGGCAGGCCGAAACCATTCCCAATTTCTGGGACCCAAAGGCAGTCGTCGACAAACCCGCGAACATTCCGGACAAGATCCAGTTCGTCTCCACCGATGAACATCCCCCATTTGTATTTCGGGATACCGATGGCCGCTTGACCGGTTTTCACATCGATCTGGCGCGAGCGCTGTGCAATGTGCTGGAAAGCTCGTGTTCGCTGCGGATCAAGCCGTTCTCCGAATTGATCCCGGCCCTTGAGGAAGAAGAGGCGGATGCCGTCATCGCAGGGCTCGCCCAAACGCAGGAACGTGCAATCGTCCTGTCCTTTTCCGACCCCTATTTGAAGCTTCCCGCAAGATTTGCAGTGCGCGAGGATCCTTCTTCCACCTTCAATCCCGCCTTTCCGGAAGGCCGAAAGATTGCAGTTGAAACCGGGTCCCGGCATGAAGCTTTCATCCGCAGGTTCTGGCCCGGAGCTGACATCGTGACATTCGATCAGGTTTCAGATGCCCGTCAGGCCCTGAAGGATGGCACGGTCGACGCGCATTTCGGCGACGGATTGTCGCTTTCCTTCTGGCTGCGCGGAGAAGAATCTGCCGGTTGCTGCACCTTTGTCGGCGGTCCGTGGCTGGAGCCCGGTTTCTTTGACGAAGGCCTGTCCATTGCGCTGCGCAAGGACGACCGGGACAGGTTGGAAGCAATCAATTACGCGCTTCGGCAGGTTTACCAGAACGGCACCTATCGCGAGCTTTACCTGCGTTATTTTCCGCTGAGTTTTTTCTGAAACTCCATTGCGCCGGGCGGTTCCAACCTTTAACCGCACACCTGTGCCTACCCTCAAACCATGAACGGCCTATCCTCCATGACCGACTTCCTCTGGACACGACCTGACGCGGACCCTGTTGCCACGGTTCTTCTGGCCCATGGAGCGGGTGCGCCCATGGACTCCACCTTCATGGAGAAATTGGCTGGCGCTCTGGCCAAGGAAGGAATGGCCGTTGCCCGTTTTGAATTCGGCTACATGGCCCAGCGCCGCAAGGGCGGCGGCAAGCGCCCCCCGCCAAAGGCCGAAAAGCTGATCGGCGAATTCCAGACGGCCTTGCAGACCCTGATGAAAGAGGCCGATGGACCGATCCTTATCGGCGGAAAATCCATGGGCGGTCGCGTTTCGGCCATGCTGGCGGGTGGAGCCTCCCTGCCCGGCCGGGTCAAGGGCGTTGCCTGTTATGGCTATCCCTTTCACCCGACAGGCAAGGCAGATGCCCCGTGGCGGATGGAACCGCTTGAAGGGGCTCAGCGCCCTGTCCTCATCCAGCAGGGCGAACGCGATCCGTTCGGCTCACAGGAGGAACTGGGGTCGCTTACTCTGCCGAGCCATGTAACCATTTCCTATCTGGGCGACGGCAACCACGACTTCGGCCCGCGAGGCAACCACCCGGCGACGCTGGACGGCAATATCCACATTGCCGCCCGTAACACCGTGGAGTTCGCCAATCGGTTGCTGTCCGTGTGACCCTTATTCGGCGGGTGTCAGCTGACGCCCGTCGGACCTTGGCTCGCCGACACCTGTTCGCCGCAGCAAGACAAGACCGGATATATCGTCGGAAATTGCCAGAAGCGCCGGAACCAGGACGAGCACGAGAACAGTGGCCGTTGCCAGACCGAACACGATCGTAATAGCCATCGGCAGCAGGAACTGGGCCTGAAGACTGGTCTCGAACATCAGCGGCAATAGCCCGCCAATCGTGGTCAGGGATGTCAGGAACACCGCCCGCAGACGATCACAGCTCGCTTCAACTGCCGCCTGCCTGAGACCTTCTCCAAGCGCCTGCCGCTCTTCGAAACGGGCGACCAGAATGATCGAGTTGTTCACCAGGATCCCCGCCAGGCCCAAAAGACCGATCATGCTCAGGATGGTCAAGTTGTAGTCCATCACATAATGCCCGACGATGGCCCCCACCACTCCGAAGGGGATGATCGACATGACGATGATCGGCCTGAAATAGCTTGAGAAAATCCCCGCCAGAATGATGTAGATCCCGGCAACGGCCATGATCACGCCGGTGAGCAGATCGGAGAAGGCATTGGCCTGTTCTTCGGCCTTACCTGCGAAGGAATAGGTGAAGCCATATTGCTCTGCCAGATCAGGCAGGAATGCTTCCTTGAGATTGGCGATGATCTCGCTGTTGGAGGTCACCGTGCTGTCCACGTCGGCCACCACGGAGACGACCGTTTTGCCGTCGCGCCGCAGAATGACGGAGAAACCTTGCGCATCGCGAAGGTTCACCACCTCTGTCAGCGGCACGAACTCGCCGCCCGGTGTCCGAAGAGAGAGCTGACGAAGTGCCGCGGTGCCGCCGCCCTCGAAAACCTGCCGCACACGGACGGTCACTTCCTCATCGCCTTCAGCAAAGCGCCGGGCGATGTTGCCCTCAAAGGCATCACGGATCTGGCGCGCCGCGCTTTGCACGGTGAAGCCCAGCGCCCGACCGCGCGGCGTCAGTTCAACCAGAAGCTCCGGCTTGCCAAACGGCAAGTCGTCGGTCACGCCACTGGTGCCCGGATAGGAGGCCAGCTCATCCTGCAGCTTCATCGCCGCGGCCTTCAGGTCACGAAGAGACGGGCCGGTCAGACGAATATCGAGATCGCGCCCCGGAGGGCCGCCACGTCTTTCGGAAATGGCCACGCGGGACGCACCGGGAATATCCGGCACTGCCTTGCGCCAGGCACGAACGATATCAGGCGTGCGCACATGGCGCACTTCCGAGCGGGTCAGCTGGACATTGATGTTGGCAACGTTGTCGCCTCGATTGTTCCCGGCCTGTCCCAAGGTCGCATAGGCCGAGACAACAACGCCTTCTCCGGTTTCCCTGGCAAAACGATCCGACACATCCCAAAGCGCCTGCTCGATCTGGCGGATGCCCTCAATCGCCTGTTCTTCCGGCAGACCGGCATGGAAGAAGATCGATGCGGACAGGTTTTCCGCTTCCGGCGACGGGAAGAATGTGAACCCGACCCGGCCACCACGCATCAGGCCCACCGCCAAAATCATTGCGGCGACCGCGAGGGCAAGTGTCACATAGCGCCAGTTGACCGCGAGACGGACGGTGCCGTGGAAGGGATTGTCGCGAACCCAGTCAAAACCGGCATCAAAGCGCTGGCGGAACCAGCTTGGCTGGCCGGACATGCCCAGCTTCTCGTTGCGATGCCGACGTCGCTGGAAGAGGATTTCAAGTCCAACCGCCAAAAGGAAGCAGCCAAGGACAACGACGCCCTGGAAGGCGATCGGGCCCAGCATTTCCAGCGCCGTTCTTGCGGGAACAGCCACGCCATCAAGATAGGGCGGAACGGACGCATCCGGCTGATGGGCCAGCGCACTGACAAAGACGGCCGGAGACGCGGCCAGAAGCACCACACGCCACCAGTTCCAGGCAGGTTGCTTTCCAAGGGAATGCGCCAGATGGCCCGGAAGGATAAAGAAGCATTCGACCAGAGAGGCGATAACCACAGCCACAACAACCACGGGCAAGGTGCCCATGATCTGGCCAAGCACATCGCCGATCATCAGGATCGGAACAAAAGCGGCAACGGTGGTCGCGCCTGCTGCCAGAATGGGGGCGAGCATGAACTTCGCGCCATTGATCGCCGCCTCGTCGGGAGTATCCCCCATGGCCTGACGTGTCGCCGTATGCTCTCCCACCACAATGGCATCATCCACGATCACGCCGAGCATCATGATCAACGCGAACATGGAGATCATGTTGATGCTCTCCCCCATCAGCCACATGATCCCGAGTGTTGCCATCATGGCAACGGGAATACCTGCGGCAACCCAGAAGGCAATGCGGACATTGAGGAACAGGAACAGGATCGCGACGACGAGGATGAGGCCCGTCAGGCCGTTTTCGACCAGAAGCGAAATGCGGTCCTGCACCAGCTTGGCACCAACGTCATATTGCAGCAGCTCCAATGTGGGCGGCAGCTGCGGACGCAATTCATCCAGATAGGTGTTGAGGATTTCGGCCGCCTTGAGGGTGTCGGTCGCTTCCACGCGCAGCACCTCGATCTCGATGGCGCGGGTGCCCTTCGAAAAGCCCTGATTGTCTCCGTCATTATAGTCGCGGAAGACCGTGCCGATGTCGGAGATCGTGGTCTTTTCGCCGCTTGCAAGAGACTTGACCTCAACCCGGCCAATGGACCCGGAAGAGCGTTCTTCCGCGATCGCGCGGATCTGGCGTTCCACACCGCCGTCCAGCGTGCCAGCGGGAAGATCCGCCGTATTCCCGGAAACGGCGCGGGCAATATCTGAAACTGTCAGGTCGAGCCGGCGCAGCTCGCGCTCCGGCACTTCGACAACGTATTCAGGCGAGCGGTATCCCTTGAGCGAGACCTTGTCGATGCCGCGTTCCAGAAGGTCATCGCGGATCTTCTTTGCAAATTGCTTCAGCGCTTCCTCGGAGAATGGGCCCCGCAGGGCAAGCTTGGCGACACCATCGGTGAAGGTGACCGCCGAAATCGTCGGCGTTTCACTGTCCTCCGGCAGGGTCGTGATGCCCGCCATGGCCTGTTCGGCATCCGACAGGGCCTTTTGCAGATCTGTTCCCTCAATATATTCCAGCACCACCGTGCCGCTGCCTTCTCGGCCATAGGAGGTGACTTGATCGAGATTGTCGAGGAACCGCAGCTCAGGCTCGATGACTTCCAGAATATTGGCGGTCACATCTTCCGCGCTGGCCCCGGGCCAGGGCACCGTGACGGTGATCGTGTCGATCTTCACCGTGGGGAAGAACTGGGTGTTCAGCTTTGCAAGACCATACACACCAAACAGGACCATGAGCACCATGATCAGGTTGGCCACATTGGCGTGATGAACGATGACCTCGATGAGGTTTCGGGAGGACTTACCGGCGATCATGGCAGCCTCCCCTTACTTCGTGCCTGAGGATTGGGCGTCGGACGGTTGGGCAGCGCCCGCTTCCGGCGTTCCTGCCGGACGAACCAGCAGACCGGCCCCGGCCTCGGGAATGCGGGTCGACAACAAGCTCTCACCGTTGGCAAGGTCACCGCTCACGATGATTTCGGCCCCGTCAAAGGCAAGCGGCGTGACAGTTCGGGGGACCAGACGCTCCTCGACCACGACATAGACCGTGTCATTGCCGTAGATCGAGGTTTCGGGAATGCTGAAGGACTGGACATAGGTCTGGTCCGGAACCAGCACCTCGACAAAGGCACCCGGACGCAGTGGCGTCTGCCCCTCCCCCTTGCGGATCTTGGCAAAGACATCGACCCCACCTCGGGTGCTGGCAACATCGGCGCCGATCCGGTCGATGACGGCATCATATCGGACAGTCTTGTTTCCAAGCTGCCACTGCACCTTAACCTTGCGGCCAACGACAGTGCCTGCTTCGGAGACCAGACGGCCATATTGCTCGTCCGACAGGGTGAAGCGGACTTCCAGCTCGTCGCTGGCAAAGATCGAGGCAACCACATCATTGACGTTGATCAGTCGCCCAACCTGCGCCCCCTCGGAGCGGACAACCGCATCAAACGGGGCTTTCAGCACTGTGTCATCCAGCTGGCGGCGGGCATTTTCGAGCCGCCATTTCAGGCGATCGATCACGGCTTCCTGCTGGTCGACCTTGGCGCTTTCAAGGGTCAGGGCATTCTGGCGTTGCTCAAGGTTCTGCTGGCGCTGCGAGACAAGCAGGCGACGTTCGTCAACGGTTCGCTCGGTCATCGAGCCGCGTTTCAGAAGGTCTTCTGCCCGCTCCAGATCCTTCTGGGCAAATTCCAGTTGCTCGCGGGCACGGATGACATTGGCGGTCTCCAGCTCGACCCGCCCCTTGCGCTCGACAAGAGTTGCCTGAGCTTCAACAAGGCTTGCCCGGGCTTCGGTCACTGCCCCTTCATAGTCGAACCGGTCGATGGAGATAATCACGTCGCCCTTGGCGATCTGCCCACCTGCCTTCAGTTCCGGATGGACGGAAACAACTTCACCGGCAACAAGCGAGCGCAGGTCAACGGTGCGGCCTGCTGTTGCCTCGCCATAGACAAGGATGGTCGGCGTATGATCGGCCTGACGAACGGCAACAACGTCAACGGGATAGGATTTTTCGCTGAAGGCACGCTTTGGAACATCGGGTTTCGTCGCCACGAGATAGTTCATGCCCTGCACCGCGAGGAACAGGACCAAGAGCGCGATGAGGGTCTGCAATCCCGCCTTTGCAACGAGTTGCACAGGGCTGGTTTTACGGCGCTCGGAGGGCAAGTCATACTCAACCGGAGGCGAAGCTTCACTGCGCGGTTGATCTACAGACTTCAACATCAATCCCCCTTGGCCATTTCCGGCATGCATTCTTACCGGAGACCTATACGGATCAAAGAGGAAATTGGCTCACTTGAACCTGCCACCGGCATTGGGAAATGTATGGTTATTCCCGTGGGGTAATACAACCAAGGAAATTGTATCAGACTGTATCGCTCGAGCCGGAAAACGTGCCGAAATCCGCGCTGATCCAGAAGATCAGAATTCGTAGCGGGTGCTGCAGAATTCGCAGGTTACAACGACCTTGCCGTCTTCCTTCATGTCTTCAAGCTCTTCCTCGCCAAAGCTGGACAAAATGCCCTCGACCTTTTCACGCGAGCACTGGCACTTGTCCGCAATCACCTGGGGTTCATAGAGGCGAACGCCGCGCTCATGGAAGAGGCGATAGAGCAAGGTTTCGACGGACACTTGCGGATCGGTCAGTTCCACGTCCTTGACCGTCTCGACAAGCGCCTTGGCTTCGACCCAGGCATCGTCCTCATCCAGCTCATGTGTCGATGTCCCGTCCGGCGCGTCTCCGGGGTCCATGTCGGCCTTCTTCATGCGATCCGGTGCTTCCGGCAGGAATTGCACGATGATGCCACCGGCTTGCCAGCTGTGTCGCGGCTCATGCCCTTCTTCACGGGTGAAAAGCTCGCTCACCGCAAGACGAATTTGGGTGGGGATCTGCTCGGAGCGATCAAAATAGCGACGGGCAACCTCCTCCAGGGAGACGCCGTCGAGTTCGACAAGCCCCTGATAGCGCTGCATGTGGCGCCCCTGATCAATTGTCAGGGCAAGATGGCCACGGCCAAGCAGGTTTTCCGGAGAGGCGGTTCCGTCTGCAACCAGAGCCTCGACCGAGGCCTGATCATAGGCGGCATAGGCGCGCAGCGCGTCGGGAGAAGAGAAATCCACGACCAGCATGTTGACCGGACCATCGGTCTTGGTCTGAAGCGTGAAACGGCCGGAGAACTTCAGGGACGTTCCAAGCAGGCTGGTCAGGACCATTGCCTCGGCAAGGAGGCGGGAGACCGCCTCCGGATACTTGTGCCGGGACAGGATCCGGTCAATGACCGGACCAAGGGAAACTGCGCGACCGCGAACATCAAGGCCTTCCACCGAAAAAGGACGAACCGCATCCGGTCCGGCGGGTGTCACGCCAAATTCCTCGAGATTCACTGCCACGCAAGTATCCTATTGTTGTTTCGCCATCAGGCCGCGTTGAAGCACCAGGCGAGAATGCCTTTTTGTGCGTGTAGCCTATTTTCGGCCTCGTCGAAAACCACTGAATGCGGGCCATCCATAACTTCCGACGTTACTTCCTCTCCGCGATGCGCTGGCAGGCAGTGCATGAAGAGGCTGTCCGACTTGGCTTCCTTCATCAGGCGTCCATTGACCTGATAGGCACCAAGCAGGTTGTGACGCTGCTCCTCGTCGTCATCTCCCATGGAGACCCAGCAGTCGGTGACGACACAATCCACGCCCTTGACGGCTTCAAACGGATCATCGGTTACGATGATCTCGCCACCAGCAGCGCGTGCCTTTTCGATGAGGTCCATCGGCGGGGCGAGTTCCTTCGGGGTCGCGATGCGCATTTCAAAGTCGAAACGCGGGGCGGCATGCACCCACGACGCCAGCACATTGTTGCTGTCGCCGGTCCAGGCAACCTTCTTGCCGGCAATCGACCCGCGATGCTCTTCGTAGGTCATGATGTCGGCCATGATCTGGCATGGATGGGAAAGCTTGGTGAGGCCGTTGATGACCGGCACAGTAGCTGCATCCGCCAGTTCCTTCAGATCATTGTGATCAAGGATGCGGATCATGATCGCATCGACGAAGCGGGACAGAACACGCGCGGTGTCAGCGATGGTCTCGCCGCGACCAAGCTGCATTTCCGCGCCCGTCAGCATCAGGGTTTCACCGCCAAGCTCACGCATGCCGACATCAAAAGAGATACGGGTCCGGGTGGAGGGCTGTTCAAACACCATGGCCAGCACCTTGCCAGCCAGAGGGCCCTGACCGCGATGCACACCGTTGCGTGTTTTCTTGATTTGCTTTCCAAGATCCAGAATGGCGCGAAGTTCATCGCCGCCAAATTCTGTCAGATCCAGAAAATGCCGAAGTTCGCCGTTTGCGTTCATCCTGCGGCTCCTCCCACGGATATTGTTTTTTCTTCAAGGGTGGAAGCGGCTGCATCAAGGCGGTTCACCACCTCGTCCAATTCCTCTTCCGTGATTGTAAGCGGCGGCAGGATACGGGCTACGTTGTCGCCTGCCGGGACAATCAAAAGCCCTGCCTCGCGCGCAGCAGAAACAAGGTCACCTACGGGCGCAGCGCATTTCAGGCCCAGCAACAAGCCCTTGCCACGCACTTCCGCGAAAATCGCCGGATGGCTGTCGACCAGCCCCGCCAGTTTCTGCTTCAGCAACAGGCCCTTCTTTTCAACGCTGTCGAGGAAGCCCTCCTCCAGCACAACGTCGAGAACGGCATTTCCGACGGCCATGGCCAACGGATTGCCGCCAAAGGTCGTTCCGTGTGTTCCCGGCGTCAGGCAGGCTGCAACTTCCTCGGTTGCAAGGCACGCCCCCATCGGGAAACCACCACCGATGCCCTTGGCGATGGCCATGAGATCCGGGTTCACACCGGACCACTCGTGAGCAAAGAACTTGCCTGTGCGGCCAACACCGGTCTGGATCTCGTCGAAGATCAACAAGATGCCATTGTCGTCGCACAGCTTGCGCAGATGGCGCAGGAAATCTGCCCCCTGCTCGCGAATGCCGCCTTCACCCTGAATGGGCTCGATGGCGATGGCAGCTGTTTGCGGGCCGATGACGGCAGCAAGCGCTTCCAGATCCCCGGCAGGCACCTGATCAAAGCCCGGAGCCTTGGGTCCGAAGCCTTCCAGATATTTTGCCTGACCGCCTGCAGCAATCGTTGCAATCGTCCGGCCATGGAACGCCCCTTCAAAGGTGACGACATGGAACCGGTCCGGGTTGCCATTGTTGTAATGATACCGCCGTGCGGCCTTGATGCAGGCCTCCATGGCTTCCGCCCCGGAGTTCACCATCAGGACCTTGTCGGCAAACGTGGCCTTGGCCAGCCGCTCGCCAAGTTTTTCCTGCCCCGGCACCGTGTGCAGGTTGGAGACATGCCAGAGCTTTTCAGCCTGCGCCTTCAGCGCCTCAACCAGATGCGGATGCGAATGACCCAGCGAATTGACCGCAATCCCGGACCCGCAATCGAGGAATCGTCGGCCGTCTCGCGTCACGAGCCAGACCCCATTCCCGTGATCGAACTGCAAATTCGATCTTGCGTAGTTCCCAAATAGCGATGACGCCGATGTCATGTCATAAACTTTCCGTCGGTTTGAGTAATTGAGGGTCGGGTTGCCCGGCCTTGGCCGCAAAAAGAAAACCCGGGGCTGAAACGCAGCGTGCCGCCCCGAAGAGGCGGCACACGCATCGGCGGACATATAGAGCGTTTTGACAGGCATCTGTCAATTGAAATGGCGCATTCCCGAGAGATTCGGAAAGTTACTCATCCGTTTACATTTGATGGGGAAAAGTCATTTCATCCCCAACTGCTTTTGGCCCACTTATTGCCCTTGCATTTCCCACTATTGTAATCTTCATCCAGTCAGACACGATATCTCGTGCAGGAAGTCACTTGTAGGCACAACATATGCCACAGTGGGGCGCGCCTTTAGTGCCCTAGCGAAGAAATACTGCCTGATGACCGTTAGGTCACAGACTAGAGGTGCGGCAAATGAGTTGGACGACAGAACGCGTGGAGCTTCTCAAGAAGCTCTGGAGTGAGGGACACAGCGCAAGCCAGATCGCCGGTGAACTGGGCGGTGTGACCCGCAACGCAGTTATCGGCAAGGTTCACCGTCTTGGACTGTCCGGACGGGCAAAGACGACGACAACCGCTGCGCCCAAGGCCAAGCGCACGCGGACAGCATCTGCACCTGCACAATCTGCAAAGACCCCATCACCAAAGTCCCATCAGCCGACAACGCAGGGCGCCACCGCTCTGAAGATGGACATTGAAGCAGCCCCGATGGCTGTTCCGACCCCGCGCGTCGAGCCGATTGCGGAACTCGTGCCGATTTCCGAGCGTGCCTCGATCCTCACCTTGACCGAGCGTACCTGCAAATGGCCGATCGGTGACCCGAGCACCGACGACTTCTACTTCTGCGGCCGCCAGTCGGATGCAGGCGTTCCCTATTGCGCACATCACTGCAAGATCGCGTATCAGCCGGTCAACGACCGTCGCCGTGATCGCCGGGCCGCCCCGCAGATCCGGGCTGCCTCCTGATCCGGAATTCCAATTTGCTGCTTGACTTCAAACCCGGCTCCTACGCCGGGTTTTCTTTTTTCAGATCAAGATGTGCAGAAATGCAAATGGCCGCGAAGCCAATCCGCCATGCGGTTTGAACTCGCAGCCATTCAGATATTGAAAATCAGCACGCGAACTGGTCGTTGAAGGCGTAACCGGCACCGCGAACTGTGCGGATCGGATCCTTGTCCTTGCCGCGATTGAGCGCCTTGCGCAGGCGGCCGACATGCACGTCGACAGTTCGTTCGTCGACATAGACATCATGTCCCCAGACGCCGTCCAGAAGCTGCTCGCGCGAGTAGACCCGTCCGGGTGATGTCATGAGGAATTCCAGAAGGCGGAACTCGGTGGGCCCAAGGTGAATTTCCTTGGCGCTGCGACGAACGCGGTGGGTCTCGCGGTCGAGTTCGATATCTCCGGATTTCAGCAGTGTGGAAACCACTTCCGGGCTGGCACGGCGTAGGATCGCCCTGACGCGGGCCATGAGCTCCGGCACCGAAAACGGCTTGACCACATAATCATCGGCCCCGGTCGAAAGACCCCGAATGCGTTCTGCCTCCTCACCGCGCGCCGTCAGCATGATGACAGGCAGCTGGGCTGTTTCCTCGCGCCCGCGGATGCGACGGCAAAGCTCGATGCCGGAGAGGCCCGGCAACATCCAATCGAGCAGCAGCAGGTCAGGCAGGGTTTCCTTCAAGCGCAGGTCGGCCTCATCGCCCCTTGCGCAAACTTCAACCTGATATCCTTCCGCTTCCAAGTTGTACTTCAAAAGTAGGCTGATGGGTTCTTCGTCTTCTACGATCAGTACCTTGGGCATTCCAGTTGGCTCCAGAAAAATGAGCGGGACGGGTTCTAGAGACCCGTTGCTTAACTGACCTTGTCGCCTAGCTCGTCCACTTTCGGACGGTCTTCACTGAGACGGTCGCCGGAGACCATGTAGTAGACGTTCTCGGCGATGTTGGTGGCATGGTCGCCAATGCGCTCGATGTTCTTTGCGCAAAAGAGAAGATGCGCGCATTGAGTAATGTTGCGCGGGTCTTCCATCATGTAGGTCAGCAACTCGCGGAACAGGGAGGTGTAAACGGCATCCACTTCCGCATCGTCTTCCTGAACCTTCGCTGCCATGTCTGCGTTCTGGCTGGCATAGGCATCCAGAACGCGCTTCAGCTGGTTCAGGGCCAGTTCGGTGAGGTGCTCCAGACCGATGGCCAGCTGCTTGGAATTGAGGCCTGCATCAATTGCAATGACCCGCTTGGCGATGTTCTTCGCCATGTCGCCAACGCGCTCCAGATCGTTGGCAATGCGGCCTGCAGAAACGATCTCGCGCAGATCCTTGCCCAGCGGCTGACGGCGCGCGATGATCTCGATCAGGCGCATCTCGATTTCCTGAAGCAGGTCATCGATCCGCTTGTCCTGCGCAATCGTCTGGCGCGCCAGCTCCAGATCCTGGGTCACCAGTGCAGAGACGGAGTTGTTCACGATCACTTCCGCCAGACCACCCATTTCGGCAATCTTGCCGGCAAGGGCGGACAGTTCTTCGTCATATGACTTAACAATATGGTCAGCCATTCCAGTTCCTTCGTTAAATTCACCCGCCGCGCGAATGCTCAGCCAAAGCGGCCGGTGATGTAATCCTCTGTCCGCTTGTCGCGCGGACTGGTGAAAATATCCTGCGTCAAACCCTCTTCCACGAGAACCCCGAGATGGAAGAATGCGGTGCGCTGCGACACGCGTGCCGCCTGCTGCATAGAGTGGGTCACGATGACGATCGTGTAGTTCTCGCGCAGCTCGTCGATCAGTTCTTCGACCTTTGCCGTTGCAATCGGGTCCAGCGCGGAACAGGGCTCATCCATCAGGATCACTTCCGGGCTGACTGCAATGGCGCGGGCAATGCACAGGCGCTGCTGCTGACCACCGGACAGGCCCGTGCCGGGCGCATGCAAGCGATCCTTCACTTCCGCCCAAAGTCCGGCCTTCTGCAGGCTGGACTCGATGATCTCGTCCAGCTCCGACTTGTTGCGGGCAAGGCCGTGAATGCGCGGACCATATGCGACGTTATCGTAGATCGACTTCGGGAACGGGTTCGGCTTCTGGAACACCATCCCGACTTTGGCACGCAGCTGGACCGGGTCGACTTTTGGATCGTAGATGTCCTCGTCGTCGATCAGGATCTTGCCCTCGACACGGCAGATATCGATCGTGTCGTTCATGCGATTGATCGTGCGCAGGAAGGTCGACTTGCCACAGCCGGACGGGCCGATGAAGGCTGTCACCGCTTGTGGCTTGATGTTGATGCTCACGTCCTTGATGGCATGGGTGTCGCCATAATAGACCTGAACGTTGCGGGCGGTGATCTTGCTGTCGGTCATATCGTTCGTTTCGTCGAAACTGGAAATCTTGTTCATCGGTTACGTCCTTACCAGCGGCGCTCGAAGCGACGGCGCAAGAGGATGGCCAGAATGTTCATGGTCAGGAGGAACACGAGCAGGACAATGATACCGCCCCAGGCGCGTTCGTAAAATGCCGGGTCCGCCCGCTTGGCCCATTCGTAGATCTGGGCCGGCATTGCAGAATTCGGAGAGAAGAACCCGTCCGCCAGACCATCGGGATAGTTGGAGGCAATGAAGCCCACCATGCCGATGAGAAGCAGCGGAGCCGTTTCACCAAGCGCCTGTGCAAGGCCGATGATGGTGCCGGTGAGAATACCCGGCATGGCAAGCGGCAGGACGTGGTGAAAGGTTGCCTGCATCTTGGAAGCACCGATCCCCAGAGCGGCATCACGAATGCTCGGCGGAACCGCCTTGAGCGACGCACGGGTGGAGATGATGATGGTCGGCAGGGTCATCAGCGTCAGCACCAGACCGCCGACAATCGGCGCGGATTGCGGCAGGTGCATGAACTGGATGAACACAGCCAGACCAAGGATACCAAACACGATGGACGGAACCGCGGCGAGGTTGGAGATATTCACCTCGATCAGGTCGGTAAACCGGTTCTTCGGGGCGAATTCTTCCAGATAGATCGAAGCTGCAACCCCAATCGGCAGGGCAAGAAACAGCACCACCAGCATCATGTAGAAGGAGCCGAGCATGGAGGCGCCGATACCGGCCTGTTCCGGGCGATTGTCCGACGCGTCCGTGCCGAGGATGAAGTCCCAGTTGAACGACTTGACCATCGTGCCCTTGGCGACGAGCTGATCAACGATATCAAGATGGGCTGCGTCCAGGTTCTTGTCGCGCGCAAGGGCTTCACGGGTAACACGGCCCTTGAGGTAACCATCGACGCGGGAAGACGCGAGCACGTCATACTGCATCACCTGACCGTCGCGGGCCTTGATGGCGTCCCAGTTGGCCAGAACATCATCGCGGATCGTGGCGGCTGCGCCCGATGACAGCATCTTGCGCAGGTCCTTGCCTGACATTTCCGTCTCGACACCCGCATCCTTCATCTTGGCAATCAGCGCCTCATCGATGATGGCGTTGTATTTGGATGTCTTGACGATGGACTTTTCGGCGGCTTCAAGTCGCGCAACATCAATTGTGATGTTCAGCGAGACGACCGTCTGCTGGAAGGCGGACATCCCGTTCGAAAGGATCGCCCACAGGAGTGCGGCAAGGAAGAACACGCCGATTGAAATCGCCACGACGCCATAGGCCTTGAAGCGGGTCTCGGCTGCATTGCGTTTCCGGGTCAGGGCATCGACCGTGAGGAGGGATGTCTTTTTCCGGGAGGCCGGGGTTTCCGACGCCGGATTGGTCGTTACGTCGGTCATCAGTCGTACTGCTCCCGATATTTGCGCACGATGTAGAGCGCAATGATGTTCAGGCCGAGGGTTATGACAAAAAGGGTCATGCCGAGTGCGAAGGCAACGAGAGCTTCAGGTGAAGCAAAGTCGGCATCACCGGTCAGCTGGCTCACGATTTTCGCGGTCACCGTCGTCATCGCCTCGAACGGATTGACGCTGAGCCGGGCAGCTGCCCCTGCCCCGAGCACCACAATCATGGTCTCGCCAATGGCGCGGGAAGCGGCCAGCAGGATGGCGCCCACAATGCCGGGAAGTGCGGCGGGCAGGATCACCTGCTTGACGGTTTCGGAATGGGTTGCCCCAAGGCCGAGCGACCCGTCACGCATTGCTTGCGGCACGGCGTTGATGATGTCATCGGAAAGCGAGCTGACGAACGGGATCAACATGATGCCCATGACGAACCCGGCAGTGAAGACAGAAGATGCACCCTGCATCCAGCCAACACCCAGCAGACCATCATTTCCGAGCACATCCACCAGCAACGGACCAACTGTCAAAAGGGCAAACAGGCCGTAGACGATGGTCGGGATACCGGCAAGCACTTCCAGAAGCGGCTTTGCAATGGCGCGCACGGCAGGCGTTGCGTATTCGGACAGATAAATCGCCGCGAAAAGGCCAATGGGAACCGCGACAGCCAGCGCGATGAAGGAAATGTAGAGGGTTGCCCAGATCAGCGGAAGGATACCAAGTTCAGATCCGCCGCCGAAGCTGGGGCTCCAGACGGTTCCGAAGAAGAACTCGGAAGCGGGATAAATCTTGAAAAACTCGACCGTGTTGAAGATCAGCGACAGGATGATCCCCAGCGTCGTGAGGATCGCAATCGAGGCCGCAGCTATCAGGATCCACTTGATGGCCTGCTCGACAACGTTTCGGGCCCGGAAATCCTTGTGCGTCCTCGCGATGGCAAGGGCGAACCCCGCAATGGCCACGGCAAGAACGAGGATTGCGCGATAAAACTCCCCGCTCGCGTTGATATCGCGATAGGCCTGAGCGGCATGCAGGATTTCATCGGTCACCTCGGAGGCGAGCGCCACCCCCAGATCGCCAAGAAGCGCCCTGACATCAACCGATCCGGCAGACAGGGCTTGCGCTTTTTCCTGGGAAAGTGCGCCGCTTTCAACGGCAACATCAAGACCATCGGCAACCCGCAGAACATCGCTCAGAACGAGGTCGAGCGAGCTCTTGGCAACCGTTTCCTGCGAAATGAGAGAGGCAACCTGCGTGTTGATATAGGCCGGCTGAACGAACAGCCACACGACAAGCACCAGCAGTGATGGTGCAAGAGTGGCCAGGACGACGTTCCAGCCATAGTAACCGGGCAACGAGTGCAACCGGCGACCGTCACCTCCGGCTGAACTGACAGCCTTGCTGCGACCCAGCACATAGCCGATGACGGACAGGACGAGCAGCGCGAGCAGGATATATCCAAGGGACATGAAAAGGTCCTGAAACAAAAGGAAAGAAGGGGTGGCAGCACCACCCCTTCGACTGGGCAAGATCAGTTGCCGAGGGTCTGTTCAGCTTCGACAGCGGCCTGGACGTCTGCCAGAGCCGGGTCGGAAACGAGACCGTACTGGGCCAGCGGACCTTCAGAACCTGCAATTTCGTCAGAGACGAAGAACTGAGCGTATTCCTTCAGACCCGGGATCACGCCGATATGTGCCTTCTTGATGTAGAAGTACAGCGGACGGGAAACCGGATACTCGCCCGAAGCGATGGTCTCGGTGGACGGGGTTACGCCAGACATGGTCGCGACCTGCAGCTTGTCGGTGTTGCCTTCGTAGAAAGCCAGACCGAACACGCCGATGCCGTTCTTGTTGCTGTCGATGCGAGCAAGGGTCTCAGTGTAGTCGCCGTCGATGTCAACGGAAACACCGTCGGTGCGAAGGGCCATGCAAGCCTTTTCAGCGGCCTTCTTGTCATCGCCGTTTGCAGCCTTGATGACATCGAAGTCGCCGGATGCTTCACAGCCTGCGAGGATAACCTTTTCCTCGAACACTTCACGGGTGCCGTGCTTGGTGCCCGGAATGAAGGCTGCAAGTGGCTGCGCCGGGAATTCCGGATTGACGTCGGCCCAGGTCTTGTTCGGGTTGGCAACGAGCTTGCCGTCGACAACGATCTGATCGGAGAGTGCGCGGTACCAGTCAGCCGGGGTGAACTGGAAGGAGGTGCCGTTGATGTCGGAGGCAAACACGATCCCGTCGTAACCGATGCGGACTTCGATGATGTCCTTCACACCGTTTTCGGCGCAGGTTGCGATTTCCTTGTCCTTGATCTTGCGCGAAGCGTTGGCAACATCAATCGTGTTCTCGCCAACACCGGCGCAGAACTTCTTCAGACCAGCGGAAGACCCACCGGATTCAACAACCGGTGTCGGGAAGTCGGTGTTTTCGCCGAAGGCTTCGGCAACGATGGAAGCGTAAGGCAGCACGGTGGAGGAACCGGCGATCTGGACCTGATCACGGGCCTGAGCGGCGCCAACGAAGGAGACAGAAGCAGCAACGATGGCAGTTGCACTAACGAGGGTCGTAAATTTCACTTGACCACTCCCTTTGAATGTCAAGGTTTGAACATCAATCGTCGGACTGTTCTGTCCGTTCGATGGCGCGACCGTATTTCCTGCGCATGAGACTTCTATGACAGTTAGATATCAGTTTTATGACAATTTATGCCTTTGTATTTGCTCATACTTTTTAAGGAGCACCGGCCACTCTACCGGTCATGGGCTGAGTCCCGTCATATTTGATGGACGAAATCTTTCTGCGGGATGCCCGCGCTCCCGACTCTCTCGTCTATTCTTGCTGCGACATTCAAGCAGCCAATACATTGCCGAGGATCAGAAACCGGCCCGGTCCGGACATCACCGCCTCGACACTTTCATAGTAAACAAATAATAAATCATATTTTCTAAATTGCACTCATTCGACCAACGAGCTGTTTTCTACTTTCCCTAACGTAATTTATACATGTCACTGCTAGTTTTACCCTGTATTTCTTTTGGAGGGTAATATGTTTGGTCGTCTTGTAACAAAAGCAGTCGTTTTCGGTGGCGTCACTATCGGTGCATATGGATTGAACGCCTACGATAATCACGACTTGAATACCAATTACACGCTCGTTGAAGCCAAGGTCGTTTCCGTGAAGAAAGACTGCTTCATCAAGGCAGGTAAGAGCAAGGTCGTCTACAAGGATACAAGTGACCTTGCCTACATGCCGTGTGAAATTGCGCCAGCGGTTGCTGCCGACAATGGCTTTTCCAAGACGGCTATTACCGAACATGCGGTGGTGACCTATTCCTACCGTTCACCGGTGGACAAGCGCAGTTACCAGGGGACGCTCGAACGTTCCGGAGACATCAAAGCAATCAAGAACGGCAAAAAGTTCCAAGTTCACGCCCACAAGACTGATGCCGACAAGTCCAGAGCCCCTAAGGGCAATCCATTCTCCGGGAAAGCCGGAGTCTGACCTTTTCTTCCTGAGTTTTTTCCCACCCATCACAAGAACGGACCTCGCCGGGCACCACCCGGCGGGGTTCAAACCTGCTTTTTCTTGACGTTCAGCGCCTAAAACACCACCGAGAACACAGATCCCTCACCCACCTTGCTTTCAACGGTGAGTTTCGCTCTGTGGCGGGCAAGGATGTGCTTCACAATCGCCAGACCAAGACCCGTTCCCTTCTGGCTTCGGCTAGTCTCCACATCCACCCGATAGAACCGCTCGGTCAATCTGGGTATGTGTTCGTCGGCTATCCCCTGCCCGTAATCTCGCACTTTCATGGCAAAGCCTTGCGCGTCGCCATTTGGCACCTGCTCCACGATCAGCTCGACCTTCTTGCCTGAGCTTCCATATTTGAGAGCATTCTCGACGAGATTTTCGGCCACCTGGATGAGTTCATCGCGGTCCCCCTTGATGAGCGCGGGAGTGTCGGGAACAACGATCTCGATGTCCACTTCCAGGTCACGTGCGAGAGGTGCCAGCGCATCGGCGGTGTGGCGGACAATCTCGATCAAATCGACATCCTTGTCCGGACGGACATGGGCCTTCAGCTCAATCCGCGAGAGCGACAGGATGTCGTCAATCAGGCGGCGCATCCTGCCGGCCTGTTCAAACATGATGGCAAGGAACCGCTCCCGCGCCTCCGGGTCATTCTTCGCCGGTCCCTGGAGGGTTTCGATGAACCCGGCCAAAGATGCGAGCGGCGTGCGCAGCTCATGGCTGGCATTTGCCACAAAGTCGGTGCGCATACGCTCCAGGCGCCGCTGCTCGGTCATGTCGGTGATCGTGACGAGCACGAAATCCGGCCTCGGTCGGCGCGGCAACGCTCTGGATGTTCCCGGCAAGTAGATCGGTGCCAGACTGGCTTCATACCAGGCCTCGGTCGGCACCTTTTCCATCCAGACAATGCGCTCGAAGGATGCCGATGACGTTGCCCGGTCGAACGCTTCCAGAAGGCTGGGAGCCCGCAAGGAGAAGGAAAGCGGATCGCCGACGCGTCCATGTCCGAACGCTTTTTCGGCAGCGTCATTCATGTAGCGGATCGCACCTTTGCCATCTGCGAGAAAGCAGGGCGAGGCTAGCGCATCCACGGTGACTTTCATGCCTGTGCTCGGCCAAACGCGCCCCTTTTCCTGAAGCTGCGACACCTTCCGCTGACCAGGCTGCACGTCTTCCGGGGCATAAAGCAGCGCAGCCGCCAGCACTCCTGCGGCCAGCAGAACGTGGATGATCGGGACGTCGTAGAAGGTGACGGCAAGGATCGCCAGAGCCGCAACGACAACAAGCGCAGGCCTAGCCGTTCGCAATCTGCTCGTTAGACCGGACTGCAGACCGTCTTGTGACACAGACCCGGCAATTTCGCCGTTCTCGGAACTCGACATCTGGAAAACAGCTCCCTTTACCGGGTCAGGATCCCGCTCGTTCGCCGACTAAGCAATAACCTTCAGAACACAATCACAATATCGAAATGGAATCGAGTGACTCCCCTATCATGATTTGCGTGTCAGGTAGATGACAGGCCTGCGGATGGCCGCCTGACCCACCAAGGGAGTTTCACCGGATCAGGCGCGCACGCACTCCCGCGCTGTGTGGGAGAGATTTGCAAGCATCAGGGGCCAGCCATGTTCGCTTGCCATGAAGTCGCGAAACTGATCACCGGCAGGTCCGTGGCGAATGAATTCGCCATGGGTGACTTCAAGCCGCGTTACTTCGCCCGCCTCACGAAACTGGATCACCACCCGGCTCGCCGCGCCCGGATCGGCGATGCGATCGCAATTCGGGGCAACCTGCCAGGCAATACGGATGTAGAGCGGCTTCTCGATGGACAGGATCGTGCCCCAGATCCGGCGGCTTCCGTCCATGCCGATTTCGTAGCAGACCCCACCGGGATAAGGCTCGATAGCCACTTCCCGAACCGGGTCCGGTGTAGCCGGATTGCGACTGAAAGGGCTCGTCCACCAGCGATCAAGCTGATCCACGACGAGGCCAAACGCCATCTCGCGAGGAACAGGTAGAAAACACTCGAAATGACAATTGTCTCCGCCGGACATGAATACCCTTGTTGCCTGCAGCAATTTTGAAAACGATCAATGCGAACCGAAGCCGTCACTACTCTAAATCGATTTAACACCTACAGCAGCAATGTTGCCGCTTTCAGTTGCAATTTTGTGTCGATTGCGGCGTTTTCAACTTAAATCTGAACATACCTCACTGCCTTGCTCGAAAGAGGATAAGGAATTCGGGGGTGACAAATTCCGGAAGTCACGCGATAGAAAAAGCGCATCGGACAAACATGAAGGCAGCGCCTTGAAGCACGACCGCGAATTTGATCCCAATTATGGTTTGGCCACCGAGGTTGCGGACGGCATTCGTCGCCTGACTGCCAACAATCCGAGCCCGTTCACTTTTCACGGGACCAACACCTATCTTGTGGGACAGAAATCCGTCGTGGTCATCGATCCGGGCCCGGCCGACGCGCAGCATCTGGAAGCGATACTAACCGCCACAAAAGGCCAGACGGTTGAGGCCATTGTCGTGTCCCACACCCATGTGGACCACTCGCCGGGAGCGGCTCTTTTGAAAGAGCGGACCGGAGCTCCCGTGATTGGCTGTACGCCCCATCGACCCGCACGCGCCCTCGTTGATGGAGAGATCAATGCTCTGGATGCGAGCGGCGACAAAGCCTTCCGCGCAGACAGGGAGCTGGAAAACGGAACAGTCGCGCGGTTTGGAGAATTCAGCCTCGAAGCCATCGCGACGCCGGGCCATACGGAAAACCATCTGTGCTTTGCGCTTGAGGGCAGCGCGTATCTCTTTTCCGCTGACCATGTGATGGCTTGGTCGACATCCATTGTCGCGCCTCCTGACGGAAACATGCGGGCCTACATGGTGTCTCTCGACAAGATGCTCGAGCGCTCGGAGACGATCTATTTCCCGGGTCATGGCGGACCTGTCGGGGATGCCGCGACCTATGTTGGCGACCTGAAACACCATCGCCTGCAGCGTGAAGCGGCCATTTTGGCCAGGCTCGGTTCAGAGCCGATCTCCATTCCGGAACTGGTCGACGCCATATACGAAGGACTGCCGCCGATGCTGAAACCGGCGGCGGCGCTCTCCGTCTTTGCGCAGCTTGAGGATTTGGTGGACCGGAGACTTGCAAAGGCAGATCCGGTCATCGGACTGAATGCGTTTTACACCCGCTGACAGGGTATGAGCCCCATCTTAAGGTCCACACAGCCTAGCCATCGAGGGCTGCCGGCTACAGATCCTGTTCCGGTTCGATCGTATCTTCCCCTTCGAAATAGGGCTTGAATCCCGGCACCGGGAGTGCGTCCTGGGCATCCTGCGATCCGTCCGCCGCTTCGGGTTCGGGCTCCAGATCGCCACCTTCCAGAACAGTCAGCTGTTCAAGGTCGCCATAGGTCGACAACAACACGCCGTCGATGCGAGCAAGGAGCTTTCGTATCCGTCCAGCATTGCCGGTCAGGTCCGGCAAATGCCCGCGCGACACAGCCCGTACATCCATGAGGGAACCAACAGCATCGGGCCTGATACGCACGGCAATATCGGAGACAAAGCCAAGGACAGGCGACCGGCTTGCCACCTGCAGGCGGGTCGCATCATCCAGAAGATCCGGCGGTGTTTCGCCCGTCAACTCCCACCCTTCCAGTTTCACCGCTTCAAGGACAGCGGCGTGCAGGCGTGCGGGCGGGATGCGGTAACGCCTCGGCACAATGTCAGGATAGGCCTGCCGTTGCAGGGTCAGGCGGTCTTCCGCCGCGGCTGGTTGCAGTGCCAGTTTGTCGATAATGCCCGCGAGCGCAGCTTCAAGCGGATGAACGCCGTCGTTCCCAACGCCTTCAATTTCGGGCGGGTTTTCCGGATTGGTCGCCAGATCCTGCACGGGCGGTGCGATGCGGAACAAGATGATGATGGCGATGACCGGGGCCAAAGCCAATAGTCCGGCCAGACTGCCCCAGATTGCAGATGCCCATCCGGTGCCCCCTTTCACCCAGAGGCGATAATAGGCCCAAACGGCAAGGGCGATGGCGATCACGCCAAACAGACCACCTGCCAATATCGAGAGCGCGGTGGTGCTTGTTTCAGTTGCACCCAATCGCTGGAGAAGGATTGCAAGAATCACAACGGGGACAGCAAGGTTGCCCATAGCCCTGCTGTAGGAGGCTGCCGATGACCGATAGACGGGATAGCGCTTCATGTGCCGTTTTCACGTCCTTCATTCCATGCCATCTCGTAGCATCTGCAGCGGAAATTCCGAAGGCAATTTTGAACAGGATCGGTATTTTGGCACCGCCCCGCAGAAGCCCCGAAGCTACCCTTACGGAAACATAGCTCGCCAAACTTCAAGGAATCCATGCAAGTGTATGCAATCGAGTAACAAACCGTTATCGGAATTGACTGGCATTGTTTTCCTCAACGCTGCATTTTTAACGACGTTAGATGGCAACAGTCTAACCGGACTTTTTTTCTCGGCTGCCACAGGAAGGTCGTAATCGGGGAGCAAAAGCCCGTCCACCCGAAACCAGTATCAGGCAAAAAAGTCGATGTCTGCAAAAGCAAACCAGTCCTCTCAAGCGGTTTCCACCGCCAACTCGCTTCTCAATCTGTACAAGCCGGTTGGTATTCAGGCCATCACCGCTGCAAGCCTTTGCAAGAAGGGCGCGGCAGTAGCTGGCAAGTAAGACATCGATCTTTCCGGCGCGGTTATTTTAGGTGCAGGAAAGACCGTGATGCGGGCGATATGCACCGCATCCTCATTGCCAAACTGTTTGACGGCTCCACCTTTTTTCGGAGCCATTTGAGAGCCGCAGCTGCGTTTCAGCGTTTGCCGTCTTGCAGCTGCCTCTCCCAAAACTCTCTCACATCACGGCTGGCACCTAGATCCGCGACAAACACGATCACGGATAAAGCCGATCCTTGCTCCAGTCATCCGTGACATTGGCGCGGCTGAACACGATTCGGTCGTGCAGGCGGAACGGACGGTCATGCCAGAACTCGATCTGCAGCGGTTCCAGACGGAAGCCTGACCAATGCTCGGGACGAGGGATTTCACCGATGGCGAATTTCGCCGTGTATCGCGCCACTTCTTTTTCCAGCGCAAAACGGCTTTCCAGTGACCGGGATTGCTTGGACGCCCAGGCCCCGATCCGGCTGCCTCGCGGGCGTGACTGGTAATACTCGTCGGCCTCGTCATTCTCCACGACGGTTATAATGCCGCGAATGCGAACCTGCCGGCGCAGGCTCTTCCAGTGGAAGCACATGGCCGCCTTGGGGGTCGCCAGCAGCTCCCTGCCCTTGGCACTTTCGAAGTTCGTGTAGAAGACGAACCCGCGCTCATCGAACCCTTTCAGCAAGACCATCCGCACATTTGGCATTCCGTCAGGGTCAACTGTGGACAGCGCTAACGCATTCGGATCGTTGATTTCTTTGCCCTTTGCATCCTCAAGCCATTCTTCAAAAAGGAGAAATGGCTTCGATGCTTCGGTGAAATCACCATTTGTTAACTCTTTTGCCGAAAGATCATTTGTTGTCATGGGAAACCTGTCGAAGGACTCGATGGCAGAGGCCTCGCCAGTATGGCGGGCACGAAAGGTCAGTCTATGTTTCGTAGTCAGTCATATACTGCGGCACTCCGAAAGATCCAGTGGTCTTCGGGCACAATCCTCGGCGCAGCACTTCTAATAGCACCCGTCATCGCGGGCTGCAGCAGTGCGCCCTTGGGCAGCAATGATGTGGACACGCCCACCATCCTGACCGGTTCCATTCCGTCAAATACCGATGTTGCCTATGCCGACGTGGATGAGCGAGATCGCGAGATCCTTGCGCTCACCCTCGATTCGGCGTCCGTTGACCCCGCTGACCAGATCAAGCCGGACCAGACCCTTGCATGGACAAACCCGGAAAGCGGCAACTCCGGCACGATATCGAACGTCAATCTTTCGGCCCTGACAGACACGGGCTGTCTCGAGTTCGACACGACCGCGAATACCATCGCAGGCATCAAGATTTATCATGGGACCGCCTGCCGGGATATTTCCCAGCGCATGGTGATCACCGCTCTTGCTGCCAACAACGCTTGAACCTCACCGCAATACCGGTAAAAGGGCTCAAGGAGCTTGAAACTCCGCATGGACGCGGGTGGTCTGGAATTTTTTCCTAGCAATCCCGATATATGGTTCAAGTAAGTCTCGGCACACCGGTCCTGACGATCTGCCAGTGTGGCAAGACCGAGGGACTGGCGGCCCAAACCGATTTTGGTGACACAACATGCGTGACCCATATTCAGTTCTTGGTGTCTCCAAGGGCGCAAGCGAAGGCGAAATCAAAAAGGCCTTTCGCAAAATGGCCATGAAATATCACCCGGATCACAACAAGGACGATCCGGGAGCACAGGCTCGCTTTGCCGAAGTGAACCAGGCCTACGAGATCGTTGGCGACAAAACGAAACGCGCGCAGTTCGACCGCGGCGAGATCGACGCTGAAGGAAAGCAGAAGTTTCAGGGCTTCGAAGGGTTCGGCGGCTTTCGCGATGCAGGCAATGCCCGTAGCGGGTTCGGCCAGCAGGGCGCGGGCATGGGCGGCGGCGCGTTTGATGATATTCTGAGCGACATTCTCGGTGGCTTTGGCGGGCGCGGGTCCCGTGGCAGCAAATCCGGCTTTGGCGGCAGTGGCGGTGCGCGCACCCAGAGCGCTCCGGTCAAAGGCAACAATGCCGACATCGTTGCACATGTGACGCTTGAGGATCTGGTCCGCGACGCCAAGGCGCAAGTCACCCTTCCCTCAGGCAAGACCGTCAGCGTCAACATTCCGGCAGGAACCGTGGAAGGCGAAAAGATCCGCCTGCGCGGACAGGGCCATCCCTCTGCCAATGGCGGTCAGGCAGGCGATGCCATGGTGGAAATCCGCCTGAAGCCGCACAAGCTGTTCGAGGTTCGCAGCGCGGACCTGCACCTTGACCTGCCGATCACGCTGTATGAGGCGGTTTTGGGTGCCAAGGTGCGGACCCCGACCCTGACGGGTGCCGTAAACCTGACCATTCCGGCGGGCAGCTCCAGCGGCAAGGTGATGCGCCTGAAGGGCAAGGGCTTGCCGACCAAGGCAGGCGGCCATGGCGATCTTCTGGTCAAGTTGCAGATCGCGCTGCCTCCGCATGAAGACCGGGAGCTTTCCACCCTGATGAAGGCCTGGCAGGAAGTGACGCCTTATCGGGCGCGCGGACCGGAATTCGATTAAATCACTCTGGTCTTTTGAATTGAAAAAGGCGCGGGAATTCCTCCCGCGCCTTTTTTTTGTTTCGCTTGAGCGGCTCAGCCTCAGCTGTTTTCTAGAGCCTTCAGGCTGGCTGGAGCAACACTGTCATCGGGGACAAAGAAATCCGGTGCCAGTGCCTCGGACGGATCCATCCGATACTGGTCGAAATCAGTCACGCCGCGACTTGCGAGGAACGTGTCATCGATCAGGAACTGACCAGTCAGTTCCTTTGAGGGAGACGTGAAGATCTCATAGGCCGCGTCCGCCAGGATCTCCGGCGAGCGGCTCTGGCGCATCAGCTTGTCACCACCAATGATGTTCTTGATGGCGGCAGTGGCGATTGTGGTGCGGGGCCACAAGGCGTTGACCGCAATTCCCTTTGGCCGCAACTCGCCTGCAAGGCCAAGGACCACAAGGCTCATGCCGTATTTGGCGATTGAGTAGGGAGTGAAGGGCGCAAACCACTTTTCCTGCATGTCGAGCGGCGGTGACAGCATGAGGATATGCGGGTTCCCGGATTTGGCCAGATGGGGAGCAGCATACTTGCTGCACATCAGCGTGCCGCGCGTATTGATCTGGTGCATCAGATCAAACCGCTTCATGTCGGTTTGTGCGAGCGGCGTTAGCTGGATTGCGCTTGCATTGTTCACCAGAATGTCGAGGCCGCCAAAGGTCTCAACGGTCTTGTCGATGGCCGACTTGACGGAGTCCTCTTCGCGCACGTCGACAATCAGCGGCAGCGCCTTGCCGCCTGCAGCTTCGATTTCCTCGGCTGCCGTGTAGATCGTGCCTTCCAGTTTCGGGTGCGGCTCTGCCGTCTTTGCGGCAACGGCAATGTTCGCGCCGTCACGGGCCGCACGAAGTGCGATGGCTTTGCCGATCCCACGGGAGGCGCCGGTAATGAACAGGGTTTTTCCTGCAAGTGTCATGAAATCTCTCCCGAAGGCGTTATTTGCTTTTCTTCATCATGAAGGCCTGAAAGGCCGCAATGGTTTCCGGAGCGGTCAGGCGGCTTGCGAAGATTGCCGCTTCTTCCTCAACCCGATCTTCCAGATGCTGTGTGTTTCCGCGCAGCAGCTTGCGCGACAGGCGCATGGCCTCTGGCGGCTTGGCAGCGATCTCCTCAGCGCATTGACGGGCTGCCGCTTCAGCGTCTTCGACAACCTCGTTCACCAGCCCAGCCTGCAACGCCTTTTCGGCAGAAAAGGTGCGGCCAAGGCACAGAAGCTCGAATGCACGGGCATGGCCCATGATCATCGGCCCCAGCAAGCTGGACCCTGCCTCCGGCACCAACCCCAGATCAACAAACGGAGAGCGAATGACCGCGTTTGGAGCTGCGAACACCATGTCGCAATGCATCAGGAGTGTGGTGCCGATACCGATCGCAACACCGTCGACAGCGGCGACAAGTGGCTTCTCGTTGCGTGCAAGGGCGCGCAGGAACCGGATCACCGGCGTCTTGCCCATTTCCACCTTGCCGGCATAGGACAGGAAATCGCCAATGTCGTTGCCGCCAGTGAACGCGCCGGGGTGCCCGCAAAGAAGCTGGCAGCGAACCTCAGGATCATCATTGGCAGTCTCGAACGCTTCGGCAAGCGCGGTGTACATGTCGCCGGTCAAGGCGTTCTTCTTGTCAGGCCGGTCCATGCGGAGAATGCGAACGCCGTTCTCCAGTGATTGACTGATCATACTTTCATCCTTGCCCGTTCAGGAGGCGAGTGCTTCTGGATCAAAATCCAAAATGGTGCTGGCGGCGCCCTCAATGTCCTGTTTGAGACCTGACACTTCGCCAAGCAGTGTGCTGCAATAATTGCGTGTCATGAGAGCGCGCAGATCCCGAGCCTTCGGATTGTCCATTCCCGAGCGCAGTGCTCCCTTGGCCAGCAGCGCTGCCCCGAGGGTGACACCGGCGAGGCGCAGATAGGGCGTTGCACCAGCGAGGGCGTCATCGACCCGGCCTTCGGATTGCGCCTTGAGCATCCACTCGGTCGCGTCTTCAAGATCGGACAGAGCTGCGTTCAACCGGTTGCCCGCATCGCCAAGGTCAGCGCGGTTGGACTGGATCACTTCATTTGCAATCTCGCGAAGTTCCGCGATGAAGCCGCGCACATGCTCGCCGCCTGACAAGGGCAGCTTGCGCATCACCAGATCGATGGACTGGATGCCGTTGGTGCCCTCGTAGATCGGAGCGATACGCGCATCGCGCAGATGCTGGGCCACACCGGTTTCCTCGATATAGCCCATGCCACCATGGATCTGGACGCCGATAGAGGCAACTTCCACCCCGAAATCGGTCGACAGTGCCTTGGCAATCGGTGTCAGCAATCCGGCGCGCTCCGACCAGAACACCTTTGCGTCGGCATCCTGTGCCGTGTTGGCCATGTCGATGGCATGCGCACAGGAATAGCAGATGGCCCGTGCCACTTGCGTACGGGTCCGCATGCCCAGCAGCGAGCGCTTGATGTCGGGGTGGAGCGCGATAGGTGCCATGCCTTCGCTCTTTTGACCCGCGACACGGCCCTGCTTTCGGTCCATCGCGTAGGCCAGTGCCGCCTGATAGGCCCGCTCGGCGACGCCAAGACCCTGAATGCCGACGGCTAGGCGTGCGTTGTTCATCATGGTGAACATGCAGGCAAGGCCCTTGTTTTCCTCGCCGACAAGCCAACCGATGGCCCCTTCACCGTCACCGTAGATCATGGTGCAGGTGGGCGATCCGTGGATGCCCATCTTGTGCTCCACACCGGCGCAACGAACATCATTTCTTGCACCAAGCGTTCCGTCCTCATTGACGAGGAACTTGGGTACGAGAAACAGCGAAATGCCGCGGGTTCCAGCCGGTGCATCGGGCAGGCGGGCAAGCACCATGTGGACGATATTGTCCGTCATGTCGTGCTCGCCATAAGTGATGAAGATCTTCTGCCCGAAGATGCGATAAGTGCCGTCTCCTGCCCGTTCGGCCTTGGCTTTCAAGGCGTTGAGGTCCGAACCGGCCTGCGGTTCGGTCAGGTTCATGGTGCCCATCCACTCACCGGACACCAGCTTTTCCAGATAGATGGACTTCAGCTCTTCCGAGGCATGCTTTTCCATGGCCTCAATGGCGCCAATCGTCAGTGTCGGACCTATGGCAAAAGCCATGGAGCCGGAATTCCACAATTCCAGCGCAGCCGAAGACAGCATTTGCGGCAGGCCCTGACCACCGGCGTGTTCGGGCGCGGAAAGACCATTCCAGCCGCCTTCGATCCAGCGGTGATAGAGCTCTTTCCAGCCGGGAGGCGTTGTCACCTTGCCGTCATTGAGCGGTGTTCCGTGGGCATCTGCGATCTTGTTCAGCGGAGCGATTTCCTCCTGTGCAAACCGCCCTGCCTCGGCCAGAATGGCATCGACAAGATCGTCAGATAGGTCCGGAAAGCTTCCACCGGACAAAAGATCCCCTAGTCCGCAGACTTCCCTAAGCGTGAATGCAATCTCGTCGACTGGTGCGCGATACACGGTATCCTCCCGATACACCGTTGATATGCTCCGCCTTACATCCGCCAGACATCTGCCTGACATGGCTTGACGTTGGCGCGTCCACACCGCACAAGGCAATTATTGGACGGCAGCGGAACAGGTTGACATCAACCTACCTCCGTTTACGTAAACGTCAACCCCGATCTTGCGGGCTCGTCATGGCAAGCCTGTAAATCGTGGACTGACAGGCAGACCAAAGCAGGCTAGCCCTACCGGAGCATGTGATGCAACGCTGGAAACTGGAGAGCGACAAGACCGACTTTGCGGATGATCCGATGATCCGCGACGTTGCGCGTGCATTGCTCGACGGCGAACTGGCCGGTGTTCCCACGGAAACTGTCTATGGACTGGCGGCGGATGCCACCAATCCGGCAGCGTGTGCCCGCATCTACGAGGCGAAGGGGCGTCCGCAATTCAATCCGCTTATTTCGCATGTGGATTCGCTTGCGACGGCACGCAGGCATGGCGACTTCAATGCCGATGCGATGTGCCTTGCAGAGGCGTTCTGGCCGGGCCCTTTAACACTTGTCGTGCCGCGACTTGCCTCCTCCGGCATCAGTGATCTTGCAACGGCAGGACTGGACACCGTAGCGCTTCGCGTTCCCGCAGGTCCGATCATGCGAGCGCTGTCTGCCCAAAGCGGGCGACCGCTGGCAGCCCCCAGCGCCAATCTGTCGGGTAAGATAAGCGCGACGACTGCGGACGATGTCGTGAAGGATCTGGCCCCCTCCCTTGCACATGTCATTGATGCAGGGCCTTGCCCGGTAGGCATTGAATCCACGATTGTCGCCTGTGTCGGGGAAGAGGTTCGCCTGCTGCGTCCGGGCGGCATTGCACTGGAAGAGCTGGAAGCTGCAATCGGGCGTCCGCTTGCGGTGACCCACACCCCGAATGACACCAATCCGCAAGCCCCCGGCATGCTGACTTCCCACTATGCCCCCGGTGCTAAAGTGCGGCTGAACGCCATCGACGTTCATCCCGGTGAAGCGTTTCTGGGGTTCGGACCAACGCCCCTGCCCGGCCAGGACCAGGCCGCCGGCATCTTCAATCTCAGTCAGGATGGGGACCTGCGCGAAGCGGCAGCTCGTCTTTTCACAGGATTGCGCACTCTCGACGCGACCGGAACGGGCATGATTTGCGTTCAGGCGATTCCCGAAACCGGTCTTGGAGCGGCGATCAACGACCGCCTTCGCCGGGCTGCCGCGCCGCGCTGACAAACGTTAATTTCCGTTAACACTTCAGGCAGAGCGATAAACCAGAGGTTACATTACCCTGAAACCGCGCGGGCAACTGATACCTGCGGCGGAATTGACAAATGCGCCTTTCCAACTTTCGTCAACACGATCAGAACCTTATGAACAAAGGGGGCTGAAAGCCGCAGATATCCGCCCCCGACTTCCACCTTTATGCACAGGGTGCACCTTTTTCTAACGGTAAGTCACTCGTCTGAGGCCGCCCAAATCGCCTATCTTTAATCTAACGATTGGGAATGCGGCGGACCTCCCTACGAGCTAACCCTAGGCTCGCACCTTCAAGGACCCTTCCACCACGGGTGGCAGGGTCCTCTTTTATTTTCCCCTCCAAAGACAATTGAATTGCTGTGCGAGGGGATCGACCAATCGATTACCTGAATGTCGTATCCGCGAAGACACGTACTCATGTTGACACTGTCAGTGGTTGCAGGCTTGGATGGGCGCCCTTACTTGCCCGTACATGGATTCTGACATTTGTCGACGCTTCTCCTTCAGCACCCGTCCTATCTCGATCACCTTACCCCGGTCGGCCATCCGGAAAGACCGGACCGACTGCGATCAGTGGATCGCATTCTGGAACATGAACGCTTTCAGGCGCTGGAACGCGATGTGGCGCAGATCGGCAGACTGGAAGACATCGCGCGCGCGCATCCAATGGCCTATATCGACGAGCTGCACAGCCTCTCTCCACAGGAAGGTCTTGCGCGGGTTGATGCAGACACGACCATGTCGCCCGGAACCTGGGAAGCAGCATTGAGAGGAACGGGAGCTGCCTGTCAGGCCGTTGACGAGGTTGTCACGAAGAAGGTGCGCAATGCCTTCAGCGCCAGCCGCCCACCCGGCCATCATGCAGAAAAAGATCGGGCCATGGGCTTTTGCTTTTTCAACAATGCGGCAGTTGCCGCTCGCTATGCGCAGGAGAAACACGGCATCGACCGTGTGGCCATCGTGGATTTTGACGTCCATCACGGCAATGGAACACAGGACATCTTCTGGGCTGACCCGAGTGTCATGTACTGCTCGACCCACCAGATGCCCCTTTATCCAGGTTCGGGCGCAGCCGACGAGACGGGCGATGCCGGAACGATTGTCAATGTCCCGCTCAATGCCGGTGACGATGGCGCGATCTTCAAGGAAGCCATGGAGGCGGTCATCCTGCCGCGACTGGAAACATTCTCGCCGGAACTGATCATCATTTCCGCGGGCTTTGACGCGCATTACCGTGACCCGCTGGGCGGCCTGAACCTCGTGGAGGCGGACTTTGCCTGGGCCACCAAGGCGTTGATGGATGTTGCCGACAAGCATTGTGACGGCCGCGTCGTGTCGCTTCTGGAAGGCGGATATGATCTGGAAGGACTTGCACGGTCAGTTGCCGCCCATGTCATGACGCTGATGACAGGATAGTCTGCAGGCAGCGAGCCAATTCCTCACCATGAATCTGTGCTCCTGCTCTTGACTGGGACGCCCTGACCAGCGACGGTCTGCCCTCGATTCAATGAACCAGAGCGGATCCGATCACGCCATGTCCGAGACTCCAACGGCCACCGATATCAGCAGCCTTTCCTTTGAAGATGCCCTCAAGCAGCTTGAGAGAATCGTGCAGGAGCTGGAACAGGGCAACGTGCCGCTGGAGCGCAGCATCGACATGTATGAGCGCGGCTCTGCCCTTCGCAAGCATTGTGACAAACTGCTGCAGGCTGCAGAAGCAAAGGTCGAGAAGATCCAGCTCGACCGGGACGGCAATGCTTCCGGCAAGACACCGCTGGACGCTGGCGAAGTCTGATCGCGCCACTTTTTTCTCCATGTGAGAAAAATCAATGTCGCCTACACTAAAAGATTGTATCGTTCCGCAGGAGTCGGAGCGCGAAACCTCTGTGTTTACTCACTATCGCCCTTCGATGATGTGAAGAACAGAAGGCGTCGTGTCCCGTACCTTTCGGCATTCGTCTTCGCTGCGATAGTTTTCCGGGTGGTCGATGACGTGGATGAATGTTCAGGACGAGTTTGAGCTTTACCATAGTGTTCAGGCCTGTGCGACGGCACCTGAATTGTGGGATCCAACTCTGGAGAAGATCGGCAAGGTCTTTGGCGGAGAAGCCTGTCTGCTGGAAGTGGATGCAGCAGGTCGCCTGACGGATCAGTTTGCGTCCGGCAATTCCTTCGGGGCACTAGTCGACTTTCTGGGCGCAACAAAGATCGAGAGTGGCGTCAGTCCTCTCACCTTCCTGATCCACGAAGCGCCTTTGAACTATCTCTTCTGCAAGTCGAACATCGCGCTGGAATATTCCAACGCGGCTGTTGCCGGTCGGTTCTCGGATCTGGAGAAGAAAATTGGCCTGTTCACCCCCGTGGCTCGTCCGGCGAACAGAACCGTGATCATGGGCATCTTGTTCGACACGCTTGATCCTGCGGAAACGCACAGGGACCGCGTTCGCGGGTCTTTCGGCAGACTGTCGAGAACCGTGTCCGGGGCACTTGCGATAACCTCGTCCCTTGATCAGTCAGAAACGCAAAACCGCATTCTGGAACTCCAGGCAAGCGCTGCCCATCACTGCTCGGCCATCGTGGACAGGAACATGGCTCTGGTATCAGCCACGCCGTCCTTTCGAGAACTCCTGTCGCAATCCGACCTTTTCAGCTTGAAGGGCGACGTCCTTGCTGCCACGGATCTGAAGCTGGAAAACGCGCTTAATGCCATGACCTTTGGCCCGGCATTGGGAACTGCGGACAAGCGCACGCGCAACAAGCCACCATCTGAAGCCGAGGATGTCCTGTTCGTTTCGGGAGGCGGAAACACGTTTACGCGCGTTGCCCTTCGTCTTGTTCGCAATACCGCCCGCAGGAAAACTGGCATTCCGGGCCCTTTCCTCCAGATTGAAATATGGCGAAACCGGGATCTCTCGCGAAAGGTTGTCGATGTCTTGCGCGAAATCTACGCCCTGTCAGAGCGGGAAGCCGAGCTGGCCTACCTTCTTGCGGCGACGGGATCAGGTCCTGAAACAGCCGATCAGCTCGGGATCACGCGAAATACGGTCAAAACACATCTCAGACGGATTTTTGACAAAACCGGAACGCAATCACAACTTGAAGTCTCGAATTTACTCTACATACTCTCTCAGTTGTACTCATGAAAATGCGGATAAATCCGTAGGGTTTTCAAGGCAAAAAAAAGGGCCGGAAACCGGCCCTAAGTCAATCACTGTGCACGTGGCCCCATCGACCACGCCAAATCTACTATGCTAGTTTGCACCTAAATTCATCACCCAAAAGGGTGATTATCGATTTTAATTTTGGTTTCAGATAAAATTCTGCACAACCTGTCGATTACTTCGACGTGCGACCTATGTAGTTCTCCTTAGTATCATTGCCTACAAGTTTGCACAGTTCCCCTGCATGGTGTAATCGTGCCCGCTTGAAAGCAAAAATGGAGCTCAGGTCGCGTGACTTCGAAGCCGCAAACCCCGTTACTGGACCAAATCAAGACGCCAGCCGACATGAAGTCGCTCTCCGACAGCGAACTTTTGCAGCTTGCGGATGAATTGCGCGCCGAAACCATTGACGCCGTCTCCGTGACCGGCGGCCATCTTGGGGCTGGCCTTGGGGTGGTGGAACTGACCGTAGCCATCCATCATGTTTTCAACACACCTGACGACAGGCTTATCTGGGATGTCGGTCACCAGTGCTATCCCCACAAGATTTTGACCGGTCGGCGGGACCGCATTCGCACCCTGCGCCAGCCGGGAGGCCTATCGGGCTTCACAAAGCGCGACGAGAGCGAGTACGACCCGTTTGGCGCAGCTCATTCCTCCACATCCATTTCAGCCGGTCTCGGCATGGCTGTCGGACGTGACCTGAAGGGCGGATCAAACAATGTCATCGCGGTGATCGGCGACGGCTCGATTTCTGCGGGCATGGCCTATGAGGCCATGAACAACGCCGGGTCGCTGGATTCACGCCTCATCGTCATCCTGAATGACAATGATATGTCGATTGCTCCACCTGTCGGTGCGATGTCTGCCTATCTGGCGAAACTGGTGTCCGGCCCGACCTATCAGTCCCTGCGCGGGGCTGCGAAAAGCGTTGCCAATCACCTGCCGAAACCCCTTCAGGAGAAGGCGGCCCGCGCCGAGGAATATGCGCGCGGGTTCTGGACTGGCGGCACCCTGTTTGAGGAAATGGGCTTCTACTATGTGGGCCCGGTTGACGGCCACAATCTGGAACACCTCCTGCCGATCCTTCGAAATGTCCGTGACAATCATCGCGGACCGGTTCTGGTCCATGCGGTCACCCAGAAGGGCAAGGGCTACGCTCCGGCGGAAGGCGCCAAGGACAAGTATCACGGCGTAGCGAAGTTTGACGTCGTGACCGGCAAGCAGGCCAAGCCAAAGGCCAATGCGCCCAGCTATACGAATGTCTTTGCCACGTCCTTGATCAAGGAAGCCGAGGTCGACGACAAGATTGTCGCCGTGACAGCGGCCATGCCGGATGGAACGGGTCTGAACCTCTTTCAGGACGTTTTTCCAGACCGGATTTTTGACGTCGGCATCGCCGAACAGCATGCGGTGACCTTTGCAGCCGGTCTTGCGACGGAAGGTTTCAAACCCTTCGCTGCGATCTACTCGACCTTCCTGCAGCGCGCCTATGATCAGGTCGTGCATGATGTAGCCATCCAGAACCTGCCGGTCCGCTTCCCGATTGACCGTGCTGGTCTCGTTGGCGCTGACGGCCCGACCCATGCAGGGGCTTTCGACACGACGTATCTGGCCTGCCTGCCGAATTTCGTGGTGATGGCCGCCGCCGACGAGGTGGAACTCCGCCATATGGTTGCAACCGCTGCCGCCTATGATGAAGGCCCGATCTCTTTCCGTTATCCGCGCGGCGAAGGCGTTGGCCTCGACATGCCGGAGCGCGGCTCCATTTTGGAAATCGGCAAGGGCGTTGTCCGCCGTGAGGGCACGAAAGTTGCGCTGTTCTCGTTTGGAACGCGCATGGGCGAATGCCTGAAGGCGGCAGAGGAACTGGACGCAGCCGGACTTTCAACGACTGTTGCCGATGCCCGTTTTGCAAAGCCGCTGGATGTCGACCTGTTGCTGCGCCTTGCCCGTGAACACGAGGTACTGGTGACGGTTGAGGAAGGCTCTGTTGGCGGGTTCGGCAGCCATGTGCTTGGCGCACTTGCCCAACACGGCGCCCTCGACAAGGGCCTGAAGGTTCGCACCCTTTGCCTGCCCGACACCTATATCGACCACGGCAAGCCGGAGGTGATGTACGCAGAAGCGGGTCTGGATTCTGCCGGTATTCTTCGGACGGTTTTCGCCGCCCTTGGTCAGGAAGGTCTCGACAAATACCGCTCTGCCTGACGGTGCACTTATGCACAGTCGTGCCAGCAGTTACGTCAGCTATGCGACCGCATTGATTGACAAACGCCCCAGCAATTGAAAAAGCTTGAAAAAATCATGGAAATGCGCTGGCCCGTAGCCAGCGCATTTGCTTTTGGGAATCCCGCAGGAGAAATCAAATGGGCCAGTTGATTGCGCCGATATCCGCGCTGCTCATGGCAGTTGCGCTTGTCGTGTTTGGCCACGGCCTCCAATCGACCCTGCTGCCGCTGACCGCATCGGAGGCGCAGTTTTCCGATCTCGCGATTGGTATGATTTCCTCCGCCTATTTCGCCGGGCTGGTTCTCGGGTGCCTTGGTGCGCCTCACCTGATCATGCGTGCAGGGCATATTCGCGCCTTTGCCGCCATTGTCTCGCTGATGTCTGCAGCAGCCATCTTCCACCCGATCCTTGTTGATCCGGTCTCCTGGTCGGTCATTCGCGTAATCTCCGGCTTCTGCCTTGCCGGGTTTTACATGATCATCGAAAGCTGGCTGAACGAGCGGGCAACCAACGAAAACCGTGGCACCATCATGTCGATCTACATTGTCGTGCTGTTCGGCGCGACCATGATCGGACAGGTCTCCATCTCCACGATGGACATTTCCTCCTTTGTGCCCTTCGCCGTCGCCTCCGTCATGGCCAGCCTCGCGGTGATGCCGATCGCCCTGACGACCACAAACCAGCCGGCGCCTATCGCCCTTGTCCAGTTTCGCCCAGTCAAGCTCTACCAGACGTCTCCTGCCGCGTTTGTCGGCTCCCTGCTCGTCGGCGTTGCCAACGGAACCCTTTGGACGCTGACACCCCTCTATGGAACGCAGATCGGACTGTCGACAAACCAGTCGGCCATCTTTGCTGCTGCGATCATTGCCGGCGGGATGCTGTCCCAATGGCCCGCAGGCAAACTGTCTGACATCATGGATCGTCGTATCGTTCTGCTCGGCCTCGCGGCACTCACAGCAGGCGTTGCCGTCGCCATCTTTCTTCTCAATCCGACAGGTTTCTGGGTCGCAGCCGGCTTTGCATTTGCGATCGGCATTTTCTCCCAGCCCTGTTATGCCGTAGCAGTCGCGCACGGTTTCGACTATGCCTTGCCGGAAGATTTCGTAGAAACGTCTTCCGGTCTTCTGCTTGCCTTCGGCATGGGCTCAATCGCTGGTCCGTTGATCGCGTCATACCTTATGGGCCTTACCGGTCCGGGCGGCATGTTCCTCATGGTTGCCGTTGTCGAGGTTGTTCTGGTTGGCTTCCTGCTGACACGTCTGGTTGCCCGCAAGGCCGTCGAACAGGAAGACAAGACAGACTTCGAGTACGCAACCACCGCACAGGTCGGCACAATCATCACGTCCGAACCGCTGGATGTCGAAGCTGACAACGTCATCCCGCCGGAAGACTTTCCTGCCTATGAAGACGATATCTACAATTTCGATTCATCGTCGACCGACACGGAGCAAAGCGAAACTCCGGCATCCGAGGACAAGAAGGCCGTGAGCTGAACTCTCAGGGCCAGCGCTCAACCATCGCCGCAGATGCGGCAATTCGAACCTCGACGCGTGCGGAAAAACCAAACATATTTGCGGCCATGTATTTGAGGCGACCATCACTGTTGCAGCTGCTGCGATTGGAGCGGACACCGCTGGCCTTCCTGGCCGGTCTGTCTTTGATCGCGCAGATACTGGTCGTTGCCTTGACCCTTGCCACGACACCGGCGATCTCCTCCGAACTCGGACTTCTCTGCCAACCGTCTCTTAACGGCAAAGCCCCAGTCTCCCGGCACGACCCGGCAGATTGTGTCTGCGGTCCGGTCTGCCCGCATGGGGCCAAACTCCTTGCAACAGAAGCACCGCGCCATCTTCTTGCTGCTCCTCCCGCTCACGACAGTGCAGAGACCTGCGGATCGGAAGGCGATTTGCCTGGAGCAGCTCGGACAGGCCAAGGCATTCGGGGGCCACCCCTATTCTCGATCTGAACCGATTGATCGATCCGTGCCGAGCAGGAACTTGACCGGATCTTCTCCCAAAAAACCAAAAGACTGATCGAGTAGAAAATGACCTTTTTCAAGACCCTTGCGACAGCCGCCGCTTTCACACTGCTTTCCGTTTCCGCGCAGGCAGAACACATCAAGGTTGGCGACCTGACCGTTTCCAAGGCATGGACGCGCGCCACGCCGCCGAATGCCAAGGCTGGCGCTGGCTTCGTAACCGTGACCAACAATGGCTCCGAAGCTGACCGCCTCGTCGGCGTCAGTTCTGCCGTTGCCGAGCGGACCGAAATCCACGAAATGGCCGTTGTAGACGGCGTGATGAAAATGCGGGAACTGGAAACCGGCGTCGAGATCCCGGCAGGCGAGACCGTGACGCTGAAACCCGGCGGGCTTCACATCATGTTCATGGGACTGAAAGGCAAGTTCATCGAAAACGAAGATGTTCCGGTTACACTGACCTTCGAGAAGGCCGGAACCGTTGACGTACATCTTGCAGTAGCTCCGATGGGCTCCAAGGAAATGTCTCACGACCACGGCGGTGACCACAAACATGACGACCACAGCGGTCATGGCAAGAACTGAGGGCTGAATGTCTGGACTGAAAATCCTTCGCTATGGAGCTTGGGCGGCGGTAGCCGCCCTTGCCGTAGCCTCCGGTGTGCTGGTCTACCAGCAGACGGCCTCGGGGCCTGACAATTCCGCGCTGATCGATCCAATCGCGACCATCGGCGGTCCCTTCGAGCTGGTGAGCGGCGACGGCACAACCGTGACCGACAAGGATCTGGCCGACCGTCCCAAGGTGATGTTCTTCGGTTTCACCTTCTGTCCTGATGTCTGCCCGACCACCCTTGCCGAGGTTCAGGGCTGGATCCAGAAACTGGGACCGGACGCGGACAAACTCCATTATGCCTTTGTCACCGTTGATCCGGAGCGCGACACTCCAGCCGTCATTCGCGATTATGTGGCTGCCTTTGATGACCGCATCCTCGCGCTGTCCGGCTCTCGCGAGCAGGTCGACGCCATGACCAAGGCCTACCGCGTTTACGCAAAGAAGGTACCGCTTGACGACGGCGACTATACGATGGACCATTCTGCCGCCGTTTTCCTGATGAACAAGGACAACAAGTTCGTCGGCACCATCGCCTATGGCGAAGCGGAAGAAACGGCCATGGCGAAATTGAAGCGCCTGATTGCCAACGCTGGAAGCTGACCGGATCTGAAGACTATGCGCATGCCGCTATATGCAGGATTGGCAACCGGAGCCGGGCTCTTGATCCTGGCTTCCGGCTTCCTGTGGATGCAGGCTGGCGAGCGCGTCTTTGTCGACAAGCTGCTGGCCGGCATCGCCGGTTGTTTTTGATCGAGCAGCGGCATGACCTCCAAACGTCTGGACCAGCTTCTGGTCGATCTTGGCCATTTTGAAACGCGGGCGCGGGCTCGGGATGCCGTGTTGCGCGGGGCTGTGACCGTGGATGGGGCTGCGGCAAAGAAGCCTGCGCAAAAGGTCGCCGATCCCGCCTCCATTTCCGTTTGCGACCCGGCTGCCCGCTATGTGTCCCGCGCTGCGCTGAAGGTGATCGAAGGACTGGATGCTTTCGGTGTCGACGCAGCGGATCGGATTTGCCTTGATATCGGGGCATCCACCGGCGGCTTCACGCAGGTTCTGCTGGAGCGTGGAGCGGCAAAGGTTCATGCCATTGATGTTGGTCATGACCAACTGCACGCGTCCTTGCGCAGCAATCCGAAAGTTCTCGTTCGCGAGGGGCTGAATGCCCGCGAATTGACAGCCTTTGATCTCGACGGGGATCAGCCGGATCTTCTGGTCTCCGATGTCAGCTTCATCTCGCTGAAACTCGCCCTGCCCCCGGCCCTTGCCCTGGCGGCTCCGGGTGCGGAAGGGGTGTTTCTGGTCAAGCCGCAATTCGAGGCAGGCAAGGACGCCATCGGCAAGGGCGGGCTCGTGCGACCTGACATTGCCGAGACAGTTGCCCTCTCCCTGAAGGAGTGGCTCGGGACAGTCCCCGACTGGCAGGCCGGTGACCTTGTTCCCTCTCCCGTCCTTGGCGGCGATGGCAACAAGGAGTGGCTGCTTTATGGAAAAAAGACGCTGTAACACAGTGAGCCTTGTGTCTTGACCCAAAGGCGGCTATCGCTCGCCCCCATGACCCAGACAGAGCTTACAATTCAAAGCCTCGGCCACCGGGGCGACGGTATCGTTCAATCAGATGGCCGGACGATTTATGTCGCAGGTGCCCTGCCCGGCGAAGTCGTGTCCGCCGAAGTGAAGGGCGACCGGGCCGAAAACATCCGCATCCTGAGCGAAAGCGCTGATCGCATTGCCCCTGTCTGTCGGCACATAAACGATTGCGGCGGTTGTAACGTGCAGCATCTCGCCGAACCTGCGTATCTCTCCTGGAAACGCGAGCTGGTTGCCAAGGCCCTGTCTGATCGCGGCATCCAGCATGAGGTCCAGCCGGTCGTACCGTGCCAGCCGGGCACGCGCCGCCGCGCAGTCTTTTCCGCAGCCCGCGCCGGTCGACTTACCCTGCTCGGGTATCACGAAAAGTCGAGCCACCGTCTGGTCGACATCAAGGAATGTCCGGTTCTCGATCCGGCTATCACCAAGGCGCTGCCGGACCTGAAACGTCTGGCAACAGATCTCCTGCCGAAGAAGGGCGAGTTGCGCCTTTCTGTCCTGTCGACCACAGCCGGACTGGATGTGGCTTTCGACAAGGCAGACCGGACCTACGAAAAGAAGATCGCAAATCTCTCTTCCATGGCGGCGCAGGCGAACTTTGCGCGTCTCAGTGTGAATGGTGAAACGCTTCTGGAAATTCGCCCGCCCATTCTCGACATGGCCGGCGCCGCCCTTGTTCCGCCGCCCGGAGGCTTCACGCAGGCAACCCAGGATGCGGAAACGGCCTTGTCCCGACTGGTTCTTGACGGTGTTGGCAAGGCCAAGCAGGTTGCGGACCTCTTTGCCGGTTCCGGCACCTTCGCCCTGAGGCTAGCTCACAAGGCGAAAGTGCACGCGGTTGAAAGTGACGCGCACGCCCTACAGTCGATCGAAAAGGCCATCCGCCGCTCGCAAGGGCTCAAGACCCTGACCCGCGAGAAGCGCGACCTCTTCCGCAGCCCGCTGGTGCGCGAGGAGCTGGAAGCTTATGACGCGGTGGTGTTTGACCCGCCGCGCGCCGGGGCTCAGGCACAGGCAGAGCAACTGGCGAATTCGAAGGTGAAGACCATCGTTGCCGTTTCCTGCAACCCGGCCACCCTTGCCCGAGACCTGCGCCTTCTGATCGACGGCGGCTACGAACTGCAATCCATCACGCCAGTGGACCAATTCCTCTTTTCGCCCCATATTGAAGTCGTAAGCATCCTGAAACGGAGTGCAGACGATGGCGAACGAAAGCCAAGCTGGCGTATGTAACGACGCAGTCCCGCGGAACGGGCTTGCATCGCTTGCCCGCCGCTCCCGCTATGTCCTGAACCAAGGCAGCCGGGTCGCGCTTTATACCTTGCATTCGGAAGTCATGCGCCGGATGACCCGGCGACTGCAGGAGACCCTGCCGCCGGTGGCTGATCCGGTTCCCGATGGCCCCGTGCCCAGCCAACGCCGGATGCTGGCCGATATCGTCAAACTCTTTGCAGATGATCTGGCGTCCGTGGAAGCCGGGCATTATCCGCTTCCACGCGACGGGCGCATGAGCCCCCGCGAGCTTCTGTCGACCAGCCGCGCCTTCTTCAAGGACGTTCCTGAAGTTGCCCGCAGACGGGCGACAGGCGCGCATCAGGAAGTGTTTGAGGATGAGGAACGGTTCGCAACCTCACTGCCGCGCTACTATCGCCAGAACTTCCATTTCCAGACAGATGGCTGGCTGAGTGAAGACAGCGCCCGACTTTATGACTTTCAGGTGGATGTGCTGTTTTCAGGGGCAACAGCTGCCATGCGGCGGCGGGCGCTGGTGCCCTTTGCCGAGTTTCTGAAGGCAAATGACCAGCGCAAGGTGCAATATGTGGATCTTGCCTGTGGGACCAGCGGCCTTTTAGGCCCGGCCCTCTCGGCCTTTCCGCGCCTTTCCGGTATCGGGCTTGACCTGTCAGAGCCCTATTTGAACGTTGCCCGTGACCGGATTGCCAATCGGCGGGCAAGTTTTCTCACCGCCAAGGCGGAACAATTGCCCTTTGCGGACAATAGCGTGGATGTGCTTTCCAGCGTCTTCCTGTTCCACGAATTGCCGCCGAAGATCCGGAAAGCTGTCTTTGCCGAAATCGGACGTGTCCTGCGTCCCGGTGGACTTTTCCTTTTTGTCGACAGCCTGCAGAAGGGTGATGTTCCGGATTATGATGGTCTGCTGAGCCTCTTCCCCCAGCTCTTCCACGAGCCTTATTATACCAGCTACCTCACCGAGGATTTTGCGGCTATGGGAGAGCAGGCCGGACTTGTTGAGCAAACCGTCCTACCGGCCTTCGTCTCCCGCATCGCCACCTATCGAAAATCAACCTGACATTTCAGTGATACTGAAATTTCGTCTTTCGTTCTCTTGAGGTGGCCGGGTTTTGCCCTTAAACAGGGCAAATGAGACTTGACCATTGGCTCCTTCAAAAGGGCGAAAGCCGAAGCGCCTTTGCGCGGCGAGCACAGCTCTCGCCTGCCTCTGTGACCGCCCTGTGCAACGACCCCAACGCGTGGGTGTCGCGCGATATGGCACGCAAGATTGCAGCGGCGACCAATGGTGATGTCACCCCCAACGATTTTCTCGGACTTTCCATAACCAAGGAGCACCCCGTGTCCCAGGCCCGTGTTGCAGAAGCCATCCGCGCATTCGAGCGTGGGGAGATGGTGGTTGTCACCGATGATGACGACCGCGAAAACGAAGGCGATCTGATTGTTGCCGCGTCCAAGGTAACGCCCGAACAGATGGCCTTCATGGTGCGCCATACGTCCGGCATCATCTGTGCGCCGATGACTGTGGCCAATGCCCGCCGCCTGCGGCTTGATCCGATGGTCGCGGCCAATGATGCGCCGTTGGCCACCGCTTTCACCATTTCGGTAGACTACAAGCAGGGCCTCACCACCGGCATCTCGGCGGACGAACGTTGTGCTACCGTTCATGCCTTGGCCAATCCCAATGTGGGCGCTGCCGACTTCGTTCGCCCCGGCCACATCTTCCCGCTGATTGCCAAGGAAGGCGGCGTTCTCATGCGCTCCGGCCATACGGAAGCTGCCGTTGATCTTTGCCGCCTTTCCGGCCTTGAAGAAGTTGGCGTGATCAGTGAGCTGGTCAATGATGACGGTACTGTCAAGCGCGGCGATCAGGTCGCGAACTTTGCTGCCGAACACAATCTGAAAATGGTCTCGGTTGCCGATCTGATTGCCTGGCGCCAGCGGACAGAACGCCTGGTGGAGCGGATCAGCGAACAGCCGATCGACACCGCCGTCGGCCCGGCCTATGCGATGACCTATTCCACCCCTTACGACCCGATGCACCATGTGGCCGTTGTCTATGGCGACATTCTGGATGGTCGCAACGTGCCGGTTCGCCTGCATCTGGAATCGGTGCTGGATGATGTCTTTGGCGAGGAAAAGCCGCTCGACGCCATCATGAAGCACTTTGCAGAGCGCGGACGGGGTGTCATCGTGTTCCTGCGGGAAGGCTCCGTCGGTGTTGCGCGCCAGTCACAACGCTCTCGTGATGATCTGGAGCTTGCAGAAACCGAAGAGCACGGCTCGGCCCAGAACCGTCAGGAACAGTGGCGCGAGATCGGACTTGGAGCCCAGATCCTGAAGGATCTCGGCGTCACCTCCATCCGGCTCCTCTCCTCCCGCGAGCGGCACTATGTCGGGCTGGAAGGCTTCGACATCAAGATCGAGGAAACGGAGATCCTCGATAGCTAGAGGGACAGGCTGACTATTGGCAAGGGCAGGCGCGGCAACATCTTCTTTGAGCGGACGATCGGATGCCGGCGCTGCCTTCGCCGTCGGTTTTGACCGCTCAAGCGGAGATCTCTTGGTCTATGGCATGGCGATGGTCGGGGCCGTCCTGCTTGTTTCGGGCATTGGTTCCGGCAACACCATGCTGACGGCAGCAGCCCTCCTGCCCCTTGCTCTCGCCTTTCGCAATTATCCGCTGATCGACCGCAGCGCGCCCCAGCTCGGGGCCAATGGTCAGGGCCTTTTTGTCGAACGCCTTGGCTTTATCAGCTGGGCGGAAATCGCCGATCTGGATCTGCAGCAGACCTCCGTTCGCAACATGCTGCTGGCGCGCCTCGTCGTGACCCTGCATCGCCCGTTGAACGAGACCGCCGTTCAGCCTCATGCTGTCCCGGTCTGGAAGCGGTTCATGATGAAAAACTGGCGGCATCGAAAAGCACCGGATGGTTGCTGTCGCCTGATCATCGACTTGCATCCGTTGACCGAAAAGGCGGAAGACGTGATGACCGGGCTGGGCAGATTTCTCCCGCCAAGATCCGGCGCTCCCGCAAGCTGAAAAGACACGACTTCAATCCCTGCAAGTGGCCTTGCCGAATTTCCCGTTTTCGGGGCAATCTTTCCGAGTCGTATTTCAAAATGAGGTTCCCAGCCGCTTTCTTCGGCCAAGCGGAACCATTTCGGGAGGAAAATCATGGAACATGTTCTGGCCACCGCCAGCGCCATTGCTGTCACCGCTCTTGTCGGCATGACATCGGCACAAGCCGAAACGCGCATCACCTACAAGTCCGCAAAGTCCTCTTCATCCTACTATCAGATGGGCGTGCAGATCGCCGAAGCCCTGAAGGCCGGATCGGATGGCAATATCATTGTCACGGTCGAGGAAAGTCAGGGCTCTGTCCAGAACGTGATGGAAGTGCGCGCACGCGGTGCCGACTATGTGTTCACCACGCCGCCCGCACTCGTCGGCCTTGCTCAGGGTGGCAAGGCGATGTTCGAAGGCAAGGGCGATCCTAAATTCGACGAGATCCGCGCGCTCTTCCCGATCCCCTCGCTGACCATGCATTTCGTGGTGTCCAGCAAAGCCGGTGTCGAGACCTTTGCGGATCTGGAAGGCAAGACGATCCTGCTTGGCAAAGGCTCTTTCGGGGCAACGGAGGGTGAAAAATACCTGGCGCTCTTCGGGCTTGAAGGCAAGGTGACCCTGTCTGAGGTGGAACTTTCCAACGCGGTTCCGGCGCTGAAGAACGGTCAGATCGACGGTTTCGTGACCGCAGGCTCATGGCCGGCACCGAACGTCATCGAGGCCGCAGCTTCCACATCTGTCACCGTGCTTTCGCTCTCTGATGACCAGATCGCACAAACCAAGCGCACCAAGACCGTCATCCCGGCAGAGACCTATGCCGGTCAGGCAAGCCCGATCACCACAACGTCCCTTCCGGTCGTTGCCTACACGACGTCGGCCATGGATGACGACACGGCCTATGCCCTGACCAAGACCTTCTGGGACCAGAAGGCCGAAATGACCAAGGGCGCACCGTGGTGGAAAGGCGTTGACGAAAGCCTGATGGGAACGATCTCAGGCAAGATCCATCCAGGTGCGGTCCGCTTCTACGAGGAAGCCGGTTTCGCGCTTACCGACGCGCAGAAGTAATCCGCGCCCAAGAAGCCCGGCACGCATGTGCCGGGCCTGTTCCTGCCCCTTTCAGCCTTCAAGGCCGGTATGTCGTCGCAATTCCCCATTCTGCGTCTGGTCAAGCTTGGACTGGCGTTCATTCTTGTTGCCTTTCACCTTGGCCTGATCTTCTCCGGCCTTGTTCCCAATCTTGTCAGCCGCCCGCTGCACATGGCATTGGCGCTGCCGTGGATTTTCCTGTTCTGCGGCCCGCAAAAACCCGTAGCACTGGCATCAGGACTGGTGCTGACACTGGTTGGCACATCTGCCTGTCTCTGGATCGCGCTCAACCGCGACATGCTGGCAGATCAGTACGGATTTCTTGAAAGCCCGCTCCAGACCGGCGTCGCCATCATTCTTGTGGTCACGGTTCTGGAAGCGGCCCGCCGCTCCATCGGCTGGCCACTGCCCATCGTCGCCGCTCTTGCCCTCGCCTATGGCCTGTTGGGGCAACATATTCCCGGCGAGTTCGGTCATTCGGGAACCCCGCTGAACAGTTTCCTCGGCACGCTCACCATTGCCGAAGGCGGCATCTGGGGCAGCCTGACCGGGGTATCCGTCTCGGTCGTCGCCATCTTCGTGATCTTCGGCGCGGTGCTGAATGCGGGCGCTGCCGGGCGTGGGTTCATGAATGTTGCAGCCGCTGCAGCCGGGCACCTGACAGGCGGGGCGGCCAAGGTCTCGGTCCTGTCCTCGGCCCTCTTCGGCTCGATCTCCGGGTCTGCCTCCGCCAATGTCGCCTCGACCGGGGCAATCACGCTTCCGGCGATGACCAAGCTTGGCTACCCAAAGCGCCTGTCGGCGGCCGTGGAGGCCGTTGCCTCGTCCGGCGGCCAGATCATGCCACCGCTCATGGGCGCGGGGGCCTTCGTCATGGTGGAGCTGACAGGTGTTCCCTACACCTCCATCATGGCGGCAGCCGCCCTGCCCGCCCTTCTCTATTTTCTGGCTGTCTGGGTCGGCATCAATGCCTATGCAAACCGCTATGACCTGAAGCCGATTGATGCGGGAAGCCGCCCGTCGGGCCGGGACGTTGCCATCACCTCCGCCTTCTTTCTGGTTCCCTTCACCGTCCTGCTGTTCGGGATGTTTGTCACTCAGGTCACCCCGCAATATGCTGCCGCCCAAGCCATCTTGGCGGGTGCCGTGTTGCTGCTGTTTGATCAGAACCTTGCGATCAACTGGCGTGATGTCGCCGACCGGCTGGAAGAGGCGCTGCTGGGGTCCGCCCGTCAGGTTGCGCTGATTGCCTCCATCATTCTCTGCGCCTCAATCATCATCGGTGTCCTGTCGATTACGGGCCTTGGGGTGAAGATCACCTCCCTGATCCTCTCCGGATCGGGCGGGCTGCTCTGGCCATCCCTCATTTTGACGGCTATCGCCTGTCTTGTGCTGGGCATGGAAGTGCCCACTACCGCGGCCTATGTGATCTGCGTATCGGTTGCCGGGCCAGCTCTGGTCCAGCTGGGGCTTGAACCGCTGCAGGCCCATCTTTTTGTCTTCTGGTTTGCGCTTTTGTCCACGATCACCCCACCGGTTTGCGGCGCGGTCTTCATTGCCGCCGGCATGGTGGAGGAAAACTGGCTGAAGGTCGCGCTGACGGCGATGGCGCTGGGGGTCGGGCTCTACATCATCCCGCTGGGCATGATCGCCAATCCCGCCCTGTTGCAGGTGGTGGATCATCCGGCCCTTGCGGGTCTTGCTTTCCTGCGGCTCGCAATTGGCCTTAGCGCAATTTCCTACGGCCTGATCTCGCCACGGTCGCTACAAGCGCGACTGGGACTGGTGCTCATCGGCGCTGCTGTCATTTTCGTGCCGGCGCCATAAGCACGAGAGCGAAGCAAAGGGCCGGAAGATGATCCTTCTGGCCCCTTTCATTTTACATCAGATGTTCCTTGAAGAAGGCAATGGTGCGCTCTTCGGCGAGCTTGGCCGTGGCTTCGTCGTAGCGCGGAGTCGTGTCGTTGTGGAAGCCGTGGTTCACACCGGGATAAATGTAGGCGGTGTAGTCCTTGCCCGCAGCCTTGAGAGCCGCCTCGTAAGCTGGCCAACCTTCGTTGATGCGCTGGTCCATCTCGGCATATTGCAGGAGCAGCGGCGCCTTGATCGCGGCAACGTCCTCGGCAGCAGGCTGACGTCCGTAAAATGGAACACCGGCGCTGAGTTCCGGATAGGCAACCGCAATCGCGTTTACTACGCCGCCGCCATAACAGAAGCCCACAGCGCCGACCTTGCCGGTTGAATCGTCATGCTTCAGCAGGAACTCGAACCCGGCAAAGAAGTCGTTCATCAGCTTGGTGCCATCAACGGTCTTCTGAAGCTCGCGGCCCTTGTCATCTGAGCCCGGATAGCCGCCGACCGACGTCAGGCCATCAGGTGCCAGGGTCAGGAACCCGGCCTTTGCCATGCGGCGGGCCACGTCTTCAATATAGGGATTGAGGCCACGGTTCTCATGGACAACCAGAACGGCGGGCAACTTGCCGGTCGCGCCAGCCGGGCGCACGAGATAGCCGTTCACGTCGCCATGGCCATTCGGCGAAGGATAGGTGATGCGCTCGGCCACAATCGCCGGGTCATCTTCTGCCACCTGCTGGGCAAGCGCATAGTTGGGGGAGAGCTGGTCCAGCAGCATCGCCGCCGTAATTCCGGCAACGGTGAACTTGCCCGCCTTTTCCAGAAACTCGCGTTTCGTGATCCGGCCATGGGCATAAAAGTCATAGAGATCAAGCAATTCCTGCGGAAAATCCTTTGCGGTTTTCCGTGTTACTGGCGTCATGTCATTCATGAGGACCTCCCGATCTTGCGCATAAACACGCAACAAGAAGATAGGAGGTTCCCCAAAAAGGTCCATTCCTTTAAGGAAAAGCTGTTTTCACGAAGCTGTGCATGTCGAGATGCACACTCCTCCCAATTGGTCAGGAAGCCTCGATGCGAGATAATCTGGGCGGACTACCAGTTACCGCCGTGCTGGCCGGATTCGCCGTTGCCATAGCCCTTGCGAGTTTCGCCCTCGCTCCCTTTGTGGGCGAGAGCTATTGGCAGGGATACTGGATATCCGTCCTGTGGCTCAGCGGATGCGCACTCGCCTCAGGCATTTTCCGGTTTATCTATCGGGAGTTTCTGCATCGGCCGTGAGACAGCTGTCCTGTTTCACCCAACCTGCCCGCGATGCCGAAGCAAATGATCGGCGAGGACGCAGGCCATCATGGCTTCGCCGACGGGAACAGCGCGAATGCCGACGCACGGGTCATGACGCCCCTTGGTCATCACATCGACTTCCTCACCATGGCGGGTGATGGACTTGCGCTCTGTCAGGATCGACGAGGTCGGCTTGACGGCAAAGCGGACAACCAGCGGATCGCCGTTTGAAATGCCGCCGAGAATGCCACCTGAATTGTTCGACAGGAACACCGGCTGGCCATTGCCGCCAATGCGGATTTCGTCGGCGTTCTCCTCGCCCGTCAGGGCAGCGGCATCAAAGCCATTGCCGATCTCCACGCCCTTCACCGCGTTGATGGACATCATGGCGGCGGCAAGATCCGTATCCAGCTTGCCATAAAGCGGCGCACCAAGACCGACCGGCACGCCTTCGGCAACCACCTCGATCACCGCTCCGACGGACGATCCCTTCTTGCGGATGTCATCCAGATAGTCGGCCCAGTGGTTGGCTGCCTTGGCATCGGGTGAAAAGAACGGGTTGTTGTCGACTTCGGCCCAGTTCCAGTTGGCCCGGTCGATCTTTTCCGTTCCGACCTGAACCAGTGCACCGCGAATGGTCATGCCGGACAGGATCTTGCGGGCAACAGCGCCCGCAGCAACACGCATCGCCGTTTCGCGGGCAGAGGACCGTCCACCGCCGCGATAGTCGCGAATGCCGTATTTTTCCATGTAGGTGAAATCGGCATGGCCCGGACGGTAGCGGTCCTTGATCTCGGAATAATCCTTTGACCGCTGATCGGTGTTTTCGACCATCAGGGAGATCGGCGTTCCGGTCGTCTTCTGCACGCCGTCCTCATCCACCATCACGCCGGACAGGATCTTTACCTCGTCCGGCTCGCGGCGCTGGGTGGTGAAGCGGGACTGGCCCGGCTTTCGCTTGTCCATGAAGCACTGAATGTCGCTTTCGGTCAGCGGGATCAGCGGCGGACACCCGTCCACCACACATCCGATCGCCGGTCCATGGCTTTCCCCCCAGGTGGTGACGCGAAACAGGTGACCGAACGTATTGTGTGACATCAGGCAGCTTCCGGTATTGCAGACAGGGCCCTTCGACCCCGGAAAATTTGACGGGTCAGCGATACGGCATCACACATCATTCGGCAAGGCCAGTTGGCTGATAACGGCGGTCAGATGGGTTGCTTGGCAGGCTGCTTGGCGGACCGATGCTTCATGTCTTCAGCAGCCATGGCAAAGCCACCATCTGCGCCGTCGATGAAGTGAATGTGCTGACCCGCGCCGATGTCGGACACAAAGCAGGTCATGATGGCATGATCGGAAACATGCATGCCGTAGGTCAGCTCGCCCCTTTCTGAGGCCCGATCCAGCACGGAGCCAAGTTCCAGCAGCTCGTCTTCCGTTAGATCCAGCACCAGTCTCAGGGAATCATCCAGTTTTCTGTGATCGGTGTTGCGGGACAATTCTGCCATGTATTTTTGTGGCACAAGCGGGCCCACACGCTGTCCGGTCAACTGACCCCACTTGATCGCGAGGCTCTCGAAAATTGCCCTGAGGATGTATCGTCGTCCCTTGCCTGCGCCGCGCATGAGCAGCGTTTCGAAACGCAGTGACTTCGGAGGAAAGCGAAAACGCAACCGCCGAGACGTCGCAATCAGCCCGGCCTCTCCATCTGACAAGACATGCTTGCCGACTGCCGAAGCGACATGGTCCAGTGCAAGGGACAGCTTTTCCGGCGAGCGCGGTCTGATGATCACGGCTGCAATTCGTCCGCGATCGGCAGGCAGGGCATCCCAACGGCAGGACAACCCGTCCAGCGGCGCTTCAGTGTCGGGCGCGGGAGGGATGATAAATGAGGCCGACCGATCAGCGTCTTTCAGGATAGTTTCCGCCAGCGCCAGGCCATCGCCAACAGCCATGGCAAGATGATTGCCCCTGGTCAGCTCAAGCTTGCGCAAGCGAATGTCCGCGCCTTCGTTTCTCAGATGAGAAACCGGAATGGCCGCAATCCTGAGGGTCATGTCTGCAGCGGCACGGGCAAGGGAAGCCACGCTCGCAAGCGCTTCGCGCCCTTGCTTTTCACGGGAACCCGGCACCAGCAGAAGGGCACCGTCACCACCGAAGACGAAGGGGGTGTTGTCGCGCCCGAGCGTATTGAGCACTGCCGCGATCACGGCGGCTCCAATCATGTTGACGTTCTTGTAGTGGCCGGCCGCAATGGCCTTTCGTGAATCCACGATATCCGCCGCCAACACGACCCAGTCGTTTGGCACCGGTTCATAGGATTCCATGTCGGCGATCCCGGCAAAATCGGCAAAAGCGGGCAAGGACTGATAAAAGCTATCGGAAGACATCACACTTCCTCCTGGAAATACCTGCAGTCCCTACGTCTTGGCCACTGCACCGGATGACGAGACCGGTTCACGTTTGCGTGCGCTGACCCTTGCGGTCAGATCCAGCTGCCAGTGCCGTTGCGCCAAAGGAACATGCGGTCCTGAGGAGCTTCAAGTTTCGGGACATGGCGGGTTTCAAGTCCCTCAAGCAAGCCCCGGACGATCCGAAACACGCCGCCATGCGCAACAACGACGGTCGGTTGCCTGACCGTAGCCAGCCATGCACCGATCCGCCCGGTCAGCATCTCGTAGCTTTCGCCGTTGGGCGGCACGAAGCCCCACTTGTCAACCCGCCGTTCTGCGACCTTTTCAGGAAACTCCAGTGCCAGCTCTTCCAGCGTGCTGCCTTCCCAGTCGCCGAACGTGATTTCACGTACTTCCGGCTCAAGACGATAGTCATGCCCGGCAAGGCCGAGCTCTGCGCGAACGAGATCCATGGTCCGGCGGGTTCGCCCCAGAGGGGAGCTGACAAAATCCAGCGACAGCGGATCCATGCCTTCCGCTTTCAGGAAGGCCGCCAACCGCTTGCCATTTCCGGAGGCCTGACCTTCCCCAACCTGATTGAGAGGGATGTCCTTTTGCCCCTGCATCCGCCCTTCCGCATTCCAATCTGTCTGGCCATGGCGAATGTAAACGAGGAAATCCGGTCCAGGTACCTGAGCCAGTCGTTGAGACGGCGAGGCATCAGACGAAAGGGACATTCATGTCTCCACAAGCGCAAACAGTTGGGGCAGAAGCCAGATCAGGGTGCGGTGGGCACCCTAAACAAAAAAGGCCGGTTGAACCGGCCATTTTTCATCAAGATCAGTCCTTGACCACAGATATATCCGGGGCATCCACGGCTTTCATGCCGACGATGTTGTAACCGCAGTCAACATGCTGGATTTCGCCGGTAATACCACGGCTGAGATCGGACAGGAGGAACAGGGCGCTGTCGCCAACTTCCTCGATGGTGACCGAGCGGCGCAGCGGCGCGTTGTATTCGTTCCACTTCAGGATATAGCGGAAGTCGCCGATGCCGGAGGCTGCCAGCGTCTTGATCGGACCGGCGGAAATCGCGTTGACGCGAATGTTCTTCGGACCAAGGTCCATGGCCAGATATTTCACGCTGGTTTCAAGAGCAGCCTTTGCAACGCCCATGACGTTGTAATGCGGCATGACCTTTTCAGCACCGTAATAGGTCAGCGTCAGGATGGACCCGCCGTCGGTCATCAGCTTCTCGGCGCGCTGGGTAATCGCGGTCAGCGAGTAGCAGGAGATGTCCATGGTGCGGGCGAAGTTTGCCGAGGTCGTATCGACATAACGACCGGTCAGTTCGTCCTTGTCGGAGAAGGCAACGGCATGAACGATGAAGTCGATCTTGCCCCATTTGTCCTCGATCGCCTTGAAAACGGCATCGATGCTGGCTGCATCGGTTACGTCGCAATGACCGGCAACAAAGGCATTCAGCTGTTCGGCGAGAGGTTCCACGCGCTTCTTAAGTGCATCCCCCTGATAGGTCAGGGCGAGCTCGGCACCGGCATCGGTCAGGGCCTTTGCAATTCCCCAGGCAATCGACCTGTTGTTTGCAACGCCCAGGATCAATCCGCGTTTGCCGTTCATCAATCCGCGCGTTTCCGCCATCGTATTCTCCAGAAATTCTTAACTACCCGAACGGGCTGGCATCGTATGGCACAGCCCCCCCAATCCTTCAAGACTGTGGTTAGCGGAATGAACCATCGACGGATCACGATCGACGCCCTATGTTGTCGCCGATTTTTTTGCCCCTGAAGTTGAGGATCTGCGCTCATGGAGCGGAATACCCATGCCGACCAATTCGCCACCCTGATCGGCGAAGCCAACGTTTTGACCACCGCCAACGACAAGGCCCCCTATCTTGTCGAATGGCGGGATCTCTACCAGGGCGTGACGCCGATGGTGCTGCGTCCGGGTTCAACGAAGGAAGTCAGCGCGGTGATGCAATATGCCTATGAGAATGGCATCAAGATTGTCCCGCAGGGGGGCAACACCGGTCTTGTGGGTGGTCAAATTCCGCAGGAATCCGGCGATGAGATCGTTGTTTCGCTCTCTCGCATGAACAAGGTCCGCCATGTCGATCCGGAAGGCTTCACGATCACGGTCGACGTCGGCGTGGTGCTGGAGACGCTCCAGAACGAGGCCGACAAGGTGGATCGCCTGTTCCCACTTTCCCTTGGGGCACAAGGCTCCTGCCAGATCGGCGGAAATATCTCCACGAATGCCGGCGGCACTGCTGTCCTGTCCTACGGCAACACCCGCGATCTGGTTCTTGGACTGGAAGTCGTGCTGCCAACGGGCGAGATCTGGAACGGCCTCAGGACGCTCCGCAAGGACAATACCGGTTATGATTTGAAACAATTGTTTATCGGTGCGGAAGGCACTTTGGGGATTATCACGGCCGCCTCGCTGAAGCTTTTCCCCAAGCCCAAAAAACTGGAAGCCGCCTTTGTCGGGCTCTCGTCGCCTGAAGCTGCGCTCAGCCTCTTTTCCATTGCTAAGGCACAGGCAGGCCCGGTCCTAACCGGATTTGAAATCATGCCCCGCGAAGGCGTTGAATTCTGCCTGCGCCATCTGGATGGTGCACGCGATCCGCTGGAAGGCACACACGCCTGGTATGTGCTGATGGAGCTCTCCAGCGGCTCGGAGGCATTTGAGATCCGCGACCTGCTGGAAGCCATTCTTGGTGAGGCCTTTGAGGCTGAACATGTGGAAGATGCAGCCCTCGCGCAGAACATGAGCCAGGTTCAGGATTTCTGGCATATCCGCCATGGCATGTCGGAAGTCCAGAAAGCGGAAGGCGGCTCCATCAAGCACGATGTGTCCGTCCCCGTTGCCCTGATCCCCGAGTTCCTGAACAAGGCCATTGCTGCAGTGGAAGCCTTCGTCCCCGGCTGCCGACCGATCCCGTTCGGGCATCTGGGCGATGGCAACATCCACTTCAACGTGAGCCAGCCTGTTGGCGCGGACAAGGAAGGCTATCTGGCCAAGTGGGACGAGATGAATGAAATCGTCCACGGCATTGTGGCAGACCTCAACGGCTCCATTTCCGCCGAACACGGGATTGGCCGCCTGAAGCGGGATCTCATGAAAGAGGTCAAGAGCGATATCGAGCTGGACCTGATGTGGCGCATCAAGACGGCTCTTGATCCAAAAGGCCTGCTGAACCCGGAGCGCGTCCTGCCTCGATAACATTCCCACTCCGAGTCATTCTTTACGCGTCTTCGTGAGGGCCTGCAGTCGCATTCGACTGCGGGCCTTTTTTCTGCGCCGAAACGGCTCGAGTCGCATTGCGGCGGAAATGTGTTTGTCCAAACGGGGAGCATTTCGAGAGCCGGATTTTTTAAAAATTCACCGGCGGCCGTTCACAGGATTAACCATTCTACCTATACGGTAAACGCCCGCCATTGATACAATTTACGATACCCAAGGGGCCAATTGAAGAAAAATGCATTCGATTTCGCCTAATGCATTAATTTTCTTTTGAAAAATAACTTAAAAGACCCCAGAGTTATGAAACAGCGTTAACACTTGTTAATGGCGGACTAACCAAACAGCTGACACCCCTGCGTTCTTAGGGGCAGCTGATGAAGAAGGAGACCGACACCAACGGCAGGCACCACCACAAACGCAACAATAAACGTAGGTGATGACTACCGCGAACAACAACAACAACAAGACATGCAACTTGCTGTTTGAGTTGCCGACTGCAGTTACCGGACTTTGAGATGCCGGTCCCGGAATTTCCGGGAAATGAGTCAGAGCACGGCAATAAAAAAACCGCCGGCTCTTAACGCAGCAAAAGCGGGTGTATTTGACCGCTCCTTGAATGGAGGCGAAAATGCATGTTCACGGTGCACGTGGAACAAATCGATGGGAAAGTGTAAAGACACAGCTCAGGGCTGAGCTTGGGGAAGATGTATTCTCCAACTGGTTCGGACGTGTCATGCTCGAGGAAGAAGGCGACAAGATCGTTCGCCTGTCAGTCCCGACGCGCTTTCTGAAAAACTGGATTCAATTACATTACAAAGATCGGATCGTCAGCCTCTGGAAAAAAGAGGGTGAGAATATCGACCGTCTCGAACTGACAGTTCGTGGGGCCATGCGGCCACGGGCGGTTGGAACTCTCGACCCGGCCAAGCAACTGACGGCATCCAACCTGAATTATCGGGCTACCACCCCGAATGTCGGGCGCCATGCCATCCCTGCCCTGACCAAGGCCCTGCGGGGTGAACTGAACTCGGGCATGTCGGACCTGCAACTGCAGTTTCTGCAGGGCGCGGCCATCAATCCGAACCTGACCTTCGACAGTTTCGTTGAAGGCGCGTCAAACGGATTGGCCTTCAGCGCGGCACGCCAGATGGCAAACGACCAGTCTCGGGCGCTTGACCTGCTGTACATCCACTCCGGTATCGGCATCGGCAAGACCCATCTCTTGCATGCTGCTGCCAGCGATGCACGGGCTGCTGGCCGCAAGGTGCTTTATGTGACGGCGGAATACTTCATGTATCACCTCGTTCCGGCCCTGCGGACCCGCTCCTTCACAGCTGTGAAGCAGACACTGGACTCGGTCGATCTTCTGTTGATCGACGACATCCAGCTGCTGCACGGAAAGCAGCACCAGCAAGAGTTCTGCCAATCCTTGCGGATGCTTCTGGAATCCCCGAAGCAGGTTATCGTTGCTGGAGACCGCCCACCGGAGCAGCTGGACACGATGGACGAAACGCTGCGCCAACGCTTCATGAACGGCGTTGTCGCGGGCATCCAGCATCCTGACTACATGCTGCGCAAGAACATTGTGCAAAAGCGGGTCCAGATTGCCCGCCGCCACTATCCGAACTTCGACATTCCGGAACCGGTTGTGGATCACATTGCGCGCTATGTAACGTCTTCTGCCCGTGATCTGGAAGGTGCGGTGAACCGGCTGATTGCCCACAATCAGCTGACCAACCAGCCGATCACGCAAGAGCTGGCGGACAAGACGTTGCATGACCTCGTCAAGCCGACCGAGATCCGGTCCGTGCGCATCGAGGATATCCAGCACGTGGTTTGCAAGCACTACAGCGTGACGAAGAACGACCTTCTTTCGTCCTGCCGGGCGCACACGATCGTCAAACCGCGCCAGATCGCCATGTATCTGGCAAAGGTCATGACACCGCGCTCGCTTCCAGAGATCGGACGCCGCTTCGGCAACCGGGACCACACAACGGTTCTGCACGCCGTTCGCAAGATCGAGAAAATGGTCAAGGCAGACAGCAGCCTTGCCGCTGAAATCGACCTGCTCAAGCGTCTGACCCACAGCTGATATCAGTCAGCGAATTACTCGCATGAAGGCCGACAGTTTCCCCCTGTCGGCCTTTTTCCTTTCCGATCATGCGGTTTCCCGGAGTCGAATCCAAACTTCGAATTTTCCTCAGAAACGACTCTTGAATAACCCCGCTTTCAACAAGCAGATGCTCGGCCTCGGCGGTAGTGTGCTGGAGATTTCCAGCCCTCGTGAGACCGCATCATGCCCCGGCCCGACCTTGTTGAACTTGCTGCCACTGCCCGGCGACTGCGCAGCGCCATTCCCGAACCTGATCGGTGCGCGATCTCGGACGAAGCCATCCAGAACCTGTTTGAAAGACTGAAAGCCCTACAGGGTTCAGCGTGTCGCGAACATGGTGTTGCAGAAGATTTTCCGCCTCCTGCCGGACAGCGGATCTCCGGGACCTATTTGGACCATCCCATGACCGGAGTGGTGATCAGTCTCGTCAAGCTCGCCGATACGGACGTCTACCGCGTTGCCATCAAGTTTGACGAGGCGATTGATGCTGCCACGTTTCCCGGTCAATCGGTTCACAGGGATCGTATCAGCTGCCTGATCGATGGAGCGGGGGTCTCCATGGCACGCACATCGAAAGACCAACCCTATCTGGTTCTCGACCGCTGCCCGCCGCCCGGCAAGAAAAAGCGAGCGATGAAGCTGACCATTCAGCGCATGTGACGCCTAGCGCTTTTGTGCGACGACCAGATGCCCTGGCACCGGATCCCCTTCCTCAAGGCGGACGGTGATGTCGTCCATGAGAAGGATTTCAAACCCGTTTTCGGACAATTGATCCCGAATGTAGCTGGTCTTGTGAGCAAAGCGGCGTTTTTCGCCAACCTTGTACGGCGCTGGCCCGAAAGCCTCATCGGGAAGCGTTTCGGTCGAGAAGGCAAAGACACCCTTGCCAGCCAGTCGCTCAGCCGCTCCCTTCACGAGGGGCGCTACATCACCGACATAGGGAAAGACATCGGTTGCCGTGATCAGATCCCAGATCGGGCAGCCATCGTCGTCTTCGAACTCTTCAAGGAACTCGACAGCCTCGCCCACATAAAGGTCGTCATAAACCTCCCGGTCAAAGGCGAGCTCGATGATGCGCTCCGACAGGTCGACACCCGTGCGATGGGTCGTGCAGTCACTCAGGGCAATGCCGGTCAGCCCGGTCCCGCAACCCAGATCCAGCACCCGTTCGAAGTGGTCCAGCGAGAGCGTGCGAAGTGCTTCGCGAACCATGAGTGGCACGCTGTATCCCAGCTGGTCCACCAGGATCTCGTCAAACACATCTGCGTGCTGGTCGAACAAGGTGGAAACATAGGCATCGGGCATCTTGGACGGTGACGGATCGCGCCCCATGGCGGCAAGGCGAATGCTCACACCTGCCGGATCTGTCGGATCGAGCTCAAGCGCCTTGCGGTAATGGCGTTCTGCGGCATCCAGATCGCCGGACTTTTCCAGATCCAGCCCGGTGTTGTAGGCCTCTGCCAGTTGGTCGTCGCTGTCCTGATCCATTGTTTATGCCTGCGCCTGTTTTCGCTTTTCCAAGGTCCGATGCTCATAAGGACAGGGCTGTGCAAAGACCAGCATTTTGTTTCCCGCCATCCCGACAGCTAGAAAAGATCCAGCTGCCCGCCGCCCGCTTTCTTCTCACGTGAAGAACCAGCCTTGCGCATGTCTTCGCTGGCCTCCACTTCAACCGCGGTCTGCAGATCCGGATCGTCATTGACGACCTTGTTCACACGGTCTGAGACCGGGTGAGCGACCAGATAGTCATCAGGAGCGGGAACAAGCATGCGAACCGCCTCCTTCACCGACACGTTTCCAGTGTCCAGCCAGTCTTCGAACTGTTCCTTTTGCAGGATGACCGGCATTCGGTGATGGATGGGCGCCATCATGCCGTTTGCTTCGGTGGTCAGCATGGCGCCCGTGTCGATATCGCCGCCGGACGGGTCCGACCAAGTGTTCCATAACCCCGCTATCGCCATGATGCCGCCATCTGCCGGCGCGATCCAGAAAGCTTGCTTGCCTTCCGGTGTTCTGCGCCACTCATAAAAGCCGGAAGCCGGAACGAGGCAGCGGTGGTGGCGCATGGAAGCGCGAAACGACGGCTTGTCCGCGGCTGTCTCACTCCGGGCGTTGATGAGCAACGTGAAACTTGCAGGATCCTTGACCCATGACGGAATGAGCCCCCAGCGCACCAACTGGAACCGCCGTTTTCCGCTGTCCTTTCGCACGGTCGCTATAGGCTGGGTGGGAGCAATATTATAGCGCGGGGGGAAGTTCGGCAGATCGATGTACTCAAAGAGAGCTTTCACATCCTCGGGCGTTGCTGTCAGGCTGAATCTGCCACACATGGCATTCCCCTTGTCGTCACTCAGTGTTCTGCCATTTGTCACTGCAAGAATGACCGTTGGCGATTCGCTCGCTCCGGTTAGGTAATTAGCAAGGAAAAACCCTTATAACAGAACGATCGGGCAATACAGCAGGGGTTTGAGATGAGTGGTGACACTCCAGTTTTAGGCGTCGGTCCGTTGGCCGCTGACAGGCTGGAAACCGCAAATATCAATCCGAGCACGGGGTTGGCTACGGATTATCTCAACCACTTCAACGAAGTGATGATGCTGCTCGAAATGCTTCCGGCCATGCCGGATTGTTCGGAAGACGTGCTCGCATGGGAGCCCTTGTCTTACGAACAACACTTCATGCAGTCCGGTTTCACTGAAAAGCAGCTTGCGGTCATGGCCTATGAGGCCGCTCCGGAAGAATTGCGCAACGAACTCCTGTCCGTTGTTGGTGAAATCAACCACACGGTGATCCTCGCCCAGGAAGCGTTGATGACGTCCCTGAACCCGGCGGACATTGCCGCGATGGTGGCAGAAAAGGCGACATCCCAGATCCGTCCGCTGATTTCTCAAGCCAGCGGGATCATCCATGGCCACGTCACGCCGACGCTGGAATCCAAGGAAGGCGAAGCTGCGCAGGCGGAAATCGACGCGCTTTTTGCCTGATCCACTTTTCCGGACACTCACAAGACCCTATCCTGCCGAAGACCCGAGACCCGTTGGCCGGATTCCCACGCAATGAGCATTTCCCGAAAATATCCCCCCGTCCCGCTTGTGGGAGTAAGTGTCCTGTGTAGCCGGGACGATCGGGCCCTTTTGATCCAGCGATCCAAACCACCTTATGAAGGAGCGTGGAGCCTGCCCGGTGGTCTGGTTGATGTGGGTGAACCCCTGCAAGTGGCTGCCACACGCGAGGTTCTCGAGGAGACCGGTCTGAGTGTCACCGTCGGCGAACAGCCGGTGGAAGTCTTCGACAGCATCCATCACGATGAGGGTGGGCGCACCGAAGCGCACTATGTTCTCTGCGTCTTCCTGGCGACCTCGGCCAAGGGCACGATGATGGCCGCAGATGATGCACGCGATGCCCGGTGGGTGACTGCGGCGGAACTTGAGGTGCTGACTTGCACGCCCGGCACGAAGGAACGGGTCTGTCGTTTCCTTGGATGGGACAGGCCATGAGCAACGACAAGATCTGTTGAGGTGTGCTACATCCTGTGATGTTCGCAAGCCGCTTGGCGTGAACACCTGATAACTGGAACGATCCGGAACCCTTGCCCGTCACCATGCCGCTTCCACGTCTTATCCTCCTTGTCCTTGCCGTCCTGATGTGCAGCGCCTTTTGGGCGTCCTCCGGTCAGACTCAGGCTCGCAGAGACGATGCTCCTCCTTATGAACAGGACCTGATGCGGCTATCGGAGATCCTTGGCGCACTTCATTTCCTGCGCCCTCTTTGTGGTGCCGAAGACAGCCCAAGCTGGCGAACCCAGATGGAAGATCTTCTGGAATCGGAAACGGAGGACGAGAACCGGCGCCGCCGGTTTATCGAGCGTTTCAACCAAGGTTATCGTGGTTTTTCAGCAATTTACCGCGACTGCACACCTTCCGCTCGTCTCGCTATGGGACAATATATCGAGGAAGGTGGGGCAATTGTGACGAGAGTTACCAGCCGTTTCAGCCGCTAAGTCAGCTTACCCCGACGTCACTCCTTACCGAGTAGTTAACGCTGACAATCTATTCTGTGGGTTGGTGTTAAGATTGTTTTCATGATCGCTATGCGCGCGCTGAGAGCGCGGCTAATCTTGAACTCAGAGATTCGGCGGCAAATGATTTGCAAACCCGGACGTCAGTACCTGTCTTTTATGATCGGTTAGGAAGCGAATGACCAATGATGAATACGGTGACTTCGTCACTGAAGTAGAGTACGCCGAGGACGAAGACATCCGGCGCGCGGCATTGGGTTTTATCTCTGATGCCTGGGCAGAAGCTGTTGCGTGTGGTGTGGATACGGACGCCGTTGCTCATGCGGCGATGTTTACTGCCTTGGCAGATCTTGTTGCCACCTATGGCGAAGATGCTGTTGCAAAACTGGCAGAAGGCCTGCCAGAGCGCATCCAGCGCGGCGACTACACGGTCAACCGCGTGCTTCAATAAGCAGTATTGCCCGAGAATCGCGAGCCGGCACAGTCGGCTCGAAGACGCCCAAACTACCCTCCGACCAACAGATCCAGATAAATGGCTCCGCCGAATGCGATCAAGACCGCACCGGCAACCCGGTTGGCATTTTCAAGCCAGCGATCGTTGATCCGGCTTCTGTAGCGAGCGACCACCGCCGACAGACCCGCCCACCAGGCGGTCGCCCCCAGCGCCACACCGGCAACCATCGCCGCTGCCCCGGCATGGTCTCCATGTTCCGGACGCAACTCGCCCAGCGCACCCATGATGGCGACGAAACCGAACACAGCACCGGGATTCGTCAGAACGAGGAAGAAGGCGACAGCCGCATCCCCGCCGATGGAAGAGGCTTTTTTCACGCTGAATTCCTCCCCCCCGTGCAGATGCGGCTGAGCTTTCAGCACCTTCCAGCCGAAGAGGATCAGAACGAGCCCGCCGACAATCCGGATCAGGTCATACTGGCTGTCTATGAAATTCGTGATGGCGGATACGCCGAAGATTGCGACCGCCGCATAGATCACATCCGCAGCAACGGCCCCGAGACCGACTGACAATCCGCTGCGAAATCCGCGCTGAGCGGCGTGTTGCACAGCCAACACATTCACCGGGCCGACGGGCGCGGTCGTCACGACACCAATTCCAAAGCCGATCGCGGCAAACTCCACTAAACTCACACGACCGTCCTTTGGATGCTTGGCTCTTTGCGCATTCTCGATACTTGGCGCAGCGGGCAGTTGCAAGAACCATGGATCACGCAACATTGCCTGTCGCACCCAAGCCACGAACATGTATAACAATGGCCACATGACACGGGTTGTTCGGGAGTTGACGGAATGCGTTCGAAACTGGTGATTGCCGCATTGTTGGCGGGCCTTCTACCGGGCGCAGCTGTTGCCAAACCGGGCAACGTGCCGGAAGGCGAGACCAAGCCGCTGCAGGTTCCGACGACGACCATCATTCCAACGGATGAAATTGCTCCCCCTTCATCGGCGGCCACCGATTCCCATTCTGCGTCCGAGGAAGAGCCGCAGGCGGACGGCCCCGAAGAGGAGCTTCAGGACGCGGCAAAGAGCGCTCCTGTCGGCCCAGCTCCGGAGGTGCTTTATGACACCAGCGTGTTGCCCAAACCGGTGGCGCGCATGCGGTCTCAGCTGATGGATGCAGCTCTCAGCGGCGACGTGGAACGCCTGCGGATGGTACTTGAGAGCAACGAGGTACCGCCAACCCTCTCCCTCACAGACATTGACGACCCGATCGAATTCCTGAAGCAGAGTTCAGGCGATGGCGAAGGGCGTGAGGTGCTGGCCATCCTGGCAGACATACTGGATGCCGGCTTCGTCCACATGGATGCGGGAACTGCGCAGGAAATGTGGATCTGGCCCTATTTCGCCCGTTATCCGCTCGCCGAACTGACCCCAGAGCAAAAGGTGGAGATGTTTCGGATTGTCACCTCAGGTGAGGTTGCGGAAATGGAAACCTACGGCGTCTGGCTGTTCTATCGCGTCGGCATCGGGCCTGATGGAACACTGCACTATTTCGTGGCCGGGGAATGACCCTTCACACAGGTCGTAGTGACCGGGCGCGCACTCAACTGCGCCGGAGTTCGGCATATAGCGCGTAGTTGCGATAGAATGACTGCGTCGACAAGGATGCGTCATGGCGCTCAGCAAGAGCGCTCAGCTCGTCCACCAACTCGGCTCGGGGGCTGACATGATATCTGGCCAGCCATCCAAGAAGCAAGGAACGGAACCAACCGGGCAGCCTTTCCTGTTGGCCGAAATCGACCACGAGGATCGTGCCGTCGTCGGACAGATTGCTGAGACCCGTGGCAAGGGCTTCGCGCCAGATGGGCATCATGGACAAGGTGTAGGAGAAGAAAACCCGGTCATAGGGCGCTCCCCCGAGTTCACGCACTGACGACGGATCGGAGGCATCTCCCTTGATGAGGGAAATCCTGTCCCCCAGACCGGCCTTTCGGACTTTCTCCGCGGCCGTTTCAAGCATCCGCTCGGAAATATCGAGACCATGGAAGCGGACACCCGGATACCGGTTTGCTGCCTGAATGAGATTTCGGCCTGTCCCGCAGCCCAGCTCAAGCACGGCACTCCCCTGCGGAGGTCTCAGGTTTTCAATCAGGTGATCTCGTCCGAGCAGGTAAAATTTTCGGGTCAGGTCATAGAAGTGGCGCTGGTTCCGATAGATGGAGTTCATCAGCTCAGCTGTTTGGACAGTCTCGTTCATATCTCACCCGTTATGGACGTAGAGGTGAAAGCCACCATAGATCGACGAGCGATCCTGCAGCCCGAGGCGAAGGCTTTCCGCCTCCTCGTATGTCCAGCGGGAAAGGACACTCTCCGTCAGCCGGCCCGGAAGGAGCGTCGGCTCTGCAGCCGTTCTGAAGATCACCCTTGCGCCCGGTCTGGCCGTGCGTGTGATTTCCGACCAGAGGGCATTGAGCTGACGATCCGTCATCCAGTCCTTTGCGTCAAGCAGGACATATGCGTCGAGGCTGTTTGCCGGCTCGCCCTGCAAATGTTCGGTGAAGTTCCGGTTCAGAACCCGCACACGACCTGCACGAGCGCGGATGGTTTCGAAATGTTCGCGCTTCAGATAGGGCGGCAGAGGACCGGCATCCTTGTCTCCGGTCGAAGTGGCGGGCGCGTAGGTTCGGGAAAAGGCCTGCCAGGCAAAATAATTGTCCTGCAAGGAGAAATCGCAGCTGAGTTTCTCCAGCCTGCGGCGAAGGACTGCTGACATGTCGCGCTCGGTGCTGGCCGTCACCAATGCATCATATTGCGCAGGCGGTATGCCCAGCCCGTAGAGCGACATCTTCTTCGACGTTGCCCACCGGATCAGACGCTTGTCGAAGAGCGGTGCAAGGGCGGTATCGAAGAAACTGCGCTGTTCTTCCATCGAGCGTGCCTGAACCATATGGCTCGGGTCGATGCCGTAAAGCCGCGCAACAAGATGGCCAAGTCCGATGTAATTTCCAAGCAACCCGTGACGATACAGATTGCGGGCAAAGAGCGTGATCCGCTTGCGGCCCATTCCACCAAGGCCCCGTCCCTCCCAATAGGCTCTGGTGTCCTCGTCCAGCGCGTCTTTCAAGAACCGCTTGTAGGCTGCGATATTGGCCTTTTCATCGGCCTTCCCGAAGAAGCGGTAGAACGTGTCATAGGTTGGCAGCCTTTGAGCCGCGGCAAGCTTCAGGCGACCAAGGGCGACATGCGCACGGTTGAGATCAACTGCGGTGATCTGCGCCGGGTTGGCCGTGAGGTAGGACATGACATTGCAGCCACCCGACGCGATCGTAACCATCCGGCTTTGCGGGGTAAGTTTCAGGGCCTGCAGGTCGACTTCCGGATCTTCCCAGATTTGCGGATAGACCAGCCCCTTGAAGGCAAAGGTGAAGAGCCGTTCCAACATGCCTTCACGCGACGTGGCGCTGGAGCGATGAACCGCCCCATTCAATCGAGCCTTGGAAGCAGCCAAAGTGCCTTTCATTATCGTCACCCTTCTCATCACATGCGCGAGCAGATGAGCCGATGCGATACGCCAGACAGACGACAGTATGGTGACGATTGCCCGTCTGCAGTGTGTTGCCGACAGGAAAATGGCTCCGGCAGAACCGGAGCCATTTGAGATTTTTTGGCTTTGGCAGAAGGCGGTCAGCGTGTGACGACCACGAAATCCGTTCCAAGGCCGGTGTTTCGGGCATATCCGCGATCGGTCATGATCAGCGAGCTCCCGGGTGTCAGCATTTTGGAGAGCTCTGCGCGGGCAGCTTCCGGAATCTCCAGCCGATCCAGAATATCGAAGGACGTCCCGCCGCGCTCACCTTCCGCAGACAGGGCAATCCAGTCGACAGACAGGTCCCCTTCCGCAAAATCCAGTGCCGTGAAAACATGGGTTCCAATTTCGCGTTCGGGATTGGCAACATGGACGGAGGTTTCATAAACGTCCCTGAACTTCCGGCGCACCCGCAAAGTGGCGTTTTGCGGCTGGTCGTAACCGGCTTCACGGTAGATGTGATGGACCAGCTCCTCGGTCAGGTTTCCCGTCACGGGCAGGTCGTAACCTTCCTGAAACAGACTTAGCGCCGCACGGGTCTTGCGACCGATGACACCATCGACAGGGCCTGCATCAAAACCGAGGTCATTCAGCATGCGCTGCAGGGACCGGGCCTGCTCGCGCGGATCGTTCAGGGTGACAATCATCCGCAGCGGCTTGTCGAAATGCGGGTTTCTGGCAACCTGATCGTCGACCGCGTCGGTCTTGGAACCTACATCCATGCTTCCACGAAGCGGATCTCCCGATGTGCTGCCGGAAAGGCTCGCCACATCCGTGCGATATTCATGGGGCTGGATCAGCGCGAGGTGGCGAATGACTTCGGGTCTTGCCTGCTCATCTGTAATGATCACATGCATGCCGCGATCGGTCTGGGAGAAGATGCTTTTTGCAAACTCATGCGGCAGGCGCACACAGCCATGGGAAGCCGGGTAACCGGGCAGCTTGCCTTCATGAAGCGCGATCCCCGACCATGTGAGGCGCTGCATGAATGGCATGGGCGCGTCATCATAAAGGTTCGAGAAATGCTTCTTTCGCTTTTCCAGAATCGAGAACACGCCGGTTGGCGTGGAATGTCCGGCCTTGCCTGACGAAATCGGCGTCACCTCGACCAGCTCGGCTCCGCGATACACATTCAGCTTCTGCTCCTTGAGAGAAACCACCATGTGCAACGGGGCGTCGTCCGAAACAGTTTGCACGACCGTTTCGCGTTTGGTCTGCTCAAGCGTTGGAAGCGGCGCTGCATTTGCAGCAGCCAAACACGCCACGGACATGACCCCGGAGAGCAGAAGCATGCCGACAGGCTTTGCAAGAAGCCTATTAATTGCTGGATTTGTAGTACGCATCACAAAACACTCACCCGAAGGAATCCGAACTCTCTGGCACGATTTATCTCAAACAAAAGCTTAAGCGGTAGTCCTGTATTTTGAGTTATTGGACAAGGTTACTGAAACCTTTGCCAATGGGATTTTCCTTAAGGTTTTATGAACCAGAGCTGAATGGCTCAAGTCACAATGTCCGGCGTGGCGCAATTTCACCGGGCGTTGGACAGCAGACCTGCGATCGCATCAGCTGCACTTCGGGCATCAACGCCGCAATCGCGCACCAGTTGATCGAAGTGCCGTGTCAGGGCTTCCACCTGCCGCTTCTCCCGAAACACGAGATAGTGCTGGCCAATGTAAACAGCCGCGAGAAGAGGCCCGAAGATCGTCACCGGCGCGGAATAGACACGCTTTGGATCCCAGAAATAGAGCCGCAGGGACGGATAGAGCTTTGCACAGCGCTCGGCCATTACCTCAAGCTGCTCCATACGGGCATCTGCAGGCAATTCCTTCCAGTATCCCTCCCCCGCAGCCAGGCTCCTGATTTGCTGGATAGAGCAGCAGATTTCATAATCGGACCCTGGTCGCAGAAGCCAGTTCGCCTTGGCGCGCATGGCGGTGACGGCCTGTGCCGGCGTCTTGTCGAGAAAGTGGGCGTACTCGTATTCGAGCACCGTGTCGGTTTTCAAAATGTCCGGGATGGTCGACGGCACATGGCGGATCTTGTAGCCCGCCGCTTCGCGGTGCCACTCCTCGATCTGGATGTCGGCAAAGGTCTTGTCGGCTTCCGTGACGCGGAATGAGGATTCCAGAAGGTCTGCTGTCGTCTCGCTCCGGTCGCTCAACCCAAGCAACCAGTCGGAACTGACCGAGAGAGCCATGGCACATTCAGCGGCCAGATGGGCATTGGGGACGCGACCATCATCCTCAGACAGGATCTGGGCAATCGTCGAGCGATCCACGCTGCACTGACGGGCCAGCGCGCTCTTGCTGAGGCTCCGACGTTCCATCGCTTCGGTAAGTCGAAGCCGGAACAATGCTGACCTTTCCCTCTTATCCATGTATTTTCTCCCGTTTGTTTGATATTATCAGCAAACGGGAGCTTTTGCAGCAAATATACAGAATTCCCGCGATCATAGGCGCGAGCTATCCTGTGTCCAATGCTTGGGGAATGCGGCGGACGATATGGAATCTTCTAAGAGAACATTGATGAAATGCGTGACTTGGCAAGCACTTGGCGTGCTGACCATGACGGCCTTGAGTTACCCGCATACGGGCTCTCTTGCTGCTGCGGTCACGCTGGCCGTTTCGTCCTGTTCGCTCGGCTTTGTCACATTCTTTCTGCACGAGCGGGTCTGGAGCCGCATCCGCTGGGGCATGTCACTCCCCAGCGAACGCGATCATGCAATACATCCGGAGCCACGGTCCGCCCAGTTCACGTGATTTGGCGCGTTTCCTGACAGCGAACCGGTGTCCGCTTCGCCCAAAAGCGCTTCTAGCCGCGCGGGAGGCCGTCCTGGAAAAGGACTGCTTCGCCCTTTGAGGGCTGCGTCAGTTCATCTTCCCACATCACCTGCTGGCCGCGAATGATGGTGCCAACCGGCCACCCGGTCACGGACTTGCCGTCATACGGCGTCCAACCACACTTGGATGCGATCCAGTCATTGGTGATGGTTTTTGTCTTCTTCAGATCGACCACGGTGAAATCGGCATCATAGCCGATGGCGATCCGGCCTTTGCGCGCCGTCTGGAAAAGGCGGGCCGGTCCTGCACTCGACATGTCGACAAAGCGGGCAAGCGACAACCGGCCCGCATTGACGTGATCCAGCATAATCGGAACCAGCGTCTGAACGCCGGTCATGCCGGAGGGCGACTTCGGATAGGGCTGCTGCTTTTCTTCCAGAAGATGCGGCGCGTGGTCAGACCCGAGAATGTCCAGAATACCCTGTTCAAGGCCATACCACAGGCGTTCGCCATGGCGGGCAGCGCGAACCGGCGGGTTCATCTGCACCAGAGTTCCAAGGCGCACATAAGCCTCATCCGTCAGGGTCAGATGATGCGGCGTCACTTCGATGGAAGCTACATCCTTGTGGTCGACTAGATAATCCACTTCCTCTGCCGTGGAGAGGTGCAGGATGTGGATCTTCGCGCCGACTTCACGCGCGATGGTCACAAGGCGCTGGGTGCACTGAAGAGCCGCGATCTCGTCACGCCAGATCGGGTGCGAGCGCGGGTCGTTTTCCACCCGCAGGTTTGCCCGCTCGCGCAGACGAAACTCGTCTTCGGAATGGAACGCGGCGCGGCGGCGGGTGACGGAGAGGATATCCCGAACGCCCTTGTCATCCTCGACCAGAAGGTTGCCGGTCGACGAGCCCATGAACACCTTTATGCCGGCAGCGGCAGGAAGCCGCTCAAGCTCGGGAATGTCCTTCACGTTGTCGCGTGTCCCGCCCACCCAGAAAGCGAAGTCGCAGTGCATGCGGTGATGCGCCCGGGAGACCTTGTCGGCAAGTGTCTCTTCCGTGGTCGTCAATGGATTGGTGTTGGGCATTTCAAAGACGGAGGTCACACCGCCCATGACAGCGGCCCGCGAGCCGGATTCCAGATCTTCCTTGTGCTCGATGCCCGGCTCGCGGAAGTGAACCTGACTGTCGATCACGCCGGGCAGAACATGCAGGCCGGTACAGTCGATGACTTCGCCCGCCTGTGAGGGATCAAAACTGCCCAGTCCGACGATCCGGCCACCGCGCACGGCAACATCACGTTGCCCTTCGCCGTCCTGATTGACGACGGTGCCGCCCTTGAGGATGAGATCGTAGGTGTGTGCCATTGAATGTCTCCGCCAAAGCTTGAATGTCTGCGCGGCTTATACTCGGGCCAACAAGCAAGGGCCAGCAAAACCGAAACCGTTTCATCTTGTTCTGGCCAATTGCAGGCCATATGTGCCATTGAACCACTTCACACGTTCAACGGATGGAATCATGGGCCTGTCAAAATACGCAAGTTTGACTGATCGCAGTGTCATCCGCCTGTCTGGCGCTGACGTTCATCACTTTCTGCAAAATCTGGTGACGTCCAATATCGACAAGGTCGATGAGAGCGGTGCGGGATTTGCAGCTTTGCTGACGCCGCAGGGAAAGATCCTGTTTGACTTCCTGATCATCAAGGACGGCGCGGACTATCTACTGGATACGCCCTCTGCAACTGCGGCTGATCTCGTCAAACGCCTGACGTTCTATCGCCTCAGGGCCAAGCTCGATATTACCGACATTTCTGCAACGCATCAGGTGATTGCTGCCTGGGGCGGTGAGGCTCCTGTTGCCGCCACACAGACCCGCGCTGCAGACCCCCGCCTTGCTGCGCTTGGATCGCGCTTCTATGGCAATGCGGATGAAATTTCGTCTGCGCTGGAAGCATCGGGATTTGCAGCGGCAGACATGGATGCCTATCGCGCCTATCGTGTCACTCAGGGTGTGCCGGAAAGTCTTTCCGATTTCGACTATTCGTCCATTTTTCCGCATGACGCAGACATGGACCAGCTCAACGGCGTTTCCTTTTCCAAAGGGTGCTATGTCGGGCAGGAAGTTGTCTCCCGCGTCCATCATCGCGGCACGGCGCGCAAACGCTTCATTCAGGTCTCGGGCTCTGCCCCGCTTCCCTCCCCCGGCGCTGATCTGGAGATTGACGGGGCAAGCATTGGAACCCTTGCCTCTACTGTTGATGCCGGGGACCGGTTCCAGGGCATTGCATTGGTACGCCTGGACAAGGTCGCACGCGGCCGCGCTGAGGGACATCAGGTCACCTGCAACGGGGCCATAGTCGAGCTCACCATTCCTGACTGGGCCACATTCGACTGGCCCGCCTCGTCAGACGACGACGCCTGAAAACAAGACGAAACACACCAAACTGAACATGCCCAGCTCATCCAAAGATCAATCCCCCCGCGCATGGCAGCGCATGTTGTCCGGCAGGCGTCTCGACCTGCTCGATCCTTCGCCGCTTGATGTTGAAATCTCCGACATTGCGCATGGCCTTGCGCGTGTTGCGCGTTGGAATGGCCAGACGATGGGCGATCATGCCTTTTCCGTCGCCGAGCACTCCCTTATTGTCGAGGACATCGCCCGCCGCCTTAAACCTGACCTTTCCGCAGACTGGCAGATGGCTGTGCTGCTGCACGATGCCCCGGAATATGTGATCGGCGACATGATCTCTCCCTTCAAGGCAGTGATGGGCGGGGCCTACAAGGCGGTGGAAAGCCGACTTCAGGGAGCCATTCATCTGCGCTTTGGCCTTCCGGCGGAAATCCCGCAATGGGTGAAAAAACTGGCCAAACGGGCAGACACGATATGCGCCTATTTCGAAGCCGTTGAGCTGGCCGGTTTTGATGATGTGGAAGCAGGCAAGATTTTCGGCCGCCCTCGCGGTTTTCATCCAAATGAAAACGGCGTCTTCAGGATGGGATTATCCCCCCTGCCGGTCGCTCAGGCGCAGGAGCGCTTCCTGGCGCGGTTCACTGAAATCGAGGTGGCTCGCGAAGCTGGGCAAAAACCGGGTCGCAGCACAGGTTAACGGGTGACGCGGAGCCGGTCGGCAGGTACGATTCGCAAATTTCCAAATCAGCGGCGATCGATGCTCCACGTCTGTTCCCTTTCAAAACTGACCGAAACCGTTCGAAAAACGGGCGCAACCCATCTGGTTACGCTGATCAATACTGAAATGGATGTTCCAACGCCGGACGGCATCGCCCCGGGAAAGCACCTGTTTCTCGGGTTCAATGACATTGTCGCACCGGTCAAGGGACTGACACCGCCCACCGATGACCATGTTCTGCGCCTCGTGGACTTCGTTCGGAGCTGGGATCGACAGTCTCCGCTTGTCATCCACTGCTGGGCGGGTATCAGCCGGTCAACGGCGGGTGCCTATATCACCGCTTGCGCCTTGAACCCTGACCGGAACGAGTTCGCCCTTGCCGAACGTCTGCGTCATCAGGCGCCTTCCGCCACCCCCAATGCTCGTCTGGTGGCGATTGCCGACAAATTGCTGGAACGCGACGGGCGAATGATCGATGCTGTCCGCGCCATGGGCAGAGGGGCAAATGCCTATGAGGGTGTCCCCTTCGTCATGCCGCTTGATTGATCCTGAACCGGCCCGGAGAGTGCGAAACACAGAATGGACAGCACGGCAACACTGCAGATCGGCCTGAATGCGGTCATCGTTTCAGTGGCAGGCGGCATGCCTCAGATCGTTCAGGTGTCCGACCCGCATTCGGGAGCTGCCGACAGCCTGCCCTTCGGTCCATTCGATCCTATCCGCCACCGCACATTCGAGATCGGCCTGCGGTCGTGGGTGGAAGAGCAGACCGCCTTGCGCCTCGGCTACATCGAACAGCTCTACACATTTGGCGACCGCGGCCGACACCGGGTTCGTGGCGATGCCGGACCACATATTGTTTCCGTCGGCTACCTCGCCCTGACACGCCAGACACCGGATTCCGAAAACGTTCTGGCCCGGCACGATTCCAATTGGCGCTGCTGGTATGACTACTTCCCGTGGGAGGACTGGCGAAACGGCAGACCTTCCATTCTCGATGCCAAGATCTTGCCGGAGCTCAAGACCTGGCTGGCAGCCGAACCGCCCGAGGGAAGTCCGCTACGGGCCCTTGGAAGAGAGGAACGGGTGAACCTGGCCTTCGGCGCTGATCCCTCAAAATGGGACGAGGAACGTGTCCTTGAGCGCTATGAGTTGCTTTATGAGGCCGGTCTTGTGAGTGAGGCCCTGCAGGACGGCAGACCGGCGGCGCTGGAACGGGCAGATCTTCCCGGACTAGGGCGTCCCATGCAGTTTGACCATCGCCGAATACTGGCAACAGCCTTGTCCCGCCTGCGTGGCAAACTGAAATACAGGCCGGTCATTTTCGAATTGATGGCCGACACCTTCACGCTCACCGAGCTTCAGACATCAGTCGAGGCGATTTCCGGCAGGCATCTGCACAAGCAGAATTTCCGCCGACTGGTGGAGAATGCCGATCTGGTGGAACCCACAGGCGCCACGTCAACGGCAACCGGAGGGCGACCAGCAGCCCTCTTCCGCTTTAAACGTGCACTCTTGAGCGAACGTCCCGCTCCGGGATTGAAAGTTGGCGGCCGCCAACCCGGTTATTCTTAACCTTAACTGATTTTTACTTTTGTCATTTTTAGCAGTTTCTCGAGCTTTTTTCTTAAATTAACTATCTCTCAAGGTTAAAGAGACACAATCAACTCATTCACCGCCTTTTACTTGGCGTTAACCATGTTCCTGCCCAGAAGAATTTGGGCACATGTACGAGTTGGAGTGGCTGCGTATGTTTGGCCGGAAACATAGCCCGAAGCGGCATTCTTCTTCGTCATCGACCAATCAGTCAGGTCGCCAGACAATCCGCTGGAAACGCATGGCGCGCATTCTTGCCTGCAGTCCGGCGGTTTTCGCCCTTCTGACATCTGCAACCGGCAATCAGGACATCCTCGATCTTCTGTCTTCCCAGAAGGCTGAAGCGCCTCGCTGGGCGCTCGCCCTGGAACCAGCCAGCTTCACTGTTTCCATCCCGGCGAAATACCCGATGAAAATGGAAAGCGGCCGTGCCCCGCAAGATGAAGTCCAGTTGAAACTGACGTCCGGTGTAAACGACATGAAGCCAGCCAATGTCGAAGGGCTGGGCGACATCGTCAAGGCGAGCCTGCCGGAGAAGATCCCGCAAAATCTTCGTGTTAATCGCTCGTCCAAGGGCGATCGATACATGTCCATGGCGCCGGATCGCAATCTGGTGGATCGCGCTGCAGGTAACGTCTATGCCATGCGCAGTCTTCTTTCCAATGACAAGAAGAAAGAGGAGATGCCGCGGGTTGCCTTCGTGAAGCCGGAGCCTCTGGACGCATCCAATCACAAGGGACAGCACGGACAAGGAGGCCCACTGGATCTGCAGAAGGTCATGATGGCGCGCAACGCAGCAGCCGCCAGTTTTTCCCTGATCTCGGCTTACGCGCCTGACAGTGTTCAGGACACCAAGGAACCGTTCGACGCCCTGTTTGGCGCGTCAAAATACGAACAGGAACTGCCGCCACCGGAAGATCCGAACAACCCGCACTGGTGGGCGCAAAAGCCACTGCCGCTCTCTGTTGCATCAGACAAGGAACAGAAGTGCCTTGCCGAAGCGATCTATTTCGAGGCTCGCGGTGAAAACGAGGAAGGCCAGATTGCGGTCGCGCAGGTGGTGTTGAACCGAGTCAAGAATCCGTCCTACCCGAATTCGATCTGCGGTGTGGTTTACCAGAACCAGCACAAGCGCAATCGCTGCCAGTTCTCCTTCGCCTGTGACGGCATCAAGGACACGATCGCCAGCCCGAAAGCATGGGACCTTGCAAAGCGCCTTGCCCGCGAAGTTTCAGATGGTGAGAAATACCTGAAGATGGTCGATGCTTCCACGCACTACCATGCCACCTATGTGAACCCGCGTTGGGCAAAGTCCATGGCCAAGCGTGGCCAGGTCGGCCTTCATATCTTCTACAAGACTTATGCAGGCGGCTGGAACTGATCCAGCCCCCTCTCCGGCTATTCGGCTGACCGGCACACATTCGTTGCAACATAGGTCAGGAGCAACACCAGATGCAGGCCGATCAGGGCCGCCAGGTGTGTGACCGAAAGCTGCGAAAATTCCAGCAATTCGCTCAGGACATGGATCGAGGAGATGATGATGATCGTCGAGACGATGCGATGCTTCATGCGGCGATAGGCCGTTTGGCCCTCCACCATCACGTGCTCACCGCTGTGCTGGCGTTTCAGACGAAACGTGTTGTAGGTGTTCGTCGCGACCATGATGACGAGATTGGCAATGAAGACCATGTCCAGCATATTCAGGATCAGCAGGATGGTCTTCTTGCGATCGAGAAATTCCAGAGAGGCGACCGCCTCGTAGATATCTACGAAAAAGGTGATCAGAAACAGCGCCATGCCGATGGTCAGCCCGATCAGGATCGGCACCTGAGCCATGCGGGCAAAATGGGATGCGGCGTCAGGTCCGAGCCCATGCCCTTGCGCCGCTGTTTCCACGTCCCGGTCGTTGCTGGATGACACGATAAGCGCCCTTCTGCTGGTCCTGGTGAGAAGTCAAGAGCTCTGACCTCTGCCGTCTTGAAACACCTATCTGGGGCAAAATACATTGACCCGGCTCAACAAGGCCGGGCATTCCACTTTTTCCAACGCGAAAATGAAAACACCCGCTGCGTGCGGGTCTATTGGGGGCTTAGAGGTATTAAAGGGAAATCGTTTCAGGCAGACCGCAGTTCCAGCTTGACGGGCTTGGATCCCGCGCGTTTGCCAATGCAAACCCTGTTGCGGCCGCTTTCCTTGGCCCGGTAAAGGGCCTCATCGGCATAGCCATAGAGCTCATCGATGTTGAACGCCACTTCCGCCGGCTTGAAGGCAAGTCCGATACTGACTGTGAACTTGATCTTCTTGCCCTGAAAGTCCACTTCAATCTGCTGAACAGCCTCACGAAAACGCTCCGCTGCCCGCAGGCCGAGTGCTTCAGGCGTGTCATGCAGATAGATCGCGAATTCCTCACCGCCCAAACGGCTGACCAACCCGATATTCTGGTCCTTGAGCTTGGTAGCCGTCGCCACGAGAGCCATGTCGCCAGCCTGATGGCCATAGGTGTCATTCACGCTCTTGAAGTGGTCGATATCAAGGATCAGCAAACAGGAATCCATGCCGCCCGGAAGTTTTCCAACTTCCTCCATGAAACAACGGCGATTGCGCAATTTTGTAAGCGGATCGCGCGTCGCGTAGAAGCGCAGTTCCTGCTGGGCAGAGAGCATCTTCTGTGCGGAGCGCATCTTGGCATAGAGTTCTTCGGCAACCGGAGGCTTGCGGATGAAGTCGTCCGCGCCGCAGTCCAGCGCTTCGATTGCCTTGGACAATTCAGTGCTGGATGACATGGCTATGATGTAAAGCGCCCGTGTTCCCCCGGCAAGCAAACGGGACTGCCAGACAAGATCCAGGCCGTGCATACCGTCCGTTTCGAAGCTTGTAAGCAGAATGACTGGGTTTTCTTCGGATTGTAGATAATCCAAAGCGTCCATTGCGGATGTAAAATACTTTGCTAAATAGCCTCGATCCTCAAGAATTTTCTTGAGGATTTTTTGCCCAATCGCGCTGGACTCCACTACGGCAATTTGAAGCTGCATCAACCGCCCACACCACTTGCAAGAACATAACACAACTACCGTAGGGTGAATTAGTGAATAAATCTTTCAACTTGCAGCGACTTTTTGGACATAAATGTCCTATACGGGAATCTACATACCCCGCAAGTCTTGCTTTCTCCAGGTGAAATACAGCCGCTCAGCGGACGTTTATATCCAAGCCCAAGTCAAGGATGGGAGCTGAATGGGTGATCCATCCGCTTGAGATGAGATCCACACCACTTTCGGCAACGGCCCTTACGGTATCAAGCTCAATTCCACCTGATGCTTCGAGCAGCACCTGCCCGTCAGCCATCTTCACGGCCTGCGCCAACTGACTTAGTGTCATGTTGTCCAGCATGATCACATCAGGACGTTCCGGCAGGGCTTCTTCAAGCTGCTCCAACGTGTCGACTTCGAGTTCGATCTTGACCAGATGACCTGCAAAGGCCTTGGCAGCGCGAACGGCGGCCACGACACCACCGGCCACAGCCACGTGATTGTCCTTGATCAGGATCGCGTCATCCAGACCAAAGCGGTGGTTCATGCCGCCGCCGCAGCGCACGGCATATTTTTCGAATGCGCGCAGGCCCGGCGTGGTCTTGCGGGTGCAGACGATATGCGCCTTGGTGTGGGCAATGGCCTTGGCAAACCGCGATGTTGCCGTGGCTATTCCTGAAAGATGGCACGCATAGTTCAAGGCAACACGTTCTGCCGACAGGATTGACCGGGCAGATCCTGAGATCCGTGCAACAACGGTCCCTGCGCCAAGTTCCGCCCCATCTTCCAGCTCGGCAGTGAACTGAAGGTTCTTGTCTGTCTGCCGGAATGCGCTTTCCGCAAGCCCGATGCCGGACAGAACTCCAGCTTTGCGCGCAACCATAAGCGCTTCTGCTTGCGCCGTTGCAGGCAAGGTCGCCTGACTGGTCACGTCGCCTGCCCGCCCCCAATCCTCAAGGAGAGCTTCCTTCACCTTGTCATCAATCATCAAGGTGGGCAGGACTGGGAGATTGGACATTCAAACGTCTCCGGCATACGCGGGGTCAGGCAGGTTCCTGGGCGATGGAACGCGAAACCTCGTTCACATCGGCAAGGGTCATGTAGGAGCGATGTTGCTGGGCGGCATCCTCATTGGGATAGTCGGACCGGCAATGGCCACCACGGCTTTCCGTGCGCAGCAAGGCGGCGGTGGCGACGATCCGCCCGGCAAGCATCATGTTTTTGATGGATTCGCGCACGCAGACTTTTTCGACCCTGGAAATGTCACGCAGCGCCTGCTTGAGGCTTTCCTCGCTGCGCACAACGCCCACATTGCGGGACATCGTTTCGCGCAGGATCGAAATCGCATCGCGCTCCTCGACATTTCGTCGGCTCGGCAAGCCGATAGCCTCATCCATCTCGGCCCAGTGGGTAGCCCGAGGTGTCGGCATCAGACCCTGAATGTCCTCGGCAATGCGGGCTGCAAAGACGACGGCTTCCAGAAGCGAGTTGGATGCAAGCCGGTTTGCGCCGTGTGCGCCAGTGGAGGCCACCTCGCCAGCCGCCCAAAGACCATCCAGTGATGTACGCCCGTTGGCATCGGTCAGGATACCGCCCATGTGATAATGCTCGGCAGGAGCGACCGGTATAGGCTGGGTTACCGGGTCTATTCCGGCTTCCTTGCAGGCGGCATGGACCGTGGGGAACAGGCTTTCAAAGCGGTCACCAATCGCCTTGGTGCAATCGAGAAACGCTCCGCGCCCCGACACCACTTCCTCGTGGATCGCTCTGGCGACGATATCGCGCGGGGCCAGTTCGCAATCGGCATGAATGCCGACCATGAAACGATGTCCGGCAGAATTGATCAGCGTCGCTCCGTCACCGCGCAAGGCTTCGGTTGCCAGAGGTGCCGGATCCCGTCCGACATTGAGGGCCGTCGGGTGAAACTGAACGAACTCGGCATCCGCGATCACGGCACCAGCGCGCGCTGCCATGGCAAGCCCGTGTCCGTTGGCCTCGCCCGGATTGGTCGTGACCGCATAAAGGTGCCCGATGCCGCCTGAGGCCAGCACAACGGCCTTTGCCGGCAGGGCCAAACGGCGCAGGCCACCACGCTGACGGGTCAAGAGACCGGTGACATACCGACCCTCGGTCATCAGGCTTTCGCCCATGTAGCCTTCGATGATTCGAATGGACGGTGTCTCGCGGGCAGCCTTGATCAGAGCTCCCATGATGGCCGACCCCGCCATGTCGCCGCGCACGCGCACCACACGGTTTTCCGAATGGGCAGCTTCACGGGACAATTGCAGGCGGCCTTCCAGATCGCGATCAAAGGGAACGCCGAATTCCAGCAGGTCGCGCACCCGCTCCCCGGCCTCACGCGTCATCTGATCGACGATAGCCGGTTCGCAGATACCGCAGCCCGCTACAAGTGTATCGGCTGCATGCTTGTCGGCGGTGTCATGCTCGGAAACGGCGGCCGCGATGCCGCCCTGCGCCCAGACAGAAGACGCTCCCTGCCCGATCGGGGCATTGGAAACGATGGTGACAGGACGGGGGGCGAGTTTGAGGGCACAAAAGAGGCCGGCCAGCCCGCCTCCCAGAATGACGACGTCATCGACGTCCCTTCCCGTCAAAGCGGGCACGAAGTCAGCAACCGTAATGGCCATGGGCGTAGTCCTGCAAACGCAGTCAGAAATGCGCTGCCCGGCCGCCCGGGCAGTCACAGGGTACCGGCGGCTGATCAGCTGTTCAGATTGATCATCCGTTCTACGGCTGTCCGGGCTTTTTCTGCAATAGCCGGATCGACAATTACTTCCTCTTTCATCTCAAGAAGCGTGTCGAGGATCTTGGACAGCGTGATCCGCTTCATGTGCGGGCAGAGGTTGCACGGGCGAATGTAGCTCACACCCGGTGTCTCGCTGGCGACATTGTCGGCCATGGAGCATTCGGTGATCATCATCACCTTCGCCGGACGCTTGGTCTTCACCCAGTCGATCATATGCGCCGTTGAGCCTGCAAAGTCCGCCTCGGCCACGACTTCCGGCGGGCACTCGGGGTGGGCGATGATCTTCACGTCGGGTTCGATCTGGCGATAGTCGCGCAGCTCCTGTGCCGTGAAGCGCTCATGCACCTCGCACGCACCATCCCATACCAGAACTTCCACATCGGTCTTGTTACCGACATTGGCAGCCAGATACTTGTCCGGGATAAGGAACACCTTGTCGACGCCGAAGCTTTCGACGACCTGCAGCGCATTGGACGACGTGCAGCAGATGTCGCACTCGGCCTTCACGTCGGCAGACGTGTTCACATAAGTGATGATCGGAATGCCGGGATTGCGCTCGCGCAGGGCGCGCACATCTGCACCGGTGATGGATTCTGCCAGCGAACAGCCAGCCTTCATGTCCGGAATGAGAACCGTCTTTTCCGGGCTGAGGATCTTGGATGTCTCGGCCATGAAGTGCACACCGCATTGCACGATGACATCAGCATCGGTGCGCGTTGCCTCGATGGCGAGCTGCAGACTGTCCCCCACGATGTCGGCAACACCGTGATAGATATCCGGCGTCATGTAGTTATGCGCCAGAATAACTGCGTTCCGCTCCTTCTTGAGCTTGTTGATCGCGTGGATCATCGGCGCAAGAACGGCCCATTCGATTTCAGGGATGAAGTGCTTCACCTTCTCGTAGACCGGAGCGGTTGCTTCGCGGACTTCGGCAGTGAAGGACAGGTCCGGCCGCGCAATGGGAGCGAAACGACCAGATGGGCCAACTCCGGCTTCCGGATTGAAACGACGCTCGGCGGCTGCTTGGTTCAGGGTCATGATGACCTCCCTGATATCAAACGGAACACTCTTTTGCTCACTTTGAGCATATTCGACACAAAAGAAAACGGGCACTACGCCCTTCAACTCTTTTGCTCGACATGAGGTTATATAAGTGGCCCAACCCCAAAAATCCAGCGCAAATTGGGATTCCGGGGAAAATATTACAAGGCCCTTTTTGTTTCAGATGCTTACCGGTCCGCTGGCAAAGATTCTCTGAAATTCCGTCAGGTTTCCGGAAACACATCAATCACCTTGATCAATTGATCAGAAAAAATCGCTTTTCCAAATAATAACAGCAGCATACCCTCCGGCAACTTTCATGGATGGTTCCGACAATGACATCTTCAACACTCCGTGCACGCCCCAATGTTCCCTTGGTCATCGTCTGCGGCTGCCTGATCGCACTGCTATCCTTTGGACCGCGCTCCACAATGGGCTTCTTCTTTCAGCCGATGACCGAGGCGAGAGACTGGAGCCGCGAAATCTTCGCGCTCGCCATTGCCATCCAGAACCTGATCTGGGGCGCAGCGCAGCCCTTTGCCGGAATGATGGCCGACCGTTTCGGGACCTGGAAGACACTCACGCTTGGCGCGGTGCTTTATGCCTCAGGTCTCTACCTGATGACGGATGCAGAAACGCCGCTGGCGCTGCACATGACAGCGGGCGTTCTGGTCGGGCTCGGGATTGCCTTCTCGTCCTTCTCGCTGGTCATCGCGGCCTTTGGCCGGGTTGTGTCGCCGGAGCAAAGATCCATCGCCTTCGGGATCGGCACGGCCTCCGGATCGCTCGGACAGTTCGTGTTTGCGCCGCTTGGCACGTCCCTGATCGCAAGCATGGGGTGGCAGGATACCTTGATCATCTTCTCCGGCCTGATGGTTGCCGTGCCCATTCTCGGAATGGCGCTGAGGGGCAAGCCAGACACCAGTACGGCCTCCCCGGCTGTTGCCAACCAGAAAATGGGGGCCGCCATCGCCGAAGCCTTTGGCACGCGCGGCTACATATTGCTGACCTTCGGCTTTTTCGTCTGTGGCTTTCACGTGGCCTTCATCACGGTCCACTTGCCGCCCTATATCTCCGACCTTGGCCTTGATCCCACCTGGGGCGGCACGGCGATTGCCCTGATCGGCCTCTTCAACATCGCGGGATCGCTCATCTCCGGATATGTGGGCGGGCGTTATTCCAAGCCCATCTTCCTGTCGCTGATTTATCTCGCCCGAGCCGTTGCCATCACGATATTCATCATGGTTCCGGCAACCCCGTTCACGGTGCTCACCTTCTCCGCCGTGATGGGTCTGCTGTGGCTGTCGACCGTGCCGCCGACGTCAGGACTTGTGGCGGTGATGTTCGGCCCGCGCTACATGGCCACCCTCTTCGGCTTCGTGTTCTTCTCCCACCAGGTCGGTTCCTTCCTCGGCGTCTGGCTGGGCGGCAAACTCTATGATGAAACCGGGTCTTATGATGCGATCTGGTGGCTCGGCATCGCCCTCGGCATCTTCGCCGCCGTCGTCCACTGGCCGATCAAGGAACAGCCGGTTCCACGTCTTGCAGAAGCTGCGGAATAGTTGGGAGCCCAAACATCGGTCTGGTGAAATCGTCAGCCTTGTGGCTGTGTTTCCTTTAGTCATTCCGGACGAGAGCAGCGAAGCTGCCCGAAGATCCGGAATCCAGCGCATCAGCATGAGCACAAGCGAATGCAATACCAAATTGTTTGGCCACGCTGCGCGTGAATGATGTCTGGATTCCAGATCATCGCTTCACATGCGTTCAGCTTGTCTGGAATGACAAAGGAACTGCGTTATTTTTCATGAGACCCACTACAATCTCGGTCTCTGGTCGCCCGTCGTTCCTATAACATGGAAGATTGCTGGAATTGTCATTAATTCAGCATCTTACACTCAATATATGAAAACCAAACGGACAGCAGAGGCTAAAGACCGAGCATGACGATGATGGCAAAGGAAGCGGGCTCAACGCGTCACTTGCCAAGCGTTTTCATCGTGGCAGCGAAACACTTGTTGTTGGCCTTGACGATCTCGCGAATGGGCCTGTGTCCGCTTTCGAGATCACCATCACGCGGAGAAACAGCCGGAACGTCCGGCTGCTGATCAGCGGATGCCGAGTCGTCTTTCTTCGGTTTCATGACTGATCCTGTTCACTTGGCTGGCGCCGAGTGTAGTCTATCTGCTCGCAGGACCCAAACCGAGGGCGAAAATGCCCTATCCCGCTACCTTCGAAAAATCTGCAACCACATGCGTTGCGTTGCGGATTTCGGCGAGGAGCTGCAGGCGGTTCTTGCGCAGGGCGGGATCGTCGGCATTTACCAGAATGTCCTCGAAGAACTTGTCGACCGGCGGGCGCAGCTTCGACAGAGCGGCCATGGCGCCTTCGAAGTCTTCGCTTGCAACTGCACTTTCAGCCGCCGCGCGGGCCGTATCGATGGCGGCAGCCAGATCGATTTCAGCCTGCTCCTTGAAGTGGTCGGCATGCGGACGGCCCTCGACCGGCGCACCGTCCTTCTTTTCCTCGGCGCGCAGAATGTTGACCGCACGCTTGTAACCAGCGAGCAGGTTTGCCCCGTCATCGGAAGAGACAAACGAGCCCAACGCTTCCACACGCTTGACGACCAACAGCAGGTCATCCTGTCCACCGAGCGCAAACACGGCGTCAATCAAGTCGTGCCGCGCGCCTTCATCCTTCAGGTGGACCTTCAGGCGGTCCGCGAAGAAGGACAGGAGGTCGTCTACCAGCGCCTTGGCTTCGGCAGAAGCCAGCTCCGGCTTGATCTGGCGAAGACTTTCGGTCAGCTTTCCGCCAAGCGGCAGGCGCAGATTGTTTTCCAGCGCGATGCGGATCACGCCGAGAGCGGCGCGGCGCAGGGCAAACGGATCCTTGGAGCCTGTCGGCTTTTCGTCAATCGCCCAGAACCCGGCCAGAAGATCGAGCTTGTCGGCAAGGGCGGCGGCTACAGCGACCGGATCGGTCGGCACGCTGTCACTTGGCCCCTGCGGGCGATAGTGATCCTCAATGGCAATGGCGACGCTTTCGTCCTCGCCCTGCTTGGTCGCATAGGTGCGGCCCATGAGACCCTGCAATTCAGGGAACTCGTAGACCATCTGCGAAACGAGGTCGGCCTTGGCGAGACGTGCGGCGCGAACGGCCTTGTCCTTGTCGGCACCGACAATCGGGGCCAGCTCGGCGGCAAGGGCCTCCAGACGCTTCACGCGTTCGCCTTGCGTGCCCAGCTTTTCGTGGAACACGATGCTGTCGAGCTTGGGCAGGTTGCTGTCGAGCCTGGTCTTCAGATCCGTTTCCCAGAAGAAGCGGGCATCGGACAGACGGGCACGAATGACCTTCTCGTTTCCGGCCACGATCAGCTTGCCGCCATCCGGGGCTATGATGTTGGAGACAAGAATGAACTTGTTCGCAAGACGACCCGTTTTCGGGTCTTTCATCACGAAGCATTTCTGGTTCGCGCGAATGGTCAGGCGAATGCACTCGTCCGGGATTTCCAGAAAGGCTTCGTCAAAGGAGCCGGTCAGAACGACCGGCCACTCGACCAGACCGGCAACTTCTTCCAGAAGACCGGCATCCTCGACCAGCTCAAGGCCCAGCGCCAATGCACGGTCTTTTGCGTCAGCGAGGATCATGTCCTTGCGACGATCGGCATCCAGCACGACCTTGTGCTTCTCCAGCTGCGTCGCATAATCATCAAGGCGGCGCACCTTGAACGCTTCGCCGGCCAGAAAGCGGTGACCACGGGTCATGTTTCCGGCAACAATGCCCTCGACCTCAAAGCCAATGACATCCGGTTCTTCGGTTTCCGGTCCGAAGGTAGCGATGATGGAATGCAACGGGCGGACCCAGCGCATGGAGCCTGAGCCCCATTTCATCGATTTCGGCCACGGGAAATTGCGCACGATACCCGGCATGAAGTCTGCGATGATTTCCTTGGCATCGCGGCCCGGCTTTTCGATCACGGCCACATAGAAGTCACCCTTTTTGGGATCGTTCTGAATGGTTGCCTCGTCGATCGAGCTCAGGCCTGCGCCGCGCAGGAAGCCTTCCAGCGCCTTTTCCGGCGATCCAACACGCGGACCCTTGCGCTCCTCACGGGTCGCGGCTGATCCGGCCGGAACACCTGCCACATGCAATGCAAGACGGCGCGGGGTGAAATAGGCCTTTGCGCCTTCATAAGGCAGACCCGCATCCACAAGCGCGTTGGTCACCAGAGACTTCAGGTCCTCAGCCGCACGCCGCTGCATGCGAGCCGGGATTTCCTCGCTGAAAAACTCAAGCAGGAGATCGGGCATGGGAAGCACAAACCTTTTGGCAATACAGGGCAGATTTGCCCCGTTCAAACGTTGGAATGTCCGTTAGCAATTCGAAGGGAAAAAGTCACCCCCCGCCTTGGAGGATTGCGGCCCGCGGCAGTGGCCCAAACGAAGAACGCCTTCACCTTTCCTCAAGACTTAAATGGGAGCCTCCATAATAATCATGAAGTACTGAGTCACATATACCTATGAAAAAAGCTCACAAAACGCTGCTTTCTTTCGTAATTTTCGTTACGCTGGTAGTTTCTGGTGGTTCTGCCATTGCAATTTTTCACCCTATCGAGTTCTTTCTGAATGAAAGAACGATAGGCCATTCGTCGGCTGAATTCACTTTCGGAATGGTTCTTTCCTCATTACTTGTCCTTACGGCATATGGATGCTGGTCCATTCCACGCCTGCATAACGAAGTTGACCAACGAAAAAAGGCGCAGTCGGCAGCGTTGGAGCTTGCCAAGCACGATCCGCTGACGGGCCTGCCGAACCGCCGCAAGTTTCACGATAATTTCCAGTGCCTCAGTCGGTCCACTTCTCCGGGCAAGTTCAGGGCCGTGATGATGCTCGATATTGACGGTTTCAAGCCGATCAATGATGTCTACGGACACGCGTTTGGCGATGCCCTACTGGTGGCTTTTGCCGAAAGACTGGATGCCCTGATTGACGGAGACGGCTTCGTTGCCCGACTTGGCGGCGACGAGTTCGCCATCGTCAGTGCAGAATTTTCCAGCAAGGCGGAAGTCGCCGGCCTTGCCAGACGATTGCTGTTGAAGGTTCAGCAAACATTTGAAATCGACGCAAAAAGCGTTTCCATAGGTACGGGGATCGGCATCGCCCTTTTTCCCGAAGACGGGTTTTCCACGGCCGAACTTTTGCGCCGTGCAGATATCGCGCTTTATCGGGCAAAGGTTTCCGGCCGTTCCTCCTTCCGGTTTTTCGAAGTGGCGATGGATGCCTCCATTCTGCACCGGACCCTGCTGGAACAACGCCTGAGAACGGCGATCGCCAAGAACGAGGTGGAGGTCCACTATCAGCCGATCCTCAACCTCAAGACGCGCGCGATAACGGGGTTTGAAGCTCTGGCACGCTGGAAAGACAAGGATTTCGGTCAGGTTCCGCCGGACGAGTTCATTCCCCTTGCCGAGGATTCCGGCCTCATCACCGATCTCACCTTTTCCCTGCTGGCCAAGGCTGCGTCTACCGCGGCCCGATGGCCAGACGAGATGACACTGTCATTCAATCTCTCCGCCATTTTGCTTGCCGACACCACCTTGCCTTTGAAGGTCCTCAGAACGCTGAACGACGCCCGCTTTCCGCCAGACCGTCTGACCCTGGAAATCACGGAGACCGCCATCATCAAGAACCCGGCCCTCGCCCGCCACACGCTGGAACAGCTGTCCGGTGCGCGGATCAGGATTGCTCTGGACGATTTCGGAACGGGTCACTCCAGTCTCAACTATTTGAGGGATTTTCCGATCCACACGGTCAAGATCGACAAGTCCTTCACCATGCGAATGTCGGACAGCGCAGAATGCCGGGCTATCGTGGATGCCGTGCTGGTGCTTTCCAAAGGCATGGGCTTTGACACGATTGCCGAAGGGATTGAGCAAAAGGACATTCTGGATGATCTGAACGCCTCCGGCTGCCACCTCGGTCAGGGGTTCCTGTTCGGCGCGGCAACATCAGCGGAAGCCGTTGACCGTTTGATCGAGGAAAACAGGACACCCGGCGCAGTCGAATATGCAGGCGACATGGAAGTTGTCGCAAACTGAAAAGCCGCTGGCGTAGACCAGCGGCTCGTTGCTCGGTTCAATAGCCGGTGAAACTCAGGCGTTTCGGTTTTCGTATCCGACGCCGCCAGCTTCCGTTTCCAGGAAGGCCGCTCCACAGGCCTTGGCAAGTTCACGCACCCGCAAAATGTAGCTCTGGCGCTCCGTGACAGAGATCACGCCGCGCGCATCCAGCAGGTTGAACACGTGGCTGGCCTTAATGCACTGGTCATAGGCAGGCAGCACGACCTGATGAACGTTTGCGCCTTTTTCCTCACGCTGCCGCGCGCCTGCTTCCAGAAGGGACTTGCATTCGCCTTCCGCGTCCTTGAAGTGACGGAACAACATTTCAGTGTCGGCGTGTTCAAAATTGTGCCGGGAGTATTCCTGCTCGGCCTGAAGGAACACATCGCCATAGGTGACCTTCTGGTCGCCTTCCATGCCGTTGTAGTTCAGTTCGTATACGTCATCGACGCCCTGAATATACATGGCAAGGCGCTCAAGACCGTAGGTCAGCTCGCCGGAGACCGGAGAGCATTCAAACCCTGCAACCTGCTGGAAATAGGTGAACTGCGAGACTTCCATACCGTCGCACCAGCACTCCCAGCCAAGTCCCCATGCACCAAGGGTCGGGCTTTCCCAGTCATCTTCCACAAAACGCACATCATGAAGGGACGCATCAAGACCAATTGCCTTGAGGCTGTTGAGATACAGCTCCTGCAGATTGGGCGGCGAAGGCTTCAACAGGACCTGAAACTGATAATAATGCTGCAGACGGTTCGGGTTCTCGCCATAGCGGCCATCCGTCGGACGGCGCGAGGGCTGCACATAGGCTGCCTTCCAAGGGCGCGGGCCCAGCGAGCGCAGCGTCGTTGCCGGGTGGAACGTCCCTGCCCCGACTTCCATGTCGTAAGGCTGAAGAACCACACAGCCCTGATCCGCCCAATAGCGTTGCAAGGTCAGGATCAGGCCCTGAAAGGAGTTTTCCGGGCGCATGTGGGCGGGAAGCGCGTCACTCGACATGGATCAATGTTCCGTCAGTATCTATGCGTTGGCACGAAGGCAACTTGTGTGCGGACTGGTGCCATGGAGGCGCAGCAAGGTCAAGGCGGTCATGGCCGCCTTGAGGAAATTCGGCATGCGAAAGCAGCCTATTCCGGTTTCGGGCGATACTTGCCGGTTGTCGGGTCAAGCACGAGTTTCTCACCACGACCAGCAGGGTCCGCTTCGGCGGCGGCGCGCGAAAGGCGCGCTTCCACCTCGGCCATCTTGCGCTTGAGCCGACGGACGATCCAGTAGCCACCAACGGCCAGCGCTGCAACTCCGAACAATTCCGTCATCCTGCCCTCCCGCAATCTCCCGGTTTAAAGACCGTAGCGCATCCACAAAGCGCGCTCTTCGACGCTCGACACAAGGTCATCGGCCATCGACTTGTCCATGCCGAACAGTGAGGATATGCCGTTGCCGCCGCTCCTGCGGCCAAACAGCCCCTTGGGAGCCGAGATCAGCTTCATCTCTGTCTTTTCGCCGTATCTGGCCTTCAAGGTTCCGCGCAGATCGCCAATTGCATCGACCAGCCCGAGATCGCGAGCCGTCTTGCCTGCCCAGAACTTGCCGGTGAAAAGATCCGGATTGTCGGACAGAACATCGGCACGGCGGGATTTCACCAGATCGATGAATGTCTCGTGGATTTCGAGCTGCAGCGACTTCAGATGTTCAATATCCGCAGGCTTTTCATCCTGAAACGGGTCAAGCGTGACCTTGTTTTCGCCAGCGGTATAGACCCGGCGTTCAACGCCGATTTTCTCGATCAAACCTTTCAGGCCGAATCCGGCAGAAACAACGCCGATGGATCCGAGGATCGAGGACGGGTCGGCGATGATCTCGTCTCCGGCAACCGCGATCATGTAACCGCCACTTGCTGCCACGTCCTCGACAAAGACGAGCACTTCCTTCTCGTGTTCTTCTGCCAGATCGCGAATGCGCTGGAAGATGAGCCTCGACTGGACCGGCGATCCGCCCGGCGAGTTGACAACCAGTGCCACCGCCGGGGCCTTCTTCATGGAAAAGGCCTTTTCCAGTTGTTGGGCAACACCGGCGAGCGAGAGGCCCGGACGAAGCGGTGTGGCCATGCCGATCGCCCCTTGCAGGCGTACGACGGGAACAATCTGGCCCTCTTTTCGGAACTTGGCGGGGAGAAACTTGCGAAGCTTGTCTAACACGTCAGGATCATTTCTTTGTTGGTCAATTCTGGGAACATATAAGTGCCCGCGGCGTGAATAAAAGCCGCAGACAGCCCGACACGCCGAGAAATCAGCTGGACTTGCCCGGAGACAGTTCGGCCATTCGTGCCTTGATCGAGAGGAAGTCACGCCAGGACAGGCGCTTTTCCAGCGGGCTTCTCAAAAGATAGGCCGGGTGATAGGTCGCCATGCAGGCAATTTTCCGCCCGCCCGTATCATACTCCATCCAGCGACCGCGCAGGCGCCGAATGCCATCCTGCACTCCCAGAAGCGATTTTGCGGAAGCTGCGCCAAGGAAAACGAGGATATCCGGATTTGCCAGCGCAATCTGGCGCTGGATAAACGGCTTGCAGAGTTCGGTTTCCTGAGGCGTCGGTGTGCGATTTCCGGGTGGGCGCCAGGGGACGACATTTGCGATATAGGCATTTGTCCGATCGAGGCCGATGGCCATCAACATGCGATCGAGAAGTTGCCCGGACCGCCCGACAAAGGGTTTGCCATGAATATCCTCGTCACGGCCGGGAGCTTCTCCGACGAACATGAGTGAGGCTGTCGGGTTTCCGTCAGCAAAAACGAGGTTCTTTGCTGTCAGCCGCAGATTGCAGCCGTCAAAGGTTCCAAGGATCTGCTGCAGCTCTTCCAGCGAGGCGGCAGTCAGCGCTCTTTCGCGGGCCGAACTGATTGCGGCCTGATCGGGAATGACCGCATTCCCCTGCGCACCGGCTGCAGGCATTACCAAAGCGGGGCTTGGCGGCTGGCGTCTTTCGGCAGGCTGGGCAGGACGGGTTTGCGGGTGCGGCGCACCGGTGGGCGCGGCTGGAGGGGCTCCTCCTCCGGACAGAAAGGCCAGAGAGCTGGAGGCGGACGGAGCCGCAGGCATGACAAAGCGGTCAACGGCCTCTTCTTCCAGAAACCCGTCGACACCCGACGCCATGTAGAAATCCAGCAGCGCTTCAACTTCGCGCCGGGACAATGCCTGTTGATCCAAAGTGTTGCCTCCGTGGGCACTTTAACGCGGCCAATCTGCGAAACAAGCCTGACGAAGACCATCCGGCCGTTTTACCCGCTTTCCCCCACGGATCGGCATGACATTGCGACAAATTATATCTTACGCTTACGTAAACGTAATTCTTGCGTGTGCGGCACGGGCGGTTTATCACGGATAACAAGTCAACTTGGCCAAAGGTTCGCGTCATTCAGACACAAAATGTCGTATTTCTGCGGATCAAATTGTGGCAATAGGGGTTACCTGCCAAGGCAGCTGAAGAATGAGGGAGAACTTGATGGCGGACGAGGACGCTTTGGGCGAACGCGAGAGCATGGACGTCGACGTTGTAATCGTTGGCGCAGGCCCTGCCGGTCTGGCGGCAGCCATTCGGCTGAAACAACTGGCGGACGCGCAGGATCAGGAAATCAGCATCGTCGTTCTGGAAAAGGGCTCGGAAGTGGGGGCGCACATCCTGTCCGGCGCCGTTATCGATCCGGTCGGCCTCGACAAGCTCCTGCCCGAGTGGCGCGAGGAAAGCGACACGCCTCTGAAGACGCCGGTCACAGCTGACCACTTCCTGCTGCTTGGCCCTGCGGGCTCCATGCGTCTGCCGAACCTGTTCATGCCCAAGCTCATGAACAACCATGGCAACTACATCGTTTCGCTCGGAAATGTCTGCCGCTGGCTGGCTGAAAAGGCCGAGGCGATGGGCATCGAGATTTTCCCGGGCTTTGCTGCTGCCGAACTGCTCTATGATGATGAAGGCAAGGTCGTGGGTGTGGCCACCGGCGACATGGGGATTGGCCGTGACGGCCAGCCGAACGCCATGTTCACCCGGGGCATGGAACTTCGCGCCAAATACACCCTTATCGGTGAAGGGGCGCGCGGCTCGCTCGCCAAGCAGCTGATCGAAAAATATGATCTGGACCGCGACAGCGACGTCCCGAAATTCGGGATCGGCATCAAGGAGCTCTGGCAGGTTGATCCGTCCAAGCACCGTCCGGGTCTTGTGCAGCACTCCTTCGGCTGGCCGCTTGACGGCAAGACCGGGGGCGGCTCGTTCCTTTATCACCTGGAAGACAATCAGGTTGCCGTCGGCTTCGTGGTTCACCTGAACTACGAGAACCCGTGGCTGTCCCCGTTCGACGAGTTCCAGCGGTTCAAGACACATCCGACCATTCGTGAAACGTTCGAAGGCGGCAAGCGCATTTCCTACGGCGCGCGCGCGATCACGGAAGGCGGCTATCAATCCGTTCCCAAGCTCTCGTTCCCCGGCGGCCTGATCATGGGTTGCTCCGCAGGCTTTGTGAACGTGCCCCGCATCAAGGGCTCTCACAACGCCATGCTGTCCGGCATGCTGGCTGCGGAAGAAGTCATGGCTGCGCTTGGCCGCGGCGAAGAACATACCGAGCTTGCGAATTACAATACCGCGTGGCGGGAAAGCGAGATCGGCAAGGACCTGAAAACGGTTCGCAACGTCAAACCGCTGTGGTCGAAGCTCGGCACCGTCGCCGGGGTCATGCTGGGCGGTCTGGACATGTGGACCAACGAGCTGTTCGGCTTCTCGTTCTTCGGCACGATGAAGCATGGCAAGAGCGACGCCAAATCGCTGAAGCCTGCCAAGGACTGCAACAAGATCGACTATCCGAAGCCGGATGGCGTGATCTCCTTCGACAAGCTGTCCTCCGTGTTCCTGTCCAACACGAACCACGAGGAAGATCAGCCGATCCACCTCAAGGTCACAGACGAGGCCTTGCAGAAATCATCCGAGCATGACGTCTTCGCCGGACCGTCCAACCGCTATTGCCCGGCGGGTGTCTATGAGTGGGTCGAGGAAGGTGAAGGGGCTCCCCGCTTCCAGATCAACTCGCAGAATTGCGTTCACTGCAAGACCTGCGACATCAAGGATCCGAACGGCAATATCACCTGGACGGTGCCGGAAGGCGCTGGTGGACCCAACTACCCGAACATGTAGTCTCGCGAAATCAAGCCTCCCCCCTGACAAGCGCCGCCAAAGCATTAAGATCTTTGGCGGCGTTGTACATTGAATTGCCACTTATCAGCACACTTTCTCCGCATTATTCCCTAGGTTGTATCAGAAGACATCACGCCATACGTATGGGCTGCCCATATGTACTCGTGAAAAAGTGATGACAATGATACGAAATTTAGCTCTTACCGCAGGCCTTGCCGCCGCAGTTTCAGTAACCGGATTACCTTTGCCGCAAGGCTTTTCCTATTCATCTTTGCAGTTTTCTTCTGCGCAAGCCCAGACCGATAACGGGTCTGCCAGGCGGACGGCCCGACGAACCGCTCGCAGAGTCGAGCATCGGCATCACCGCTATTACAACACCCTGCCCGCAGGATGCGTAAAACTCGTGATCAACGGCGTCAGATACTATCGATGCGGAACCATCTACTACGAGCCGGTCATACACAATGGCGCTAATGTATACATCATTGTTACTCCATGAATTCGACTTATAAGGCTCCAAAGATGCGAAATGCGATTTACACGACAACCCTGATTTCTTGCCTGCTGTTTGCGCCTGCCGCTTTTGCTGAGGGAATGGTTGAGGCTTGCGAAATGGACGTCGAAACTTACTGCAGCGACGTTACGCCGGGAAACGGGCGACTTGCCGCGTGCCTCTATGCCCATGAAGATAAGGTCAGTGATAGGTGTGTAAGCTCAATCGAGGACTTCGCCCTTCAGATGAGTTGGCTTAGTGGCCAAATTGATCAAGCGATCGACACCTGCATCGAAGATATCAATGCCCATTGTGACGAAGTCCAGCCAGGTGAAGGCCGTCTCTTCATGTGCCTGAAAGAAAAACAGCCTCTCTTGACAAAGGCATGTCAGAAAGTTGTGACGGAGTTCGAGACACGCCTGACGAATTAAGCCATCGTAACACGAAAAAAACGGCGCCGAAGATTACTCTTTGGCGCCGCTATCTTGTCTTCAGGCAAGATTGTGATCCGATCCATGTGGGTGGATACAGACCACCGAAAACGAACGGTTTCAGAACCGCCATTCCAGTGCAAAATCGATCAAACCCGTTTCAGGTCCTGCGTCCTGCCCAGACGCTGAACCCTGTTCCGGGTGCCCTTTGACCCCTTTTGCATCCTCAGCCTCTATGGCAGAGAAAGCGCTTGCACAAGCCTTAAAACGCTAAAATTTCAGGGACTTTTGGCCCAAATTTATTGCCCTAGCGGCATAAAATTGACCTTACCCCTTAATCACGCGGCGTGAGCCGCCCGAGATTGACGACGCGGGCGACGTTTGAATTTGGCCTGACGATTTTGGTTGTCATTGTCGCCGCCAGCAGCCTTGGCTTTCTCCGGCTGACGCTTGCGGCTTCTTTGCGTGCGCATCTTCCCGACCGGAAGCGCCTTTGCCGGAACATCGCCGCTTTCCACCTTCACCGACACACCCGTCAGTTTTTCGATCTGACGCAGCAGGCCGTATTCTTCCGGGCTGCAGAGGGAGACCGCATCTCCATCAGCGCCCGCACGGGCCGTCCGGCCAATACGGTGGACGTAAGCTTCCGCAACTTCCGGCAGCTCGAAATTATAGACATGGCTGACGCCGGGAATATCGATCCCGCGCGCGGCAACATCTGTTGCCACGAGAACCTTGATGGAGCCGTCACGAAGGCCCTTGATCGCACGGTCGCGCTGGCTCTGGCTCTTGTTGCCATGGATCGAGCCAGCAGATACGCCAGAGGCGACCATCTTTTTCATCAACCGCTCGGCACCATGCTTTGTCCGGCAGAAGACAAGGCATGTATCATCCGGTCGTCCGATGATCATATCGACGAGGAACTGTGTCTTTTCCTTCTGGCCGACGAAATGCACCGACTGGGCGACCTTGTCCGCGGTGCGACCGGCCGGAGCCACTTCGACACGCTGAGGATTGTTCAGGTACGTCCCGGCCAGATCTTCAATCTGCCTCGGCATGGTCGCAGAAAACAGAAGGGTCTGGCGCTTCTTGGAGACCAGTCCGGCGATCCGGCGCAGCGCGTGAATAAAGCCGAGATCAAGCATCTGATCTGCTTCGTCCAGCACGAGATAGGATGCCTTGTCGAGGTGCACTGCCTTGCGGTCGACCAGGTCCAGCAGGCGCCCGGGCGTTGCAACCAGAATGTCCGTTCCGCGACCAAGGCGCTTGATCTGCGGATTGATCGACACTCCACCAACGACGGAGGTGACGCGCAGAGGCGTCTCGCGGATGAACGATACCAGATTGGCGGCAATCTGGTTCACCAGCTCTCGGGTCGGCGCGAGAATGAGCGCGCGAGCCGCCTTGGGCTCAGGGCGCTTGTCTTCCTCAAGCAGGCGGTGGGCAAGCGGCAGGCCGAATGCCGCCGTCTTCCCGGTCCCGGTCTGGGCGAGACCAAGGAGGTCCTTGCGTTCAAGAATGTGCGGTATGGCCTGTGTCTGGATCGGAGTCGGGGTCGTATACCCCATTTCCTCGATAGCTTTGATCAGCGTGTCGGAAAGGCCCAGAGATTGAAACTCAGTCAATATTTTTCCTTTTGGTGCCTGTTGCTGCCTTCTTGGCCAGCTCGACACCCTGCGCGGGCTCGTTTCCTGCGGCTTTCGCGGGAAAGCACGACCCGGATGAATTCGTTGTAAGCATCATGCTTGCGGTCAGACGCAAATGACGGCCGCCCCTTAAACTCTGTCTCATCTTTGGACAATGGACGACGGTGCATCGAAACCAAGGCGTCAGTACCGCATATCGGGCTGCAACGCAAGATAATCAAGGGCGGTGCAACCTTCGCAACTTCTACAATGCATTTTATACGTTCTGTAAATCTCTGATTTAGCGCTATACTATTCCCCACAAGAACAATAGGCTTTTTCTGTGCCGTGCATGCTCCATCGGACGGGGTTTACAGTGAAATTATTCAATACGCTTTCCGCTGCCCAAAAGGATGCGATATTCATCGGCTTGGCTTCGGTGGTCCTTTGGCTGACTGCCGTCGAAATGGATGCGTATGAGGCATTCCATGACTTTCTGGAAGCGCATGAGGATTGGGAACTCGACGAGATCCTGCTTGCGCTGATCCTTGCCGGGATCGGCGGCTTCGTGTTCGGGCTTCGCCGTTATCTGGAAAGAACCAAGGAAGTCCTTCTGCGCCGCGAAGCACAGGCGCGCGCTGACTGGCTATCAACCCATGACCCGCTGACGGCCCTGCCGAACCGGCGCTACTTTTCCGTTCTTAATCTGGCAGAGCTTCAGGCGGACCTGCAAGCAGATCAACTTGCCTTTCTTGCCATCGATCTCGACGGCTTCAAGAAGATCAATGATCTCATTGGTCATGGCGGCGGAGATCAACTGCTGAAGACGACTGCCTTGCGGCTCATGAACCAGTATCAGGACTCCATCGTCATTCGGCTGGGCGGCGACGAGTTTCTGCTGATCGTCGACGCTGACCAGTTCGGACGGGCAAGTGGGGTTGCAGCAGCCAAGGACCTCATCAAGTCCCTGTGCGCGCCCATGACGATCTCGGGTGTACAGGTCGAGGTCGGGGCTTCCGTCGGCATTTCGATCTATCCCGAAAACGGATTGGAAATGGCCGACCTCCTTCATGCAGCCGATGTAGCGCTCTATTTTGCCAAGCGCTCCGGACGCAATACGGCTGCCTTCTTCGAACTCTCCATGCATCAGGATGTTGCCCGGCGGGCGGAGCTGGAAACAAAAGTGCGCACAGCCCTGCAACAACGGACCATCATGCCGCATTACCAGCCGATCATGGATCTGGCGACCGGCAACGTTGTTGGCGCAGAGGTGCTTGCGCGCTGGTCCGGCGATGATGGCACCATGCTACCGCCCGATGTGTTCATTCCGGTGGCTGAAGAAATCGGAGGCATCGTCAACCTCTCGGAGCAATTGCTGCGCAAGGCGACCGAGGATGCCCTCAAATGGCCCGCTGACATCACCCTGGCGTTCAACATCGCTCCAACCATGTTGTCCGACCGACTTCTCGGCAAGCGCATCCGGCGCATCCTCGCGGAAACCGGGTTTCCTGCCTCACGGCTTGAGGTCGAGTTCACGGAAGGGGCGCTGCTGCGTGAAACGGAAGCGGCTACGACCGTCATCAAGGATCTTGTCGCTGGCGGAACGCGCATTGCGCTTGATGATTTCGGCACCGGTTACTCCAACATCCTGCAGCTTTCCGAACTCTCCTTCAGCACGATCAAGATTGACCGGAAATTTGTAGACCGCGCCGTGCGCGATGACACCCAGAAGGCGGTCGTCAAGACGATGATCGATCTGGCTGGTCGGTTGGGTGTTGCAACGATTGCGGAAGGAATCGAGACCGCAGAACAACGTGATGCGGTTTTGAACCTCGGCTGCTCTCTTGGTCAGGGTTATTATTTCTCCCGCGCTGTTCCGGCTTGGAAATTCGAACGGCTGTTTGTTTCCCCCGAAACCGTGCCTCATCAGGAAATGGACCGGGTGAAGCAGGTTCCTTGACGGCTAGCCCGGCATCCACTTGGCCGGCTGCCGCTTTAGCGCGGTTTCATCCGGATCAAACGTCCTTCGTCGCTGTCTGTCAGGAAATAGATGTAGCCATCCGGGCCTTGCCGGACGTCGCGGATTCGCTCTTCCAGATCGACCAGAAGCTGTTGCTCGGTAACCACCTTGCCGTCCTTGAACTCCAGCCGGGCAATGTGTTGCCCGCGCAAGGCCCCGACAAGCAACGAGCCGTTCCATTCGGGAAACAGCGGGCTGTCGACAAATGCCATCCCGGAGGGAGCAATCGACGGGTCCCAATAGTGAACCGGTTGTTCCATACCATCTTTCTGCATTCCCTCGCCGATCTTGCCGCCGCTGTAGTGGCGGCCAAAAGAGATGACCGGCCAACCATAATTCCGACCAGCCTTGGGTCGGTTGATTTCATCCCCGCCGCGCGCGCCATGTTCCACGGTCCAGAGTTCCCCGGTTTCCGGGTGAAGCGTCGCGCCTTGCGGGTTGCGATGTCCAATGGACCAGATCTCGGCGAGGTGACCGGACACATTGGAGAAGGGATTGTCGTCAGGTGCCTTGCCGTTTCGGTCAATCCTCAGGACCGCACCGGCATGATCTCCCGGGTTCTGCGCACGCTCGCCTTCGCCCCTGTCACCCGTTGTGACGAACAGGGTTTCGTCCGGCGCGAAGACGAGACGAGAACCGAAATGGCGACCACCATGCGAACGATTGTTTCCCGAAAAAATGACCTGCCCGTCTTCAAGGGCATAACCACCCCCCTGCTCAGTCAGGCGCCCACGAAAGACCGAGGTCCCTGCTCCACCGGCAGACCCTTCTGAAAAACTGAGATAAACTTCCCTTGTCCGCTCAAAATCCGGAGCAAGGGCGATGTCAAGCAGGCCGCCCTGACCGTTGGCAAAGACCTCGGGCGTGCCGGGGACCACACTCTGGTTTCCATCGCCATCCACATGCTTGAGAACGCCGTCGCGCTCGCTCACCAGAAAGCCGCCGCCGGGCAGGAAAGCAACACCCCATGGATAAACCAGATCTTCGGTGACAACTTCGAGTGAGAACTGCACTTCAGCCGACCCGGATTGCGCGCTCATTACCTGAAAGGCCAGAAGAGCTGTGGCGGTTAGCCAGAAGCGTTTTGCAAGTGGTGCTGCCATTCCGATCTCCATCTGCAGGGCCGTCATCTTGCACAGATAGATAGGGCCGTACCAAGGCGGGAACCAGATGAGCGGGATCTTTGCCTAGTCCGATTTGGTGGCTTCGTTGCCCGATGCGTTTTTCTGGTTTGCCTCCAACCGCGCGGCAATGGTGCGCTCCTCATAGGCAACATTCCAGTCGATCAGCGTGCGCCAGACCTTGTCCACCTGCTCCCCTTCAAGCCCGAGCTCCTCTGCCCGCACAGTCAGGCGATGGACCATGGTTTCAATACGCTCGGCATCAAATGCCTGATCGGGATGTGTCTTCAGCTCTGCCATCCGCCGGATATAGCCCTGCCGCACCACAAACAGCCGCAGCAGCTCCTCATCAATCAGGTCGATTGAAGTTCTGATGTCCTGGCGTGTTGAACATTCAGATGGCGGCTTCAAATCTGGAAGCATGGGATGAAAATATTCCAAGTTGAAAATGAATGAGCCAGAGCGCCGGGCGTTTTTTTAGGAACGCCCGATGCTCGTTCACTTCTGGATCGATCAGCTTTGGGCGCTCTATCGATTTCGATATAGCGCCCGTTGATCTCGCCGGGAATCCCGGCTGGTAAATCCGCTGGCGGTAATGAAGAAACGGCGGCTTGCGCCGCCGCCTCCTTATGAGGATACGCGAGCGGTCTGGGCTTCGACGCACGCCAGAGCCGACATGTTCACCACGCCGCGCGACGTCACGGACGGGGTGAGAATATGTGCCGGTTTGGCTGCTCCCAGAAGGATCGGACCGACATGCAGTGCATTCGTCGACACTTTCAGGAGGTTCAGCGCAATGTTTGCCGCATCCAGATTCGGGAAGATCAGAAGATTGGCTTCGCCCTTGAGCTTGCCGTCCGGCATCACACGTTCGCGCAGCGCATCGCTAAGTGCTGAATCGCCGTGCATTTCTCCGTCAACTTCAAGCTCGGGATACTTGGACCACAGGATCTTGAGCGCTTCCCGCATCTTGCGGGATGACGGCGTGTCGCGGGATCCGAAATTCGAAGACGACAGCAGCGCGGCTTTCGGCTCGATGCCAAATCGTTGAATTTCGCGCGCAGCCAGAGACGTCATTTCCGCCAGCTCCTCCGCAGAGGGGTCTTCAGATACGAAGGTGTCCGACAGGAAAAGAGCCCCGCGGCTGCTGATCAAGAGCGAGAGAGCCGACAGATCCCGTGTCTCCTCGCAAAGCCCGATCACCTGGCGAATGTCGCGCAGATGGCGGATGTAGCGCCCTTCCAGACCACAAATCAGCGCGTCCGCATCGCCTCGGCGCAACGCAAGCGCGGAGATGACCGTCGTATTTGTGCGCACAATCGTTCTGGCAGCATCGGGCGGCAGCCCCTTGCGGCCGACACAGGCGAAATACTCGTCTACATATTCGCGATAGCGCGGATCATCCTGCGGGTTGATGAACTCGAAGCTCTTGCCCGGACGGATCTTCAGACCATAGCGCTCGCAGCGCGCTTCCAGAACATCGGGACGTCCGACAAGGATCGGCTGGGCAATACGATCTTCCAGCAGAACCTGAGCAGCACGCAGCACGCGCTCGTCTTCCCCTTCTGCGAAGATGATCCGCTTGGGATCCTGCGAAGCCTTCTGGATGATCGGTTTCATGATCAGGCCAGACCGGAAAACGAAGCGATTCAGCCGGTCCTTATAGGCGTCGAAATCCTCGATCGGGCGGGTTGCGACACCCGTGTCCATTGCCGCCTTTGCGACAGCGGGGGCGATGCGCAGGATCAGGCGCTGATCGAACGGAGACGGAATGAGATAGTTCGGACCAAAGGTTTCCGTGCGTCCACCATAGGCTCTGGCAGCCACGTCAGACGGCTCTTCCTGAGCCAGTTCCGCGATCGCCTCAACGGCGGCGCGTTTCATTTCCTCATTGATCGTCGTGGCGCCAACATCCAGAGCACCGCGGAAGATATACGGGAAACACAGAACGTTGTTGACCTGGTTCGGGTAGTCGGACCGGCCGGTGCACATGACCACATCCGGGCGGGCAGCAAGGGCGTCTTCCGGCGTGATTTCAGGGTTCGGGTTGGCCAGGGCAAGGATCAAGGGCCCCTTGCCCATCTTCTTGACCATCTCCGGCTTCAGAACGCCCGCAGCCGAAAGGCCGAGGAACACGTCCGCGCCGTCGATCACATCGCTCAACGTGCGGTGATCGGTTTTCTGGGCAAAGATCGCCTTGTATTCGTCCATCAAGGCTTCACGGCCCTCATAGACGACACCTTCGATATCGGTGACCCAGATGTTTTCGCGCCGCGCGCCCAGAGACACCAGCATATTGAGGCAGGCAAGCGCCGCTGCGCCTGCACCCGAAGCCACGATCTTCGCGTCCTCGATCTTCTTTCCGGCAAGCGTCAAACCGTTGCGGACGGCGGCACCAACGATGATTGCCGTGCCGTGCTGATCGTCGTGAAAGACGGGGATATTCATCCGCTCGCGGAGTTTTGCCTCGATCTTGAAGCACTCCGGCGCCTTGATGTCCTCAAGATTGATTCCGCCAAAGGTCGGCTCCAGAACGGCAACAGCGTCAACGAACCTCTCCACATCCAGTTCGTCCACTTCGATATCGAATACGTCGATGCCGGCAAACTTCTTGAAGAGGACGGCCTTGCCTTCCATAACCGGCTTGGAAGCAAGCGGGCCAATAGCCCCCAGACCAAGAACCGCCGTGCCGTTGGAAATCACAGCAACAAGGTTGGCGCGGCTGGTATAATCGGCAGCTTTTGAAGGATCCTTGGCGATCTCAAGACATGGCGCAGCAACACCGGGAGAATAGGCAAGCGCCAGATCTCGCTGGTTTCCAAGCGGCTTGGTTGCCTGGATTTCCAATTTTCCGGGACGGGGATGCTGATGGTAAAAGAGAGCGGCTTCCGCCAGATCGCTGCCAGTGCTTTTTTCTTCGCTCATGTCCGTCCTGCATTATCTATTTTCGGAGGACACAGCATATCCGGAAAATTGGCGCCAGGTCACCCGACTTCGAACTCTTCACTGGTGTAACCGGCGCGCTGGCAAATGAGAACCCTGAGCAGAAGATAGACAGTTATGCCATTGAAGATATGCCACAGAAAATGCGTACCCGATGGCACAGCTTCACACATGAGCGGGTCGAGAATGCGAAATGTCAGGGAAGTGGCGAATGTGCAACCGGCGGCAAAGATGAGCACGGCCAATTCGCGATTGCGCTTGAAGTAGACGGAACCGACCACGAAAATCGTCACGAGCTCCGGCATATAGATGGCAGCATTGCCCATCATTGGCGCCAACAGGCGGCTGGTCATCGGCACGACACCGATGAACAGGAAGAGAGCAGCTGCGCAAGCCAGCCAGCCGAGCTCCAGATATCTTCGCAGCCCGATCATCAGATAGGTCAGGATGAAGATGGCAATCGGGAGCACATCTGCCAGACCGGCCCAGCGGGTTGCGTAGGTGTGGAACAGAAACGAGCCAACACCCTGCATGACAACGAGCAAAATGAAGAAAAGAGCCACAAGATCATCGGGCGTTCTTTTACGCCACAGGTCAGCAACGGCAGTAGCGGAAATGAAAAAGGCCAGATTCGACCATGCATTAAATGGTTCGGCCCAAAAGTCGGGACTGGTGCGCTCGCAATATAGAAATACCTGCTCTTTCATGCTTTCCTCTTACAGGCCATTGCAACCGGCGAAGTCTATCCAGCCCTTAAGTATTGCCCACTTCCCTCAATGTCGCGAGATATTTTCACATTTTCTGTAATACCTTTAGGTCATTGCGTTATTTCGGCCAGAACAACACTAATTAGATGCATTTTTATACCTTGCTATTCATGATTGCCGCCCCTTAACTCACCCAGCACGCTGTATGGATGGATTGGTGAAATAAATCGCCCATCCGTCCACTCAGCCTAGCGCTCCCTACCAGTCCGAAGTATGTGATGTATGGAAGGAGACAGCTGATGCACCGGATTGATGAGAGTCGCCCGTTCATTCCCCTGAAGATTGCGGTTTTGACCGTTTCAGACACCAGAGTGTTGGAAGACGACAAGTCAGGCTCTACTCTGGCTTCGCGCATTGAAGGGGCCGGACATGTGCTGGCCGATCGAAAGATCGTCACTGATGATGTGCTTGCGATCCAAAGTGTCGTGAATGGCTGGATTTCCGATCAGAGCGTCGATGTGATCATCACGACGGGCGGAACGGGTTTCACGGGTCGTGACGTAACTCCTGAAGCCATCGAACCGCTCTTCGAAAAGCGCATGGACGGATTTTCCGAAGTGTTTCACCGGATATCCTACGACAAGATCGGAACCTCGACGATCCAGTCGAGAGCAACCGGCGGCGTCGCTGGAGCGACCTATATTTTCGTCCTGCCCGGGTCTCCGGGAGCATGCAAGGATGCATGGGACGGCATTTTGAAATGGCAGCTCGACTATCGCCACATGCCGTGCAATTTCGTGGAAATCATGCCGCGGCTAGATGAGCACCTGAAGCGGGGAAAACTGCAGGGCGCGTGATGCGCCTTTTAGGGAAGTGACTGGACGATAGCGGCAGATTTCAACCGGATCTGCCGACCTCGCCCCAGTTTCCGCCGGAGTCCGGACAGGCCCCGCTCCTGCAACACGCGCTCACCCGAAACCTCGTCAAACAGCCTCCGGGACAGCAGAAGCGCCTCCAGATCGGAGCCTGATCCGAATAGGGCCGCCTTTACCTCCTGAAACGCTTCCACCAACCGCGCCCTTGTGCCGAAGGCATCATTGCGCGTTCGAAATACGAGTCCCAGCTGATCCGCTTGCCCGCTCCGGCTCAAACGATCCAGTATGCTCTGGACCTCGTTATGCCATGGCATCTCGAGATGCACATTGGGCGCCAGAAACATGAGCCATTGCCCTCGTCCGGCGTTGCGAACACCTTCAGCCAGGCGCATATCGGGGTTGCTGTCCACGGCCACCCAGCTGCAGCCAGCTGCGTCGGCGACCCGGTGTGTTCCGTCCTGCGACCCTCCATCCACAACAATCACTTCCCGAACAACCCCTTCCGCCGCCGCAGGAACGAGCGAAGAAAGGCATTGAACAAGGCTGGTTTCGGAATTCAGGGTGGGAATAACGACGCTGATCATGCCCATGACCTATCGCCTTTTTCGGGATTTGGCGAGAAAAAGGGCTTGCTGCGGATGTGATTCCGCTACATGTTCCTGTTATGTTCTCACCCTAGAGATCGGCAGATCATGGCGCATACGCTCCCACATCCTGATGGACATTCACCTCAAGTTGGTCCGGCGCCAGACCCCGGACAGCGGATTCTCGAAGACAGACGGCGCGGGCGTGGAACGGCAACCAACAAGAGCGGGCGCTTCGAGCGGTTAAGCGCCGAACCCTATGATGACGGCTGGAATACGATCGATGATCTGCCGCCCCTGAAAACCGAAGTTCAGGAAGAACGCGCCAGAACCATCATAACACGCAATGAATCGCCGGACATTTCCTTTGATCGGTCTATCAATCCCTATCGGGGCTGCGAGCACGGCTGCGTCTATTGTTTTGCCCGCCCCAGTCACGCCTTCATGGGCCTGTCACCCGGACTGGACTTCGAGACCCGTCTGTTCGTCAAACCCAATGCAGCTGAGCTTCTGGAACGGGAACTTGCGCGGCCCGGCTATATCCCACGGCCAATCGCCATCGGCACCAACACCGATCCCTACCAGCCGCTTGAACGCCGTCACAAGCTGATGCGCGAAATTCTGGAAGTGCTGGACAAATACAATCACCCGGTCGCCATCGTGACGAAGTCGGCGCTGGTGGCGAGGGACGCGGACATTCTTGGCCGGATGGCGGAGCGCAATCTGGCGAAGGTCGCCCTCAGCATCACATCGCTCAATCGAAAGCTCTGCCGTTCGCTGGAACCACGCGCTTCTGCTCCGCACAAGCGGCTGGATGCGATCCGCGTTCTTGCAGAGGCCGGCATACCGGCGTCAGTGATGATCGCGCCCGTGATCCCTGCGCTCAATGACAGTGAGATCGAAAACATCCTTGAAGCGGCCCACGAACATGGGGCGCAGTCCGCAGCTTTCATCCTGCTTCGCTTGCCACTTGAAGTGTCAGAGCTTTTCCGCGATTGGCTGCTTCGCGAAGAACCGGGCAAATACCGGCATGTCATGAGCCTCATCCGCTCCATGCGCGGCGGAAAGGATTATGATGCCAAGTGGGGTGAACGGATGCGCGGTCGCGGGCCCTATGCGGACCAGATAGCAAAGCGGTTCTCTCTCGCAGCGAAACGGATCGGCCTGAACCTCCGACAAACCAAACTGTCGACCGACCAGTTTGTTGCCCCTCAGAAAGGCGGCGTTCAGCTCAGTTTGTTCTGATCTTGCACTTGAAGACCTGACGAGGCATCAAGGGGCCATGACAGGTTACGCCCCTTCCCTCTTTGATCTCCGCTTTCCGGAGGATGCCGACCTCCGGCTTGAGCGCCGGTATGCCGCCCAGTTTGGCGACCTTCTCGCAGGGGTGGACGAGGCTGGGCGCGGGCCCTGGGCAGGGCCGGTGGTCACTGCTGCCGTGATCCTCGACTATGACAAGGTTCCACAGGGCCTGACGGATTCCAAGAAGCTTTCTGAGGCCAAGCGGGAGGAACTCTTCCCACTCATATGCCAATCCGCTCTGGTTTGTGCGGCAAGCGCCTCACCTGCAACAATCGACCGAAGAAACATTCGGGGCGCTACGCTCGGCGCGATGGTGCGCGCAGTTCGGGGGCTGGCCGTTGTTCCGCGTTATGTCGTGGTGGACGGGCGGGATATACCGTCCGGGCTTGATATTGAGGCACAGGCACTGGTGAAGGGCGATAGCCGCTGTCTGGCGGTGGCCGCAGCCTCCATCGTTGCCAAGGTTCTTCGCGACCGCATGATGGTTCGGTTGGACAGTCATTTGCCGGAATATGGCTTTGCGCAGCACAAGGGCTATGGCGTACCCGCGCATCAGGCAGCGCTCACCGAACATGGGCCGAGCGAACACCATCGAATGAGCTTCAAGCCCGTGCGCCTTTGCTCCGAGACGTGACCGGTTTGAACCGGGCAATAAAAAAGCGGCCCGGAGGCCGCTTTTAAAGAACCGCTGGTTCGGCACCTCAGTTGAGGTTGGCCTTCACCTGATCAATGCTCTTGGCGAGAATGTCGTCTGCCACCTTGTCCTTGATTTTGGAAGACAGGATATCCTCGGCGGCGCGGACAGCGATGTCTGCAGCTTTCGAACGAACTTCCTTGACGGCCTGGGATTCAGCCTGGGCAATCTTGTCTTCGGCAGCCTTGGTCCGGCGCGCGATCATTTCTTCAAGAGCCTTGTTGGTCTCAACTGTCAGGCGCTCGGCTTCTGCAGTGGCTTCGGCAACAATGTTTGCTGCTTCTTCCTCGGCTTCATGGCGCTTGCGCTGATAGTCGGACAGAAGGGCCTGCGCTTCTTCACGAAGACGGCGGGCTTCTTCAAGCTCATCACGGATGTCATCGGCGCGCTTGTCGAGAGCTCCACCGATCTTGCCCGGTACCTTGAGGTACGCAATCAGGGCGATGAAAAGAACGAGACCGATGAGGGCCCAAAAAGTAGCGTCCATCGTCGTCTCCTCAGTTCATTGCCGACTTCAGGGCCTTCGTCAGATCGGTCTTTGCCGGAGCCCTGCCTACGAGCGCTTCAACAAGCGCAGAGGCAGTGTCACCTGCAATTTCCTCGATCTGGCCAAGGGCCTCGGATTTCACGCCTGCAATGTGCTTTTCAGCAGCAGCAAGCTTTTCGGACAGCTCGGCTTCCGCCTTTTCGCGGCGAGCATCCTGGTCGGCTTTCAGCTTTTCGCGGGTCTCGCTTGCGATGCCATGCGCCTTGGCGCGAGCTTCGGAAAGAGCCTGCTCGTAAGCTGCAATCGCTTCGTCGGTTTCCTGCTTCAAGCGGTTTGCTTCAGCAAGGTCACCTGCAATGCGATCCTTACGGTCTTCAAGAATGCCGGCGATCCGCGGAACCGCGACGTTCTTCATGATCCAGTAGAACACGCCAAATGTCAGGGCGAGCCAAAGGATCTGCGACGCGTAGGTCGTGCTGTCGAACGGCGGAAAGCCCGCACCATGTTCTTCAGCCGGAATGCCAACTTCCGTGTTGTGTTCGGCGTTGGAATGGGTGTCGCCTGCCATGTCCTATCTCCAAAGTCCGATTGGGCGGCGTCATCGCCGCCCTCGGAGTCGCGTCAAAAGTCTCTAGCGAACCAGAGATTAGACTGCGAAGAGAAGGAGAAGTGCGATCAGCAGCGAGAAGATGCCGAGAGCTTCGGTAACGGCGAAGCCGAAAACCAGGCGACCGAACTGACCGTCAGCGGCAGTCGGGTTGCGCAGAGCGCCATTCAGGTAGTTACCGAAGATGGTGCCGAGTGCGATTGCTGCACCACCCATGCCGAGGCATGCGATACCAGCGCCGATGTATTTTGCTGCTTCTGCTTCCATGACACGTGCTCCTACGTAGTGTTTATGCAGAGGTTTCATGCGGCAGCTTCATGCCACCGCGTGATCAGGTGAAACTTAGTGAGACGGGTGAAGGGCGTCGTTGAGGTACATGCAGGTCAGGACCGTGAACACGTAGGCCTGCAGGAACGCCACCAGGAACTCCAGAGCGGTCAGTGCAACCGTCATGCCGAGCGGCAGGATGGCACCAACTGCAGACAGACCGCCTGCTGCACCCATGGAGACGATAAACCCGGCGAAAACCTTCAAGGTGATGTGCCCGGCCAGCATGTTCGCGAAAAGACGAACGGACAAGCTGATCGGACGGGACAGGAAGGAAACCACTTCGATCGGCGCAACGATCAACAGGAGAACCGGCGGCACTCCGGACGGCGCGAAGAGGTGGAAGAACTTGGTACCGTGGCGCATCAGGCCGTAGATCGTCACTGTTCCGATGACGAGCATGGCGAGCGCAAAGGTCACGATGATGTGGCTGGTCACCGTGAAGAAGTACGGGAACATGCCAAGCAGGTTTGCCACGAGGACAAACATGAAGAGGGAGAACACGAGCGGGAAGAAACGCATTCCTTCCGTGCCCGCCGAGCTTCGCAGCATGCCCGCCACGAACTCATAGGCCATCTCCGACATGGACTGCGCACGGCTTGGAATGAGGCCGCGACCGCTTGTCGTGAAAATGAGGAACGCCGCTGCGGATGCTACGGTCAGCACCATGAACAGCGAAGAGTTGGTGAAAGAGAGGTCCATACCCCCGACTTCAATCGGGAAAATCTTTTGGATCTGGAACTGATGGATCGGATCGTTCGCCACCGGTCAGCCTTCTTCGCTTATAAGCCCATGCGCAAAACGCGCGTTAAATCTCAAGTCGAACTGCCATCGTCCGGTTTTTTGCGGTCGAGGCTTGCTTCTGGCTCAGCGACATACCCCGCCGACCGCAAAACATTCAAGACCCCAGCTGCAAAACCCAGCAACAAAAAGACAATGAGCCCAAAAGGCGTCGTCCCCAGCCACTGATCGAGAAGCCAACCGATTCCCGTTCCGGTCACAATCCCGGCAATGAACTCAGAAGAGAGTTTCATCGCCTGAGCGTATCCGGAGGTGTTGGCAGGTTTGCGAGCCGCGGCACTTTCTTCCGCCTTGGTCCGCCCTTCCAGCACCCGGTTCAGCCGGTCCCGCCGTTCAGACAGTTCCGCTTCGGAGAGTTCCGGTCCGTTCCCTGATCCGTCACCATTTTGTGCAGAGCCAGTCATGCGCCCCTCACACCGGGTTTCGTTTCAGATCCGGTTACTGGAATAGCCCCCGTAAGCCGCGCGCACCATAGTCGGCACCCTTGCCCCTGTCAAGAAGGGGTAACAAGTTCTTACTTCATTGTTTTTATTGATTTTTTTGACTTTTCAACGACTGAAAGAGACCATAGTCGCATAGTGTCGCAGGTGGCGACGCGGCGGAAGGACGATTTCTAGCCTGCTTCCCGAAACCGTTCTGCGGTGTCCAGATCGACCGAGACAAGCTGGGAAACGCCTCGTTCTGCCATGGTCACCCCAAACAGACGGTTCATGCGCGCCATTGTTATGGGATTGTGGGTGATGACCACAAACCGCGTCTCGGTCCTCCGCGACATTTCATCCAGAAGGTCGCAGTAACGCTCGACATTCGCATCATCGAGCGGTGCATCCACCTCATCAAGAACGCAGATGGGTGCAGGGTTGGTCAGGAACACCGCAAAGATGAGTGCCATCGCCGTCAGGGCCTGTTCACCGCCCGACAGAAGCGTCATGGTCTGTGGTTTTTTGCCCGGCGGGCGGGCGATGATCTCAAGACCTGCGTCCAGAGGGTCATCCGAATCAACCAGCTGCAATTCCGCCGTTCCTCCACCGAAAAGATGGGTGAAGAGCCGCTGGAAGTGGTCATTGACCACCTGGAAGGACGCCAGAAGCCGCTCCCGCGCTTCCCGATTGAGATTCGATATTCCGGTTCTGAGACGGCGAATGGCTTCGATCAGGTCATCCCGCTCGCTCGTCAGCGTCGCCTTCTGCTCGTCAATTTCCTTGAGCTCTTCTTCCGCGCGCAGGTTCACGCCGCCAAGCCGCTCGCGTTCCGATTTCAGCCGCTCCAACCGTCTTTCAAGGGATTCGGGGTCAGGAAGCGGAGCCCCTTCCCTCAAGCCAGCCATTTCCGGCAAGGCTGACACCGCCACTTCGAGATCCTCGGTGATGCGCCGCTCGAGATTCGATTTTCTCTCGCGCGCAGCTTCGAGACGCTCCTCGGCCCGGATCTTTTTCTCGCGCGCACCGGACATGCCTTCAAGCGCATCCTTGGCAAGACGATCCACCTCAGCCTGATCCAGCTCGGCCTGCTGAAGCTCGTCGTCCTTGTGCCGTTTCTCCTCTTCCGCCTTGGCGATTGCCGAAAAGAGGTCCCGACGCTTCAGCTCGATTTCTTCCGGCGCTTCCAGAAGCTCCTCGCGTTCTTCAGCTGCTTCCTCGCGGCGGGCGACGAGGATTTCGATCTGCTGGGCGGCATTGGCGGCACGGGTGCGCCAGCTTTCATGCTCGCGGGCAATTGCTTCAAGCCTGCGGTCGCGCATCTGCTGTTCTCTGGCGAGGCCCTCGGCAACCGCCCGTGCTTCGGCGAGAGCGGACCGCGCTGCGGAAACGTCAGCCTGCACTTTCGCGATTTCTTCTGCAAAGCCGGAGACATCAGGAGCAGCTTCCAACTGCTCTTCTGCCTCCAGAAGATACTCCCGCGCTTCGCTGGCTTCTTCCGTGAGCTGGGCAAGGCGTTCTTCTGCACTGGCCTTTCGGGCGGCGAGTTGCGAGAGCGCGCGTTCTGCCTGTGTCAGCGCATCCCTTGCTGCTGTCACCTCGCGCTGCGCTTCGCGAACCCTGCCGCGCGCAGCCTGTTCAAGATCGACGGCCTGACGAACTGCGCTCGCCGCCTGTTCCATATCGGCCTGCTTGTCAGATACCGTGCGACGAACACCTTCGATCTGATCGGCAAGTTCGGAAAGACGGTTCTTCTGGGCAAGGCGTTGTGCGGCAGGGGTCGGAGCATCGGCGCGCACCACGAAACCGTCCCAGCGCCACAAGTCCCCTTCTCGGGAGACAAGCCGCTGCCCCGGCTTGAGCTGTCGCTGCAGTTCCTGCCCTTGCGCCTTTTCAACGAGGCCGATCTGGGCAAGACGGCGGGCAAGTTTCTTCGGAGCCTCGACGACATCGGATAGCGGGCGGACACCGGCTGGCAAGGAAGGGTCATCTATGAGGACCAGCACATCCCCCCAATGAACCGGCGCGTCTTCCGTGTCTGCCGCCTCAAGGTCTTCACCTAATGCTGCGCCCAACGCCGTTTCGGAGCCGGTTTCAACCTTCATTGTATCGACGATGGGAGACCATTCCGAACCGCTTGCTGCGGACAGGATGCTTTCAAGCGTGCGCGCTTCCGTTTCCAGACTGGAAAGCGCCCGCTCGACTTCCGACAGTCCGGAACGGCTCACCTGTTCCCTCTCGCGAGCGCCGGTTGTGGCTTCCTCTGCGCTCTCTACGGCCAGTTCGGTTTCTGCAAGGCTTTCTTCGGCCAGTTCCACGGCCTCGCGCCGCTCGGCAACCCCGTCCACCTGATCCAACTCGGCCGTAATGGCAGCAAGAGCCGTCTCCGCATCACCTGCCTGCCCGGCCAGACGCTCACTCCGCTGACGGGCATCGGCGACCATTCGATCCAGTTGCTGGCGCTCTGCCACGGCCCGCGCCTGCGCAGACGTGCGTTCGCCTAGCACGCTCTCCAGTTCGCGTACCCGCTCTTCGGCTTCAAGAACCTTTTCCCTGGCCCCTTCGGAGCGCTCCAGCACCGTCTCGTTTTCTTCCAGCAGTTCAGCGCGCTCTTCGGCAAGGCGTTCAAGAACCTCGTCGTTTTCACTCACCATCCGCTCTTCGCGGGAAATGTCCTCGGCCAGTTGCGCCAGTCGCCGCTCGATGTCCTGCAGGCGCTCCTTTATGCGGCGTTCGTCGGCATCGAGATCGTTTCTCGCCAGAACCAGCCGCTGCAAGGTGGCCGCCGCGCGCGCAGCAGCATCGCGCAGTTCTGGTAGCTTGTGGGCAGCAATCGCCTGAACACGAGCTGTTTCGGCCTGAATGGCCGTTGCCTCGTTGACGGCCTTTTGTGCCTCATGAAACTGGGCCTCGGCCGTTTCCAGCGCCGTGCGGGCATCTTCCCAGCGCAGATAAAGAATGGCGGCTTCCGCGCCCCGGATTTCTGATGAGAGGTTTCGATAGCGCGTCGCCTGACGCGACTGGCGGCGCAGGCTGTCCAGCTGGCCGTCGATCTGCACGAGCACATCTTCCAGACGCTCAAGGTTCTGCTCGGCAGCGCGCAGCCTGATTTCGGCTTCGTGCCTGCGCGAATGCAGCCCGGAAATGCCGGCAGCCTCCTCCAGAATCTTGCGGCGGGAGGTCGGCTTTGCAGAAATCAGCTCGCCGATCTGCCCCTGCCGCACCATGGCCGGAGAGCGCGCACCGGTGGAGGCGTCGGCAAAGAGCAGCTGCACATCACGGGCACGCACATCCTTGCCGTTGATCTTGTAGTTGGATCCAGCCTCACGTTCGATCCGGCGGCTGACCTCCAGCATGTCGGCAGCATTGAAGGCCTGCGGCGCGGTGTGGTCATTGTTCTCCAGAAACAGGACCACTTCGGCCGTGTTGCGCGCGGGACGGTTCAGACTGCCGGAGAAGATGACATCATCCATGCCGGAGGCGCGCATGTTCTTGTAGGAGTTTTCCCCCATCACCCAGCGCAGCGCCTCGACAAGATTGGACTTGCCGCAGCCGTTCGGGCCGACGACCCCCGTCAGCCCGTCGCCGATGACAAACTCCATCGGCTCCACAAAGGACTTGAACCCGGCAACGCGCAGCTTGGAAAACTTCATCGGCGCGCCCCACGGTGTGCGGGACGCGCCGATATTTCAAACCTGCCGGTCAAGCTCTCGCCCCCACCGATCCGTCGGCGGGGATCAGCCTCAAAGTTCGGCGTCGATGAGCTTGGACATCTGATCAAACGGCAAGGCTCCCGGGTGCTTTTCACCATTGATGAAGAAAGTCGGAGTGGAGGTTACCTTGAATTCGCCTGCACCGCGCTCCCTGACTGCGTTTATTGCGTCAAGAAGCTTCTGGTTTTTCAAGGCCTCTTCGAAAGACTCTTGTGTAAATCCGATCTGCTTGGAGAAATTCAGCAGTGAATTGTAGGGATTGTCGCTGAACGCCCATGCACGCTGGTTTTCGAACATGGTGTCCACGATCTCGAAATACTTGTCAGCAGGGGCAGACCGGGCCAGCATGAAGGCGGCTGCAGCAACCGGATCGAGCGGGAATTCACGGAATATGAACTTCACCTTGCCGGTCTCGATATAGTTCTTCTTCAGTTCCGGATAGGTGTTCTTGTGGAAATTCGCACAATGGCCGCAGGTCATGGATGCATATTCCACGATCGTGACCGGAGCATCCGCATCGCCAAGGATCTTGTCACCCAGCGGGCCCGGCGTCAGCAGCGCCTCCAGATCAACGCTTTCGGCAAGAGCAATTGCGGGCATGCCCACCAGTCCGGCAGCAGCGGCCAATCCGACCGAGGTTTTCAAGAACGTTCTGCGAGATACGGTCACGTGTCGGTTTCCTGTCACTATTAATAGGCGCCGTTCGGGCTTTCCTCTGGATGTGCCCCTTCCGGCCTTCGACGTCAACCAAAAGCGGAAATTATGGCAGGAAACAGGATGGCGCTTTCGCAAAGCATCACAGAGGTGTGAAAACGTCGGCTAACCGGCAGATTTTCTGGCGATAACCTGTGCGCCAAGTTTCTGCAGCGCCGTTTTCAAGCGATCATTCTCAACGTTTGAGAGCTTGCTGTCGAGCGCACGGCGCTCATCGTCAGTCAACTCACGCAGCTTGCGTCTGGTCGGTTGGGAGGGAACAACCACCGGCTTTTGCACAATCTTGATCCGGGAAACGGCCGACCAACCGAAGAACGTGTTGATGTTTGACAGGATCTGGCCGGTTTCGTGGCTCAGCATCAGGGCAGTTGCCCCGTCCGTGTAGACTTGCAGTGTCGCTGACGGAATTTCGCCTGTCGTCCGATCTCCATTGTCCATCTGCCGTGGCCAGATCAGTCGAACGGGACGGACCCGAGTGGCATACCGCGGCCCGACAATATCGGGCCAGGAGGCGAGCAGTTCGGCGGAAGCAAAGCCGCGCTTCTTGCAAGCAGCAGAAACCGCATCGCCGACAAGGTCGGCGAGATTCCGGGCGTTCCTTGAACGCCGATCCTTTCGGCTTGCGTTCGCTCTCAAGTGGCTTCAGCCTTGTTTGCAGCACGTTTTTCAAGACAACCATGCCGCCGCGTTCTTGCTGCTTCGTTCGTAACGATACATCGCTTAATGCGACAAAAAGAAGACGTGGCCAGTTAAGTACAAGCTATGCCTATGTTTTCCCCTGCTTTTCCCCAGCCAGATCAAGATCCCACTTGAATTTGCATCCGGCAGATACAGGTTTGCTGCATGCCAGATCAAAGTGAAACTCTTGCCCTTCTCAATTGGTACGATCGCAACGCAAGGGCCCTGCCCTGGCGAGTGTCACCATCCGACCGCGCTGTTGGTGTGATACCGGACCCCTATCAGATCTGGTTGTCAGAGGTCATGCTGCAGCAGACCACCGTTGCGGCAGTGAAAGACTATTTCATCAAGTTCACGCAGTTGTGGCCATCAGTTCTGGATCTGGCGGCAGCCGATGAAGAAGACGTAATGAAAGCCTGGGCCGGCCTTGGGTATTACTCACGGGCGCGGAACCTGAAGAAATGCGCCGAGACGGTTGCTGCCGTCCATGCAGGCAGGTTCCCGGATACGGAAGAGGAGCTGCTGGCGCTTCCGGGTATCGGCCCCTATACGGCAGCTGCCATTTCTGCAATCGCATTTGACCGGCCATCCGCCGTGGTCGACGGGAATGTGGAACGGGTTCTTGCCCGCCTGCTTGAAATTGAAGAGCAATTGCCCGCGGCAAAGGTTCCGATCAAGGCCGCAATGGCGACGCTCACACCCGATGATCGGCCGGGAGATTTTGCGCAGGCCGTCATGGATCTTGGTGCCACGATTTGTACACCTCGGAGACCCGCCTGTGGATTGTGCCCATGGATGAAGCAATGCCGGGCCCGCGCAAACGGCACAGCTGAAAGCTTGCCACGCAAGGCGCCCAAGAAAGCAAAGCCAACCCGTTACGGCGCAGCCTTTGTTTTCAGACGGGAGAGCGATGGAGCGGTTCTCTTGCGCCGACGCCCCGCCAAGGGACTGCTCGGCGGAATGAGCGAAGTGCCGGGGACCGAGTGGAGCGAGACATTCGACACGGCAGATGCCCTATCCCAAGCCCCTGCCCCGCTGGGCTGGCGCAAGAAAGTCGATGTGGTTCGCCACACCTTCACCCATTTCCATCTGGAACTGAGCATTTATGTTGCCGTCGCGCCAAAGAGCCTTCCACTGCCGGATGGGTGCTGGTGGTCAGAGATCGATGCCCTTCCTGGAGAAGCGCTGCCAACCGTCATGCGCAAGGCGGTGGCGACAGGGCTGGACGGTTAGATCGGCACTATTTACAAGACCACCGACACACGAATTAGTTATTATTTACCAAGCGACAAGACTTGAATTGACGCCTATAAATGTGGCCCAACCCACCAAGGCCGCTGCGTCAAAAAATTAATTTGGAAACTGACAATTTTATCCCTTTTCGGGCTTGGCGGGGCTTACATGCAGTCTAGAATTATTCTAAACTATAATCCGCATAACCACACAGATGGAGGCACCGCGCCATGAAGGGTAGTGAAAAAGTTATCGAACGTCTGAACGAAGCTCTGTTCCTGGAACTGGGGGCAATCAACCAGTACTGGCTGCACTACCGTCTGCTGGCCGACTGGGGCTATACGCGCCTTGCCAAGAAGGAGCGCGAGGAATCCATCGAGGAGATGCAGCACGCCGACAAGCTGGTGGATCGCATCATCTTCCTTGAAGGCCACCCGAACATGCAAAAGGTTGCGCCGCTGAAGATCGGCCAGAACATCAAGGAAGTTCTGGAAGCCGATCTGGCTGGTGAATACGAAGCCCGCACCTCCTACAAGAAGTCCCGCGATGTGTGCCGTGATGAAGGCGACTATGTCTCCATGGCCATCTTCGAGGAACTGCTGAAGGACGAGGAAGGCCATATCGACTTCCTTGAGACCCAGCTGGAGCTTCTCGGCAATATCGGCGAAGAGCGCTACGGCCTGTTGAACGCCCACCCGGCTGACGAAGCCGAATAAGCAATTTCACGGCGCGCGTTGCGCCGATTAAAAACAAGAAAAACGCACGGCCTTCCAGCCGTGCGTTTTTTGTTTGCTCCATGGCTGGGGCTTGCAGCCCCTTTGCCTCGTTACTGGAACGCGGTCTCAGCAAAGCTTCTGAGCTTGCGGGAATGCAGCCGGTCGCCTTCAGGACTTGTAGACAAGCTGGACACCCGCAAAAACCTCGCGCTGTTGGATGATTTCTGATTCACTGGCTT
>NZ_VXDB01000090.1 GCF_008711325.1 Roseibium sediminis
CCAACATGGCACATCACGATGCCGGATGGTGGAGCTGTCCACACCATCAACTTGTTGATCGTGCGCGGCTTTGGTAGATCGCTCTGATGTTTGAGCGTCTTGATTTTCCATGCCTTAAGGGGTTTCGTTTTCCCCGTTCGATCATTTCCTATGCGGTCTGGGTCTATCACCGGTTTGCGTTGAGTACGGCGGATGCTGAAGACCTCCTGGCAGAGCGGGGTATTTGTGTCAGCCGGGAAACGATCCGCAAGTGGGTGAACCGGTTCGGCCGACATTTTGCGCGCTGCATTCGCCGGGACCGGCCAAAGCCCAATAGCAAATGGCATCTGGATGAGGCGGTGATCGTCATTGGCGGCGTGAAATACTGGCTCTGGCGGGCGATTGACGGGGATGGAGACGTGCTGGATATCCTGGTGCAATCTCGCAGAAACGCAAAAGCGGCCAAGCGTTTCTTTAGCGCGCTGGTTACGCAATTTGGCGAGCCAAGGGTCGTGGTGACCGACAAGCTGCGCAGCTACACCAAGCCGGTTCGGGCCCTTGCTCCCGATGCTGGTCCACCCGCTCCCAAGGGATTGAATAACCGGATTGAGAATTCCCACCGTCCGACACGGAAACGGGAGAAGATCATGGGCCGGTTCAAGTCAGCCCGCCAAGCCCAACGATTTCTGTCAGCCCATGATCAGATCAACACGATCTTCCGGCCGCGTCGATATAAACTGTCCGCACCTTCATACCGGCACGCAAGGGCAGACGCATTCGCATTATGGCAAGATTACACTGGAGAAATGAACGCCTGAATTCCGCCCAGAAGGGGGGCTGCACCCTAAATTCAACAAGTTGATGGTGTGGACAGCTCCACCATCCGGCATCGTGATGTGCCATGTTGG
>NZ_VXDB01000091.1 GCF_008711325.1 Roseibium sediminis
GGCTCTGTTGCAAATTTCTTTCTGTGGTGAGAGAAGCAGCTTTTGCAGAGCAGGTTGTTGATTTCATGAGTACATTCAAAGGCCGTCATTTCAGTGGCGAAGTCGTTCTCTGGGCTGTTCGCTGGTATTGCCGGTATGGCATCAGTTACCGCGACCTGGAAACGATGATGGCTGAACGCGGTGTGTTGGTTGATCATTCCACCATCTACCGCTGGGTTCAGAAATATGCACCCGAGATGGAGAAACGGATGCGTTGGCAATGGCGGCGCCCAATGTCCGACAGTTGGCGGGTTGACGAGACTTATATCAAGGTGCGCGGCAAGTGGACGTACCTGTACCGGGCAGTCGATAAACTGGGAAACACGATTGATTTCTATTTGTCTTCGACCCGCAATGCGAAGGCCGCAAAACGCTTTCTCGGCAAGGCGCTTCGTGCCTGTAACGATTGGGAAAAGCCGTCCAGGATCAATACCGACAAGGCTGGTTGTTACACTCAGGCTATCCGCGAGCTGAAAAAGGAGGGCAAGTGTCCGAAGGACGTGGAGCACCGCCAGGTAAAGTACCTGAACAACGTGCTGGAGGCCGATCACGGCAAGCTCAAGCAGTTGATCAAACCGGTGCGCGGCTTCAAATCGATGAAGACGGCCTATGCAACCATCAAGGGTTTTGAAGTGATGCGGGCCCTGCGCAAAGGCCAAGGCCGTGCCTTCAATCTGACCCGTGACCCGGTCGGCGAAAAACGCATGATCGAACGCGCCTTCGGTGTCGGACCATGTGTAATGGCCGAAGCGGTTGCCATGCTTGAAGCCCAACTCGCAGCATAATTGCGCCTAACGGAAGGCCTCATGCGCCCCGCGCGCAAGTTTGCAACAGAGCC
>NZ_VXDB01000092.1 GCF_008711325.1 Roseibium sediminis
CCCAGGCTAATCATGCACTAACATTCAAACTGGACCGCTTAGGTGGGGCTGATCAAAATTAAGACAGGCGGCTTGCAGCTTTGCACTGAGAAAATCGTCAATACGTGAGGTGGAGCGGTGTTCGATTTCGTGGCGAATTCCCAGCAAGAACTCCAAGTTCCTTTTTGCTCCCTCGGAAATGGGTGACTTTTCGTGGCGTAGACACGCGCCAAGCTCTAGATACTTGTCTGCGCCCTCTTTCGTCTTTTGAACCTCACCATCTTTCACATAGCGGTATTCAATGCCTTTTCGCTTGAACCAAGCGTGCAGCAAATACGTCCATGCAATAATCGCAGTCACGATGAAGATCTCACTACGAAAAGTCAGTCCGGCTCCATTGAAAGTGTGTACGGCTGCAGTCATTGCTTCGCGAGCCTTGATCAGTAGTTCGTCGCCTTCGGCATTCAGGCCTGTTTCTGGGTCAAGGTTTGGCCAACTGGACAGAAACTGTTTCAGTTCTTCAACAGAGGCAGTGGCGACCGCTTTGTGTTTTGCACCGTCGCGAATTTCTTTGATACGAGCGTGGTTGATCGTGCGCGAGGGTCTTGTGAAATACGATTGTATGTCTTGGTCATTGTACTTGTCAGCTTCCACCATTGCTTTGACAATGCTGACTTCCCAGCGTTCCAGCTTATTCCCGCGGAATCTTTTAACCATGCACTTGGTCTCGGAAGATAGGTTTTGAGATTTAGAAACGAAATTTGCAGTTGTATTTATTGATAAGTAAACGTGATAATTTGCCGACGATGCAAAGTCGAGCTATTGTCAAATCTGGTGTCCAGGCGAGCGTCATGCGGCGGCTTGATCTTG
>NZ_VXDB01000093.1 GCF_008711325.1 Roseibium sediminis
ATGATGACGCTTGTGCGCTCGTAGAGCTTGCTGAGCAGGTGAAAGAGCAGCGCCCCACCTGATGAACTGAACGGCAGGTAACCGAGCTCATCCAGGATGACCAAGTCGACTTTGGTCAGCATTTCAGCAATTTTCCCAGCCTTGCCAATCGCTTTTTCTTGCTCCAGTGCATTTACCAGCTCCACTGTTGAGAAGAACCGAACCTTGCGCCTGTGGTGTTCGATCGCCTGGACGCCGATTGCTGTGGCGGTGTGGCTTTTGCCCGTGCCGGGCCCACCGATCAGAACGACATTCTCGGTGTTTTCGATGAACTCACACCGGTGTAACTGCCGGACTTTCGCTTCGTTGATTTCACTGGACGCAAAATCAAAGCCGGTGAGATCTTTGTATGCAGGGAAGCGGGCGACCTTTGTGTGGTAAGCGATGGATCGAACCTCTCGTTCCGCCATTTCAGCCTTGAGCAGCTGTGATAACATCGGGGTCGCGGCTTCAAAGGCTGGGGCACCTTGGGCGACCAGGTCTTCGACGGCATTTGCCATGCCATAGAGCTTGAGGCTGCGCAGCATGATGACGATAGAGGCTCCGGCTGGGTCATGACGCATGGCGCTTCTCCCCAGCCTGTCTCAGGCCATCGTAACGATTTAGGTTTGCCTCGGGCGTGGTTTGCAATGCCAGGGCGTCCGGTGGGTCGACTTCTGGATGTTCCGTCGGCTTACGGTCGATCAACCGGTGCAGAAGGTTCAGGATATGCGTCTTGGTTGGCACACCCGCTTCCAGCGCCTTGTCCACGGCGCGTAACACGTCCTCTTCGTTATGTTGCAGAACCAATGAGAGG
>NZ_VXDB01000094.1 GCF_008711325.1 Roseibium sediminis
ACCGCTTCCCAATGGCGTAATCAAAGCGCCAGGGCACAAAAATCTGCACAGTCTCTCGGCACTAGGCTGAGGAAGTCGAGCATTCATCCGAATGTCCTTCTTTCATTAAACTGAATTCGGTTAGACGGCTCTATCTGGATTAAAAACAATGCCGGTGAGGCCCTGTTGCTTCATTTCATCGACGACGGTGCTGGAGAGGTAGCGACCGTAGATCACATGCTTGTCGACCCAAGCATGGGCATTGCCTATCTTTTCAAGGCTGAACACAAATTCCCCGGTGCTGGGGTCAAAGGCGAGACCTTTTTTGAATTCTGCAGTCGCTCGCTCGCGGTCCATCGTATCCAGACGATGGCAGATGTTAAAAAAATACATCTGCCGCGCAAATGATCCGTCCTTGTAGACCACTTCCACAGGGAAGAACTGATGGACGCCCGGTTCGTGGCGCTCAATGATGTCCTTGAAAGCCTCGGACACAAAATACATCGCATACGAAAGCACAGCATCAGGTACCGGATACCGCTTGCTGCCCCATTCGGCCCGTGTTGGAACATGGTCTGGCTTCACCGCCCGTCCCGCATACATTTCACCGGTATCAAATAAGGGGGTATGGCCCATATCGAATGTCCGATCGACATACCCAATCTTTTTGTAATTGCCGTCGAGGGGTTTGAAACTGATCGTATGCGGGGCCTCCGCTCTCGATCCAATGCTGTAAACAACACCTTCGGCCATTTTCATCTCCTCACGCTGACCCGAAATCGGCCTCGCAGCGCGTTTGAAATCACTTTGACT
>NZ_VXDB01000095.1 GCF_008711325.1 Roseibium sediminis
TGATCCTCCGTTTCCTAACTATAGGGGCGGACCAATTCAAAGGGGGAGGATCAATTTCAACGATGCCATCAAAGATCTGTTTGGTGTTCAGTACGGCCTAGAGAGGCGACTTCCTATCGCTCTTCAATTTGTGACTTTCGACCCGAACCAGCGAGCTGCCTTAAAGCGAGCTTCGAAACTTCCCGCAAACATCGAAGCTTCGATAGACAGCTTTGAAGAAAACCTCACAGATGAAGAATATGGAGATCCCGCCTATCGCTACAGGGTTGCATTTGTTCCCATTGTAAAGAACAGGGAAAGCGCTGCTGATGCTGCAATCCAATTCTACAAAGTTGGATCTGAAGAGGCAGAGGCAGTAAAAGCAGTCCACCTTAAGGAGGTAGACAAGACACGATACACGCCGACCCAGGTTGTTGCCCGTATTAACGGAAGTGGATATCCGAATTTTAGCTTATTGGATCACACGCGCTTGTGGCAAAGCTTGAATGCAAAACGTGAGAAGTCACCTTACGGAAAAGAGGGCGACTACAAGAATTCATGGGTTTGGTTTGACAACTGGATCGATCGTGTGCGCGAACACTGCGCTGAGAATGGCGACCGATACACCTAGGTAATTCTATATTTGAGAACGGACTCGCCCTCTCTTTCGCCACTCCAACTCCCTCATCTTACTTGACCGCGAAACTGCATCAGCAAATAGTCAACAGGACACCTGGACACCCGCAAAAACCTCGCGCTGTTGGATGATTTCTGATTCACTGGCTTCA
>NZ_VXDB01000096.1 GCF_008711325.1 Roseibium sediminis
AGGCGGTCCAGAAAGCCGGTGATCTCCAGCTCGGCGCGATGATCCTGCCAGCTGTGATCCTGCCAGCTGTCGCCTTGCCTTTGGGGAGCATCGCGCCCGCCAAGGACAAGGTGTTGCAGCCCCCGCTCAACGCCGGGGCCCGCAGTGAAATGAAGAGCGCTGTGAGCACGCCCTTCACTGCCGCCGCCTGGGCCTCCCTCATGCGGGGATCGGAACACATCGTCAGCGGAAGAAAACCCGGCAGAAGACCGTCTGGTGCGCGCGTGTTGCCACAGGCCAAGGAGGCGATCCTTTACCGCTCTCACCTTGCTTGCGACATATCCGGCCATCGGTCAGCCTCCAGGTCGTTGGTCATGTGGAGCACGTCTCGCATTCACTGAATTGCTCGACGTACTCAAAATAATTTGCTTTGCCGCGTTTCCGGACGGCGAACCGGTATCCACTTCGCCTGAAAACGCTCCAGAACCGCCCACCGTAAAAAAGGGTGCGGCAAATGGCCGGTCCGGAGGCAGCGCCTGCGCGCTGCACCCGGACAGGCTTCAAATAAAAAGGCGGCTCCAGGCTGCGGGGGTAGAGTGCCACCCGGAGCCGCAGTCAAGGGATCTGAAGAGACAGGCAAGAGACGTCAATTCCAGGTTCCCCAAAAGCTCGTTGGATCAGTTTGCCCAACCGACACACCGCCAGTCAGGCCACATGATCAGGCCACATGATCAGGCAGCCACCTAAACGACCGGAGCGCGCCAGTCGTCAGATCCGGAC
>NZ_VXDB01000097.1 GCF_008711325.1 Roseibium sediminis
ACAAGTTGATGGTGTGGACAGCTCCACCATCCGGCATCGTGATGTGCCATGTTGGCGTTGTTGAACCCAACAGTGGGAAGGAGCTGTCCACATGCAAATTACAACACTCGGGATCGATTTGGCCAAGTCCGTCTTTCAGCTTCATGGCGTTGATGCTGACGGCAAGATTGTTTTCAGAAAGAAGGTTCGGCGCGGTGCGTTCCTCGACATGTTGTCGGGTCTCGCGCCTTGCCTGATCGGCATGGAAGCTTGCGCCACCAGCCATTACTGGGCGCGTGAGATTGCCGCGCTCGGTCATGAAGTGCGACTGATCCCGCCCGCTTACGTCACACCATATGTGAAGCGGCAAAAGAATGACATGGCCGATGCAGAGGCGATTTGCGAAGCCGTTACCCGGCCGAACATGCATTTCGTCGCGATCAAGTGCGCCGATCAGCAGGCGGTTCTGATGCTGCATCGGGCGCGGGACCTTCTGGTCCGCCAGCGCACCATGCTGATCAACGCGCTACGTGCCCATCTGGCGGAATTCGGGATCGTTGCGGCCCGTGGTGCGCACAAGCTGCGCGACCTGTGTGGAAAGCTTCAGGGAGACCACCTCGACATTCCTGATGTGGCACGGGTCGCGCTGTTGTCGTTGGTCCGGCAGATGGAGGGACTGGAGGACGAGATCGTCGGACTTGATAGCAAGATACAAGCCTGGCATCGCAGGAGCGAGGTCAGTCAGCGGCTGGCCACGATCCCGGG
>NZ_VXDB01000098.1 GCF_008711325.1 Roseibium sediminis
TTGTCCAGGCGACCTCGACGGATGGGTCAACCTCCACGGAGACGTTCACGGTCAACCTGACCGATGTTGACGAGTTCGATGTCACAGCTGTCACCGATAGCAATTCTGCGGTAAACACGGTGTCTGAATCTGCCGCCACCGGCACAGTAGTTGGGATCACCGCTTCTGCCTCTGATGCGGACGGCACGGACAGTGTGAGCTACCAGCTTGTCGACGGCTCGGGCACTGTCATCACGGATGGCCCGTTTACTATCGATGCTTCCACAGGTGTTGTGACGGTCGCGGATAGCTCGCAGCTCGATTACGAGGCTGGAACGAGCGTCACGGTTATTGTTCAGGCGACATCGACGGATGGGTCAACCTCGACGGAGACGTTCACGGTCAATCTGACCGATGTCGACGAGTTTGACGTGACCGCTGTCACGGACAGCAATTCTGCGGCTAACACGGTCTCCGAGAGCGCCGCCACCGGCACAGCAGTTGGGATCACAGCCTCTGCCTCTGATGCCGATGGCACGGATAGTGTGAGCTATCAGCTTGTCGACGGCTCGGGCAATGTCATTACGGACGGTCCGTTTGCCATCGATGCCACGACCGGCGTTGTCACCGTCGCCGACAGTTCTCAACTCGACTACGAGGCTGGAACGAGCGTCACAGTCATTGTCCAGGCGACCTCGACGGATGGGTCAACCTCCACGGAGACGT
>NZ_VXDB01000099.1 GCF_008711325.1 Roseibium sediminis
TTGTCCAGGCGACCTCGACGGATGGGTCAACCTCCACGGAGACGTTCACGGTCAATCTGACCGACGTCGACGAGTTTGACGTGACCGCTGTCACGGACAGCAACTCTGCGACCAATACGGTGTCTGAGTCCGCAGCAACTGGAACGCTCGTCGGCATCACGGCCTCTGCGTCCGACGCCGACGGTACAGACAGCGTCAGCTATCAGCTTGTCGATGGCTCGGGCACTGTCATCACGGACGGCCCGTTTGCTATCGACGCCACGACGGGTGTTGTGACGGTCGCGGACAGCTCGCAGCTCGATTACGAGGCTGGCACCTCTGTCACGGTCATTGTCCAGGCCGTCTCAACGGACGGCTCGACCTCGACGGAGACGTTCACGGTCAACCTGACCGATGTCAACGAGTTTGATGTCACCGCTGTTACCGACAGCAACTCTGCGACCAACACCGTCTCCGAGAGCGCAGCCACCGGCACAGCGGTTGGGATCACAGCCTCTGCCTCTGATGCGGATGGTATGGACACAGTCAGCTACCAGCTTGTTGATGGTTCCGGCAATGTCATCACGGATGGCCCGTTTGCGGTAGATAGCTCAACCGGTGTTGTCACCGTCGCGGACAGTTCTCAACTCGATTACGAGGCTGGCACCTCTGTCACAGTCATTGTCCAGGCGACCTCGACGGATGGGTCAA
>NZ_VXDB01000009.1 GCF_008711325.1 Roseibium sediminis
CCAAGATCAAGCCGCCGCATGACGCTCGCCTGGACACCAGATTTGACAATAGCTCGGTGTGATCGGCGGGGCGGCGACTGCGGCTGACTGTGGTGGGCCGAACGAGGCGTGTCAGCTTGAAAGCGGACGCTCCTATCATGTGCTGGCGCCAGACGGATGGGATGGTGTCAGCAAGCTGCCTGTGCTGATGCATTTTCATGGATGGGGGCGGACGGGCGCCGATCCTGTTCGCAATGACCGGATTGCCGGGGCTACGCGCACGCGCGGCGTGCTGCTCGTTTCCCCGAACGGCCTGCGAAAAAGCTGGAACTTCTGGGCGGAGCGGTCAGACGATATCGGCTTTGCAAGTGAGGTTCTGGCTGATGTGGCGAAGCGGTATCCGCTGGACAGGAGCCGGATCTATCTCTCGGGATATTCCTATGGGTCTGCGATGGCGTGGCGTTATTCCTGCCAGAATGGAGCGGGCGTTGCCGCCCTGCTTGGTATTGCAGGAACATTGGATCAGCAAGAGACCTGTCCTGAAGCTCCAGGGGAAGTGCGCCATGTCCATGGCTTGAAAGACACGGTGATGGACTTTCCGTATGGGTCGGATGGAGACACGGACTACCCGGTGCATTTGTGGCGGCAAAGGCTGGGTTGCGGCGAAGCGAGCGATGACTATCGCTGGACTGCCGAAGGCGGTCTGTCGTTCGACAGAACTGTCTGGACCGACTGCTCAGCCGGTTCGGTTCGCCTTGATCTTCACGAGGGCGGACATCTCATTCCGCGGGGATGGTTGGCCCGGCAACTGGATGAGCTTCTGGGCCAACCTTCCAGATAGTCTGCCGTTAAGCCTTCTGGCCCGGGTTCATCAGTCCAAGAAGAACACGATGCACCAGCCATGCAATGAAACCAGCCGCACAAAGGGCGGCAATTGCGGCCAGAGAGTCGCCCAGAAGTTCATAGGGCATTGGCATTGTGGCGGTGAACACACCGATGATGGAGGCGACCAGCGCGCCGGTAAGCAGCGCGCCAAGCATCATGCGCATGACGTCGCCGTTCAGCCATGAGGGCACTTTAAGGGACGCGTAGAGATCGCCCAATGCCATGTAGCAGAAGATGGTGAGCGTAAAGGCTGCGCCTGCAAGCAGCAGGGAACTGTAGGATGTAAGGGCGGAAACCATTTGACGAAGGTCCTGGGCACCTTGGCCCGATACGCGACGAGCTTTCGCGCAAAGCTGCGGACAGGTGCCGGTCTTCTTCATGTCACTTGGTCGGAAGGTCCGGCCAGTTGGTGCTCTGCCCGCCTTGTTTATCTTGTGGATCGGGGCGAGGAACTCAGAAGTGGCAGTGTGTCAGCGGCTATATTTTCTGCCGAAATCCGTCCTTTCGCAAGCCTCTGAACATGCCCTTGGCACGAGTATATTTTTGTATCAGCGCTGGAAAGCGTCATGGATTCGCCGGAATTCGCGAGGCAGACGGGAAAATCCGCTGTTTTGGCGATAGGTCAACGATCGAGACGAGTAACGACAATCGAAAAGTCGCTATTGAAGTACGGTAATATAATACCGTTTTTGTAAGCCGTTGAAAATGCAGTATTATTTAATGCATCTTCCAGATAAACGTGCTTGACGGACTTTTGGGCTCGGCGTATAAGCTCCCTCGAACGAATTTGAGGCCCGTTCCTTCGGCATATTGCCGAGCGGGCCCTTTTCTTTAACCGATCAAATACGGATCAATCTCATGAAGACCTTCTCTGCCAAGCCGGCCGAGGTCGAGAAAAAGTGGATCGTGATCGACGCAGAAGGCATGGTTGTTGGCCGTTTGGCTGCATACATCGCCAACCATCTGCGCGGCAAGCATCTGCCGACCTACACGCCGCATGTCGACTGTGGTGACAACGTTATCGTTATCAACGCTGACAAGGTTATCCTGACCGGCCGAAAGTACGAAAACAAGAAGTACTACTGGCACACCGGCCATCCGGGCGGCATCAAGGAGCGTACAGCTCGCCAGATCATCGAGGGCCGCTTCCCGGAGCGCGTTCTTGAGAAAGCCGTTCAGCGCATGATGCCAGGCGGTCCGCTGTCCAACAAGCAGCTGTCCAACCTGCGTGTTTACGCTGGCCCGACCCACCCGCATGAAGCTCAGTCGCCGGTTCTGGTTGACGTAAAGAGCCTGAATGCCAAGAACGACGGATTGAGGGCAAACTAATGGCTGAGCTGCAATCTTTGGAAGAATTGGGCGGCGCTGTTGGCACTGCTGCCCCGGAAGCTCCGGTTCATGTTCAGAAGCTGGACGCTCAAGGCCGCGCCTATGCAACGGGCAAGCGTAAAGACGCTATTGCACGTGTTTGGGTGAAGCCGGGCTCTGGCAAGATCATCGTGAACAAGAAGGACTTCACCGAGTACTTCGCACGTCCGGTCCTGCAGATGATCCTGCAACAGCCGATCGCTCTGACAGATCGCTCTGGCCAGTACGACATCATCGCCACTGTTGTTGGTGGTGGTCTGTCCGGTCAGGCCGGTGCTGTTCGTCACGGCATCTCCAAGGCTCTGACTCACTACGAGCCGGAACTGCGTTCGATCCTGAAGAAGAACGGCTTCCTCACTCGCGACAGCCGTGTCGTCGAGCGTAAGAAGTTCGGTCGCGCAAAGGCTCGCAAGAGCTTCCAGTTCTCCAAGCGCTAATCGCTGGACCAACTGGTTTCAAATTCGAAGAACCCGCGGGAGCAATCCGGCGGGTTTTTTGTTTGGCTTTGGTTTGCCGTTGTATTGGCATCGCGTAAAGGCTGGCTGATCTGGAATTGCAAGCCGGGAGATTGTTCATGCCGGGGTATTGCTCCCGCTATGTTGAGGGAATACCTGTCGCTGCCGTATGAAATTGATTTCAAAGCGCGAACCTGAAATACGTTATGCAACTTTTGATTGTTTTACGTGTTGGTCCTTGCAGGAGTTATTTGCGTGTATTTCATAGGGATTGTTTGGGCGATCATTGCGCCGGTCATGTTGTTGCCGCTGATTTTGCTCGTAGCGCTTGTGATGCGTCCTTTGGGGCGGAAATGGGCGTTGTCCGTTGCGACCGTTTTGGTTTTGGCGCCTGTAATTTATATCTATTCCCAAGATCTGGCCGAATTCAAAGCCACTTGCACGGGCGTCAGCCCTCCGACAATTGCTGATCGTGCGACCGCTGAAGGAATTTACCTCAACTCCGGAACAGCCAATAGTTTCGGCAACAGGTATCTTCGTGAGGAGGGGTTTAGCTGGTTGGAACGTCAGGATATTTACGACCGCTCCACCTTTGTTCGAGTGACCCTTGATCCGGACAATCGGCCAAGTGGAGAAAAAATCCCGGCCATCACCGCGCGATATGAAGTCAGGGAGCTTTTTGAACAACGACCGCCTGATCTCAGCGTGTCCTTGACCGAGATTGTAGACAGGCAAACGGGTCTTGTAATGGCGCGTGCTGAGCAGGTTCGGTTTGGTGGAGGCCGGATGAAATGGGTTCTGGGCGCTCATGGGAGTGGGAAATGCCCCGACCCACGGTTTGCGCCCGATTTTTTCCATGACTATTACCATCTGGCCCGCAATACCTTGCGACCGGATACAAAATAACTCCTCCGGAGAAGTCTGTATCTAAAGTTCGAATGTAAGCAGGAGCATCTCAAAACGAATGGCCTGCCAGATTGTTCAAGTTATTTCTGTTCCTGCCCTCGTAAAATATTACAGGCCTTAACCATACCGCTTAAGCGTCATGCAAGACCTTGAGGCTACAACTGGGAATGGTTGAGGCTTTGAAGTCTGGCAGTGACGGGGGCATATGGAGTATCGGCGCGAAATAGATGGCCTGCGGGCCGTTGCGGTGGTGCCGGTTGTCCTGTTTCACGGCGGGGTGTCGCTGTTTTCCGGCGGCTTTGCCGGTGTGGACGTCTTTTTTGTCATTTCCGGCTATCTCATCACCGCGCTGATCCTTCAGGACCTCGAGAGAGGACAGTTTTCCCTTTCCCGTTTCTATGAACGTCGCGCTCGGCGCATACTGCCAGCTTTGCTGGTGATGCTGTTTGTCAGTTTTGTTCTGGCCTGGCTGTGGATGCCACCCAGCCAGATGAGCTTTTTCTCCAGGTCGCTCGCCGCTGTGGCGCTCTTTGCCTCCAACATCTTCTTCTGGCGGGAAAGCGGATATTTCGATGTCGAATCGCAGACGAGCCCGCTGCTCCATACGTGGAGCCTTGCCGTTGAGGAGCAGTTCTACATCCTGTTTCCGCTGGTGTTGTTGTTCGGGTGGCGGTTCGGGCGGAACCGGGTGTTCTGGGCGCTGGTGATCGTTGCGGCGATCAGCCTTCTCTTGACCGAATATGGCTGGAGATACCGGGCCTGGGCGAATTTCTACCTCTTGCCAACCCGGTTGTGGGAACTGCTCGCCGGGAGCCTCTGCGCCTTCTGGCTGGTCGGACGCAAGACGCAAGGCAACAACCTGCTGGGACTTGTTGGCCTGGCCGCAGTCGTCTCCTCGTTCTTCCTGTTCGACAAGACAACCCCATTTCCATCCTTCTGGACGGTTCTGCCGGTAGGTGGCACGGTCCTGCTTATCCTTTACGGAACCAAGGCGACGTGGGCGGCGCGCGTTCTGTCTGTGAGACCGCTCGTTGGCATCGGCCTGATCAGCTACAGTGTCTACCTGTGGCATCAGCCGCTGCTTGCCTTTCTGCGCATTCGTTCTCTCGGCGAGCCTTCGCAGGACGCTCTTTTGGTGGCTGCGCTGCTGAGTTTCCCGATTGCTTGGATCAGTTGGCGGCTGGTGGAGCAACCGTTTAGGAGAAGACCCGATCCGTCACGCCAGACACCTGCTGCGCGGCGCATATTTGCCATGGGTGGGGCGGGGCTTGCCGGTTTTCTTCTGGTGGCGAGCCTTGGCTGGATGTCTGACGGCTATCGGTTCCGCTTTGACCCGGCTCTTGCAGCCATTGATGCGGCCAGAAGCGATGTCGCCCCGCTGATTTCGGATTGTTATCTGGAGCCACCCGCAGCCGGGGGCATGAAACTCGGTCCAATGCCGCGCCCGGCCTGCACCTTTCCCGCATCCGACGGGTCCGTCGATGTTGCGATCATTGGCGACAGCCATGCCCTGACATTCTCATCCAAAGTGATCGAGGAGCTTCGGCGAGGTGATGTTGGTGTCACCACCATGTCCTTTGCCGCCTGCGTTCCCTTCGAAGGCTACTGGCATTCCCGGGCCCGGTGTGACGAGCCGGTGGCCGAGCTGGTCAACTACATCCTGTCGAGTGACATAAAGACCGTTGTTCTGGCAGGACGCTATGCGCTCTACACGCGCGATGATCCGTTCAATAATGGCGTCGGCGGCATAGAGCCCGAGCACATGGGCCCGAAATACTTCACCAACCCGCTGCTTGAGGGGGACTACGAGAAGACCCTCGTGCCCAACATGCTCCATGTCATGCAGGAGGGGATCAGCAAGTATCTCGACGGAGGCAAGAACCTGGTACTGGTCTATCCTGTGCCGGAATCGGGCTGGTCCGTTCCCGATCGCTACTTCAAGGAACGTCTCTTCAATGACGGCGCTCAGGAGCTTTCCTTTCCCATGGAGGCGTTCCTGAAACGCAATGAAGATGTGATTGGCTTCTTTGACAGCCTTGATCATCCGCACCTGAAAAAGGTACGTCCGCAGGATGTTCTGTGCTCCAGCGAGGAGGGGCGGTGTCTCAACGCTGTTGGAGAGAACGTGTACTATTATGACGACGACCATCTGTCGAATGCAGGTGCTGCGCTGCTTGTCCAGCCGATCGTTCAACCGGTTCTGGACACACTCGGCCGCAAGTCCGAAATGCTTGTCGCAGAAGTTCCCGGCAAGCGGGCGTCAGATACGTTTGCTGCCAGCTGGGTGATGCGGCTTACCCCCATTTATGTTGAAGAAATTGGCTTTTTGAATGAATTATCGGCGCGAAATTGATGGCCTGAGGGCTGTCGCCGTTCTGCCTGTAGTCCTGTTCCATGGCGGTTTTGAGTTCATCTCCGGCGGGTATGCCGGGGTGGATGTCTTCTTTGTCATTTCCGGGTATCTGATCACTGCATTGATCGTGCAGGATCTCGAAAAGGGTCGTTTCTCCATTCTGGAGTTCTACGAACGGCGTGCCCGGCGCATCCTGCCGGCGCTGTTCGTCATGCTGGCAGTCTGTAGCGTGATGGCGGCACTGTGGATGGCGCCGAGCCAGATGACCACCTATTCCAAGGCTCTAGCGTCAGTCGCACTCTTTGCGTCCAACATCTTCTTTTGGCGCAACAGCGGCTATTTCGACACCGGTTCTGAAAGCAATCCCTTGCTCCACACCTGGAGCCTTGCGGTTGAGGAACAGTTCTACATTCTCTTCCCGCTGTTTATGCTGGCAGCCTGGCGGTTCGGGCGTTCAAAGGTGTTCTGGACGCTGGTGCTGGCGGCACTGGTGAGCCTGCTGCTGACCGAGCCGGGGTGGCGGTTCAAGGCTTGGGCGAATTTCTATCTCCTGCCGACCCGTGCATGGGAGCTGCTCGCCGGTTCTCTATGTGCGCTCTGGCTGACCGCCAGACCGCAGCGGGAAAACGATTGGCTCGCCGCAGCGGGCCTTGCCGCGATTCTGGCCTCGTTTTTCCTCTTTGATCGCAACACGCCCTTTCCGTCATTTTGGACAGTGCTTCCGGTTGGTGGCACTGCCTTGCTGATCCTTTTTGCCGGACCTGCAACGCTGACCGGGCGTTTGTTGGCAATGAAACCCTTCGTCGGGATCGGCCTTGTCAGCTACAGCGTTTATCTGTGGCACCAGCCTCTGCTTGCCTTTCTTCGTATTCGCTCGCTTGATGCGCCGTCTGCAGAACTGCTGTTGGTCGCCGCGGTGATGTCGCTGCCGATCGGATATTTGAGCTGGCGATTTGTGGAGCAGCCCTGGCGCAAGGGGCAGGGTGCCCGGTTCCGCTCATTGTCGACTGCAAGGGTTCTCGGCTGCGCGCTCGCAGGGCTGATCGTTGTTGTTTCCCTCGGTGCCTGGGGAGCTGTCTCGCGCGGTTTCCCCGGCAGGTTCGATCCGGCCCTTGTGTCAATTGATAATGCCCGCAACGACACATCGCCGCTCACGGATGCCTGTTACATCGAAACCCCGGCGGCTGGCGGCATTGATCTTGGTCCCTTACCGCGCCCGGAGTGCACTTATCCGGCAGCCGATGGATCTGTTGACGTTGCAATTCTGGGCGATAGCCATGCCGAGGCCATTTCCTATCCGCTCATGCAAGATCTTAAGGACCAAGGCGTTGGTGTTACGACCCTGTCACTGGCCGCTTGCGTGCCGTTTGACGGCTATTGGCACACCAGAGCGCGCTGCGACGAGAGCGTCAAACAGGTGCTGGACTATGTGAAGAGCAGCTCGCTGAAGACCGTGATCCTCGCAGGTCGCTATTCGCTCTATGTCCGAGACGATGGTTTTGACAATGGTTTGGGCGGGGTTGAGCCGGACCAGATGGGGCCGAAGACTTTCGCCGATCCGCTGGTTTCAGGCTCGGGCGAGGCGGCAACCCTTGCCAACGGGCTCGACATGATGGCCCGCGGCGTGCGCTCCTATCTGGACATGGGCAAGACCGTCATTCTGGTCTATCCCATTCCTGAGGCGGGGTGGTCCGTTCCTGATCGCTATTTCAAGGAGCGTATGAGCTATCCGCAGGCAAGCGAACTCACCATCCCGATGCCGGTTTTTGAGGCGCGAAACGGTGATGTGATCCGGCATTTCGACGGGCTCAGTGACCCTAACCTTGCCAAGGTCGACCCGCGAAACGTGTTTTGCCGGAAGGAGGATGGGGTCTGCGTGAATGCCAGCGGAGATGACGTCTTCTATTACGACGATGACCATCTCAGCTTGACCGGAGCTCGGTTGCTGACCGGAGAAATTGTTCCACTCGTGCTCAATTCACTTGGCCGCAGGGTCGGGGAACAAGTCAGCGCTGTGCGGTAGACCACCGCCACCCAGTTTCTCAGGACTTCATTGCCTGTCCAGCCACATAGGTCTGGGCCACCGCGCGGTCATCGCCGAGGGTTTGAAGAAGGAAAAGTTCTTCTGCCAGTGTTTCGATGGTTTCCATGCGCAGGGCCATCGCAGGCGTTGAACGGGCGTTGAGCACGATCACGTCCGCTTCTGTCCCGACCGCGAGATTACCGATCTTGTCTTGAAGAGAGAGGGACGTGGCATTCCCAAGCGTCGCCCAGTAGAACGTTTCGAATGGGTGGAGCCGCTGGCGCTGCAACTGCAGGACCTTGTAGCCTTCGTCGAGGGTACGCATCAGCGAATAGTTCGTGCCGCCGCCGACATCGGTGGCGATGGCGGTCTTGATGTTGGCTCCTTCCAGTCGGGCCCGGTCAAACAGGCCGGAGCCGAGGAAGAGGTTGGACGTTGGACAGAACACGGCTACCGCGCCGGTTTCGCGCATGACACCCAGTTCCCGGTCATTCATGTGGATGCAGTGACCAAGAAGTGTCCTTTCGCCAAGCAGGCCAAAATTCTCATAGACCCGCAGGTAATCATCCGCCTCCGGATAGAGCTCCAGTGTCAGATCGATTTCGTTGTGGTTCTCATTGATATGGGTCTGCAGGTGGCAGTCGGGATGCTCTTTCAACAGCGCTCCGGCCGCTTCCAGCTGGGCCGGGGTTGATGTGATGGCAAAGCGCGGTGTGATCGTGTAGAGCGCGCGGCCTCGGCCGTGCCACTTGTTTAACAGCGCCTTGCTGTCGTCATAGGAGGACTGGGCCGTGTCGCACAGGTCGGCGGGTGCGTTCCTGTCCATCATTGTCTTGCCGCCCAGCATGCGCATGTTGCGGCGTTCGGCTTCCTCGAAATAGGCATCGACCGAATTGGGGTGGCTGGAACAATAGGCAACGGCGGTTGTGGTGCCGTTGGCAAGAAGCGCATCATAAAATGCACCGGCGATGCGCGTGCCGTGAGCCTTGTCGGCAAATTTCAGCTCTGCCGGAAACGTGTAGTCGTTGAGCCAGTCCAGCAGCTGCTCCGCCCAGGACGCAATCACCTGAGCTTGAGGGAAGTGAATATGCGGATCAATGAAACCGGAAGTGATCAGGTGAGGGCGGTGATCAATGACTTCGGCCTCGGCGGGGGCCGTGTCCTTCAGGGCAGTAAAGTCACCGAGACCTGAAATCCGCCCGTTCTCGATCAGCAGACCACCATCTTCCAGATAGGTAAGCGCATCATGATCGTCAGGACCAACCGGCTTGCGGTTGAAGGAAAGAACGCGTCCGCGCAGCAGCTTGGGGTGAGTGTCCGCCAAGGGTAAGTCCTCACGACTGGAAGTTTCTAGGTTTTGAAGGATAGGCTGGGTGGGCGGATTGGAGGCGTATTTCGTGGATCAAACGGCAAAGGATGGTGGAAAGGGGCCTGTAGAACGTATTGAACATACGTTCAAAGGCAGTTTTCCTTCAGACTTCTGCCGTTTACTCCACCCAAAGGGCCGGGCCTGCATCGCCCAATACAAGGCGCACCTTGCTCGACGATGTACCACATCGCCTGTGCCAGTTTCACCTTGTATTGAACACTGCATTTCCCGGCGAAATACATCGCCAATCCGTCCACACAGCCTGTGCTTCGTTCCATTTACTCCTGCTCTGGCGGGAAGGACAAGAGCGGAGGACTTTCTTGCGGAGGCTGGAAATGGGAGAGAAGTCCAGCATTGCGCCCTGGGCGGCTGTTCGCAATGCGATTGACGGCGATGACGGGATGTGGAACGAGGAGGTATGTTTGCGCGCTTTGGCGCCTTAACTTCGTGAGACCTAAAATGCACTCCAAAGACCCGCGTCCGACCGACAATGCCTTTCTTGGCAGTTCCCTCAAAGGGGGCTCCCACGAGCCGACCTATGGCGGAGCGCTCAGCTTCATGCGCCGTCGCTACTCCAGGAATCTTGACGGGGTAGATCTAGCGATCTGGGGCATTCCGTTCGATGCTGCGGTGTCGAACCGACCGGGCGCTCGGTTCGGACCGCAAGGTGTTCGCCGGGCCTCAGCCATTTTTGATGGCGATCCGCAGTATCCCTTCGATATGGACCCGTTCGAGGTGCTCTCTGCCGTAGACTATGGTGATTGCGTTTTCGATTATGGTGTCCATGCAGAAATACCCGGTCATATTGAGCGTCAGGCGCGGGAAATCCTCGATCAGGACACGCATCTGTTTTCCATCGGCGGGGACCACTTTGTTACCTGGCCTCTGCTCAAGGCTCATGCGGCCAAGCATGGACCGCTGGCTCTCGTGCATTTCGACGCCCATCAGGATACATGGCCGGATGACGGTGGTCGGATCGACCACGGCAGTTTTGTTGGCAGGGCAGTGCGGGACGGGATCATTGATCCGGAAAAATCAATCCAGATCGGCATCCGGACTCATGCGCCGGAAACATGCGGCTTGGAGATCCTCTATGGGGAGGAAATCGAGCTTCTGGGTGTCAATGGCGTGGTTGAAATGGTCAAGGACCGGGTCGGGGACGCGAAGGCTTACATGACCTTTGACATCGACTGTCTTGATCCTGCGTTTGCGCCGGGCACGGGAACTCCTGTTGCCGGAGGCCTGTCGAGCCGCGAAGCGCTGATGATCCTGCGTCGTCTGGGCGATATCAATTTCGTGGGCGGGGATATCGTGGAGGTCGCGCCTGCATATGACCATGCAGATATCACCTCGATTGCCGGGGCTTCAGTTGCACTGACCTATATAGGTTTGCTGGCGGAAAAACGCCGGGAGGACTAAAAGTCTGACGGCGCTTCAGGCCGTTTTGCGCCGCGCCTTGCGCGGCGCATTGTCGTTTACGGGCTGAATGGACCAGAAACGATACAATGGATGAGCGTCCTGCATGCGTTCGTACAGGTCTGCCATCCGCTGCCAGTAGGCCAGTCGGGATGCGGCATACAGGCCAAGTGCCGATGGCAGGATCATCGGGTTGTTCATGTAGGCGGCGAATAACCCTGTCGCGGCACTCAATGCAGCGACGATCCAGAAGGCCCGTGCAGTCTTGAGGTCGGTGTCAGGAATTTCGACTTGCATGCGGTTCATCAGGACCATTTCGCCGAAGGTTGCCTTTTGCAGCCAATTGCTCGGGGAAAGGCGCAGGGGAAGCGTGTGTCCAAGGGCATCCAGCCAGAACCAGAGCGACAAAAGCAGCCCGCCGCAAACAAACAGCCCCAGATCCGGATGAAACCACAAGACAGCGCAGGCGCTGGGAAGAAGAAGGAACCGGGTACAAACCAGGGCTGGCGGCGTTGTTTTACGGGCCCGCAAAGTGGTGCTCGCCCGTGCCGTCAAGGCTCTTGTCGGCAAGTTCCGAACCGGAAGAATTTTGGCCGTTTCCTGGAACCGGGGAGTGATCATCAACAAACTCTTTGTGTAAATCTTCATGATAGTATTAGGCCACAGCCGCCGTTGTCGCAATTCACTTGGCGCACAGACTTTGGTGGAAACTGCGATGCACAGTGTTAACCCACTGAAAAATATTAAATTGTGGATTTATTTGCCTTGAATTGGCAATTATCCTAATTTCACAACTTTTAAATGGTGACTAACGTCATTTCTGGTGAGAATGGTTTTTTATGTAATCCTTGGTTGAGTGGTGATGCGTGAGAAAAAGGGCCATTCCTTCGATCTTGAGGTCGAAGATGCGGTCAGAAGGTCACAAATTCCCGATACGCAGGCACAGGCCTTCTCATTTGACGGTGAGCAGGTGATGGGAGCGCCCGACCTCGCCAAATCCGGCGAATGGCTGCAGGCCATTGCTGATGAAGTTGCCGACTACATCTATCTTAAGGACCGCCACAGCAGGTTCGTGTTTGCCAATGCAATCGTTGCGCATGATTTCGGCTATGATACCGGAAGCGAATTGTCCGGTCTGACCGATCACGATCTTCTGCCAACGGAAACAGCTGACCGTTTCCTTCAGGACGAGCAGGAAATCTTCGCAACCGGAATCGCCAATATCGACTACGAAGAATATGTCGAGTTTGGCAGCGGCGTGAAAAAATGGCTGTCGACTTCCAAGTTTCCGCTGAAAACACCCGATGGAGAAATTGTCGGGATCATGGGGCTTGCGCGCGACATTACCGTGCGCAAGAAGCTGGAATCCCTTCGTATCGGCCAAACCCGTGTTCTGGAAATGATTGCAAAGGGCGGGGGAGAACAGGAGATCCTTGAAGGGATCGTGAACCTGATCGAGGATCAGCTGGATGGGGTTGTCGGGTCCATTTTGACGCTGTCCGATACTGGACGTCATTTGTTGCTCGGCGCTGCTCCATCCCTGCCACAAGATTATAATGACGCCGTCCATGGAATTGAGATCGGACCCAATGTCGGATCTTGCGGGACTGCAGCATATTTGCGCGAGAGCGTGATTGTTGCAGATATCGCAACCGATCCCCTTTGGGAGCCCTACAAGGATCTCGCCCTGTCGGCAGGTCTGCGGTCCTGCTGGTCGACACCGTTTTATTCCAAGACGGGCGAGATGCTCGGCACGTTCGCTCTCTATAATCGCAAGGTTTCCGAGCCCTCTCCAATCGAGCTGAGGCTGGTGGAGGAAGCCACGCGTCTGGCGTCCATCGCTATTGATCGCTTGCGGGCAGACCGCGAGATCAACTTCCTTGCCCGTCACGACGTTTTGACAGGGTTGCCGAACAGGCTGGAGTTCAAGTCGCGGCTGGAAACACTGCTGCGCCGGTCGAGAACCCGGGAAGAACAACTGGCAATCGTCTTTGTCGATCTCGACCAGTTCAAGATCGTCAACGACAGTTTCGGCCATTCGATCGGGGACGATGTTCTTCGGATCATCTCGAAGCGTCTGCAGAACATCATCTCTCAGGATGAGTCTGTGGTCCGGTTTGGCGGCGACGAGTTCGTGATCCTGCTCGGGCACGACAAGGTGACCAAGGACGCGATCATTCCCTTCCTCGTGGAGATGCGACGGACCCTGTCAGAGGCCATTCTGGTTCAGGGCCGCACGTTCCACATGACTGCCAGCATCGGCGTTGCCTGTTTTCCTGACGACGGGGACGACGCGGAATTGCTTATCAGCCGGGCGGACAACGCCATGTATAAGGCGAAAGATGCGGGCAGGGACGTCTTCAAATTCTACACCCCATCCATGAGCAGCGGTGTTGCCCAAAGGCTGACGCTTCTGGAGGAAATGCGGGTTGGGCTGGAAACGGGCGAGTTCCGGCTGGACTATCAGCCGCAGGTCAATGTCCAAAGCGGACTGATCATCGGGATGGAAGCCCTGGTTCGGTGGGATCACCCCTATATGGGCACCCTGTTTCCGGGCCGGTTCATTCCGCTGATGGAGGATACCGACCTTATTTGCCAGTTGGGCAAGTGGGTTTTGGGTGAAGCCTGCAGACAGGCGCAGCTCTGGGACAGAGCCTATGGGCTGGAATGCACCATGGGGGTCAATGTCTCCGCGCGCCAGTTCAGCGACGACGCCTTTGTCGATACGGTCAGGTCCGCCCTTGAAGAGAGCAAGCTGGACCCGAGCCTGCTGGAGCTTGAAATCACGGAGAGCCTGCTATTTCGCAACAAGGTTCAGGCGACCAGTGTCATGGCCGAGCTGAGAACGCTTGGGGTCATGCTGGCGATCGATGATTTCGGCACAGGATATTCCAGCCTCAGTACCTTGCGTTCGTTTCCGCTGACCCGGTTGAAGATCGACAAATCGTTCATTGGCGATCTTGATCGCGACGACGGGGACGGGTGTATTGCCCGCGCAATTGTTTCGCTTGGTAATGATCTGGGACTGTGTGTCGTCGCAGAAGGCGTGGAAACCGAAATGCAGCTGCGCAAGTTGCGGGAAATGGGATGCCGGGAAGTGCAGGGCTTCTTCTGCGGGCGGCCAATGCGCCCGGAAGATCTGGAAAAGCGCCTGTTATCCGGAGGGTTGATCACCAACGCTTTGCAAGCCTGATTGCAAATCAAGCCAGACGTGAAGGGCTGCCCGGTGGCCGGGCAGCTCATTTTGTTTGGATTAGCTGTTTCAGACCCGTTCCATCACATAGGTTCCCGGCGCATCGCCCAGTACCTTCACCTTGTTGGCGCCGGGCTTGCGGGCCTTCACCGTATCCCCGTCATTCTTGCGGATCCAGGTATCCCAATGTGGCCACCAGGACCCCGGTGTCTCTTTGGCGCTTGCAAGCCAGTCTTCCAGATCGCCTTTCGGCGCCCCGTTGGTCCAGAACTGGTATTTGTTCTTGTTCGGCGGATTGACCACACCGGCAATGTGACCCGACCCCGACAGGACATAATCGACCGGACCGCCAAAACAGGAACAGCCGAGGAAAACGGACTTCGGCGGCGCGATATGGTCTTCGCGGGTCGCAAGATTGTAGATCGGGATTTTTACGTTCTTCAGGTCAAGCGTGACATTGTCTATGACCATCCGGCCCTGCGACAGCTTGTTTTCCAGATAACAGTTGCGCAGATAGAAGGAGTGATTGGCCGCCGGCATGCGGGTGGAATCGGAATTCCAGTACAACAGGTCGAACGGGAAGGGCTCCTTGCCCTTCAGATAATTGTTCACGACGTAAGACCAGATGAGATCGTTTGAGCGCAGCATATTGAACGCTGACGACATCTTGCTGCCATCCAGATAACCTTGCTCGCTCATCCGGTTCTCGAGCATCTCGATCTGCTCTTCATCCACGAAGACCTTGAGGTCGCCGGCATGGGTGAAGTCCACCTGTGTGGTGAAGAAGGTCGCGCTCTTGATGCGGTCGTCGTTTTTCGCCGCCATGTAGGCAAGTGTGACGGCCAGCAGGGTGCCGCCGACGCAATAGCCGATTGCGTTCACTTCTTCCTGTTTGGTGGCTTTCTTGATGACATCCAGCGTGTTCAGGATGCCTTCCTTCATGTAGTGCTCGAAACTCTTTTCGGCCTGTCGCTCGTCCGGGTTTACCCATGAGATGACGAAAACCGTATGGCCCTGATCCACCGCCCACTTGATGAAGGATTTTTCCTGATTGAGGTCCAGGATGTAGAACTTGTTGATCCACGGCGGCACGATCATCAGCGGCCGCTTGAGCACGGTGTCCGTGGTCGGCGTGTATTGCAGAACCTGACAGACATCGTTTTCCGCAATCACCTTGCCCGGAGTCATGGCGAGGTTCTTGCCGACAGCGAACTTGGAAAGGTCCGTCTGACGAATTCGGATATCGCCTTTTCCCGCCAGAATGTCCTCGGCGAGGAACTGGGTTCCCTTGACCAGATTCTCGCCGTTGCTTTCCAGCGTCAGGCGGAGAAGCTCGGGGTTGGTCATCAGGAAGTTGGAAGGCGAGATCGCGTTGGAAATCTGCTGCACATAAAAGCCGGCCTTGTGGCGGGTGTGCTCATCCAATCCCTCTGCGTCGTCGACCATCGTCTCCGCCCAGTTGCTGGTGATCAGGTAGAGCTGCTTGAGGAAATCGAAAAACTGGTTCTCCGACCATTCCGGATCGGCGAAGCGCTTGTCGCGCGCCGGTGTTTCGACTGCAGGCGCCGCGGTTTCACCCATCATTCGTTTCAAGGAAGAGTTCCACAGGCCGATATATCCGGACCAAAGGCGCGATTGGGCCTCCACTGCCCGTTGTGGATCGGAAATCCAGTATTCTCCGACTTGGGCCAGCGTCTTGATGACGTTTGTCAGTTCATCTGTGTTGTCGACCTTGCCCTTTTCACGGGGTTCGAGATAGGCGGCAACGGCCTTTCCCGTGTTTTCGAGTGTCTTGGCAAGGTTTTGGGCAAAAGCTTCCGGATTATTGATAATATACTGCAGCATGGGATGCTGGCGTTCGTCGGCCATTGATGCAGGTTCCCTGTTAACGTCTTCGGGGGCTACCGGTTTTCAAATGGTTCAGGCTTTTTCGGTTGCCTATGTTTGACTTGGAATTGCTTGTTGTTATTTTGCGCCTGGTTCAGCATGTCACGGTATTTATGACACAGGTTAGGCCCTTGCGTCGAATGCGAATCTCGTAAGGACATGGTCAACTTTCGCATAGTCAGGATTCTGCGTATCCGATAGGTGTTTGTTGCACTTTCGGACGTGAAACGAGTGAAAACAGGGAACTGTGACATTGAAAAGACAAACCGTAATGGCCATCGGTCTTGGGTTGGCGCTGTCGGGATGTGCGCTTGGTCCGGACAAGGGGCTTGTGGATTCGCTGGTTTCCTTCGGCAGCGATGAATATGCCTTGCCTGCCGATGTCGTTGCGGATGCACCGCCGCCAACTGGCCTGATCGACGAAGAAGAACGTGTTGCCACGATGGATCACCTGCGGTCTCTCGCTGCTGACAACGCGAGCAAGGCAGCAACGGAGAAGCCGACCGCCGACGAACTGCTGTGGTTGAAAGACAATCACGGAAAGGCGGCTCTCGACGAAATCGAGGGGGGCGAGGCGGCTACCCAGCTGCGCAACTGAGCCCTGATCGGCGATTTCCAGAATTTAATCGATAAAATTCAGTACGAAGACCCTCAAAGGTGGGTGCGAACTTGAAGAGAGGCTGATAAAAGGGCCGCGCAGCAGCAGGGGAATCCTGTCTTGCCTGAGTGTCAATTGTCGATTCAAGGATCCGCGCCATGGAGGAGTTCCACAAGACCAAACGGCTTCCGCCGTACGTCTTTGAACAGGTCAACCGTCTCAAGGCCAAGGCACGAGCGGCGGGCGCGGACATTATCGATCTCGGCATGGGCAACCCGGATCTGCCGACCCCGAAGCACATTGTCGACAAGCTGACCGAGGTTGTTCAGGACCCGCGCAGCCATCGCTACTCTGCTTCCAAGGGCATTCAGGGCCTTCGCAAGGCGCAGGCCAACTATTATCAGCGCCGCTTTGGCGTGAAACTCAATCCGGACACGCAAATCGTTGCCACCCTTGGCTCCAAGGAAGGCTTTGCAAACATGGCGCAGGCCATCACTGCGCCGGGCGATGTCATCTTGTGTCCGAACCCGAGTTATCCGATCCATGCCTTCGGCTTCCTGATGGCGGGCGCTTCCATCCGCTCCGTTCCAGCCGAGCCGGGGCCGGAGCTCTTCCATGCTCTGGAGCGGGCCATCATTCATTCGGTGCCCAAGCCGATTGCGCTTATCCTGTGTTACCCGGCAAACCCGACGGCCTATTGCGCTGATCTGGAATTCTACAAGGATGTCGTCGCGTTTGCCCGCAAGCACGAGATCTTCATTCTTTCCGATCTGGCCTATTCCGAAATCTATTTCGGCGACACGCCTCCGCCGTCTGTGCTGCAGGTGCCGGGTGCGATGGATGTCACGGCTGAGTTTACCTCCTTGTCCAAGACCTTCTCCATGCCGGGCTGGCGCATGGGCTTTGCGGTCGGCAACGAGCGCTTGATCAATGCGCTGTCTCGCGTGAAATCCTATCTGGACTATGGGGCATTCACGCCGATCCAGGTGGCAGCCACCGCTGCTCTCAACGGGCCGGACGACTGCATTCGCGAAACACGCGCGATCTACAAGCGCCGCCGCGATGTGGTGGTGGAATCCTTCGGGCGGGCCGGGTTTGATATTCCAGCACCGGAGGCCAGCATGTTCTGCTGGGCGCCGATTCCGGAAAAATTCCGCCACCTTGGCAGTCTGGAATTTTCCAAGTTGCTGCTTGAAAAGGCAGAGGTTGCGGTTGCACCGGGTATCGGGTTTGGCGAGCACGGTGATGACTATGTGCGCATCGGTCTGGTCGAAAATGAACAGCGCTTGCGTCAGGCAGCAAGGAATGTCCGTCGCTTCCTTGAAAGCGCGGACAAAACAATGCACAACGTGGTCCAGCTCGAGACATCGAGCTGAGACTGATCGAACTGGAATTCATTGAAATATGGCAGATGCATTGAAAGTCGGCGTAGCGGGACTTGGTACCGTTGGGGCCTCCGTCGTTCGCCTGATTGGCAAACATAGCGCGCAATTGGCGAAAAGAACCGGCAAGACCCTTGAGGTTACCGCTGTGAGCGCTCGTGACCGCACGCGCGATCGCGGTGTGGATCTGTCTGCCATGACCTGGTTTACCGATCCGGTCGACATGGCCAAGACCGCAGACATCGATATCTTTGTCGAGCTGGTTGGCGGCGATTCCGGTGCAGCTGAAGACAGCGTTCGCGCAGCGCTGTCCCGCGGCATCCATGTCGTGACTGCGAACAAGGCGTTGTTGGCCAAACATGGCGTATCTCTTGCTGTTCTGGCAGAGGAAAACAATGCGTCACTGAATTACGAAGCTGCCGTTGCTGGCGGGATTCCGATCGTCAAGACGATGCGCGAAACCCTTGCAGGCAATGAAGTATCGCGCGTCTACGGCATCTTGAACGGGACCTGCAATTACATCCTGACCCGCATGGAAGCGGAAGGCATCAGTTTTGAAGACTGCCTTGCCGATGCGCAGCGGCTTGGATATGCGGAGGCCGATCCGACCTTCGATATCGAGGGCAATGACACCGCGCACAAGCTGGCGATTTTGACCAGCCTTGCGTTCGGGACGAAGATTTCCGACGACACGATCTATATCGAGGGCATCACGTCCATCACGACTGCTGACATTCAGGCGGCGGATGAACTGGGCTACCGGATCAAGCTGCTGGGCGTTGCTCAGAAGACTGAAACTGGCATCGAGCAGCGCGTTCATCCGACCATGGTTCCCAAATCTTCCGCGATTGCGCGGATCGATGGTGTGCTCAATGCGGTTGCCGTTGACGGCGATTTTGTTGGCGAGGTGATCCTTGTTGGTCCCGGAGCAGGTGGCAATGCGACGGCGTCATCCGTTGTGGCGGATATAGCCGATATCGCGCGCGGCGACCGCACACCGGTGCTGGGCATGCCCGCTGTCGACCTTGCCGATTACACACGCGCTGGCATGCGCAAGCATGAGGGTGGCTACTACATCCGCCTGTCGGTCTACGACCGTCCGGGGGCATTTGCGACCATTGCCAGCTGTATGGGGGAGAAGGGCATTTCCCTTGAATCCATCGTCCAGCGGCGGGGTGAGGCACGGGCCAACACGCCCAAGGACGAGCCGCAACCGGTCATCCTGATCACCTATGAGACAACCGAAGAGGCCGTCAAGGAAGCGCTTGAGGCCATCTTGTCCAAGGGTGTCGTTGCCGATGCACCGCGCATGATCCGTATTGAAAAACTGAGCTGAACAGGGACCGGCAGAGACCCGAAGACGGGCGGACCGGACAGGACTGGAGAGTTTAATGTCGAACACCGATGTAGCTGCAGAGAGCGGTCTGGACCGGATTTTGACCCTCGAGCTGGCGCGTGTCAGTGAACGCGCGGCAGTGGCTGCGGCGCGTCTGCGGGGTCGGGGTGACGAAATGGCTGCCGATCAGGCTGCCGTTGATGCAATGCGCCGGGAGTTGAATCGCCTGCCGATCGACGGGACCGTGGTTATCGGTGAAGGAGAGCGCGACGAAGCGCCGATGCTTTATATTGGCGAGAACGTCGGCACGAAGCACGGCCCAAAGGTCGACATCGCTCTTGATCCGCTCGAAGGCACGACGATTTGCGCGAAGAACCTGCCGAACTCGCTGGCTGTTATTGCGCTGGCTCCGGAAGGCGAACTTCTGAACGCGCCTGACAGCTACATGGACAAGATCGCAATCGGCCCTGGCTATCCGGCTGGCCTGATAGATCTGGATGCCCCGATTGCCGACAACCTGAATGCCTTGGCAAAGGCAAAGGGCGTCAAGATCGGCGAAATCACCGCCTGTGTGCTTGACCGTCCGCGCCATGCTCGGCTGATCGAGGACATTCGGGCAACCGGTGCTGCGATCCGCCTGATTGGCGATGGTGACGTGGCCGGTGTCATTCACACGACTGACCCGGAAGAAACCGGCATCGATCTTTATGCCGGGATCGGCGGCGCACCGGAAGGCGTTCTGGCCGCGGCGGCTCTGCGTTGCATTGGGGGCCAGATGCAGTCTCGCCTGGTCATCACCCGCGACGAGCAGGTCGAGCGGGCGCATCGCATGGGCATCGACGATATCAAGAAGAAATACACGCTTGAGGAAATGGCCGGACCGGACGTGCTGTTCGCAGCTACGGGCGTGACTGACGGCAACTTCCTGCAGGGTGTGAAGTTCGGTCGCAACATGATCACCACACACACCGTGGTGATGCGGTCTTCCACCGGAACCGTTCGTTACATCAAGGCCCAGCATCAGCTTACGGACCGGTTCGAGCTGGCCTGAGGAGCACCTGTGCGGAAGGTTGGACTACAGGATCCGGAGCTAAAATCATGACCGGGTTGGCTGGCATCGATCAGCCCGCCCGTCTTGTGCTCGGGGTCCAAAAGTCGTTCAACCAGAATGCCTGGCGGGATCGCTTGACTGAGGAGCAGGTGCGCAATGCACTTGCGATTTCCCAGCGTCTTGGCGTTCCCGATGTTCTGGCGCGGGTCATGGCGGCCCGCGATGTTCAGCCTGAGCAGGCTGAGGAATTTCTCGCTCCCTCCATCAAGGCGCTGATGCCCGATCCCTCGACACTGGTCGACATGGATGCGGCCGTTGCGCGAGTGGCCGATGCGGTTCAGGCCGGGACCGCAGTTGCCATTTTCGGTGATTACGACGTCGATGGCGCCACGTCATCTGCCGTGCTGGCCCGTTACCTCAGATGGGTAGGGCTTGATCCGCAAATTCACATTCCTGACCGGATCATCGAAGGCTATGGCCCGAATGGCCCCGCGCTCGAACAGCTTCATGCCGATGGAGCGCGGCTGCTGATCACCGTCGACTGTGGCAGTACCTCGTATGAAGCCTTTGAGGTTGCCCGCAAGATCGGCCTCGAGATTGTCGTGATCGACCACCATCAGGTGGGCGAAACGCTTCCCGACGTCCGCGCTCTGGTCAATCCCAATCGACAGGATGATTTGTCGGGGCAGGGGCATCTGGCGGCTGTCGGAGTGACCTTTCTGTTCCTTGTTGGTCTGAACAGGGAGTTGCGCCAGCGCGGGTTCTTTAACGGTCGGGCTGTGCCGGATCTCATGGCCTTGCTCGATCTTGTAGCGCTCGGGACGGTTTGCGACGTGGTTCCGCTGAAAGGCCTCAACCGGGCCTATGTCTCACGCGGCCTTGAGATCATGCATCAACGCCGCAATCCCGGACTTGCCTTTCTGGCAGATGTTGCGCGGGTTGTCGGAAAAGTGTCCCCCTACCATCTCGGGTTTCTGCTCGGCCCACGGATCAATGCCGGAGGGCGAATTGGTGACGCTGCCCTTGGCGCGCGGTTGCTGACGTCGGAAGGCCATGTCGATGCCCGCCAGATCGCGGCCCGGCTTGATGAGCTCAATACGGAGCGTCAGGCGATGGAAGCGGTGATGCTGGAACAGGCGGATGCGCAGGCCGTCATGGCCATTCAGTCGGAAGATCCCGCCGTGTTGATCACCGGGTCAAATGAATGGCATCCGGGTATTGTCGGTCTCATTGCCTCCCGTCTCAAGGAAGCTCATCGACGACCTGCCTTTGCCATCGCCTATGATGAAAGCGGCAAGGGGACAGGATCAGGCCGTTCGATTGCCGGTGTCGACCTTGGCCGGGTTGTTCGCGGCGCTGTGGATGAAGGAATTCTGGAAAAGGGCGGTGGCCACGCCATGGCGGCTGGCCTCACGGTCAGGAAAGACCGCGCCGAAGACCTTGCAGCCTATTTCGATGCCCAGTTGAAGGCACAGGTTGAAGCGGCCAATGCGTCACGTGACCTGAAAATCGACGGTGCCCTGACGGCCAGCGGTGCCAATCTGGACCTGATGGAGTATCTGGAGCGCGCCGGACCCTATGGTGCGGGGCATGCCGAGCCGGTTTTTGCCTTCCCGGCACACCGCGTTTCCTTTGCCGATGTTGTCGGCAACGGCCATGTTCGTGCCAGCTTGAGCAGCTCGGACGGAAACAAGATCAAGGCCATTGCCTTCAAGGCGGCGGATCGCCCTCATGGACAGGCAATGTTGGAAAGACGTGGGCAGATGCTTCACGTTGCAGGAACCTTGTCCGTGGATACATGGCAGGGAACGCCGCGTGTCCAGCTGCGGATTATCGATGTTGCCGATCCGCAAAAGTCACAGCGCTAGCTACTTGCGTTAATTCGAATTAACCAAGTTTCAAGGTTCTTCACCCTAGAGTTGCCCTGCTGAAGAAATCGGCGGAGGGAATTCATGGCTCAGAACGAGCTGAGCGACCTGTTCAGGCAGATCGACTTGCATACAGACCGTGCGCTTGCCGGGGTGGACTATATGCGCCGGAATGGACATGCACGCATTTTGCCGGGCAACCGCGCCATCCACCGTCTGGGAACGATGCTGACATTCGCATTGTTTGCCTTTGGAGCTCTCATGGTTCTCTGAGAGACGTTTCAAGCCCGAAGTCTGCCTTGAAACGCATTGTCTTTTCGGTTTCTACTGCCATTTCTGAATCGTATTCGCAAATCATCTCCCGGATTCTGGTCCGGATATTCTCCTGTTCAAGTTGACGTTTCGTCCGGACCAAATGGTCGACATCAGCGAAAAGGGGATTGATTGCGAGGCGACCTCTCCAGGCATCGGATACTGACCATGGACACTTACAAGATTGCCCTTTTGTCGCTGAATGTCGGCTTCGCTCCCGCCAGTGTTGAGGCGTTTGCAGAGCATGTTGAGCACTATGTTCGCCGGTCTGCGGAGAAGGGGGCAAAACTTCTCGTTCTGCCGGAATATGCGATTGAAGCCTGTCTGGCGTTCAAGCCTGCTGGCCTTGCCCCGGTGGATGAAATGGCGTTCCTCGCCGAATGCGGTGTGGAGTTGCTTGAGCGGGTGCAGGATTGGCCGCGCCGATATGGAGTTCACCTGTGTCTCGGTTCTCTTCCGGTTCACAAGGGCGGACGGTCCTTTACGAACACCGCCATTTTGCTTACCTCGGACGGGCGTGACATTCGGCAGGACAAGTTGTGCCTCACACCGGGGGAAAAGGACCCCGACAGCTGGCAGCTGACGCCCGGCAATGATCTCGTCCTGTTCGAGCTGGACGGCCTGAAAATGGCCATTGTGATCTGCCTTGATATCGAGATGCCGGCACATTCGCTTCTGCTTGCAAGGGCGGATCTTGATCTGGTTCTGGTTCCTTCGATGACGGAACGGCTGGCCGGGTTCCACCGGGTCTATGACTGCGCGAAGGCCCGCGCTGTCGAACTCATGACCAGCATCGCCGTGTGCGGCGTGATCGGGGCGTCCAAGGGAAGCACGCAGAACATGACCAATTTTTCAGGCGCGGCGCTGTTCGTTCCCTGCGAGGAAGAGCTTGGACATCGCGGTGTGGCGGCATTCGTTGATCCGACGGACGGTGAGGATGGAAAGGACATCTTTATTCAGGCCTCGGTTCCGGTCGGGATCGTTCGGCAGTTGCGACAGGGCGATGCTGAGGTCTGGCCAGGTGCCTGGACTGCAGAGCACGTGAAAACCCGTAGCTTGTTCTAGAAAAATTCACCGTTTTGTCGTAACGTAAAGCGCACATTGTGCATCCGCAGATATGGAAATTGGAACTCTGCTGCCTACATAACAACGAACGCTGTGAAGAATAACGAACACAAAATGGCAATTGCTGAGCCGTATAATTCCCCGTCGCCTTCCTGGTTGGACACCTTGATAGGTTTGTTCAAGAAGCCCGCGCGTTTGCAGGTTGCCGCACTGTGTTATCGGCTGACAGATCATGGTCCGGAAATCCTGCTTCTGACATCCCGAGGAAAGGGGCGCTGGATCCTGCCAAAGGGATGGCCCGAGCTTCACTTCGCGTCCCATGTCACTGCGTCCATTGAGGCTTTTGAAGAGGCTGGCATTCGGGGAGAGGTTGAACCGAAACCCTATGCCTCCTTCAAGTCCCACAAGGGGCTCGAAAAAGGTATCGACATTCGCACAACCGTTCTGGTCTATCTGGTGAAAGTGACCGAAGAGCTCGATGACTACCCGGAAAAGGGCCAGCGGCAGGTCAAGTGGTTCCCGGTCGCGGATGCGGTCGAGCAGGTCGATGAGCCCGCATTGAAGCCTATTCTGGAAGCTTTCGGCAAGGACATGACCGGCAATCGGTGACTTCCTTGATTATTTTGCCGGGCAAGCATTTTATTCATCAAACTGACACAGGGACGAGTTCAGATTCGATCTGGCTTGGACAAGCGGGACGATCAATTTGAACGACATGGACCCACCCCGGAAATACAAGGGACCGGTTCTCGACAAGGATCTGGACAAGATCGCTTATGTCGAAGGAGCGGCGGATAGTCTTGGGCGACGACTGGTCGGCCCCGGGTTGGCGCTTGCCTTCATCGTGTTTTGCGGATTCGTGGCGACCACCCAGTTTGCGGCAATCTCCAATCCGAACGCCATCATTCTGGCGGCGGCTGCAGCAATCGGGGCCTATATGGCTCTCAATATCGGCGCAAATGATGTCGCGAACAACGTTGGCCCTGCGGTAGGCGCAAAGGCGATTAGCTTGCGCACGGCGCTGTTGATTGCTGTTGTCTTCGAATGTGCAGGCGCATTGCTTGCCGGCGACAAGGTCCTCAACACGGTCGCCACCAACATCATGCCCATCACCCCGCAAATGAATGCGAGCCTGATCACGTCGGCGATGATGGCGGCGCTTGTCTCCTCGGCTGTCTGGATCCATATCGCGACCTATGTGGGGGCGCCGGTTTCCACGACCCATTCGGTGATTGGCGGGATAATGGGGGCGGGCATCGCCGCAGCAGGCTGGTCTGCCGTCAGCTGGCCAATCATGGGCACTATTGCAGCCAGCTGGGTCATGTCTCCCTTGCTTGGGGCTCTCGTGGCTGCCTGCCTTCTGGCTTTCATAAATGCCGTCATTGTTGATCGTGAAGACAAGCTGGCGGCGGCAAGACAGTGGTTGCCAATCCTCATCGGCATCATGGTGTGTGCCTTTACAGCCTTCTTCCTGATCAAGGCGCTGGACCGCGTTCTGCTTGTCCCGGTCTGGCTGGCTTTTGCGGTTTCCCTCATCCTTGGCGGCATTGGCTGGTTCTCCAGCCGTCCGGTCATTGCCCGGCAAACAGTTGGTCTTGAAAATCGATCCCAGTCTCTCAAGCGGCTGTTTGTCTGGCCGTTGGTTGCTGCCGCATCGGTTCTGTCCTTTGCGCATGGGGCAAATGATGTTGCCAATGCGGTCGGCCCGGTGGCAGCGATTGTCGAGATCCAGCGCATTCAGGCTGCGGGGCTCGATCCGGTGGCGCTGGAGTTTCAGAGCGCGGGGATGCCTCTTTGGGTCAGCGCCATCGGCGCATTGGGCATTTCCCTTGGCCTCATTCTATTTGGCCCGCGCCTCATTCGGGTGGTGGGACAACGGATTACCAAGCTCAATCCCATTCGCGCCTTCTGCGTGTCGTTGTCGGCGGCGATCACTGTCCTGCTGGCCACGAGTTTCGGACTTCCGGTCAGCTCCACCTATATCGCGGTCGGGGCCATTTTCGGCGTCGGGTTCTACCGAGAATGGCGCAAGGATCGCAGTCGTACGGCGTCTTCACATATCTTCGGCCTGCTGGCTGCCCGCAGCCGCGGTCCGAACAGGGAAGTGCTTTACAGGCGGCTGCTGGTTCGCAGGTCCTATCTTCTGACCATTATTGGCGCATGGGTGGTGACTGTCCCGATTGCCGGCTGTCTTGCCGCCGTCACATTCCACGTTATTCAGCTGCTATCGGCGCTTTGAAGGAAGCACTCCATTCTGAGTGTCCGACACCGATTCCCCTCAGGCTGTCTTCGCGTTGTGCAGGGCTGCCAAACAGGTCCGGGAATCCCGAAGGTTTTCGAAAGTGGCACTCAGTTCGCCAGAATCTCGCCATGATTGGAAGGCGGCTAAGGAAATTGCTTGATTTCGCGTTTTTGCAATTGAGTTTTCCGGAGGATCAGGTATCGCCGATCCAGTAGAATCCTCGGCAACGCCTCGGATTTAAGGCTCTGACACTGATCCGGACGAAACATCCCCATGACAAGCTATCAAAAGCCGACCCTGGACAAGGACCTCGACAAGCTGAGTTCGATGGAACAGGCGACCGTCAGTCTTGGCCGGCGACTTGCCGCGCCGGGTCTCGCGCTGCTCTTCATTGTCCTGTGCGCGGTGGTCGCCGCGTCCTTCATGTTCGAATCCAAGGGCGGGGTTGTCATCGTCGCAGCTGCTGCCATCGGGGCCTACATGGCCCTGAACATTGGTGCGAACGACGTGGCCAACAATGTGGGACCGGCCGTTGGGTCACGCGCCATGACGCTGGTCACCGCGCTGATCATTGCGGCGGTCTTTGAAAGTGCCGGTGCGCTGATTGCCGGTGGGGACGTTGTCGGAACCATTTCGAAGGGCATCATCGACCCGTCGTCCGTTTCCAGCCCGAGTGTCTTCGTGGCGGCAATGATGGCCGCGCTGGTGTCCTCCGCGCTTTGGATCAATATGGCGACCTGGCTTGGAGCTCCGGTGTCCACCACCCACTCTATTGTCGGTGGTGTCATGGGAGCAGGGATCGCAGCAGCCGGATTTTCCGCCGTGAACTGGGTCACGATGAGCAGCATTGCGGCAAGCTGGGTGATTTCACCGGTTCTTGGCGGCGTCATTGCTGCGCTGTTCCTTGCCTTCATCAAGACTTTCATCATCTATCAGGAAGACAAGATTGCCGCCGCCCGTCGCTGGGTGCCGGTGTTGATTGCCATCATGGCTGGCGCCTTCGCGTCCTACCTCGCCATGAAGGGCCTCAAGAAGCTCATCAAGATCGATTTTGCCACGGCTTTGTGGATTGGCCTTGGTGTCGCGGTTCTGGCGTGGGGCATTACCCGTCCGCTGATCATTCGCCAGTCGGAAGGTCTTGAAAACCGCAACCAGTCCCTGCGCAAGCTGTTCGCCATCCCGCTCGTGTGTTCCGCTGCGCTGCTGTCCTTTGCTCACGGTGCAAATGATGTTGCCAATGCGGTTGGTCCGCTGGCGGCAATTGTTCACACCGCTGGTCTTGGTGAAGTTGCGGACAAGGTCACGATCCCGCTCTGGGTGATGGCCGTTGGTGCTCTCGGCATTTCCTTTGGCCTGCTGCTGTTTGGTCCGAAACTGATCAACATGGTCGGTCAGCAGATCACCAAGCTGAACCCGATGCGCGCCTACTGCGTCGCTCTGTCTGCGGCCATCACGGTGATTGTCGCGTCCAAGCTCGGTCTGCCGGTGTCCTCGACACATATTGCGGTCGGTGCGGTCTTCGGCGTTGGCTTCTTCCGCGAGTGGTATACGGAGAAATCCAAGCGCCGCGTTGCCTATATGGAACGCAAGAACGGCGGGCGGGAAATCCGCTCGGCTGAACGCACGCGTGAGGATCAGGCGCGGCGCAAGCTCGTTCGCCGTTCGCATTTCATGACCATCATTGCAGCCTGGGTGATTACGGTACCAGCAGCAGCACTCCTCTCTGGTGTGCTTTACCACATTCTGGTCCGGTTCATCGCCTGACCAGTCAGCTCGCACGAAACAAAAATGGGCCCTAGAGCACGTCTCGCATTCACTGAATCACTCGACGTGCTCTAGATATTTGATTTGGCGCATTTCCTGACGGCGAACCGGTATCCACTTCGCCTGGAAATGCTCTAGCGGGCCCTTTTCTTGTTTCTGCCTGAAGGTTCAGTTGGGCGCCGAGCTCTTTGCGTTTGGAAAGAACAGCTGCTCGCCATTGACCTTGAAGCTCGCGATTGCCTTTTGGCCTTCCTCGCCAGTTAGCCAGTCTATGAACGTCTGTCCGAACTCGGCTTTCACGTTGGCATGTTTTTCCGGGTTCACGAGGATAACGCCATACTGGTTGAACAGGCGATCGTCGCCTTGGGTCAGGATGTCCAGGTTGCCCTTGTTTTCAAAGGCAAGCCAGGTTGCCCGGTCAGACAGGGCATAAGCGTCCATGCCGGACGCGGCATTCAGGGTTGCGCCCATCCCCGAGCCGGTCTCGCGATACCAACCGCCTGAACTTGCAGCAGCATCCACTTCGGCCAGCGTCCAGAGTGCCTTTTCCTTCTTGTGAGTGCCGCTGTCATCGCCGCGAGAGGCAAAGACGGAGCCGGTTTCGGCGATTTTCTTCAAGGCACTGGTGACGTCGGTCATGCCCCGGATCCCGGCGGGGTCGGATTTCGGGCCGACGAGAACGAAGTCGTTATACATGACGTCAAAGCGCTCGACGCCGTAACCGTCGGTCACAAACTTTTCTTCGGACGGTTTTGCATGGACGAGAAGAACATCACCATCACCGTTTGCCGCGTTCTTCAGAGCCTGACCGGTGCCAACGGCAACGACCCGCACATCAATGCCGGTCTTTTCCTCAAATGCAGGCAGGATCGCATCCAGCAGGCCCGAGTTCTGGGTGGAGGTGGTCGACTGGACGATGATGAAATCTTCCGCCAAAGCTGCAGATGAAACAGCAGATCCAACGCTTGTTGCGAACAGGGTTGACGCGAGAAATTTCGAGAAGCTCATGAAATACTCCGGACAGTGAAAATCAAACGAGGATTTCGCCGCCGAGATAGGCTCGCGCGGCGTCGGATTTCGGATTGCTGAAGAAGTCTGTAGCGGGCGTGTGTTCGCTCACATGGCCTTTGTGCAGGAACACCACTTCTTCGCCGAGGCGCTTTGCCTGATGCTGATCATGGGTCACGAGAATGACCTTCACGCCTTGCCGCCGCACCCGGCGGACGATCTGTTCGATCATCAGGACAGAGGCCGGATCAAGATTGGTGGTCGGCTCGTCCAGCAGGAGAACCTTGGGCTCCAGAATGAGAGCACGGGCAAGGGCAAGCCGTTGCTGCTCTCCGCCTGAAAGCACGCGGGCAGGGCGGCTCGCCAGATCTGTCAGAGACGCTTCTTCCAGTGCCTGCTCCAGCCGCTCCTTCCTGTTAGCCAAGGAGCGCAGCCCAAGGGCAAATTGCAAATTGGCTCGAACCGATCTGCGCAGAAGCGTCGGCTTCTGGAAGACCAGTGCCTGTTGCTTGCGGATCGCCTTTGTCAGTGTTTGCCCGTCCCAGGTGATTTCGCCAACGGTCGGCTGCAACAAGCCATGGATCAGCCGCAAGAAGACGCTCTTTCCAGCGCCATTCGGGCCCATGAGCACCGTGAGCGCATCGGTCGTCAGATCGAGGTCAATGCCGGAGAGGATTGGCGTTGGGCCTGCCTGATACGCCAGATGCCGGACGCGGAGCGCCATTGGCGAAGCGTGTTTGTGCCTGAGTGCTTCCTCGTGAGCTGCTGGAAAGGAGACCACACTAGGCATGGGCGAAGCGTCCTTCTACCGATTTCAGAAGACTGGCTGTGGCATTGACAGCAAGGGCGATGAGCAACAAGACCATGCCGAGCGCCAAAGCCAGCGCAAGTTCGCCCTTGGACGTTTCAAGGGCAATCGCTGTCGTCATGACGCGGGTCACGTGATTGATGTTGCCGCCGACAATCATCACCGCTCCGACTTCGGCAATGGCCCGGCCAAAGCCTGCCAAGAGGACAGTCATCAGCGAAAAACGGGCATCCCACAACAAGGTCGCAATGGCCGTGTGAACCGGCACCACCATGGAGCGGAACGTGTCGGCATAGTCCTCATTCAGGTCGGCGATGACCTGACGGGTAAGAGCGATGATGATCGGCGTGATCAGGATCGACTGGGCGATGATCATCGCCGTGGGTGTGTAGAGCAGTTTCAGGACGCCGAAGGGGCCAGCATTGGACAGCATCATGTAAACGCAAAGGCCAACGACGACCGGAGGCAGGCCCATGAGCGCATTCGACAGCACGACCAGAATGCCACGCCCGGGGAATCGGGCAATGGCAAGGACGGCTCCAAGCGGCAGTCCGATCAACGCAGAAACGAGCAAGGCTGTGGCGGTGACGCGCAACGACAGGCCGACAATTTGCACAAGTGCAGGGTCTGCATCCAGTACGAGCGTTCCTGCCAATACGAAGCTTTGTGCAAAATCCTGCATTATTACGCTTCTTGTCCCGTCATTGTGATCATTTCGTATCATAACGCAGTATTTTGGAGTCGCAAAGCCCGACAGAAGGCTAGCAGGCCAAATCATACGGGCAAAAAGAAAGGGCGCCTGATTGGCGCCCTTGCACGTTCTGATTGGTGGTGGTTGACCAAATCCCTCAGGCTGCGGAAAGCTCTCCGGCAGACTGAACGAGAAGACCGGCCACATAGTCCATGAACGATACCCAGGCCTCGACCACGAAACTGTCTTCACCTGTTCGCCACACCATGACCGGTGCCTTGTGAAAGACGGTGCGGGTCACTGAACCGACAGGGAAGGCGGACACGTCCAGATCGATCGGAATGCCTGTGTTCAGCAGCCAGACAGCACGATCGCCGGAGACGAGGATGGCTTCCTGCCGATGAGACACGTCTACAAGCGACGTTGGATGGCTTTCCAGTGCGGCCTCTAGCTTGGCTGAAACCGCTTCGAGATCGCTTTCCGGGGCAATCAGCATCCATTCGTCCGGGCCGAGCCAAAAGGCGATGCGGTCAGACGTGGTTTCGGCTGACAGAGGTTTTGCGGGCAGGGCAACGCCAAAGGCTTTGCCTGCCGCCGCGCGGGCATCGTCCCGGCAGCGGAAAGAAAGGCGTGAAACCGGAGCGGCTCTCAAAATAGAGACGCTGGAAATGGCCAGAAGCGGTTCTTCGCCAGCATCCGGCACATAGAGATCGGCGGTTACCTGATCAACCATTGACCCGGCCTCCTTCCTTGTCGACAAAGATCGTGTCGGTCACTTCAACCTCGATGGCCCCGCTGGGCATTGGGACATGAAGCGTCTTGCCCATGAGGTCGCGGCCACCCTTGACCATGGCAAGGGCGATGGACCGGCCGAGCACCGAGCTGTGGTAGGATGAGGTGACGTGGCCTTCCGCAGACGTTCCCGCTGGCGGGTTGGCCAGTTTCGTTACCTGCGCGCCTTCTTCCAGAACGACCTTCGGATCCTTGGTCAACAGACCGACAAGCTGCTTGCGCCCCTCGGCAACGAGATCTGGCCGCTGCAAGCCGCGCTTGCCGACAAAGTCGAACTTGTTCTTGCCGATGGCCCAGGACATGCCGACATCGTGCGGGGTCACCGTTCCGTCGGTTTCCTGTCCGACGATAATGTAGCCCTTTTCGGCGCGAAGAACGTGCATCGTTTCCGTGCCGTAGACCGTGCCGTCGTGCTTCTCGATTTCCTTGGCCAGCGTCTCCCAGACCATCTTGCCATGGCGGCGGGGAATGTTGACTTCAAAGCCGAGTTCACCGGTGAACGAAATACGCATCAGGCGGCAAGGAACACCGCAGAATGTTCCCGTGGCAACGCTCATGTGCGGGAACGCGTCCGGCGACAGGTCGATGCCTTCCACAAACGGTGCGATCACCTCACGGGCCTTGGGCCCCTGAACCGCACAGACGGCATATTGCTCCGTGGTTGAAGTGATCCAGACATTCAGGTCCGGCCACTCGGTCTGGAGATAGTCCTCCATCGTCGCAAAGACATGGGCCGCGCCACCTGTTGTCGTGGTGACGTGGAAACGGTCTTCTGCCAGCCGTCCGATGACGCCGTCGTCGATGATGAAGCCGGCCTCATTGAGAAGCAGGCCATAGCGGCAGCGACCAACACCGAGCTTCTTCCACGGGTTGGTATACATCCGCTCCAGAAATTCAGCAGCATCCGGCCCGACAACCTCGATCTTGCCGAGTGTCGAGGCATCAAAAAGGCCGACGGATTTGCGCACTGTTTCGCATTCCCGAGCAACGGCTGCATGCATGTCCTCGCCATTGATCGGAAAATACCAGGTGCGTTTCCACTGACCGACATCTTCAAAGACACCGTCATTTTCCACCACCCAGTCATGGGATGGAGTGCGGCGAACAGGATCAAAGAAGTCTCCGCGCGAAACGTTGGCAAAGACACCGAAAGTGGTCGGCGTATAGGGCTGGCGGAACGTCGTCAGGCCCACATCTGTCAGCGGTTTGCCAAGCGAGGTGGAGGCGATCTGCAGGGCGTTCAGGTTGGACAAACGTCCCTGATCAGTCGCCATGCCTGTCGTTGTATAGCGCTTGATGTGCTCGATGGAGTGCATGCCCTCGCGCACGGCAAGCTTGACGTCCTTGGCGGTCACATCGTTCTGGTAGTCGACGAAAGCCTTGACCTTGGACGCGTTGCGATCATGCGGCAGGGCGCCAAGAATGCCGCCATTTCCGGCATCGGCTCCATTTGCCTCTGCCCGGGCGAGCTTGGCGGTTTTGCCGGTCGCTGCCTTCGCCGCTTGCTCCCCGGCATTGTATCCGGCTTCCAGGGTTGCACTGAGGCCATAGACCCCGGCGCAGGCACCTGCGGAGCGTTCGTTCTGGACGGGGGCGCCGGGAACGAAAGTGCCCAGCGTGTCGTCCCAGACGACCTTGCCGCGGGACTGAGAATAGAGGCTGACTGTTGGTGTCCAGCCGCCGGACATCAGCAGCGCGTCGCAGGTTACTTCTCCCGCAGACGTGACACCACCGGATGTTACTCGGCCTAGGAGCGCGCCTGACACGCGTTTGCGGCCTTGCGTCCCGGTGATGACACAGCCGGTTTCAACACGAATGCCGCGTGCATGGGCGACCGACAGCAAGGCTTCGGAAGGCTTCTCGCGCATGTCGGCAATGGCCGCAATGTCGACGCCGCGATCAGCGAGATCAAAAGCGGCCTGCCATGCAGTGTCGCAGGCGGTTGCGACAAGGACGTTGTCCCCGACCTTGACGCCATAGCGATTGAGATAGGTGCGACCGGCGTCGGCAAGCATGATGCCGGGGCGATCATTCTCCGGAAACACCATGGGACGTTCGATGGCACCGGCTGCGATCACCACTTCCTTGGCCCGCACCTGCCAGAGCCGCTCGCGCGGCAGGGCCGGATCGGGGTCGGCCATATGCTCGGTCACGCGTTCGGCCAGAGACACAAAGTTCTGGGCGAAATAGCCGAAGGCCGTCGTGCGGGGCAGGAGGGTGACATTATCCTTGGCCGAAAGGCTGCGGATGCTGTCTTCAACCCATTCTGTTGCCGACTTCCCGTCAATCGTCGCATCGCTTTCGGACAGCAATGAGCCGCCGAATTCGGACTGTTCGTCGCACAGGATCACGCGGGCGCCGGTTTCGGCGGCAGCAAGGGCTGCAGCAAGACCGGCAGGACCGGAGCCGATGACCAGAACATCGCAATGAGCATATAGATTGCCGTAAGTGTCATGATCCGGGTTGATCGGAGGTTTTCCAAGGCCTGCGGCTGCACGGATGATCGGTTCATACACCCGGTCCCAGAAGGCGCGCGGCCACATGAAGGTCTTGTAGTAGAACCCGGCAGGAAACAGCGGTGACAGAAGGTCGTTCACTGCGCCTACGTCGAAGTCGAGCGATGGAAACCGGTTCTGGCTGATCGCCTTCAGGCCATCATAAAGCTCGACCTGTGTCGCCCGGAGGTTCGGGGTCTGGTCGCCCTTGCGATAGATGCCAACCAGTGCATTCGGCTCTTCGGATCCGGCAGTGAGGATGCCGCGCGGGCGGTGATACTTGAAGGACCGGCCAACAAGATGACGGCCATTGGCCAGCAGGGCGGAAGCGAGGGTGTCGCCTTCAACGCCAGTCAGTTCTTCGCCGTCGAACTGAAAAGTCAACTGCTTGTTGCGGTCGATCCGGCCACCGGAATGGGTGCGGAAGGGCTGGCTCATCGGGAGGCCTCCTTCGCGATGGCGTCGAGATCCGGCTTCGGCTCTCCGGTCTTGTAGACTTTCAGGAACTTGTCGCCGACGGTCTCGCGCAGGGCGTTGAAGAACCGGCCGCATCCATGGATGTGGCGCCAACGCTCGGCGTAGATGCCCTTAGTGTTGGTGCGCATGTAGAGGAAGTCAGCCCATTGTTCGTCGCTTTGTGTCGACGGGTCAGTCGGCCGGGCAATATGCGCTTCGCCGCCGCAGCGGAACTCAAGCTCCGGGCGCTCCACCTCACAATAAGGGCAGTATATCAATAGCATGTCGAGAACCTTTAATGTGCCACTGCAGCTGCGGCAGCCTCGTCGATGAGGCGACCAGTGCGGAACCGCTCCAACGAGAAGGGAGCAGCGATCGGATGTGGCTCATCCTTGGCGATTGTATGTGCGAAGACATGGGCAGAGCCCGGCGTGGCCTTGAAGCCGCCGGTTCCCCAGCCGCAGTTCACGAAGAGGCCCGGAACCGGTGTCTTTGCAATGATGGGCGAGCGATCCGGTGTGACGTCGACGATGCCGCCCCAGTTGCGCAGCATGCGCATGCGGCGGAACATCGGGAACAGTTCGCAGATCGCATCGATCGTGTGGGTGGTGATGTGGATGCCGCCAGTCTGCGAATAGGAGACGAACTGGTCGGTTCCCGCGCCGATCACCAGCTCTCCCTTGTCGGACTGGGAGATATAGGCGTGGATCGTGTTGGACATGACCACACAGGGGAAGGCGGGTTTCACCGGTTCGGAGACGAGAGCCTGCAGCGGGTTTGACTCCAGCGGCATTCGAATTCCGGCCATTTCCATCAGCACGGATGTGTGGCCTGCAGCAACAACGCCGACCTTTTTTGCCTTGATGAAGCCCTTGGCTGTTTCGACACCTTCAACAGATCCATCCGCTGCCCGGCGAATGCCGGTCACGGCGCAGTTCTGGATGATGTCGACGCCCAGATCATCGGCAGCACGGGCATAGCCCCAGGCCACCGCATCGTGACGGGCTGTACCGCCGACCCGCTGCAGGGCTGCGCCAACGACTGGGTAGCGGATGTCCTTGGAAATGTTCAGCGGCGGGCAGTATTCCTTGGCTTCTTCCGGGGTCAGCCACTCGTTCTGGACACCGGCGAGGCGGTTGGCATGCACATGCCGCTTGAACACCTGAATGTCATGCACTGTGTGTGCGAGCATCATCACGCCGCGCGCCGAGTACATCACGTTGTAGTTCAGCTCGTCAGACAGGCCATCCCAAAGCTTGACTGCGTGGTTGTAGAGCGCCGCGCTTTCTTCCCAAAGATAGTTCGAGCGGATGATGGTCGTGTTTCGACCGGTGTTGCCACCGCCCAGCCAGCCTTTTTCGATAACGGCAATGTTTTTGATGCCGTGTTCCTTGGCCAGATAATAGGCTGTGCCCAGACCATGTCCGCCCGCGCCAACGATGACCACATCATACTCGGCCTTCGGCTCGGGCGCGCGCCATTGACGACCCCAGTTCTGGTGCGCCGAAAAGGCGTTTTTGGCCAGTTCCAGAAAAGAATATCGCTTCATCAGCGAGCTGCTCCAACACTCCAGAGAACGGACAGCGTGATTGTTACCACGGTTTTGCGGAATACTGGCTGGCGTTTGCCCATGATTTCAAGTGCCAACGATACATCCAGTCTCGTGCATCATTGCGATCAGGCATTGATAAGCATGGCGATTTTCAGTCGCCCGCTGGTCTGAAAGCGACACCGGTCAGGAACTATCGTCGCAGGGCGTTCTCCCGCCATTTGATGCGATTGTTTGGCAGGTTCGATGTCGATAGCACTGAATGTACCGCAATACAGACCTTAGTATATCCGCTGAAAATATTTTTAAAGATCGCATCTTGACGCAAAGGAATAGGTGCGACTTCATATGTGTAAAGGCAATGATTACTAAATATCGCTCGTTTGAGGAAAAAATATAACAATCAACTGGTCGCAGTCCTGCTTTTTGGGTGGGGGAAACGGTCAGTCGCATCAGTTCAGGCGATGAATTAAGTCCGATACTGCGATTTTGGAGGAAAACACTATGGGTTTCAGGAAGTTGGCGTCGGTTTTTGCAGGTGCTACCATGCTCATGTCGCCGGGCTTGTCCTTGGCCGATGAAACCTGTCAGTCCCCCTATATGCCGAAGATCACGGGCGAAGAGGAGTTCGTCTACGTCTGGACGCTCGGCAAGGAAGGAATTGGCGACGAATCCGACAAGCTGGTAACCGTGGATGTTCGCAAGGGATCAGATACCTACGGCAAGGTGGTGGCCAGTCTTTCGGTGGGCGGGCGAAACGAGGCTCATCATGCCGGCTTTTCCGCCGACCGTCGCTTTCTTTGGGCCGGTGGCCTCGATACCAACAAGATCTTTGTTTTCGACGTGCATTCCGATCCTGGCAAACCCATTTTGACCAAGACGATCGACACCTTCGTCAAGGATACCGGCGGGGCCGTTGGCCCGCACACTTTCTACGGCCTTCCGGGGCGCATGATGATTTCGGCCCTGTCGAATGACAAGGATCACGGCGGGCGCACGGCTCTGGTGGAGTATTCCGATGAAGGTGAGTTTATTGCCACTCACTGGATGCCGACCGCAGAAGATCCACGCGGCGCCAAGATCGCCAGCGATGTTGTCGACGGCTACGGTTATGACGTGCGCGCCCTGATCCGCAAGAACGTGATGCTGAGTTCCTCTTTCACCGGCTGGTCCAACTACATGATGGATTTTGGCCAGATGCTGGAAGACGGCGAGGCAATGAAGCGCTTCGGCCAGACCGTTGTCCAATGGGACCTGCATTCGCGTCAGCCGAAGAAGGTGATGCATGTGCCCGGTGCGCCGCTGGAGATCCGCTTCGCATGGGGCCCGGAAAACAATTACGCGTTCACGACTGCGGCCCTGACTTCCAAGTTGTGGCTGATCCACGCGGATGACAACAATGAATGGCATGCCAAGGAAGTTGCCGATATCGGCGACCCAGCGTCCATCCCGCTGCCCGTGGACATCTCCATCTCTGCGGATGATTCCCGCCTTTGGATCAACACCTTCATGGATGGAAAGACCCGCCTTTTCGACATTTCCGATCCCTATGCGCCCAAGCAGATCTACGAGAAGGTGATTGGTGATCAGGTGAACATGGTATCCCAGAGTTGGGATGGAAAACGGGTCTATTTCACCAGCTCGCTGCTCGCCCAATGGGACAAGAAAGGCGATGCGGACGACCAGTATCTGAAAGCCTATGACTGGGACGGGAAAGACCTGAAGCTGCAGTTCGAGCTCGACTTTTACAAGGAAGGTCTTGGCCGCGCACATATCATGCGCTTCGGCTCCAGCAAGCTTTTCGGCAGCTGATGTCTGAAGAAGTGCAGGTGGTTGATGCCGCCTGCACATCTTCCGGTCAGCGAGGTGATACCGATGGAGCTCGGGTCTTTCATGCGAGCGATGTTTCTCTTCAAACCACGCAGTGAAACCGCGACAGGCCTGCTGACGGCGTGTTTTGCCTGCCTCGTTGCTGCTGCCGTCGTGGTCGCGGCTGTGCCGCCCATAGCCGCGACGGTTGAAGACAGAGCGCTTGGGGGAGAGGTCGTTGATTTGGCAAGCCTTTTCCCCCGTACTGCCGATTATGACTTTGCAGTTCCGCTAGCTGGCACCTATCAGTTGCCTGCATTAAAGGCAGCGCCGGGCGGCCAGCTTCTCGATATGAACGGTGAAGCTCTGGATCTTGCCAAGGTGCTTGATGGTCGTATCTCGCTTGTGAGCTTCGTCTATCTTCTGTGTGCGGATACCAACGGTTGCCCGCTGGCCTTGGCGACCCTGTTTGATGTCTTTGACGGTAGCGAAGCAGCGCCGTTTCTGAAACAGCATCTTCAGCTTGTCACGATCAGTTTTGATCCCGAGCGCGATACGCCGGAAGCGCTTGGCAGCTTTGCCTATCCCGTGCTGGCCGACCCCAAAGCGGGCAGAAAAGTTGACTGGCATTTCTATACGTCATCCGGCGCCAAGGTACTGCAGCCGGTTCTGGACGGGTTCGGTCAGGCGGTGATCCACACAGCAGACAGTGAGACGATCAATCACCTTTTGCGCATGTTCCTTGTGGACCGGCAGGGTCGGATCCGGAATGTTTACGGTCTTGGGATGATCGATCCGCGCCTCTTGATGAGTGACGTTGAAACCCTGCTGATGGAAGAGGCCGGGCAGTGAGCATTTCGCGGCTCATCTCTCTGGCTTTGCCGTTCTTCCTGTGTCTGTGTTTTGCCGTTCCGACAGTTCGGGCAGATAATTGGGCGGTTCGGGTGCTTGAAAGATCAATGACCGGCTCCCTCGGTTTGCCGGTTCCGACACATCCGGTTGAAAACCGCCCGACCGCGGACAAAATCCGCCTCGGGCGCAAGATTTTCTTTGATCGCAGGTTGTCGCTGAACAGAACCATGTCCTGTGGCATGTGCCATATTCCCGAGCAGGGCTTTGGCAATCATGAACTGCAGAAAGCCGTTGGTTTTGAAGGGCGAAGTCTTCGGCGCAATGCGCCAACGCTGGTCAATGCCGCGTTCTATGAGACCCTCTTTTGGGACGGGCGGGAAACCGGGTTTGAGACCCAGTTCATCTCTCCGTTGCTGGCTGCGAACGAGATGGCAAATCCGTCTGCAGGGCAAGTGGTGGCCCTGATCGAAGAGCTTTCCGACTATGACGGGGCCTTTGAACAGGCGTTTGGACAGCCAGTCTCCCTGCATCGGATCGGGGAGGTGTTGGCCGCCTACCAGCGGTCATTGATTGCTGCAAACAGCCCATTCGACCGCTGGCGGTTCGGAGGTGATACGAATGCGATTTCCGAACAGCAGCAACGTGGATATCAGCTGTTCACCGGCAAGGCAGGCTGCAGCCAGTGTCACCAGATCGGAGAAACCAGTGCGCTTTTCACTGACAATGCCTATCACGACACGGGCTATGGCTGGATGCGCGAACACGAGCGCCAAAACCCTCCCTCCCATCATCCGGTAGAGGTTGCGCCGGGGGTGGTCTTTCATGTTTCCAGAAAACAGATTGATGATGTGTCCGGTCCCTCTTTGCCGGATCTCGGGCGATACGAGGTGACACAGAACCCGGCAGACAGCTGGAAATACCGCACGCCCATCCTCAGAAATGTGGCGTTGACCGCTCCCTACATGCACGATGGTGGATTTGCCAAGTTGCGGGATGTCCTGGATTTCTACAATCGCGGCGGCGCGTCCCATGACCAGCAAAGCCCGTTGATCCGACCACTCGGTTTGACCGAGGCCGAGCTGCAGGATCTGGAGGCTTTTCTTCAGGCGCTGACCTCTGCGGACTTTGCCGAACTGGCAAGGGAAGCACGGGTCGAAGAGCCGGACAACTGGTAACAGCATATGCTTGTCACGCTGGCATTGAGTTAATCAATCTGGGTGGTTAGCTGCCTTCCATTGTGAAAACTACCCTGACGCATTTCTGGCGCCGATAGCATCCCGCCGGATCGAATAATTTATAGAATACAGATAGATGAACTGTTTGGCCCGCTTCCTGCTTTGCCATGAGCGGAAAGAGTGCCGCGTTTTCGCGGCCATGGCATGGGGAGGAGCCAACAGGATGACTGAAACCTTTTATGAGGTGATGCGCCGCCAAGGCATCACGCGGCGAAGCTTCTTGAAGTTTTGCTCGCTGACCGCAGCAGCGCTCGGATTGGGGCCCAGCTTTGCCCCGAAGATTGCCGAGGCGATGGAGACCAAACCGCGCATACCGGTTCTCTGGTTGCATGGTCTTGAATGTACCTGCTGCTCGGAAAGCTTCATTCGATCCGCCCATCCGCTGGCAAAGGATGTGGTGCTGTCGATGATCTCGCTCGACTATGACGATACGATCATGGCGGCTGCCGGGCATCAGGCCGAGGCCATCATCGAGGAAACCATCGCCAAATATGATGGCAACTACATCCTCGCCGTGGAAGGCAATCCGCCGCTCAATCAGGACGGCATGTCGTGTATCATCGCCGGGCGTCCGTTCCTTGAGCAGTTGAAGCATGCAGCGGATCACTGCAAGGCGATCATTTCGTGGGGCTCTTGTGCCTCATGGGGCTGTGTTCAGGCCGCGCGTCCGAACCCGACACAGGCGACACCGGTTCACAAGGTGCCGGGTCTTGCCGCCAAGCCGATCATCAAGGTGCCCGGGTGCCCGCCGATTGCGGAAGTCATGACGGCGGTCATCACCTACATCCTGACCTTCGAGAAGTTTCCGGAGCTGGACCGACAGGGTCGTCCGAAGATGTTCTATTCGCAGCGCATTCACGACAAGTGCTATCGGCGCCCGCATTTCGATGCAGGTCAATTCGTCGAGAAGTTCGACGATGAAGGCGCGAAGAAGGGGTACTGCCTCTACAAGGTCGGCTGCAAGGGGCCAACCACCTACAACGCCTGTTCTACGGTGCGCTGGAATGGCGGGTTGTCATTCCCGATCCAGGCTGGCCACCCGTGCATCGGGTGTTCGGAAGACGGGTTCTGGGACAAGGGCAGCTTCTATGACCGCCTGACCGACATCAAGGGGTTCGGCATCGAGGCCAATGCCGACGAGATCGGTGGAACCGCAGCGGTCGTTGTTGGAGCAGCAGCTGCCGCCCATGCCGCAGCAAGTGCCGTCAAACGCGCCCGTGACAAGGGAGGAAACAGCTAATGGCGACGATCACGACACCAAACGGTTTCAATCTCGACACCTCCGGTCAGCGTGTGGTGGTCGATCCGGTGACCCGGATTGAAGGCCACATGCGCTGTGAGGTGAATATCGACGAGGAGAACATCATCCGCAATGCGGTCTCCACCGGTACGATGTGGCGCGGACTGGAGGTAATCCTGAAGGGACGCGACCCACGCGATGCATGGGCTTTTGTTCAGCGCATCTGCGGGGTTTGCACCGGCACGCATGCCTTGACCTCGGTTCGCGCCGTTGAAGATGCGCTGAAGATCGACATTCCAGAAAACGCGAATTCGATCCGCAATATCATGCAACTTTCGCTGCAGGTGCATGACCATCTCGTTCACTTCTACCACCTGCATGCGCTGGACTGGGTCAATCCGGTAAATGCCCTTCGCGCGGACCGGAAGGCGACATCAGAGCTGCAGATGAAAGTGTCGCCGCGACACGCCAAGTCATCACCCGGCTATTTCCGCGACATCCAGAACCGCTTGAAGAAATTCGTTGAATCCGGCCAGCTTGGCCCGTTCAAGAACGGCTACTGGACAAATCCGGCCTATCTGCTTCCGCCTGAAGCGGATCTGATGGCCGTGACCCATTATCTGGAAGCGCTTGATTTCCAGAAGGAGATCATGACCACGCGGACGATCTTCGGGGGCAAAGACACCCATCCGAACTGGCTGGTGGGCGGCGTGCCCTGCGCCATCAACATGGATGGACCACTGGCGGCCGGCGCGCCGATCAACATGGAGCGGCTGAACTATGTTTCGGGTGTGATCGACCGGACGATCGAGTTCATCGACAACGTCTACATTCCGGACATCATCGCCATCGGCAACATATACAAGGGCTGGCTCTATGGCGGGGGATTGTCTTCGACAAGCCTGCTGTCCTATGGCGACATCCCTGACAGGGCAAACGACTATTCGGCGTCCAACCTCATGATGCCACGCGGTGCGATCATCAATGGCAAGCTGAACGAGATCCACGACGTGGACCTGCGTGATCCGGAGCAGGTGCAGGAATTCGTGCCGCACTCCTGGTACAAGTATGACGACGAGAAGCGCGGACTGCATCCGTGGGACGGCATAACCGAGCCGAATTACGAGCTTGGTCCGGATCTCATCGGGACGAAGACCAATATCAAGCAGATCGACGAGAATGCCAAATACTCGTGGATCAAGGCACCGCGCTGGCGCGGGCATGCCATGGAGGTTGGTCCGCTTGCCCGATATGTCATCGGCTACATGCAGGGACATGAGGAGATCAAGGATCAGGTCGACAGCACGCTGAGGGCACTGAACGTACCGATCAACGCGCTGTTCTCCACCTTGGGCCGAACGGCTGCTCGTGGACTGGAGGCCAGTTGGGCAGCCCACAAGCAACGCTACTTCCTCGACAAGTTGATCGCCAACATCAAGGCCGGCGATTCAGCGACTGCGAACACCGATAAGTTTGATCCGTCCAGTTGGCCGACCGAGGTCAAAGGCGTCGGCTTTACCGAGGCACCACGCGGAGCTCTGGCGCACTGGATCAAGATCAAGGACACCAAGATCGACAATTACCAGTGCGTTGTTCCAACGACCTGGAACGGCAGTCCGCGTGACAACGAAGGCAATATCGGGGCTTTCGAAGCGTCGCTCATGAATACGAAAGTGGAGCGGCCGGAAGAACCAGTCGAAATATTGAGAACCCTGCACAGCTTCGATCCGTGCCTTGCCTGTTCGACCCATGTGATGGGGCCGGATGGACAGGAGTTGGCCGAAGTGAAGGTTCGCTAGGGAGGGCGATGATGAAAGTGATTGGAAAACTGTCTGGTGCAGGTCTGCTAGCCGTTCTTGCCAGCCCTGCCATGGCCCATACCGGCGGAGAGCTTAGTGCTCTTGCCGGAGCCCTGCACCCGTTGCAAGGGGTGGACCACCTTCTGGCGATGCTGGGTGTCGGGGTTCTGGCTTCCTGTCGCCCTGTTCATGAGGGCGTGATGATCGTCGCAGCCTTTCTGATGAGCCTGTTTGCCGCCAGCCTTCTGGGAATGGCGGGTTACGGCGTTGGATTTGCAGAACCGGGGATACTTGTCTCGCTGGTTGTCTTTGGCGGGTTGATTGCCTTTGGCAAAAGCCTTCCTGCGGCAACCGTTGCGGCGGTGACGGGGCTCTTCGGTCTTGCCCACGGGTTCGCCCACGGGGTTGAGGCCATGGGTGCAACGCCGCTTTACCTCGCAGCGTTCCTGGCGACGAGTGCCGGTCTCCATGGGGCAGGGATGGTCTTCGGGCGGCGCCTTGTCACCTCTGACCTTGGCAGGCTGGCGACCGGAGCTTTCCTTGGTGCGGGCGGTCTCGTCCTCTCGCTTGCGTAGGAGGGGGAGATGAGCGTTGAAAGTCTTGATGATCACGAGCGCCGGGAGGTCGGTGCAGATGATCATGCCACACATGTCGAGCAGGCGGTCTATATCTATCAGGCACCGGTGCGCCTCTGGCACTGGGTGAATGTCTGCTCGATCCTTGTGCTTGGCGTTACCGGTTATCTGATCGGGTCGCCGTTGCCGTCCATCGGAGGAGAGGCTTATGACAGCTTCTTCTTCGGCTGGATCCGGTATCTGCACTTTGTGGCCGGATACATTCTGGCCGTCGGTTTCCTGTTTCGCGTTTACTGGGCGTTTGTCGGCAACAAGCATGCCCGGCAAATCTTCATGCCGCCGGTTTGGCGCGTCAGCTTCTGGAAAGAGCTGGGGCATGAGCTGTCTTGGTACGCCATGATAGCCCGGCAACCGCTCAAATATGCAGGCCACAATCCTCTGGCGACCCTCGTCATGCACGTGATGTTCATCTGGGGCATTGTCTTCATGATCGTCACGGGCTTTGCCCTTTATGGCGAGGGAACAGGCATGGGATCATGGCAGCATACCTTCTTCTCGAGCTGGGTCATTCCGCTCTTCGGGCAGAGCCAGGATGTCCACACCTGGCACCACCTGGGACTCTGGGTGATTGTCTGCTTCGTGATCGTGCATGTCTATGCCGCCACCCGGGAAGACATCATGTCCCGGCAATCGATCATGTCGTCCATGTTCTCCGGCTGGAGAACATTCAGGGATAACAAGCCCGCAGAAGACGAGTAGGCGGAAACCAGTTGCAGGAAGTGGGAAAAGGCGGACTTCGGTTCGCCTTTTTTCATGCCTTGAGGGTACTGTTTTCCGGTGATCGAAGGCTAACCAGACGCTGATGCTAAGCGAAACAAGTCCTGCCACCACCAAAAGGAAGCAGACCTAGTGTCTGTAAATTCATCTTCCATCTTTGCGCATTCTTGGAAGGTATTTTTACAGTTCTATTTCTGGCTGATTTTCCCTCGTCAATAAAAACAAGGTTTTAGCTACCACGGGAGATTTGGCATGCGCCTTGCTGATGTCTTGGGCAGAACCGGCGGGGTCTTTTGACCATTTGTCGGCAAGGGAGGAATGAGCCATGGGAGGAGAGGCTCCAACTGCCCTTGTTCTCGGTATCGGGAACTTGTTATGGGCGGATGAAGGCTTCGGCGTCAGGGCAGTTGAGGAGCTGCACCGGCGCTACAGGTTTGATGACAATGTTTTAGTCATGGATGGTGGGACGCAGGGTGTTTATCTCGTCCAGCACATCAGAGATGCCGATATTCTGGTCGTGTTCGACGCGGTCGACTACGGTTTGCCGCCGGGCACGCTGAAGCTCGTTCAGGGCGACGAGGTGCCCAAGTTTCTTGGCGCCAAGAAGATATCTCTTCACCAGACCGGATTTCAGGAAGTGCTCGCGATGGCGGAGATGCTTGGCGACTATCCGCGACATCTCTTGCTCATCGGCGTGCAGCCGGTCGAGCTGGATGATTATGGCGGCAGCTTGCGTCCGGCCGTGAAGGCGCAAATCGAGCCTTCAATCCGCCATGCCCTCCAGTTTCTGGCCGATCACGGCATTCAGGCGACAGAGCGAGACGGTGAACTGTCCGAAGACGACACCATCGCCAGTCTGGAAATGACGCTCGGCCGGTATGAGGGCGGGCGACCTGATGCTGCGTCGGCCTATCGCCATGGGGATGACCGGGTTGTTTCCGCGAGTGGCTGGAGCGGGCCATCCGACTTTGAGGCGGAAATGGAAGCGCTGGTCAAGCATCCGGCGGAGCGCGGCTGATGTGCGTTGGAATTCCGATGCAGGTGCTGTCGACCGATTTCGGCTTTGCCCGCTGCAAGGCAGAAGATGGAGAGCATGACGTTGATGTTCGCCTTGTCGGTGAGGTGAAGCCGGGTACCTGGATACTGGTGTTTCTGGGAGCGGCGCGTGAGGTGCTGGATGACCAGACCGCAGCGCGGATTTCGGACGCTTTGGCAGCGCTTCAATCAGTCATGCAGGGAGAGACCAATGTGGATCGCTTCTTTGAAGATCTGATCGACGCAAAAGAATGAAGGCGACAGCCTGAGGGAGAGGTTTGATATGCATTCCGCATTATTGACGTCAATTATCGTCAGGGAGGGGCTGGAAGTCATTCCCGACGCGGGACTGGATGAGGTGGCCGGGAACGAGGTGTTCTCGATGCTGCTGATTGCCGGCGATGCGAACCGATTGGCTGAGAGCAACGATGTTGCAGTCATCTTCCCGGAAATCGCCAAGGCGCTGGATGGCAACGTTACTGCGCTTGTGGCGGCTTTTGACAGCGAACGCGAATTTCAAAAGCGCTTCCGGTTCAACAAGTTTCCGTGCGTCGTGTTCCTGCGCTACGGGGAATTTCTTGGCGTGATCCAGGGCGTGCGCGACTGGTCCGACTACATGACCGAGATATCCGAAATCCTGCTCCGTGACCCAAGTGAACCGCCACCCTTCCGGTTGCCGGATGGCTGCGGTGTACCCTCATCCCTGCAAACCCACTGACACTGTTCTGGAAGGACTGGACACATGAGCACAATCGATCCTTTCGGAAGCTTGGCGCTGGGCGGCGCTCTTGTCGGGCCGGGCAGCCAACCTACTGACGAAGATGGCGGCGTTCTGGAATATATGGAAATGCCATCGGCAATGATGACTTTTGCCACGCCCAACTTGCCTGAACCGGAAGATGCGGCAGGTTTGGAAGAGGGGCTCGCGCGCCTTGACAGCCTTTTGCAGCTGCTGGTCGCTGCGGCGGACGGGGCGCCGGGAGGTGTTGTTGAACTTGCCGGACTGGACGCAGCCAATCTTGAACTGATCAATCAGGTGTTAGGGGAAGGCGAGGTTTCCGTCATTGCCGGAACCGACTGGCAGGCACAGGAGGCCGTTCTGGCCGGTGTCTGGCGTGTTCGGCGAACCACGGCTGCAGGCGCGATCGATACAATCGAGGTCGGAGCGTTTCCGAGCGGTATCCGGGCTACGGTGTTCCAGGGTGCGAGATCGAGTGTGGCGATGCCCGAGCAACTGGGTCCAAACATCTTCAACGCGCCGCCGCTGGTGCCGGAGATCAACGAGCACATTGCCAAGTCTGAAGGTGCGAGCGAGCCGCATGTGATCAATCTGTCACTGCTCCCGCACACGGAAGAGGACCTGACTTTCCTCAATGAGCAGCTTGGACGCGGCGATGTGACGATCCTCTCGCGTGGCTATGGCAATTGCCGGATCACATCCACGCAGACCCGCAATACGTGGTGGGTGCAGTACTACAATTCGCAAGACACACTGATCCTGAATTCCATCGAGATCGGCGAAATCCCGGACGTTGCCTGTGCCGCGCTGGAAGATCTTGGCGATTCCGCCGAACGTCTTGGCGAGATCCTGGAGGTCTACCGGTGACAGAAGGCATCTTCGAAGACTCCTATGGAGGCAATGACCAGAAGATTGGCCCGCTGACCCGGCTGGAATGCAAGATCTGCTGGCATGTCTATGACCCGGCGCTGGGGGATGACTACTGGCAGATCCCTGCCGGCACACCATTTTCGGCCCTGCCGGACCATTGGAGCTGTCCGGAATGTGATGCGGCAAAGTCCGGTTTCATGGTGCTGGAGGAGCACTGAAATGGAGACCGTCCAAGAGCTTTCGCAGAAGATCGAGACTTGCTTTCGCGAGATTCACGAAACGCGCATGGACGGTATCCCGATTCTGAATCGGGCGCTGGAGGTGAAATGCATTGGCGGACAGGAGTGGAACGGCTCTTATCTGTTCGTGCTTCTGACGCCGTGGTTCATGAACATTCTTCTGGTGCCCGTTGAACCGGAAGATGGCGCACGCGCTGTCGGGGCAAAGCGGTCTGTTGCCTTTCCTGCCGGGAGATATGAGTTCATTTCCTCCCATGAAGACACGCTTGGCAGCTTCTGGATGTGTTCGCTGTTTTCGCCGGTGTTCGAATTTGCCGATCAGGATACGGCGCTGGCTTGCGCGGTGTCCATTCTCGATCTCTTGTTTGAAGCTGAGGAACAGCGAAGCGAGCAGGAAGCGGAGATGGCGGCAATCTGGCGCGGGGAATATCCTGTGTCTGGGAAAGAGGGCGAGGCGAAAGAGGAACCTCTTCCCGAAGCTGTTCAAGATGCAGCGGTGATCGCTGACGCTGATGATGTCGATTTACCGGGACACCAGCCGGGATCAACATCCGGTGCAGATTTCAGCCGACGGGGCTTCCTCACCGGCAGATCGGATCAGGAGGTGCGCGATGTCTCTTGAAGGACTGGTCGAGATCCTCATCCCGATGGATCCACAGGAGCGGATAACCGTTCATTATTCGGAGCCATTTGATCCGGAGTTGGTCCTGAAGGGCAAATCGAGGACCGAAGCCGTTCGCCTGATACCCTTGCTCTATTCGGTTTGCGGAACGGCTCACGCAGCTGCGGCTGTGCGCGCGCTTGGCATTGAAGGGTCTGTCGGGAAGGAGCTGGTGCGCGAGGCGCTCGTCATGATGGAGCGGGCGCGCGAACATGTGTTTCGGATGGCGCTGGGTTGGCCTGCGCTCATTCAAAGGGAGCCAGACCAGAGCATCGGCAAGTTGGCCCTGCCGATGTTGCCTGATTTTTCCAAGGCCATGGACCCAGATGGAGCAGCGTTTCTGGCCGGATCGGATGCGCCCCCCGACTACTCCAAGGCTCGGCAGGTAAATGCCGATATGCGCCGTCTAGTGGAAGACGGCATCTTCTCAGAACCGCTGGAAGCATGGCTGCAGCGAGATCGTGCCTCTGTTCTGGAAGACTGGGTGGAAAGAGAAGCGTCTATCGCAGCCAGAGTGATCGGTTGCCTTGTCCAGCAGAACATTGCGGGTCTGGCTGATGTTCCGGCAGTCTATCTCTGCGACACTGATCTGGCTGATGCCTGGTCGGGGTATGAGGGAGAGGGAGCACAGGTGCCGGAAACATCCGTCATGGAGCGCCGTTTGACCAATCACCTGCTGCAAGGATGTGTCCGGCCAGCCCTTGTCGACCGGTATCTGGTTCGGCTTGTTGATCTGGCCGAAACCATTCGTGAACTTGAAGAAATGCTCAAGGAACCGTCAAACTGGTCGATAGGTGAGCGAGAGCAAATAGCTGGAACAGGAACAGCGAATACTGCGAGAGGGCGTTTGACGCATTTGGCAAAGATCGCAGGCGATACTATCGATGGCTACCGTATCGTATCGCCAACCCGGTGGAATTTCGCTGAAAACGGCATTGCGGCCGGTTGCCTCAACGCCTTACCGCCACTTCCCGCAGGGGGACGTCTACTCATTGCAAACTGGATTGTCGGGGCAATCGACCCTTGCGTCCGTCATGAAATAAGGGGCGTTTGATGCACGAAATGGCCCTATGCGAAAGCATCCTCGGCATTTTGAAGGATCAGGCCGAAAGCCAGGCCTTCTCCAGAGTGGACCGGGTGTGCCTCGAAGTCGGTCTCTTGTCCGGCGTTGAAACCGAGGCATTGCGGTTTGGCTTTGATGTCGTGATGCGCGGAAGTCTTGCAGAAGGGGCAAGGCTTGAGATCGTGAGCCCGCCAGCACTCGCCTGGTGCATGCCGTGTGCAGAACAAGTTGAGATAAAACAAAGATTTGATCCATGTCCAACCTGTGGCTCTCATCAGCTGCAGGTGACCAGCGGGGAGGAGCTGCGGATCAAGGAGCTGGAGGTTTCCTGATGTGTACGGTTTGCGGTTGCGCCGAAGGCGAAGTCCGGATCGAGGGGCGACCCTCACACGGACAGGAGGGTAACGGGGGGCACCCTCACGTACATGATCATCACGATCATGATCAGGCAGGTCATCACCATGACCACCATCATCACGACTACGGACGAGGCGAAGCCGGGGCGTCAGTTCCTGGAATGAGCCAATCCCGCATGATCCAGCTGGAGCAGGATATCCTCTCCAAGAACAATAGCTACGCTGCGCGTAACCGGGCCTATTTCGAAGAGCGGGGCATTTTGGCGCTGAACCTTGTGTCCAGTCCGGGCTCTGGCAAGACCACGTTGCTGGTGGAAACCTTGCGGCGGATGGCGGCTGATGTACCGTGCTCGGTGATCGAGGGAGATCAGCAGACCTCCAACGATGCCGAACGTATCCGTGAGACCGGGGTCAAGGCGCTTCAGATCAATACGGGCAAGGGGTGCCATCTGGATGGTCACATGATCGGCCATGCCCTTGAGCATCTCGATCCGGACGAAGGCAGCTGCGTCTTTATCGAAAATGTCGGCAATCTTGTCTGTCCGGCGGCCTTTGATCTGGGGGAGGCGCACAAGGTTGCGATCCTGTCGGTGACAGAAGGTGAGGACAAGCCGCTCAAGTATCCCGACATGTTTGCGGCAGCGGATTTGATGTTGCTCAACAAGACCGACCTTCTGCCGCATCTCGATTTTGACGTCGATCTGGCCATCGCCAACGCCCGGAAAGTCAATCCGGGTATCAAGGCCCTTTGCGTTTCAGCGCGAAGTGGCGAGGGGCTGGAGGGCTGGATCAATTGGATACGAGCCGCCCACGCCATGCAGCGCATCGGGCATGTCGCTTCCCCGGCTGCGGAATAGGAGAGAACCATGTGTCTGGCAATTCCGGCAAGGGTGACGGCTCTGGAGGATGGCGACATGGCAGTCGTCGCTCTGGAGGGGATCAAGAAGCGGATATCCGTAGCGCTTCTGGAGGATGTGGCGGTGGATGACTTCGTTCTCGTCCACGTTGGCTACGCGCTCCACAAGGTCAGCCCGGAGGAGGCTGAACGCACGCTTGCCATGATGGCAGAGGCGGGTGTTCTGCAGGAGGAATTGGCTGAAATCGCGGAGGGGCAGGCATGAAATACGTCGACGAATACCGCAATCGTGATCTTGCCCGCACACTGGCTGATGCCATTCGCCGCGAAGCGAGGGCAGAGCGTTCCTACCACATCATGGAGTTTTGCGGCGGCCACACGCACGCGATCTTTCGCTATGGCGTTCAAGGGCTTATGCCGGGCAATGTGAAATATGTTCACGGCCCCGGCTGCCCGGTGTGCGTTCTGCCGGTTCGGCGGCTGGATGACGCTGTCGAGATTGCCGAGCACCATGATGTGATCCTGTGCACCTATGGTGACATGATGCGCGTACCGGGAACCAAGCAACGAAGCCTGATCCGGGCCAAGGCAGAGGGCGCCGATATCCGGATGGTCTATTCAACACTGGATGCCCTGAAGATCGCGCGCGACAATCCCGAGCGTCAGGTGGTGTTCTTTGCCATCGGGTTTGAAACCACAACGCCTCCGACCGCCGTTGCCATCAAACAGGCGAAGGCGGAAGGCCTGCAGAATTTCTCGGTCTTCTGCAATCACGTTCTCACCCCTGCCGCCATCGCCCATATCCTAGGGTCTCCCGATGTTCAGGAAACGGGGGCTGTTCAGATCGACGGGTTTCTTGGCCCGTCCCATGTCAGTTCGGTTATCGGGTCACGTCCCTATGAAGCGGCAGCCCGCCTTTACCGCAAGCCGGTGGTGATTGCCGGTTTCGAGCCACTGGACGTCATGCAGTCGACCCTCATGGTCATTCGACAGATCAACGAAGGACGGCATGACGTGGAAAACGAATACACGCGGGTCGTCACACGGGACGGCAATACCAAGGCGCAGTCCTTGGTGAATGACGTTCTGGAAATGCGTGACAGTTTTGAATGGCGGGGACTGGGAAGCGTCCCGGACAGCGCATTGAAAATCCGGGATGCGTATCAGTTCTTTGACGCTGAAAAACGTTTCGAGATTTCCCAAAAGCAGTCCCGCGAGGTCAAATCCTGCGAGTGCCCGGCCATTCTTCGCGGCGTGAAGCGCCCATCAGACTGCAAGCTTTTTGGAACGGTGTGCACTCCCGAGAACCCGATGGGGGCCTGCATGGTGTCTTCTGAAGGGGCCTGTGCTGCCTACTGGACCTATGCGCGGCACCAGACCATTGCCGAGGCAAAGGCCAAGCGGGAACAAAAGCCGGAGGCCGTGGCATGAACTCGGTTGATACATCCGCGCGCTTTCGCACAGGTTCGGTGGACATGACCCATGGCGGCGGCGGTCGTGCCATGGCGGAGCTGATCCGTGATCTCTTTCATCGTCATCTGAATAACCCGCTGCTGGATCAGGGGCATGATGCCGCTGTTTTTCAACCTCCGGCGGGACGACTGGTCCTGTCGACGGACGGTCATGTGATTTCGCCGCTGTTTTTTCCCGGCGGCGACATCGGTTGCCTCTCGGTCCACGGAACTGTGAATGATATCGCCATGGGCGGCGCGCGTCCGCTGTATCTTACCGCGAGCTTCATTCTGGAAGAAGGCTATCCGCTTGCAGATCTGGAACGCATCGTCATGTCCATGGCGCGTGCTGCCAGCGAGGCGGGCGTTCCGGTCGTCACCGGCGATACGAAGGTCGTCGAGCGGGGCAAGGGTGATGGCGTGTTCATCACCACGACCGGGCTTGGCGTGGTGCCGGAAGGCGTGGACATTCGCGCAGATCGCATTCGTCCCGGACAACTCATCCTGCTTTCGGGGACAATGGGCGATCATGGCATCGCGATCCTGTCGAAGCGCGAAAATCTCGAGTTCGAAACGGAAATCCGTTCGGATACGGCTGCGCTCCACGGGCTTGTTGGCGAAATGCTGGAGGCGGTGCCGTCGATTGCCATGTTGCGAGATCCGACGCGCGGAGGTGTGGCCTCCACGCTCAACGAACTCGCAACGGCTGCAGATGTGGGTATGGTTCTGGATGAGGCGGAGATCCTGATCCGCCCGGATGTGGCTGCTGCCTGCGAGTTGCTCGGACTTGATCCGCTGTACGTCGCCAACGAGGGCAAGTTGCTGTGTATCTGCGAAGCATCGGATGCGGATAACCTCCTGAAAATAATGAAGGCGCATCGCTATGGACAGGATGCTGCAATTATTGGCAAGGTGACGGAGGGGTCGGCCGGGCTGGTCCAGATGGAAACCGGGTTGGGAGGCATGCGTGTCGTTGACTGGCTCTCGGGTGAGCAATTGCCGAGGATCTGCTAGGCCATGAGTGAGCTGCCCACAATTCTGGTCATCGACGATGAGGTGCGGTCTCTGGAATCCATTACCCGCATCCTTGATGAGGACTTTGATGTGCGGTCCGCATCGAAGATTGCTGATGCAGTCAAGATCCTGGAAGACAACTGGGTGCAGATCGTCCTGTGCGACCAGAGGATGCCCGAGCAGACCGGCGTCGAGTTCCTGAAGATGGTGCGTCAACGCTGGCCTGATGTCATTCGCATGATCATCTCGGGCTACACGGACGCACACGATATAATCGACGGCGTCAATGAAGCGGGCATCTATCAGTACATCACCAAGCCGTGGCACCCGGAAAATCTTCTGCTGACACTGCAAAATGCTTGCCGTCTCTATGATCTTCAGAGGCAAAATGAGCTGCTTGCCGTCGAACTGAAAATGTCGCCGTCCGGCGCTGATGAAACCATGCGCAAGCGCAAGGAAAAGCTGCGCAAGGATTTCGATTTCGAGGACGGAATTATTCGCGGACCGCAAAGTCCGATGAATGCCGTCTGCACGACGTTGAGACAGGTGGCTCCCTATGATGTCCCGGTGCTTTTGTCGGGCGCTTCGGGTACGGGCAAGGAACTGGCGGCACGGGCGCTTCATTACGGGTCGCTCAGGTGGAACAAGCCGTTCGTCATTGAAAACTGCGGTGCCTTGCCGGATGAGCTTCTGGAAAGCGAGTTGTTCGGCCACAAACGCGGTGCGTTCACCGGCGCTGTGGAGGATCATGTCGGGCTGTTTGAACGGGCCGATGGAGGCACGGTTTTTCTCGATGAGATCGGCGAGGTTTCACCGGCCTTTCAGGTGAAGCTCTTGCGAACGCTTCAGGAGGGGGAAATTCGCCCTGTTGGCAGCACAAGGACGCGCAAGGTTGATGTGCGCGTGATTGCGGCCACCAACCGCGATCTGGATGATGAGGTGCGTGCGGGACGATTCCGCGCCGATCTCTTCTATCGACTCGCCGGGATTGTGGTGCGTTTGCCAGACCTGAAGGACCGCGCCGGGGACATTCCGGTTCTGGCCGAAGCCCTTCTGGACCGAGCCATGAAGCAACTGGGAAAACGGGTGCGCGGACTGTCGCAGGAGGCAATTGACTGCATGTGCCTCTACAGCTGGCCGGGCAATATTCGCGAGATGCAGAATGAAATTCAGCAGATGCTTGTAATGGGACCGCAGGACGGAGAGCTGGGGGCGGACCTGTTGTCGCGCCATATTCTGCAGGCCGAACCTGGCGATGAGGAGGGCGATCCGATTCCGGTTCTTGCGCAGCTGGATGGAACCCTGAAAGACCGAATTGGTGAGCTTGAGGCACGCATCATCAAGGAAACTCTCATTCGCCACCGGTGGAACAAGTCAAAGGCAGCTCGCGAGCTCGGTCTGTCCCGGGTTGGATTGCGTGCAAAACTGGAACGCTACGGGCTTGAGAATGTGAAGCCACTTCCCAAGACCCGCAGGGCAGCAGGAGGCGTGCACTAGCCAATGGCTTCCGGTCTGGACAAACCCTTCTTTTCTGAAACAGACACCACCGCCCCCCGAAGCATGGGTCTGCAGGCGGGTGGCGAGGATGTCTGGATCGACGTCATCCGCAAGATGGATGATGTCTATGCCGATCTGGTTCGCTCGCAGACCGAGCTGGAGGAAAAGAACTCCGAACTTCAGGATGCCGATACGTTCATCAGCTCCGTGCTGGGAGCGATGACCGACGTCCTCATAGTTTGTGATGCGAAAGGCCGGGTTCAAAAGGTCAATCGCAAACTGATGGAAATAACCGGCAAGAGCGAGCGCGAGCTGGTCGGGATCAATTATTGTGATCTTGTTTGTCCGAAAAACCGGGCACAGGCCGCGGGCTTCGTTTCGGTGCTTGCATCAGGAAAATCGGTCGAACCGTGCGAGATTGGCATTTCGGTTCCCAAGGGGCCTCCAGCCTATGTGTCGCTCAATTGCGCTCCGCGCCGCGACCAGCGCGGACGGCTTGCCGGTATGGTCATGGTCGGACGACCTATCGATGATCTGAAACGTGCCTACCGGGAACGCGATGCAGCTCGCGAGAAGCTGGATCAGGCGCAGGAGCGGTTGCTGGTCTCGGAGAAAATGGCAGCTCTTGGTCGTCTGGTTGCCGGGGTTGCGCATGAGCTGAACAACCCGATCAGTTTTGTCTTCGGCAACATGTACGCGCTCAAGCGATACGGCAATGCGATTCGCAAATACCTGTCGGCTCTCGACGGGGCGGCCCCCGAGAAGGAAATGGCCGAACTCAGACAGGAGCTCAAGATCGACAAGGTGATCAGCGATATCGGTCCGCTGGTTGACGGCACGCTGGAAGGGGCCGAGCGGGTGCGCGATATTGTTGAGGACCTCAGAAGGTTCTCCAGCAATCAGCAGGAAATCCCGGAAACCTTCAATCTCATGCGATTGGTCCATACGGCGACCGACTGGGTCATCAAGGCGCAACGCGTAAAGCCGGAAATTCTCATTGACGGGCCGGAAATGATGGAGGTCTGCGGGAGGAAGGGGCAGGTGCATCAGATCCTCGTCAATCTGGTGCAGAACGCTGCCGATGTTTTGTCGGGACGTGAGGACGGGCGGATATGGATAACCTGCACGCAAGCAGATGGGTTCGCATCCGTGGCCGTTTCGGATAACGGCACAGGCATTACGGCAGATATCATGGATAAGCTGTTTGAACCCTTCTTCACCACCAAGCCGATTGGCACGGGAACGGGGCTTGGTCTTTATGTCAGCTACAACATGGCCATGAAACAGGGCGGCGAGTTGCACGCAGCAAATCGGCCAACTGGTGGCGCAGAATTTACTTTGAGGCTGCCGGTCAATGTCGAAACCGTTTCCTGAGCCAGCGAATGCTGAGAGGAGCCGCCTGCGCCTCGTCTGGCTGCAGTCCGGCGGATGCGGCGGATGTTCCATGTCTCTTTTGTCTGCGGAAGGACCGGACCTTCTGACTTCACTGGAGGCGGCGAATATCGAAGTTCTTTGGCATCCCTCGCTGAGCGAACAAAGCGGGCGGGAAGTCGTCCGGTTGATGACGCGGTTGGCGGATGGCGAGGAGCCACTTGATATCCTGTGTGTGGAAGGCTCGGTGATGATGGGGCCGAACGGCACCGGCCGGTTTCACCTGATGGCGGGAACGGGCCAGCCGATGATGGACTGGATCAGGAAGCTGTCCCTGCGGGCACGCCACGTGGTCGCTGTTGGCTCATGTGCGGCCTTTGGCGGGATGACCGCTGCCGGAGACAACCACGTGGAAGCAACCGGACTGTCCCATGACGGCAAACGCGCTGGCGGACTTTTGGGCGCAGACTTTCGAGGGTTGGCCGGGCTGCCGGTGATCAATATTGCAGGCTGTCCGATCCATCCCGGCTGGTTGACGGAAACCCTTCACCAGATCTCGGCAGGAAGGTTTTCCGACAAGGATCTGGACGAGTGGTCAAGGCCGCTTTCCTATGCCCGGCATCTGGTGCATCACGGATGTTCGCGCAACGAGTTCTACGAGTACAAGGCAAGTGCGGAGCGTCTGTGTGATCAGGGCTGCATGATGGAAAACCTTGGCTGCAAGGGAACGCAGGCCAAGGCGGATTGCAATATCAGGGCCTGGAACGGGTCCGGCTCGTGCCTTGATGGAAATTATCCCTGCATCAACTGTACCGCTCCGGAGTTTGAAGAGCCCGGGCATGAATTTGCGCGCACACCCAAAATTGCCGGTATTCCGGTTGGGCTTCCCACCGACATGCCAAAGGCTTGGTTTGTGGCTCTGGCGTCACTTTCCAAGGCGGCGACGCCGCCACGGCTGAAAGAAAACGCGACCCGGGATCACTATGCTCCCAAGCCTGACAGGAAAGGGAAGGCTGGATCATGACCCGGTTAATCGTTGGGCCGTTTAATCGGGTTGAGGGAGATCTGGAAGTTCGTATCGACTGCAAGGGCGGCGAGGTCGTGAATGCGGAGGTGGTGACACCGCTTTACCGGGGGTTCGAGCGCATCCTGCTCGGAAAGCCGCCGATGGATGCTCTTGTCTACGCGCCGCGCATTTGCGGTATCTGTTCGGTGTCCCAGTCCGTGGCGGCGGCAATGGCTTTGGCCGACACGATGAAGGTTGAGCTGCCGTCCAATGGCGAATTGGCGATCAATCTTGTGCATGCCACAGAGAATGTCGCGGACCACCTGACCCACTTTTATCTGTTCTTTATGCCGGACTTCGCACGGGCAACCTACAAGAACGAACCCTGGTACGACGAGACAGCAGATCGGTTTGTGGCGATCAGGGGAACCGCAGCAGAGGACATGTTGCCCGCCCGCGCTCAATTCATGCACATGATGGGAATCCTTGCCGGGAAGTGGCCACACACGCTCTCCATCCAGCCGGGAGGGTCAACCCGTTCGGTAGATGGCGGCGAAGTCGTGCGGTTGATGGCAATCCTTGCCGCGTTTCGCAAGTTTCTTGAACGGACACTCTTTGGCGACAAGCTGGAGAGAATTGCCAATCTTTCATCAGAAGCCGAGCTTGTAGCCTGGGCGGCTGAGCGAAGCGTTACCTCGTCAGACTTTCGCAGGTTCCTGCATGTGTCTTCAGCGCTGGGCCTTAATTGTCTGGGACGGTCGACCGGCGCATTCCTCAGCTATGGTGCTTATGGCACTCAGGGGAATTCGTTGTTCAGGATGGGCACCTTTGCGGCAGGCGACACTGGTTCAATGGATGTGGAAGGGATTACAGAGGATCTTTCGTCCAGCTGGTATCGCTCGGGAGTGACATCGGAAGCTCCGGCAGCAGGGACCACTGTGCCAGACGCGGACAAGGACGGAGCCTATAGCTGGTGCAAGGCACCACGGCTTGGCGGCAGCGTCATGGAAGTCGGTGCGCTGGCCCGCCAACTGGTCAACGGCCATCCGCTTATCCGGGATCTTGTGGGGCGACATGGCGGTTCGGTTCACGCGCGCGTCGTTGCCCGACTGCTTGAGATTGCAATCGTTGTTCAGGCAATGGAGCGTTGGGCGGCGGGCCTTGTCATAGGGGAGCGATATATCGCCCATGCCGGATTGCCCGATCAGGCTGAAGGCATTGGCCTGACGGAGGCCGCACGCGGATCTCTGGGGCACTGGCTGTCCATAGAGAAGGGCCGCATTGCTAACTACCAGATCATTGCTCCAACCACCTGGAACTTTTCACCGCGAGACCAGTCGGGTGTTCCGGGCCCGTTGGAGCAGGCTTTGGTGGGAGCGCCTGTCAGAGAGGGAGAAGAAGACCCGGTGTCGGTCCAACACATCGTGCGTTCCTTTGACCCCTGTATGGTCTGCACGGTTCACTGACATGACGACGTCGCCGCAACTCGGAGAGATCAAGGGGGTCCGGGTGCGGATAACCGGGCTGGTTCAGGGTGTCGGGTTTCGTCCTTTCGTCTGGAGGCTGGCCCATGAGGAGCAGCTATTCGGTACTGTCCTCAATGATGCTGCTGGCGTAGAGGCGGATATATGGGGGGAAGAACCTAGGCTTTCGAGGTTTCTGGAGCGGCTTCAGACAGATCTCCCGCCGCTTGCCCGCATTACGTCGGTTGATACGCGTCCGATAGAGGAGGCCGCCCCGGACCCGGCCAAGGGTTTTCTCATCATCGAGAGTGTTGAGGGGGCGGTATCGACCGGCATTGTACCGGACGCAGCCACCTGTCCTGCTTGTCTTCTGGATGTGAAGGAGAGCGGCAATCGGCGCGAGGGCTATGCTTTCACAAACTGTACGCATTGCGGTCCGCGCCTCTCCATCATCAAGTCCATTCCCTATGACCGTGAAAAGACTTCCATGGCGCACTTTGTCATGTGCGCTGCCTGTCGGCAGGAATACGAAAACCCCGCCGACCGACGCTTCCATGCACAGCCGAATGCCTGCCCGATCTGTGGACCGAGGCTATGGGCAGAGACACGGGAGGGGGAGATCACGGCGGAAAACCCGCTCCAATGGGCAGCGGCGCAACTGGTTGCTGGCCGGATACTGGCCATCAAGGGGCTGGGCGGGTTTCATCTGGCGGTGGATGCTTCCAACGAAAGCGCCGTTGCCGAGCTGCGTCTGCGCAAGAAAAGGCCTCACAAACCGCTGGCCCTCATGGTGCGCGATACTGCTCAGATAAAGGGCTTTTGCAATGTCGATGACGCGGAAGAAAAGCTCCTGAAGGATAGCGCAGCGCCGATCGTGCTCTTGCAGCAGCGTGCTGGTCATCATCTGGCCGATGGGCTTGCGCCGGGCCAGAGCCATCTTGGTGTGATGCTGCCCTATACGCCCTTGCATCACCTTCTCATGTCCCTCTTCGATGGCCCCGTGGTTTTGACGTCAGGCAATGTTTCGGACGAACCGCAAGTCATCGGGAACGGCGAGGCGAGAGACAAGCTCTCGGCAATTGCCGACGGTCTTCTGATGCACGACCGGGATATCGTCAATCGGCTGGACGATAGTGTCGTGCGCGTTACACAGGCCGGTCAGATGGTCTTGCGGCGGGCGAGGGGCTTTGCTCCGGCACCGCTCCGTCTTCCCTCTGCTTTCCATGGAACGCCGGCCGTCCTGGCGCTGGGCGGAGAGCTGAAGGCGACGTTCTGTCTTGCGGCGAATGGCGAAGCAATTCCCTCGCAACATATTGGCGATCTGGAAAACAGTCTTGCGCTTGAGGATTTGAAACGAAATCTGGCGCTTTATCGGGAGATGTACCGCTTTTGCCCCGATGTTATCGCCGTGGACAGCCATCCTGACTATCTTTCATCCCAACTGGGGCGTGCCCTTGCCGGTGAATTGGGCATAGAGCTGATTGAGGTTCAGCACCACCATGCACATCTTGCCGCCGTTATGGCGGAAAACGATGTTGGCCCGGAAGAAGACGTGCTCGGGATCATTCTGGATGGGACGGGACATGGGCCCGACGGCACCATCTGGGGCGGTGAGTTTCTGGTTGGAAATTATCAGTCCTTCGAGCGTTCCGGGCATTTTCAGCCGGTCGCACTTCCAGGCGGAGGTGTAGCTGTTCGCGAGCCTTGGCGAAATCTTGCATCACATCTCTATTCGGCCTTCGGACCTGACTATCAGGCAGAGCTTCGCGGTTTGGCGCTGGGAAAAGCGCTCGAGACCAAAAACCTCGGCGTGATCCATCAAATGTTGGAGAAGCGGCTCAACTCGCCGTTGTCGTCGTCCGCTGGCCGTCTTTTTGATGCGGTTGCTGCCGCGCTGGGCATCTGCTTTGACCGACAGACTTACGAAGGGCAGGCGGGAGCTCTCCTTGAAGCTCTCGCAGCACCGTTCATGGCAGGTGAGCAGGGCTACCGGATGGACACCTCCGACACCGGCGCAATCGATTGGGCCCCCTTCTGGAAAGGCCTCGTCGGGGACCTTGGCAGAGGTGTTGAAGCGGGGTGCCTGTCAGCACGGTTTCATGCGACTTTGATCAGCTCCGTCACTGCTCAGGCCGTGTGCGTTGCTGATGTGCGTGGGATTCGGCGTGTCGCGCTTTCGGGTGGTGTGATGCAGAACCAAATTGTTCTGGATGGCCTGGCGAATGCCCTCTCGGACAGGGGGCTGGAAGTCCTTGTGCCCAAGGCAGTACCCGCTAATGACGGCGGACTCTCGCTTGGGCAGGCGGTGATAGCTGCGGCCATCATCGAAGGGCGTGGGGCGAGCGCGTAAGCATCCGGACCGCGCGCAGGTGCAGTCCGATATCAGTGTCGTCCGGCGAGGCTGCGTTTCAAGCTGCGCGGCAGGTTCGGGTCACCGGATACTCCGCTATCGATCGTATAGATTTCAGCCGACTTCTGCTTTTTACGTTTTGCCTGATACATGGCTCCATCTGCCCGGGCGAGCAGGGTTTCCCAAGTCAGGCCACGCTCTGCAACGGCAATGCCCAATGATAGCGAGATGTTAAATTCCAGCTCGGCAAAGCTGACAGGTGTCATGCACGAGGTGAGGATGTGGTCAGACACGCTTTTGGCGGCTGTTTCCGGTGCATGATCACGGATAATGCAGATGAACTCGTCGCCACCGAGGCGCACCACGTGGTCACCTTTGCGGACGGCTTCCCGCAATCGGTCCGCGGTTACAGACAGGGCATGGTCCCCGACCTTGTGGCCGTAGTCGTCATTCAGCTTCTTGAAGTGATTGACGTCGACATAAATGATTGCCAAATGGCCGTGATCGATGCGCGCCCTGAGATCGGTAGAGCGAAGCAGTTCGTGAAGTCCGGAACGATTGAGAAGGCCGGTCAGCTGATCTGTGGAGGCAATTGTCATTGCCTGATCGAGCGCCTTGCTTTGCTGATGAAAATATCGTGCTGCAGAGATGCAGATGGCAAAGATTCCGAAGCAGACAAGGAGAATTCCGGGCAGGATTTCTTCACGCAACGCAGCGCCGGGCCGGTGTGGCTGCCATACGAGTTTTGCAACAGGCGTACCCTGAGGTCCTACCAAATCGAGGTGTGCTTCCGTTGAATCAGCGTTTATGGGGGTGATCGCGTACTCGGTTCCCAATGTCAGTTGTGCAATTGCTTCGAGGGCATCATCTGTCATCATTCTTATGCCGACGATGATTGGAAGTGGGGCACCATTGAGATTGGAATAGTAGTCTGGAGTGATCCAGGCTGCACCGACCGCCCCATATTGCCCGTTTATTCTGCCTATTCCGGACACTGCGATCTTATCGCCAGGCTTGGTGGTTCTCAGCTGCGAGAGAAATGGCTCAATCCCGGTGCGGTCAAATTGCTCTGGCGTTGTGGTCTCTTCAGCCGCATCAAAAACGTGAAGGATGTTACCCTCTACATCGATTAGAACGATATTGTCGAATAATCCGCCATCAACCGCTCCGGAACCAATGTTCTCTAAGATTGAGTCAACATCGTTCTCCATGACAATTTCATAGGCGAGGTTCCAGTTTGCATAGTCACTGGCGGAGTTCTGCATATGCGATACTCTTTCGGTGACCATGAGTTGGACTATATTTATATCGTTTTCTTGTTCGACCTGATCAATTCGCGCGGTAAGCCAAATGACTGACGTGATGATCATGCCGACGGCAACTATGCCCAACAAGAATAGTTTACCGAAAATCAATCGTGGTCTTGTCGTTGCGGTCATGGTCCCGTCCGTCAGAATGCCGTAGGGTTCAGTAAAGATGCTGAGTCTTAACGATTGCCAAAGATGAAACTACAACTAGTGCGAGAAATCGCAATGGAAAACAGAAATAGTATCTTTAGTTCACAATATATGAAGATATGGAAGTATTCTGCCTGAAGCGGCTGCGGAGCAGAGCGCCAGAGAGCCGGGCACACCGGAGATGGTGATGAAGTGCGGGGCGCGATATCAGGAGGGAATGGGGGCTGTGAGCGTAATTTCTATCCGCCCTGGATTTTTCCCTTACCGTTCAGGAGCAGGCTCAGATCTTCGATGTGAAGGAATTCCTCGGCTTTTGACCGGATACAGGAGAGGATCGTCGCCATCGCTCCTGACAGGGTCTGGTCGGATCGATGCAAGACATACCATTGCCGGATGATGGGAAGATGTTCGGCGCGAATGGCGGCGAGACGTCCCGATTTCAGCTCCTCGATGATTGTGTGATAGGAGATGAGGGCAATGCCAAGCCCGGCGATGACCGCCTGCTTGATGGTTTCGTTGGAGTTCATTTCCGAGTATTCGAAGGGGATGCCTTCGCCGGACTGATCGAGGAAACGCATGGTGAGGATACGCGTGCCCGAGCCGCGTTCCCGCAACAGGAAATGCTCCCTAAAAATCTCATCTGCGGCCACGTCCGCCCCCGTGACCAGCCGGTGATCGGGGGGAGCAATCAAAAGGTGCGGGTGATCTCCAATGGGATAGGCCGTGACAACAGGCTGACGCGGGGGACGACCCATGATGGCAAGATCAATCCGACCGGTCTCTAGCGCGGCTATGATCGCGTCCCGGTTTCCAACTTCCAGAACCACTTCGATATCCGGAAATAGCGCCTTCATGCGCGCAACAATGCCGGGCGCGAAATATTTTCCCGTCGATACCACGCCGAGAATGACCGTGCCGGAGAGGCCGCGTTTCAGGGATTCGATCTGGTGAACTGCCTTTTCGAGAGAGGCGAAAGCAGCTTCATAGCCGCTTAAAAGGGCACTCCCTTCCGGAGTCAAATTGAAAAGGCCGTTCCGCCCGCGCTCCAGAAGTGAGCAGCCTAGGCAATCTTCCAGCGTTCGGATTTGATTGTGAACGGCCGGTGAGGTCAACCCAAGGTCTTCTGCCGCACCGCTGATTGTGCCTGCATTATATATAGATTTCAAAGCCTTGAGCTGCTTCAGTGTGACTGCATCAAGTTGCCGCATTAGATTTTTCCTAATTCGACTTTCAGATTATTAAATTTTCTTAACGTCAGAAATGCGGATGATCAAGTCCAACACGTTAGGGGCGGGAGGCCTTGATGGACTTCGATCGGAAAATACTTGATCTCACGGAACTGCCGGAAGGCCTGCATGAGCTTCTATTGGCCCTTTGCACCGTAGGTCGGGATCTGTCGCTGACCATCGCGCAGGGTTCTCTGGCTGCCGAGCTCGGCGCGACCATCGGCGGCACCAGCCATGGCGATGAGCAGAAAGCTCTGGATGTGATGGCTGACGAAGCCTTTGCAGACATGCTGAAGAGTGCCGGAGTGCGCTGGTACGCCTCTGAAGAGCGCGAGGATGTGCAGGAGCTGGATCCAACCGGCCCATATGCGCTGGCCATCGATCCGCTGGACGGGTCGTCAAACATTGATGTGAATGTGTCCATCGGGACCATCTTCTCCGTCTTTCCGGCAAAAGAGGACGGGGAGGCGTCGTTCCTGAGACCTGCACGGGAGCAGATTGCTGCAGGCTATCTGATCTACGGTCCGCAGACGGCCTTGATGTTGACGGTCGGGGCGGGCGTTCGGCTCTACATTCTCGACCCGAAGTCGCGCACCTTCAAGCTGGCCAACGGCAATGTTCGCATCCCGGAGCACTCGACAGAGTTTGCGATCAACGCGTCGAATTACCGTCACTGGTCCAAGCCGATCCGCGCGTATATCGACGATTGTCTGGCAGGGTCGGAAGGGCCCCGCGAGAAGAATTTCAACATGCGCTGGGTCGCATCCCTTGTCGCAGAAACCCACCGGATCATGAGCCGCGGCGGTCTGTTCCTGTACCCTTCCGATGATCGTGAGGGGTATCGACGGGGTCGTCTTCGGATGATCTACGAATGTGCGCCGATTGCCTTACTGGTCGAACAGGCTGGCGGCAAGGCGACGACCGGAACAGCGGCAATCCTGAGCCAGCAGGCGGACACGCTGCATGCACGTACACCCTTCGTTTTCGGGTCGACCGAGAAGGTGGAACGGGTCGCGGCCTATCACGATTTGCCTGAGAAGGAAGTCTCGGCGCTGTTTGGAACCCGCGGCCTGTTCCGCGCCTGATCAACTCAACAAAGAACGTTCACAGCCTGGCGACCCTGTTCGCCGGGATCGGGGAGAACTTATGTCCAAGAAGCACCCAATCATTTCGGTCACGGGGTCATCCGGCGCGGGCACGACGACAGTCAAGGCGACGTTCGACCAGATATTTCGCCGCGAAAATGTGAAGGCCGTGTCCATCGAAGGGGATGCGTTTCACCGCTTCGACCGGATGGAGATGAAGGCCGAACTGGAGCGCCGCAAGGCCACAGGCGACGATACGTTCAGCCACTTTTCCTATGAAGCCAACATTCTCGACAAACTGGAGGAAGTGTTCCGCACGTATGGTCAGACCGGCAACGGCGAAACCCGCCACTACGTTCATGATGACCTGGAAGCTGAAAAATGGGGTGTTGCGCCTGGCAAATTCACTGACTGGAAGGCGTTTGAGGCGGGGTCGGACCTGCTGTTCTACGAAGGCCTGCATGGCGCAGTGGTGAATGATCAGGTCAATTTGGCAACTCATGCGGACCTGAAAATTGGCGTCGTTCCCGTCATCAATCTGGAGTGGATCCAGAAGATCCACCGCGACAAGGCAAGCCGTGGTTATTCCACCGAAGCGGTCACCGACACGATCCTTCGCCGCATGCACGCCTATGTGCACTGCATTTGTCCGCAGTTCATTCAGACAGACGTGAACTTCCAGCGCGTACCGGTTGTCGATACGTCCAATCCGTTCATCGCCCGGTGGATTCCAACGGCGGATGAGAGCCTCGTCGTCATCCGCTTCCGCAATCCGCGAGGCATCGACTTTCCGTACCTGACTTCAATGATCCAGGGCAGCTGGATGACCCGGGCTAATTCCATCGTGATCCCCGGCGGCAAGCTCGACCTCGCCATGCAGCTCATTTTCACACCGATGGTGGATCGCCTGATCCACGAATCCCGGCGCGCCTGAGGAGCAGGATCATGACTGTTCAATCGACCGTTCAAACCACCGAAGACCTCATGGCCAACGCCATCCGGGCGCTTGCCATGGATGCCATCGAGAAAGCCAATTCCGGTCATCCGGGCGCGCCAATGGGGCTGGCTGATGTGGCAACGGTGCTCTTCAACCGTTTCATCACCATCGACCCGACCCAGTCGGATTGGCCGGACCGTGATCGTTTTGTCCTGTCTGCGGGACATGCGTCGATGCTGGTCTACGCCATCAACCATCTGCTCGGCTATGACGACATGGACATCGAGCAGGTAAAGTCCTTCCGCCAGCTTGGAGCCCGGACCGCCGGACACCCCGAATATGGCCACGCCAAGGGCATCGAGACGACGACGGGGCCGCTGGGGCAGGGGATTTCAACCGCCGTCGGCATGGCGCTGGCCGAGCGCATGCACAATGCCCGCTTTGGCGACGATCTGGTTGATCATTATACCTATGTGCTGGCAGGCGATGGGTGCCTGATGGAGGGCATTTCCCACGAGGCCATCGACATGGCCGGGCACCTTGGTCTTGGCCGGTTGATCGTATTCTGGGACGACAATTCCATCACCATTGACGGCAAGACGGATCTTTCCACCTCGACCGATCAAAAGGCCCGCTTTGCTGCCGCCGGCTGGCATGTTGTTGCCGTCGATGGCCACAACAAGCAGGAGATCGCTGCTGCTATCGAGGCCGCCCGTGCTGACGGCCGTCCGTCGCTGATCGCCTGCAAGACGATCATCGGGTTCGGTGCTCCGAACAAGCAGGGAACGTCTGCGACCCATGGCTCGCCGCTGGGGGCTGATGAAATCGCAGCGACCCGCGCTCAACTGAATTGGCCGCACGAGGCTTTTCATGTTCCGGCTGAAGTCTATGAGGCCTGGAGATCGGTGGCGCGTCGTGGTGCTGCGGCTCGCAATGCGTGGTTCACGCGGTGGGAAGGTGCATCGGCGCGCGAAGCCTTTTCCCGGTCGTTGACCAAGCCGGATCCCAAGGCGATCACCGAGGCGTTTCAGACCTACAAGAGCGCCCAGATTGCCGTTGCGCCCAAGGTTGCTACCCGCAAGGCATCTGAAATGGCGTTGGAGGTTCTGGCCGGCGTCGTCAGCAATCTGGCTGGCGGCTCGGCTGACCTCACCGGTTCGAACAACACCCGCACCAAGGACATGACGGCAATAAGCCGGGGCTGTTTTGGTGGCAACTACATTCACTACGGCGTTCGCGAACACGGCATGGCTGCGGCGATGAACGGGATTGCACTGCATGGCGGGTTTGTTCCCTACGGGGGAACCTTCCTCGTCTTTGCCGACTATGCCCGCGGGGCCATGCGACTGTCAGCGCTGATGGAATTGCCGGTCACCTATGTGATGACGCACGACTCCATTGGTCTAGGCGAAGATGGGCCGACCCATCAACCCGTCGAGACGCTGGCAAGTCTCAGGGCGATGCCAAACCTTACCGTGATCCGTCCGGCGGATGTGATCGAGACGGCGGAAGCCTGGGAAATCGCGGCAACGTCTACCCGCACTCCGACCGTGCTTTGCCTCTCCCGGCAGGGACTGCCAACTGTCCGCAAGGATGGGGCTGCCTGCAATCCCACGGCCAAGGGAGCTTATGTCCTCATGGAGGCGGACGGAACACGAGACCTGACCCTCATCGCCACCGGGTCGGAGGTGGAGATCGTGGTGGCGGCTGCTGAAATGCTGGCACAGGGCGGTCTGAAGGTAGCCGTTGTTTCGGCGCCATCCTTCGAGCTTTTTGCCGCGCAGCCAGAGACCTATCGGGAGGCCGTTCTGGGTAGTGCTCCGCGCATTGGCGTGGAAGCAGCAGTGCGGCAGGGCTGGGACCTTTTCCTGCGGCCCGGCGACACGTTCATCGGGATGACCGGTTTCGGCGCGTCCGGTCCGGCTCCCGAACTTTACGCCCATTTCGGCATCACCAAGGAAGCGGTCTTTGCAGCCGCGCGAGACCTCGTATCCGGAGACACGAAGAATGACAGTTAAAGTCGCGATCAACGGCTTTGGACGGATTGGCCGCAATGTGCTGAGAGCCATCGCGGAATCCGGTCGCACAGATATTCAGGTTGTTGCAATCAACGATCTGGGGCCGGTTGAAACCAATGCTCACCTTTTGCGCTATGACAGTGTCCACGGACGGTTTCCGGGCACTGTTGTGGTGGATGGCGAAACGCTTGATATCGGCACCGGTCCGATCCGTGTGACCGCTGAGCGTGATCCCAAGGATCTGCCCTGGGACGATGTCGATATCGCGATGGAATGCACCGGCATTTTCACCGCGCGGGACAAGGCTGCGCTTCATCTGAAAAACGGGTCCAAGCGTGTGCTGGTCTCCGCGCCCGCCACCGGGGCAGACAAGACAATCGTGTTTGGTGTCAACCACAATGCTCTTACCAGCGATGATCTCGTTGTCTCCAATGCATCGTGCACGACCAACTGCCTGTCGCCGGTCGCCAAGGCGCTGAATGATGCAATCGGCATCAATCGCGGGTTCATGACCACGATCCATTCCTACACGGGTGACCAGCCGACACTCGATACGATGCACAAGGACCTGTACCGGGCACGTGCTGCGGCCCAGTCGATGATCCCGACATCCACGGGAGCCGCCAAGGCCGTTGGGCTGGTTCTGCCCGAATTGAACGGCAAGCTGGACGGCGTTGCGATCCGGGTGCCGACCCCAAATGTGTCGGTTGTCGATCTGGTGTTTGAAGCCTCGCGGACAACAAGCGTCGAAAAGGTAAATGCAGCGATCCGCGCTGCTGCCGATGGCCCGATGAAAGGCATCCTCGGCTACACCGACGCCTCCAATGTCAGCATCGATTTCAACCACGATTCCCACTCCTCGATCTTCCACATGGACCAGACCAAGGTCATGGATGGTTCGATGGTGCGTATCCTGAGCTGGTACGACAATGAGTGGGGGTTCTCCAACCGCATGGCTGATACGGCTGTTGCCATGGGGAGGCTGCTATGACCCTTGGAACCTTGCGCAGCATTGATAGTGCGGATGTGAGGGGGAAGACCGTCCTGATCCGTGCGGACTTGAATGTTCCCATGCAGGATGGCGCAATCACCGATGCCACGCGCATCTCCCGTTTCGCACCAACGGTTTCCGGATTGGTAAGTCGGGGTGCGGCAGTTGTGATTGCCACCCATCTCGGGCGTCCCAAAGGCGAGCCGAACCCGTGCCTTTCCACCCGGCCTATTGCATTGGCGCTTGAAGAAGCCCTCGGACGTCCGGTGGTCTTCGCGAAGGACTGTGTCGGCGAGCCGGCGGAAAGCGCGACAGCTGACTTGCAACCGGGGCAGATTGTCGTGCTTGAGAACCTCAGGTTCCATGCGGGGGAGACGGAAAACAGCCGCAACTTTGCAATGCGCCTGTCAGTCAATGGCGACATATATGTCAACGACGCTTTCTCCTGTGCCCACCGGGCACATGCATCGACCCACGCCATCACGGATTTGATGCCGAGTTATGCGGGGCCTTCGCTTCTGGCTGAAGTCGCCGCGCTGGAAGCGGCACTTGTGTCGCCGGAAAGACCCGTTGTTGCGGTTGTTGGCGGCGCCAAGGTGTCGACGAAGATTGCGGTCCTGAAGAACCTGATGAACCGGTTGGATGCAGTCATCATCGGCGGTGGGATGGCAAACACGTTCCTCTACGCCAAGGGCGTCCCGATGGGCAAATCCCTGCACGAGGCGGATCAGGTTGAGATCGTTCGAGAGATCGAGCAGCTGGCGGAAAAAGCCGGGTGCATGATCTGTCTGCCGACCGACGTTGTCGTGTCTCGCGAGTTCAAGGCCAACGCCGAGAACCGGACCGTGCCAGTCGACGGATGCCCGGCGGATGCGATGATCCTGGACGCTGGTCCTGATAGTACGCGGCGGTTTCAGGAGCTGATCACCAACGCAAAGACAGTTCTCTGGAACGGGCCTCTCGGGGCCTTCGAGATCCAGCCCTTTGATCGGGCAACGGTCAATCTGGCCCGCATTGCCGCACAGCGCACCGCTGAAGGCGCGTTGGTCAGCATTGCCGGGGGCGGTGACACCGTGGCTGCCCTGAATGCAGCCGGAGTGTCCAACGACTTCACCTATGTCTCCACCGCCGGTGGAGCCTTTCTGGAATGGCTGGAAGGCAAGACCCTTCCGGGAATCGCGGCGCTTATGTCCGCAAACGAAGCTGCCTGACAAGGGGAGGACAGACATGGCGCTCATCACGCTTCGCCAATTGCTGGACCACGCTGCCGAGTATGATTACGGCGTTCCGGCCTTTAACATCAACAACATGGAGCAGGGGCTCGCCATCGTGAAGGCGGCGGCGGCAACGGATTCTCCTGTGATCCTGCAGGCGAGCCGCGGCGCGCGGTCCTATGCGGGCGATATAATGCTGCGCAACATGGTTCAGGCTTTGGCCGAGATGAACCCGGATATTCCCATTGTCCTGCATCAGGACCATGGAAACAACGAGGCGACCTGCCTCTCGGCAATACGCTACGGCTTCACTTCGGTCATGATGGATGGCTCGCTGGAAGCCGACATGAAGACCCCGGCAAGCTACGACTACAATGTCGATATCACCCGCAAGGTCAGTCTGGCTGCGCATGCGGTTGGTGCTTCGGTCGAAGGTGAACTCGGTGTTCTGGGGTCTCTGGAAACCGGCGAGGCGGGCGAGGAGGACGGCTCTGGCGCTGAAGGAAAACTCAGCCATGACCAGCTCTTGACCGACCCGGATCAGGCTGTCGACTTTGTTCTGGCGACCAAGTGCGATGCTCTGGCCATTGCCTGCGGCACCAGCCACGGGGCCTACAAGTTCAGCCGCAAGCCGGACGGGGAAATCCTCTCCATGTCCACCATTGCCGCGATCCACGAAAAGCTGCCGGACACACATCTTGTGATGCACGGCTCCAGCTCGGTTCCGCAGGAACTGCAGGATCTGATCAATGCCCATGGCGGCGACATGCCCCAGACTTACGGCGTTCCGGTGGAAGAGATCGAGCGCGGCATCAAGATGGGCGTGCGCAAAGTCAATATCGACACCGATTGCCGCATGGCCATGACCGGTCAATTCCGCAAGGTGGCCCAGGAAAAACGCGCCGAGTTTGATCCGCGCAAGTTCCTCATCCCGGCAATGGCCGAACTGGAAGTGCTCTGCAAGGACCGGTTCGAACGCTTCGGCACGGCAGGCCACGCCTCGAAGATCAAACCGATTTCCCTCGACGACATGGCCAGGCGCTACGCAAGCGGCGCGCTGGACCCAAAAACAGCTGCCGCCCGCGCCGCATGACGCAGGACAGGCAACGACACCTTCAACGGATTTAACCGCATCAAACGGGAACCATGATCATGAACGCTCAAAACCCACCGGGAAAATACTCAGCTGGCGTCAAGGAATACCGCGAGACCTACTGGGAGCCGAACTACACGCCGAAGGAAAGCGACATTCTCGCCTGCTTCAAGATCACGCCCCAGCCGGGCGTGCCGCGTGAGGAAGCTGCCGCCGCTGTTGCCGCTGAAAGCTCCACCGGCACATGGACAACGGTCTGGACCGACCTTCTGACCGATCTGGAATACTACAAGGGCCGCGCCTACGCGATCGAGGACGTGCCGGGCGACGATGAAAGCTACTACGCCTTCATCGCTTACCCGATGGGTCTTTTCGAAGAAGGCTCTGTCGTCAACGTATTCACTTCGCTGGTCGGCAACGTGTTCGGCTTCAAGGCCGTGCGTGCCCTTCGCCTGGAAGACGTGCGCTTTCCGCTCTGGTTCGTGGCGACATGCGACGGTCCGCCCCACGGCATTCAGGTCGAGCGCGACAAGCTCGACAAATATGGCCGCCCGTTCCTTGGTTGCACGATCAAGCCGAAACTGGGCCTGTCTGCCAAGAACTATGGCCGTGCGGTTTATGAAGCGCTGCGGGGTGGTCTTGATTTCACCAAGGACGACGAGAACGTCAACTCCCAGCCGTTCATGCGGTGGCGCGACCGGTTCGAGTTCTGTCAGGAAGCCATCGAGAAGGCCGAGAAGGAAACTGGCGAGCGCAAGGGCCACTACCTGAACGTCACCGCGCCGAATGTCGAGGAAATGTACAAGCGCGCAGAATTTGCCAAGGAAATCGGCACGCCGATCATCATGTCGGATTACCTGACCCTTGGCTGGGCCGCACAGGCCAGTCTGTCGCGCTGGTGCCGGGACAACGGGATGCTGCTCCACGTTCACCGCGCGATGCATGGTGTGATCGACCGTCATCCGAAACACGGCATCAACTTCCGTGTTCTCGCGAAAATGCTGCGCCTTCTTGGCGGTGATCACCTGCATTCCGGCACAGTTGTCGGCAAGCTGGAAGGCGACCGCGCGGCAACACTGGGCTGGATCGACCTGATGCGTGAAAAGGTGGTCAAGGAAGATCGCTCACGCGGCATCTTCTTCGATCAGGACTGGGGTCAGATGCCGGGGGTTATGCCGGTGGCATCGGGCGGTATTCATGTCTGGCACATGCCTGCGCTCGTCAACATCTTCGGCGACGATGCCTGCTTGCAGTTCGGTGGCGGCACGCTGGGTCACCCGTGGGGCAACGCGGCAGGCGCTGCTGCGAACCGCGTGGCTGTCGAGGCCTGCGTGAAGGCGCGCAACGAGGGCCGTGAGCTGGAAAAGGAAGGCAAGGACATCCTGACCAAGGCAGCCCAGCACAGCCCGGAACTGAAGATCGCCATGGAGACCTGGAAAGAGATCAAGTTCGAATTCGACACCGTCGACAAGCTGGACGTGGCGCACCGCTAGGCAGGTGCCACGTTCACCACACCTCTGCATAAGGATGAAAAACGATGAGTGACGTACAAGACTACAGCTCCCGGCTTTCCGACCCGAACAGCCGCAAGATGGGCACCTTTTCCTATCTGCCGCAGCTGACTGATGACGAGTTGCGCAAGCAGGTGGAGTATATCGTAGCCAAGGGCTGGAACCCGGCCATTGAGCACACCGAGCCGGAAAACGCGACCTCCAACTACTGGTACATGTGGAAGCTGCCGATGTTCGGCGAGACCGACGTGGATGCCGTCTTCCAGGAAGTTGAGCTTTGCAAGACCGCCAATCCGAAGAACCACGTTCGGTTGGTTGGCTATGACAACTTCAAGCAATCCCAGGGCACGGCCATGGTCGTGCACCGCGCCGAAATCAGGGCGTGACACTGACGGCAGGCATGGCTCCCCGCGCATGTCTGCCGCCGGATCCCTTTTGAGTTTTGGAAAAAAGGACAGGCGAGCCATGAGCGAAATCGATCCCAACCAGTTTCGCATCGAAACAGAGCCATACTACCGGCCCGTCGGAAACGAGATCGAACAGTTTGCGGCTGCCTATGACGTGCGCATGCCGGTGATGCTGAAAGGCCCAACCGGCTGCGGCAAGTCGCGTTTTGTCGAATACATGGCCTACAAACTCGGCAAGCCGCTGATCACCGTTGCCTGTAACGAGGACATGACGGCGTCGGACCTGATCGGTCGTTTCCTGCTCGATATCAACGGCACCAAATGGCAGGACGGCCCGCTGACGATCGCCGCGAGGATCGGCGCGATCTGCTATCTCGATGAGGTGGTGGAAGCCCGTCAGGACACGACCGTTGTCATCCATCCGTTGACCGATCATCGCCGCCAGTTGCCGCTTGAAAAGAAAGGCGAACTGGTCAACGCGCATCCCGACTTTCAGGTCGTGATCTCCTACAATCCCGGCTACCAGTCGATGATGAAGGACCTGAAACAGTCAACGAAGCAGCGCTTCGGGGCGATGTCCTTCGACTTCCCAACAGCAGATATCGAGAGCGAGATTGTCGCGCACGAGGCGGGCGTTGACCGCAAGGTGGCCGAGCGTCTGGTTCAGGTGGCACAGCGCTCTCGTAACCTGAAGGGCCATGGGTTGGACGAGGGCATGTCGACGCGCCTTCTGGTCTATGCCGGGCAGCTGATCGCCCAGAAAATTCCACCACAGGCAGCCTGCCAGATGGCGCTGGTGGAACCACTGACGGATGATCCCGACATGCGCGACACGCTGCAGGCTGCGGTCAGCACCTTCTTTCCCGAAATCACCGACAGCAGCAAAGACCGCGCCGCATGAGTGTTGACCTCAACGAGTATCGGGATGAGCTGGTCCGGGCCGCTCCGGAGCTCGCGGAGACGCTGGACGGCCTGTTCCATGAAGCCGCACGCTTGATGTCGCCAGCAGGTCTGAAAGACTATCTGGATGGCGCGCGTGCCATGATCTCGTTGCGCAAGGGGCCAAACCTGCTGGTCTCCTATCTCGATGAAATGCCGCTGGTGGTGAAGGAATGCGGCGAGGACATCATCCGCGATGTGGTCGGCGCAACGCTCAAGCTGTCGTCGATGGTCTCGGGCGAAATCCTGACGCTCATGATCTCCACCTTGCCGGGAGCTGCCAACCGGTTCGGGGATGCGGATTTGCTGCGCGGGTATCTGCAGCTGCTGCACCGTTTGGCCGCGCGTGCGCCGCGCGGCCTTCGTCCCATGCTGGGCGTTCTGGAAGAGCTGCTCTCCAAACTCACCTTGTCCGGCCTGCGCCGCTGGGTGGATTTCGGCGCGGATGCCTACCGCCGGGACCTGCCCAAGCAGGCGGATTATTTTGGCCTCGTCAGCGAGGATTCCCGTGCGGTTCTGAAGCAGGAACGGCGCGGAACGCTTTTCATTGATTCCCAGCGGCGGTTGAACTTCTATTTGCGCGCCTTCTGGGGACGAGACTTCTTTCTTAGGCCAAGCGCAGCTGATCACGAAGGGTTTCGCCCGTTCATCGAAGGCGGGGCCATGCACTTGCCCGATGCGGTTGATGAAGCGCACGGTGTCAACGGTCTTGATCTCTACCGCGCCATGGCCGCCCATATGGCGGCGCATATCACCAGTTCCAACAAAGGCCTCAGCCAACAGGCGCTAAACCCGGCGCAGATCTTCTTTGTGGGACTGATTGATGATGCGCGAGTGGAATATAGCTCCATTCGCCAGTTCCCGGGCCTTCGGTCCCTGTTTCGTTCGCTGATGCCGGTCTCGCCAAAGGGGCATTACGAACACGAGACCATGTATCTGGTGGAGGCAACGGCCCGCGCGCTCCTGGAACCTGGTGTGTTCACCGGCGACCGGGCTGTGGATGCCTTGGTCGAGCAGTTTCATCTCAATGTTGGAGCCAATGAGCGCGAGACTATGTTCTCCTGGGGGCTGGGTGTTGAACTCTATTCCATATTGGCAGATCGGCGCGCCGTACCGAGCCTGCGCATTCTGGAGCAGCTGAACATCCCGTACCGCGATGACAATCGCTTCTTCTGGTCGCTGGATGCGTTCGACTGGTCGAACAGCGCCGCCTATCAACCGGATTTTCAGGCGCAGGTTCGCCGAAATGTCGGGTTGATGGAGTTCGTCAATGAAGTGGAGGTCGAGACGGCTGGCGACGACGCTCAGGAAGTCTGGGTGCTTTCCAGCGAGCTGTTCCCATATGAAGACGAGGGCGTTTCCTATAATGACATGGAAGGCAAGGAGCCTGTCTCCGATCCCTTCCACTACGGGGAATGGGACTACAAGGTTCAGCTGACCCGACCAAGCTGGTCCACGGTTTATGAGCGCCGACAAGGTCGCGGTAATCCCGAGACGATTGAAAAGGTTCTGACCGCCCACAAGGGCGTGAGTCACCGCATCCGTCAAATCGTCGACCGGTTGCGCCCGCAAGGCATTTCCCGACAGCGACGGTTGGAAGACGGGGATGAGCTGGATATCAATGCTGCTGTCGATGCTGTCGTCATGAGCCGGATTGGTCTTCAGCCTGATCCGCGCATCACCATGCGCAACGTCCTGAACCGGCGGGACCTCTCGGTCCTCATTCTGCTGGACCTGTCTGAATCGACCAACGAGCTGGTACGTGGCAGTGACCGCACAGTGCTTGATCTCACCCGTGACGCTTGTGCGCTTCTGGCAAGTGCGATCAACGGCATCGGGGATCCATATGCCATCCATGGGTTTGCCTCTGACAGTCGACACGATGTTCAGTACTACCGCTTCAAGGATTTCGAGCAGCGGTTCGATCCTGATGTGAAAAGCCGGCTGGCGGGGATGCGGGGAGGGTTGTCGACCCGTATGGGCGCGGCCATGCGCCATGCTGCCCATCATCTCTCCCAACGCGGCGAGCGACACAAGCTCTTGCTGATCGTGACCGATGGCGAACCATCGGATATCGACGAGCGCGATCCGCAATATCTGCGCATGGATGCCAAACAGGCAGCAGCAGAGCTGCAGCAAAAGGGCATCTCCAGCTACTGCCTGACCCTCGACCCGGAAGCAGACCGCTATGTGGAGCGGATCTTCGGCGCGAGCAACTACACGATCGTCAATCAGGTGGAGCGGCTGCCGGAAAAGCTGTCGGCCCTTTTTGCCAACCTCACCAAATGACTGGATGCCTTTGAAGGACCCGACCCATGAGCTTTGACCGTTCCCTGAAAATCGCCCCGTCGATCCTGTCCGCTGATTTTGCCAATTTTGGCAAGGAGATCGAGGCCATTGAAGCGGAGGGCTGTGACTGGGTGCATGTGGATGTGATGGACGGGCACTTTGTCCCGAACCTGACCTTTGGTCCGCCGCTCTGCAAGGCGATCCGCAAGCACATTAGAACAGTGATGGATGTGCATTTGATGATTGCTCCGGTTGATCCGTACATAGAAGCCTTTGCGGAGGCTGGAGCAGATATCATCACGGCTCATCTGGAAGCTGGTCTCCACACGCACCGCACGCTTCAGGCGATCCGGGCGACGGGCAAGAAGGCGGGGCTGGCCCTCAATCCGGGAACGCCGGTGGAAGCTGCCGCTTCGTTGTTGGATCTCTGCGACTTGGTCTGCGTCATGACGGTCAATCCCGGTTTTGGCGGGCAGAAGTTCATTCACACGCAGGTCGAACAGGTCCGCAAGCTGCGGGCCATGATTGGCGACCGTCCTGTTCATATCGAGATTGATGGTGGTGTTGATCCGACAACCGCCCCGCTGGTGGTGGAAGCTGGGGCAGATGTCCTTGTGGCGGGATCTGCCGTCTTCAAGGGCGGCAGCGTGGATCAACCGAATGTCTACGGGGCAAACATGACGGCCATCCGTTTTGCGGTGGCCGGGCTCAAATCGGCTGCAGAGTGACCAGACAGGGAGAGGGCATATGATGACGCCGCAAAGACTGCTCATGGGGCCGGGGCCCTCCAACGTTTCGGAAAAGGTTCTGCTGGCAACGGCTCAGCCAACCATCGGGCACCTTGACCCGGTCTTTCAAACGATGATGGAAGAAGTCAAGGCGTTGCTTCGCTTCGCGTTTCAGACAAAAAACGCGATGACATTTCCAATCTCGGCTCCGGCCTCTCTGGCCATGGAAGCGGCGCTGGTCAATCTGCTGGAGCCGGGCGATACGGCAATCATCGCCCAGAAAGGCGTCTTCGGTGGCCGTATGGCCGATATTGCCGCAAGGGCCGGCGCAAATGTGGTTTTGCTGACATTCGATTGGGGAACGCCCATTATTCCCGATGTCGTGGCTGGTGCGATCAAGGCCAATCCGGATGCAAAATTGCTGGGGTTTGTTCACGCGGAGACCTCGACCGGCGTCTGTTCCAATGCGCAGACACTGTGCGCGTTGGCCTCGGGGGGCGGGCTGCTGAGTGTAGTAGATACAGTGACCGGACTTGGTGGCATTCCGGTCAATGTTGATGCCTGGGGAGCGGATGTTGTTTATTCGGGCACACAGAAATGCCTGTCCGTTCCGCCGGGTCTGGCCCCCATCACTTTTTCTGATCGCGCGATTGAAGTGATCAAGAACCGGGAGACCAAGGTGCAGTCGTGGTTCTGTGATCTGAACCTCGTTCTGGGTTATTGGTCGGGCGAGGGCGGGGGGCGATCCTATCACCACACGGCACCGGTCAATGCGATCTATGGCCTTCTTGAAGGATTGCGGGACCTGAAATCGGAAGGACTGGAGGCTCGTTGGGCCCGTCATCAGCAGATGCATCAGCGCCTTTCGGACGGTCTTGGCGCGCTCGGGCTGGAGTTCCTCGTGGAAGAGGGCGCACGTCTGCCTCAATTGAATACGGTGCTCATTCCCGAGGGAATCGCTGACGCGCCGGTCCGCAGTCTGCTGTTGCAGAAACATGACATCGAAATTGGCGCAGGTCTTGGGACTCTGGCAGGCAAGGTCTGGAGGATTGGCCTGATGGGTGAAACGGCACGCGAAGAAAATGTCGATCGCTTGTTGTATGCGCTTGGCGAAGTGTTGCAGGATCAGCGGCAACCTGCCGTTGCCTGACAAATAGGAATTTTCATGACCCCTGTATTGATATTCGATCTTGATGGAACGCTGATTGACAGCGCCCTCGACATTCACGCCGCCAGTGCCCGCGTGCTGGTGAAGGAAGGGGCGACACCGCTGTCTCGCGAGACGATTCGTTCGTTTATCGGCAATGGAGTTCCGACGCTGATAGACCGCATCATCGCCGCAACTGAACTCGATCCGGGGGGGCGTGAACGTTATATTGCTGCGTTTCTGGAAGATTATGAAGCCAATGCCACGGACCTCACGGTTCCCTATAGCGAAGTCGTCAATGTGCTCGGCTTCTTCAAGGCCAGTGGTTATTCCCTCGGCGTATGCACCAACAAGCCCTATGCTCCGACGGTGAAGATCCTCGCAGATCTCAAGCTCGATATGTACTTCTCCGGCGTTGTGGGCGGGGATACCTATCCGGACAAGAAGCCTGATCCGACCGGACTTCTGGCGCTCGGCAAGGAATTGGGGCCGGGACCTGTGCTTTATGTCGGCGACAGTGAAGTAGACGCGGAAACGGCGGATCGTGCCGGTGTGCCGTTCTTCCTCTTCACCGAAGGCTACCGCAAGACCCCGGCCAATGAGCTGAAATCAACAGCCATGTTCTCCCGGTTTTCGGAGTTGCCGGGGCTGGTAGAAGCTTGTCTGGAAAAACAGTCCGCCCTGATCTCGGCTGGCTGATAACGTTGCCTCTGATCCAGAAAATGCAAAAAACCCGCCGGATCGGCGGGCTTTTCATATTCAGTGCGATGGACTTCAATCAATCGACATTGATGTAGTCTGCCGGAGTGATCCCCAGACGGCCATCGACATAGTCGCCGCAGCGGCCAAGAAGTTCGTCGATATCGTTTTCGAAGAAGTGGTTCGCGCCCGGGATGATCTCGTGATCGATCACGATGCCCTTTTGGGTCTTCAGCTTGTCGACCAAAGCCTGCACATCCTTTTGCGGGACAACCTTGTCGTTGTCGCCGTGGATGATCAGGCCAGAGGACGGGCAAGGGGCGAGGAAGGAGAAGTCATGCAGGTTCGCTGGTGGGGCGATAGAGATAAAGCCTTCCACTTCAGGGCGGCGCATCAGCAGCTGCATGCCGATCCAGGCACCAAAGGAGAAGCCGCCGATCCAGCAGGCGCGGGCATCCGGATGTACGGTCTGCACCCAGTCGAGAGCTGCCGCGGCATCGGAAAGTTCGCCCTGACCGTGGTCGAATGAGCCTTGCGAGCGACCGACGCCCCGGAAATTGAACCGCAGGACAGCGAAGCCGCGCTTCGCGAACATGTAATACATCTGATAGACGATCTGGTTGTTCATCGTGCCACCAAACTGGGGGTGCAGATGAAGAACCAGCGCGATCGGTGCATTGCGTTTCTTGGCGGGGTGGAACCGGCCTTCCAGCCGGCCAGCGGGACCGTTAAAGATCACCTCAGGCATGGAGCGCTATGTCCTTCTTATGATCGGCGATGCTTGTGGCAAAGCGCATTCGTTTTTTGTTCTGGATACGTGAAACCCCGTAAGTCTAAACTTGACTCCGAAGCTCCATGTTTCTAGAACCTTTTTTAGAATTGTTCGAAACTCGGTGGGTTGGGTGCGGATGCTGAACAGCCCCAATCGTGTTTCGTTTTGTCAGGTCGGGCTCCGTTATCGTCATCAGCGCCGGAAATTTCAAGCTTTCCGTGCAGGTCTCGGTAATATTTGATCTTTTTTGTCGGGATCGAAGAGCTCAAAACGGTCAAATGACCAACACACCGAATGATTTGAGATGGTAAAGAGTACGCCCGTCTATCTTGATCACAACGCAGGAGCGCCGCTTAGACCAAGTGCACGCGACGCGATGCTTGATGTCATGATGGTCCCGGGCAACGGCTCTTCCGTCCATGGTCATGGTCGTGCAGCGCGTGGCCGGATCGAGGAAGCACGGGAAAAGGTGGCGCAGCTCTGCGGCGCGCGAAACCGGGCAGTCACCTTTACATCCGGCGCAACTGAAGCAAACGTCACCGTGCTTACGCCTTCCTGGCAGGATCAGGGGGCTCCAGTTTATCTCGATCGTCTGATCCGCAGCGCTGTTGAACATCCGTCTGTGGTGTCTGGCGGACGATTCCCGGTCAAGGATCAGGACGTTCTTCCCGTTGACGGGAATGGCGTGGTCGATCTGGCGATCCTGAAGGAAAAACTTGCGTCGGGCGAACCAGCGCTTGTGTCTGTCATGGCTGCCAACAATGAAACAGGTGTGATCCAGCCGCTTGCCGAAATAGGTGCTCTTGTTCAGGAGGCGGGCGGGTTCTTCCATGTGGATGCCGTTCAGGCGGCAGGTCGCATGCCGATCGACCTGAATGCATGGCAGGCGGACGCGATTACGCTTTCTGCGCACAAGTTTGGCGGACCGCAGGGCATGGGTGCTGTTGTTGTCCGCTCCACGGCCCGTGTGCCGCAGCCGCTGATTACCGGTGGTGGTCAGGAAAACTGGCGACGGTCGGGAACTGAAAATGTTGCCGGAATTGTCGGGTTTGGAATTGCGGCCGCAGAAGCCTATATGGAGGCACAGGACACAGACGCCATCGTTGCGTTGCGCGACCGGCTGGAGAGCGGTATCGCCGCTGTGTGCCCGCAGGTGAAAATCTTCGGCAAGGACGCGGCTCGTCTCGGCAACACCTGCTGTTTTGCGGTTTCCGGCATTCCGGCGGAGACAGCACTGATCGCTTTTGATCTGGAACGCGTATCTGTGTCGAGCGGCTCTGCCTGCTCATCCGGCAAGGTGTCCGTTTCGCACGTTCTGACAGCCATGGGAGTGGACGAGGAGACCGCAAGGTGCGCTCTTCGCGTCAGTCTTGGCTGGAATACTGGGCAAGAGGATATCGACCGCTTCCTGTCCGTTTGGCCGGTCATTGTGGATCGGCTCAATCCGGCAGCCAAAACACGGGCTGCCTGATCACTCGAGTTTCCGGCGCGGTTCCGCGCCGAGGTGAATGAAAACCGGCGGCATTACAAGCCGCGTTGATGGAGAAGAAAACATGCCAGCGGTGCAGGAAACAATCGATCAGGTCAAGGCGATCGATGTTGACCAGTATAAATATGGCTTCGTAACGGACATCGAATCGGAAAAGGGCGCAAAGGGCCTTTCCGAGGAAACCGTGCGGTTTCTCTCTGCCAAGAAGAATGAGCCGGAGTGGATGACGGAGTGGCGTCTGGACGCGCTGCGCCGTTTCAGGACAATGACCGAGCCGGACTGGGCTCGCGTCAACTATCCGCCGATCGATCTGGATGACCTTTATTACTGGGCAGCTCCGAAGTCTGTTGAAGGGCCGAAGAGCCTGGACGAAGTCGATCCGGAACTGCTGGAAACCTACAAGAAGCTGGGCATTCCGCTGGCTGAACAGGAAATTCTGGCCGGTGTCGAGCCGAAGAACCGGGTTGCCGTTGATGCCGTGTTCGATTCCGTTTCCGTCGTCACCACTTTCAAGGAAGAGCTGAAGAAGGCGGGCGTGATCTTCTGCTCGATTTCCGAGGCGGTGCGCGAATATCCGGAACTGGTCAAGAAGTACCTCGGCACGGTGGTTCCGGTCACGGACAACTATTACGCAACGCTGAACTCCGCTGTCTTCTCCGACGGATCATTTGTCTACATTCCCGAAGGCGTTCGCTGCCCGATGGAACTGTCGACCTATTTCCGCATCAACGAGCAGAACACCGGTCAGTTCGAGCGCACGCTGATCATTGCCGACAAGGGCTCCTATGTCTCCTATCTGGAAGGCTGCACGGCGCCTCAGCGTGACGAGAACCAGCTGCATGCGGCCGTTGTGGAACTGATTGCGCTGGATGATGCCGAGATCAAGTATTCCACGGTCCAGAACTGGTATCCGGGCGACAAGGACGGCAAGGGCGGCATCTACAACTTCGTCACCAAGCGCGGCGATTGCCGGGGCAAGAACTCCAAGATCTCGTGGACGCAGGTGGAAACCGGTTCCGCGATCACCTGGAAGTATCCGTCCTGCATCCTGCGCGGCGAAAACTCCCGTGGCGAGTTCTACTCCATTGCTGTCTCCAACGGACACCAGCAGGTCGACAGCGGCACCAAGATGATCCATCTGGGCAAGAACTCGTCCAGCCGCATCATCTCCAAGGGCATTTCGGCAGGCAAGTCGCAGAACACCTATCGTGGTCTCGTCTCTGCCCACCGCAAGGCATCCAATGCGCGAAACTTCACCCAGTGCGACTCGCTCCTGATCGGTCAGGACTGCGGCGCACACACCGTGCCCTATATCGAGAGCAAGAACGCCTCAGCCCAGTTCGAACACGAGGCAACCACCTCGAAGATTTCTGATGACCAGATGTTCTACTGCCTGCAGCGCGGCTTGAGCGAAGAAGAAGCCGTGGCGCTGATCGTCAATGGCTTCGTCAAGGACGTCATCCAGCAGCTGCCGATGGAATTCGCCGTCGAAGCCCAGAAGCTGATCTCGATCAGCCTTGAGGGCAGCGTGGGGTGATGTGGACGCTTCGACGGGAGTGGTTGGCAGGAGCGAGGTGAACCATTGGGCTATGCAATCAGCTACTTTGGAGGGCTGTTTATTCTCGCAGGTCGGTTCAAATGTTTCCTATTGGGAACATTGTTCGGATTGGCGTTTGAGGCTTCCAGAAATTGGCTAGGCGAAGGTGCCATTTTTCTTTTTGGCGTCCACATGCTGCTGAGCTTCTGGTTAAGCCTCACGATGTATTGCGTCCTGTTTTCCAGACGAGTGCGATTGGACTTGTTGGGACATGATGTAAATCCGTTGTCTGCGTTTTTTATGCGCCTCGTCAGTCCCTTTGGGGTGTTTTGTTTATCATTCTGGCTGGGTCTTCTTGTTGGAGCAATTTTGATTAAACAGTAAAGCGAGCCGAGTGTGAATGTGATCGAGAATGCGGACGTAAGCAAAAATGGAGAGGCTGACAAGTTAACTGTGGGGTGATTGGGTTTCCCTAGTTCGTCATCCTCGGGCTTGTCCCGAGGATCTACTGACGGTGGAGGCATAACGGTTGTCTGGGTTTGTTTGCTTGAAGTCGAACTACCTCAAGGTGGTTGCTTTGGTAGATAGGACTGAGAGCATATTCGGGTTGCGAGTTAGATAGATCCTCGGGACAAGCCCGAGGATGACGGTCTAATTGGGAATGCTGGAAAGACACTTGAAGGTATGAGGTCGAGGGAATGAGAGGAATCACAAGGCGTTCAGCTGTCGGTGCCTTCCTTCGTCATCCTCGGGCTTGACCCGAGGATCTGCTGGCGGTGGAGGCATAACGGTTGTCCGGGTTTGTTTACATGATGTCAGACAAGCCCAGAGGTGTGATCTACACCGGTGTGACGAGCGATCTGCAAAAGCGAATTTGGGAACATAAAGAGGAGATCAGGAAGGGGTTCACTTCGAAGTACAAGGCGAAAAATCTGGTGTGGTTTGAGACCCATCCGAACATTGTCTTGGCGATCCAGCGAGAGAAATCACTGAAGCGCTATCTGCGCGAGTGGAAAATTCGACTAATCGAAGAGCTGAATCCAACCTGGAATGATCTTTATGAACGAATGGGCGAGATCGAGAATGTTTATGAGCCGCACGAAAATACGAGGAAGTGGGATGACTATAATTAGTTCGAACAATCTTCGTGTGGTGGCTTGCGTAGATCCTCGGGACAAGCCCGAGGATGACGTTCCTGCTTGTGGCGATGAATGAAGCTAGAGGCCTGCGGATGATGTACAAAACTGGGAAACAACGCACACGAATGCCGTTCTTTCCTTCGTCATCCTCGGGCTTGACCCGAGGATCTACAGACGGTGGGGTGAAACGAAAATGAGCCGCGGAAATGATCATGAGGAACTGGCAGTGGCCCTGTCCCAGATCAAGGCTGCAGAAAACTCATTTAACAAACAAGACGGTCTTGAGAGCCTTCGGCGCATTCAAGGTCAGGAAGCGAGAGAAAGAAGCGCAGGCGCTTTTTTCGGTATTTGCATTTTGGTCTGCGGATTTGGGTTTTTCACCGGTTACGCGACTTATGCATTTGGAATAATGGGCTTTTTAGCCTTTGCATGTTTTGCGGTCAGCTTTTGGCGCTACCGGATTATGCAAAGAAAGAGGGCCGAAGACATGCGCCTTATGGCGGAACGAAACACGACGGATAGTGAAACGGTAGGCTAGAATGCTTGAGATCAAGAACCTGCACGCGCGTATCGCGGAAGATGAAACCGAAATCCTGCGCGGGATCGACCTGACCATCAAGGCGGGTGAAGTGCATGCCATCATGGGCCCGAACGGCTCGGGCAAGTCCACGTTGTCCTACATTCTGGCCGGTAAGGATGACTATGAAGTCACCGAAGGCGAGATCCTGTTCAATGGCGAAAACATGCTGGACATGGAGCCGGACGAGCGGGCAGCGGCGGGTATGTTTCTGGCGTTCCAGTACCCGATCGAAATTCCGGGTGTTGCCACGATGGAATTCCTGAAGACCGCGATGAACGCACAGCGCAAGGCGCGCGGCGAAGATGCGCTGTCCATTCCCGAGTTCATGAAGCGCGTCAAGGAGCAGGCATCCTACCTGAACGTCTCCATGGACATGCTGAAGCGCCCGCTGAATGTCGGCTTCTCCGGTGGTGAGAAGAAGCGTGCGGAAATCCTGCAGATGTCGCTGCTTGAGCCGAAGCTCTGTGTACTTGACGAAACCGACTCCGGCCTCGATATCGACGCCCTGCGCATCGTTTCCGAAGGCGTCAACAAGCTGCGCTCTCCGGAGCGGGCGATGGTTGTCATCACCCACTACCAGCGTCTTCTGGACCACATTGTTCCCGATGTTGTCCACGTGTTGTCCAAGGGCCGCATCGTGAAGACCGGTGACAAGGATCTGGCGCTTGAGCTGGAAAAGAACGGTTACGCTGACTACGTCAACGCGGCCTAAGGCGAACGGGAGAAGGACATGAACGTCACAGCACCCATCGCCCACACCCAAGGCGAGACGGACCTGATTGCACGCTTCGATGCGGTCCGAGACACGCTTGCCGGATCGGTTTCCGTTGGCGGCCTGCGTTCGGCTGCGCTTGAGCAGATCAAGCTGAAGGGCCTGCCGCATCGCCGGGTTGAAGAGTACAAGTATTCCGATCTTCGGGCCTTCCTGAAGTTTGCAGCTCCGCTGGCCGCGGCAGCGGATCGCTCCGCAACAGAAGCAGCACTCGGCGCTGCCGACACGTTCGGCGATCTGGATCGCTACAAGCTGGTCATCGCAAATGGCAGCTTTGTAGCGGAGCTTTCCGATGTGGCCGCGCTGGAAGCAGAAGGTGTGTCGGTTTCCGACTTCGCAGCTGCTCTTGGCGGCGATATGGGCGCTGCGCTTCTGGCAAATCCGAAAACCGCCCCGAAAGACGGTGTTCTGGCTTTGAACACTGCCTTCGTTCAGGGGGGCATTGTGCTGACAGTGAAGGACGGCGCAGAGGTCTCCAAGCCGGTGGAAGTCATCCAGGTGGCTGCCAGCGAAGGTGCTCAGGTAACCCGCTGCCGCGTTTTGGTGGGCGAGGGGGCAAACCTCCGTCTTCTGGAAACCTTCGTCGGTGAAACTGGCTCAGGCGAGGTCAATGCGGTCTTTGATTATCAGATTGGCGACAAGGCAACCCTTGCCGCGACACGTCTGATTGTCGGCGCCTCTGCTGCACCGCGTCTTTTCACGACTATTGCGACCCTTGGCGACGAAGCGCTGTTCAAGTCGCTCGGCTTCGTTGCCGGACCGGAGTTTGTTCGCAACCAGCAGTTCGTTAGTTTTGCGGGCGAGAATTCCGACGCGAAGATTTACGGCGTCAGTATGGCTCGCGGCAAGGGACTGGCAGACCAGACGCTGATCGTTGACCATTCGGTGCCTCACTGCAACAGCCGCGAGTACTTCAAAACGGTTCTCGATGATCAGGCGCGCGGCGTCTATCAGGGCCGGATCAACGTTGCTCTGCATGCCCAGAAGACCGACGGTGAAATGATGACACAGGCGCTTCTCCTGTCGGAGGAGGCGGAAATGGCCAACAAGCCGGAACTGGAAATCTTCGCTGATGACGTGATCTGTGCGCATGGTGCTACCAGCGGTCAGATCGACGAAGATCTCCTGTTTTACCTTCGCGCCCGTGGAATTCCCGAGGCAGAAGCGCGCACGCTTCTTGTTTTGGCTTTCCTTTCCGAGGCGATTGAGGAATATGACGAGGAATACGTGACCGAAGGGCTCGTGTCCCGTGTGCGCGACTGGCTCGCAAAGAAAAGCTAAAGAGGAGCAGCGCCGGATGACGGTCGCAACCGCAGACAACACGAATGCCTATGACGTTGAACTCATTCGCAAGGACTTTCCAATCCTGTCGCGTGAGGTCTATGGCAAGCCTCTGGTTTATCTGGACAATGGCGCGTCTGCACAAAAGCCGAACGTAGTCATCGATGCAGTGTCACATGCTTATAGCCACGAGTACTCGAACGTTCATCGCGGCCTGCATTTCCTCTCTAATGCTGCAACCGATAATTATGAAGCGGCGCGCGAAAAGGTGCGCCGGTTTCTGAATGCGCCGACTGTCGACGAGATCGTGTTTACGCGGTCCACAACGGAGGCGATCAATCTGGTGTCCTACGGGATGGGGCATGAGTTTGAGCCGGGCGATGAAATCGTTCTCTCGATCATGGAGCACCATTCCAACATTGTGCCCTGGCATTTCCACCGCGAACGCAACGGCGCGGTTCTGAAATGGGTTTATGTGCGCGAAGATGGATCGTTTGACCTCGACGCCTTTGTCGACGCGCTGTCGGACAAGACGAAGCTTGTCGCCATTACCCATATGTCCAATGTGCTTGGCACTGTGGTCCCGGTGAAGGAAATCTGCCGCATAGCCCATGAACGCGGCATTCGGGTTCTCGTCGACGGCAGTCAGGCGGCAGTTCACATGGATGTTGATGTTCAGGACATTGATGCCGACTTTTATGTGTTCACCGGCCACAAGGTTTATGGGCCCTCAGGGATCGGCGTCCTGTGGGGCAAGACAGAGCATCTGAAGGCGATGCGCCCGTTCTGTGGTGGCGGCGAGATGATCCTCGACGTGACCGAGGACAACATCACCTACAATGACCCGCCGCACCGGTTTGAGGCGGGCACGCCGCCAATCGTGCAGGCGATCGGTCTTGGGGCTGCGCTCGACTACATGGACCAGATCGGCCGGGACAATATCGCCCGTCATGAGGCGGATCTGAAAGACTACGCCCACCAGAAACTTTCGGAGATCAACTCTCTTCGAATTTTCGGCACGGCGCCGGGCAAGGGTGCAATCGTTTCCTTCGAGATGGAAGGCGCGCATGCGCATGACGTCGCCACCATCATCGACCGCTCCGGCGTTGCCGTGCGTGCGGGAACCCATTGCGCTCAACCGCTTCTTGCACGATATGGTGTAACATCAACCTGTCGGGCGAGCTTCGGCATGTACAACACCCGCGCCGAGGTGGACGCGCTTTACGAGGCGCTTCTCAAGGCGCAGGCGTTCTTCGGATAGGATCAGGCTTATGGAAAGTGCAACATCCGTGACCGATGCAAATCAAGGCGGCGAAGAGCTGCGGGCTGAAGTGGCGACCGGTTCCGCCATTCCTCAGGATGAGCTGGAGCGGCTGACAACCGATATCATCGGTGCGCTGAAGACGGTCTATGATCCCGAGATCCCTTGTGACATCTACGAGCTTGGGCTGATTTACAAGGTCGATATCGAGGATGACAGGTCGATCAATATCGACATGACATTGACCGCTCCGGGCTGTCCTGTGGCCGGTGAAATGCCGGGATGGGTGGAAAACGCCGTTTCGGCAGTTGCAGGCGTTGGCCCGGTCAATGTTGATATGGTGTTTGACCCGCCATGGACCGCGGACCGCATGTCTGACGAAGCGCGGGTTGCACTCAACTGGTATTGATCCGGTTGAAAGCCAGCACTTTAACGCGATAACCTGAATGCCTATATCAGGTTATCCACCGGGTTGAACGAACGAGGATTTCATGGCCGGACCATTTCAGGTGATGAGAATGACAGACGCAGCTGCGGAGCGGGTGCGCGAGCTTGTCGAAAATTCCGACCGGGAAGTTCAGGGGCTGCGTGTCGGCATCAAGAAGGGCGGCTGTGCGGGTATGGAATACACCATGGATCTGGTGGATGAGGCCAAGCCCGGCGATGACGTGATCGAGGACAAGGGCGCGCGCCTTTATGTAGATCCGTCAGCTGTTCTGTTCCTGCTGGGCACGGAAATGGATTTCGAAGTCACCAAGTTCCGCTCAGGTTTTGTGTTCAAGAACCCGAATGAAACTTCAGCATGCGGCTGTGGCGAATCCGTTTCCCTGCAGGCAGCAGACCCGAGTGCCTTTTCGCGGGCCCAATAATATCTATCTGGATACAAGTCCTTGAAATTGTTTGATCGTTTGAAGGCGGATGCACCCGATGCATGGTCCGCTTATGTCTCTCATGAATTTGTCAAACAGCTGGGTGAGGGAAGCCTGCCACTGGCCTCGTTCCGCCACTATCTGATTCAGGACTATCTGTTCCTGATCCAGTTCTCTCGGGCCTACGCTCTGGCGGTCTACAAGAGCCCAACCGTTGATGACATGGAGTTGTCGCTGGCAGGGCTCAACGGGATTTTCTCTGAAATGGGCCTGCATCTGGAATTGTGCGAGGGCTGGGGTCTTTCGCGTGCCGATATAACAGCGGCACCCGAGATGACGCAGACAATGGCCTATACGCGCTTTGTTCTGGAAGCGGGCATGGCAGGGGATCTTCTGGATCTTCAGACTGCGCTTGCGCCGTGTGTGCTTGGTTATGCCGAAATAGGTGCAACGCTTGCCGAGCAGAATGCAGGCACGCTGGAGAGCAATCCTTACCGCCGCTGGATCGAGGAATACTCGGGTGACGGATACCAGTCTCTGGCCAGAGACTTTGCTGCCTGGATGGATAAAACAGCTGACGTCTACCTGACGGAAGCGCGTTACGATCGTCTGCGATCCACATTCGAGAAAGCCAGCTGGCTTGAAGCGGACTTTTGGCAAATGGGGCTGGAAATCTAGAGCACGTCTCGCATTCACTGAATCACTCGACGTGCTCTGAATATTTGATTTGGCGCATTTCCTGACGGCGAACCGGTATCCACTTCGCCTGGAAATGCTCTGGCCTGCCTCGCGCCTCAGCTTGTGTCGCAAGACGACCGATAAAATGAAAAGGCGGAGGTCGCTGTCATTCCCTCCGCCAGTTCATGCATCCCTGGATTATTGTCTATTGGTTCAGGCGACTTTGTCGGCTGAATCTCTCAAATCGTCCTCGGAACAAACCCGGTCGCGGCCATCGTGTTTGGCCTGATAGAGTGCCTGGTCTGAACGGGCGAGAATGGACTGGGCGTCATCGCCCGGCTTGTAGGTCGCAACCCCGATCGAAATCGTAATTCGACCTAGGGTCTGGCCTGTTGAACGCTTGACCAGTTCCTTTGACTTTACGGCTTCGCGGATTTTCTCCGCGATCTGCATCGCATTGCCTTTCGGACAGGTCGGCAGGATGATGCCAAACTCTTCACCGCCATAACGGCAGGCGGCATCGTTGCTTCGGACATTCTGCTTCACAGAAAGTGCAACAAGGCGAAGAACCTGATCGCCGGTCTGGTGACCATGTGTGTCGTTGAACTTCTTGAAGTGATCAATATCCGTCATCAAGAGAGCAAAGCCGGTGCCTTCGCTTTCGGCACGATTGATTGCCAGATCAAGCGCACTGTCAAAATGCTTGCGGTTGCTGAGCGTCGTCAGTTCGTCGGTCAGCGATTCATGCCGGATTGTCTCGATGCTGGATTGCAGCGTCTGGATCTGGTTCTTCGATTCCAGAAGCTGGCTCTCCAGTTGTCTGCTGGACTGAACTGCGGCTTGAGTGGATTTGACCAGATGCGCCACGAAAAGCTGTAGCTTTTCGGGATCGGTCACGTTCTTCATCTTCTCGCCGGCTTTTTCAAGAATGTTGCCGTAGTCGGAGGTCGCGTCTGCACTCAACTGCAGCGTATCGACAAGGTCTTCGACTTCAGCGGAAACCTTCTTGCCAAGCTCTTCGAGTCGATCATCCAGTCGGCTGGAGGACAGGAACTTGGCATAGATGCCCTGCATCTCTTTTCGCGACAATCGGCCGTTTTTCTTGATCGTGTCGTTCACCGCCCGGTTGAGCTGATGATTGTAGCCTGCGGAGTAAGTGTACCAGAGCTCATAGGAGCGTGGATAAGCTGGTAGCTGGTTCCGCTTTATATATGAAAGGGCGAACTCACCGTAGCCGATGGTCCGCTCGAAATCGTCTTTATCCGCCATCAGAAATCTCACGTAGAAAGCTGTTGTCAGCGCCCCACACGCCTGTCAGCTTCATCGTCAATTTCTACAGTAAGGCTTAATGACGGGTTAATCTTTGGTCAGTTTTAAGTGAAAACTATCAAGAGGCCTTTTTAGGACGAGGCTCCCGTAGAAGAAACGCGGGAATGTGTACGCCGCTGCCGAATGCTGGCTCGTCGCTCTTCTTTTCTACGCGTTTCTTGTTTTTTGTATCCATTGGTGCTCGCTGTTTTGTTCTGGTGATATTCTTGTCTTCGCCAGTAAAGTCGGGTTTCTCACTTAGGGGACGTTGCTTTTCAGCTGGGGCAGGTTGAGCCGCATTGTCATTGTTTGGCTTTTGGTTTTTGCCCCGCTTGCGCGCTTTGCGGGCCTGGTGTGCTGCTTCAAAATCAATAGCGTCACCAAGCCATTCAATGTCCTGTTTGATCAGGGATTGAATTGCTTCCACGTATTTCTGGTCATCGCTCCCAACAAGCGTGAACGCGGTCCCGCTTCTTCCGGCGCGGCCTGTGCGGCCAATACGGTGCACATAATCTTCGGCGTGGCTCGGAACGTCATAATTAAAGACATGGCTGACCGCCGGGATGTCCAAACCGCGCGCTGCTACATCACTGGCGACCAGCAATGTGATGGTTCCCTTCTTGAAATTCTCAAGAACGGTCATGCGTGAGCGTTGATCCATGTCGCCATGAAGGGCGCCGACATTGTACCCGTGGCGTTCCAGCGAGCGGAACAGAGTGCCGATGTCGCGTTTGCGATTGCAGAAGACGATGGCGTTCTGCAGGTCTTCTGCTTCTTCGAGCAGCTCGCGCAGTACCGCGCGCTTTTCGAAGTCCTTGCCCTCGGCAGCCTTGAGATAGTGGGAGATGGTCGCAGAGGTCGACGAAGTCCGTGCGACTTCCACTTTGGCCGGGTTCTGCAGGAAGGCTTCCGTCAGGCGTTGGATCTCCGGCGGCATGGTTGCCGAGAAGAACAGGGTCTGGCGAGTAAAGGGGATAAGCTTGCAGATGCGCTCGATGTCCGGGATGAAACCCATGTCGAGCATGCGGTCTGCTTCGTCGATCACGAGAATCTCGACGCCTTGCAGCAGCAGTTTTCCGCGTTCGAAATGGTCAAGCAGGCGGCCCGGTGTGGCGATGAGAACATCTGTGCCACGATCAAGCTTCTTGTCCTGCTCTGCAAAAGAGACGCCGCCGATCAACAACGCCACGTTCAGCTTGTGATTTGTGCCGTATTTTTCGAAGTTTTCTTCGACCTGCGCCGCCAGCTCACGGGTTGGCTCAAGGATCAGGGTGCGCGGCATGCGAGCGCGTGCGCGGCCTTTCTCGAGCAATGTGAGCATCGGCAGCGTAAAGCTGGCCGTCTTGCCTGTTCCCGTTTGGGCAATGCCAAGAACATCTCGTCTTTCAAGGACATGAGGAATCGCGCCGGACTGAATTGCAGTCGGCTCTGTATACCCCGCAGCTTCAACCGCTGAGAGGACCTTGTCGCTGAGACCGAGGGTTTTAAATGACATAGAGCTTAGTGCCCAGGTTTTGGAGAACAGATAAAGGCAAAAGTATCGATTAATACCTTGCCGAGCCGCGCACACCCTACCGCTCAATTTACAGGTGTCAATAAAGGTGCTGCAGATTCACTGAGAATTTTCTTGGTTTGGTTGATGACGGCGTAGTTTTTGTAAAATAGTTGCGCAAATATTGCATTGTTCGAACCATTAGTAGCCCGAACCCTTTAAGCGAAGCCGTACATTTTCGGAAGTAGGCTGTGCTGAATTGCCATTGCAGCCCAGCCAGCACTCACTGCATCGCATTCGTTTAGTCTCATGAACCCACGCGCGCAATGGCTTTCATGCAGATTGTCGAGGATTAAATATCGAGGTCTTGCGCAAACTCGGCGTTTTCCTGGATGAAGTGAAAACGAGCTTCCGGTTTGTTGCCCATCAGGCGCTCGACGGTGGAGCCGGTTTCCTTTTCCATGCCACCTTCAACGCCAACTCTCAACAGGGTGCGACGCGATGGATCCATGGTTGTTTCCTTCAGCTGGGCAGGCAGCATTTCACCGAGACCCTTGAAGCGACCGATATCGACCTTCGACTTGCTCTTGAACGCCGTGGAAAGCAGCTCGTCCTTGTGGGCGTCATCGCGTGCATAGAGCGTCTTGCCGCCCTGCGTCAGGCGATAGAGCGGGGGAACCGCCAGATAGAGATGTCCCTTGTGGATCAGGTCCTGCATTTCGCGGAAGAAGAACGTGATCAGCAGCGAAGCAATATGCGCGCCGTCAACGTCCGCATCGGTCATGATGATGACCTTCTCGTAGCGCAGATCTTCGTCGCGGTAGGATGAGCGCGTGCCGCATCCAAGCGCCTGGACCAGATCGGCCAGCTGCTGGTTGGCAGCAAGCTTCTCCCGTCCGGCATTGGCGACGTTGAGGATCTTGCCTCGAAGCGGCAGGACAGCCTGGTTGGAGCGATTTCGGGCCTGTTTTGCAGAGCCGCCCGCCGAGTCACCCTCGACGATGAAAAGTTCGGTTCCATCAGACTGGTTCGCAGAACAGTCGGCCAGTTTGCCGGGAAGGCGGAGCTTGCGGACAGCCGTCTTGCGCGCAACGTCTTTTTCCTTGCGGCGGCGCAGCCGTTCTTCCGCGCGATCAATCACCCAATCCAGCAGCTTGTTGGCCTGATTGGGCGAGGCGGTCAGCCAATGGTCAAAGGCATCGCGAACCGCGTTTTCGGTGATGCGTGTTGCCTCGTTTGTGGCCAACTTGTCCTTTGTCTGTCCAACAAATTCCGGTTCGCGGATGAAGACCGACAGCATGCCGCCAGCAGATGTCAGAATGTCATCGCCGGTAATGATGGCAGCCTTCTTGTTGTTGGTCAGCTCACCATAGGCCTTGAGGCCACGCATGAGGGCATAGCGCAGGCCCGCCTCGTGAGTGCCGCCTTCAGGTGTCGGCACCGTATTACAATAGGAATTGACGAAGCCGTCTCCGGCAAACCACGCAACCGCCCATTCGACAGACCCGTGGCTTCCGGCCTTGTCAGTGCGCCCTGCAAACATGTCGTCAACGACGCGGCGTTCCTTTTCAAGCCGCTCGGCGAGGAAGTCCTTGAGACCGCCGGGGAAGTGAAACACAGCTTCCGTCGGTGTAGTGTCCTTGTCGGCGATAATCGCGGGATCGCAATGCCAGCGGATTTCGACACCGCCAAAAAGATAAGCCTTGGACCGGGCCATTTTGAGCAGGCGATCCGGCTTGAAAGCGGCTCCCTTGCCGAAAATTTCCTGATCCGGCTTGAAGCGGACCAAAGTGCCCCTGCGATTGTGGGTGTCTCCCACCAATTCAAGCGGGCCAACCGGGCGACCGCGCTGGAACCGCTGTCGGTAAAGCTTGCGGGCGCGAGCAACCTCGACAATCAGGTCTTCGGAGAGGGCGTTGACCACAGATACGCCAACACCGTGCAGACCGCCTGAGGTTTCATAGACCTTGGAATCGAACTTTCCGCCTGCATGAAGCGTGGTCATGATGACTTCGAGCGCAGACTTGTCGACGAACTTCGGATGCGGGTCGACGGGAATGCCTCGGCCGTTGTCAACAACCGTCAGATAACCTTCCGCGTCCAGCGTGACATCGATCCATGTGGCGTGGCCAGCGACAGCCTCGTCCATGGAGTTGTCGATCACTTCAGCGAAAAGGTGATGGAGCGCCTTTTCATCTGTGCCGCCGATATACATGCCTGGGCGACGGCGAACCGGCTCAAGACCTTCAAGAACCTCGATGTCGGCAGCTGAATAGTCGTCCGTTGTAGCGGGTGCCGCGACCGGGCGGGGGCGTGCAGGCGCCTTTTTCTCAGGTTCTGCTGCAGCACTTGGTGCCGGTGCAGGAGTTGGTTCCTGGGAAAGGGCCGCGTTGCCGGCAAAAAGGTCGTCTTTTCCGCTCATCCAGTTGTCGCCGTCAGGTTCTTGTGTGGGGCCATGCTGTCATTATGGCTCGAATCATGGGGCATTGTCGCAGGACAAACCCGGAACGGTAAAGCGTTCTGTCAGGTTGTCCCTGCATTCAACACCGCAAGCTACGGCTTTGCCGTTCAGCAACAGAATGTCAACCGGATTATGTTGTCATTGGGAGAATGGTCATCTGGTCAGTTTTCACGCCTCAACCGGTTGTGAAAAAGTTGTGTCATTCGTGCAACAGCAAGTTTCGAAGTCGCTGGTCAAACCGGTTGCAGACAAATTTGCCGCTGTTCGGCCACTTTTCGGAAACACCCATATGGCTACGATAAATGTCATGCGTCCGTGAGGATCAGCAGGCGAGCCAGTCGAGGCAAGAGTAACAAGCGACCGGTTCACAGTCCTGCAGGAACTTGCGATGTGACGATACCAAAAGACCTTGAGACGACCGTCTTTTCGCCCAAATTCATGGCTGTTCGCCCATGAATGGACGAAATGAGGAGGTAAGTTTCAAAGGTTGAAAATAAAGACATGGACCGGTCCTCCCGGGCTATGGAGAGAGTTAGCGATCATGCCCCAAGTGCGGCAGTCAATTGATGGTTTGAAAACATGGAAAGTCGGGGCAGGCGAAAAGCCGTCCGCGGTTCGCCAGTTTTCCAACTTGCGCGCCATGATGCGTCGTAGCCGCTGGTCTGCGGCTTCCTTCTCCGGTGCGTTTGCTGCCTTTCTCGTTCTGGCAACCCCTCAGCATGCCTCCGCGCTGGATGTGAATACGACCACAAAGGAAGCTCCTTTGGCGGCGCAGCCTCTCAGTCCGATGGAAGCGCTGCGCAGTGGTGCGCGGAAATACTATTCCGGTGACAAGGAAGGTGCCCTGCAATCGCTGCAGTACGCCGCCGAGAACGGGGAGCCCATGGCTGCCTGGAAGCTGGGCGAAATGTATGCGCACGGCGATGGGGTCAAGGAAGACGATCGCAAGGCATTCCAGTATTTCTCGCAAATCGTTCGCGAGCATGGGGATGACCGGCCGGATGCACCCGATGCTCCGTTTGTGGCCAGCGCATTTGTTGCTCTCGGCAGCTATTACCTGAATGGCATCAAGGGTGTCGTTCCGCAAAATCCGGCACGGGCCAAGCAGATCTTCACCCATGCTGCATCGTATTTCGGCGATGCGGATGCCCAGTTCCAGTTGGGTCAGCTCTATCAGGGCAGCAGCGATAAACTGGCTGTGCGTTGGTATAATCTGGCTGCCCTGAAGGGGCATGTTGGCGCGCAGGCCCGTCTCGGTGAAACGCTGTACAATCTGGGTAACTCCGATGCGAAGCGCGCACGTGGTCTGATGTGGATCACGGTCGCTCGCGATCAGGCTGCGAATACCAGTGTTAATTGGATACTGGATCTGCACGAGCGCTACTTCGGTCTTGCAAGTGAACCGGTGCGTGATCTGTCTCGTCGCATGGCTGACACCTGGATCGAGCGGAACCATCCTGAACTTGTTGCAGCCAAACAGGTTGTCACGACGGAATAGTCTTCAGACAATCACTGTCGGATCAGGCACTTTCTGATCAGGATGCCTTTGTGGGCAGAGCCTGAACCTTCGGGATTTTGGTCTGATTCTGCAGGGTGTTCGAAGCCGTCGGGCAGGGAGCCTTTGTCATGTTCCAGGACGTGTTGTTGAGAACATAACCGCATTGCGCCATCTGCGGGCCGTCCCAAACAACCGTGTAAAGTAGGCGGACCTTTTAAAAAATGTCATCAGTCCATGCTGAACAGCTAAGGGCGCTCGTTGAACTTCTCTAGGTCAAACTCTCGCAGTTTGGTAATATCGTATTTCTTCCAATTGTCAGTTAAGGCTGGTTTGTCGTTTTCCCAAACCAATCTCATTTCATCTAGATCGCCTTCAGGTGAGCTGGCTCTGACCTCTAAAACCCAATTTCCATCGTTTCCGGGCATTCTGAGTTTTGAGATGTCATGAGTTTCCAAAAATATCTTCCGATTTTCGATTATTCTTGTGTTGGTTATTCGGATGTGTAGCCAAATTAGAAGACCGATAGGCGCGCCTAGGAATACAACAAGATCAACGAGCAAGGTTTCCGCTGTCGCAGGCGGGTAAAGGCCGAAATATTCCGAAAATACTGACCCGCCAAGTGGGACAAAGAATAAAACTGCGAAAAAATAAAATGGAATAAACAAAATATAATATGATCCCCAGAGTATTTTTTCGACTTTGCTGTAGTTGTATCCGATATCTAGTCTTCTATCTTTCATGGAATAACCTGAGCGTCTTTGAAAAAAATTCTATGCTTCATATTGTCACTATTTTTTGCCAAAAGCTAAGATTCTAAGCCTGCGTTGTCCAGATGAATTATTTGGGGAGTGGCTATTTTTAGTGAGCAATCTTTCCAGGCTGACGCACGTCTTGAGCGTGTTGAACGCCCACAAAGAGATAGCACATACGAGTTTGTTAGCTTTTGAGTTTTTGTGATTGAAACGGTCTTGTCGGTTTTGGATAGGACATGTTTGGATTAGCCTCTGCCGTCGGGCAGGGTGCCTTTGTCATGTTCCAGGACGTGTTGTTCAGAACATAACCGCATTGCGCCATCTGCGGGCCGTCCGGGCCTTTCAGGCAGATGACATCCCCGACGCTGTAATCATTTCCCTTGTATCGGCATGTGCAGGGGGCTGCATCGGCAGGCAATGCCAATCCCAACAGAAGCGAAGTGCCGAAGCTGAGTAGAAGGCCGAGGTTTTTTGCACGCTGACTTTTCGTCAGTGTCTCGAAGGGCCCGGCTTGTGCCGATGTGCCGGGCGTGGAGCGGCGCACGATTATCCCATTGAACAGAATCGTATCATGCGTTCCACACGCCTGCAATATCGATGACGCAGGGGCTTGCTGGTGTAGGCAGCCTTGATTGGCGAGATATTGGCCTGATCTGGGATCAGGCGGAGTCCGCCTTCACCTTCTCGATCAACTCGGCGAGTGTCTCTTCGGCCTTCGGAGTGTCGATCTGGCAAGTGCCTGCCGCAGTATGCCCGCCGCCGCCATATTTCAGCATCAACTCTCCGATGTGCGTCGGGTTCGAGCGGTCGAAAATGGATTTTCCGAAGGCAAATACAGTGTTCTGCTTCGCCTTGCCCCAGAGCGCGTGGCAGGAAATGTTGGTTTCCGGATACAGCGCATAGATCATGAAGCGATTGCCGGAATAGATCGGATCTTCGTCTCGCAAGTCGAGCACAGCCAATGGACCGTGCACTGTCGTGCAACGCCTGATCTGATCTTCGAACAGCTCCTTGTGGGACATGAAGAGGTCGACACGTTCCTTCACATCCGGAAGTTCGAGAAGGTTGTCGATATTGGGTTCTTCACGGCAGAAATCGATCAGCTGCATCATCAGCTGGTAGTTTGATATGCGGAAATCGCGGAACCGGCCAAGGCCTGTGCGGGCATCCATCAGGAAGGACAAGAGTTCCCAGCCCTGCGGGTTGAGGACATCTTCACGGGTAAACTGGGCTGCGTCGGCCTTGTCGACCGCGTGCATCATGTCATCGGTGACTTTAGGGAAGCGTGCTTTGCCGCCGAAATAGTCATAGACCACCCGGGCTGCCGACGGGGCCGTGGAATCGATGATGTGGTTGTCGTAGAATTTGCCGATGCGCTTGGTTTCGCTGTCGTGATGGTCAAACGCGAAGCCGACACCCGGCACATATGGCAGGTTTGTCGTGATGTCTCCGAGGCCAACCTCGATGATACCGTCCTGCATGTCCTTGGGGTGCGCAAAGGTGATTTCGCCGACAAGGTTCAGCTCTTTCAAGAGAACGGCGCAGACAAGCCCATCCATATCAGAGCGTGTAATGAGCCGGTATCCATCTACCGGTTTCAGTTCAAACAGAGACTGAAGTGTGGTTGGTACCGCTTGCCCATGTAAATTCATCTCTCGGACCCCGAGTTTTTCAAGATAAATGGGAGCGTTTCATGAAAAAGTTAAGATAAACTGGACTTTTCTGAAAATGCTTAGGCCGTTTAATACCTGCATCTCCAATTCGTCCACACAGCCTAATCAGGCCGCCAGACGCACCCAAACCGGAACATGGTCGGAGGGCTTCTCCCAACCGCGCACGTGCTTGTCGATCCCGCAGCCGGAGAATCGGTCCGTGGCGAGCGGTGACATCAGGATATGATCAATCCTGATGCCGTTGTTCTTTTGCCATGCACCGGCCTGATAGTCCCAGAAAGTATATGTCTCCGCAGCATCCGTGCAGGATCTGACAGCTTCGGTGAAGCCGAGATTGAGGAGGGTGCGGAATTTCTGGCGGCTCTCCGGCTGGAACAGAGCGTCATTGGTCCAGTTTTCGGGGTTCCTGGCGTCCTTGGGATCTGGAATGACATTGTAGTCACCCAACATCAGGAACGGGGTTTCTTGCGCAAGGCGACACTTCGCGTGGGCGATCAAGCGGTCCATCCATCCAAGCTTGTAGGGAAACTTCTCTGTTCCGAGCGGGTTGCCGTTTGGCAGGTAGAGGCAGCCGACGCGTACAGCGCCTGTTTCAGTCGAAATGGTGGCTTCGATGTAGCGGGCCTGTTCGTCGCTGTCATCACCCGGCAGGCCGCGTTGGATGTCCTCCAACGGCCGTTTTGAAATCAGTGCAACACCGTTGAAACTTTTCTGGCCGTGGGTTTCGACATTGTAACCGAGCGCCTCGATCTCTTCCCTTGGGAAGTTTTCGTCGATCGACTTGATTTCCTGCAGGCAGGCGACATCCGGGTCCGCTTCTTGCAGCCACGCGAGGACCGTTTCAAGGCGGGCTTTCACCCCGTTGATGTTCCAGGTGGCAATTTTCATCGGTGCGGTCTCGCGGGTCGGAAACGGGAACCGGGCAGCAGCAGGCTGATGCCCGTAAATTGAGGCTATCAGATCGTGAAGCTTGTTCCGCAGCCGCAGCCTGCAACCGCATTCGGATTGTTGATCTGGAATGACTGGCCGATCAGATCGTCAACAAAGTCGATCTCCGAGCCTGCCATGTATTGCAGCGAAATGCTGTCAACGAGAACGGTGATGCCGTTCTTGACGATTGCCAGATCATCGTCTTCGCGAGACTGCACGAGGTCATATTTATACTGCAGTCCCGAACAGCCGCCGCCTTCCACACTGACACGCAGCATGCTGCCCTCGGGTTCTGCTGACAGAATTTTAGCGATCCGCTTGGCAGCGCGGTCGCTGACTGTTACGGGATGTTCAAGCGTTTCGGTCATCGCCTTGCCTTGATTCTCTCTGCTTCTGCCCTGTAGTCAGGGCGCCGCGAAAAAGCTGACTTCAATGCATAGGTATGATGCAAGGCCTCAGGCGTCAATGATACGCCCCGACAACCGGCGTATCAGCAAGGGATAATTCAATAATTGATCATCGGCAGCGACCTTGCGCCATGATCAGACTACCGGTGGGAAGACATGAGACCAGGTATCGGGTATGGCGCGCAACCTTTGGCGGACTATGCCGAGCATCCCGGAGAGAGCAGGGGGCGGCTTGTGCCGGAACCCGAAAGCCCGACCCGCACGCCCTATCAGCGGGATCGCGACCGGATCATCCACTCTTCCGCGTTTCGTCGCCTGAAGCACAAGACGCAGGTGTTCGTCTATCATGAAGGCGACCACTTCCGGACGCGTCTTACGCATACGATTGAAGTGTCCCAGATTGCGCGTGCGCTTGCTCGTGCGCTCAAGCTGGACGAAGACCTCGCCGAATGCCTTGCGCTGGCCCACGACCTTGGCCATACGCCCTTCGGGCATGAGGGTGAGGATGTCATGCATGAATGCATGGCGCCTTATGACGGGTTCGATCACAATGCCCAGTCCTTGCGGGTCGTAACCCATCTGGAACAGCGCTACGCAGAGTTCAATGGGTTGAACCTGTCCTGGGAAACCCTTGAGGGGCTGGTCAAGCACAATGGACCGCTCGTATCACCGGATGGCAAGCCGCTAGGCAAGTTCGCCGGTTCCCAATTGCCCTTTGCCATTCGCGAATATGCAAAGCAACAGGATTTGTTGTTTGACACGTGGCCGGGCGGCGAGGCGCAGGCCGCCGCCATTGCCGATGACATTGCCTATGATGCGCATGATCTGGATGATGGCCTCAGAGCCGGGCTCATCAAGGTGGATGACCTCCGGGACGTGCCATTCCTGCGTGCGATCCTTGAGGAAGTCGACGGCAAGTATCCCGGACTTGAAGAACAGCGCCGCATTCACGAGATTGTCCGCCGCTCGATCACCCGCATGGTGGAAGACGTCATCAATCAGGGCTTCAGGCAGCTTGAAAAGCACAAGCCGTCATCGGCAGACGATATCCGCAAGGCCGGGGAGTGCATGGTGACATTCTCGCAAGAAATGGCTGCTGCAGAACGGGAAGTGAAGGCGTTTCTCTTTGCCCGTGTTTACCGCCACCCGGATGTTCTGGCTGTCCGCAAGCTGGTGGCAGGTGTCGTGCGCGATCTTTTTGCAAAGTTCCACGGGGGGCCCGATGTCATGCCGTCGCCATGGAACAGGGGCGTGGATACCATGAGCGAAGCAGCGCGTGCCCGCAGGGTATGCGACTACATTGCCGGGATGACGGATCGTTATGCGATCGATGAGCATCGACGTCTGTTTGACCATACGCCTGAATTGGGGTAGGCCCTCGCGATCAATTCGTCATGCCTGCAACACCAAGGTGATAAACTGCGGTGAGCGGGCCTTTTGTGCAAATCGAGATACCGGTCGGCGGTCATGAACATCTTCACTGAGTTTTCCGGGCGCGTGCAGCAGGCGCTTGGCAGGTTGGACCTCAAAACACAGGACGGCGGTGCGCCCGACCTGTCCCGCGTTACGGTCGAATCGCCGCGAGACCCGGCTCATGGGGATCTCGCCACCAACGCGGCCATGGTGCTGTCGAAACAAGTCGGCATGAAGCCGCGCGATCTTGCCGAGAAACTTGCCGAACTGCTCAGGGCTGATCCGGACATTCAGGAAGTGGATGTGGCCGGACCCGGCTTCATCAACTTTCGGCTCGCCCATTCCATGTGGCAGAGCGTTCTGAAGTCGATCCTGGAGAAGGGCGTCGACTTTGGCCGCTCGACACTAGGCGGTGGCAAGAAGACGAACGTGGAGTATGTGTCCGCGAACCCGACCGGCCCGATGCATGTCGGCCACACGCGGGGTGCCGTTGTTGGCGATGTTCTGGCAAATCTTCTGGACTATGCCGGCTTTGACGTCACGCGCGAATATTACATCAATGATGCCGGTTCCCAGATTGAAACCCTGGCGCGCTCTGCGTTCCTGCGATACCGCGAAGCGCTTGGCGAGGACATTGGCGAGATCCCTGCAGGGTTCTATCCGGGTGACTACCTGAAGCCGGTCGGCGAGAAACTCGCTGCCGAGTACAAGGATGGCTTGAAGCAGAAGCCGGAAGAGGAATGGCTGCCAATCGTCAAGGATCTGGCCGTTTCCATGATGATGGACATGATCCGGGAGGATCTGGCCTGTCTCAATGTTCATCACGACGTGTTCTTCTCCGAGCGCACGCTCCATAGCCGCGATGGGGTCAACGGCTCTAAGATCGATGAAATGCTCGACAGCCTGCGCGAGCGGGATCTCGTCTATCAGGGCACCTTGCCACCACCCAAGGGTGAGGTTCCGGAGGATTGGGAAGACCGCGAGCAGACCCTGTTCCGTGCCAGCGACTATGGCGACGACACTGATCGAGCGCTCAAGAAGTCCGATGGCACCTACACCTATTTTGCCGCTGACGTTGCCTATTTCCGTGACAAGTTCCAGCGCGGCTTTGAGGACATGATCTATGTTCTTGGTGCTGACCACAGCGGGTATGCCAAGCGCCTTCAGGCCGTGGGCAAGGCTGTGTCCGATGGCAAGGCTGACGTTGTTGTGCGTTTCTGCCAGTTGGTGAAACTCTTCAAGGGCGGTGAGCCGTTCAAGATGTCCAAGCGGTCAGGTGATTTCGTGACCCTTCGCGATGTTGTTGAAGAGGTCGGGCGCGGTCCGGTCCGCTTCATGATGCTTTACCGGAAAAATGATGCCCCGCTGGATTTCGACTTCCAGAAGGTTACCGAACAGTCGAAAGACAACCCGGTGTTTTATGTCCAGTATGGACATGCCCGGTGCTGTTCGGTTCTGCGGCAGTCAAAGGAAGATATTCCGGGTCTCCAGGTGACCGAATCTGACCTTGCTGGCGTCGATTTTTCTGACCTTACTGATTCGGGTGAATTGGAACTTTTGGCCAAATTGGCGCTGTGGCCGAAGATTGTGGAGGCGTCAGCCGAAACACATGAACCACATAGAATCGCCTTTTACCTGTACGATCTCGCCAGTTCCTTGCATGCGCAATGGAATAAAGGCAAGGATTTGCCGCAATTACGTTTTATTAACGCTGATAATACCAAATTAACTTTGGCACGGCTCGCGATGGTCCGGGCAGTGTCGCTGGTTATCGAGTCTGGTTTGTCAATTCTCGGAGTCGATGCACCGCAGGAAATGCGCTGAAAATTGCGTTATCGGGACTTGTCGTCTAGCTTTGTGCTGAAGGAGGGCAAGAAGTTGTTTGGCCGGATCACAGTCTATCGATGGTAAAAGATTTCGGAACACCTTCACAGGGCTCTCAGCCTGCCCAAGACGGCGGCGAAGACGAAACACGCGTTGCGCTGGATGATCCGCTCCTTGAGCTGGCGCGGATCGTTCATCAGAACAATCAGACGGGGGGCTCGGTGACAAGCAATCGCGTTGGCAACACCGATTACTTTGCTGACCTTGATGAGGTTATTCCGGGCTTTGCGCGTGAAGCGCGCAGGATCGGCGATCAACCGGATGCTCAGGGTCGGATAGAACCGGATTTCACAGCCTTCCGTGAACCTGTGCGGACACCGGCGGAGCAACAGCAACAGCCCGTCGACGATGTCGTTTCCGAGGAATACTACGAAGAACAGGTCGACAACGGTGCTGACGACATCATTGCCGAAGTTGATCACGGATATAGTGCGCAGCCTGCAGACAGATCTTTTATTCCAACCGATCCGTTTGTTGCGAGCTTGCAGCGCGAGTTTGCCAACGATCTGGGCATCGGCCTGACCGACGAGCAACCAGCTGAACAGCCTGTGCAGCAGCCGAAAAGCCGTACCGCTCCGCAGATCCACCTTTCTCCCGAAGACCTTCTGGGGGATATGGCTAACAGCGATTTCCTGTCTGCCGAGGAGTTCGAACCGGAAGCGCCTGTGCAGGTAGAGGCTCCTTCTCAGCCTGCTCGTGAAGAAGCTGCTATTCCCGGTTTCATGGCCAATGCATTTGCGGCCTCCAAGCCACGGGTGACCGAAGAAGCGCCGAGTGCCGGTTATTCCCAGACTCAGGAATTCGGTGCCGATTTTGCCGCTGCGATGGAGGACGAGCTGATCGGCGCGTTCCGCCAGTCTTTCGGGCCGCAAGGCCAGACTGCTGTGGCAATGCCGGACGCTGACCCGATCGAAGCGGATGCCGACGACCACTCCGGTTTTGAGCCTGAATTCGAACCGGTACCGGAACCGGAAGTCATGCGACAGCCGCAGGGTCCTGCTCCTGTTGTTCCGCCACTGGAAATGCCCAAGGCGAGCTACGAAACTTCAAGGTCTTTCCTGGCAGAACCCAAAGCACCGGTGCAGGCCCAAGTGGAAGCTGAGCCGACACCGCCGGAAGTGAAGGCTGATCCGCTGGATATCCTTGCGCGCATGGCAAGCCGTCCGTCTCCATCCCCTGCAACGGAAGTTACACGGGAGGTGGATGAACCTCGTTCGGCTGCGGCGCATATTGCGCCAGTGCCACCGCAACGAAAAGTGCCGACACCGGCCGAGTTTTCGCTTACGGATATTGCCGACGAAGAACCTGCATCCTCGCAGGAAGAAGAATTTGATTCCCTTTTTGCAGAGCTGGACCCGCCCAAACGGGAAGTGCCTGCCGAGCCGGTGGTAAAGCCACAGGTCGCTTCAAGTCAGGAAGAAATGGCGCGTTCCTATCATCAAGAGCCCCGATTTGACGATTTCCGTGCCTCGAGGGCGCCCGCTTCACCGGTCAATGACGACATAGACGATATGGCGTGGCCCGCAGCTGCGTCCGCTGTTCCGCAGATTGAGGATGACGAAACGCCTCCGCCGCCGGAAGGCTATGACCTTGATGCCGTTGCAAAGGCGATGCAGGAAAGCGACCCCAGCCTTGATGGGTCCGGTGTCCTGCCGCCACATCCTCGCCAGCAACGCGCGGCAGCACCTGCCGAAAAGCCGAAGTCCCGCAAGGGGATCATGGCAGCGGCGGCAGTGCTGGGTGTTGCCGTTCTGGGCGGTGGTGCCTTCATGTTCATGGATTCCGACGGGATTGAAGCGCCGAGCGGCGCGCCGCCCATTATCGCGGGCATTCAAGGTCCCCTCAAGATCATGCCGGACGCAACGACCGTGGATGCGGATCCTGATGGCTCCAAGCTTATATATGATCGGGTTGGCGGCAACGAGGACACGTCCAACGAACGTTTGATCCTGCCCGACACACCGAAACCGGCTGAACTTCCGCCCGCACCTGAAAATGCGACCGGAGCTGATCCGCTTGTTCCGGGCGCGCCGAAACGTGTCCGCACGGTTATTGTTCGACCAGACGGCACGATTGTTCCCGGCGCAGATGCCAATGGATCGGCTCCTCGTGTAATCAGCACAGTTCCTGTGACCATCAATCCTGGAACCCAGCCGGCTCCAACGCCTGCGGCTCCGACGAACCCGGTACAGACTACAGCTGTCGACCCGGCGGCTGTTGCGCCTGCAAATGGCGGGCAGCCAGCGATCGTGACGACAACACCTGTCGACACGACCACGGTCACAACGGTGCCTGTGACGCCGGAAGGCGTGGCAGCTGAGGTTGTCGACCAAAGCCAGGCCGTATCGGTAACACCGCGCCGCAAGCCGGCTGCACCTGTTCAGGTTGCGACCGCTCCGGTCGTTGTCACTCCGGTCCAGACGCAGACAAATCCTGCGCCGTCGCGCCCGTCAGGTCCGCTTGATCTGTCCAATCCGGGCCCTGCTCCGGTCGTTACACAACCAGTTTCCACCGGAGGCTCGATTGCAGCTGGAACCTATGTGGTTCAGGTGACGTCGCAGCGTACCGAAGGAGCGGCCCGTGATGCCTATCAGGGCCTGCAGCGGCGCTATCCGGGTGTTCTGGGCAGTGTGAACGCGGTTATCGTTCGAGCCGACCTCGGTGATCGCGGCACGTTCTATCGGGCCCGCATTCCGGCGAACTCCCGCGCTCAGGCAATCTCGCTTTGCGAAAGCCTGAAGTCAGCCGGTGGAGATTGCTTCGTACGCCAGAACTGATCATCAGTCGTTTGAAATAGAAAAGGCCGCTCCGTTGGGGCGGCCTTTTCAGTTTCAGGTGTCGCCAAGTCTGCTCAGCTCAGCGCCTTGGCGAGAAACGGCAGACTTCTGTCCATCCGGTAATCGATTGAGGAGTGGTTGTCATCGAACTCCTCATAGACATGGTCGACGCCGGCGGCTTCCAGTTTCCTGGTGAGGCGACGGGCTCCATAGACAAGATTGTACTGGTCTACCGTGCCGCAATCTATCCATAGGCCCTTCAGCGATTTGAGCGCGTCGGTATGGTGGTCGGCCATATGGACCGGATCCCATTTCAGCCATGCGTCCCAGCGATCCTGATCGAGCTCACAGGTTTCCGAATCGACCGGCAGGCGAATGCCGCAGAAGACGGACGGGTCCGGATCCGGGTCATAGGTTGCGGCCATGGCAAAGGTCATCAGGTCGTGAAAGGCACCGCCCGGATATTTCGGTCCCTTTTCGAAGTCGGTGACAAATGCTTCCACCGAGCCTTTACGGGCTATCGCACGCAGCGCGCTCGGCATTTCGGGAAGGTAGCAAAGCTCGAACGCCATGTCGCCGGAATGGCATGCCGCAGCGGACCAAACGTCTGCATGAAGCATGGCATGGACGATGGAGCCATAACCACCGGAGGATTTTCCGAACACGCCGCGCTTGCCGGGGCCACCGCAGCCAAATGTGCTTTCCACGGCCTCCAGCATTTCTGTCGTCAGCCACGTTGCCCAGGGGCCCATGGAGAGACTGTCGATATATTGGTTCCCACCGAGACGGGTGAAGCAATCGGGGAAGGCAACGGCGACAGGCGGCATGGCGCCTTCGTGAATGAGCCTGTCGACCCGCTCGGGCACGTTTTCACCAAAGTTCTTCCAGTTGACGTGGGCCGGACCGCCGGATGTATATCCGACCAGATCGACAAGCAGGGGCAGGTCTTCGCCCGAATGTCCGGCGGGAATGTAAACAATGATCTCCCGCGTTGCCGCGTCCCCAAGTCGGTTGTCAGCCAGCATTTCGGATTCGATCGTGAGCCGGTGCAGGGTTCCTGCGGGAATGTCCGGATGGAAACGCATAAAATTCTCCTGACGTCTTGAAACCTGTTCCTTTCATTGCAAAGCCTTTATGAGCTTAGCAAGGGCCGAACGTCGTTTTGGCACAACCACGCGAACCGGGATCACGATTTTCCATGGCAAAGGCATTTATCAGCGGGTGTTCAGGGCAGGCGCTCACGAACGAGGAAGTGATGTTCTTCAAGTCCGAGGACCCTTGGGGCCTGATCCTGTTTCGCCGCAACATTGATAACCCGCAACAGGTGAGGGACCTGACCAGATCGTTTCGGGACGCTGTCGGACGTGATGATGCACCGGTGCTGATCGATCAGGAAGGGGGACGGGTCATGCGGCTGCGTCCGCCGCATTGGCCGTCCTTTCCGCCGCAAAAGCTGTTTGGAGACTTGTTCCTGACCGAGCCGAAACGGGCGAGGGAGGCTGCGTTTCTCGGTGCGCGGTTGATTGCCCATGAACTGCGTGACCTCGGGATAAATGTTGATTGCCTTCCGTGCCTCGATGTTTCCTTCCCTGAAACGGTGGATGCCATTGGCGACCGATCTCTTTCCGCCGATCCTGCCATTGTGGGTGATCTTGGCCGCAAGGTTTCAGAGGGATTGCTGGCCGGAGGTGTCCTGCCTGTCATCAAGCATCTTCCGGGGCATGGTCGCTCCCTGATCGACAGCCATCTTGATCTGCCGCGAATTCCCGCCGCGCTTGATGATCTGGAAATGGTCGATTTCAGCCCGTTCAAGGTGTTGGCCGACCTGCCACTCGCCATGACGGCGCATCTTCTCTATGAAACCATCGATCCGAATACACCCGCGACCCAGAGCCAGAAGGTCATCGCCGAGATCATCCGCGGGGCGATCGGTTTTGACGGATGCCTGATGTCTGACGACATTTCCATGAAGGCGCTGGGTGGGGATATGTTGGATAGAGCCCGGAAAACCTTTGCTGCAGGTTGTGACATTGTGCTCCACTGCAACGGTGAAATAGCAGAAATGAAGGCTGTTGCCGCAGCTTCCCCGACCTTGGGTGGCAGGAGCCTTGAGCGCTGCGAAACAGCCCTGCGACGGATCTCTGCTCCAATTGCGGAGTTTGATGCAGGGGCGGCTCGCGCACGATTTGATGACCTGATCGCTCCCCTGGTTGCGTGACGGGTGAGGCTGCTTGAGTATTGCGTCTGTCAACAGGCGGCCTGATGAGGGTTGATGATGAGCAACGATGACTTCCACGACTTGCTGGACGGAAAGGAGCCCGGGAGCGAACGGGCGACGACAGATCCGTTGCTGGTTGTTGATGTCGACGGGTTCGAAGGTCCCCTTGATCTGCTGCTGACGCTTGCACGGAACCAGAAGGTGGATCTGGCGCGGATTTCTATTCTGGCGCTGGTGGAGCAGTATCTTCAGTTTGTCACCGAAGCACGCAAGATGCGGCTGGAGCTTGCCGCAGACTATCTGGTCATGGCGGCCTGGCTTGCCTATCTGAAGTCCCGCCTGCTGCTGCCGGAGCAAAAGGATGATGAGGAGCCGACCGGTGAAGAACTGGCGGCTGCACTCGCATTCCGGCTGAAACGACTGGAGGCAATGCGCGGATGCGCCGACCGGCTGATGGCCAGAAACCGCTTGGGACGGGACATCTTTGCCCGTGGCGCACCGGAAACGATGAGCGTTGAACAAAAGAGCATCTGGTCGGCGACGATCTATGAGTTACTGACGGCTTATGCCACTCAACGACAAAGACAATCGGTAACCTCGGTTCGGGTGTTGAGGCGCACTGTCTGGTCGCTGCAGGAAGCTCGCGAATTGCTGGTGCGGATGATCGGCAGGATCGGGGAGTGGGCCCCGATAACGAGTTATCTTCAGGACTACATGTATGACGACGAGAACTGGGCGACCGTCGTTGCCAGTACCTTTTCCGCGAGCCTTGAAATGGTGAGAGAAGGGCAGATTGAGCTGCGACAAAGCAGCCCCTTCGCGCCGGTTTATATTCGCGCCTGCCAGACGGAGACGAACCGTGGAACCTGAAGACCAGCTTCTGGAACTTGGAACGGACGGTCAGCTTGCAGTCGTCACAAAGCCGGATCGTGAAGGCGTCCGCATGGCTGAAGCGTTGCTGTTTGCATCTGCCGATCCCTTGTCTCGCGATGAGCTGGAGGCGCGTCTGCCGCGTGGGACCGATGTTGATGCGGTGATTTCAGAGTTGCGGCGAACCTATTCGACACGCGGCGTCAATCTGGTTCCGGTGGCAGGCAAATGGTGTTTCAGAACGGCGGAAGACTTGTCATTTTTGATGAGGGAAAGCCTTGAAGAACAAAGGAAATTGTCCCGCGCCGCTTTGGAAACGCTTGCGATTATTGCCTATCACCAACCTGTGACGCGCGCCGAGATTGAAGAAATTCGCGGGGTATCCACATCCAAAGGGACCCTTGATGTGCTGCTTGAAACGGGCTGGATTCGGATGCGCGGTCGTCGTAGAACCCCAGGTAGACCGGTAACCTACGGAACGACCGAAGATTTTCTCATTCACTTCAGCCTTGAAAGCATCAAGGACTTACCGGGGGTTGAAGAGTTGAGAGGGGCAGGGCTGCTTGACAGCGCCATCCCAGCCTCTTTCATGGTACCAACGCCCGATGACACGGAAGACTTGTCTGACGACGAGGACCCGCTGGATGACGGCTCCCTGTTTGATGATGCCGAGGATCGAGACACCTGACCCAGATGCCTAGACATTTTGACCAGCGCCCCCAAACCAGCACCACGATTGAGGGTGCGGGGCCGAAATGGGGTGCCCGCGGAACCGCGGGAGCATCCTTTGCCGCTGGTCTGACCTTTGATCACGTGAGCCATGATTATGATGGCAACCCGTCCGTGATCGATCTCTCACTCGATGTTGCGCCGGGGGAAGCGCTCTGTCTGCTGGGCCATTCGGGGTGCGGCAAGACGACCTTGATGCGCATTGCGGCAGGGGTTGAGCGTCAGAATTCCGGACGTGTGGTGATCAACGGCAAGGAAGTTGCCGGACCGGGCGGATTCGTACCGCCGGAAAAGCGCGGCGTTGGCCTGATGTTTCAGGATTATGCGCTGTTCCCGCACATGACGATCAAGGCGAATGTCATGTTCGGCCTGACCAACATGCCGAAGGCTGCCGCCGAACAGGTTGCACATGCTGCGTTGCGCCGAGTGGGGCTCGACGGGTATGCGGATGATTATCCACATGCTTTGTCCGGTGGTGAACAGCAGCGCGTAGCGCTTGCCCGAGCCATGGCTCCAAGGCCCGGTATCCTGCTGATGGACGAGCCATTCTCCGGTCTTGATCGCCGCCTGCGCGACACGGTTCGCGAGGAGACGCTGTCGATCCTCCGCGAAACCCGCGCAACCTGCATCATCGTGACGCATGACCCGGAAGAGGCCATGCGACTGGGTGACAAGATTGCTCTGATGAGAAAGGGCAAGCTGGTTCAGCACGGCACGGCGGACGATCTTTACAATCACCCGAACAGCCCTTTCGTGGCGCATTTCTTTTCGGAAATGAACCAGTTCCAAGGGGTGGTGACATCCGTTGGAATCGAAACACCGCTTGGCATTTTGCCGGCGGGAGACCTTGCGTTTGGTCAGGCTGTGGATGTGTGCGTCAGGCCCCAGGGCATTCTTCTGGACGTGCCGGGCGCGGGAAATGTGCTGGGCCGCGTGTCGGCAAAACGCTTTGTCGGCGAAGTTGATCTGGTGTCCGTGATTGTGGACGGGCTCGATGAGCCCGTGCAGGCGAGATTGAGGGCCGGAAGCGGCTGGCAGGTAGGTCAGGATGTCTGTGTGACAACTGATCCGAAGGATGTCCTTGTATTTCCTGCTGGCAAATAACACCTATAACACTTAGACAGGCTGTCTTACGCCCATCGTTGCATCGGCCGTGTGTTGCGACAACACTTGGTTTTTTGTACAAGGGCTTACAGGCCGCAAGAGCCTACGAAATTGGGAGTTTGGCGTATGGGCATTAGTGTTTGGCAGATCCTGATCATTGCCGTGGTCGTTGTGCTGCTGTTTGGACGCGGCAAGATTTCGGAGCTGATGGGCGACGTTGCCAAGGGCATCAAGAGCTTCAAGAAGGGCATGGCCGAAGACGACGATGCTCCTGCCAAGACCATCGATCATCAACCGTCTGAAACCGTGTCGGCCCAGAAAGCCGAAGACCAGTCGAAGGCCGGCTGATCCGGGGCGCCTTTGCGCGCCCGGTTCTGCATAACTAAGACGGCGGATCGACCATGTTCGATATCGGTTGGACAGAGCTCCTCGTGATTGCCTGTGTTGCGATCATCGTGGTGGGTCCCAAGGACCTGCCAAAGATGCTGCGCACGCTCGGGCAGACCATGGGCAAGATGCGGAAACTGTCCCGTGAATTTCAGTCCACATTCAATGATGCGCTTCGCGAGGCGGAGCAGCAGGCTGATATTGCGGACATGAAAAAGCAGGTTGAGGCGGTTGGAAACTTCAATCCTCTCGGTGATTTGAAGAAATCCATCGAGGAAGATTTCAAGGGCAAGTCTGCAGCTGCTTCAAAACCGGCTTCTGCCAAGGTTGAAGCGCCTGCTGCAACTGCTGCAGCACCAACAGCAACAGCAACAGCTGCTACAGCGCCGTCACCGGCTGCGACAACCGCTCCCAACGAGTCGGTTTCAGAAGAAAACAAGGCATGACACAGGAAGACATCGACGCCTCAAAGGCGCCCCTGATCGAGCATCTGATCGAGCTGCGCCAACGGCTGATTTGGTCGATTGGCGCGGTTCTCGTGATGTTCGTCGTCTGCTTCTACTTTGCCAGCGACATCTACAATATCCTGACCGTTCCGTATTTGAAGGCGGCACCGAACCCGGATGCCGTGAAGATGATCTTCACCGCGCCGCAGGAATGGTTCTTCACCCAGCTGAAGCTGGCGCTGTTTGGTGCTTTGTTTCTTGCCTTTCCGGTCATCGCCTCGCAGGTCTACATGTTCGTGGCTCCGGGGCTTTACAAGGAAGAGCGCGGCGCGTTTCTGCCGTTTCTCGTTGCAACGCCGATCCTGTTCCTGATTGGTGCCTGCCTCGTCTATTTCCTCGTCATGCCCATGGCGATGAGCTTCTTCCTGTCGATGGAACAGGTTGGTGGCGAAGGGAAGGTCGCGATCGAACACCTGGCGAAGGTGAGCGAGTATCTCGGCCTGATCATGGTCCTGATCTTTGCCTTTGGACTGGTTTTCCAGCTCCCCGTCGTGTTGACCTTGCTGGGCCGGGCCGGTCTGGCTACCAGTGAGGGGCTGAAGCAGAAGCGCAAATATGCAATTGTTGCGGCGTTCACTGCTGCAGCAATCCTTACGCCGCCAGACCCAATTTCACAGATCGGTCTTGCACTGCCAACGCTCCTTCTCTACGAAGTCTCCATTCTTTCAGTCAGACTCGTCGAGCGGAAACGGGCCGAGAGGGAAGCAGAGCGCGAGGCCGGAGAGGCCGCCTGATCTGCCGAACATGAGCGTTTCCGGATGGGCGAGCTGCCAAACAACGCGCCGTTCCGGGAAGCAAAATGTTCGACATCAAATGGATCAGGGAAAACAGCGAAGCCTTTGACGCAAGCTTGGCAAAGCGGGGCTTTGAGCCTTCCGCCGCAAAGCTGATCGCGCTGGATGATGCCCGCCGCACCCATATCACCAAGCTTCAGGAAGCCCAGGAGCGCCGGAACTCCGCTTCAAAGGAAATCGGCAAGGCAAAAGCTGCCAAGGACGATGCCAAGGCGCAGGCGCTGATTGACGAAGTTGCCGAGATCAAGGCCTTCATTCAGGCTGGTGAGGAAGAGGAGCGCAAGCTCGTTGCCGCCGTTGAAGCGGCAATGGCTGTCATTCCGAACTTGCCGCATGATGATGTGCCGGTGGGCAAGGATGAGCACGACAACGTGGTCTATCGCACCCATGGCGAAAAGCCGACCTTCACCTTCAATCATCCGCCGAGGGAACATTTTGAACTCGGCGAAGAAAATGGCGGCATGGATTTCAGCACGGCTGCAGACTTGTCCGGGTCGCGCTTTGTGATCCTGAAGGGCCAGATTGCGCGCCTGGAACGTGCGCTCGGCCAGTTCATGATCGACCTCCACACGCAGGAGCATGGCTACACCGAAGTGTCTCCGCCGCTGTTGGTGCATGGCAAGCCGCTTTATGGCACCGGGCAGCTACCGAAATTCGAGGAAGATCTCTTCAAGGCCGGTGATCATTATCTGATCCCGACCGCGGAAGTGCCTTTGACCAATCAGGTTGCCGATCAAATCCTCAGTGACGAGGCGCTGCCGCTGCGGGTGACTGCGCTGACTTATTGCTTCCGCTCGGAAGCGGGGTCTGCGGGTCGCGACACACGTGGCATGCTGCGTCAGCACCAGTTCCAGAAATGCGAGCTTGTGTCGGTCACGACACCCGAGAAGTCGCTTGAGGAACTGGAGCGCATGCTGGACTGTGCGGAGAACGTCCTCAAGAAGCTGGGGCTTCACTACCGTGTCATGACGCTTTGCACAGGCGACATGGGTTTCGGTGCCCGCAAAACCTATGACATCGAAGTCTGGTTGCCGGGGCAGGATACGTTCCGCGAAATCTCTTCCTGCTCGGTTTGCGGAGATTTTCAGGCGCGGCGCATGAACGCCCGGTTCCGTCCCGCAGGCGAAAAACAGACCGTGCATGTCCATACGCTGAACGGATCCGGCATTGCTGTTGGTCGTGCGCTTATCGCGGTTCTGGAAAACTATCAGAACGGCGACGGCACGATCACGGTTCCGGAAGTTCTGCGCCCCTACATGAACGGACTGGAGACAATCGGCTGACATGCGCATTCTGATCACCAATGATGACGGCATTCATTCGCCGGGCCTGACAGCCCTCGAGCGGATCGCTCACACTCTGTCCGATGATGTGTGGACGGTGGCACCCGAGACGGACCAGAGCGGTGTCGCGCACTCTCTGACCCTTAGCGACCCCTTGCGGTTACGTCAGGTCTCCGAGCGTCAGTTCGCACTAAAGGGCACGCCGACGGATTGCGTCATCATGGGTGTGCGCAAGGTGCTCCCCGGTTTGCCGGACCTTATCCTGTCCGGCATCAATCGCGGCCAGAACCTTGCCGAAGACGTGACCTATTCGGGCACGGTGGCAGGAGCGATGGAAGGGGCCATTCTCGGCATTCGTTCCATCGCAGTGTCGCAGGCTTACGACTGGGACACAAAGGCAGAGCCGAATTATGAAACGGCCGAGCGCCATGCACCGGCTCTGTTCAGGAAGCTCATCAATTTCAAGACGCCGCGTTACACTCTTTTGAATGTCAACTTCCCCGCGACGGGACCTGATGGCGTCAAAGGCACCAAAGTGACCGTCCAGGGACACCATGAGCAAAGCGGTCTGATCATCGATGAGCGTAAGGATGGCCGGGGCTTCCCCTACTACTGGCTCGGTTTCCGCGATCGTGGAGATTCGGTGCTTGGCAATTCGGACCTGCAAGCCGTTCGCGACGGCTATATTTCCGTGACGCCCTTGCGCATCGATCTGACAGCACATGATATGGTTTCCGGGCTCGCGCTGGAGCTGGCTTGATTCTCAAACCGTAGCAGAGAGGCTGTCATGGCTTTGGCCGATCAGGAGACCCCAACCGCCAAACCTCTTCAGGATGAGGCTGAGGCGCGCGCGGCCTTCATGCTCGGATTGCGCCGCCGTGGCATTGGCGCTCGGGATATCCTGTCTGCAATCGAACGGGTGCCGCGACGCCTTTTTCTCTCGGCGCGGTTTCATGGACTGGCCTACGAGGATTCCAGCCTGCCGATAGAGTGCGGGCAGGTGGTGTCCGCTCCCTCTCATGTTGCAAAGGTGGTTCAGGCGCTGGAGATCCAGCCGCGTCACCGCATTCTGGAGATTGGTACAGGCTCCGGATATCAATCTGCCATTCTCGGCCACCTTGCGGGACGAGTGGACACTGTGGACCGCTATCAAACCCTTGTCGGACTTGCCGAGCAAAGGATCGCAGCGCTTAAACTGGGCAACGTCTTCGTTCACCATAATGATGGTTTGTTGGGGCTCAAACAGAAGGCTCCATTTGACCGAATAGTTCTCAATGGTGCTGTTGAAGAGGTCTCAGAAGAACTGCTGGGGCAACTTGCGCCCGACGCAATACTTGTTGCTCCTGTCGGAGCGGCAGGAGAGACTCAGGAACTGGTGAAACTGTCACGATTCAGTGGAAAATTTGCCAAGATCACGATCGGCGAGGTGAGGGCGGTCTCCCTGATTGGCGGAAAAGCCTCGCAGCTGTAGGGTTTTAGTTAAAATTCGAATTTGGCACCCGATATTCAGCCTTTATAAACCTTAGTGGTCTCTACTCTTAACCATAATAACGTATTCTAAGTCGGTCTGAGTAGAGCTATGACGAAGCGGAAGCGTACCCTCCGCAGTAACCTCATGTGTCGGGTTGCTCTGGTTTCCCTGGTTGCCGGTCTGGCAGCTGGATGCAGTGACGCAGTAGAGCGCCTTGGCGGCGGTCCCATCTATACAGGCGGGACAGCTAACCAGCGTGCAATTCTGACCGGCTCGGCCAAACAGCCGACCTATGAAGATATCATCTATGGCTCCGGCGGAACGACCGCTGGACTGCCGCCTGCATCGTCGGCTCCCCTGACGACCGCATCCATCCCGACACGGCAGCCGCCGCCGGTTTATAGTCCGCAGGCCGTCCGTCCTGTCGTGCAGCAGCCGATCTATCAGTCGGGGCCGATTGCGCCGCTTCAGACGCAGCCGCTTGCACACATGCCGCAGACAACGCCCTATGCCGCCAATGTTCCGGTGCCGACCCGTTCGCCGCTTGGAACCGGCAGCAACTATTATCGTCCTGCGCCTGTAGCCAGTGCTCCGGTCTTTACCGCGCCCGCGCCGACCTTCACTGCGCCGGCTCCGGTTTCCAATAACGCGCCGCTCTACACGGGCTCCATTCCGACGACCACGCCAACCGTCTCCAATCCGGTTACGTGGAAGGGATGGACGTCTGCAGGTGGAACGCGCGTTCCTGTTCGCTCCGGTGATACGCTCCACTCCATGTCGCGCCGTTTTGGCGTGCCGGTGGAAGCTGTTGCCGCCGTGAACGGAATTTCGGACCCCTCGCAAGTGCGTTCGGGACAGACGTTGATCATTCCGACCTACGTCTATTCCTCGAATAACGGCACGACGGATGCAACACTGGCAGCCAATGCACCTGTTCGGCTTCCAGCCGTGCAGAGCTCGCAACAGGTTCAGCAACCGATAACAACCGCTTCGACGGGTTCGACGGGTTCCTTCCTGGATCGGATCTTTGGCAGGGCGCCCGTGCCGGATCGCAAGCCGGGTGCCGGTGCTCAGCCGACTTTCGAGCAGATCGCGACTGGCTATGTGCCTGCAGCACAGGTTCCGATTGCAACTGCACCTGCCGGAACACAGACCGCCTTTGTTGGCGCTGCTCCGCGCGCCAAGCCCTATGCTTATGGTGGGGGACGGCCCTCAACGATTGCTGCTGTAACCTCTCAGGCTGCAGAAGAGGATCTGACCACCGCTTCGATTTCCGGCATGTCACGGCCTGCCGTTGTTCCTTTGACCGCTTCAGTTCCGGTCCCACGCCGCCAGCCTGTGCGAAAGGTTTCGACTGCGGCCAAGGCACCAGGCGTTCCGGCGCGTGCTCCTGCGAGCCATACTACAACTGCGCATTCCGACCCCAAGCCGACGCAGCCGATTGCACGTCCGCAAGAGCAGCAGATCGCGTCTGCAGACAATCAGGCAGTCGAACCGGCAGGTCCGAGCTTCCGTTGGCCGGTTCGCGGGCGGATCATCTCCGAGTTCGGTGCAAAGCCGGGTGGTGGTCGCAACGAAGGTGTCAATCTGGCGGTTCCGGAAGGAACACCGGTAAAGGCAGCGGGCGACGGCACGGTGATCTATTCCGGCAATGAGCTGAAGGGCTACGGCAATCTGGTGCTAGTCCGTCATGATGACGGTTGGGTCTCTGCCTATGCTCACAACAGCGTACTGAAGGTGAAGCGCGGCGATGCCGTGACCCGTGGGGATGTTGTGGCTCTGGCCGGTGCGACCGGCTCGGTTTCCCAGCCGCAGGTTCACTTCGAGCTTCGCCGTGGCAACAAGCCGGTCGACCCGATGAAGTATCTGCCGCGCAGTTGATCTTCATCGCTCGTCCGAGTGTTCAGGGCAGTTCCGGTGGTTTTCATACCACTCGAACTGCCCTGTGCTTTTTGGCGGTTGGTCAGATGGCTTTGCCGAGGCGACCAGCCAGATCCTGAATATACTGGAAAGCGACACGGCCTGAGCGGCTGCCGCGTGTTGTTGCCCATTCCAGCGCATCGGCCCGCAGTTTGTCTGCTTCCATGTCCAGTCCATAGTGGCGGACATAGCCGTTGACCATCTCCAGATAGTCATCCTGACTGCATTTATGAAAGCCGAGCCACAGCCCGAAACGGTCTGACAGCGATACCTTTTCTTCAACGGCTTCTGCCGGATTGATTGCGGTGGAGCGTTCGTTCTCGATCATGTCGCGGGGCAGGAGATGCCGGCGGTTGGACGTCGCGTAGAAGATGACATTATCCGGTCGCCCCTCGATGCCGCCTTCAAGAACGGCCTTAAGGGATTTGTACGAGGTATCATCATTGTCGAACGAGAGATCATCGCAGAAGATGATGAACCGGTAGGGCGCATCCTTGATCAGCGCCATGAGCGCGGGCAGGCTCTCGATGTCCTCCCGGTGGATCTCGATCAGCTTCAGGTTCTGATTTTTGTTCTCGCGGTTGATGGCAGCATGCGCAGCCTTGACCAGAGAGCTCTTGCCCATCCCGCGCGCGCCCCAAAGCAGGGCATTGTTGGCAGACAGTCCGTTTGCAAACCGGCGGGTGTTGTCGAGCAGAATGTCACGCAAACGCGAGACCGCACACAGAAGGTCGATGTCGACCCGGTTGACCTTGTGGACCGGGACCAGCTCTCCTGGGCGCGGGCTCCACAGGAACGCTTCGGCAGTTTTGAAGTCCGGAGCACGAGGTGCGGCAGGGACGGCTCTTGCCACAAGCTCCAACAGGGAATCGAGCTTGTGATTCAACTCGGAAATTGCGTCTTTTTCCGCCATTCTTGTCTTGTAACCCCCGTCAATTTGCCCCATTTGAGGGCGAACGCTCTGTGTGCCGAGGCATATCACGGGGACGGGATGGCGAAAACGACGGTTATTCCCAATCCGGTACGGCGCATGTTCGCGAGATATCTTGAAAACCGGCGCACCACGGTTATAGTCCGCGCCACTGAAATGATGAGCTGTTCGGACAGAGACCAACTCGAATAACAACCGTCCGACCGAGCCCCTTAAGGAGAGTTACATGTTTGTCACCCCAGCTTACGCGCAGGCCGCCGGCGGCGCCGCCGGACCGGATTTCCTCATTTCCATGCTGCCGTTTGTTGCGATCTTCGCAATCATGTATTTCCTGATCATTCGCCCGCAGCGCCAGCGCATGAAGCAGCATCAGGACATGGTGACAAACCTGCGCCGTGGCGACACTGTTGTTACTTCCGGCGGCCTGATCGGCAAGGTGGCCAAGGTTGTCGACGATGGCGAGCTGCAGATCGAACTCGCCGAAGGCGTGAAGGTTCGCGTGGTGCGCCAGATGGTTCAGGAAGTGCGCTCCAAGTCGGAGCCGGCGAAGGAAAACGCATAAGGGTCGCTGGAAAGCACCCGTTCCGAACCGAATTCAGCCGGGTCGATCGCATCCTGATCGACCCGTTTCCCAGCACAGGCTCTTGTCATGCTTTATTTCTCCCGATGGAAGATCGCCCTGATTGTGGCGGTGATCGCCGCCGGTATTCTCGCGACGCTTCCCAATTTCCTTTCCCAAAAGACGCTGGAAAGCTGGCCGGATTTCCTGCCCAAGAACCAGATGGTTCTCGGTCTTGACCTGCAGGGCGGTGCTTATCTGCTCTTTGAGGTGGACAAGAAGGACTACGTCGAAAAGCGTTTCAAGGCTGTGGTTGGTGACATCCGCAACTCGCTGCGGGAAGAGCCGCGGATTGGCTATACCGGATTGGGAGCGAATTCGGATTCGGCACATGTGCGTATCCGCGATCTGACAAAGCTCAAAGAGGCTGAAGAGCGACTTAAAGAGCTCCGCAATCCTCTAGTTTCCAACCTCTTTGGCGGCCAGCCGGTAGACGAATTTGCGGTTGCGGTTTCCGAAGACGGGCTTATCCGCTTCACCTATACCGAAGAAGGTCTCGACAACCGTCTCCAATCCCTTGTCCAACAGTCAATCGAGGTCATTCGGGACCGTATTGATGGCTTGGGAACGACCGAGCCCAACATTCAGCGTCAAGGTTCTGACCGTATCCTTGTAGAAGCCCCGGGCGAAGCTGATCCTGAAAGGTTGAAGGACCTTATTAGAGGAACAGCTGTCCTTGGTTTCCATATGGTCGATACGTCCATGTCGGGTGAGCAAGCGATGCAAAGTCGCCCACCTGTTGGAACCGTAGTGGCCATGTCAGTTGACGATCCACCAATCCCCTATCTAATTGAGGAAGTTCCGCTCTTAACAGGTGAAGATCTGGTAGATGCACAAGTCAGTTTTGACCAACGCACGAACGAACCTGTTGTGAATTTTCGCTTTAACACAGCGGGCGCGAGAAAGTTCTCGTCGGTAACGCAAAAGAACGTTGGTAGGCCTTTCGCTATTGTTTTGGATGGGGAAGTGATTTCCGCGCCGGTTATTCGTGAGCCAATCACCGGCGGGTCTGGTCAAATTTCTGGCAACTTCACCGTTGAAGGCGCAAATGACCTCGCCATCCTTTTGCGTGCTGGTGCATTGCCCGCGCAGTTGACTGTTATCGAAGAGCGCTCGATTGGTCCGGGTCTTGGTCAGGATTCCATCGAGGCGGGTGAATATGCATCCGTGATTGCCGGCGCTGCGGTGATCATCTTCGTGCTGCTCGCCTATGGCCGGTTTGGTGTGATCGCTGACTTGGCGCTTGTGGTGAACATCGTGCTGATCTTCGGTGCACTCACATTCCTGCAGGCGACTCTGACACTGCCGGGTATCGCGGGTATTGTGTTGACCATCGGTATGGCCGTTGATGCCAACGTGCTTATCTTTGAGCGCATCCGCGAGGAGGCGAGGGCCGGGCGATCCGCGATCTCGGCCATCGATGCAGGCTTCAAACGGGCCTTCGGGACCATTGTGGATGCCAACGTGACGACCCTGATTGCTGCCCTTATCCTGTTCCAGCTCGGGTCTGGACCGGTCCGCGGTTTTGCCGTGACGCTGGCAATCGGTATCTTCACCACCGTTTTCTCCGCCTTTACGTTCAGCCGTTTCCTGGTGGCCCTTTGGGTTCGCTCTGCTCGGCCGACGAAATTGCCAATTTAAGTCCGGGAGACAGAATATGGCTTTGCTCCGTTTGGTGCCGGACGATACGCACTTTCGCTTCATGTGGCTCCGAAAGGTCAGCTTTCCGCTGGCTATTCTCCTCGGCGTCGCTTCCATCTTCCTGTTCGTTTCCGTTGGCCTGAACTACGGGATCGACTTCAAGGGCGGAACGATCATCGAGATCAAGACCGATGGTCCGGCTGATGTGGGCAAGATCCGAAGTGATCTTGGCTCGCTGCAACTTGGTGATGTTCAGGTTCAGCAATTCGGTGGCGAGGATGAGGTTCTTATCCGCGTCGAGGAACAGGCTGGCGGTGAACTGGCCCAACAGGCTGTTGTTGGACAGGTTCGTGCGCTCTTTGCCGAAGACAACATCGATTTCCGCCGGATCGAGGTGGTTGGGCCGCGCGTTTCCGGTGAACTTGCGACAGCTGGTATCATCGCTGTTGCCGCGTCCCTGATCGCAATCCTGTTCTACATCTGGTTCCGGTTCGAGTGGCAGTTTGCGGTGGGGGCGATCCTGACCACAGCCAACGACGTGATCATTACCATCGGCCTGTTCGTGGTGTTGCAGCTCGACTTCTCGCTGTCTTCCATCGCGGCGGTCCTGACGATCATCGGTTATTCGCTGAATGATACGGTGGTTGTCTATGATCGTATCCGCGAGAACTTGCGGCGTTACAAAAAGTTGGAACTGCCGGAGTTGCTCGATTTGTCGATCAACGAAACACTGTCGCGTACCACACTGACGTCTGTCACCACGCTTCTTGCGCTGATCTCGCTCTACATGTTCGGTGGTGAGGTGATCCAGTCCTTCACGCTTGCCATGATCTTCGGCATCGTGATCGGGACCTATTCGTCCATCTTCCTCGCAGCACCCCTCCTGATCCTCCTGAACCTTCGCACCGGTGGCAAGTCCTCCGGTGACGGAGAGGCGGAGACGCCGGATGGTGAAGGCGCGGCTGCGTAAGAGATGATTGAAGTTCGCGACGCACATTTTCCGGGACGCGCCCCAATCGAAGCCTACGGAGACGGTGGCTTCCGGTTTGCGGATATGTCCCATCGCGGTTCCATCCTGTCTGTGCCAAGCGGCATCTACGGCTGGGACCCGAAGAGCGTCGCGGACTTTTCGCTCGACGCCTTTCAACGGGTTATCGAGGAAGCCGATGACATCGAGGTGTTGTTGATTGGCACGGGAAAGGACCTCGTGCCGCTTCCCCGCGAGTTGAAGGAAGCCTTTCGAGAGGCCGGAATTCTCGCAGATCCCATGTCGACTGGCGCGGCGATCAGAACTTTCAACGTCCTTCTTTCCGATGAACGGGCAGTCGCAACGGCGCTTCTGGCCGTTGAATAGACTTTCAGCACGAGCGAAAGTGTCTCCATGAGCACGGATTTCGACTACGCGGCAGAAACCCTGCGGACCAGCGACTGGAACCGCTATTTCACGGTGCTGTTCGCCGATCGGAACCATCGGCCAGGTCTGTTTGCGCTTTATGCCTTCAACGCCGAGATTGCCCGCGTCAGGCAAATGATCAGCGATCCGATGCCCGGCGAAATCCGCCTGCAATGGTGGCGTGATCTGTTGGCAGGGCAAGCGCATGGCGAAGCTTCAGCGAACCCTGCGGCGGCTGCGCTGAAGCAGACGGTCGACAAGTACAATCTGCCAGTAGATGCCTTGCAGGCGATGATCGATGCTCGTGTCTTCGACCTCTACGATGATCCGATGCCCAGTCTCAACGATCTGGAAGGCTATGCCGGGGAGACAACGTCTGCCGTCTTCCAGCTGGCGAGCCTGATCCTGAATGAGGGTGCTGATGCGGGCACTGCGACGGTTGCCGGTCATGCGGGGGTTGCCTACGCCCTGACCGGCTTGATGCGGGCGTTGCCGTATCACGCCTCTCGCAGACAGGTCTTCCTGCCTTCAGACCTCTTGTCCCGGCACAATGTTGATATGGAAACTGTTTTCCGCGGTGAGCCGACGCCGGAACTGGGGGCGGCACTCACGGAAATGCGCGAACATGCCCGCCATCACATGAAGCGGGTGCGCGAAAAGCTGGGTGATGTATCGCCGAAGGTCGCCGCCGCGTTCCTGCCGCTTGCATTGGTCGAGCCCTATCTGAAAGAGCTGGAAAAGGCAGGCGATGGCTATTTGAAGAGCCACGCGGACCTGTCAAAACTGCGCCGCCAATGGATCTTCTGGCGGCAGGCCCGGCGAGGGCTCGCCGGGCTCTGATCGTGTCGGTGCCTATTCGGCTGCTTCCGCCAGATCGAGTGTTTTCAGCCAAACATCAAAATCGGCCTTGGCGCGATTGGTCATCGCCAGCTTCTTGGCGCGGGTCTTGTCCTTGCCCTTGATCCGCTTGCCGTTCTCATCAAGTTTTGGCGCTTCCACAGGCGGGAAAAGGCCAAAGTTGACGTTCATCGGCTGGAAGGAACGTGGCTTGCCGCTTTCTTCATGAACCAGATGACCGCCGGTAATATGGCTCAAGAGCGCCCCCATGGCGGTTGTTGCCGGCGGCGTTGAGAAATCCCGGCCGAGACGTTCAAGGGCGGCAAAAATGCCGGTCATGCAGCCAACGCTTGCCGATTCCACGTAGCCTTCACAGCCGGTGATCTGCCCGGCAAAGCGAAGCCGCGGTTCGGCTTTCAGGCGCAAGCTGCTGTCCAGAACCTTTGGTGAGTTGAGGAACGTGTTGCGGTGCAGGCCGCCGAGGCGGGCAAATTGCGCGTTTTCCAGCCCTGGGATCATGCGGAAGATGTCCGCCTGCGTGCCATAGCGCAGCTTGGTCTGAAAGCCGACCATGTTGTAAAGCGTGCCAAGTGCATTGTCCTGACGAAGCTGAACAACGGCATAGGCCTTCACGTCCGGATTGTGAGCGTTCGTCAGGCCCATGGGCTTCATCGGTCCATGGCGCAGGGTTTCGCGCCCTCGGGACGCCATGACCTCAATCGGCAGGCAGCCGTCGAAATAGGGGGTGTTTTCTTCCCACTCCTTGAAGTTCGTTGTATCTCCGGCAAGCAGCGCATCGACAAAGGCTTCATATTGCTGCTTGTCCATCGGGCAGTTCAGGTAGTCCTTGCCCGTGCCTCCCGGGCCGACCTTGTCATAGCGGGACTGGAACCAGGCCTTCGTGAGGTCGACTGATTCAAAATGGACAATCGGAGCGATGGCATCGAAGAAGGCGAGGGAATCTTCTCCGCTTTTGGCCAGAACTGCCTCGGAAAGCGCGGGAGATGTCAGCGGTCCAGTTGCTACGATCACGCTGTCCCAGTCTTCGGGTGGAAGTCCGGCGATCTCTTCGCGTTCGATTGTCACCAGCGGGTGGTCTTCCAGCGCCTTGGAAACAGCGTCGGAAAAGCCGTCGCGGTCCACGGCAAGGGCGCTGCCAGCGGGAACCTGATTTGCATCGGCCGATGCCATGATCAGCGATCCGGCCTTCCGCAATTCATCATGGATCAGACCAACCGCGTTCTGTTCGGAATCATCGGAACGGAAGGAATTGGAGCACACAAGCTCAGCCAGACCTTCAGTCTTGTGCGCATCCGTCTTGCGTACCGGCCGCATCTCATGAAGGACAACCGGGATACCGCGCTTGGCGATCTGCCATGCAGCTTCCGAACCGGCAAGACCGCCGCCGATCACATGGATGGGCTTCATTTTTCATTCCTTGAGCTTGTTCTGACGACCCATGCTTGCGCAATAGCTGCGCCTTGGGCACCTTAAGGGCATCCGGTGCCCGAGTTGCCCCCTGATATCAGGATGCATGGGCATGCGGCAATGGTTTGTGGTTGTTTCGGGGGGAATTGAGTGCGCAATTGCATACGAAAGGGAGACCGTATGCGGGTGGGACGGCCCATGGGGATTTTCAGTGCCGTGTTCTTCACGCTGGCGCTTGGAGCCTGCAGTGCTCATGTCTCTGATGATGCCAGAGGATGGTATGCCACGAATAATGGCGAAGCTCCCAAACAACAACGCATCTACATTTGCCACGGGTTCGGCTGCACGTATCGAACGCCGATCAGCTACTCCGCTGCGGATCTTGCGAAACTGAAATCCATCCTTGCTGCCGGTAAGTCGTCACCGGAAGCGGAAAGACAGGCGATCGCGCGGGCTGTTCAATGGCAAGAGAACCGCGTTGCTCCGGACGTCGGATCGGCAGGGGATGTTGGTGGCTATGACTTGTCCAAGTCACGCGTCCCGGGGCAGATGGATTGTATCGACGAGGCCGCCAATACAACCAGCCTTCTCGTGCTGGCGACAGAACGTGGCTATTTGCATCATCACAAGGCGGGACGTCCGGTTTCCAAGGGGTTCCTGATTGACGGATCCTATCCCCATGCCAGCGCGGTCGTGAAGGAAACTGCCACCGGCAAAACCTTTGCCGTCGATTCTTGGCCAAGGGGCAACGGCATGAAGCCGGATATCATGCCACTCGGCGACTGGTATTCTAAGAAGAGTTGACGGGACAAAAAAGAAAAACACCCACCGGCCTGGGCCGGTAGGTGTTTTTGACTGCTCCAGAGCCGGATGGGGTGAGAACAGAGCGACTGTTCACCGGTTCGGAGCAGTGGATGGGCGCTGCATGCTTATGCCGCGCAGCCCATCAGTGCATCACTTCATGGAAGCGCGTGCAAAGTGGCTGATGTCAGCCCGGCTGATGCCGAGATCGTTCAGTTCACGGTTGCTGAGGCGAGACAGTTCGTCATAGGTCGCGCGGTAACGTTTCCAGTTGCGGTAAGAGCGTACTACAGAGTCCAACATGGCTAAGGCCTTTCTATCTAGTGGCCATGGCACCGCGGATCGGCGTCTGGCCCGTTCGTATCTAACAACTGCTAAATAAGCTTTTCTAAAACGATTAGGTAGATGCGTTTGTGCAGGCCTGCTCTGCCAAAAATGCAAGTCAACAAAAGGTTAAAATGCATGGATCTTCGTAAAGCTGATCTGTAATTTATCAAATAAGCTATAGCGTCCCCTCGCATATCGTCAAACGATGCGGGGATACTACGTAGTTTGCTGTATGTCAGGGAAGATTGCTTTAAAAAAACGATCGCCCGTCAGTGGGAGGAGGTACTGACGGGCGCCGTTTGACAGAGGCAAGATTGGGAGGAGGAGTTCTTGCCTCAAACACGTTCTTCGGCTTGGGAGGAGGAGTGCCTCGGAACGCGATCTCTATATATGTACGCCTAGTCGAATTTGCGACGGGCGACGAATTCTATTTCGCTGCGGGTAATGCCCAGATCATGAAGTTCGCGAGTAGACAGGCGAGACAGCTCGTCAATCGTGCGACGTGCCTTTACCCAGTCATTGTATCTGCGAACCACAGAACCGAACATTATTCTTCTCCTTGCAATGACTAGAAGCGCTGCCGGAGCGCTGTGTCATTGATGCGATGCACCTTATTTAGTTGATGCTGCTAACCGATTGAAGTGCCAATGATGCATGCCAGACATGCATTTGGTGCAATGCACCAAATTGACGTTGGAGAAACCGCAAAATGCCGTTTGTGACACGTCATAAATGACAGTTTTCTGCGTTTTGTGCGATGCGATATCACTCCGCAGCGGTACTGGTTGCCTGTGGACGACGCTCAAGGAGCTCCTTCAGGAACTGCCCGGTATAGCTCTCCGATACGTTGGCAACATCTTCCGGGCGGCCTGTTGCGACAATCGTTCCGCCGCCATCGCCCCCTTCTGGACCAAGGTCAACAATCCAGTCAGCGGTCTTGATGACTTCCAGATTATGTTCAATCACCAGAACCGTATTTCCCTGATCGACCAGCTCATGCAGGACTTCCAGCAACTTGGCCACATCATGGAAATGCAGGCCCGTTGTTGGCTCATCCAGAATGTAGAGTGTGCGCCCCGTAGAGCGGCGGGACAGTTCCTTGGCCAGCTTGACGCGCTGCGCTTCGCCACCTGAAAGCGTCGTTGCCTGCTGACCGACCTTGATATAACCGAGGCCGACGCGGGCGAGGGTTTCCATCTTGTCGCGAACGGCAGGGACGGCGGAGAAGAACTCGGCTGCTTCTTCAACGGTCATGTCGAGCACGTCGGCAATCGACTTGCCCTTGAACAGGACTTCCAGCGTCTCGCGATTGTAGCGTTTGCCCTTACAGACGTCGCAGGTCACGTAGACATCCGGCAGGAAGTGCATCTCGATCTTGATGACGCCGTCGCCCTGACAGGCTTCACAGCGGCCCCCCTTGACGTTGAACGAGAAACGCCCGGGCGCATAACCGCGGGCCTTGGCTTCCGGCATGCTGGCGAACCATTCACGAATGGGCGTGAAGGCTCCGGTATAGGTGGCCGGGTTGGACCTGGGTGTTCTGCCAATTGGCGACTGGTCGATGTCGATCACCTTGTCGAGGCGTTCCAGGCCATCAATCCGGTCATGCGGGGCGGGGTTGTCCCGTGCGCCATTCAACCTGCGGGCAGCGGCCTTGAACAGGGTGTCGATCAGGAAGGTGGACTTGCCCCCGCCAGAAACACCCGTCACGCAGGTAAAGGTGCCGAGCGGAATATCGACGGACACATCCTTCAGATTGTTGCCGCGTGCTCCGACGACAGACAGCTTGTGCGTCTTCTTCGGTTTGCGACGTTCCGCAGGCTGAGGGATCATCATCGCCCCGGAAAGATACTGACCGGTCAGGGATTTCGGGTTGGCCATGATTTCAGCCGGCGTACCCCGGGCAACAATCTGGCCGCCATGGACACCGGCGCCGGGGCCGACATCAACGACATAATCTGCCGTCAGGACCGCGTCTTCGTCATGCTCCACGACAATCACCGTGTTGCCGAGATCCCGCAGGTGTTTCAGCGTGTCGAGCAGGCGCGCATTGTCGCGTTGATGCAGGCCTATGGATGGTTCGTCCAATACATAAAGCACGCCCGTCAGGCCGGACCCAATTTGGGATGCAAGGCGAATACGCTGGCTTTCGCCGCCCGACAGAGTGCCGGATCCGCGTGACAGAGTGAGATACTCAAGCCCCACATCGTTCAGGAATTTCAGGCGCTCACGGATTTCCTTGAGAATCCGGCCTGCAATTTCCTGTTGCTTTTCGCTGAGCTTGGCTGGAAGGCTGTCAAACCACGCACCGGCCTCGCGGATGCTGAGCTGGGAGGCATGGCCGATATGACGGTCTGCAATACGAACGGCGAGTGCCTCGGGCTTCAGGCGATAACCCTGGCAGGCCGGGCAGGCGTGGTCCGACTGGAACCGCGACAATTCCTCACGAACCCAGGTGGATTCTGTCTCCCGCCAGCGGCGTTCGATATTGCCAATCACGCCTTCAAAGGTCTTTTCCGTGCGATAGCTGCGCACCCCGTCGTCATAGATAAACTCGATCTTGTCCTTGCCGGTGCCGTGAAGAATGGCGGTCTTGACCTCATCCGGCAGCTCTTTCCACGGTGTCGACATGGAGACATCGAAATGCCGGGAGATGGCTTCCAGAGTTTGCGCATAATAGGGGGACGTCGACCCGGTTTTGGCCCAGGGTAGAACGGCGCCTTCGCGCAGGGACAGGGAGTGATCGGGCACGACAAGGTCGTCCTCGAAGGCGAGGGTTGTGCCAAGGCCATCGCAGGTCGGGCAAGCGCCGAAGGGATTGTTGAACGAAAACAGGCGCGGCTCGATTTCCGAGATGGTGAAGCCGGAGACCGGGCAGGCAAATTTCTCGGAAAACACGAGGCGTTCCGGATTGCCCTTTTCGTCCTTCTTGTCGGCAAATTCCGCAAAGGCGATACCGTCTGCAAGCTGCAGGGCGGTTTCAAGGGAATCTGCCAATCTGCCTGCAATATCATCGCGCACGACAATACGGTCCACGACCACGTCAATGTCGTGCTTGAATTTCTTGTCGAGAGCAGGGGCGTCCGCAATTTCGTGGAACTCGCCGTCAATCTTGACGCGCTGGAAGCCCTTTTTCATCAGCTCGGCAAGTTCCTTGCGATACTCGCCCTTGCGCCCACGCACGATCGGGGCCAGCAGATACAGGCGGCTGCCGTCTTCGAGCGCCATGATGCGGTCGACCATCTGGCTGACTGTCTGGCTTTCGATCGGCAGGCCGGTTGCCGGAGAATAGGGAATGCCGACACGCGCGAACAAAAGGCGCATGTAGTCGTAGATTTCTGTCACCGTTCCAACGGTGGAGCGCGGGTTGCGGGAGGTGGTCTTCTGCTCGATGGAGATCGCAGGCGAGAGGCCGTCAATCTGGTCCACGTCGGGCTTTTGCATCATCTCCAGGAACTGGCGGGCATAGGCGGACAGGCTTTCCACATAGCGGCGCTGCCCTTCGGCATAAATCGTGTCGAAGGCGAGAGAGGACTTGCCCGAGCCGGACAGGCCCGTCATCACGATAAGCTTGTCGCGGGGCAGGTCGAGGTCGACGCCCTTGAGATTGTGTTCCCGTGCACCGCGCACGGAAATGACACGTGTCGGATCAGCTTCCGGCTTTGCCATCGAAGCAATGTCTGACGTCTTCTGTGTCATTGGGTGACTTTCTCCGCCCGTTGATAGCCTGTTCTTCAGGACCAGCTGAGGTGCCATTGCAGTTTCCGGCTGGGTCTGATGGTCGATATAGCATTGCGATCGCGAAGTGCCAGTCGCCGAATGCGACTCATCTACGCTTTTTGCCCGAAGCACGGTAAATTGACAAAACGAACATAACAAGAACAAAGTACTGGTGTGACCATGTCACGCTTGCCGTTGGTGGGCTTGTATGTCAGATTTGGTACAAATAGGGAACATGAGTTGTTGCGTGTGGCGCGCCTTTTCTGCCTGCTTTTGGGCGGGGATTGTGGAAAAGCAGGAGGACGGTAGGAAAAGGGTCGGTCTTTCCCTGCGAAAGCGCTAGGTTCGGCGAAATTCGTTCGGGTCTACGTCTTGGCCCGGCTTTATAAATGTGCCGGATGGAGCGCGGCAGCGTCGGTTCGGATGTAAAACGGGAGCGCAGGATGGCGGGAAGCGTCAACAAAGTAATTCTAGTCGGCAACCTTGGTGCCGATCCGGAAATCCGCCGGACCCAGGACGGGCGTCCGATTGCCAATCTCAGCATTGCGACTTCCGAAAGCTGGCGTGATCGCGGGTCGGGTGAGCGTCGGGAGCGGACCGAATGGCACCGCGTGGTGATCTTCTCGGAAGGTCTGTGCAAGGTTGCCGAGCAGTTTCTGCGCAAGGGATCGAAGGTGTATCTGGAAGGCCAGTTGCAGACACGCAAGTGGCAGGATCAAAACGGCCAGGACCGCTACTCGACAGAAATCGTCCTTCAGGGCTTCAACTCAAACCTGACCATGCTTGACGGTCGCGGCGAAGGCGGCGGCGGTGGTGGCGGTGGCAATCTGCCCGACTATGGCGGCGGCCAATCCGGTGGTGGCTTTGGAGGCGGCAGCGGTGGCGGTGGCTATGGCGGCGGTTCACAAGGCGGCAGCTTTGGCGGTGGCTCGCAAGGGGGCGGCTTTGGCGGTGGCAGCGGCGGCTTCGGCGGTGGATCGCAGGGCGGCGGCGGCCCGATGGACGATGAAATTCCGTTCTGATGGGCCGGAAGTGACCTCCTGAACAAGGCGGTCAGGACCTTGAATGGAAACGGTGGTCCGGCGCCAGATGCCGGACCTGAGTATGTTGGAAGTGGTTTCGATCCGGCTGCTCAACTATAGGTGATTGTACGCAGCCGACCAGAATCGTACTATTAACCACTCGGCGAAACCATTGCCGTATGGTATCGCTGGGTAAGAACGGTTTCTGCGGGCAGGGCGCGGGGACCGGGCTGAGCCAACTTCGTGCCGATAGAATGACCGGGTACCGGACTGTTTATGTGCCGTCTACCGAGTTGCGTCCCTCCGGTCTTCACCAGATAGAACTCGATGAGCCTGACTTGATGACCGTATCCACAAATTTGCCGTTCTCCATCTCCTGCAAACCGAACCGGGCGACGGGAAGGCGTCGTGCCTCCGTTGCGGCGCTTCTGATGATGAGCGTCTTTTCCGGTGCCTTTTTGACCGGTTCCGCGACCGACGCCTCAGCGCAGAACTTTCTGCAGCGCATCTTCACGCCGAAGGAAAAGCGGCTTCAGGAGGTGCAGGCCAAGCAGGAAGCCGAACAGCGGAAGAAGGCGACGAGCTACAAGGTCGCTCCGCCCAAGATTTACACCTACAAGCCGGATGTCTGGAAAACGGTATCGCTGGCGTCGCTTGCCAAGCTGAACACGGCGGCAGTCCAGCCGACAACAGAGACGTCCGGCACTGACGGCGGCACGAGTGTAGCCACTGAAATTCCGGCGCCTGTGCTGACCGAATTCGACAAGGCACGCCCGGCTCTCAAATCGCTGTCTTTCAAGGCTCTGCCGGAAGTTGGCGAGGCACTGGAAGCCTATTATCGTGAGCATCCCGACTACATTTGGGCGACAGATGGTGAGCTGAACTCGAAGGCTCTGGCAGCCATCGAGGTGCTTGGTGCTGCAGATGAGTTTGCGCTTGATCCCAAGGACTATGTCGTCGGCATGCTCAAGCCTGCTGCGCAGGCGCAAGTCGCCAATGTCGAAGCCGTCGATGACAGTGAGATTGTCGATGCGCGTGCAGCTGCCGTTATGGCATTCGAGATGGAGCTCTCAGCTGCGGTCCTGACTTATGTGCTGGATGCCAAGCGTGGCCGTGTCGATCCCAATCGCTTGTCCGAATATCATGACCTGCCACGCCACGACGTTGATCTGGTTGCCGCTCTTCGGGCGATCCAGTCCGGTGGTGATGTCGCTGGTATTCTTGAGGGACAACATCCCCAGGACGGCAATTTCGCGAAGCTCAAGGCGCGCCTTGCGGAACTGAGGGCCGAGGACGAAGCCGAAGACCCGATCGTGATTGCGCCGGGCACGTTCCTCAAGGAAGGGCGCACCAGCCCGGAAGTGAAGAATATCGTTGCCGCGATCCGCAAGAACGGGTCTGCGGAGCTGAAGGAAAAGCACGCCGAGACCCTTGCCGCTTATGCCGGTGAAGAGGATTACAACACCGCAATCTCGGCAATGGTTCGTTCCTATCAGAAGGAGCACGGACTGGCGCCGGACGGCATCGTTGGCAAGAACACGATCCGCGCCCTTGTCGGCGAAACGAACGCGGCCAAGATCGCGAAACTTGAATTGGCTATGGAGCGTCGTCGCTGGTTGCCGGAGGATCTCGGCGAGCGGCGTGTCTTCATCAACCAGCCGGCGTTCATGGCGACCTACTATGAAGGGCAGTCTGAACCGCTTTCCATGCGGGTGGTGGTTGGCAAGAAGTCCAACCAGACAAACTTCTTTTATGACAATATCGAGATCGTTGAGTACAACCCGTATTGGGGTGTGCCTTACTCGATCATCGTCAATGAAATGATCCCGAAACTGGCGCGTGATCCCAGCTATCTGGATCGCTCCGGTTATGAGGTCAGCACGGCTTCCGGCAAGCGCGTCTCTTCTTCCTCGGTGAACTGGTACGCGGTTGCCTCCAAGCAGCAGAGTGTGAATGTGCGCCAGCGTCCGGGCAGTGCGAACGCGCTTGGAGAGGTCAAGATCCTCTTCCCCAACAAGCACCATATCTACATGCACGACACCCCGGCAAAGAGCCTGTTCAACAAGGACAGCCGCGCCTTCAGCCATGGCTGCGTGCGCCTGCATGATCCGAAGGCAATGGCCGCTGCGGTTCTTGGAAAGTCCAAGGACTATGTGTCGGGTCAGATCGCCAGGGGCAAGAACCAGCAGGAGCGCGTTCAGGGCAATCTCCCTGTCTACGTGTCCTACTTCACCGCCTGGCCGAGCGATGCTGGCGAGATCGAGTTCTTTGATGATGTCTATGATCGTGACCGGCACCTGCTGAAGGCGCTGGAAATGACCGATGAAAGCCGGGCTGCAGCACGCAGCTGACCATCGGCATTTGCCAAATTAAATCAGGCGCTGTGGGGCAATCCACAGCGCCTTTTTTCTTGGTTTTGCCAACTCGGCCCCACTCAGCTCGACCTCTGTCAGCTTGGAGAGGCGAGGCAACCAGTCAGGTTCTTGGCGAGATTGGCAATCAGCTGCGGGTAGAGGTCCGGTCCGTTGGCAAGGCCTGCTCCCAGTGGATCGAGTGTGGCTGTCTTTGTGCCTGTGCCCTCGATGACCGTTGCGACGATCTTCGGTTCAAACTGCGGTTCGGAAAAGACGCAGCGAGCGCCCGATTCTGCAATCTTCGTCCGGATTTCCATCACACGTTCAGCACTTGGAGCGGTTTCCGGCGAGAGGGTAATGGCGCCGGTTGCTTCAACTCCATAGCGGTGTTCGAAATGATGGTAGGCATCGTGGAAGACGATGAAGCCGGGATTTTCGAAGTTGCTCAGCGATGCCTCGATTCCGCCCGACAAGGTGTCGATCACGCCCTCCATGGCTTCAGCGTTCTTGTCGTAAAGAGCTGCATTTTCAGGGTCAGCAGCACCGAGAGCTGCGCTGATTGCAGCCAGCATCGCCTTGCCGTTTTCCGGGTTCAGCCAGATATGCGGGTCCTGCGCACCATGGGCGTGTTCGTCATGGTCTTTGTGTTCATGCTCATGCTCATGCTCTTGTTCCTTATGGGCATGCTCATCATGGTCCTTTTCGCCGTGAGCATGGTCATCGTGCCCATGTTCATGCTTGTCGCCGTCATCGTGCTCATGGGCCTCAAAGGTTGTCCCTTGGCGGAATGGCAGATGCGATATGCCGTCTGCGTCCATGAGGGTGATGACCTTGGCATTGGATGCAAGAGTGTCTATCGGCTTCTTGAGGGACGGGGCGAGCTCCTCGCCGATCCAGAAGACGATGTCCGCGTCCTGCAGGGCGCCTGCCTGTGACGGTTTGAGAGCATAGCCATGCGGCGAGTTGGCACCGTCGATCAGCAGGGTCGGCTCACCGACGCCCTGCATGACGGCAGTCACAAGGGAATGGACCGGCTTGATTGACGTCACAACCTTCGGCGCATCGGCAAAGGCCGCTGAAGGAAGCGTTGCCGCAAGGCAGGTGAGGGCCAGAGCGGTGGTGGATTTCATCAGCAATGATTTGGAAGAACGGGGCGACACAGGCAAGAAAGCGGGCACGGCAAACTCCGAGGCGTGTAATGTTGTTACGTGTAACTGTATAACATTTAATTTCCGCGCATCAAGCCGGTTCCTGATGCAATATGTGTGAAACTTGGCCACAGGTGGGGATGGAGGAGTTGCGTTTGAACTGTGAGAGAAATTGTTGTGGTTGAAGTTGGGAAGCTGGCGAGGATAGAAAGGGCCACCTGCGGACCTCATTTGAAATAGGGCTTGCGCTGCACGTGAACAAACAATTCGATCCGTCTTCCATTATTGGCGAAACGCCCCCAAAGGCCGCCAGCTTCATCGTCACGATTTATGGCGATGCGGTGGAGCCAAGGGGCGGTGTCCTTGGAATGGCAAATCTGATCGAAGTGTGCGCGCGGTTTCAAATCAGCGAATCCCTGGTTCGAACCGCTGTCTCACGGCTTGTCAGTGCTGGTCAGTTGGTCGGGGAGCGAGAAGGACGCCGCAGCTATTACCGCCTGACGGATGCCGCCCGGCGCGAGTACACGGCTGCATCCCGCATCCTGTTCGCCGAAGAGCCGGAAGCGACAAGCTTTCGGTTTGTCTTTTCGGTCAGTGAAGAGAGCGAGAGCCTTCTGCGTGAAAGCGGGTACACGCCATTCGGGCAGGGGGGCTGGATCGGGCCCGACAGAGGGGCAGTGGTCTCGGATGGTATCGTTTTTGTTGCCAGTCACGAGGTCGGCTCTGGAGCGGAGAGTTCGCCAGCGTTTTTTGGCGATCTTTGGGATTTGCCGTACTACGCCGAGCAATATGAGGCGTTCGAGCGCCGGTTTCTTCCCTTGGCGGAGCACCTAGCGGCAGAGCGGCTCTTGGATGGGGCCGACGCGCTAAGTCTTCGCTTTTCACTCGTTCACGCCTATCGTGCGATTCTCCTGAGAGACCCGCGCCTTCCATCCTCCGTTTTGCCGGAGAATTGGCCTGGAACCAGAGCGCGCCGACTGTTTGCAAGGCTTTACATCAGCCTCTCGGATGTCGCCGATGCCTATGTAGGGCGCGTTTTTCAGGACGCGTTCGGGCTGTTGCCTGCAGAAAGTGACGCGGTTCACAATCGCCTGAACCGGTTGCGGCAGCATCTGTGAAGGCTTGAAAAGCTCAATCCGACAAAGGTTTGGACCCTTTATTGTATCTTGAGGGGTGAGCGGGCACCCCGCCAGACGCCTGAATTCTGCCGTTTTGGTTGAAAGCATCACGAAAACGTCGTTAATTTGTCTTTTCTTGTGATGTGTTGTGATGTATAAAGTGACCAATCGGTCAGCGAATGATCGAGATGCTCGCCCTCTTAGCGGGGCTACCGAACGTCATCAGGGCGCTGTGGGACCTTGCAGACCTATCTCACTTGCAAGGTGCGTCCGTGTTCGGAGCGTGCGAAAGCACGGAGCGTTTCTCATTCGCGACCGAAAGGTTTTTGATCTCGGGCGCACCTGTGGTGCACTTGGGGCGATTGAGGGCCGGACGGCTGAGGAGGATCGCGAATGTACGCACAGATGGTGACATCTACCGGCAAGGGTGTTCAGTCCCTTGAGGATATGAGCCCCGAGGAGCGCGCCTTTCAGGAGCGCATCAACCGCGGCGAAAAGATCGAGCCGAAGGAGTGGATGCCGGACGGGTATCGCAAGAACCTCATTCGTCAGATCGGTCAGCACGCCCATTCCGAAATTGTAGGTCAGCTGCCGGAAGGCAATTGGATCACGCGCGCCCCGACGCTTGAGCGCAAGGCTATCTTGCTGGCAAAGGTTCAGGATGAGGCCGGGCATGGCCTCTATCTCTATTGTGCTGCCGAGACCCTCGGCGTCAGCCGCGACGAGCTTCTCGACAAGCTTCATTCCGGCGACATGAAATACTCTTCCATCTTCAACTATCCGACGCTGAACTGGGCCGATATCGGTGCGGTTGGCTGGCTGGTTGATGGTGCGGCGATCATGAACCAGGTGCCGCTGCAGCGGACATCCTATGGCCCATACAGCCGCGCGATGATCCGCATCTGCAAGGAAGAAAGCTTCCACCAGCGCCAAGGCTACGACATCATGATGAAGATGGCCTTCGGTACGGAAGCGCAGAAGGAAATGGCTCAGGATGCCCTGAACCGCTTCTGGTATCCGTCATTGATGATGTTCGGCCCGTCAGACAAAGACTCTGTGCATTCTGCCCAGTCCATGGCTTGGAAGATCAAGATCAATACCAATGACGAGCTGCGCCAGAAATTCGTCGACCAGACTGTGCCACAGGCCAAATATCTTGGTCTGACCATTCCGGATGAAAACCTGAAATGGAATGAGGAGAAGGGCGGTTACGACTTCTCCGAGCCGGACTGGACCGAGTTTTTCGAAGTGATCAAGGGCAATGGCCCGTGCAACAAGGAACGGCTCGGTGCCCGCGTGAAGGCGTGGGACGATGGGGCATGGTTCCGGGACGGGCTGATGGCCCATGCAGAGAAACAATCCGCAGCAAAGCTGGCCGCGGAATAGGACCACTGACGCCGGGCCCCATCGACACAACGATAACAACACACTGTGCAAAAGGCCCGGCGGCGGTGACTTTGGGAGAGAACCGATGAAAAAAGAATGGCCCCTTTGGGAAGTTTTCATCCGCGGACAGCATGGGCTGAACCACCGTCACGTGGGCAGCCTGCATGCACCGGATGCGGAAATGGCGATCAAGAATGCCCGCGACGTCTACACCCGTCGCAATGAAGGCGTGTCGATCTGGGTGGTGGAAGCCAACAACATCACTGCTTCCAGTCCGTCGGACAAGGGGCCGCTGTTTGAGCCGTCCAATTCCAAGGTCTATCGGCATCCGACCTTCTTCGATATTCCCGAAGAAGTGGGGCACATGTAATGACAGCGGCCTCCACCACACTTGATCCGGCGGTTTATGCCGACTGGCTGATGAGGCTCGGTGACAACACGCTGATCCTCGGCCATCGCCTGTCTGAATGGTGCGGTCATTCTCCGGTGCTGGAGGAAGACATTGCCATGGCGAATACCGCGCTTGATCTGATCGGTCAGACGCAGCTGTGGCTCGGTCTTGCCGGCGAAGTCGAGGGCAAGGGCCGCACGGCAGACAATCTGGCGTATTTGCGTGATGCATCGAGGTTCCGCAACGTTTTGCTGCTGGAGCGCCCGAATGGCGACTTTGGCCAGACCTTGATGCGCCAGTTCCTGTTCGATGCCTTCCATCTTGAGCTTTTGAAGTCCCTGCAGACTTCCGGCGATCCGCGCGTTGCCGAAATCGCGGGCAAGGCGATCAAGGAAGTTGCCTATCATCTGGAGCGGTCAGCTGACCTGGTTATCCGTCTTGGCGATGGAACCGAGGAGAGCCACAGCCGCATGCAGACGGCGCTCGACGATCTGTGGCCCTATGTGGGCGAATTCTTCGTCAGCGACGATATCGACAAGGCAGTTGCCGATGCCGGTATTGGCCCCGATCCTGCAGACCTGAAGGCGGCTTGGCGGCAGACAGTGGACGAGGTTCTGCGGGCTGCCACCCTGAACGTGCCCGGTGAAGGCTATGTTCACAAGGGCGGCAAGCGCGGCATCCACACGGAGCATCTGGGTTTCATTCTGGCGGAAATGCAGTTCCTGCAGCGCGCCTATCCGGGCGCAACCTGGTAGGCGGGGATGCAGGTCGCGCTCGATACAGTCTGGGATTGGCTTGGCGAGGTGCCTGATCCGGAAATTCCGGTGATTTCGCTGACCGATCTCGGGATCATACGCGATGTTGCGTGGGATCGGGAGACGTTGGTGGTGACTGTCACGCCGACCTATTCCGGCTGCCCGGCAACCACGCTGATCAATCTGGAAATCGAGTCGGCCTTGCGGGGCCACGGCGTGGAACACATTCGGCTGGAACGTCAGCTCTCTCCAGCCTGGACCACAGACTGGATCAGCGCTGAAGGGCGGGAAAAACTGAAGGCCTATGGCATTGCCCCGCCTGTCGACGGAACAGCTGCGGACGGCAAGACCGTCGCGCTTGCTGCTCGCCTTCTGGGGCAGGGCAATCTGGTGATTGAGTGCCCCCGCTGCGGATCACATGAGACGGAGAAGGTGAGCCAGTTCGGCTCCACTCCCTGCAAGGCGGCCTATCGCTGCAAAAGCTGCCTTGAACCCTTTGACTATTTCAAATGCATCTGATGCACCGGAGTGATCTGGCATGGCACGTTTTCATCCGCTTGAAGTAACTGACGTAAAACACGACACGCGGGACGCTGTTGTCGTGACGTTGAAGCCACGTGACGAGGACAAGGGCGCCTTCGACTTCGTTCAGGGCCAGTACCTGACCTTTCGGCGCGAGTTTGACGGCGAGGAACTGCGTCGGTCCTATTCCATTTGCGCCGGCAAGGATGACGGCATCCTGAGGGTTGGCATCAAGCGCGTTGACGGCGGTGCCTTTTCGACCTGGGCCAATGAGAACCTTGCTCCCGGCGATGTTCTGGAAGCCATGTCGCCAATGGGACGCTTTCATACTGACCTCGATTCCGCGACCGAGCGACACTATGTCGGCTTTGCAGCAGGATCGGGTATCACGCCGATCCTCTCGATCATCAAGACGACGCTGGCACGCGAACCCGGTTCCCGCTTCACGCTGGTCTATGCCAACCGGCAGATCAACACGATCATGTTCCGGGAAGAGTTGGAAGATCTGAAGAACCAGTATCTTGGCAGGTTCTCGGTCCTGCATATCCTTGGCAAGGAAGCGCAGGACATTGATCTCTTCACGGGCCGGATCGATGCAGAGAAGCTGCGCCAGCTGTTCAAGATGTGGATAGATCCGTCGTCCATCGACATGGCCTTCATCTGCGGTCCGGAAGAGCTGATGCACACGATTTCCGATAGCTTGAAAGAACACGGTCTTTCAGCTGACCAGATCAAGTTCGAGCTGTTTGCTTCCAGCCAGCCGGGCAGGGCAAAGACCCGCGCAGTCAGCAAGGAAGCAGACACGGCCGTCGGACAGGCGGAGGTCTCCATCACGCTTGATGGCGCAACGCGCACGATCACGATGGATAAGGGAGACATGAGCCTTGTCGATGCGGCGCATGCCAACAAGATCGACGTGCCTTATTCCTGCAAGGCGGGCGTATGCTCCACCTGCCGCTGCAAGGTGATTGAAGGTGAAGTCGAGATGGCGGTGAACCACGCGCTGGAGGACTACGAAGTGCGACAGGGTTACGTCCTGTCCTGCCAGTCCACGCCAATCACCGACAAGGTCGTCGTCTCCTACGACCACTAACCTGTTTCAGGACAGATGCCCGGTGCAGGAGGGTTTGCAGCGGGCCAAGAACAAGCAAGGATATTTCAGCATGACTTTATCGGCCCAAACGCCGCGCCGCCTCGAAAGCTTTGTCTCTGGCCATTGGACTGCGGGTCAGCGGGACGGCAAGCCGCTGCTCAATGCGGCAACCGGCCAGACTGTCGCGCTGATCGATGCCTCAGGTCTTGATTATGGCGCTGCGCTTGATTGGGGCCGGAAGGTCGGCGGCAGGAACCTGCGCAAATATTCCTTCCATGAGCGGGCGGCCATGCTGAAGGCGCTGGCACAGGCCTTGATGGATCAAAAGGAAGAGTTCTATGCCGAGAGCTTCCTGACCGGGGCGACCCGGACCGATGGCTGGATCGACATTGAGGGTGGCATCGGTACTCTCTTTGCCTATTCCTCCAAGGCGCGACGGGAGCTGCCGAACACGCGCATCCTGACAGATGGGGACGTCGAGGTTCTGTCCCGCGACAACACCTTCTCCGCACAGCATATTTTCACGCCAATGGAAGGCGTTGCCGTTCACATCAACGCCTTCAACTTTCCGGTCTGGGGCATGCTGGAAAAGATCGCACCAACGCTGATCGCCGGGATGCCGTGCCTTGTGAAACCGGCCAGCCAGACGGCTTATCTGACGGAACTGGTTGTCCGCCGCATTCTGGAGACCGGCATCTTGCCGGAAGGTGCCCTGCAGCTGGTTTCCGGCTCTGCGGGCGACATGCTGGATCATCTGACCGGTCAGGACGTTCTGACGTTCACGGGCTCTGCCTCCACGGGCCAGATGCTGCGCGGTCATCCGAAGGTCGTCTCGGAATCTGTTCGTTTCACCATGGAAGCCGACAGCCTGAATTCTTCCGTTCTTGGCACGGATGCAGCTCCGGGAACACCGGAATTCGATCTTTTCGTGAAGGAAGTCGCACGGGAGATGACCACGAAGGCGGGCCAGAAGTGTACGGCTATCCGCCGCGTTATCGCGCCGCGTGCCCACACCGATGCCCTGATCGAGGCCCTGTCTGCACGTCTCGGCAAGACGGTAGTCGGCGATCCGTCCTCGGAAGACACCCGCATGGGGCCGCTTGCCTCGCTTGATCAGCGCGATGAAGTTCGTGCCCGGATCAAGGAACTAAGTGCTGAAGCTGAAATCGTTGCCGGGAACCCGGACGAAGTCTCCGTCGCCTCCGGAGACGCAGACAAGGGTGCCTTCATCAACCCCGTCCTGCTCCATTGCGCCAAGCCGCTGGATGGCACCGCCATCCACGATGTGGAAGCCTTTGGTCCCGTGGCCACCGTCATGCCTTACCAGGATATCGAAGAGGCTGTTGAGCTGGCAAAGCGCGGCAAGGGATCGCTGGTCGCCTCTGTCTTCACCAATGATCCAAAGGTCGCGGAGGAGGTGGTCATCGGCATGGCACCGCTTCATGGCCGTGTGTTGATCGGCAACCGCGACAGCGCCAAGACCTCCACAGGTCATGGCTCTCCGCTGCCGATGCTGGTTCATGGCGGTCCGGGCCGTGCTGGCGGCGGCGAGGAAATGGGCGGTATGCGTGGGGTTAAGCACTACATGCAGCGCACCGCCGTTCAGGGCACACCACGTCTTCTTTCTGCGGTCACAGGTCGCTGGATTGCTGGCGCAAATGGCCTCACTACGCCGGTGCATCCGTTCCGCAAGTCACTGGCAGAACTCAATATTGGCGACCAGCTGATCACCAAGTCGCGAGAAGTGACGCTTGCCGATATCGAGCATTTTGCGACCTTCACCGGCGACACATTCTATGCCCACATGGACGAGGAAAGCGCCCGTGCCAATCCGTTCTTCGAAGGCCGTGTCGCGCATGGCTATCTGATCGTGTCCTTTGCTGCCGGTCTCTTTGTTGATCCGGCTCCGGGGCCTGTCCTTGCCAATTACGGCGTCGACAACCTGCGTTTCCTCACACCGGTCAATCCGGGTGACGAACTGAAAGTTCAGCTGACCGCCAAGGAAATCAACCCGCGCATCACCGCCGATTACGGCGAAGTCCGCTGGGATTGCTGCGTCACCAACCAGAACGATGAAGTCGTCGCGCAATACGATGTCCTCACCATGGTTGCCAAGACCTGGCCGCAAGTTGCACAGGCCGCTGAGTAAGGTTAGCGCGATTTTTGAGAAGCTGCCGTCCCGGCCCCGCGCCGGGACCTTTTGCATACAAGGCCCCGGATCGGTGTCCGGGGCAGCGCGAGCGGACGGATTGTCGCCCGGCCAACCATCGTTCGAGCTGTGCCAAATTTTGCATCTCGCACGATTGTCATCCCCGACTTGATCGGGGATCCAATGAATTCCAGAGACGTTTATGTTCTGCTGCTTTGCGAACCTGTTCGCCCAACAAACGGCTCTGCCAGCCGGATGGTGGCAATGGATCCCCGATCAAGTCGGGGATGACTATTGACCGTTTTGAAAGTTTAACTCTCCATTTGAAGAATGCAATGATTGGCAATGACCGGGCAAAGCCAAAGTATGGATGATATTTGCGTAATTTTTGATCTTGATGGAACGCTTGTTGATAGCGAGCTGCTCTGTAATCAGGCATTCGTCGACCTGCTACCTGACTTGACTGTTTCTGCGGAAATATTATTGCGAGAATACAGAGGGAGAAAGCTATCTTGCATTTTTCGAGATCTTGAGGAGCGGATAGGCCGACCACTTGGGGAAGACTTTGAGCGGGTCTATAGGCACAGGGTTGCGGAGCTTTTTGGAACCGATCTCAAGCCAGTGCGCGGCGTTCGTAAAACTCTCGAACGTCTGGATAGACCAAAATGCGTTGCGTCTAGTGGACCTCGATCGAAGATAGAGTTGGCGATGAGAATAAGCGGGTTGGCGACCTTCTTTGGTTCAAACGTTTTTAGTTCTTACGAAATCAAAAGTTGGAAACCTGAACCAGGCCTGTTCCTCCATGCCGCCGCCGCTATGGGTTTTAGCCCGAACAACTGCGTTGTGGTCGAAGACAGCGCCGTTGGTATCGAAGCTGCGCTTGCAGCCGGAATGACAGCGGTTCACTTTTGTCCGACCTCTGAGACAAGAGTGGGCAATGCGACTTTGGTTATTGAAGAAATGGCTCAGTTGCCAGAATTGATAGAGGGTTTTGCTAAAGCTAGGTACAATGTTTGAAAACTTGTACCACCAACCCTCTCACTTCACCGACTTTGCACCTTCCAGAATGAGTTGGGTGGCGAGGTCGGCGTAGTTTTCGCGGGTGACCGGGCCGCCGTCGCGGAACCACATGTAGACCCAGTTCATCATGCCGAAAAGGCTCATGGTGACGGGCATCAGGAGAGGCTTTTCCGGGTTTTCGAGGTTCGGATTGATCTCTTTCAGGATAGTCGAAAAGCGGCGGACGATCCGGCGTTCCAGTGCCGTGATCTCGCTTTTCTGCTCGTCGCTGAGGAGCGGGCCAGCGTTCAACTGCACCTTGTGCAGGTCGTCGGCGTCCTTGTAGTTTTCCAGAACCGCGCGAACGAGGTGCTTCAGCCGATTTTCGGTGTCGAGATCCGGCTGATCAGCTTTTTCAATATCCCGGTCAAGGTCTTCCAGATGGCTGCGAATGATCTCGAAGATCAAGGCGTCCTTGTTCGGGTAGTAGTGGTAGAGAAGCGACTTGGAGACCCCCGACGCCGTGGCGATTGCGGACATGGACGCCTTTTCCATGCCCTGTTCCGCAAAGACGGATGCAGCCTGGATCAGGATATGCCGTTGTTTGTCCTCAAAATCATCGGCGCGGGTGCGAGCCATCTTTATCTCTTCTGTTACAGTATCTTGTGATCGCTAGCTAATTGCATGCATTAGCCTCGATCACGCCTCCTTCGGTCGATTGTCGACCACACGCTTTGCCTTGCCTTCCGAGCGGGCAACTTTGCCGGGCTCCCTTACATCAATTTTCGTGGAAACGCCAACCACGCTCTTGATGTGATGGGAAAGCTCCTTGGCTGACGCGGCGCGGGCCTCGGACGAGGACCTCGCCTCGGTCGCCTCGACAAGAACCGTCATGGTGTCCATGCGGCCCTCGCGGGTGAGTTCGATCTGGAAGTGCGGGGCAAGTCCGGCGCATTTCAGGATCTGCTCTTCGATCTGGGTCGGGAAAACATTGACACCGCGCAAGATGATCATGTCGTCGGACCGACCTGTGACCTTTTCCATCCGGCGCATGGAACGGGCCGTGCCGGGCAGAAGGCGGGTAAGATCGCGGGTCCGGTAGCGGACCATCGGCAGGCCTTCCTTGGTCAGGGTCGTAAAGACCAGCTCGCCAATTTCACCGTCAGGCAGCACTTCACCGGTCTCAGGATTGATCACTTCCGGATAGAAATGGTCTTCCCAGATATGCAGCCCATCCTTGGTTTCCACACATTCATTGGCAACACCGGGGCCCATGATTTCCGAGAGCCCATAGATGTCTACGGCGTGCATGTCGAAGGCTTGTTCGATTTCCCGGCGCATGGAGTTGGTCCAGGGTTCAGCCCCGAAAATGCCAACTTGCAGCGAGCTTTCGCGCGGGTCGATGCCCTGACGGTGGAACTCGTCCAGAATGGACAGCATGTAGGACGGCGTGACCATGATGATCTTTGGTTTGAAATCCGTGATCAGGGTCACCTGACGTTCGGTCATGCCGCCGGAAACAGGAACGACGGTGCAGCCGAGTCGCTCTGCACCATAATGTGCGCCGAGGCCGCCGGTGAAAAGGCCATAGCCATAGGCGATGTGCACGATGTCACCAGCCCGACCACCGGAAGCGCGGATGGAGCGGGCGACAAGGTCCGCCCATGTTTCGATGTCCTTTTGGGTGTAGCCGACAACCGTCGGCTTTCCGGTTGTGCCGGAAGACGCGTGGATGCGAGCGATCTTGTCCTGCGGAGCTGCAAACATTCCAAAGGGGTATGTATCGCGGAGATCTGTCTTCACTGTGAAAGGGAATTTCGCCAGATCGGCAAGGGTCTTGAAGTCGTCCGGGTGACAGCCGTGCTCGTCAAACCGCTTCTTGTAGAAAGGTGAGTTCTCGTAGGCATGGCGCAACGACCATGCCATGCGCTCTTGCTGCAGGGTCGCTATTTCATCGCGCGAGGCGGTTTCAATCGGCTCCAGATCGCCCTGGCGCGGTGAAAGATCTTTCATACGTCTCCTCCCAAAGACTTGGATTTCGGATCCGGGACTTACTCGGGCAGGTGGGTTCCCTTGACCGTGCGAGAATGTCCGCGGAATTCGGCGATCAACTCGCCGGACTGATTGGTGATCGAAATGTCGTAGATGCCGGAGCGGCCCTGACGGGTCACTTCCTTCGCTGTGGCGGTCAGCCGGTCGCCGATACGGCCCGGCCTCAGATAGGTCACCGAGCAATGCTGGGCGACGGTCAGCTGGTTGTAGGTGTTACAGGCAAAGGCAAAGGCACTGTCGCCAAGCGTGAACAGATAACCGCCGTGGCAGTTGCCGTGCCCGTTGGCCATGATTTGAGTGAGTTCCATGGACAGGACCGCGTGCCCCGGAGAGACCTGCTCGATCTTCATGCCAAGGTTCTGTGACGCATGGTCGGTGGACCACATGGCCGCAGCACAGGCTTCGGCCAGCTGTTGCGGGGAAAGCTCCGATGCCTTCAAACCGGTTTCGCTCATTTGCCTGAAAACTCCGGTGCGCGCTTTTCCAGGAACGCGGTTACGCCTTCGGCATAGTCCGCGCTGTATCCGGCCTCGCGCTGCAGATCGCGCTCCAGATCCAGCTGTTGGTCAAGCGTCTGGTTGGCGGCTTTCTGGATGGCCCGCTTTGTCAGGCCGTAACCCTTGGTCGGGCCGACCGCAAACTTCGCAGCCTGGCCGCGAGCTGCCTCCATCAAGCCGTCATCCTCGACAGCTTTCCAGATCAGGCCCCAGTTTTCGGCCTGCTCTGCAAAAACGGGCTCGCCGGTCAGGGCAAGGGCCTTGGCACGGGCCTCACCAATCAGACGGGCAAGGTGCCAGCTGCCGCCTGCGTCCGGCACAAGGCCAAGCTTGCAAAAGGCCTGAATGAAGCGGGCAGACTTGGCGGCAAACACCATGTCGCAGGCGAAGGCCACGTTGGCTCCAGCACCGGCTGCAACACCATTGACCGCGCAGACAATCGGCTTCTCAATGGAGCGGATCAGGCGAACGGTTGGATTATAGAAGGTGTCGAGCGTATGGCCGAGATCAGGTGCGCCACCCTTGCGAGGGTCGCGGTCGCCAAGGTCCTGACCTGCGCAAAAGGCGCGGCCAGCGCCGGTCAGAAGAACCGAGCGTACAGCGTTGTCATCGCGGGCACGTTCAAAAGCCGCGCGCAGCGCAAGATGCATCTCGTCATTGAAAGAATTCAGCTTGTCCGGGCGGTTGAGGGTGATGGTGAGGACGCCTCCGTCAAGCTCCGTCAGGACGGTGTTTGAAGCGCTCATGAAAGTCTCCCGGCTGGCTGCGGGCCAGCATGAAGCCAACCCGTTTGTTTTGACGATTATTTGCATAGACCGAACGGTCAGTCAATTCTTTAGGTGGGTGAAAACAGGTGGCGAGTGACGTAAGGAGAGAAGGGGCGTCAGACCCGCCAGCGCAGAAGCCGCGTTTCAAGTTTGCCAACCCCGAAACTCACCACAACACCGAGGAGGGAGAGGATTACGACCCCGGCAAAGAGGCGGTCGAGATCATAGAGCGAACCGGCCTGAAGGATATAGGCGCCAATGCCATATTCCGCGCCCAGCATTTCGGCAGCCACAAGCAGAATGATTGCGATTGCGAGGCTGATCCGAAGCCCCGACAGGATGCCCGGCATGGCTCCTGGAAGCACGATCTTGCGGACGATGGACATCCACGACAGGCCGAAGCTTTGCCCCATTCGGATCAAGGTGCGGTCCACATTGTCGACCGCACCGTAGGTGGCAACAACCGTCGGGGTGAACGTGCCAAAGGCGATCAATGCGTATTTGGACCCTTCATCAATGCCGAACCAGATCACGAACAGCGGCAAAAGCGCGATCTTTGGAATGGGAAAGATCGCTGCGACGAGTGGCACAAAGCCTGCGCGGGCAGCAGAGAACAGCCCGATCATCAGGCCTGTTCCAATCCCTGCGAGGGTTCCAAGGAATGCACCAACGACAAGCCGGGTGAGCGAGGGAAAAAGGTTCTGTGTCAGCCGACCGGATTGCCAGAACTCCACCAGCGTCCAGAAGACATCACTTGGCTTGGGCAATGTGAGCGCCGAAATCCAGCCTTGCCGGGTTCCAAGTTCAGCAATGGCGATCAGTATAGCAAAGACAATCAGCCCGACGCCTCGTTTATGTCTTGGCCGAAATCCGCCCCCCCGATAAGGCACGGGCCGGGCAGGTGTGTCGTTATCATGTGCGGACGTCTCAAGCGCCATGGACAAGCTCCGCATCTGCTGCGCGGGCTTCGTCGCGCATCAAGTGCCACAAATGATCATGCTTCTGCTGAAGGTCAGGGTCTGCTGTGCGCCTTTGATCCAGAGGCGCGTCTATCGTCACCACCTCATGAATGCGACCGGGACGGCGGGACAGAACAACGATCTGGTGTCCCAGTCGAACGGCTTCCTGAAGATTGTGGGTCACATAAACGGCGGTGAATGGCGTGCGGCTCCACAAGGAGACTAGGTCTTCCATCAAAAGATCACGGGTCTGACTGTCGAGTGCTGACAGCGGTTCATCCATCAACAGCACGGCAGGATTGACGGCAAGGGCACGGGCAATGGCTACCCGTTGCTTCATGCCGCCGGAAAGCTGCTTGGGCAGGGCGTTTGCGAAGTCGCTCAGGTTGGTGCGGGCGAGAACGTCGGTGATGACGCTGTCGATCCGGTCTTTCGGTAGACCGTGATCTTCAAGCACCAGCGAAATGTTCCCGGCCACCGTTCTCCATGGCAGAAGGGCGAAGTCCTGAAAGATGTAGGTGAGGGCGTTGAGGCAACCGTCCGGCTGTTCGCCAACCTGAAACACATTGCCAAGGGTCGGCTGTTCCAATCCGCCGATAAAGCGCAGCAGAGTGGATTTCCCGCATCCCGAGGGGCCGATGATGCAGGTGATCTTGCCGGCTGGAATTGTGAGCGAAATGTCGCGCAGAACCTCCACCGCATCATAGCGATGGCCGACCGCGTCAAGGCGGATTTCCATGTCAGGATCCCGTTCCGGGCGGGATGTTGCTCCCGCCCTGTCATGTTCCAACCGATGAGGTTAGCCGCGCGTTTCCACGTAGCTGCCATCAACGAGCGTCTCCAGGGTGATGTCCTTGCTGACTAGGTCTTCCGCCTGGAACCACTCCAGCTGGTCCTTCACCGAGGCGAGGTTCAGTGCTGCTCCTTCATTGAGGCGCATCGTTCCGTTGACGATGGACGGCGCGGCCTTTTCGCGAGGCTGATCGTTGTAGACATGCTTGTGCAGCAGGTCGACCATCGCGTTCAAGGCTTCGTCGCCGCCGGTCTGGGCAATCATGGCTGCGTTGTAGTCGGCGGCACCCTTGGAATAGGCGGACAGGAAGCTCTTGGTGAGATCCCGCTCGTTGCCAGCGTTTTTCTCCGAAGTGAAGAGCGTTGTCACCTGATAATCCGGAACATAGTCGGCCACATTGCCGATGATGTGAACGGCGCCGGATCCTGCCAGTGGCTTGGCAATGTGCGGTACAATCGACCAGGCGTCGATCTGGCCCGACTTCAAGGCACCGATAACCGCGCCGACTTTCTGCAGCGGCTTGAACTTCAGCTCGATCCCTTCCTTTGCAGCGATTTTGGAGCCCATGTAATGGAAGGAAGACCCGGCCGTTGTCATGCCGAAGGTCTTGCCGTTCAGGGCGGCAGGAGACGTCACACCGGCCTGAAAGGCTGCATCGGAGACGAGGATCTTCTGGCCATCGATGCCGGCTTCCTCGGAGAGGCCGCCGCCGATTACCTTGACTGCACCCTTTTGGGCAAGGGAGATCAGGCCACCGGAAATGGCAGTCACACCAAAATCAACGTCGCCGGAGGCAATCGCGACGGCCATCGGCTGGGCAGCCTGAAAGAATTTCAGCTCAACATCGAGACCGGCTTCGGCAAAGTAGCCGCGCTCATAGGCAACAAAGCTGCCTGCGTGACTGGTAAAGCGCAGCGCTCCGAGAACGACCTTCCGGTTCTGCGCAATGGCCGGCATTGGCAGCGTGGCAAGAGCAGCAGCTCCGCCCATAAGGCCAAGGGCCTGGCGGCGATTGAAAACGGACATGAAACCTCCCAAAACTTTTTTACAGCCGAGCCGTCACCGCAAATAGTGAGGTCACCCGGTCACTATAATTAGACGCTGCATGTTGGGAGAAAGCGAGGGCAGGTTGCAAGGCCTGCAGAGGCAAAAGCTGTTCAATACGGTCTGCGACCTTGGTCGCGGAGGTTCCGGCAGACAACGCGGTCTGCCGAAATCTCAGGTGCGACAAGCGAAAATCACTTGGCGGAGATCTTGTCAGCCATCACGGAAATGGTCTGAACGTAGACGCTGGCCTTGTTCCATTGCCGCAGAACGCCGTAATTGGCAGTGCCCGGACCCCAAGGCTGACCGGCCCGCCAGCCTTTTTGCTTCAGATAGTTGGCGGTCGAAGCAAGAACGTCAGGCACCGAGCGGATGAGGTCGCGGCGACCATCGCGGTCATAATCGACAGCGTATTTCATATAGGATGAGGCCAGAAACTGTGTCTGACCGATCTCGCCAGCCCAGGCTCCGCGCATTTGCTCCGGAGCCATGTCGCGGCGCTTGATGATCTGGAGGGCATTGACCAGCTCATTGGTGAAAAAGTCCGACCGGCGGCAATCATAGGCCAGCGTGGACAGTGAGCGGATGATCGACATGTTGCCGACATAGCCGCCAAAGTTTGTTTCTAGTCCCCAGATGGACAAGAGGATCGGTGCGGGAACGCCGTATTTCTTTTCTAGCTTGTTGAACAGGCGCGCATATTGCTGTTCAAGGCGTTTCGCCTTGTTGATCATCGCGTTGTTCACACGCTTGGCGTAGAACTGCTCGAACGACAGCTTGAAGGATTTCTGGTTCCGGTCCAGCCGGATCACCTTCTGGTCGTAGGAAACGCCCTTCAAAGTGGACGACACCAGACCAGAACTCAGTCCGTATTTCGATGCATTTTGGGTGAAGTCGGCTTTCCAGGCTTCAAAGCCCTTGGCATCGTTGCCGCATTTGGCACTTGCAGTGCCTGCCTGAAGCACTGCCAGCGAAAAACAAAAAGCAAAAACACTGCGCAAAATCATGGGGAACCTCTATCCCTAGGCTGTGTGGACGGATTGGAGATGCATTTCGCCGGGAAATGCAGTGTCCAAGACAAGGCGAAACTGGCGAAGGCGATGTGGTACATCGTTGAGCCAGATTTGCGTTGGCATTGGGCAGTGCAGGCCCGGCCCTTTGGGTGGATCAAACGGCTACAATCTGAAGGAAACGCGCCTTTGAACGTATGTTCAATACGTTCAAAGTCTCCTTTCCACCAGCCTTTGCCGTTTGATCCACGAAATACGTCTCCAATCCGTCCACACAGCCTAGTATTACCTTTGGGAAGATTGCTACCCCATGATCCTCCGATAGTCACGACCTATTGAAACAACAGGTGAGGCTTTTTCAGCGGGAAATGACAGCCGTTGCCTCGATTTCCACGAGAGCTTCGTCTTCGACCAGTTCCGAGACGACGAGCATTGACATGGCGGGGAAGTGTTTTCCGAAATACTTCTGGTAGGCCTTGCCGACGTCCCGCTGGTGGCTGACATAGGTTTTCTTGTCCGTCACGAACCATGTCAGGCGAACCACGTCACTCGGCTTGCCGCCTGCTGCTTCCACGATGGCAACAATATTGGCAAGTGCCTGTTCCATCTGGCCGATGAAATCATGGCTTTCGAATTTCTGCTCGGCTGTCCAGCCGATCTGTCCGCCGATATAGAGCGTTCCGTCTGGTGTGAGCATGCCGTTGGCATAGCCTTTGGCAGGGGCCCAGCCTTCGGGCTGAATGACTTTATGAGACATGCGGTTTCTTTCGTTTTTTCAGCAAAACACGTGCCTTGAAAATTCGGCGGGCTCAGGTGACGCGGGAGCGTACGGCGTATTTCGGGTCCTTCCACGCTCCGGTCGACATGATGTCTTCCAGAATCTCGGCTGCGGCGAAAACGTCTGCCTCATCGAGATAAAGCGGCGTGAAGCCGAAACGCATGATGTTCGGCGCACGGAAGTCACCGATCACGCCGCGCTCAATCAGGGCCTGCATCGCCTCATAACCCTTCTCGAAACGGAAGGAGACCTGAGAGCCACGCGCTTGCGGGTCCCGTGGGGATGCCAGTTCCAGCATCGGGCAGCGGCGTTCGACTTCAGCAATGAAACGCTCCGACAGAACGATGGAGGCCTTTCGGATATCCTCCATCGTGACGCCTTCAAAGGCGTTCAGGGCTTCGTCCAGAATGGACAGCTGAACAATCGCCGGTGTGCCGATGCGAAGTCGCTCCGTGCTCATTGCGGGGCGGTAACCCAGCTCCATCGCAAAGGGCGCATCGTGACCGAGCCAACCGGCAAGGGCAGGCTGGATTGTTTCGACAATATCCGGGCGGGCATAGATGAAGGCTGGCGCGCCGGGGCCGCCATTCAGATATTTGTAGGTGCAGCCAACCGCAAACTCGGTGTTGCATCCGGTCAGGTCAACCGGAACCGCACCTGCCGAGTGGGCGAGATCCCAGATCATGACTGCGCCAGCTGCATGAGCCTTGTCAGTGATGGCTTTCATGTCGTGCATGCGTCCGGTGCGATAGTCGACCTGGGTCAGCATGACCACGGCAATGCTCTCGTCGATGGCGTCCACGACGGATTCCGGATCCACGACTTTCAACTCGTGGTTCTTGCCGATCGTGTCGATCAGGCCTTTGGCCATATAGAGATCGGTCGGGAAATTGCCGTTGTCGGAGAGAACCACCTTCCGGTCCGGGCGCATTTGAAGGGCTGCGGCAACGGCCTGATAGACCTTGATCGACAGCGTATCACCGGTCGCGACCGTGCCTTGTGCTGCGCCGATCAGAGGCGCGATCCGATCGCCCACGGTTTTCGGCAGGTGCATCCAGTTTGCCGTGTTCCAGGCCTTGATCAGATCCTGCCCCCATTCGGAGGTGATTGTTCTGGCAGCGCGCTCGGCGGCCCCTTTGGGCAGCACACCGAGCGAATTGCCGTCGAGATAGAGAATCCCGTCCGGGAGCTCGAAGCGATCCTTGCGCGGCAGTAGTCGCGCCTGAGCGATTGGGGCGTTCATGGCTTACAGGTCTCCACGTACATGCCAGAGTTCGGGGAAGAGCTGGACGTCCAGCATTTTTTTCAGATAGCTCACACCGGGCGTCCCGCCGGTGCCGCGCTTGAAGCCGATGACGCGCTCGACTGTCGTGACGTGGTTGAAACGCCAGCGACGGAAATAGTCCTCCAGATCGACCAGCTTTTCCGCAAGTTCATACAGCTCCCAATAGTCCGCGACATTCTCGTAGACGATCTTCCAACGCTTGCGGATTTCGTCATTTGCCTCATGCGGTTGGGTCAACTGGGGAGCGGGCGGTGTGGCATCCGGTCCATCCAGTGTCTTGAAGAGCAACGTCACCGCATCATCGTAGAAACTCGGGCGTGCAAGTTCTGCTTCCAGCTTGCCAAGGATTTCCGGGTGATGCGCATGTGGCTTGAGCATGTTCGGATTTCGATTGCCGAGCACGAATTCGATCATCCGGTATTGCCACGACTGGAACCCGGAAGAAGGGCCAAGGGCATGGCGGAATTCGGTATATTCGCTCGGCGTCATGGTCCGAAGAACGTCCCAAGCTCCATTCAGCTGATCAAAGATGCGCGAAACGCGGGTCAGCATCTTGAATGTCGAAGGCATCTTGCCTGCATTCATTTTCTCGCGGGCGCTGGCAAGCTCGTGGATGGCGAGTTTCATCCAGAGCTCACTGGTCTGGTGCTGGATGATGAACAGCATCTCGTCATGCGCATCGGAAAGGGGATGCTGCGCCGAGGTGACCGGGTCCAGATGCAGATAGTCGCCATAGGACATGGCGTCCTTGAAATCCATCTTCGCTCCGGCTTCGCCGGGATCGTAAGCAGACGAACTCATCAATTTTGGTCCTTCAGGCGGAAGCGCTGGATCTTGCCCGTGGCTGTTTTGGGAAGTGTGTCGGTGAAGATGACCGAGCGCGGATATTTGTAGGGAGCAATCGTTGCCTTCACATGGTCCTGCAGAGCCTTGACCAAGGCATCGCTTGCCTCGACACCTGCCATCAGCACGACATGCGCCTGAACGATCGAGCCGCGATTTTCATCTGCAACGCCAATGACGGCACATTCAGCCACAGCGTCGTGAGACAACAGGGCCGCTTCCACTTCAGGTCCGGCGATGTTGTAACCGGCCGAAATGATCATGTCGTCGTTGCGGGCGGCAAAATGGAAGTAGCCGTTTTCATCGCGTACGAATGTATCGCCCGTGATGTTCCAGCCGTTCTGGACATACTCGCTCTGGCGCTCGCCGCGCAGGTATCGACATCCGGTCGGGCCACGAACGGCAAGACGACCGATTTCGCCGTCGGCAAGATCCTCGCCATCCAGCCCGATGACCTTGGCCTCATAGCCTGACACGGGTTTACCGGTGCAAGCCGGGCGGTGGTCGCTGAACCGGTTGGAAATGAAGATGTGCAGGAGTTCGGTGGCGCCGATGCCGTCCAGCATGGGTTTGCCGGTCTTTTGCATCCACTCGTCATAGACCGGGGCAGGAAGGGTTTCGCCCGCAGACACGGCTGCACGCAGGGAGGAAAGATCCGCGCCTTCGTCCATCGCCTTCATCATCGCGCGATAGGCGGTCGGGGCGGTAAAGCAGACGGTTGCCTTGTACTTCTGAATGATCTCGATCATGTTCGGCGGCGTTGCCTGTTCCAGCAAGGTGGCGGCCGCCCCGAAGCGAAGCGGAAAGATCGCCAGCCCGCCCAGTCCGAAAGTGAAGGCAAGCGGCGGGGACCCGACAAAGACGTCATCCGGCTGAACCGAAAGGACTTCCCGTGCATAACCGTCCGCAATAATCAGAAGATCACGGTGAAAATGCATCGTTGCCTTCGGGATACCGGTGGAACCGGACGTGAAGCCCAGAAGCGCAACATCGTCCTGAGACGTCTGGACGGCATCGAAACGAACCGGCTTTTCGAGGGCGAGGCGATCAAGCTCAGCATCATGATTGGACGTGCCGTCAAAGCCGACGACCGTATTCAGGAAGGGGCTGTCCTTGGCGCAGGCGGCCATTTCGTCCATCAGCCGCGTGTCGCACAGTGCATGTGTGATTTCGGCTTTTTCGACATACTTCTTCAGCTCGGCAGCGCGAAGCATCGGCATGGTGTTGACGACCACAGCTCCGGCCTTCGTTGCGGCAAGCCAGCAGGCGACCATGGCAGGATTGTTCGCGGACCGGATCAGGATCCGGTTTCCCGGCTTGATGACGAGATCTTCCACCAGCGCATGGGCGAGACGGTTCGTCCAGTCAGCCAGTTCCTTGTAGGTTCGACGACGGCCATTGCCGATCAGGGCGGTGTGGTCGCCAAAGCCCTTTTCGACCATGGTGTCGGTCAGTTCGACCGCGGCATTCAGCGTGTCGGGATAGTCAAAGCCGTCGAGTCGCAACTCCGGCCAGGTGTCGAATGGCGGAAGGTTGTCGCGGGCAAATGTATCGGTATGGGCTGATGGCTTGAGCATGCTCATTCTCCCTCAAACGCGTTGAGCGTCTGCCTTGCTATGACGACTTTCTGAACGTCCGTGGCACCCTCGTAGATGCGAAGGGCACGGATTTCGCGGTAGAGCTTTTCAACTGTTACGCCGGAGCGCACGCCGTCGCCGCCATGCAGCTGGACCGCCTTGTCGATGACGATCTGGGCCTGCTCGGTCGCAAAGAGCTTGGCCATGGCCGCTTCCCGCGAGACCCGCGGCGCTCCGCTGTCCTTGGTCCAGGCTGCGCGATAGACGAGCAGGGCCGCGGCATCGATGTCGAGCGCCATGTCTGCAATATGGCCTTGAACCATCTGCAGGTTATAAAGCGGCTTTTCGCGGATTTGCCGGGTTGTTACCCGGAGCAACGCCTCATCAAGAGCCCGTCTCGCAAAGCCGAGGGCAGCAGCTGCCACGGTTGAGCGAAAGACGTCCAAAACGGACATTGCTATCTTGAAGCCCGCGCCGCGCCTTCCAATCAAGGATGAGGCCGGTATCCGGCAATCGCTGAAGCGCAAGGTTGCCAGCGGATGCGGGGCGATTGTTTCCAGCCGCTCCACAACCTCCAGCCCCGGCGTGTTAGCTGGAACGATGAAGGCGGACAGGCCGCGCGCGCCGGGTTCTTCGCCGGTACGTGCAAAGACCGTATAAACGTCGGCAATCCCGCCATTTGAAATCCATGTCTTTTCGCCGTTCAGGACGAAATGCGCGCCGTCAGCGGTCGCTGTCATGGTCGAGTTGGCGACATCCGATCCGGACTGGGGTTCGGTCAGGGCAAAGGCGGAGATCGCCTTGCCATTGCGGGTGAGGGGAAGCCAGTCGGCTTTTTGGGACACGGAACCGAAGAGTGAAATGGCCCCTGTTCCGAGCCCCTGCATGGCAAAGGCGAAGTCGGCAAGACCATCGTGGCGAGCCAGTGTTTCGCGGATCAGGCACAGGGATCGGACATCCAGTGGGAAGGAGCTGGTCGGCTCCACGCCCGAATGGGTCAGGAAACCTGCGCGACCAAGCATGGCGACGAGCGTCTTGCAGGCTTCATCCGTGTTTGAATGATCAACAGACGCAAGATTTTCCGTTGCCCAGGCGTCGAGATCTTCCTGAAGCCGGCGGTGACGGTCTTCGAAGAACGGCCAGTCGAGAAAGCTTCTGTCAGCCATCAGTTGCCCTCGAAAACCGGTTTCTGCTTGGCGACAAAGGCTTCGTATGCCCTGTTGAAGTCCTCTGTCTGCATGCAGATGGCCTGCGCCTGTGCTTCGGCCTCAATCGCCTGTTCAAGCGACATTGACCATTCCTGATTGAGCATGGTCTTGGTCATCATGTTGGCAAAGGCCGGGCCTTCGGAAATGCGAAGTGCAAGTTCTGTGGCAACGCCTTCCAGTTCGCCGGCTTCCACCATCCGGTTGAAAAAGCCCCAGTTCAAGCCTTCCGTGGCGGACATGGACCGGCCCAGATAAAGCAGTTCGGCAGCGCGGCCCTGACCGATGATACGCGGGAGGATGGCACAGGCTCCCATGTCGCAGCCGGCAAGGCCGACGCGATTGAACAGGAACGCCACCTTGGCATCGGGCGCGGCGATGCGCAGGTCCGAGGCCATGGCAATGATCGCACCGGCACCGGCACACACACCCTCGACGGCGGCGATGATCGGCTTGCCGCAATTGATCATGGCTTTCACCAAGTCGCCGGTCATGCGCGTGAAGCGAAGAAGTTCCTTGGTGTTCATCTTCACCAGCGGCCCGATAATATCGTGCACATCTCCGCCGGAGCAGAAGTTGCCGCCGTTGGGGCCGAACACCACGACCTTTACGTCATCGGCATAGTGCAGGTCGCGAAACCAGTCGCGCAGCTCCGCATAGCTGTCGAAAGTCAGCGGGTTTTTCCGCTCGGGGCGGTTGAGGGAAATCCTCGCAATGCCGCCGGAAATCTCGCAATTGAAATGCTTTACATCAGAACGCATGGTCATCCCCGTTTGCCCTCAAGCTTTTCGGTGAGTGTATCGAGCCGCTTGATCATGCCGAGCGTGTCGTCCTCGGTCAGGTCTGCCAGCAGCGAGTCAATCCAGGATTCGTGAGCGGCCGCATGTTCGGCAAAGGTGGTGCGACCATTGTCCGTCAGCTTGACCAGCGAAGCACGACGGTCGCCGGGAACAGCGGTGCGCTCGGCGAGACCTTCCTGCGCCAGCCGGTCGACGATGCCGGTGATATTGCCGTTCGATACGCGCAACAGCTCCGAAATCTCGCTCATCTTGAGGCCGTCCGGATAGCGATAGAGCGAGGACATCACGTCGAAGCGGGGCAGGGTAGAGCTGAACTCCTCCCGCAGCTTGCGCCGCAATTCGTCTTCAATCCGGCTGCTGGCCTTGAGCAGCTTCAGCCACAGGCGCAAGCGGGTTTTGGAGAGCGCGTCTTTTTCCGAAGTCGGCTTGTCCATGATCAAATCTCTCCTCCGGACAGGGAAAGGGTGTGGCCGTTGACCGAGCGGGCTGCGTCCGAACAAAGCCACAAGGCTGTTCCGGCAACTTCGTCGGTCTGGATGAACCGGTTCTGCGGGTTGTTCTTCTTCAAGGCAGCTTCCGCGTATTCAGGGCTCATTCCGGTTTTAGAAACGATGTTTTGAACCGACCGCTCCAGCATCGGTGTTTCGATGAAGCCGGGGCATATGGCGTTGGCGGTAATGCCGCTGGTGCCGAGTTCCAGCGCCAGTGCGCGGGTGAGACCGACGACGCCATGCTTTGCAGCCACATATCCGGAGACATAAGGATAGCCCTTCAGGCCCGCCGTGGACGCGACAGCGATGAGGCGGCCCCAGCCATTTTGCTTCATGTCTGCCAGCGCGGCTTTCCACAGCGTGAACACGCCGACAAGATTGACCGACAGCATGGAGTTCAGATCATCTGCCGTCATCTTTGCGAAGGGAACGCTCTCTGCAGCCCCGGCATTGGCGATGGCAATGTGAACGGGGCCGCGTTTTTCGCGGGCTCTTTGCAGTGCCTGTTCCACCTGCGTGGCATCCGTCACGTCGCAGGTTTCATAGGGCAGGCCTTGCGCCTTCAGTCGGGTCTCATTGCGGCCGAGAATGGTGACACGTGCGCCGGATTGCGCGAACTCGCGCGCGATCTCGGCGCCAACACCTGATCCTCCTCCGGAAATGACAACGTGCTTGTCGGCGACCATCAGACCTTCACCACCGTTTCGGCTTCGCGGTCAGCAAGGCGCCATGCCTGATCCCGACCTGCCATGTAGGGCAGCGGCCAGCTTTCGTGACGATCTCCGATCTTGGCTCCCTCGTGCATGGTCCAATAGGGATTTGCAAGGTGAGGGCGGCCCACGCACACAAGGTCCGCACGGCCAGCCATCAGGATCGAGTTGGCGTGGTCTGCCTCATAGATGTTGCCGACGGCCATTGTCTTGATCCGGGCTTCGTTGCGAATGCGATCGGAGAACGGCGTCTGGAACATGCGGCCATAGACGGGCTTCGCCTTGATCGTCGTCTGACCCGCTGACACGTCGATGATGTCTGCCCCGGCAGCCTCGAAAAGTTCCGCAATTCGAACCGCTTCATCCGGGGTTACACCCTCGTCGCCAACCCAGTCATTGGCCGAGATGCGGACCGACATCGGCTTGTGTGACGGCCAGGCGGCCCGCATGGCCTCGAACACTTCCAGCGGATAGCGCATGCGGTTTTCGAGCGATCCGCCGTATTCGTCGTTACGGGTGTTGGAAACCGGCGTGATAAAGGAGGAAATCAGGTAGCCATGGGCTGCGTGCAGCTCGATCATGTCGAAACCGGCGCGGTCGGCCATTTCGGCAGATGCCACGAACTGCGCCTTGATTGTATCCATCTCGGCTCTTGAAAGTTCGTGCGGCACGGCATTGTCGGAAGACCACGCAATCGGCGAGGCGGAGACGAGATCCCAGTTTCCGTCGGCCAGGGGTTTGTCCATGCCTTCCCAGCCGATATTGGTGGAGCCCTTGCGACCGGAATGGCCGATCTGGCAGCAGATCCGCGCATCGGTTTCCGCATGGACGAAATCTGTCAGGCGTTTCCACGCGGCCTCGTGTTCAGTAGCATAAAGCCCCGGACAGCCCGGCGTGATGCGACCGGTTGGCGAAACGCAGGTCATTTCCGTATAGACGAGACCCGCACCGCCCTTTGCCCGTTCGCCGTAGTGGATCAAATGCCAGTCCGTCGGGCACCCGTCGACCGCCTTGTACTGGGCCATGGGAGAGACCACAATGCGGTTCTTCAGCTCCATGTCACGCAGCTTGAAGGGGGCGAACATCGGCGCTCTGGTTGGCCCGTTGGTCGGTGCTCCCGCCGTTTCCTGAAACCACTTTTCTGCCGAAGACAGCCAGATGGGATCGCGCAGGCGCAGGTTTTCGTGACTGATGCGCTGCGAGCGGGTGAGCAGCGAATAGTTGAATTGCACCGGATCGAGATCGAGATAACGCTCGACTTCCTCAAACCACTCCAGAGAGTTGCGAGCCGCTGATTGCAGACGCAGCACTTCCAGACGCCGCTCTTCCTGATAGCGCTCGAAGGCAGCTTCCAGCGTCGCTTCGGAATGAAGGTAATCGGCAAGGGCGATGGCGCTGTCGAAGGCGAGACGCGAGCCTGAGCCGATGGAAAAATGCGCGGTCGCCGACGCATCCCCCAGCAGCACGACATTCTCGTGATACCAGCGCTGGCAGAGAACACGCGGAAAGTTCATCCATACAGCAGAGCCGCGAAGATGCGCGGCGTTGGACATCAGCGCATGGCCACCAAGGTGGTTGGCAAAGACCTTTTCGCAGGTGGCGATGGTCTCTTCCTTGGACATGGTCTCAAAGCCGACCTTGTCCCAGGTTTCCTGAGAGCATTCCACGATGAACGTCGCCGTATCGGCGTCGAACTGGTAGACATGCGCCCAGATCCAGCCGTGCTCGGTCTTTTCAAAGATGAAGGTGAAGGCGTCGTCGAATTTCTGGTGCGTGCCGAGCCAGACGAACTTGCACTTGCGCACATCGACTTCCGGCTTGAAATGCTCCGCGTAGTGCGAGCGAACACGCGAGTTGATGCCATCGCAGGCAATCACGAGATCGTAGTCGGCGCGGTAGGCTTCCACGTCTTCAAATTCTGTCTCGAAGCGCAGGTCGACACCCAGTTCGCGGGCGCGTTCCTGCAGGAGAATCAGCATCTGCTTGCGGCCGATGCCGGCAAAGCCATGCCCGCCGGAAACCGTGCGCACGCCGTTATGCACCACCGCGATATCGTCCCAATAGGCGAAATGGCTGCGAATGGCCTCGGCGCTTTTCGGATCGTTTTTCTGCAGGTTTTCCAAGGCGTCGTCGGAGAGGACAACCCCCCAGCCAAATGTGTCATTGGCCCGGTTGCGCTCGATCACGACAATCTCGTGGTTCGGATCGCGCAGCTTCATGGAAATTGCAAAATAGAGACCGGCAGGGCCTCCACCCAAACAGGCAATGCGCATGGTCCGTTCTCCTCTTGGTCGATTTTCCCTTGAGACCATGATCAGTGTATATTTCATATTTAAATGTTTCAAGATTGAAATATCGCAACTGCGCGCATAATCTCCTATCCCTGTGCAAAGCGTGAGGGAGGAACCATGACCGACGCGACCGGAATTGACTGGGAAGATGCCTTCGCCAATGGCGCCTATATCGAAAATGCCATGGCGTACCCGGATCGCTGGGCCGCTCTGGCCGAGGCTTTCCGAATGGCGCATCCGCAAAAGGAACTGGATGTTTCCTATGGTCTTCATGCACGCAATCGGCTGGATCTCTTTTATCCGCAGGGTGATCCGAAGGGTCTCGCCGTGTTCGTCCATGGCGGTTACTGGCTGAAATTTGACAAATCCTGGTGGTCGCATCTGGCAACGGGCGCATTGGCTCACGGGTGGGCGGTTGCCTTGCCTTCATATGTGTTGGCGCCCGAGGCACGCATTTCCGACATGACCAGCCAGATCGGGGCGGCAATTGAAAAAGCTGCCAGCCTCGTCAAGGGATCAATTCACATATCCGGCCATTCTGCCGGCGGTCATCTGGTCAGCCGCATGGCGTCGTCAACGCCACCGCTTTCGCCGGATGTCTTGCAGCGGCTGAAGCGTGTCGTGTCCATCAGCGGTCTGCATCATCTGGAGCCGCTGCAATTCACCGACATGAACAAGGATCTGCGCCTTGATGGTGATGAAGCGCGCGCTGAAAGCGCCGCGCTCCTTGATCCGGTTGCGGGTGTTGAAACCATCTGCTGGGTAGGCGCACAGGAGCGCCCCGAATTCTTGCGCCAGAACCGGCTTCTGGAAGAACGCTGGTCACGAAAAGGCGCAACCATTTCCGCTGTCTATGATCCCGGAAAGCACCATTTCAATGTTATCGACGGACTGGCTGATCCGGACAGCGCATTGACACGGGCATTTGTGGGGTGACGTAGCTGCCTACTGTCAAAACTTGCAATCTTTAGGGTTTGGTAAATTGAAATTTGTTTTAACTGCCTCTGGCAAATAACTATGTCGCAGGCAAGGGGCGGGATTCTTCTTGCTTGTTTGATTTAACATTTTTGATTTTGTTCCAGAAAGCAAGAAGCACGTGGCAGTTTATGGAATTTTCTATGATAGGATCGGCGATCCAACGTTGGGTGAAGAAACATTTGCTGACGAAGTTTTGGATGGAGATTTCAAAAGCGCCTTTCCAGTTGGGGTAGAGTTTGATCCGAGTGTCAAGGCTGCCTTCGCAAGCGATGGCGGTCTGATACAGCAAGATGCACAATATCAAGGTTTGCCCGTAGATATGTCAGGATTACCTAAACGTGTCCGGTTGGGGGGCGCGCACAAGTTTCCGCTTCCTGACCTTCTAAAAGCAACGGGGCATTTTCTAGTCAGCGAAAAGTTGCGGGATGCGATTGAGGTGCTTGAGCCTGACGTTCATCAGTTCCAGCCTGTTGAACTGATCTGGCAAGACGGCAGTCCTGTGGCCACCTATTTCTGGTTTAATGTCTGCAATCGCCGGGATGCAATGGACCGCGAACACACAACATATTCCTTTAATGATCGCATCAAGATTTGGAATTTAGCTTCGAATGGCAAGTTCGTAGTGAATACTTCACAGTCCAACGGAGCTCACGTTTGGGTGGATAGCAGACTGACCAACCGAACCATTTTTGTTTCAGAGAGTTTTAAGGACGCAATGACGGCGGCCGGTATTACCGGGATTGGTTATAGCGAATACCAAACCGTCTGAGTGAAGTGACGGCCTTTGGCGCAGAGGTTTGTGGGGCGGCAATTGAAAAAGCTGCCCTGAAGTTGATGACAAACTCATGCCCCTCAGCCGTCATCCTCGGTCTTGTGCCGAGGATCTAATGAATTCAGAGGTTTGCAGATGCTCGGGACAGGCCCGAGCATGACGAAAGCAGAAACATCCAACATTGTCAGCAGTCTCAGGGCAGCAAAAAGCTGCCCCAAATTCTAGTCCACAAACTTCTGCTTCACCTTGCCGCGGAATTTGGCGGTGAGGTCTTCCGGCACTTCGCTTCCGTCATAGAGGAAGGGCAGGATGCCGCGGCGGCCTGAGGCGTTGCGCATCTTCGCCAGATCCTCGTCCGACACCGTCACTCGCTGGGACATGCGCCGTCCCCATTCGGCAAGGCAGTCATAGAGCCGATCGATCTCGTCCTTGTGGTCGGGACTTGAGCCGAGGTCGCGATATTCCTTCGGGTCTTCTTGCAAGTCGAACAGCATCGGGCGGAAGCCGCCTTCGGCGTGGATCATCTTGTAGCGACCGTCAAAAATCATGAAGAGCCGCGCATCGCGGATGGAAACGCACAATTCCTGCCGCTGGGAAGTCTGGGAATAGTTGTATTCGCTGATGGCATAGTCACGCCATTCGGGCGTCTTGCCATGGAGCCAGGGCAGGAGGGAGCGGCCCTCAATGATGTGGTCCGGCACCTTGCCGCCCGTTGCTTCCACGAAGGTTGCGGCCAGATCGATGGCTTCCATCAGCGCATCGCATGTTTTGCCCCGCGTTGCGTCGGCTTCCTTTCGCGGGTCGTAGACAATCATCGGGATCTTCACCGACGGGTCGTGGAACATGTCCTTTTCGCCCAGCCAGTGATCGCCGAGATAGTCGCCATGATCTGAGGTGACCACGATCATGGTGTTCTTCAGCTCGCCAGTCGCCTCCAGATGATCCAGCAGGCGGCCCAGTTGATCGTCGCATTGCTTGATCAGGCCCATATAGGCCGGGATCACCTTTTCCCGCACCTCATCGCGCTGGAACGCTGATGCCACCTTGCCCTTCATATAGGCGGCAAAAACGGGATGGGGATTGTCGCGCTCGGATGGGTCGCGCGCGACATCGATCATGTCGGCGGTGGAATACATGTCGTGATAAGGGGCGGGGACGATGTAGGGCCAATGTGGCTTGATATAGCTGACATGGGCGCACCAGGGGCGAGCGCCCTTGGCCTTTTGCTCGTCCATGAAGCGGATGGTTTCGCTCGTCAGCCACGGGGTTTCGCTGTCCTCCTCGCGAATGTTCGCCGGTTTGTCGGCGTTCTTGAACATCCACCCGGAGGCGACTTCATCGCCTTCAATCCCGGCATTGGCGTGATCCGACCACGGGTTTTCGGCCTCGTAGCCCCTTGATTTCAGATACTCGTTATAGGGCGAGCGTTTTTCATCGTAAAAGCCGTCCGGGCCTTCGCCCCACAGGCCGTCATCGCGAATGATCGCGTCAAAGCCGCATTCGGTCTGCCGCGCGCCGATCATCGTGTCAGGTGACAGGCCGAGGCGTTCCATACCCTTCTTGTCGACCTTCATGTGGGTCTTGCCGATCAGGAAGCAGTCCATGCCGTTGTCGCGAAGGTGATCGCCAAGGGTCATTTCACCGACACGCAGGGGAAAGCCGTTCCACATGGCCCCGTGGCTGGACGTGTAGCGCCCGGTGTAAAAGCTCATGCGCGATGCACCGCAGATCGGCGACTGGCAATAGGCGTTGGTGAAGCGGACGCCCATCTTTGCGACGCGGTCGAAATTGGGGGTCTGCAATGTCGGGTGACCAGCGCAGCTGAGATAGTCGAAGCGCAGCTGGTCGTACATGATGAAAAGAATGTTCAAATGATCCTCCCGCGCCGACTTCTGCCGGTCTTGCCCGTTTGATCAAGGCTGTGTGGACGAATTGAGATTCGGCTGCGGGAGAATAGCCGGAATTCATTCACCGTGGCGAAAAACACCGGCTTATCCAGAGAGGGCGCGGCAACAGGGTTACAGCCCTTGTCAGCTATCCGAATATCTTCTTGAAGCGATCGATCCCGAGCCGGAAACCATCCTCGAAATTGCCGTTACCAGGGTGGTAGACACTCTCAAAGGAGATCACCCCGTCATAGCCATCAGCCCTCAGCGCATCTGCCATAGGTTGGAAAAGCGGAGCCAGCTGGCCTTCGCCCATGCGCCGGACTTCCAGTGTGGCGCGGGGCGTGTCGACCTGCACATCCTTGATGTGGACATGGCCGAGATAGCCGCTGCGAACCTCGTCATAGCCTTCGGGATAGGCGCGCTCGTGGCACCAGCAATTGTTGGCCGGGTCCCACAGGACCTTAAGCGTGTCCTTGGCGTCGAGGTCATCGATCAGCTTTCTGGCCGTGTAGTTGGAATTGACCATCGTGCCGTTTCCGGTCTCAACCACCAGAATGACGCCTTCCTTCCTGGCCAGTTCCACGGCAGGGGCGATCATCGGCGGCATGGTGTCCCAAGCTCCCTTGGCGACGTTCCATTGTTCGGCGCCATTGTGGCCCCACAGGATCTGCTCCTTTTTCTGGGTCATGATGCGCACCAGCGGCGAGCCGACTATGTGGGCCATGTCGATGACCCGTTTCAGGGCATCCATGTGTTTTGTGTGAAGCTCATCGCCCGGACGATTGGCCGTTGTCATGCCGGCAAAGATATGGCGGGAGAGGCAGGACACGGGCTTGCCACGGTCCCGCAGAAGTCTGTCGATCTCGCGGATTTCCTCGGCGGAGTGGTCGCCGACTTCCTTGTCACCAACAAACTGGAGTTCGGCATAGTCGAGGCCAAACTCATCCATCACATCGACTGCGTGTTTCAGATCGCGGCTGATGCCGTCGCAAATGACACCGAGTTTCATGGCTCATTTCCCCCCGGTCTTGCGGGCACCGTCCCGGTGTAGTTCCGCACCGACGATGTCCTCGATGACACGGGTGCAGACCCAGTTGTCGCCATTTGGATATTTCGTGCGCCCAGCGTGGAAAATCTGCATGGCAGAACCTGCGGTATGCAAGGGGACGCCCAGCTCCTCTCCAAGGTTCATGGAGATCGTGAGGTCCTTGTGCATCGTGTTGATGTGGCTGCCGGTGCCTTCAAACTGGCGGTCGATGATCTTCTGCAAGGCGTTGTTGACCACACCGCAGCCGGCAGAGGAGGTGGAGAAGACCTTCAGCAGCACATCGCCCGAAACTCCGGCCTTGGCGGCGAGGGCCGCCGCCTCGAAAGTGGCGGAGAACTGCGCGCCGATGAGGGACTGGAGGCAGGCCTTCACGGTCTGTCCGTCTCCCGGCTTGTCTCCAACCCGGTGAATGTTTGCGGACACGGCTTCCATTACCGGGGCAAACCGGTCCAGAACCGCATCCGGCGCAGCGGCCATCATGGTCAGTGTGCCGCCCTGAGCGCCCGGAAAGCCGCCAGACACCGGACTGTCGATGAGATGGATGCCCGAGCCATCCATCGCAGCGCCGATCTCACGGGCTTCGCGGGGTTTGATTGTGGCTGTGAGAATGACGGCGCTGCCGGGTTTGAGCGAAGAGGTCAAACCGCCTTCACCAAGGATCACGGCCTTGGCCTGATCCCCATTCATGACCATGACATAGACCGCATCGGAATTGGCTCCGACATCGGCCACCGATGTCGCGGGCCGTCCGCCCATGTCCTCAAAGGCGCTCATACGTTGCGGGGACAGGTCGAGCCCCGTTGTTTCAAATCCGTTCGCTATCAGATTTTTAGCGAGGCCACTGCCCATATCGCCGAGGCCGATCACTCCAGCTTTCATCTTTGCTGTTCCTCCCAAGGTGAGCGGATCGGTGGTCAGTCACTCGATTCTTTGAGGCAGGATGCCGGACTGCCCGATGCGCCTTCCGTCTTGAACGCTATAACGGGAATTAGGGTGACGCAAGGAAACATATGATGTTTCAATTGGAAGTACTGGACATTTTGGCTTCAGGCCCTGATTGTGAGATTTGTCAGGGGCTTCAATCGATTTAAACTGCTTGACATGCCGTAGCGTCGCTGGTTCAAATCTGTTTTGGTCGGACCAAAATAGTCCGTTTGGTTGCGTATCAGGGATCGATCTCAGATCCGCGAATGGCGTCGCGCATTGGGGGGGCCGAATTCAATATGACCGGTGTGTTCGGGTCAGGTCGTCGAAACATATGATGTTCCGGATTGACCAAGGGTAACATAAGATGTTTCACTCAGTGGATGGATATGAGCTACTACGATCTTAAACTTGCTCAGTTTGCTGCTCCCAGCCTCGCGTTGGAGATCGCATCCGATCTCGGCAAGCAGATCGTTGCCCATCACTACAAGCCTGGAGATCTTGTCGAGGACGAAGGGTCCTTGGCGGGAAAGTATCAGGTCAGCCGATCCGTTATCCGCGATGCAGTGAAGATACTGGTTGGAAAGGGGCTCCTTGAGGTCCGCCGGGGGATCGGAACAAGGGTCCGTCCGACGAGCCAGTGGGGACTTCTTGATCATGATGTCATGGCCTGGAGCCAGACCGCAGCCGATACCGACAAGCGTCTCTTCAAGCTTCTGGAACTGAGGCAGGCGATCGAGCCGAAGGCCGCCGCACTTGCTGCACGTCATGCCAATGAGGAATCCGTCTCGGAAATCCGTCACTGGCTGGAAGAGATGGAGGCAAACGCGGGAAGCGGTGAGGGGTTTGTCAAGGCGGACGCCCAGTTTCACCGCTCGATCCTGCGCGCGACCGAGAACGAGTTCTTCGTGGCGCTTGAAGGGATCATCCTGTCGACTTTGATCAGCAGTATGCGGCTGACCAACTATCCGCCGGGGCACCGTTTCAAGGATGTGCCGACGCACCGTGCCATTTACGAACATATCAAACAGGGCGATGCGGAAGCGGCCGAAAAGGCCATGATTGCATCGCTGGAGGATGCCGAGGCAAACCTTATGCGTTGTCTGGCTGAACGCAGTTGCGACACACCGTCTACGGGGCAGGAAGGAAAATCGACCTTGGCCCGGTAACTGCACATGAGTGATCTGGTCGGCAAACAGGCTGGGAGGCCTGGATGACGACAGACTGGAATTGAAGCAACCTAGGGAGGAAGAAGGATGCTGAATAATATTTCCAAGGGCCTGTTGGCTGGAGCTGCAATGGTCGCGCTTTCGGGTGTTGCCGATGCTGCGTCAACCAATCTCCGGATCCAGACGCACTATGCACCGGAAACTGTTTCGGGAAAGCTGGCGGCGCGGTATGTCGATAATGTTCAGACCATGTCGAATGGCGAAATCTCAATCGAGATGTTCTACTCTTCGTCCGTCGTGAAGTCCGTTGAAACCTTTGATGCTGCGGCAACAGGTATCCTTGATTGCGATATGACCGGTGGTGGTTACCAGACCGGCAAAAACCCGGCTTTCCAGTTTGTCGGCGACATCATGGGTGGGTATTCCACGCCGTATCAGCAGTTGAGCTGGCTCTACTACGGTGGCGGTCTAGATGCGGCCCAGAAGCTTTACAACAAGTATGACATGCAGCTCGTTGGCTGGTGGGTTTACGGTCAGGAAAGCCTTGCGTCCACCAAGCCGATTGCAGGTCCTGCCGACCTGAAGGACTGGAAATTCCGTTCGCCTCCGGGCATGGAAACCAAGATCTTCGAAAAGCTGGGTGCCAAGCCGATCGTGATGGATTTTACCGAAATCTTCACCGCGCTTGAAACCGGCATCATTGATGGTGCCGATGCGTCGGGTATCGCCAACAACGTTGGTCTGGGCCTGTATGATATCGGCAAGCACACCAACTTCCCGGGCTTCCACTCCATGCCTTCCGACCACCTTGCCTGCAACAAGGCAGTGTGGGACGCAATGCCGGAAGCTCATCGCCGCATCATGTCTGTTGCCATGGAGTCCCTAGCGCTTCAGACCGCTCTGACCTTTGAAAAGGCGAATGCGGAAGCCGTTGCCAAGCTCCGGGCTGATGGTGTGAACATCTACGAATGGTCTCCTGCAGATCTGCAGGCCTTCCGTGATGCGGCTCAGGCCACATGGCCGGAGTTTGCGACAACGCCGGAAGCCGAAGCCCTTGTTGCAAGCCATCTGGAATACCTCGGGCAGCTTGGCCTTGTGTCCAAGTAAGCTGCGTCCTTGGTGATGTCGTAAGACAGTTGGGCCCCGTTTTGGCGGGGCCTGACACACTCAACGCTTTTCAGGGAAAATGGGTATGGAACACCGGACACACAGCGTCCTGGAGTGGCTGGTTCCGCTCGCCTTCATTATCAGTGCAGGGTGGGTGATCTGGAATGGCCCGGGCTACATCATGGCATTCGGCTGGGGAGACCAGTTTGATGCGCTTGCAGCCCGTTATCCGGCTGCAAATGCGCTCGACTGGATTGCTCTGGTCGCCTTGCCCATTTTTCTGGTTCTGGGCACCATGACAGTGCGACGTGCTTCCATGGAGTTTATGGACTGGGGCGTCTTTGATCGCCTGTCCGTGTTTATTGGCCGCGTCACGATGTTGCTGATCGTGCTGCTGGTGACGGTCATGGTCTATGAGGTGGTTCTTCGCTATGCCTTTGAAAGACCAACGCTTTGGGCGAACGAGATGTCGCTCTGGATGGCCGGTTTCATTTTTGTGCTGGCGGGCCTTTATGCCATGCAGCAGCGCAGCCATATCCGGATCTTCCTGCTTTATGACCTGATGCCGCGCTGGCTGCAGCGGACCTGTGATACAATTTCTACCATTTTGATCATGGTGTTTGCCTTTGCGCTCGTATGGGGCGGCTTTGGCGAGGCGCAGGCGAAGTTTCTGCGTTGGGAAACCTTTGGAACAGCGTTTGATCCGCCCATTCCGGCTACGGAAAAACCGCTCATTCTGATCGTGGTCATGTTGGTTGCTGTGCAAGCCGTCGCGAACCTCATCCGGGACTGGGATGCAGAACCCGAAATTCACACTGCTGCAGACGATATTGATGCCGATGAACTTGCACGGCTGAGGGCTGCGGTCGGCAGCGACGGGATCGACGATCAGGACGTGACCCGTAGTTCAATTCAATCAACCGGTTCGAGGCAAGCCTGATGGATATTGGTACGATTTCCCTGGTCCTGCTGTTGGGGCTGATGTTCCTCTTGGCCATCGGCATGCCGCTCGGCATGGCATCTGCAATTCTGGCCGTCCTCGTGCTGGTCATGAAGTTCGAACCGTCCCTGCTGACAGACCCGCTGAGCTTTGGGGAGGGGCTCCTGACCCGACGCTTCGGAACAGGGCCACTGAACATTCTTGCCCAGAAGATATACGGGCTTTTGACGGACTATGTCCTGATATCCATTCCACTCTTCATATTCATGGCCTCCTTGCTGGAACGCTCCGGCATCGCCAAGGACATGTACTCGTCGCTGAATATCTGGCTCTCCAGCGTTCGTGGCGGCATCGCTATTGTGACGTCCGTCATGGCCGTCATCATGGCTGCAATGTCCGGCATTATCGGCGGTGAAGTTGTTCTGCTTGGCCTGATCGCGCTGCCGCAAATGCTGCGTCTTGGCTACAACCAGAACCTCGCCATCGGAACGATCTGCGCCTCCGGTTCGCTCGGAACCATGATCCCGCCATCGATCGTGCTGATCATCTATGGCCTGATCACGGAAACCTCGATCAAGGCCCTCTTCACGGGCGCGTTCATTCCCGGTTTCATGTTGGCCAGCTTCATCATCATCTACATCATCGTGCGCACGCAGATGAACCCGGAGTTGGCTCCCTTGCCCGAGAAGAAGGAGGGCGATCCGGAAGGGGCGGAAAAATGGGCCCTGTTCGGGGCGTTCCTCTCGGTTCTTTGGGCCGGGTTTGCCGGTGCGCTGTTCCTCAGGGCTCTGTTCTTCACTGTGACCGGCCAAAATGCTGTCGTTGAAGGTGTGGACCCGATTACTCTGGGAACGGTCGAATATCTTCCCTGGCTGGGGGGGCAAGTCGTCATTGCCCTTGCTCTCATCTTCTTTGCCTTTGGCCGTGATCGCACGAAAATAGCCTGGGGCATGGGCAAGGGGCTGGTGGCGCCGATCATCGTTATCGGGGTAGTGCTCGGCTCGATTTATGGCGGCATTTCCGGCATCACGGAAGCGGCCGGCATGGGTGTTGTCGCGGTCTTTGTTCTCTCCGTCATTCGCGGTGAAGCCAGCTTCGATCTGGTGTGGGACAGCCTGATGCGGACGCTCAAATCCACCGGCACAATCATCTGGGTCACCATTGGTGCGGCAACGCTTGCCGGGGCCTACACGATTGCAGGGGGACCTCAGTATGTTGCGGACCTCATTGTTGGCTCAAACATGCCGACAATGGTGGTTCTGTTGACCATGATGCTGATCCTGCTCTTCATGGGCGCGTTCATGGACTGGGTCGGGATTGTTCTGCTGATCATTCCGGTGTTCCTGCCAATTGTTCAGCGTCTTCCCATCGAAGAGATCGGCCTGATCGGCACGCTTGATCCGAAATATCTTTCGGTGTGGTTCGGCGTTCTCTTCTGCATGAACATGCAGGTCAGCTTCCTGTCGCCACCCTTTGGTCCGGCTGCGTTCTACCTGAAGTCCGTGGCGCCTGCGCATATTTCGCTCACGGATATCTTCAAGGGGTTCCTGCCGTTCATCTGCATTCAGCTGTTGGCTTTGACGGTTCTGCTGATCTGGCCAAACATCATCACCATTCTGCTCTGAGGAGGGCAGGCCATGTTGACACAGGATCAGGTCGAATTTTTCACGCGGGAAGGATACCTCGTCGTTGAAAACCTGGTGGACCCACGAACCCTTGAGGGGGTGAAGCGTGAATACTCCGCGCTCATGGATGATCTCTATGAGCGGTGGGTGGACGAGGGTAAGGTCAAACCGGCCCATGCCGGGATGACCTTCTGGGACAAGCTCGATATTGCCTACAAGGGCGGGTTTGACTGGTATCAGCCCTTTGATATCAGCCTGCCACAAGGCAACTTTACCGCGGAGACACCGATGCATTTCGGACCGGGGGTTTTCGATCTCGTGACCAACCGGGGCATTCTGGACGCGGTGGAGAGCCTCATTGGGCCGGAAATCACCTCCAATCCGATCCAGCATGTGCGGATAAAGCCGCCTCAGCGTGCCGTGGCGGCGTCCGAAAGCCGGGCCCACGTGATTGCGACCGACTGGCATCAGGACAAGGGCGTCACCTTGCCCGAGGCTGATGACACAACCTTTGTCACGGTTTGGCTCGCAATAACCGATGCGACCATCGAAAATGGGTGCCTGCAGGTCGCCAGCGGTTCCTATACGGAAATGCTGCCGCATTGCACGAAAACGCAGGTCGGGATCGCCGATCCGTTTCTGCCAAAGGACAATGCCGTTCCGCTGCCGGTGAAGGCGGGCGGGGCCGTTATCTTCCACCCATTGACCCCGCACGGGTCGCTTTCAAACCAGTCCGACGGTTACCGCTGGTCGTTTGATCTTCGCTACAATGTGACCGGCCAGCCGACCGGCCGCAGCCATTTTCCGGACTTTGTTGCCCGGTCCAGGTCCAATCCTGGCTCAGAACTGAAGGATTGGCGGGAGTGGAAACGCATGTGGGAAGACACGCGTGACCGGCTCGCCGCTGCCCCGTTCATTGCCCAACACCGCTGGGATGCCAGTGGCCCTTATTGCGCCTGAGACATCATGAAAACAATACAACTTGATCCCAGTGACAATGTTGCAGTCGCGCGGGAGCGGCTGGAAGTTGGCGAAGCCTTGGGCGGGGGAGCTACGCTTGAGCCGATCCCGTCCGGACACAAGGTCGCCCTTTCTCGGATAGCCCGCGGGGAGGCGGTGCGAAAATACGCTCAGGTGATCGGTTTTGCGGCTGAGGACATTGAAGCCGGCGCTCATGTTCACACGCATAATGTCGAGTTCCGCAATGTCTCCGGGTCATACGAGTTCTCAACGAACCTTCGTCCGGTTGCCATGGTTCCGGACACAAGCCGTGACAGTTTCATGGGATATCGGCGGAGCAATGGCAGGGTCGGGACGCGCAACTACATTGCGATCCTGACCTCCGTGAACTGTTCTGCCACCGCTGCCCGCATGATTGCAGCAGCCTTTGGCCCTGAAGAAATGGCGGCCTATCCCAATGTGGATGGGGTCGTGGCCTTTGTGCATGGAACCGGCTGCGGCATGGCCGGGTCGGGTGACGGGTTCTCGGCGCTTCAACGGGTCATGTGGGGCTATGCACGTCACCCCAATCATGGCGGGGTCGTCATGGTCGGGCTTGGCTGCGAGATGAACCAGATCGACTGGCTTCTGGAAGCCTATGGCATCGAAAAGGGCCCGCTGTTTCAGACCATGAACATTCAGGACGTTGCGGGCCTTCGAAAGACTGTTGAACTGGGCATCGAAAAGGTTCGGGCGATGCTGCCGTTGGTCAATGAAGCCCGGCGTGAACCCTGTCCGGCATCCGAGCTTATGGTCGCCCTTCAGTGCGGCGGGTCAGATGCGTGGTCTGGCGTTACGGCCAATCCGGCTCTTGGCTACGCGTGTGACCTTCTCGTTGCGCAGGGCGGGACCGGAGTTCTGGCGGAAACGCCGGAAATTTATGGTGCCGAGCACCTCCTGACCCAACGGGCCATGGATCGGAAGACCGGTGACAAGCTGATCGAGCTGATCCGCTGGTGGGAGGATTACACCGCGCGCAACAAGGGCTCGATGGACAACAATCCGAGCCCCGGCAACAAGAAGGGTGGGTTGACGACGATCCTCGAAAAGTCCCTTGGAGCTGCCGCCAAAGGGGGTACAACTCCGCTTACCGGGGTCTACAAGTATGGCGAACCGGTCACCGCAAAGGGCTTCACTTTCATGGATTCGCCGGGATATGACCCGGCTTCGGTAACCGGGCAGATTGCTTCCGGGTGCAATCTGGTCGCCTTCACTACGGGGCGCGGGTCTGCTTTCGGGTCCAAACCGTCTCCCTGCATCAAGATTTCCACCAACACTGCCATGTATGACCGCATGGTCGAGGACATGGATGTGAATGCCGGTGCGATGCTGACGGACGGGGTCAGCCTGGAGGAAAAGGGCCGCGAGATTTATGAGCTCCTGTTGCGGGTTGCTTCCGGTGAACAGTCGAAATCGGAAGCGCAGGGGCTCGGCGACTTCGAGTTCGTTCCCTGGCAAATCGGAGCGGTGATGTGAGTGAAGGCCGAAAGCTGCGGCTTGCCGTCATCGGCGCCGGGCTCATCGGAGAGCGGCATGCGCGACTAGCCGCCAAACACGATCGCTGGACACTTGCTGCCCTAGTCGATCCTGATCCTCGCCGGGAGGCACTGGCGGCTGAACTTGGTTGCCAGTGGGTGCGCACCATAGACGAGCTGCAGTCTGGCGATATTGACGCGGCAATTGTCGCAACGCCCAACGGGCTGCACCTGAGCGGCGGACTGGCCTGCGCGGAGCGTGGATGGCCATGCCTGATTGAAAAGCCGATAGCCGATACGGTGGAGCAGGGGCAATCCTTGGTGGATGCCTTCGAGGCTGCAGGTGTTCCGCTGCTCATCGGCCATCATCGTCGATACCATCCTTTTGTCGCCAAGGCGCGGGAGATCCTCGACAAGGCCACATATGGCGTCCCGGTGATGGCATCGCTGATCTGGGCTGTCTGCAAGCCGCTGGAATACTTTCAGCAGGGAGATTGGCGGCTGCGCTCCGATGGCGGCCCGATCCTGATCAATCTCATCCATGAAATGGATCTGGCTTTGCATCTTCTGGGGCCTGTCCGGCACGTACAGGCCATGACATCCAATGCGCAGCGGGGGGCGGCAGTCGAGGACACGGCAGGCGTGCTCCTGCGGTTCGAAAGCGGCGTGATCGCGACTATCTGCCTGTCCGATGCAGCCCTCAGCCCCTGGAGTTTTGAAGGGGCTTGCGGCGAGAACCCGCATATTGCCGAAACCGGGGTTTCATCGTGGAGGATCGGGTGTTCCAACGGCTCCATTGAATTTCCCGGACTGGAAGTCTGGCAGGATGCTGAGCACGGGCAAGGCAACTGGTCACGCCCGCTTGTCCAGACACGTCTTTCCGTGCCCAAGGTCGCGCCACTTGAAGAGCAACTGACCCATTTCGCCGATCTGGCCGAAGGGCTTTGTAATGAGCCGAAAGTCAGCGGACGAGACGGTCTTGCCGCTCTCAAAGCCATTGTTGCCATTCAAAAGGCGTCGCGAACCGGCGAGATCGTTAATCCTTGAATTGAAAGCTTGAAAGGCAGTTACATGAGCAAACCTTCAATCGGATTCATCGGCCTCGGGCTCATGGGAACGGCCATGTGCAACCGTCTGGTCGATCAGGGATATGCGTTGAGCGTTGTTGCGAACCGGTCGCGGACGAATGTCGAGAAACTGGTTGCCCGCGGGGCGTGTGAGGTCAAGACTGCCCGGGATTTGGCTGCTGGCAGCGATATCGTGATGATCTGTGTCGATACATCTGCGTCCGTGGAAGCTCGGGTTTATGGAGAGAATGGGGTTCTGGCCGGGGTTCGGCCGGGCGCAACAGTCATCGATTTTGGAACCTCCTTGCCCGGATCAACCAAGAGCATCGCACACGACATGGCCGCGGTCGGTGTGACCTATCTTGACGCACCACTCGGGCGCACGCCGTCGCACGCTCTTGAAGGCAAGCTCAATATCATGTGTTCGGGTGACGAAGCAGGGTTCCATCGTATGGAGCCGGTGCTCAAGGATCTCGGCGAGAACGTCTTTCATCTTGGCGAGGTGGGGACGGGTCATACGATCAAGCTGATCAATAACTTTTTCGCCATGACCACGGCCAATGCCATGTCGGAAGCTTTCGCAATGGCAGACAAGGCCGGCGTAGATCGCCAAAAGCTGTACGATGTTATGGCTGCCGGGCCGCTTCGTTCTGGCATGATGGATTTCATCAAGGCCTATGCCATTGACGGTAACCGCGACATGCTGGCCTTTTCCGTTCGCAACGCTCGCAAGGATGTTGGCTACTATGCCAAGATGGCAGAGGACCTTGAGGTTGAAAGCGTAATGGTGGCCGGGCCCCGACAGGCGCTTGGTCTTGCAATTTCTGCAGGACGTGGAGACACCTATGTCACGGAACAGGCTGATTTCTTTTCGCAGCTTTTTGGCAGCAAGCGGGATGAAAGTTCGACCTGATGTCTGACGGCGCATCAGGAGGCTCGGACGACAAGGTTCTGACAGGTATTGTCCTGATGCTGGTGGCTTATCTGGTGTTCTCGTGCATCGACACCAGTTCCAAGTGGCTGACCCTTGCGGGTCTCTCTCCGCTGCAGGTCGCCTTCATGCGATATTTCGGGCACTTCACAGTGTCCCTTGGCTATCTTGGCCGGGGCAAGGTCGCCCTGAAATGCCCGACGCCGTGGCTGACTTTTCTTGTTCTCTTGCGGGGTGTTTTCCTCGCCGGATCGACGATCTTCAACTTCATTGCGATCCAGTACCTCCAACTCTCGCTGACGGCCTCGATCCTGTTCACTGCGCCGATCCTGATCTGTGCGCTGTCATGGCCCTTGCTGCGGGAGCCGGTTGGCATCTATCGCTGGTCGGCAATTGCTTTCGGGTTTTGCGGCGTTCTGATTGCCATTCGCCCGTTCGGGCAGGATTTTCACTGGGCGATCTTCCTGTCTCTCGGTGCGGCACTCAGCTTTGCGTTTTATTCGATCCTGACGCGTATGTTGGCCGATACCGTCGCGACGGACACGATGCAGTTCTATTCTGGACTGGTGGGAACAGTGGGCCTGCTGCCGTCCGCCATCCTGCTCTGGCAAATGCCGGAAACGGCCGTCCAATGGGCCTTGTTGCTGGCAATCGGCCTCTTTGGATGGGGTGGGCACCAGATGCTGACAACGGCCATGCGATATGCGCCTGCCAATGTGTTGATGCCCTATGGCTATTCCCTGATCCTCTACATGACCTTCTGGGGCTATGTCGTCTTTGGCAATGTGCCTGATGCGTGGGCCGTCGTCGGCGCGATCATCATCGTTGCTGCCGGACTGATCATCTGGTTTCGCGAGCGCAAACTGGCAGCCGAGCGGCGCAAGCAGATGCCGATTTCACTCGCTGAACCACCGCCTCAATGAAGCTGGCAGCACCTGTTCAAAAACTCAGTCTGCCATCACTGCAGCGCAGCCGGACAGGGCTGCATAGTCGTCGTTCAACAGCCAGACCGGAATTGCGGAAACGAGTTCCGACTGGCGGCCCTTTGCCGAATAGGCGTTCGCGAAAACCGGGCTCTTGATGAAATCCCGCAAGCTGCGACTTACGCCGCCGCAAAGGACAATACCGCCTGTTGCCATGAAGACCAGCGCAAGGTCGCCGACAACACGGCCGAGCAAAGTGGTCCAGGTTGTTGCAGCTGCAACGCAGAGCCTGTCCGTCCGTGTGCTTGCCGATGCAGATATATCGGCGGGGGAATAAGGGACTGCAGTTTCTCCCGCTTCAAGGCAACACCACTCATAGATTTCCCGAAGACCGGCTCCCGACAAGGCGCGTTCGTTGGAGGCGCGGGCTCGGTTGCGGGACAGATACTGCCAGAGGCGCAGTTCTTCTTCGTTGATGACCGGAAGCGTGCTGTGCCCGCATTCGCCGACGCCTACATGTCGATGATCTCCTGCAGGATACACCGCGGCGGCGTTGAAACCTGTTCCAGCCCCAACTACGAGGCGGGTTTGGCGGGGCAAGGGCTTGTGATCCGGGCCATGGATCTTGATCAGGCGCTCCGGGGTCAACCTGTCCATAGAGTGGGCGAGAGCTTCAAAGTCATTCAGGAACCGAACTTTCGCTCCTCCAAGGGTGCGTGTCAGGCTGTCGGCGTCAAACGTCCAGTCGTGGTTTGTCAGCCGGACGACTGTTCCCTGAACAGGGGCGGCAATTGCCAGTACAGCCCAGTGGCAGCTCGGATTTCCATGTTCGCTGAGATAAGCGCTGATTACATCATCTGGCGAGGCGAAGTCGGCATTGCGAAAACGAAGGATTGTGTCCTCGCAGACCTTGCCATCTTCAACGAGAGCAAGGCGTGTGTTGGTTCCGCCAATGTCCGCAGCCAGACCCTGACAGGCGTTCATAGGCGCGCTCCGCTATCGACGTCAAAATAGGAGACTTTGGAGAGGTCAAACCGGATGGGAACCGTCTGGCCAGCTTGAACATTCGCATCTGCAGAGAGACGAGCAATGGTCTCGGTTCCTCCCAGATTGATCACCGCATAGGTGTCGGCACCCGCAGGTTCCACCACATCAAGAATGCAGTCTGCGATCTGGCCCGGATCTCTTGACCCAGAGAGGGTGTCGGTCATCGCTTCAGGGCGCAGGCCGATGAGAATATCGCGTTTTTCCTCCGAGATTGCGGAGGAATCCGTCCGCATATCTTCCAGTTCCAGAACGGATCCACCTGGGGTCGGTATGGAGAGGCGAATTTTCCCGTCCTGCCGAACAGCAGTGCCGCGCATCAGGTTCATGGAGGGAGAGCCCATGAAATCGGCCACGAAGGCATTGACCGGGGTGTTGTAGATTTCCTGCGGTGTGCCGATCTGCTGGATTATGCCATCCCTGAGCACGACAATCCGCGTCGCCAATGTCATCGCCTCGATCTGATCGTGCGTGACATAAACGATAGAGGCGCCCGTTGTCTGGTGAATGCGCTTGATCTCTGTGCGCATGGTCACCCGCAGCTTTGCGTCGAGATTGGACAGCGGTTCGTCGAAGAGAAACAGGGCTGGATCGCGTACAAGGGCACGGCCCATGGCAACGCGCTGGCGCTGGCCACCGGAAAGTTCGGCAGGTCTGCGATGCAGCAAGTGACCAATCTTCAAGAGCTCCGCGACTTCCGCCACCTTTTGCTTCCGTATTGCTTCCGGCACCTTGCGAACCTCAAGCCCGAAGCCGATGTTGCGCTCGACGCTCATGTTCGGAAAAAGCGCGTAGGACTGGAAGACCATCGCGATATCCCGGTCAGCCGGTTCGCAATGGGTTCTGTCCTTTCCGGCGATATGGATCGAACCGGACGAGATTTCCGTCAGTCCGGAAATACAGCTCAAGAGCGTGGACTTGCCGCAACCGGATGGACCGACAAGAACCAGAAACTCGCCCTTGTCCATGGCGATATTGATGTCTTTGAGAACATGGGTTTCGCCATAGAGTTTTTGCAGATTGTTGATCGAGAGAATGTGTTGATCCGACATGGGTTTGTCAGGTCCTCTTTGAATATGCACGGCTGCTGGGTCAGCCTTTGACAGATCCGGCCACGAGGCCTGAAACGATGAATTTCTGGAAGCAGATCGCAAGGATCGCAGGCGGCAGGGTTGCCATCACGCCGACTGTTGCGATGACGCCATAATCAGTCACCCGACCTGCCGAGAAGTCGGCAATGGCGACGGGCAGGGTCTTTGCGCTGAGGTCATTGGTGAAGATGAGCGCGTAGAAGAACTCGTCCCATGCGACCAGAAAGGACAGCATTGCCGTTGCCGCGATGGCTGGAAGCGCGAGCGGCAGCACCACTTCGCGGATGGTGTAGGCAGTCGACGCGCCTTCCATGAACGCAGCCTGTTCCACTTCGATCGGCAAGACGTCGATATTCGACTTCATCAACCAGGTGGCGAAGGGCAGCAACATGGCGGTGTAGACCACGATCAGCGTCAGCGTCTTGTTGAGCATGCCAAGGCTGGAGAAAGTGGAATAGAGCGGCAGGATATAGGTGATCGGCGGCATCATGATCGTTGCCAGAAAGGCAAAGAGCAGGACCATCGAAGCATTTCGGCGGGAAAAGGAATAGGCGGCGGGGACAGCCAGCAACAGGGCCAGAAGGGTTGCGCCACCTGCGGTCAGGATCGAATTCCGCAGGGCACTCAGGAAGCGCTCGCCGCTGCCATCGTTCAGATCAAGAAGGGTCTGGTAGCGGCTGAAGTCAACCTCGGACGGGATCCAGCGCAGCGGCACTTCGGTCAAGTCCGTGGGGGCGCTGATACTCATGGTGACCAGCCAGAGCAGGGGACCGGCGGTAAAGAGGGCGACAAGGACCACGCAGGCATAGAGCAGGACAGATTGCAGGAGCGAACGTCTCATGCTGCGCCTCCCTGAGACTGCCGACGGGCGGCGGCATAGTAGCCGAGGATCATCACTGCGCTGATGCCGGCGACAAGCACCGCATAGGACGCGCCGCTGCCGCTTCGCAGATAGTTGAAGTATTCCTGATAGACATAGAAGCTGGCGGTCTTGGTGGAATCTGCCGGGCCTCCACCGGTCATGACATAGACAATGTCAAAGACCCGGAAGGCTTCGATTGTTCTTAGCACCATGACAACCATCAGCGGGCCTGCGATCCAGGGCAGGGTGATGGACCAGAAGCGCTTCCACGGGCTGGCCCCTTCCACGGCGGCAGCCTTCAGCAGGTCGCCGGGTACTGTCTGCAGGGCGGCAAGTGCCACATAGGCAACCAGCGGGAAATTCTTCCACATATCTGCGAGGATGACCATATGCATTGCGGTCATCGGGTCGCCGATCCAGCTGCGATAATCGCTGATGAAACCGAGCTGATAGAGCATCGAATTCAGCGCGCCATAGTCCGGGTGATAGATCAGCCGCCACGCCACTGCATTGACGATGGTGGGGACGGCCCAAGGCAGGATGATCAGCGCGCGAAGGAGCGTGCGTCCCTTGAACTGCTGGTTCAACAAAACCGCGATGGCGACCCCTATCACGCCTTCCAACCCGACGGAGACGACGGTGAAATAAAGCGTGCGGAACAGGGCGTCCTGAAAATCGGGATCGGTCAGGGCATAGATGTAGTTTTCAAGGCCGATGAAATGTGTCGGCGTTGGAAGCGCGGATATCCTTGTGTCGGTAAAACTCAGCCAAAACGTATTGGCGAGCGGCATCAGGGTTATCAGCGCCAGGACGGCCATGGCCGGCGCCAGCAGGAACCATTTTTCTCGTAACTGGCGTCGGCCAAGCATGTTCGTTCTCCTCCTTCCGAACCGTGTGACTTAGCGGATACGCTTCACGCGGTCGGATGCAGCAGCAAGGGCTGCGTCTACGTCGGCCTGACCGAGAAGAACTTCATGGATGTTCTTCTGCAGGATGTCAGACACTTCGGTGTAGGAAGGGACCAGCGGGCGCGGATACATGACGGAGATTGACTGCTTGGCAGCGGCAATCAGGTCTTCCTGGCCTTCGGTGACTTTCGGGTTGTCATAGGACGCCTTCCAGATCGGCAGGCTGAGCTTGGAATAGTCCTCCTGGATTTCCTTCTGGGTCAGGAAGGAGATGTAGGCCCAGGCTTCGTCGGCATGCGGGCTGTTGGACGGGATGCCCAGACCCATGGAACCGTTGACGCTGGAGGCAACGGACTTGCCATCAACGCCGGGGGCAGGGGCGACCTTCACCTTGCCTGCGACCTTGCTCTCTGCCGGATCGTTGGCGAGAGCGTTCATGTAGGTCCAGTTGAGGGCAAAAGCGGCTTCGCCGTTGGAGAAGACGCGGCGGACATCTTCCTCGAAATATTCACGCGATGCCGGGTTGGTGAGACCTTCGTCGAGCGTTGCCTTCATGAAGGAAACTGCGTCCTTGGCACCGCCCACGGTGAAGACCGGTGCGCCTTCCTCGAAGAACTTGCCGTTGTTGGCCGCCGTCAGCGTGGTGAAGTCGCAGATCATGGCTTCGGACTGGGACCAACTCCAGACCAGCGGATATTCCAGAACGCCCTTGGCCTTGATGGTGCGGGCCTGATCAGCCAGTTCGTTCCATGTCTTCGGCGGGGCGGAGATGCCCGCCTTGGAGAGAATTTCCTCGTTATAGAAGAGATACTTCGTGTCGAGAATCCACGGCATGCCATAGCGCTTTCCGCCATACTCAACCGTCGTCCATGCGCCGTCGAATACCTGTTCGGTATAGTCAGCGGGAATGCGATCGGTGACGTCGGTCAGGAAGCCACGGGTTGCGAATTCCGCCGGCCAGATCACGTCGAAAAGGACGACGTCATAGCCATCATCGCCAGCGCCAGAAGCGGCCACGATCTTGTCGTGCAGGGCTTCATAAGGCACGAACTCCAGATCAACGCTCACGCCCGGGTTGGCGGCTTCAAACTTCTCCGTCATGGCCTTGATGTCAGCTTCGCTGTAAGCGGCCTGGCTCATGAAAAGTGCATTTAGCTTTGTCTCTGCAGACGCTGCCTGAGCCATGGCCAAGGTTGCCATGGCGGAACCGAACAAAAGTCTTCCCAACGATGTCATATCGCCCTCCGGTTTTGATTTTTACGAGAGCAACCTATGCGTAATTATTTTATTTTGTCAAATTGATATAAAAATAAATTTCTGCTGTAGTGACCTCATGACAGAGGCACCGAATATCACCCCGTCGTTTCGAACCAGCGGCACCAATCTCAAGCGCGCCAAAACACACAATCACCGTGTGGTTATGGAAATCATACGCACAAGAGGGCCGATTGGGCGGACGGAAATATCTGAAATCACGTCTCTTTCCCGACAGACGGTGCAGAATATCGTGGCCGAGCTTCATCGGGGCGGCATGGTCGAAATGTCGGCTGGCAAGGCGGTCGGACGGGGGCATCCGGGCATGAACGTCCGGATCAGGGCGGACCATGCCTACAGTCTGGGATTTCACGTTGACCGGTTATCGGTAACGGCGGTGGCGTGTGACCTCATGGGCGATATCGTCTGGGAAGGGTCCGAATCGCTTCAGCAGTCTTCCTGCGAGAATGCAAATGCCTGCGTTTTGAAACTGATGGGGGAGTTCCGTCAGGCGCATGCCGATATCGGGCCAAAACTGTTTGGTGTCGGGCTTGCCGCGCCCGGGCCGTTTGAAGTGGAAAAGACAGCCACGACACATACGGACGCCGCCACTTTCAGCGAGTTCGGATCGGCGGATAATCTCTCCCGGCTTGAAGAGGCCTTGTCCCTTCCGGTCGTTCTGCAAAACGACGCATCGGCTGCGGCCCTCGGTGAGCACGTCTATGGACGGGGCAGGAACTATTCCTCCTTTGCCTTTGTGCAATTCGGAATTGGCCTTGGCGCCGGGTTTGTGCTGAATGGCGGTCTCTACGGCGGAGCGGCGAGAAATGCGGGGGAAATCGGGCACGTTTCAATCGCGCACGATGGACCGAAATGCTTTTGCGGAAACCGGGGATGTTTGGAGCGCTATCTATCGCTTTACGCGCTTTGTGAAACTTTGGGGATTGATCCGGCTTCTCCGGAGTCCGTCCGGCAAACTGAAAAATTGTTTGACCAGAACGATCCTGCTGTTGAACGCTGGATGGAAGAGGTCGCGCCGCACATGCGGCAGATGATCAACATGATCGAGATGATGCTGGACCCGGAAGTGATTTTTCTGGGTGGAATTATCGGAGCAGGCTTCCTTAAGGCCTTGCTGGACAAGGCGTTACCGCTTGGTTTGCGTCTTGATGGCAAGAGCGATCGGGCAGACAGGGTTCTCATCGGGACAGCGGGAGCCAAGGCAGTGGCGCTTGGGGCAACAGCCGCCGCCGTAGAGGCGCTTTACGCGCCTTCCGTATCCCAGCTGGTTCTATGAGGTTGGTATCGTGACAAGAGATGACATTCGTCCCGGAGAAGTGGTTGCAGACGTGCAGCCGAAACAGGACGCTCACGTCCGCTTCATCGGCAAGATCCATACGCCGTTCTTCACCAGAGGAGAGTGCCCAAGGCAGGGGACGCAAGATGGGCCCGAGTGCATTCTTGAACTTGACGAGGAGTGGGTGCCGGCTCTGAAAGGGGTAGAGGCTTATGACCAGCTTGAGGTGCTATACTGGCTTGATCAGGCTGCGCGGGACTTTCTTTTGCAAACGCCCAAGGGCAAGGGCAAGCCTTATGGCACATTTGCCCTAAGATCGCCCAACAGGCCTAACCCGATTGGCACATCCATCGTGCGTCTTGAGCGCATAAGCGGTCGGAAGGTGCATGTCCGGGGGCTTGATTGCATCGATGGCACCCCTCTGCTTGATATCAAGCCTTATCGGGGTGAAAGCCTGCCCAAAATCCCGCATCTGGATTTTGGGACTTAGGGCATTTCCGGGCTCTAGTCAGACGGACTGATCATCTGTCGCGGCTGGACCAGCCGGTCAAACTCTTCGTTGGTTACATATCCAAGGCGCAGCGCCTCTTCACGCAAGGACGTGCCGTTCTTGTGTGCCGTTTTCGCGATTTCCGTTGCCTTGTCATAGCCGATTGCCGGAGCGAGCGCCGTGACAAGCATCAGCGAGCGCTCCATCAAATTGGTGATATTGGCTTCATTCGCCACAATTCCGGCAACGCAGCGATCCGCAAAACTGCGTGAGGCATCAGCCAGCAGGCGGATCGATTGCAGCATGGCATTTACCATGACCGGCTTGTAGACATTCAGTTCAAAATGCCCCTGACTTCCCGCAAAGCCTATCGTGGCATTGTTGCCGTGAACTTGCGTGCAGACCATGGTCAACGCCTCGCACTGTGTCGGGTTGACCTTTCCGGGCATGATCGAGGACCCCGGCTCGTTTTCCGGCAAGGAGAGTTCTCCAAGGCCGGACCTTGGACCTGACCCCAGCAGGCGGATGTCATTGGCAATCTTGAACAGGGACATGGCAACCGTGTTCAGCGCTCCATGTGCATGGACATAGGCATCATGGGCGGCCAGTGCCTCGAATTTGTTGGGAGCGGTGCGAAACGGCAAGCCGGTTATGTTCGAAACTTCTTCGGCAAACTTTTCGGCAAAGCCCGTCTTTGTATTCAGGCCGGTGCCGACTGCGGTTCCCCCTTGCGCCAGTTCAAGAAGGCCTTCAAGCGTGGTTTTGATGCGGCCTATTCCGTTCTCGACCTGCGCGGCATAACCACCGAACTCCTGTCCAAGGGTCAGGGGCGTTGCATCCTGCGTATGCGTCCGGCCAATCTTCACGATGTGAGACCACGTATCGGACTTCTGCTTGAGCGTGGTCTTCAGATGTGTGAGGGCAGGGAGCAGCTTTTCGACAATTTCCCGCGCCGCGGCAATGTGCATCGCGGTTGGAAACGTATCGTTGGAAGACTGGCTCATGTTGCAGTGATCATTGGGATGAACGGGCGACTTGCTGCCGATCTTGCCGCCCAGAATTTCTATTGCCCGATTGGCAATTACCTCATTGGCGTTCATGTTTGACTGGGTGCCGGACCCAGTCTGCCAGACTGAGAGTGGAAAGTTGTCGTCAAATCGTCCTTCGGCGACTTCGTTGGCCGCTTCTTCGATGGCGTCGGCAAGCCTGGGATCGAGTTTGCCTTGCGCCTTGTTGGTTCTCGCGGCCGCCTGTTTGATGATGCCGAGTGCATGCACCAGTGGTGTCGGCATCTTCTCATCGCCAATCGGGAAGTTGATCAGGGAACGCGCTGTCTGTGCGCCGAAATACTTGTCTTCCGGTATTTCCAGCGCTCCGAAGGAATCTGTCTCGGTTCTTGTTTTCACAGTTCTGTCCTTCCACTGAAATCCGCCTGTTCAGCCAATAGGTATGCGTAAAATTCTCAAGCGTCTACAGACGTTTGCGTGAACAACTCTCGCGAATTGGAGGGCTGTGAACCACTTTACCGAATGGCTATTTGTCTTCGAAGACGTGACGCAGAGATCGATCGGTGAATGCTGCCGTTTGTCCGGGTAGTTCAAACAGTCATCAGCGACAGTGTGAAAATACCACTTGCCGAAACCGGTTTCGGAACCTTGAATAATCTTCATTGGGAGGAAAGCTGTCTTGGAAACACGGGTTCACAAGGTCAGGTCTGATGTTCGGCGGCATCGGGTGACAATAAATGATGTTGCTCGTGAGCTCGGCATGACCAAGAGCACGGTCAGCCGGGCGCTCAACGGTTATCCCGATATATCCGAAAGCACCCAATTGCGTGTTCGAGAGGCGGCGCAGTCGCTCGGGTATCGGCCACTTGCCAATGCGCAGGCGATCCGAACCGGTCGGCTCCGGGCAATCGGTCTGGTCCTGCAGCTGAACGAGCACGATCGTCATCGTCCGTTTCTGGCAGACTTTCTGGCCGGTATTTCGGAAGCTGCCTCTGCAGCGGACTGGACGATCACCGTGGCGACGGCAACCAGTGATGAGGACACACTGCGGCTGTTGTGCAAACTTGCCGACGAGCACAAGGCTGATGGTTTCATCGTTCCCCGTACGCTTTGGGATGACCGCCGCGTCACGTTCCTTCGCGAAGCGCATGTTCCCTTTGTGCTGTATGGCCGTACCGGCAACTCCGATGGCTGCGCCTGGTTTGATATTGCGAGTGAAACGGCGACCCAGAATGCGGTGGAGCTTCTGCATGATCTTGGCCATCGGCGGATCGGGTTCATTCCGGGTGGACGCCAATACACCTATTCGCGGCTGCGGCTTGAGGGGTACAAGGCGGGCCTGAAGCGGGTCGGTATTCCATTTGATCCGGACATGGTGTCACGGTCGGCGCTGAATCCGGACGAGGGAGGCGAGGCGGTTGTTCAGCTTTTGTCTCTTAAGCAACCGCCCACTGCCATTGTCAGTTCGATAGATCGTGCGGCCCTTGGGGCCTATGCAGCAGCGCGCAAGTGCGGGCTTCAGATCGGTTCTGACATTTCCCTGATTTCTTATGACGGGATCGAGGAGGGTGAGTTGATGACACCCGCCCTGACAACGTTTTCTGCAGATGTGCATTTGGCAGGTGTCCGACTGACGGAACTGCTCATCAAACGGATCAATGGTGTTCCGCCGGAAGCCCTTCGCGAACTCAGACCGGCGACTTTTGTTGCCCGTCAATCGCATGGGCCGATGACGCGGACGCCGGAGGAGATCGCCGCGATCGTTTCGCGGGCGAAGAATAAAGTGGAGGAAAAACAATGACCTATTTCAGCAAGTTGCTGGCATCGACCGCTCTGGTCCTGCCATTGACACTCGCCATGGCCCAGGCGGATACAATCCGCTTCTGGACCACCGAAGAACAACCCGAACGCCTTGCCAAGCAGCAGGAAATGGCTGCGGACTTTGAAAAGAAAACCGGTACGGCTGTTGAAGTTATCCCGGTTAGCGAGAGTGATCTTGGCACCCGGACAACAGCCGCCTTCGCTGCAGGCGATCTGCCGGACGTGATCTATCACACCTTGCAATATGCACTGCCTTGGGCTGAGGCAGGCATTCTGGACACCGAAGCTGCCACGGAAGTTGTCGCCGCTCTTGGCAAGGACACGTTTGCTCAGGGCGCTCTGGCGATGGCAACCTTTGAAGGCGATTATGCTTCGGTTCCGGTCGATGGCTGGACGCAGATGATCGTCTATCGGAAGGACCTATTCGACGCCAATGGTCTTGCTGCGCCGACCTCATACGCTGCAGTGGAAGCTGCGCTGGAGAAACTTCACAACCCGCCTGAAATGTTCGGTTTTGTTGCCGCAACCAAGGTGGATGAGAATTTCATGAGCCAGGTTCTGGAGCATGTGTTCCTTGCCAATGGCGTGTCGCCGGTAGCCAGTGGCGGATTTGCGCCGCTTGATGAAGCCAAGACCATCGAGGTTCTGGACTTCTACAAGAAGCTGGCCAAGGCCTCGCCTCCCGGTGATCTCTACTGGAAGCAGTCGCGCGAGCTTTATTTTGCAGGCGATGCCGCCATGATCATCTGGTCACCGTTCATTCTGGACGAACTGGCCGGTCTTCGCGACAGCGCGCCGCCGACAATCAACGATGATCCGACCTCAACGGAACTTGCGTCCAAGACCGGCATCGTGACGAACTTCTCCGGTCCGTCCAACGAGGCTGGTGCGGCCTGGGGCGACATTCGCTATTTCGGCATTACGTCCGATGCGGATACGGATGCTGCGATGGAGTTCGTCAAATACTCCATGGACGAAGGCTACACCCAAACACTCTCCATCGCGCCTGAGGGCAAGTTCCCGGTCCGTCGCGGCACCAGCGACAACCCGACTGCGTTCACCGAAGCCTGGTCGAAATTGCCGGTTGGCGTGGATCGCAAGGCACCGCTTGGCGATCTCTATGCACAGGAGATGATCGACGAGATTGTTGGCGGGCTTGATGTTGCCCAGCGCTGGGGCGTTGCCGATGGTCAGCTGAGCCTTGCGTCCAAGATCATCAACAGCCAGGTGATCAACCGTGTGGTTCGCCAATATATTGATGGTGAACTGGATGGTCCTGCAGCGGTCGCAGCCATGAACGACCAGCTTTCCAAGGTCGAGTAAGCCCATATGGTTCCCTCGGGTGTTTGCCCGGGGGGAACTCGCTACGGATCATGCTCATGTCTGTTTCATCTCTTCCGCCAGTCGGGACCACCCCACTGGCGCGGCGAGAGGCACGTCTGGCGTGGGGGCTTCTTGCACCTACAATCATCAGCGTGGCGCTTGTCGTTGTTCTGCCTTTGCTTGCGATCTTCTGGATCAGCGTCAAACCCATTGGTCTGGCTGACCTTCGCCCGCCGCAGCCGCTCCTGAAGGAAGCGCTTCGCGGGAGTGGGGAAGATCTGCGCATTGAGTATCGTCTCAGGAATTCCAGTCAGGACAAACCCATTCGCGATGTGGTGCTGACTGATACGATCCCGGACAGTGTCACCATTTCTGGCGACTTGCCGGATGGCTGTACCGTCTCGGGGCAGACCTTGCGCTGTGTGTTTGAGGAACTGGAAGGCGGCTATAACGAGCGCATCCGGATATCCGTTTCAACCACGGACAAGGACGCAGCGGAACAGGCGCTTGAAGCCAGCGAGCCGAGGGTGAGCGGAGACGCGGACAGCATCCTGACCAATGCGACTTTTACTTTCGACAATTTCATTCGGGTTTTTGATGGCGAAGAATTCAGTCAGGTTCTCGGGGTCACCCTGTTCTACACTGTCTTCGGCACAATCGGCGCGCTTGTCGTTGGTCTCTTTGCCGCTCTGCTCTTGAACAAGTCCTTCAAGGGGTAGGGGATTTTGCGGGGGCTCTACCTCTTTCCCTATGTCGCCCCGGTCATCGCGGTCGCCTTTTCATGGCTCATTCTTTTCGATCCGTTTTCGGGCAGCGCCAATGCGCTTCTTGTGCAAATGGGTATGACGGACAGCGCGATCAATTTCTTCGGCGAACGGCCGCTTGCGCTCATCATGGTCACGGTTTTCGAAATCTGGCGTTATTTCCCGCTGTCCTTCCTGTTCATTCTTGCGCGCATGCAAAGCATCGACAGCGACATGTACGAGGCTGCCGACATGGATGGCGCTAGTCCGTTCCAGAAGTTCTGGTATCTCAGCCTGCCGCAGCTTTTGGGTATCCTGTCGGTCCTGTTCCTGCTGCGCTTCATCTGGACGTTCAACAAGTTTGACGACATTTTCCTGCTGACCGGTGGAAATGCCGGGACGCGGACCTTGACCGTCGACGTCTATGAGCAGGCCTTCGCGATTTCCAATATCGGTGCAGGGGCGGCAGTTGCGGTCATCATCTTCAGCTGCCTGCTGTTCTTCTCGTTTTTCTTCCTGAAATACGTCAGCCGGGAGGAAGGGCTATGAGACTTTTTCGGCAAGGATATGTAACTGCGCCCGTTCTCGGTGCCCTCTGGTTTGTCGTCATTTCCACGACCGTTGCCATTGTCATGAGCTTTGCCACCGGTGCGGCATTCAGGCCGTCCGTGGGGCTGTCTCTGCTTTGGGGTGTTCTGGCGGGTGTGGCTGTCATCCACGGCCGGATGATTGCCAGAGGATTCGGCATGATGGTCGGTGCAATCGGATATCTTGGCTATGGTCCGATGGTGTCCGGAGAGGTCGGGCTGCTGCCGGCCATACTCGGCCACGGGGCCGTCGCCGGATTTGGTGTTCTGGGTCTGATGGTGATCCTTGATGGCGTGGGTAGAGCTGCGCTCACACGTCATGTTTTTGAAGAGGCGGTCATCCGCTTCCTGACCGGTTTCGGCTACATTTTCTTCACTGCGATTGTCCTGATCCCGTTCTACGTCATGGTCATGACCAGTCTGAAAAACCAGTCGGAGCTGTTGCAGAACCCGCTGGATTTCTCGATCGACCTGTCCAAGGGCTTTGGATTGCTGCGGTCCTATCAGGAGCTGTTTCAGGACTTCAACTTCGGGACCTACCTCGTCAACTCCTTCGCCATTTCAGTAATCACCGTTTTCGTGACGCTGCTCTTCAGCGTACCGGGTGCCTATGCGGTGGCGCGGCTGCGCTTTCGGGGAAGGGCGGCGTTTTCCCGCTCGATCCTGTTGATCTACATGGTGCCAATGATCGTTCTGGCGCTGCCGATCTACATCGCCTTTTCCATGACGGGTCTGCGCAATTCCATCCTTGGCATTGTCCTGATCTATCCGGTGACAACCATTCCTGTCGCGCTCTACATGTTGCAGGGCTATTTCCGTGGCCTGCCCAGCGAGGTGGAGGAAGCCGGGCTGATGGATGGGCTGTCGCGCCTTGCGGTGATCTGGAAGATCACCTTGCCACTGGCCTTGCCGGCGCTCGCCTCGGTCTCTCTCTACGTTTTCATGATTGCCTGGAACGAGTTTCTGCTCGCGTTCATGCTGCTTGACGATCCCTCGAAATTCACGCTGACACGCGGAATTTCGAGCCTCAACTCATCTGAAATTCCCAGACAACACCTCATGGCGGGTGCGGTGATCGCCACCGTTCCGATCATGGCGCTGTTCCTGGGCCTTGAACGTTTCATGACCAAGGGCCTGACTGCAGGTTCCGTCAAAGGATAGTCACATGTTGTCTCACGTTAACCGCACCGAGGAAGCGCGAAACATCCTCGTCCAGAACGATCGTGGCGGGTACACGATCCCGACAGCTGGCCTTTATCCCTATCAGTGGAACTGGGACAGTGCCATCGCCGCCATGGGCTTTGCAGAGTTCGATATTGACCGCGCATGGCAGGAGCTGGAAACCCTCTTCACCGGCCAGTGGCCGGACGGAATGGTGCCGCATATCCTGTTTCACAAGCCGGACCCCGGCTATTTTCCTGGTCCTGATGTGTGGGGCGGTGTTGGACCGATCCCGTCATCCGGCATCACGCAGCCGCCGGTTGCTGCCACTATGGCCCGTCTCGTTTGGGAGAAGGACATGCAAGCCGGTGAAGAGCGCCTTCGGGCGCTTTGGCCGAAGCTGCGGGCATGGCACGAGTGGTTCCTGAAATGGCGCCTTGATGAAGGCGCGGTCTGCGTCACCCACCCTTGGGAAGCCGGGCGTGACAATGCGCCGGACTGGGATGATGTCATGGCGCGCATCGATCCGGTTGGCGTTGGGGAATACACCCGCCGCGACACATCGCATGTCGACAGCTCCATGCGACCGACAAAATACGATTATGACCGTTATATCTGGCTGGTTCAGATGGGCCGGCGGTTCGGTTGGAATCAGGCCGCGCTTCTGGAGGAAAATCCCTTCCGGGTTGCCGATCCGACCATGACCTTCCTGCTTTTGCGAGCGCATCGGGACCTGCTTTTGATGGGCGTTCGTCTCGGGCTGGATACAACCGGAATTGCCGATGAAATCGCTCTGTTGGAAGCCGGTGCCCGAACCCTTTGGAATGAAGATCTGGGCAGCTACGATTCCCGCGACACCAAGACCGGTGCATGGACCGGAAGCATCACGAACGCTTCCTATCTTTGCTGGTTGGCTGGCATCGAGTCCGCAAGACAGGCAGAACATCTGGACCGCTCTCTTGCTGCTGTACCCTATGGCGCTGCGAGCCTTGATCCCTCCAGCGAGAAGTTCGATGCAAAACGCTATTGGCGCGGCCCGACATGGGCCTTCATGAATTTCCTGATTGGACTGGGGCTGGAGGACTTCAATCACCCGCTGGCGGGTCGCTTGCGACAAGTCACCCATGACCTTCTGAACGACCATGGCTTTGCCGAATATTTCGACCCCACCGACGGATCGCCCGCAGGAGGGAAGTCCTTCACATGGACTGCTGCGGTTTGGCTGGGCTGGGCATCCAAACAGGACAGGGGAGAGAGCTGATGGGGGCGATCGAACTTCAGGCCATCGAGAAATGGTACGGGCAGGCTCAGGTCATCAAGGGCGTGGACCTTTCCATCGAAAAGGGCGAATTCATTGTCTTTGTCGGACCATCAGGCTGTGGCAAGTCAACCTTGCTGCGCATGATTGGTGGACTTGAGGACATCTCCCGCGGTCAGCTGCTGATTGATGGAACAGACCAGACGGCAGAGCCGCCATCCAAGCGCGGGCTTTCCATGGTGTTCCAGTCCTATGCGCTTTATCCGCATATGTCGGTGCGCGACAACATGGGGTTCGGCCTCAAGACTGCAGGTGCGCCGAAGGCCGAGATTGCCGAGAAGGTGAATGCCGCAGCAGATGTTCTCAAACTGGAGCCATATCTTGACCGCAGGCCGAAGGACCTATCCGGGGGGCAGCGCCAGCGCGTTGCCATAGGCCGGTCCATTGTCCGCAATCCGACAGCCTTTCTGTTCGACGAACCGCTTTCAAATCTGGATGCAGCGCTACGCGTTGAGATGCGGTACGAAATTGCCAAGCTGCATGAGCAGCTGAAGACCACCATGATCTACGTGACCCATGATCAGGTGGAAGCAATGACGCTGGCCGACCGGATCGTGGTCCTTGAGTTCGGGCGCATTGCGCAGGTCGGTACGCCGCGCGAGCTTTATGAGCGACCGGCCAACCGCTTCGTCGCCCAGTTCATCGGCAGCCCGAAGATGAACATCATGCCGTGCAGCTCCAGTTGCGGTACCTACACTCTGGAAGGTGCGCGCGGTGGGGCCTATTCTGGCGACGGCGGGCCGTCCGAGATCGGCATCCGCCCCGAGCACATCACCATGGTGGCCGAGGGGGAAGGGCAATGCGACGGTGTCGTCGATTTTGTCGAATATCTTGGAGCGGACAGTTTCTCGATTGTCGACTGTGGCCCGCTTGGAAAGATCAATGTGCGGACCGTTGGAGACGCCACATATGGTGAGGGCGAGCTTGTCGGCCTGAGCTTTGATCCAAACCGGACCCATTTTTTCGGAAGCGACGGTGAACGGGTGTAATCGGGGCCAGTGGATACAAAACGTTAGCCGGATAAGGATGCGGACGGTTGTAGGGACAAGAGCCAGTCCCTGAACGCAACAACCTCGCTGCGCTGGCTGGTGGTTTCGCGCATGACGAGGAAGAAGCTGCGGGCAAGTGGCAGACGAAGGTCGAGCGGGGAGACAAGCAAGCCCTGTTCGACATAGCGCCGGGAGAATTCTTCCGACACGATTGCGGCACCGCTGCTACCTGCAATGATCTGCAGGGCGATCAGGGAGGAATCCGCCTTCATGGTCCCAATCGTGGCGGGCTGATCTTCCCCTGCAATCGTGAACATCTGCGCCCAGTCCGTTTCCGACCCGATGATTTGCACGGCGTGCCTGTAAAGGGTCGCGAGCGATAAGGTCTTGCCCAGTGATGAGGCGAGGGCCGGGTGACAGACCACTTCCGCCAGACGGTGGCCAAGATGGTGAATATCGCCGTCTTGCCAGTCTCCGTGTCCGAAACGGATCTCGACATCAATGGTTTCGTCTTCAATCCGGTCTGTCCAGACAGCGGTGGTCATCTGCAGGTCAATATCCGGAAAGGCGTGATGGAAAGACCACAAATGAGGCGCCAGAACCAGTGCGGCGTAGCTGATGGATGCGTGAACACGCACGGTGCGTCGTCGTTTTGAGGAAAAGAGACTGTTTGTCGCCTGCTGCATGTCGGCAAAGGATTTCCGAACCGGCTGCGCGTAGGCATGACCAATGTCAGTCAGGGCGACACCTCTCGGCAGTCGAATGAACAATTGTGCGCCAAGGTGATGCTCCAGCAACTTGATCTGCTGGCTGACCGCTGCGGGTGTGAGGTTGAGTTCTTCTGCAGCTGCCGAGAAGCTGGCATTTCGGGCAGCAGACTCAAAGGCCCGAAGCCAGGTGACGTGCGGCAGGGTGGCCATGGTTCAGTTCCTCCGTTGTCTCCATTCTTGCTTTAAAAAAAATGGGGTGTCAGCAACTAAAACCATTGTTTGTTTTGAAGCTGTGGCTGCGACCAACTTGCATTCTCGGTGTTTGTCCAACGGGATCGCGGGTCGTGGACGTGAGCGAATTTGACTACATCATCGTGGGAGCCGGTTCGGCGGGGTGCGTGCTTGCCGATCGCCTCAGTGCTTCGGGCAAGCACTCTGTCCTTGTGCTGGAAGCTGGCGGAACGGATTCCAGGTTCTGGATAAAGGTTCCACTCGGCTATGCCTTCACCTTCTTCGATGCAGCCGTGAACTGGCGCTATACTGCCGAACCGGACGAGGGGCTCAATGGTCGGGCCGCCTATTGGCCGCGCGGCAAGGTTGTCGGCGGATCAGGCTCCATCAATGCCATGGCCTATCTGCGCGGGCTTCCCCACGACTTTGATGATTGGGAGCGTGCCGGGGCAACGGGTTGGAACGCGGAAACAGTCTGGGCGACCTACGATCGGCTGGAAAGGCACTGTGAAACGAGAGCGGATGGGTCCAGCGTCTGTCGCGGAGACGGCGCGCTTGTTGTTTCCGATCTCGGGGAGCGGATGCATCCGTTTTCACGGCGTTTTCTGGAGGCCGCCGAGGAGATCGGATTTCCGCTGACAAAAGACATGAACGGTCAGTCGCCGGAAGGGTTCTCCTACTATCGAAGCAACGTCCATCGGGGACGCCGCTGGTCGTCTGCCGATGCCTTTTTTAGACCGGCGCTCCGGCGGTCCAATGTTCAGCTTGTCAGCACGGTTCTGGTGGACAAGATCCTCATGCGAGATCGGCGAGCAATTGGCGTGCAGTATCGGCAGGGTGGCGAACTGGTCAGGGTTCACGCCCGCAGAGAGGTCATTGTCAGCGCAGGCGCCGTCAACACGCCGCAGCTTCTGCAGCTTTCCGGCATTGGTCCGGGAGAGCTCCTTCAATCTATGGGGATCGACGTGGCGCAGGACCTGCGCGAGGTTGGGCGTGGTCTGCAGGACCACCTGACAATTTCGCACTATTTTGAGGCCAGTGAGCCGACCTTGAATTCGCGGATTTCCGGAAAGCTCGGGCAATTAAAGGCCGGACTTCAATACCTCTTGATGCGGAGCGGGCCGCTCAGCGTTCCGGTCAATCAGGTCGGCGGGTTTGTGCGTTCATCACCGGATGAGCCTGTTCCGGACCTGCAGGCGTACTGCAACCCGGCGTCCTATTCGATCCGATCAGACGGGCAACCGGTCATAGATTCCGAACCCGGATTTTTGCTGTGCGGACAACCCTGTCGCCCGACGAGCCGAGGCGAAATTCGAATTACGTCTTCTGATCCGACGGTTCCACCGCTCATCCAGCCAAATTCGCTGTCGACCGAAAAGGACCGCGCGGACGCAGTGAAGGCGTTGCATTTGATCCGCGCGCTCGCACGTGCCCCGACCATGAGGCGCGTGACGGTTGCTTGCAAGGGACCGGATGTAAAGCGGATGAGCGATGACGAAATGCTGGCGAATTTCCGCGAGAAGGCGGTGACCAACTATCATCCGACCTGTACGTGCCGGATGGGGCGTGATGCGGGGGATTCTGTGCTGGACAGCCGATTGAGGGTTCACGGCGTTGAGGGCCTCAGGGTGGTTGATGCTTCGGCCTTTCCGAACATAACCTCAGGCAACACAAACGCGCCGACGATGATGCTGGCGCTTCGTGCGGCTGATCTTATTCTGGAAGACGCCAGAGCTGGTGAAACGGGAGGATATAGTGCGGCTTGAGAAGATCGAGACATTCGTTGTCGCCAATCCACCGCCACGCCATGGTGGGCGATATTTCATCTTCGTGCGGTTGACGACGGCCTGCGGGATCACGGGTGTCGGGGAAATCTATAACGCGACTTTTGGCCCGCAGTTATGCGCTGCCATGGCCGTGGATGTGTTTGAGCGTCATTTTGAAGGCAGCGATCCGCATCACATCGAGCGACTATGGCGGCGGACCTACAGTGCGGGTTTCACCCAGCGTCCCGATATAACGGTGATGGGTGTTCTCAGCGCTCTGGAGATGGCCTGCTGGGACATTATCGGCAAGGCGGCGGACAAGCCTGTCTACGAGCTGCTCGGTGGCAAGGTTCACGAGCGGCTTCGCAGCTACACTTATCTTTATCCGCCGACCGGGGATGTCTATCCCGATCCTGCCAAGCCGAATGTCTATAACGATCCCGATCTCGCTGCAGAGGTGGCAGTGCGGATGGTCGATCTCGGCTTTACGGCGGTGAAGTTTGATCCCGCCGGGCCCTATTCAATCTATGACGGGCACCAGCCGCGCTTGGAGGATCTGGATCTGAGTGAAGGCTTCTGCCGGACGATCCGGGAGGCGGTCGGAACGCGGGCAGATATTCTGTTCGGCACCCACGGCCAGTTCACCGTGTCCGGCGCCAAGCGCATGGCACGGCGGCTGGAGCCTTATGATCCACTCTGGTTCGAGGAACCGACGACGCCGGAAAACCCTGCGGACATGGCCGAAATAGCCCGATATACCTGCATACCGATAGCGGCAGGCGAAAGGCTTTGCACCAAGCAGGAGTTTGCGCGGGTTCTGGAAGCTGGTGCGGCTTCCATTCTGCAAATGAATCTTGGGCGCGTCGGCGGCCTGCTGGAAGCAAAGAAGATTGCCGGCATGGCGGAAACCCGGCAGGCGCAGATCGCGCCGCATCTGTATTGCGGGCCGGTTGTGGCTGCAGCCAACATCCAGATCGCAACCTGCAGCCCAAACTTCCTGATCCTAGAAAGCATCGGAACCTTTGAGGGGTCTTACATGTCCTGTGTCTCGTCCCGGATCGAGTGGCAGGAAGGCTATGTCATTCCACCAACCGAACCGGGGCTCGGGGTGGAGCTGAACGATGGTTTCATTGAAGCCAATCCATACACCGATGGGGCCTTGCATCTGGACATGGCGCATGATCCAGTCGTGCCCTGACATCGACGGCACGTCATGCTGTCCGATCGCAATGAGCGTAAACGCCTGAAAACGGGAACAGATCTGAAATGAAAATGCTCGACAAGTTCTATATCGACGGGTCCTGGGTGGAGCCGGTCTCCAAGGCTTCAATGCCCATCATGAACCCGGCGCTGAATGAGCAAATCGGCACAGTTTCGCTCGGCAACGAAGAAGACGTCAATCGGGCGGTTGCCGCTGCCAAGACGGCCTTCGAGAGCTATTCGCGCACAACAAAGGCTGATCGGCTTGAGGGCCTTAACCGGCTGCTGGATGAGACGAAGAAGCGGCTCGATGATCTCGCACACGCCATTTCCACCGAAATGGGTGCTCCGATCACCATGGCGCGCAATTCGCAGGCTCATTGCGGCATTGGGCATTTGAAGTGGTTCATCAAGGCGCTCGAATCCCAGGAGGAACGGGAAGTTCTTCCCAATGGCGATATCCTGACTCGCGAGCCGATTGGCGTTTGCGGGCTGATCACGCCGTGGAACTGGCCGATCAACCAGATCGCGTTGAAGGTGATACCGGCCCTGGCGACAGGGTCGACCTGTGTGCTGAAGCCGTCAGAACATACGCCGCTGTCGGCACAGATCTACGCCGAGATTGTCCATGAGGCGGGATATCCGGCGGGTGTCTTCAATCTTGTCTACGGGGATGGCCCGACGGTCGGCTCTGCTTTGTCGCGCCACCCGGACATTGCCATGATGTCCTTCACCGGTTCGACCCGTGCTGGTGTTCAGGTGACAAAGGATTCTGCAGACACGGTGAAGCGCGTTACGCTGGAACTTGGCGGCAAGTCGCCAAACCTTGTCTTTGCCGATTGTGATCTGGAAACCCGCGTTGCCGAAAGTGTTGCGGGCTGCTTCTACAACACCGGCCAGTCCTGCAATGCGCCGACCCGAATGCTTGTCGAGCGCAGCTGCTATGACAAGGCGCTGGAGATTGCAGCCGCCGCAGGCGCTGCGCAACGTGTTGGCGACCCGAGCGAGGAAGGCGATCACATCGGTCCGCTGTTTGACCAGATCCAGTACGACCGCGTTCAGGCTCTGATTCAGGCCGGCATCGATGAGGGCGCGCGCGTTCTTGTTGGCGGTCTCGGCAAGCCCGAAGGACTGGAAAAGGGGTGGTTCGTCAAGCCGACCATTTTCGCCGACGTCTCTCCGGACATGCGTATTGCCCGTCAGGAGATCTTCGGCCCGGTTCTGGTGATGATGCCGTTCGACACGGAAGAAGAAGCCGTCCGCCTTGCCAACGACACCGAATATGGTCTTGCTGCCTATCTTCAGACGGGGGATGAAGCACGGGCCGAACGTGTTGTTCCGCAGCTTCGCGCTGGCGGCATACACATCAACGGCTGCGATTCCGGCTACGGCTCACCCTTTGGTGGCTACAAGCAATCCGGCAATGGCCGCGAAGGCGGCATTTTCGGACTGGAAGATTTTCAGGAACTGAAGGTTCGCCCGCCGTTCCGCGCGTGATCCAGGCCTTTAAGCAACAAGTAGGACGCGCCTGTCAGGCGCGTCCTTGCGGAACGACTTCATAGCCCGGTTCTTCAGGCTCGTCGTCTACCATTTCCGGCGGGAAACCGGGGGCTCTGATATCGAGACCGGTTGCTTCCTCAAGGCGCTTGATGATGTTGGGAGAGAGTTCGCGCTCGCCATAACGGGCAATGCCGTCGTCGAATATCTTGATCATCAAGGGGTTCATTTCCAGCGGTACACCGGCACGATCGGCAACAGCCTGAAACAGCCCGATATCCTTTTTCACTAGATCCATCGTGAAGGAAATATCGCGTGAGCCGTTCAGGATCACCTGACTTTCCGTCTCATGGACAAAGCTGGTGCCTGAACTGATCTTGATCGCCTCATAGGCGGTGTTGAGGTCCATGCCTGCCGCCTTGGCAGTCACCAGCGCTTCCGTACAGGTGATGAGATTGGCGGTCGCCAGGAAGTTGGTGATGACTTTCAGCACGGATGCAGAACCGAGATCACCCGTGTGGAGAATGCGACGTCCCATAGTGGTCAGGAACGGCAGGATCCGTTCAAACGTTGCGCGGTCGCAGCCCGCGAAAATCGAGATGTTCCCGGTCGCTGCCCGATGGCACCCACCGGAAACCGGGCAGTCGACTGCCGCTCCACCGCGCTCGATAACCATGGCGCCAAGCCGTTTGACCTCGGCTTCATCGGTGGTCGACATCTCCATCCAGATCTTGCCCGGCTTCACCTCGGGCAGCATCTCCTGCATGACGGCATCAGAAGCCGAGGGCGAGGGGAGACACGTGATGACCGCATCGCATTCGCGCATCAATTGCGCCGGGCTCGTTGCCGCCTTTGCTCCTTGTGCGACAAAATCGCTGACAAGTTTCTCGTTCAGATCGTGTACCGTAAGGTCAATGCCGTTTCGAAGCAGTGAGCCAGACAGTTTTCCTCCAACATTCCCCAGCCCGATAAAACCGACTTTCATCAAGTTTCTCCCGTAGTCCCGGCAACCGCCGTAATGATGACCTGATGATTTCAGCAAATCGGAGCATAACGAAACAACGGATTTTTCGTCTGAGGCCTCACTGCCATTGAAACGCCGGAATAAAGACCAAATAGTTATTGCAAGTCGCCTCGTGGCGAGGCCAGAAACCGGATGGAACAGGTGATCATGATCAACAGACGCCAGATGCTTGCTTTGACTGGTGGCATAGCTGCCGTTGCTGCTGTAGCCCCTGCGTTCTCCTTTGCACGCGCTTCAGACGGGTTTTTCGAAATCACGGCCGGACCGGCAAAGAAAAAGCTTTATACGGACGGCGATGTCGAGGCGGATCTGTGGGCTTACAATGCCAGCAATCCGGGACCGCAAATCCGTGTGAAAGCGGGTGAACGGGTCAAGGTTCGATTGATCAACAATCTGGAAGAACCCACCTCCATCCACTGGCACGGCATCCGAATTCAAAATGACATGGACGGCGTTGCCGGACTGACGCAAGACCCGGTTCCGCCAGGTGGAACGTTTGAATATGATTTTGTGGTGCCCGACGCCGGAACCTACTGGTATCACGCCCATAATCGCAGCTGGAACCAGGTCGCGCGCGGACTTTATGGCCCGCTAATCGTGGAGGAGGTCGAGCCGGCCTTTGACCGGGACCACGATATCACCGTTGTGATTGATGACTGGCGCTTGCGTGACGATGGCAATCTCGATCTTGAAAGCCTTGGAAACCTTATGGACTGGAGCCACGCCGGTCGCCTCGGCAATTATCTGACCGTCAACGGCGACAGCGCTCCCGTATTTCCGCTCAAGCGTGGAGAGGCTTACCGGGTCCGGCTTATCAATGTCGCCAATGCACGCGTGATGGAGATCGGCGCAGACGGGGCGGAGGGATCAATTCTCGCCTATGACGGCCAGACCTTGCCCGAGCCGGAAACAATCCCGTCAGACCCCTTGCTGATCGGACCGGCCCAGCGCATGGACCTGCTGATCAGGGCAGACAAGGATTTCCCGCTTCAGCTTGTGACCCGCGGGGACAGGTTCTCCTTTGTCGAGTTTTCTGTGAAGGACAATGAAGGAGCTGCCGTTGCCGAGGTCAAATTGCCGACGGCTGGCACTTTGCCCGAGCCTGATCTTTCATCTGCATCTACCTACACGCTTGAAATGACAGGTGGTGCGATGGGGCAATTTGTCGAAACGCGCTACAATGGCAAGGTTCTGGAAGGTGAGGATTTTCGCCGGACCGGTCAGGTCTGGGCCTTCAACGGCGTCGCCAATTTGTCCGACACACCGTTCTTTTCAGCAAAACAGGGTGAGACGATCGTTGTCGAGGTGCGGAATGAAACATCCTTCGTTCACGCCATGCACACTCACGGCCACCATTTCCGTGTTGTTGAACGGGAAGGGTCGACAGTTGATGAAAGCGCACGCTGGCGCGACACGTTCCTGATCGGGCCGAGCCAGAAAGTCAGGATTGCCTTTGTCGCAGACAATCCCGGCAAGTGGCTGTTCCATTGCCACATGCTGGAACATGCTGCTGCCGGGATGAACACCTGGTTTGAGGTCGCCTGACGGGAAATGCCTGTCAGGTTAGATGATCTGACAGGCGTTCCAGCATTTTCAGGCACTGGTCCATCTGGTCCAGACTGACGAACTCGTCCGGTTTATGGGCCTGAACGATGGAGCCCGGACCGCAGACAACCACGGACATTCCGATTTCCTGAAAGAGACCGGCTTCTGTTCCAAAGGCCACAACGTCACACTGGTCATTGCCTGTCAGGGCGCAGACGATGTCCCGAGCCTCGTTTTCATCTGCGATCTGCAGTCCGGCAACTTCCCCGACAATTTCCATTCGGATATCGGCGTCGGGATAGACTTTCTGCATCTCCGGCAGGAGTGTATCGCTGCAATAATCGGACAATCCACGCTTGATGTCCTCGCTGTCCTGCGGATCCACCGGTCTGATTTCCCAGTCGATGGAGCAGTTCTTGGCGATGACGTTCCGCGCGGACCCGCCCTCTATCGTGCCGACCTGGACGGTGGTGTAGGGTGGGTCGAAACGATTGGCGGAAGGATGTCTGCGCGCGCGAACCTCCGCTCCAAGATCCAGCATCTTCGTAATGTAACGCGCGGCAAAATGGATCGCATTCACGCCCTTGTCCGGGTCCGATCCATGTCCGTCCGTGCCGCAGAAGTGGGTGGTGTATTCAAAGGACCCCTTGTGGCCCTCGATGACCCGCATTTCGGTCGGCTCGCCCACGATGGCGACCGAGGGGCGAATGCCGAACATCTTCAATTCGCTGATGAGATGCTGGGCACCGAAGCAGCCGATTTCCTCGTCATAGGTGAGGGCGAAATGCAAGGGGCGTTTCAGGTCGAGGGATGCATAGTGCGGAGCCATGGCAAGGCACGCAGCAATGAAACCCTTCATGTCACAGGCGCCACGACCATAGAGAAGCCCGTCTGCTTCGCGCATCTTGAAAGGGTCCGAGGTCCAGTCATCGGCTTCCGCGGGAACAACGTCACTATGTCCGGACAGGACGATGCCACCGTCAATCTCCGGCCCGAGTGTGGCAAAGAGATTGGCCCGAGTGCCATCCGGGGCAACGATGACACGGGTCGATGCTCCCAGTTCCTCCAGATACGAGCGGGCATATTCAATCAGATCCCTGTTGCTTCGAGAGGAAACGGACGGGAACGCAATAAGGTCGCCGAGGATGCGTTTTGCATCCTCAAGATAGGTGTCACTCATTCCGGGGCTAGTCTTTCACGTGGAGTTCGCGCGGTTTGCTGCAGAAGCATTCTGCAGGTCCTGTTTCAGTTATCAGAATGCTCTCGGTAATTTCCATTCCCCAATCGTCCATCCACAGGCCCGGCATGAAATGGAAGGTCATGCCGGGTTGCAGGACGGTTGTATCTTCATCGCGAATGGAGACTGTGCGCTCGCCCCAGTCGGGGGGATAGGAAATTCCGATCGGGTATCCTGCTCGTGCCCCTCGCTCGATCCCAGCGCGCTCCAGCGGGGCGGCGAGGGCGCGGTAGATATCGCCAGCGGTGTTGCCTGCGCGCGCCTTGTCGAGACCAGCTTCAAGCCCCTCGACAAGCGCCTTTTCAGCATCGCGCATAAATTGCGGTGGCTTGCCCAGAAAGACAGTCCGGCAAAGCGGAGCATGGTAGCGGCGGAAGCAGCCGGATATCTCGAAGAACGTTGCTTCGCCTTTCTGCAGTGCGCCGCCATCCCACGTCAGATGTGGGGCAGCTGCGGACGACCCGCTCGGCAAAAGGGGCACAATGGCCGGATAGTCGCCCCAGGCATCATCCAGACCACGAATGGCGTCAGCATAGATTTCCGCGACCAGATCTGCCTTGCGGGCGCCCGGTTCGGCCCGGGCATAAATCCCGTCGATGATCTTCTCGGATATCCGGGCGGCCTTGCGCATCAAGGTGATTTCTTCAGCAGATTTGATGCCGCGCTTCCAGTTCACCAGTGCAGTTGCATCGACAAAAGCCGCATTGGGCAATTCTGCCTGCAGGGTGAGGTAGGCCTTGGCCGAGAAATAGTAGTTTTCAAGCTCTACGCCGATCCGCTTGTTGGCATATCCCCGGTCTGCCAGAAGGGCTGCGAGGTCCTGCATGGGATGGCGAACCGTCGATTGAACAAAATGGTCAAGATAGAACCGGACATGATCATCCGGCATCCAGACCGTCCGGCGCGCGCCGTTTGCGTCCTGGCGCCGTCCCCACCAGATCGGGTCAGAATCATGAAACACCACGACGCCCTGATGGACATAGAACGACCAACCGTCATAGCCGGTTATCCAGGCCATGTTTGAGGGGTCTTCGATGAAGAGGACATCCATGCCGCGCGCGGCCATTTCTTCGCGAACGAGTTTCAGGCGTCTTTCGTATTCGCCCTTCGAAAACGGTAGATTCTGACCAGGCATTTTGGCGTCTATCCCCCCGGAAATTACCAAGACGCTCCCACCGTTCGCTGAATTTCAGTTTCCCGCAAGTCCAAAACGCAGCCATGATGGGAATTGTCGCAAATGGAGCGGGATAAGCGTTGGCGGTTTTTGCAACGTCAGGAAAGGCCAAGGATATCCTTGCAATTGCCTCGGTGGGACTTAACGTAGCGGTTCGTTTGTGTTCAGGGTTTTCTTGTGTTGTTGGAGCGTGAACTGTGACGCTTTTTGCCATTCGCTCGCAGGATTTAGACGTTAGCCGCCGGGTTGACGAATTTCGGGATGTCGTCGCGACAATCACGAAAGTGGACTTCATACCCGAGGATTTGCAGTCTTTTCGCTCCGAAACACGGATCGGGGTGCTGCATGAGCTGATTGTCGGACACGGGTCTCATTCGCCATCGACAGCGATCCGGACGAAGACGCATGCGCAAGAGTCCGGTGACAACGTCATGTTCCACATACCCTTGTCCGGTAGTTGCTCCATCCATCAAACGGGAGGGGAACAGGAGCACCTGATGCCCGGCCTCGTTTATGCCGATCCGGGGGATGTGGCCGGGACGTTGAAGTTCAACGGGGAACCTACGGAGGGGTTCTATGTTTCCGTCCCGCGCGTGCACCTTGCCTCAGCTACCGGTGGCCTCAACGATGTGCTTCGCAAGGCAACGTCATTGACGCCGCAATGGCGGCTATTTTTCACCTATGCCCGCAGTTTACACGACGAGTTGGGGCAATTGGCTCCGGGGGAAACAGCGCAATGTGCAAGCCATGTTCAGGATCTCGCCCTGATGGCACTGGGGGCAACGCGGGATGCCGCGGAAATTGCCGCTGGCAGAGGGGTTCGGGCCGCGCGCCTGAAGGCTATCAAGGCGGACGTCGAGAGACATCTTACTTCGCCGGACTTGTCTGCCGACTGGATGACCCGCCGACACGGCATCAGTCCGAGATATCTGCGGTCCTTGTTTGAAGGCGAGGGGATGTCCTTTGGAGACTTCGTCGCCAGCCGGAAATTGGCACTTGCCTATTGCATGTTATGCGACCCGGCGCATGCCGGTTCGGGGATCTCCCAAATTGCCATGGATGCCGGATTCGGCGATCTTTCCTGGTTCAACGCCCGGTTCCGCAGAACCTATGGAATGACACCAAGGGATGTTCGCGCCCAAGCTCTCGGGGCGCGATAGGCGGCCAAACGGGCTGCTGTGCCATATTCCCCGAATTTGAGTGCCGCATCGCCCAAGACGCTGCGACACGGTGTTCCTATCCTCCATTTTGACAAGACCAACGCTTTATAACCCCAAAGTGCGTCTGGTCCCGGTTTGAAATGAGAGATCAGGAATGTTGCACGTTTTCAGGTTGTTGGTTGCCTGTTGGAACAAAACCATCAGGCGGGATCGGACGTGGGCTCTGCTCTTCGCTCTTCTGATCGCCCAGGCTGTACCAGTTTCATCACCTTCGATCGCAGTTGCTGCGGAGGCGGACAAGGCGACCGTTCTGATCCTTGATGCGTCCGGGTCCATGTGGGGGCGGCTGAAGGATGGTCAGACCAAAATCGAAGTCGCCCGAGACGTCTTGGGTGGTTTTCTGTTGTCCCGGGATGCAAGCGTGCCGCTTGGGGCTGTCGCCTATGGTCACAACAGGAAAGGTGACTGTTCTGATATTGAAGTGATTTCACCGGTGAGCGGACAAGGGGCAGTGGTGCTTGCCCAGCGCCTCGACAGGATCAGCCCGAAAGGCAAGACGCCGCTTGGTCAGTCCCTGCTTCTGGCCGCCCGGGAGGTGCCGCGCACGGCTGAGGAAGCCGATATCGTTCTCGTGACCGATGGTCTGGAGACCTGTGGGGTGGATCCGTGTGAAGTGGCAAAAAGCCTTGCCAATGAGGGGATCAAGCTTCGCGCGCATGTGGTCGGCTTTGGCTTGACGGTAGCAGAGGCCAACACGCTCGCATGTGTTCCCGAGGCAACAGGCGGGCTTTTGATGCGGCCCCAATCCGGCGCAGAGCTTGCTGAAGCGCTGGCTCGTGTAAGTGCCGAAATACCGGCTGCTGCTCCTGTGGGAACCCGGTTGTTCTTTTCCTATCCCGGTTCGATGCCTGACAGTTATCAGTGGACCTTGCGCGATGAGCAAACCGGTCTTGAGAAGGTGCTGGCGACAGTGAGTGGAGACGCGCGCTATCAGGCGTTCCCAATCGAGGTGGCAGCTGGGGCCTATACAGCCATTGTTACCGCGAAAGCGGGACGGGGTGAGACGTCGTTCGTCGTCGGCTCCGAGCCGCAAGACATTTATGTTGTCATGAAAGGGCAGCTTCCGGTGATAGCGCTGCGGGATCGCGGACCCTACGCGGCGCGCGGAGAAAGCGTGGTCATTGACCTCAGGTTCCTGCAAGCCGGGCAGGAAGAAGGAGGGGCTGCCTTTGCGCTGAGACTTTATTCAGCTGGTGGCGAGTCCATTACCTATTCGACTGTTGATGGCAAGGAAGGCTCCAAGTCGGCGAGCATCAACCTGCCGGCAGAGCCGGGTCGCTATATTCTGAAGCTGGAAACCTGGGGCGAGGAGGTTCTTGAGGAACTGGAGATCGTTGCGGAGACCGATCCTGAAGTCAGTCTGATGGCGCCAGTTTCCGTTGAACCGGGCGCGGAGATCCAGATCCAGTCGACAGGCAGCCAGATGCGAAGCGATCACATCGAAATCTGGCAGGGCGACACACAGATTGGCTGGGCGGTTACCCTCGCCAGCCTTTCGGAAGGCAACAAGCTGACAGCTCCGGAAGAGCCGGGAACCTACGACATTGTTTATGTCAGTACCAATACCGCCTGGGATCGGGTGGAAAAGGCTCGGGTTCAGATCGAAGTTGGAACCGTGCAGGACGATGCCACCGGTGCGGGAGCGCTTCGCAAAAAGGTAGAGGCCGGTACCGAACAACGCGGCGGTACTGAACAGGGGGCGGTGGGAACGTACCAGCACGAGGTTGGCGAGGACAGTGTCTACGCCTGTGCAGGTCCGGCCCCCTGTCAGATCACCGATGCCGCCACTGGACTGTCGTTTCTGCTGCCTGCTGGTTGGTGGACGGATCAGCCGTCACAGGAAGCCTACACTGCCGGACAGCAGGAAGCCGGCGTTCGAGTGCCGCCACATGTGAATGTCTTCCGCACCGGGTCAAATGACGCCTTTGTGTTGGGGCCGCATCAGTGGTCCAGTTTCAACGGCCCGTGCGAGGACGTTGGAGACCTTGGGCAGTTCTGCATGTTTTCCAGTTCGGATGTGGAGGTCCTGTCGGCCTTTCAGCTCATCAAGGCGACGCTGATCTGGCAACCGGTATCAGTGCCTATCGTCAGCGCTCCTCCTGCACCTGTCAGCGCACCCGATTTTGCAGGCGAAGTGATGAAGCAGATGGCAGGCGAAGACCCGCAGACCAAGGCAATGCTCAACGCGCTTTTGGGGGCTGCCCAAAATGCTGGCCCAAACGGCGAGATCGATCAAGGGGCGGTCCTGAATGCCCTGCTTGGAGCAATGCAAGCGGGTGAGATGGAAGGACAAGCTTGTGCGGATGCTTTGGGGCATGGGCCGGATAGGTGCGAAAACGGAAAGGAAGCCGGAGGAAAAGCATGGTCAGACTATCCTCATCGCTGCTTGCCTGGCGACAAGACGACCCCAAGTTGCGACATTCGCGACCAAGAGAGCGGACTTGCCTTTTATCTGCCGGAAAACTGGGTTGCAGATGTCCAGGCGGCTTCTCCGCACCCAAGGGCCGAATTCGTTCAAAAGACAGGTTCGGCGCACTCGATCTGGCTCAACCCCGAAAACTGGCCGCTTGGTGACAGAGGGTGTTATCTGACCCGTGCGGGAAGCCTGTGTGCCGACCCGGATCAATCAGATGACGATCTCGTTCGCGCCTTGCAGACATTGCAGTTCACCCTGACGACAGGTGAAGTGATCCGAAGATGCGCGGATGAGGCGTGCGAGTTCAAATATCCCAATCCGCCCGTGATTTCCGGACGCATGCCTGCGCTTTGGTCAGTGGAAGCGGCCAGACAACGAGAAGATGGCCGCTATTCCACATGGTTCTTTGATCGGGATCGCGGTGGAAACTTCAAGCTGATCGGGCTCAATCAGGACGAGGGCGAGAACTGCCGCGAGGCAGCTGCGAACCAGCTCTTGTGCGAGTTTACACCCTACATCTCCGAGGCAGAGTTCGGGTTGATCAGGTCCAATCTTGTTGTTGGAGGAGCATCAGGACAGCCGGCTGCACTCAATGGCCAGCAGTTGCTTGATCTTCTGGCTCCCTCCCGAAAGGCAGCCCAATGATATTTTCCAAGCGATCCAGCACACTGCGTTTCGAGTTCAAATCCACCTTGCTTTTGGCCTGTATTGTTCTTGCAGGTTCTTGCCTCTCGACGCGTACAGAGGCTGGTGAGAAGGCAATCGTCGCCAATTGCACGGGCTCCGGGGCATATTTCTACATTTCCGACGTGTCCTTTGAGGCTGTGGAAGCTGCGGCGTTGAATGCGGGTGCGGGTCTTGCGCCGTCACGAGACGCGGTGCTGGTAACCGGCGTTGGCGGTACCCGTTGGGATACACGACCCCGTGGCGCGATAGATCAGGCCTGCGGAGGGGATGGAAAGGACGAAATTGCTTTCTTCAAAGGCCTGCAGCCCAAGTCGGGTCTCTGGAAAGCACATATCGGGGCAACGAAAATGGATGGTTGTCCGCCAATGATGCAGAAGGCTTTCCCCATGTCACCAGGGGCACTACCGGCAGAGTGGCAGGCGCCACGTCGGTTGACCTTCGAAATACCCTTTCATCCTGACCAGCTGGAAATGACCAAACGCCTCAAGGCTGAAGGACTGGGCTCGCTTAAGTGGCGAACAGCGGGCGAGGATGCGTGGAGTGCGGAAGTGTTCTCGCAGCTCTTCAATCAGATCCCGAAAGGACAAGGGCAGGGCAGCAAATTGGTGTGGAAGCTGACCGTGGCATCAGAAGAGAGGATCGAGCATCTCTCCACCGTTCAGATCGCCTTGCCCACGGAAGTTGCCGCGATCATGGGCAGCGCGCCAAACTGCAGAGTAACCTCGCATAATTCCTGGGTGAGGGTTGGCGACTGATACGCGTCGCCAACTCTGAAGCAGCCATTTTTATCCAAACCAGCGTTTCAGCCAGCGGCGGAAACCGGAGGTGGCGGTTGTGGCGTTTTCCCTCACGGTCTTGTGGGCCTGCTCAGCGTTTTCGCTCACATCGTCCACAAAGTCGTCGACCTTGTCGACGATCGGGTCAACGTGATCTCGCTTGAAGATGGCGAGCGTCCGGGCTGCGACAAACAGGATGGCAGCAACGACTGCGAGGAACAGGATATTGAACCACGGGATCAGGAACACATCCGGTCCCTCGACTTCCTTCATGGAAATCGCGTTCGGAAAGATCGTGAACAGCTTTATCCGCCAGCCGTAATGGGTCACGGCCACCCAGACATCCTTGTCCTTCTTCGCCAGATCCTGCGCCTGCGCGGTGATGTTGCTGCTGTCGAACTTGAAGTAGGGCGGCCAGCCCCAGTCCGTATCCTCGTTCCGATAGACCCGCGGTTCTCCGTCCGGCCAGACGGTGTTGATGAAGCGGACATCACGGGTCCAGCTGCTATTCGTGCCCGCATCCGGTGCCGCCCAGAACCAGGACGAAGACCCGATATCCATGCGCTTCACGTCCGTGCCGACAATGCGGACGATGTCACGACCCGGCAGCGTGTAGTGAGCAAAGGCGACCAGGAACAGGACGAGCGGGATACCGATTATCCACTTGAGTATTCTCATCAATCGTCATCCTCATCGTCTTCATATCGGTCATGGTCACTAGCGCGGGGAATTCTTCCCCAGGGACCTACATTCCTGCCCAGACCCAGATCGACATAGTCGGTGTCCATTGCCGGTTCCGGACCAAAAAGCTCTTCGCGGGTTCCCACCTTGTCGACCATGTATTCCTCGGCCAGGAATTTGGCGACATAGGTCTTCTTCTGCTCGTGCCATGTCTTGTAGGCGGCGTAGAATGCATCTTTGTGGCAGATGAAAAGCTGGCGGAAATCAAGTGGTGTCAGCTGCGCGAGCAGCATGTTGACCAGATCCCTGTCCGCATGGTTCTGGGCCCGAAGAAGGTAGAAATAGGCAGGGTCGGTGACCGGAACCTTCGGCAACTTGCCGCCTGCCTTCAGGCAGAGCCAGACCTGCCGAAGCGAATGGTATTCCGCCGGCATCTTGTCATGGTACTTGCGCATCAGGTTGCGCAGGTCGCGGCGGGAGACATACGAAAGGTCTTCACCCTCATTTGCTGCTGTGTCAATCGCGATGAAGTCGAGCTTCTGCTTGATGATGCTCTGCGCGTTCGGAACCCATTTCGCTGTCAGCGTTTCAACAAGGCCGTTGACGGACAAGAAGGCAGCAACTGACTCCGGGTCGGTGAGGTTGAAGCTTTCATTGACCGGAATATCGTCGCCCGGTTTGTTGGACCAGACCGAAATGCAGGCGGGCTGGCTGACATCCTGAAAGATGTAAAGGCCACCAAAGTGGCTGGTGTAGAAGTTCTTTTGTGTGCAGCTTTGTGGCGTGAGCTTGATCGGGGAGCGCACGATGTCGCCGGTCTGACGGGCCAGTGTGATCATGTCTGAAATCAGCAGATCATCCCACCAGGCATCGTCTTCGCTCATGAAGCGGTCGATCTTGCCCGCAAGTTCATCGCTTGCTTCGGCGTGGCCGCCAAGCGTGTCCGCTTCGACGACGATGTCACGGATATAGAAGAGGTCCTTGGGCTCCTTGACGACAAGGACCGAATTGACCAGCTCACCGACAACGGCATCACGGGCGGTCAGGGCAAAGAGTTGTTCTTCGTTCTGATCAAAGTAGCTGCGGATGATTGTACGCGAGGTTGAAAACCGCGCATTCAAAAGAGGCGCCTTTTTCTGCTCGGGCGACAGCAGAATGAACTGACGGTTGCTACCGTTCGGGTTCAGATAATAAATGTCGTCCAGCTCGTCGCCGATTTCCGGCGAAAAGCCGGAAATGTCGATGTGAAACTCGGTAAGTTCCGTTCGACGGCCGATCAGCTGGTACATTGCACGGTTATACCGCTCCACCATGGCTGGAGAACTGACCTCATAGAGGTTGCCATACATCAGACCGTTTTTGACAAGCCTCATCATGAGCGGCTGACTTCCATATAGCGGCGTTTGGCCTCTTCCATGCGCTGCATTTCGCGAACGGCGTTCTCAATCGCGACTTCGTCCGATTTGTCCGCATAGCGGAATTCACTGTCGGCGTAGCGGTTGATTTCCTGAATGACCATGTCAACTGTGATGGGTTGGGCAAGGTCTGCGATCATCGCCTTCTTGGTCTCGTAATCCTTGAACAGGAAGAGATCCGGATTTTCCATCCATTCGTTGGGTAGCTCGAAATCCATCGCCCGCACCTTTACGGCATCGGTGATGTTCTTGATGGCGCGCCCGGTAAAGCGTTCGTCTGCTTCCTGAATGGCCTTCAGATAAGTCCCGAGTTTCGCAATCGTGTCGAGATCGCCAACGGTGTTGCGTACCTTTTCGAACACCTTGACCAATCCGTCTTCCTGCGGCCGCGAATGCTTGTCGTAGGAAGCGGCCACAGCCTTCTTGATGGCCTGTGCCTCGAAGAGATCATGATCTCCAACCGGCATGGAGTGGTTCTTGCCCATCAGCAGGTGGAGAATGTCGATATAGTCTTCCCGCGACTGTGGGCCATCAACGAGGAAGCGGGCTCCTGCGCGTTGCCGCAGGGCATCGTCGACGTTCTCCGGATAGTTTGAGAACATGCCGAATGTGCAGTTGCCGCGCACGACCGTGTTCGCCCCGGCGAAGCTCTCCATCAGGACGGCGGTGATTTCCAACTGACCAGCGGAAGACTGCCGATCGCCGCGTTTGCCCGCAAGCTGGTCGATATCATCAATCGTGCCGAAGCCGATGACGTTAGGATCAATGATGTTGCGGATGAAAGCCTTGGCGTTCTGGCCGGACTTGCCCTGGTAGCTGTCGATGTTGTCCGTGGACAGGTTCTGGTATCGGAAAGCGTAACCGGCGTTGTTGCAATAGTCGCTGATCAACCCGGCCATCATCTGGATGAGCGTGGTCTTGCCCGTTCCCGGCTTGCCATCGCCCATGAAGGTGAAGATGAACCCGCCGAGTTCGGCAAACGGGTTCAGCTTGCGCTGAAAGTCATAGGCCATCAGCATCTTGGCCAGCTTCATCGACTGATACTTGGCAATGTGGTTGCCGATGACTTCTTCCGGCTTCTTGAATGCCATCGCAAGCGTTGTCGATTTTGCCCGCGCAGCCGGGGTGAAGCCGGTGATCTCGAAATTGTCCGCCTCAACCCGGTAGTGCGCCGCGTTGAAAGCGTCCAGATGGGAGGTGCTCTCCGCGCGAAGCGTGACCTTTTCCATGACCTGTTCGCAGGCCGAGCGAAGGATCGCCACCAACTCCGCATCGTTGGAAACACCGCTGGCGATTTCCTGATCGAGCTCCCAGAGGATGCCATGCAGGGCCAGCTGGTCGTTGTCCAGCAGGATTTCCTCGATCTCGCCGCTCTGCGCTTCGGTTTCCTGCGTTTCGCTGACAAGCTCGGCGAGCAGGAAATCGGTCATGTTGGCAAAGACATGCAGCACGATCAGCGAAGACGCCTTCAGAAGGTCCTGAAAACGCGTCTTGTCTGACGCGTCCAACGATCCTGCAAGGTTCTTGCGCTTCAGATCGGCAAGGCCGGATTGCTCTGCAAACTGGTCGGAGGCAACTTGTGCCACAGCCAGAGAGCGCCGCAAGGCGCGCAGGACACTTGCCTGAACCGGCGTTGTAAGAACGTCCTCGTCACTTTCAAGAATTCGGCTGCTCAACTGGACGCCGTCCGGCCGGGCAGTGGAACGGGTGACAAGGCCCGGCGTTGTGGACCGAAACCGGCGCCGTGTTCCCAGACCGCTGGAACGCTCCTGAACCCTGTCTGGTTCGCTCTTGCGGGCAATGCGTGGTGTGTGATCGAAGCCGTCCAGCATGGTTTCCGCAAGCGTGTATTTCGCGCGGATCCGGTCTTCGTTCAGTTCCATGAGATCGGTGGAAAGTGTCACGTGATGAAACCTATTTGTAGCTGATAATCTTGCCGGAGGGGCTCACGGCGTATTTGCGGATATTGGAAAAACCCGGCGGGTTGCGTTCGGCCAGAACCTGATAGGGGCTTTGCGGCAAAATGATCGAGCGCTGCTGCTGTGTGTGGCCGGCAGCATCCTGCGGGTTTGCGCCATGGGCAGCGAACGGGTCGAGCTTGTAGACCTGCCGTTCCACCGTGCTGAAAAAGCCCAGCGGTTCGTGGGTGACAGAGGCTGCATGCAGGGTTTCCGTCGTCCAGGCGAGAGCCCAGTCTTCTCCCGGCTTGCTGCTTGCCTGCGCCAGAACTTCCCGCAAGGGCCCCGATTGCTGTGTGAACGCATGGCTGTACATCGGCCCTACATAGAACCGTCTCAGCCGCTTCGGGTGGAGATCGTCAAAGTCGCGGTCGAAGCCGCTAGCAATCGTCACCAGCTTCAGACCGGCAGAAGACTGCGCGATCAGATGGCTCTGCACCCGCGGCCATCGGCGATGATCGTGAGCGAGGGGGCGACTGCCGCTGTCCTCGACATCCATGACATAGATCAGCGGAATGTTCTGCTGGCTGTCATAGACCGCCCAGTGAATGCGGTAGTTGCGTCGGCGGACATTGGCATCTTCGGCCCAGATGATGCGCGGATCGTTTTGCGCCCAGAAGATCGGACCGCTGGCGATCTGCTCATAGTAGCGCCGCTGGGAAGCCGCGAACTGCAGGTTCAGCGGTACGGTCTGTTCGCGCAGGATATGGTTCACCATGCCCTGCTTCAGTTCCTTCATGGAAGGAAGCGATTTCAGGTGATTGGGCACCTGCATGGCGTCATTAGCCATCTGCAGGATTTCCTGAAAGATCGGAAAGCCGCTTTCGTGCCTGTCGATGGTCAACTGGTTGGGCATCATGCCCGAAACGCGGCTGGCCAGCAGATACTTGAAGGACAGGGCCGAAAAGGTTCCAGCCAGCGCCCCGAGATAGTCCTGCAGGATCGGAATTTCCGCTTCCAGCGCGGTATCTTCCGATACCACGCTGTCGGCGACTGTCCGAAGATGCGTGATGATCCGTTCGAACTTGGTGAAGTAGCGCCGTGTTTCATGCGCTTCTTCAAGCTTGCGATGGTCGAGGGTCAGGTCCAAGGCCTATACCCCTCAAGCGCCGTAGGCGTTCTTGTCGTGCTTTTCTACGATCTTCTCGAAGCGGCGGGCAAAACGTTCGTCGGACTTTGCCTTTTCTTCCAGAACCCTGCGCGCAAAGACCATATGGTCCTCATGGGCTTCCATCATGTCAGCCATGCGTTGGTTCGTCGCCGAGCCGATAGCGGCCATGGCGGACTGGGCTTCCTTGTCGGTCGCAACGCCGATCTCGTTGATCTTGTGGGCGATATCCTGCTGCTGCGCCGTCTTCAGCGACTTGACGAGGGCATCATAGAGGACAACACGCTGTTTGGTGTCTGTCTGCAGCTTGTTGATCAGAACCATCTGTGTCGCGGCCTGGTTCTGCAGGCTGTCGACCCAGGTCTTGCCCTTTTCGATATAGCGCTCAAGCGTCTGGCTTTCGGCCAGCTTGACCTGCTCTTCCTGGGCGAGGCGGTTATATTCTGCGTTCTTCTCCGCCAGCTCGCTTTCCAGTTTGGTGCGGGCAGCGGCATCCGTTTCAACCGCAATCTTGTTTTCAAGTGCGATGATTTCCGGATCCATTGCAACAAGCTGCTGCTTGATGCCTTCGAGCGCTTCCACCGCCTGTTCGCGCTGGTTCAGCGTCTCGGACAGATTGCCTTCCACGCGCTTGCTGTGATCGTTCAGCGTTGCAAGCTGCTCCTGCAGCAGCTGGCTGATGACATTCGACTTGGAAATCAGGTCCTGCAGCTTGTCGTCAATGCTTGCAGAGCGCATGCGCTCCTGACGAATGCTGTCGGAGCGGTTCTTGGAGAACAGGCCAACAAAGGACTCCCACCCGGTCTTGGACCGCATGGCGTCGAAGTCCTTGGAAAAATTCGCTGTTACGTCATCGAGGCCCATGATCAGTTCGGCAATATTGGCGCCCATCAGCTCGGTGTGGGCATGCACATCCTCAAGGGTCGCGTTCTCGATATCGACCGAAATATCCTGGCCTGTCTTGAGCTTCGTGTGAGCCGCCTCGATCTTGCCGGTCAGCTCATCAATCTTCTGCCGTGCAGCAGCCACGTCTTGCTTTGATTTCTCAATCTGGACATTGAAATCGGACATGCAAACCTTCCTGAAATTCGAATTAACCCCGCATAATTCTGCGACTCATGTAGGCACTCCTCGCAGTGTTTGCAATTCCTACAAGACGCTGGGTAAAGGCTCGATGAATGATCGGCAATTATGCGGGCAATTGATGAAACGTTGTAGGGCGAACTTGGAACTGCGACTAAGTTAACACTGCTGACTTTTGCGATGGTGCCCTTCAATCAAATTTTCTAGTAAAACATAGTCAGGTCAGCAAACGCGCGATTTGAGTTTGGCTATGAAGACTTCACCTCGGATTCAGCTAAGAAATATCGTAACGGTTGGTTAGAGGTGGCTCGGCAAAATTGGGCGTTTCAATAAGTGGAATTTCTGCCTGAGATC